>JAAFJE010000003.1 GCA_013298025.1 Cytophagales bacterium | reverse complement strand
GTTTGCCAATCTCGGTGATCCCGCTGGGACTCGAACCCAGGACCCATACATTAAAAGTGTATTGCTCTACCAACTGAGCTACGGAATCGGTTTGTGTATAAAATCGAGGCATTCGTAAAGCCGAGGCATTGCCTCGGCTTTACAAGTATATCGGCTCGTTTGCCAATCTCGGTGATCCCGCTGGGACTCGAACCCAGGACCCATACATTAAAAGTGTATTGCTCTACCAACTGAGCTACGGAATCGTTGCTAATAATCGTAAAGTTTAGTACTTTTGTTGTTTAATACCCCTTTCGTTAATTGCGGTGCAAAACTACTATTTCTTAGAACATAATGCAAGTAACCTATCTAAAAAAAGTCATATTTTTTTTGTTTTTTTTGTTTGGCATTACGCAATCCGCTAATTGTCTGAGTGATATAGCATCCCTAAAAAAAGCGGATTCTCTCTACCAAAAAGGCATTTTTGGCGAGGCTGAGAAGATTTTTGAACGGGAATTAACCAAAATGGAAAATCCAAGTCAGGCGATTTATCTCAAATTGGCACACGTCAATGAGCAAAAAGGCGACTATCTACACACTCTTTTTTACCTCAATAAAGCCTACGAACAAAAACCTACGGAAAAAATTTTGTTAAAACTTCATGAAATCGCCCAAGCACATCAACTCAAAGGCTACGAAATGAACGATTTTAACTTACTCATTCTGCTTTACAAACAATATGCAGGTTTTTTGGTAGGATTAATGTTGCTGATAGGTATATACGTATTCGTGATTCTATTTAGTAAACGCTTTCAACGCTTGTACATTCCCTTTTCGCATAAACTCATTTTTACCTTGTATATCTTGGGCATTGCTACCTTGTTGAATCTCCCCGATAAATACCACCAAGGCATCATCAAAGCCGATGGCGTTATTTTACGCACCGACCCTTCGGCAGGTTCGGGTATCGAAACCACCATCGACAAAGGACATCGCCTCAATATCTTGGGTGGCGAAGACATTTGGAGAAGAGCCTTTTGGAACGATAAAATTGTGTATGTCAAACAAAGTGACATTTGGATGGTAGAATAAGCAAGGAAAACCCTTTCGTTTCCCTTGCCGAGGGCCATTTATTTTTTCTTTAAAGGCGAATCTTTTTCTTTCGCCAAAGTATTAAATACCAGTTTGTCGGTTAAACTAGGCAGCCATTTGTTTAAGAAAACCGTCAGTTTGCCTTGGGTGGTAAGAATCAACTCCCTTTTACGTTTTTTGACAGCCCCTAAAATGTGTTGGGCCACTTCTTCTGCCGACATCATTTTTCCTTCATCACGCATCGATTCGCCTTTGACGTTGCCATCGGCTCCTAGCGAAGCCACTCGAATATTAGAAGCCGTGAAGCCCGGACAAGCCGTAAGCACGTGTACCCCTTCGTGCAACAGTTCGGTACGCAGTGCTTCTAAAAAACCATTAAGGGCAAATTTAGAAGCCGAATAGCCAAAACGCACAGGCAAGCCCCTAAACCCTGCAATAGACGATACACCAACAATAGAACCCTTGCTTGCTTTGATGTAAGGAAGGGCATATTTGGTGGCATACACCGCACCAAAGAAATTGATGTCCATGATTTTTTTCAACACTTCCGAATCGCAGTCTTCAAACATGGCACGCATACTAATGCCAGCGTTGTTGATAAGAACATCAATTCTTCCAAATTGCTGAATGGTTGCCTCCACCACCTTGCGGTTGTCGGCTTCTATACTTACATCGGCAACAACTGGTAAATTTTCGATACCAGCTTGCTGTAACGCTTGGCTTACTTCTAACAAGGCGGTTTCTTTTCGCCCTGTAACCACAATTTTAGCCCCCTCTTGACCAAACGCAAAAGCTAATGCTTTGCCAATACCCGAAGAAGCCCCTGTAATAATAATTACTTTATCTTTCATTTGTCATGCGATAGTTACATAATAACGATACTCAATTGTCAAAATTAGAGATAAAATCAGGATTCGGCAAATGATACCTTGTCACAAGTTTCAGGAAAAACTGTGCTACTATACGGCTTTTTTGTAATTTTGTACCTTATGAGAAAAAAGCACAAAGAAAACCTTGTTTTTGAAAATATCCTTGTCGAGGATTTTGCGGCAGAAGCTAAGTGCATCAGTCGTGTTGACGATAAAGTAATTTTTATTGATGGCCCCGTTGCCCCTGGCGACTATGCCGATTTGCGTGTCACCAAGGCAAAAAAGAGTTATTACGAAGCCACGGCGTTGAATATTCGTCCGCTTTCGAGCTATCGTACCCAAACCGTATGCGAGCATTTCGGGGTGTGTGGTGGATGCAAATGGCAACACATCGACTACCCCACCCAACTAGATTTCAAGACAAAGCAAGTAAGCGATGCCCTCGAACGCATTGCCAAAGTAGCTTTGCCAGCCATCAACCCTATTTTGGGTGCTCCCGAAACCTTGTATTATCGCAATAAATTAGAGTTTACCTTCTCGCAAAATCGTTGGCTTACACAAGAAGAAATCAATTCTGGCTTGGAATATGACCGCAACGCCTTGGGCTTCCACGTACCCAAACGTTTCGACAAAATTTTACAGGTAAATCATTGCTACTTGCAACCCGACCCTTCTAACCAAATCCGTTTGGCGTTGGGTGATTTTGCCAAAAAACATAATTTAAGTTTTTATGAGCAAATCAAGCAAGAACAAGGCGTTTTACGCAACCTTATTATTCGTAATACCACCACAGGCGATTTGATGGTGATTGTGCAGTTTGCCTATTGCACGCCCGAACAAGTAACGTTGGTAATGGACTTCCTAGCCGAGCAGTTTCCTGCCATTACGTCACTCAATTATATCATCAATACCAAAGGGAACGATACCTTTTTCGACCTTGAGGTGGTCAATTATAAAGGCTTGCCTTATATTGTGGAAGAAATGGAAGGACTCAAATTCAGGATTGGGCCTAAATCTTTCTATCAAACCAATGCCAAACAAGCTTACGAGTTATATAAAATTGCCCGCACTTACGCCGACCTCAGAGGCGAAGAGTTTGTGTATGATTTATACACAGGCACGGGTACTATCGCCAATTTTGTAGCCCGGCAAGCACGCAAAGTTATTGGTTTAGAATATGTTGAAATGGCTGTAGCGGATGCCCGTATCAACTCGCAAATCAATGGCATTGAAAATACCGAATTTTATGCAGGCGATATGCGTAAATTATTGGATAATGAATTTGTAAGCCAGAAAGGTCGCCCCGACGTAATCATTACCGACCCACCAAGGGCTGGTATGGACGAGCCTGTGGTACGTACCATACTCGATGCCGAACCACAACGCATTGTGTATGTGAGTTGTAATCCAGCTACGCAAGCCAGAGATTTGGCGTGGTTAGATATAAAATACCAAGTAGAAGCCGTACAGCCCGTAGATATGTTTCCGCAAACCCATCACGTAGAAAATGTGGTCAAATTGGTTAAAAGGCAATAATAAAAAAGGTGGTCGAGTTAGTTCAACCACCTTTTTTTATCCTTTTTAGCTATCATTAGAAAGGTACATCTTGGTTGGGAGGTGTTGTACCAAATGGCGATTTTTGCGAAGGCAACGAGTTCATTCTGCTTCCTACCGTGCGTGCTTCGCCCTCAAAAGAAGCCACTGGGTCGTTGACCATCGCAAACGACTGTAACGCTTCTGTTCCTGTAAAGCCTGCATAATCGGTTGCGTCTAAATCGCAGTATTTGGTGTATTTGCCAATAAAACGCAACTGCACCGTATCGAGCGAACCCGAACGGTTTTTAGCAATAATCAATTCTCCGATACCTGCCACCGAATTGCCGTTTTCGTCTTGGGTAATATTGTAGTATTCAGGACGATAAATAAACATAACCATGTCGGCATCTTGCTCGATAGACCCCGATTCACGCAAGTCGGACAACTGCGGTCGCTTCTCTCCTCCACGGGTTTCTACAGCCCTACTCAACTGTGAAAGGGCTATCACAGGAATATCTAATTCTTTGGCTAATTGCTTCAATGAACGAGAAATCGTTGCAATTTCTTGTTCACGATTGCCCGAACCTTTACCGCCCGAATCACCCGACATCAATTGGAGGTAGTCTATCACCAACATTTGAATATCGTGTTGGGCTTTCAAGCGACGAGCCTTGGCCCTGAGTTCGAGAATAGAAAGGGCGGGCGTATCATCAATAAAAATAGGAGCACTGTTGAGTTTACCAATTTTGGCATGGAGTTGTGCCCATTCGTGGGGGGCTAAATTGCCTTTGCGAAGTTTTTCAGATTCAAGCTCGGCTTCTGCCGAAATCAAACGATTGACCAATTGCACCGCCGACATTTCTAGGGAAAACACCGCAACCGCCTGACCAAAATCGACCGCCGCATTTCGGCACGCCGACAAAATCAAGGCTGTTTTACCCATACCGGGCCGGGCTGCAATAATAATAAGTTCAGTACGTTGAAAACCCGACGTAATTCTATCTAAAGCACTAAAACCAGAAGGCACGCCCGTAAGCCCTTCTTTTTGGTTTTTTTTCACTTCTAATTCCGCCAAGGCTTGTCGCATTACTTGGCTCATATCCGAATAATTTTTACGAATATTCGCCTCCGAAATGCTAAACAATTCATGTTCAATTTTATCCAGCAGATGAAATACATCTGTCGTATCTTCGTAAGCCATGCGTTGAATTTCGGAAGAAACCGAAATCAATTGTCTTTTAATCGAATGCTCTACCACAATACGGGCATGAAACTCGATATTGGCAGCCGAGTTGACACGCTGGGTCATTTCGGCGAGGTACGTCACACCACCTGCCATTTCCAATTCGCCATTAGCACGCAATTGGTTGGTAACGGTAAGCAAGTCGATGGGTTCGGAAGCTGCAAACAATTGCGTAATAGCCCCATAAATACGCTGGTGGGCTTCTTTGTAAAAAGAATCGGGTTTTAAAATATCAATTACAGCGTTAAGTGCCTCTTTTTCAATCATCAACGCTCCTAGCACCGCCTCTTCTAATTCTAAGGCTTGCGGGGGTACTTTACCCAATCCCGTATCAAGCCAACGATTAGAGGCTGTAATTCTTCCACCAGCAAAATTGGCAGATTTTTTAAACGTATTATTTCGATTTGACTGTTCCATCAACACAATTTTACGAATATTTTCTTACATTTCCGACAATAAAAATTTAGGCTTAGGCTAAATATTTGATTTACAGTCAGAAAAAAAAACTTATGATTTAAGTTGTTTGTTTAGAACACAAGCTAACGTATTTTTTGTTAGTTTAGTACTCAATAATAGAAATCTAGTAGTTTAACATTTCACAAAAACAGATTTGACTGAAAAAATCATCACCCTTGAAGACGTTGAGTTAGTAGCCTTTCTCGGCGTTGAGAATAGCAACATCAAAGAAGTTGCCGCCGCCTTTCCTCAAAGTAAAATCATTTCGAGAGGCAATGAAATCACGATACGAGGCTCTGTGCCTGAAATCGTAAAAATCAATGAAATTCTGGATGCCCTGCTCCTGCATTGTCAAAAATACGGTAAAGTTACGACCGAACTCGTAAAAAATTACCTCAATCCGAATAAAAATCAAACCGATGCTTTGCCGGGTACAAAAGAGGACGAAGAAGTATTGCTGTATGGCACCAAAGGCATTGTCATTAAAATGAAATCGCCCAACCAACTCAAAATGGTTGAAGCCGCCGCCAGCAACGATTTGATTTTTGCCATTGGCCCTGCGGGTACAGGCAAAACCTACACCGCCGTAGCTCTTGCTGTTAAAGCCTTGAAAAACAAGGAGGTAAAAAAGATAATCATCACTCGCCCAGCCGTAGAAGCAGGCGAAAATTTAGGCTTTTTACCCGGTGATTTGAAAGAAAAAATCGACCCTTACTTGCGTCCTATTTACGATGCCCTCGACGATATGATTCAGCCAGAAAAGCTCAAATTTTACCTCGAAAATAGGGTTATCGAAATTGCTCCGTTGGCTTATATGCGTGGCCGAACACTCAACAATGCTTTCATTTTATTAGACGAAGCCCAAAACACTACGCCTATGCAAATGAAAATGTTTTTGACTCGTATGGGCATCAACTCAAAGGTCATCATCACGGGCGATAAGTCGCAAATTGACTTGCCTACCAAGGTAAAATCGGGTTTGGTAGAAGCGTATAAAATTTTACAAGGCATTCCGGGCATTGCATTCATCGAATTAGACGGCAAAGATGTAATGCGACACCGCTTGGTACGTGACATCATTACGGCCTACGATAAAGCCGATGCCGAAAAAGCAGCACGGTAGTAAAGCCTGCTAGTACATGATTATTCCTAAGCTCAACGCATAAAAATATAAAGTTTTATCGTTATCATACAACGTTTGGTATTTTTTGCCTGTCTGCTAAAAAAAGCATTCATGTACTAGCTCTATTTATAATGAAACATTATTTCTATCTTTTTTTATTCGTATTCCTTTCTTCTCTTTCGACACAAGCCCAAGACAAATGTGGCGTTGCTCACCAAGATTCTATCCTGTCGGTACAATTGCCTGCTTGGCAACAGCGTAAAGCTCGTTTTGAGGCACAATTGCAACAACTCCAACAAACGGCAACGCAGTTGCGTATGGCAAGTTACGAAACCATTCGGATTCCCGTGGTAGTGCATATCATCCATAACACGGCTTCTGGACAAATCGGCGGTAGCAATAATCCGAATATTTCAGATACCCAAATTGCCTCTCAAATTGCGGTACTCAACGAAGATTATCGCCGCCAAAGCGGTACAAACGGCTGGAACACCAACCCTGTAGGTGCCGATATGCAACTAGAATTTTACCTTGCCGACTCGCTGGCAACGGGCGAAACAACCAAGGGCATTACAAGACATTATACCAGCAAAAGTAATTTCGACTTTATCAACGAAACCGCACAATTAGCCCAAATTGTTACGTGGAATCCTCTGAAATACCTCAATATTTACGTCACTCGGTCGAATGGCACAGCCATTGGCTCGTCGGGCTTTCCCTTCGATAGCTTTCTTGATGGCTTAGGTTCAGACCAAAGCGACCTTGCCTTACAAAAAATCTTCGATGGCGTAGTCATTGATTTTCGCTATTTTGGTAAATGTTGCGGTACGCTGTCGTCGGTCTATAATTTAGGCAGAACCACCACCCACGAAATTGGCCATTGGCTGGGGCTATTACACACCAACGGCGACCAAGTATGCGGCAACGATTATTGTGCCGATACGCCAACCATTGAAAAGCTCAACCTTAGCACCAATTGTAATACCATCACATCTACCTGCAATAGCGTAAAAGTGACCAATCAGATTGAAAATTACATGGACTATTCGCCAGATGCCTGTATGAACCTGTTTACCAACGACCAGAAAACTCGTACCCGCATGGCTCTAACGCTGAGTGCCAGAAGAAAAGCCTTGGTCAATGCCAACTTGGTGCTACCCGAAAGCAATACACTCACACTTGGCATCGAGCCTAATCCGTCGGTTAATAACCCCAATTTAAAAATTTCTTACACTGGCACACATAATGCCCAACTACAAGTGTTTTCGATACAAGGTACACAAGTATATAACAATGCCTTTACCCTTAGTGGCTCTACTTACCTGACCCTCAACACTAGCAATTGGCACAATGGCATTTATTTTGTGCGTATTACAACCGACGACAACGCCTCGGCAATTCAGCGGTTGTATTTGGTACGCTAATAAACGTATGGCTATTTGATGATAGTATTGTGTTGGATGATAATTTTTTTAGCGAAAAGTAAACATTACTTCCTACGAATTGTTATCAAAATAGGGCAGTAAAACCCTCGGTACGACACAGCAGAACTACCTCATTATGGAAAGAGCAACTAAAATTAAAGAAGCCTACATTGAGTATTTTCTTGAAAATGGAAGCCAGCCAACTTCTATTTACAGCTTTACAAAAAAGCTCAAGATGAATGAAAGTGATTTTTATGAATTTTATAATTCCTTTGAATTACTAGAAAGTGACATTTGGCTCGGTTTTTTTCAGGAAACCGTACTAAAATTACAGAACGACCCCATTTATGCCACGTACAGTGTCAGAGAAAAGGTATTGGCATTTTATTATACATGGATGGAAGTACTCAAACAAAATCGTAGCTATGCAGCCCAAACTTGGCGTTTGATTGATAAACGCAAACTGCAAACGCCTACGTTTCTGACAGATTTAAAGCAAGCATTCAAGCATTTTCTCAAAGATTTGGTATCGGAAGGAAAAGAAAGCCAAGAAGTGCGTTCTCGCAGATTTCTTGACGAACGCTACCCCGATGCCTTTTGGCTACAATTGTTGATGATTCTCGATTTTTGGGTTAAAGACAAATCGAAAGGCTTTGAAAGAACCGATGCCATGATAGAGAAAGCTGTAAATACCTCTTTCGATTTAATCGGAAGTACAGCCCTCGATTCGGTCTTAGATTTTGCCAAATTTCTTTATCAAAACCGATAAAGCTTCGTGGCTATGCCATGCAGCAGTGCCTTTTATGAAAGAACAAAATTCTATCCCGACAAGCAAAGTAGCCAGAGCTACCCAGTTTGTCAAAACAGGCGTAAAAATTGGAGGGAATTACATCAAGCATAATGTAAAGAAAATTATCGACCCCAACACTTCCAAAGAAGAATTACACCAAAACAATGCCGAAGATATTTACGATTCGTTGAGCGAACTCAAAGGTTCGGCATTGAAAGTAACGCAAATGTTGAGCATGGACAAAGGCTTGTTGCCTCGTGCTTACAGAGAAAAATTTGCCATGTCGCAGTATTCTGCCCCACCACTTTCAGGGCCTTTGGTCGTAAAAACATTCCGTAAGTACTTTGGGCAGTCACCCTCTGAACTATTCGACGAGTTTAGCATAGCAGCGGCCAATGCTGCCTCTATCGGGCAGGTACACCAAGCTTGGAAAGATGGGAAAAAACTGGCAGTTAAAATTCAGTACCCCGGCGTAGCCGAAAGTATTGGTGCCGACCTGAAAATGGTAAAACCCATTGCCATTGCCATGTTTGGGCTCAACGATAAAGACGTTGAACGCTATATGGGAGAAGTAGAAGAAAGGCTTTTGGAAGAAACCAATTATTTATTAGAGCTCAAACGCTCGGTAGAAATTTCGGAAGCCTGTAGCCATATTCCAGGTCTTTTTTTTCCAAAATATTATCCTGAATTTTCTTCCGAAAAAATCTTAACGATGGATTGGCTCGATGGCTTGCATTTGAAAGAGTTTCTAGCAACCAATCCTTCGCAAGAAATCAGGAATAAAATAGGGCAAGCCTTGTGGGATTTTTACCATTTTCAAATCCATACGCTCCGACAAGTCCACGCCGACCCTCATCCGGGCAATTTTCTCTTGCAAGCCGACGGGCGTTTGGGCGTTATCGACTTTGGGTGCATCAAGGTGATACCTGAGCAATTTTATGATAATTATTTTGCCTTAATCAACTTTGCTACGCTCGAAGACACCCAAAAAACCAGTGAGATTTTTGAGACCCTAGAGTTTATTGTGCCAAGCGATACTGCCGAAGAAGCCGCCTTTTTCACCAGTTTGTTTAAGGAAATGATTTATTTATTGGGTAAACCATTTGGGGGTACGCACTTCGACTTTGCCGACGATACCTATTTTGAGCAGGTATATGCTTTTGCTGAGAAATTGCAAAAAATAGAAGAATTGCGTAATTCAAAAGTAGCCAGAGGCTCGCAACATGGTTTGTATGTCAACAGAACTTATTTTGGGCTATACTCCATTCTCAACGAATTAAGGGCAAACATTTATGTCACCAAGCCAGAGTGGTTTCAAGCCCCTGTAATGTAAGAATAAAGAGGCAGAGCAACGAATGCTCTGCCTCTTCACAAATAAGATTTAAGTATTTGATTAAAACAAACTGTAACAATTTGATAATCAAAACACTAACTCGCTAATTGACAATTCACAAATTTTGCATTGATACTTAGAAAGGCAAATCTTGGTCATCTTCGCTAAATGACGGCAAGGCATTGCTATTGCTGAAAGTAGCCGTTTGAGGGCTTGCCACAGGAGCAGGCGGTGCTTGTTGATAGCCCGTAGCCTCCGCCGATTCTATTCTATAAGCACGCAAATCGGTGTACCAACGCTCATTGTATTCACGAGATTCGACGCTAAATGTAATTTTGAGTTTATCGCCCAAAGCTATCTGCTTCAGTTCTTGGGCTTTATCCCCCCAAGCCGAAAAACAAGCTTTTTTAGGGTATTGTTCTTGGGTTTCAATCACAAAATCTTGCTTAACCCACTGTCCATTTCTTCCGCTTCCTGTTTGTTCAGGAAGCACTTTCACGAGTGTACCTATTAGTTCTAATGCCATTCAAAAAAAGTTTAAAATTTTTATGCTAAATTAATTTCTGATTTTCAAATACTTAAACAAAAGCTTGTTTTTTTATTCGAGAAAGGCATAAAAAGTATTTTGCAAATACATTTATTCTTAATACTTTTGCATCATCAAAGCATGGCGATGTGGTGGAATTGGTAGACACGCTACTTTGAGGGGGTAGTGCAGGTTCCTGCATGGGAGTTCGAGTCTCCCCATCGTCACGTAAGCACCTTGTTTAGGCAAGGTGTTTTTTTTGCTCTAAAACAAAAGCAAAAAGAGCCATTTGACGTATCAAATGGCTCTTTTTGTTAGGCAATAGCTTTTTTTGTTTTCATTTTGGGCTGCTCGTTGCCAATGCTATGATAAATACTCTTCAATCGTCTAAACTTATTTTTCTGATACACTAGCTTATCGTAGTAGTCGGCATATTGTTGTTTCCAACTATACACTGTTGATACAGGGATGCCTTTTTCTCGGGCTACGGCATTCATACTTTTGCCATCAATCATCTGACTTAATACTTCGAGTATCAAATCGGTTTCGTATTTCGTTTTCATTGCTCGTGGTTAATCTGGTTATTAGGGCAAATATGAGTATATTTTTTTTTTTCTCATATAACCAAAAAGACAATAACATAGCCACAAAGCTTTTTTATTGCAAAACGCTTGTTCGTGAAAGTTACGCCAGTTGAGCGTCGTCATAGAGTGCTTTCAGTCGTTTGAATTTGGCTTTGGTATCTTCCTCTGTAGGTAAAGCAGGCTTTTTAGGCAAGGCATTGTTCATACTTGTTACAGTATTGGCAAAAGCACCTCGCACTTTTTCTGCCAAGCGAGCAAAATCATAGTTTTGAAACAGAGACGCATCTCCTTGGTTTGTTAATTTAGAAGTTTGCATAACGATATAGTTTTAGTGAATATTGGGAGGTAAGTAAGATAAACACAAAGCTACAGTTTTGTATTCTCCTACGCTTATACCCACATCAAAATTAATGCCATATATAATAATTTCACTTATAACTAAAATTACTTTTCTACTAACATAGATTTTCTCAAATCGCAATGGTGTTATATAAAATCAAGTATTTTAAAGTGTATCTATTTCATGCTCAGAAAGTCCAGTTAGGTCAGCAATATCGGAAGAAGACAAGCCTTTGCTTTTCATTTTTCTGGCTACTTCTAATTTTCCTTCCAATAGTCCTTCAAGTTTCCCTTTTAGTGTTCCTTCTAATAACCCTTCCTGTTTACCTTCATCGAAAGCTGTGTCAATTACTCCTTTTAAATCTCTATAAATTTTCAAGCTTTGTTCGTAATCTAATCTTTCTTGTTCGGTGTATTTGGCTATTTCAGCTTTTTCAAAGGCTTGGACAAATACTTCGTCTTTGAAGATTTCGGGAATGTTTTCAAAGTCTTCGAGATGTCGAATGAAAAATAACCATTTGTCTAATCGACTGTTGAGTTCGCTTGCTGTTTTTTTGAAATGAGGCATTTCCAAGTAAACAAACTTCAACTTTTCATAAAATACTTGATTGTGCTGGTCTTTGAGTTGCACGGTATGAATTACTTCTCCTTGCCCAGATTTAATATGGTCGTCAAATTTAAAGTCAAGAATACCAATGCAATAGACGTATTTTAGTTGATAATTCCATTCTCCTTTTTCTGCTTGCTCTTGAATGGGAAAAGTGGCATAATAAACGGTTCTATCCTTAAAGTAGTTTTGTTTGGCTTTCTGTAACTCAACAATAATTTTTTCGCCAGCACTGTTTTCGCAGTAAATATCATAAATCGCCTTTCTGTCGGCTTCGGTATGCCCAAGTTTATCCTTGTCCTTGAAAGTCAAGTCCACGATGTTGGCTTCTGGCAATAGACTTGCCAGAAAATCTATCAAAAGAGTCTTACTGGCTTCTTCTCCAAAGATTTTCTTGAAACCGAAATCGGTAAAAGGGTTTACATATTTTGCTTTCATGGCATTATATAAAATTAAGTATTTTGAAGCGTATCTATTTCATTTTCAGAAAGTCCAGTTAGGTCAGCAATTTCTGAAGAAGACAAGCCTTTGCTTTTCATTTTTCTGGCGATTGCTAATTTTTCTTCAAGTTTCCCTTTTAGTGTTCCTTCTAACAACCCTTCCTGTTTACCTTCGTCGAAGGCTGTGTCAATTACTCCTTTTAAATCTCTATAAATTTTCAAGCTTTGTTCGTAATCTAATCTTTCTTGTTCGGTGTATTTGGCTATTTCAGCTTTTTCAAAGGCTTGGACAAACACCTCGTCTTTGAATATTTCGGGAATGTTTTCAAAGCCTTCCAGATGTCGAATGAAGAATAACCATTTGTCTAATCGGCTTATTAATTCCTGTTCCGTTTTTTTGAAATGAGGCATTTCCAAGTAAACAAACTTCAATTTTTCATAAAATACTTGATTGTGCTGGTCTTTGAGTTGCACGGTATGAATTACTTCTCCTTGCCCAGATTTAATATGGTCGTCAAATTTAAAGTCAAGAATACCAATGCAATAGACGTATTTTAGTTGATAGTTCCATTCGCCTTTTTCTGCTTGCTCTTGAATGGGAAAAGTGGCATAATAAACGGTTCTATCCTTAAAGTAGTTTTGTTTGGCTTTCTGTAACTCAACAATAATTTTTTCGCCAGCACTATTTTCGCAGTAAATATCATAAATCACCTTTCTGTCGGCTTCGGTATGCCCAAGTTTATCCTTGTCCTTGAAAGTCAAGTCCACGATGTTGGCTTCTGGCAATAGACTTGCCAGAAAATCTATCAAAAGAAGCTTACTGGCCTCTTCTCCAAAGATTTTCTTAAAACCGAAATCGGTAAAAGGGTTTACGTATTTTGCTTTCATGGTGCTACGTTTTTACTAAACAAAATTACAGTTTTTGTAGGTTCTAACTTATATTTTAGCCTAAAACATCTAGTGGCATATTCTCTATCTCTCAGCCTTGAAGCTTAGGATATAGCATGACGACAAATCTTAAAAATTACTAAAAAATATTTTTATTTGATAATGAGAGCGAAGGTTGCTATAGAAATGTAATTAGTTGATAATATGGCATTTGACCTTATTACATAATGAAAAAGCTATGAAATATTCTAAAATTTCATAGCTTTTGGAGTATTAGTTTATAACTTTTATATTTTTTGCTAGGTCTGCACCATCTTGACCTTTTTCTATTGTAAACTCGACTTTGTCACCGATTTGTAAGTCATTAAAATCAGTATCTATAATACTAGAATAATGAAAAAATAGGTTGCTTGGAGGATATTTGATGAATCCAAAGCCGTTTTTTAAACTAAGTATCTCGCTCGTTAATGTTGATTTTTTGTTAATATTACTCTGTTCTATGCTCCTTTTTTGTTCCGTATGTACAAAAAGATTATTGATTAAAGGGTCATTTTTCTTTACTCTATTTTCAATTATTTCATGCATACTGATAGGGTAAGAAGCTTCTTCCAGTAAATTTTGAGATGTTCTTGTTGTAAATTTTTGTCCTGACTCGTTTGCGTATTCTAAATCCCAGCTTAAAACCATGACTCTCGTACCAAGCGTATTGAGTTTACGTACCAAAGGTACATAATCACCATCAGATGCAATAAGAACGAGTACATTAAATCTTTTATAGAATGCTAATTCAAATGCCTCTAGAGCTAACCATACGTCTATGCCTTTTTCTTGTTTAGATCCATCTGGGTTAACTCGGATGGGTAGGTAGTGCGTTGTTACTCCCTCTGACATAAGAATATCGTCGAAAACTCGGTCATAATATAACATATCTCCTTTTTGAGAAGCTTCTGTAGCACTCAAGCGACCTCTGAAATAGTGAGCATCTATAATTTGACAAAATTTTGCATCATTAGACTCTTCGTCAGCTACTTGATGTCTAATAAATTCATGAAGCCCAGAAATATTTATTCTTTTTCGTCTGGTATGGGCGTAAGCGTAATAATTGCTTACTTGGAGAAAATAATTGCCGTCATAGAAAACGCCAATTCTAATGAGTTTATCTTGCATTTGTATTTTTTTTAATTTTTTTGACAAAGGAGGAGTTTTATGCAAGATTATGGCGGTTTGTTTATTTATTTAGTTATTAAAAATTATTTGTTCCACTATTTTTTTTATAATATTCGATGTTTCTGAATCTATAATACCTGTTTTTTTTATAAAATGTTTTTTGTCTAACGTTTGTATTTGGGTTAATTTCGCTATTGAATCTTTGGTTAAGTTATTTGTAGTATTTTTATGTATCCCTAAGTCATTGGGATGACCTTTATTCTTTTCGTAACATGTTAATGGTATTACCGTTACTGTATCACCAAAACAATTAATGATAATACAAGGACGTGTTCCTTGAATACAATGTCCTTGTTTTTCTGGAAATTTGGCAATCCAAATTTCATTGGGTTTAAATTCTTATTTCATTTTTTATTTTACGCCACTTCATCCACAAAATATACTCCCCCATGTTGTCAAAGAACTTTTCTGCAAAATTACATTTTTTTCTAATAATTAGCAAAAAGTGCTACAAAATCCCCTTTCAAAAACTGAAAGATTCCCAAAGGGAGATTTTATAGCACTTTAATATATTTTTGGCCGATGGCCGATAACTTACTTCACTTCCTCAAACGGAACGTCTTCTGCTTGTGAAGTGCTTCCGCCTGCGTTGGCTGATTGACCAGCGTCGCCGGTTGGTTGTGCACCAGCAGCGTACATTTCTTGCGAAGCGGCCATCCAAGCGTTGTTGAGTTTTTCTAAAGCTGTATCAATCGTAGCGATGTCACGAGAAGCGTGAGCGGTACGCAATTCTGCTAAAGCTCCTTCTATCGCCGATTTGTTGCCTGCCGAAAGCTTGTCGCCGTACTCTTTCAATTGTTTTTCTGTTTGGAAAATCAATGAATCGGCTTGGTTGATTTTTTCGATTTTTTCTTTTTCTGCTTTGTCGGCTGCTTCGTTGGCTTTGGCTTCCTGACGCATTCTTTCAATTTCGGCATCGGTCAAGCCGCTTGATGCTTCGATGCGAATGCTACTTTCTTTGCCTGTTCCTTTGTCTTTTGCCGATACGTGCAAAATACCGTTGGCATCAATGTCGAAGGTCACTTCGATTTGAGGTACACCACGTGGGGCAGGAGGAATATCGCCCAAGTGGAAACGACCCAACGAGCGGTTATGTGCAGCCATCGGGCGTTCGCCTTGCAAGATGTTCAATTCTACCGAAGGTTGGTTGTCTGAAGCCGTTGAGAAGGTTTCAGATTTCTTCGTTGGAATGGTTGTATTTGCTTCGATGAGTTTTGTGAAAACGCCACCCATTGTTTCGATACCCAACGACAACGGAATAACGTCGAGCAATAATACGTCTTTTACTTCACCTGTCAATACACCCCCTTGTACAGCCGCACCAATTGCCACGGCTTCATCAGGGTTTACGCCTTTAGAAGCTTTTTTGCCCCAGAATTTCTCTACTTCTTCTACTACACGAGGAATACGAGTAGAACCACCCACCAAAATTACTTCGTCGATGTCGGCGTTGCTGTAGCCAGAGTTTTTCATGGCTCTACGGCAAGGTTCCATCATTCTTTGAATCAACGAATCGGCCAATTGCTCAAACTTCGCACGGCTCAAAGTACGCACCAAGTGCTTAGGCATACCGTTGACAGGGAAGATATAAGGCAAGTTGATTTCGGTAGAAGCTCCTGACGACAATTCGATTTTTGCTTTTTCAGCCGCTTCTTTCAAGCGTTGCAGAGCCATCGCATCTTGACGCAAATCAACGCCTTCGTCGTTTTTAAATTCGTTTGCCAACCAATCAATAATTACTTGGTCGAAGTCGTCACCACCCAAGTGTGTGTCACCGTCAGTTGATTTTACTTCAAATACGCCATCGCCCAATTCCAAGATAGAAATATCGAACGTACCGCCACCAAGGTCGAATACGGCAATTTTCATATCTTTACCACCTTTGTCTAGTCCATAAGCCAGGGCTGCCGCTGTAGGTTCGTTGATGATGCGTTTTACATCTAAACCAGCAATAGCACCTGCTTCTTTGGTTGCTTGGCGTTCTGCATCGTTAAAATAAGCAGGAACTGTAATAACAGCATCTGTGATGGTTTGTCCTAAATAATCTTCGGCAGTTTGCTTCATTTTTGTCAAAATCTGAGCCGAGATTTCTTGAGGCGTATAAAGACGCTCGCCAATACGTACACGAGGCGTGTTGTTAGAACCTTGTTCTACCGTATAAGCTACCGTTTTAATTTCGTTAGAAACATCACTAAAACGTTTGCCCATGAAACGCTTGATAGATGAAATGGTGTTTTTAGGGTTAGTGATTGCCTGACGCTTTGCTGGGTCTCCTACTTTACGCTCTCCGTTTCCGTTATCCAAAAAAGCTACAATAGAAGGTGTAGTACGACGACCTTCTGAGTTAGCGATTACGACTGGCTCGTTACCTTCCATTACTGCTACACATGAGTTGGTTGTGCCTAAGTCAATACCGATAATTTTTCCCATTGTTAGAGTGAATTAATTATTGTTAAATATCTTTTTTCGGTTGTCTTGTCTATGATCCTCTTACTAGCGGATGTCCGACGTTGTTTTATATTTAACAATCTTAATGCCAAGTCTAAAATGCCTTAATTTTACTGACAGATTGACAGGTGTCGTCTGGCGATATTGTCAACATTGCGGTGTTTTGTCGATAATGACAGAAAATTGTCAGTGCTTTGTTCGTTCATGAATAAAGCTTATATTTCACAAAAAATTTGAATCAACATATTTCAACCATGGAAATTTATATTCATACCCCCCTTACTACCGCCGAAAAGGCATTGTTGCGTAAGGCATTGGGCGACAAACATACTGTACATGTTGGCAACGAGTTGCTTCCCGAAGCAAGAGAGGACGCATTTTTGGGTTGCGAAGTGGCAATGGGCAATGTGCCTTTAGATTGGGCCGAAAAAACGACAAACTTGCAGTGGCTACAATTGCATTCGGCTGGACTCGACCCTTATCAGGCTTTACAAAACCGTACTTTTCCGATAACGAATCTCAAAGGCTTTTTTGGCGAATCGGTGGCTGAAACGGCTGTGGCTGGTATTTTAGCTTTGTATCGTGGTATCGACCGTTTGGCACGCTGGCAACGCACCGAATTTTGGATGGGGCAACCCATGCGGGCTAGTTTGCAATTGCTTTTTGGTGCCCATGTGTTGATTGTGGGCGGTGGGGCTATCGGACAAAAAACGGCGGCGTTGTTGAGCGGTTTTCAGTGTGATATTCGTGTTTTTTCCCGAACTGCCAAAGATGAGGTGTTGCCTATCAGCGATTTAGACCAATATTTACCCCAAGCCGACATCGTTATTGCTTGTTTGCCCGAAACGCCCGAAACAATTCGCTTGTTCGATGCACAACGCTTGGCTTTGTTGAAAGCTTCGGCTATGCTGGTCAATGTAGGTCGTGGGTCGGCGGTGGACGAAAAGGCGTTGATGGCTCAACTCAAACAAAATCGCTTGTTTGGAGCGGTGTTAGATGTAACCGACAAAGAACCCTTGCCAACCGACCACCCGCTTTGGCAAATGCCCAATGTATTGCTTACGCAACATACTTCTGGCGGTTGGGCAAAGGAAAATGAGGCAAAAGTGAATTTTTTCCTGGAAAATCTTACCCGTTTTGAACAAGGAGAAGAACTCCTCAATGTGGCAGATTTGGAGAAAGGCTATTGAGTAATAGAGGATTTTAGATTTTTGAAATAAATGGTTTTTGGGAAAATATTTTCAAAAACTATTTATTTCAGTTTACATCCGAAAGCACCAATAGCCTATTGGCTTGCTGAACATGGCGTTCGTTGTGTACCACAAGAAAATGCAGGGCATCGAGCCAGTTGAGTTTGAGCCAAGAAGCGATAGAAATAGGAATCCGAAGAGGAGCGACGGCTTTATGCCTTGCTTGCTGAACCAGACTGAGCAGTAGTTCTTGTTGTTCTATGAACGTCGCTACTACCTGATGAGCCTCCAACTCGGCTTGGGGGCTATGGTTTTTGAAGGCTTTATACTTTTTCTTGCCCGTTTGCGGATTCATCTGCTTAACTGCCAAACGCCCCAGCCAAGTGCTTTTGTGCGGTACGTCATGGCTCAAAAGAAGTGCTTGAGTCAATTGCACTTGTAGCAAAGGCAAGTAATGCACGCCATACGAATTGAGGTGTTCGAGGCATTGGGCAATACTCCAGCCTCCGTTGGGCGAAGCTTGCAGAAGCCGCTCCGAAGACAAATTTTGATAGGTCTTGATAGCAACTTGTACGTGTGCTTCAATTTGATTTTCAAGCTGTTTGAGTAATGCTAGTTGGCTAATCATACGAAAGCGACTGTTAGGTTATACAAAAATATAAGCAAAAGTCGCTTGGCTTTTGTTGTAAAATCTTGGTATTTGCCAAGATTTATGTTGATTGCCAATACTTATACGCTAATCAGTTGGATTCCCAACATTTCTTCTAAGCGTACAATGGTTTCTAAGGTCAAATTTTCGTGTCCTTTGACAATTTTATTTACTTGTTGAGGCTTCATTCCTAACAATTCAGCCAATGCTTTTTGTGAGCTAGGTTGTTTTCCTGCCAAACGATTTTGTCGTAATTTATCAAGAATTTTAAACGCAATTTTGGCTGAAAATATAAGACTTTTTTTATTGCCTTGGCGTTGTTCTGCTTTTATTTGCCACGTAGCGTCTGGCTGGGCAATAGTATTGAGTAGTTCAGCTACTGGTATCATTGTATTTTTCATAGATTATCATTAGTAGTCATGTATCATAAAATCAATTTATAAATTTATTTTTACATAAAAATACTCATAAAATTGATACTAAGTGTTAACCTGTCCCTAAATTTTCACCTTATTCATCAACTTACTGAAATTGCTGGCATCTATGCCAATGTAGTTGGCGAGGTACTTGTGTGGCACTAGCTGTAAAATATGCGGACTCCTCTTCAGTAATTGTCTAAAACGTTCTTCGGCAGTATAGCATTGCAATTCAACCAAGCGTTCTATCACGCCAGCAAAAGCCCCCGTAAGCCCTTTTCTAAGCAATATTTCAATGCTAGGATGCTGGGGCAACAAGGCTTCTATTTGCTGATAAGACGCTCGGAGTAATTGCGACTGGCTGAGTGTTTCATAATAAAATTTAGACGGTTGTTGCATCATCATCGAATCTAGCACGCCTCCAAAATTCCCTTTATAGCTAAAAATCAAGGTTGCTTCACGCAATTGCTCATCGAAATAATAAAGCCTTTGCACGCCATCCAATACAAAATACAAGTATTTTTCCACTTCTCCCGTGGCAGTCAGGCATATTTTACGCTTGACGGTCACAGGTCTAAATTCTTGCCATAAAGCGTCGAAACTAGCGTCATCTAAAGGATAAATGCCTTCTACCGTATGTTTCAATAAATTTTTTGCCGAAAAATCCATAAAAAGAATACTTTATTTTACTAAATGTAAAATAAACATTACATTTAGTCCGTTATTAGTTACAAACATAAAAAGAAAAAATCATGAAACCTCGCTTCTTATTTCCAAATTACTGCCGTATAATCGGCTGGATTATTGCCGTACCTGCCTTGATAGCTGGTATTTGGGGCATTTTTAATGAATTTAAGTTTGATTTTTTGTTCGTAGAATTACCTTTTCATTATTTATTAGATGACGGCGTGCTACAGTCAACAAAAGAACCTTCACGTTTAGAATTGGGCGATGAGGTAGTGTCTATTGCCCTCATCGTTGGATTGGGCTTGGTAGCGTTTTCAAAATGCAAAATAGAAGATGAGTTTGTGTCTCAAATTCGGCTAGAATCATTGCAATGGGCAGTTTATGTGCATTTTGGTTTTTTGCTATTTGCTACCATTTTTGTTTATGGGATATACTTTTTTAATGTCATGGTTGTAAATATGTTTACGCCTTTATTGATTTTTGTCGGAAGATTTCAATATTTGGTGTACGTACACAATCATGGCAAATAGCATCGATACAGGTGTGCTTTGTATAAAGATAAGCAGATGAAAAATAAAATCAGAATAGAAAGAGCCATTTGTGACATAACACAAGCGGAATTGGCGGCAAAGGTGCAAGTGACTCGACAGACCATCAATGCCATCGAGAGCAATAAATATATTCCGTCGGCGGTGTTGGCACTAAAAATTGCCAGGGTTTTTCAAAAACCTGTAGAAGAAGTTTTTGAGCTAGAAGAAACAGATTGAATTAGTTGTGAATGAGTCAGTTAGTGAGTTGTGGATGAGTGAGTTAGTGAATTATTTTTCAATTTTCAAAGGCTCAATCTAATTTTTGAGTAAAAAAATGGGAAATTCCTGAAAGTTAATCACTGACTCATTCATGATTCACTAACTCGCTCATTCACAATTCACTAACTCTCCACTAACTCACCTAAACTGCTTATAAAGCAACAAAAAAGCCGAAACAATAAACACCATTCCAGCGGTTTGATTGATACGCCTAATGATGGTTGGCGTAAGGAGGCGTTTCATTTTATGAGCAAAAAACGAAATCAACGATTCTGCCAACATGGTTGCTAGTAAGCTAAAACCAAAGAACGCAATCAGTTCATGAATACTGAAATGTTGTGCTCCACGCAAATACGTAGATGTACCAAAAACAGCAATATAATTGGATGGATTGAGTAAATTGAGTAGTAAACCAGAGGTGAAATAATACAAAAATGTGCCTAATTTGGTTTGGGGATAAACCAACTGACTTTGTTGTTTGAACAAACTAATAAAGCCTAGCAGCAACAACAACACAGCACCACCAACAGACAAATACACATCGAAATCTTCTATTTTAGGCAATAAAGCTGTACCAAAAACAGCCGAAAACATCAAAATGGCATCGGCTACTGTCACGCCAAAGGCTATCAGAATACCACTCTTATACCCGTTATCAATACTGGTTTGAATCAACCTAAAAAACGCTGGGCCAAACGTAAAACACAAAAGAAACCCATAAAAAAAACCAAAAACAATGGCTGAAAGCATAAAAATTAGCGGTCGATATGTGAATATGCGTACAAAAACGCATGAAAATATAATTAGACTAGGGACTTTTGCATCACATAATCGTTCATCCAAAAACCTTCCCCGATGGCAATATCTTCTTCTTTGACGATAACAAAGCCATTTTTCTGATAAAATCCTAAAGCCTTGTTATGCCGATTAACGTTGAGTTCCAGACAGCTACAGCCTTGGGCTTGTGCCATGTTTGCTACTTGGTCGATAAGGGCTTTGCCGTAGCCTTTGCCTTGGGTTTGGGGAAGCAGATACAATTTATGGAGTTTCATGATACCTTTTTCCTTTACTTCAAAGCCAGCATAGCCCACAACGGTATCGTTTTCGATAGCCAATAAAAACGTTTGGCTTGCCAATTGTTTTTGTAAAGCATCCTCCGCATACATCATGGTGAGCATATAGAGCGTTTGCTCTTCGGTAAGAATATGACCGTAGGTTGGTCGCCAAGTAAGCTCGGCAATCGCCCGAATCACAGGAATGTCGCCTGTATCAGCGATACGAAATTTAAGAACGTTTGACATCATTTAAAGAAAAAAAAGCGGGGTGTTTTGGCGTAATATGGTAATAATAGGCTTGAATGCGTTGCAAATCTTGCTCATAATTTCCTGTTGGATAAAACACATCTAAAAAGCCACCTTCTTTTTTGGCAAAATCTAAGAAACCCAAAATAATGGGTACTTTGGCTTCTAATGCCATATAATAAAAGCCTGATTTCCATTCTTTTGTGAGCGAGCGTGTGCCTTCGGCGGGTACCATGAGGTGTATCCGTTCGGTCTGCTGAATCAGACTTGCCATGTTTTGAACCAAATTGTTTTTTTGGTTTCGATTGACAGGAATACCGCCTAAGCCTTTGACCAGCAAGCCCAAAGGAAATTTAAACAAACTTGCCTTAGCGAGGTACGCACAGGGACTATTGATGGCTTTGAGAATTGCCATCGCAAACAAATAATCCCAATTAGACGTATGCGGTGCGGCTATCACCACCGCTTTGGGATAGGCATTTACGCCTAAAGGGGTTTTATCAACGATTTTCCAGCCTCCAAGTGCTAGAATAGCTTTGCCGATGAGTTGTAACATTTTTTGCTGTATGCTTTTTTATCGCTTTATTTGACCCATGTACTTACTTATCTCTTCAAGCCTTGTATATTTGGGCTTGGATTAAAAAGTAAAAAATCAATCAAAAATACAAAGTCTTATCTTACGGTGTATGTATCTGCCCGAAAAATGATAAGAACGCAACTATTGTCAGCTATGGACAAACCCTTAATTCTCATCTCAAACGACGACTCTATCGAATCGAAAGGCATCAAAACCTTGGCTAGTATTATGGCAACTATCGGCGAAGTGGTGGTAGTAGCCCCCGACACGCATCAGTCGGGCATGGGCCATGCCATTACCCTCGACCGCCCCTTGCGTGTGAAAGAAGTACCGCATTTTCATCCCGATGTCAAAGCTTATAAATGCAGTGGCACGCCAGCCGACTGTGTGAAGTTTGGCAAGCATTTTATCTTGAAAGGTCGCAAAATCGACTTGGTGGTAAGCGGTATCAATCACGGCTCAAACTCTTCTATTTCAGTAATTTACAGTGGTACGATGTCGGCGGCTATCGAAGCGGCTATTGAAGGGATTCCTGCAATCGGCTTTTCGCTTTGCAGCTTCGATGCCGATGCCGATTTTTCACATATAGAATCGTTTGTCAAAAAAATCGCTCAAACAATTTTGGCACACGGATTGCCCCACGGTGTAGCTTTGAATGTGAATTTTCCTGCCAAATCTGAACAACCTTTAAATGGTATCAAGCTTTGTCGCCAAACCGATGCCCTGTACAAAGAAACGTTTGAAGAAAGACGAGACCCCTACGGACGTACTTATTATTGGATGGATGGCTTTTTGCTCAACGAAGACAAAGGAAAAGATACCGATGAAGAGGCACTCAAACAAAATTACGTGGCAATTGTGCCAGTTAAATTTGATTTAACAGACTATCGTGCTTTGGAAATGTTAAAAGCCTTACCTTTATCGGAAATTGGGAATTAGGTGATTTTTGATTTCGGGAAATGATTCAAATGGCTTGAATTTTCATTTTTCTCCGATATTCTTGCAGTTAAAGACCTTTAAATACGTTTATAAGCTATGGCTATTGTTGGCAGTCTAATTAAAAAAGGGATTGGGTTGACCAGTGTGATTCAACGCCCTAAAACAAATCTGGCAAAAATACAGAAGAAAACTTTGGTTAAACTCCTCAACAAAGGACGCTTGACGGAGTTTGGAGAAACCTATCGTTTCGACGAAATTATGAGCGAAGCACTTTTCTCGAACGATAAGGCTTTTTATACCAAATACAAAAATTATGTGCCTGTATATGACTACAATAAAATGTATAAAGACTGGTGGCACAAAACCCTCGATGGCGAAAAGAACGTAACTTGGCCCGGCAAAGTCAAATATTTTGCCCTTAGTTCGGGTACGTCGGAGGCAGCATCGAAGCATATTCCTGTCACCAAAGACATGATAAAGGCGATTCATCGGACTTCTATCAGACAAATTTTAAGCTTGGGTGAATATAAAAATTTACCTGCTAATTTATACGAAAAAGGTTACTTGATGCTTGGCGGAAGCACCGAATTGCAAAACAAAGGCTTGTATTTTGAAGGCGATTTGAGTGGCATTACGGCGGGGAAAATTCCTTTTTGGTTTGAACGATTTTATAAGCCGGGCAAAAAAATAGCTGCAACCAAAGATTGGAGTGAAAAACTTGATAAAATCACAAAACAGGCTAAAAATTGGGATATTGGTTTTATTGTAGGCGTTCCGGCGTGGATTCAGGTGTTGGTCGAGAAAATTATCAAGGAATACCAAGTAAGTAATATCCACGAAATTTGGCCCAATCTCGAAGTGTTTTGTCATGGTGGCGTAAGTTTTGAACCGTACAAACCCGGTTTTGCCAAATTGCTTGGTCGCCCGATAACCTATATCGAAACTTACTTGGCTTCGGAAGGCTTTTTGGCCTATCAAACCCAGCCCGACAGCGATATGCGTTTGGTGCTAAATAATGGTATTTTCTTTGAATTTATTCCTTTCAATGACGATAATTTTGATGCCGACGGGGCGATGGTCGATAAGCCTCAAACCCTGATGATAGATGAAGTAGAAGAGGGAAAAGAATATGCCTTACTCATTTCTACGGTGTCGGGAGCTTGGCGTTATTTGATTGGCGATACGATAAAATTTACCAATAAAAAAAATGCGGAAATTGTCATTACGGGTCGAACCAAGCATTTTCTGAGCTTGTGCGGAGAGCATTTATCGGTCGATAATATGAATAAAGCCATTGAGTTGGCATCAATTCATTTTGGTATCGACATCAGAGAGTTTACGGTGATTGGTAAAAAAGTAGCCGATACTTTTGCCCATCATTGGTACGTAGGGAGCGATAGCCAAGTGGACGAGCAGGCATTGCAATTGTTTATTGACCAAACGCTTTCGAGCATCAACGACGATTATCCTGTAGAACGAAAACACGCTTTGAAAGAAATGACAGTCAAGGTATTGCCTGCCCATGTTTTCTATGATTTCTTAGAATCGAAAGGTAAAACTGGCGGACAACACAAGTTTCCTAGAGTTATGAAAAAAGCCGAACAAATTGCCGAATGGGAAGGCTTTTTGCAACGATGAGTCATAGTTGCCTATTTTTCAATTTGTTGCTTGCGGAATGTGGTTTTTTATCTACATTCCGCAAGCAACAAATTTTGCTCTTAAATTACTTAATTGCTTAAACTTTTCGTGCTGTTGTGCATACACATTCGCCAAAGCAGTATTCGGATAAAAGGTTTTTTCTACTAAAAAACGAGGCTTTATGGCAAGACCAATAGCCTGAAACCCTATCATTACCGCTCCCCAGCAAGAGCCTTCGGTGGTTTGTAATACCTGCACTTTCATCTGAAAAATATCAGCAGCCATTTGAAGCCACGTTTCACTTTTGGCAAAACCACCACTAGCCATCAAATCCATTTGCATTCTTATTGAAGCATCAGGTACAAGAATTTGAGCAATACTCAACAAACCATACAAAATGCCTTCCATTGTAGCCCTGACCAAATGGGCTTGGGTATGATGGATGGTCATGCCTGCCAATAGTCCTTTGGCGTTGGCATCCCAAATGGGAGCTCTTTCGCCCAATAAATAAGGCACAAACAATAGCCCATCGGCACCCGCAGCAATCGCCTCCGCCTGTGCAAATAACGATTCGTAACTTTGCTCGCTTGCTAATAAATCCTCTTTTAGCCATTGCAATACCACAGCACCATTATTGACGGCCCCCAATACCAAATACTGATTATCAAGCAAATGATAGCATTGGGTACGCATTTGTTCGTCGTAAAATGGCGTTGCAACCGGCACACGCACGGCACCGCTTGTACCGATGGTCAATGACATTTTGCCTGCTTGCATCGCTCCTGTACCCAAGTTTGCCAAAGCGCCGTCGCCTGCCCCTAAAACAAATAAAAAGGGCTTTTCGATGCCTTTACTGCTATAGGTAGCGGCTTGTATTGAGGGTAAATGCTCAGGGCTTATCGACAAATGGGCAAGAATTGCCTCGTTCCAAGTGCCTGTTGCCAAGTCCATCAGACCTGTGCCAGAAGCCATCGACGAATCGGTAACATATTCACCCGTCAGATGGTGCCATACATATTCTTTAATACCGATAAATTTGGCAGTACGGGCAACAATAGCAGGCTGGTTTTCTTTCAACCACAAAATTTTGGTCATCGGGGCAAACGTATGAATCGGGATGCCCGTTGACTGATAAAAACTTCTGCCTAAAGCACTATGTTTTAGCTCATCGGCCAAGGCACTGGCACGATTGTCGGCCCAAAGAATGAGGTCGGTCAAAGGTTTGCCTTGGGCATCAACCGCCATCAAACTTTGCATGGCAGAGCTAAAACTGATAAACACGGGCGAGGCATCGGCGGTTAGTTGTTCGATACAAGCCAATACCGCCGCCAACACTTCGTCGGGTTGTTGGGTACTCCAATCGGCGTTGGCATGATACATGGCATAGCCACGAACAACCTGCTGAATGATACTGCCATCTGCCTCAAAAGCAATGCCTTTGGTAGCGGTTGTACCAATGTCGATACCGATATAAAAAGGATTCATACGTAAACTCAATCGCCAGAAGTTCTTATTTTTTTTCTACCGCATGGCCGCCAAACTCATTGCGTAAAGCAGCCACAACTTTACCCGAAAAAGTATCTTCCATTTGTGAACGATAACGCATCATCACCGAAAGGGCAATCACAGGCGTTGGCACACCCAAGTCGAGGGCCGTTTCCAAAGTCCATTTGCCTTCGCCCGACGAGTGCATAATGCCCTTGATGGTATCTAAATGAGGGTCTTTGGCAAAAGCATTGGCGGTGAGTTCCATAAGCCAGCCACGTACCACAGAGCCATGATTGAAAAGTTTGGCTGTTTTATAGAAATCAATGTCAAATTCTGAATGTTCAAATACTTCAAAGCCTTCGGCAATGGCCTGCATCATGCCGTATTCGATGCCATTATGTACCATTTTGGTGAAATGTCCGCTCCCAGCCGCACCTGTATATAAATAGCCATTTTCTATAGAAATCGCTTTGAACACTTCTTCTACGTAGGCAAACACGGTTGGCTCGCCACCAATCATGGTACAAGCCCCTTGCAATGCTCCCGACGTACCACCCGAAGTGCCACAATCTAAAAAGTCGATGCCCTTTTCTTTGAGATATTGATAACGACGTTTTGAATCTCTAAAATTAGAATTTCCTCCGTCAATAACAATATCTTGAGCTTGTAGAAAAGGCACGAGCATTTCGATTACCTCATCTACAATTTTTCCAGCAGGTACCATCAACCAAATAACCTTTCTGCCTGTCAACTGCTCGGTGAGTGCTTCTACCGAATAAGCCGAACGGATGCCCGTAGCAGCAATGGCATCGACAAAGGCCGTATTGACATCCTGTGCAACTACTTCGTAGCCATTTCTTTGTAAATTTAAGGCCAGATTAAAGCCCATTTTTCCTAAACCAATAATTCCTATTTGCATATTGTGATGAATGTCTAAACATGGGGTAAAGTTTCAGCTGCAAAGATGCAAGATTCTTTAGCAATAATCTTGCATTCTTTTTCAGTGTTGTTTTTATGAAGTTTTACTGAAAAAACTTGAATAAAATGTAAGTTATTGATGAACGTGAAAAACGATAAAATGGCACTAAAACACTTGTATTGCTGTTTTATTGTTTTCTGTATCTTTGTCACAAAGGTAGCTCTTGTTATCCCTGAAATGTCAACTAGCAATAGCCTTCTATTGTTTTATTTATAACGATATGCGTAAAATCAAGCAAATTCATCAACCGCATTATGCCCCCATTCAAGATTTAGTCACGTATGGCGTGTTGCCCAACCGCACACTCGACTATCTCGACCCATTTTTGTTTCTAAATCATCATGGGTATCAGGTCTATTCGCCCAACAACAAGGGTCTGCCTTTTGGGCCACATCCGCACCGAGGCATGGAAACCGTAACATTTATGCTAGACGGCGACATTAAGCACCAAGATAGTACTGGTCATGAAAGCATCATTGGGGCAGGAGGCGTGCAATGGATGACCGCCGGCAAAGGATTGATTCATGCCGAAACTTCTTCTGATACCTTCAAAAAACAAGGAGGAGCTTTGGAAATTTTGCAGTTGTGGATTAACCTACCAGCCCGCTACAAAATGATGCATCCGTCTTATAAAGGGCTGCATAAGGAAGAAATTCCAGTAGCGGTATTACAAGAAGGAAAAGTGCAGGTACAGGTATTGTCGGGAACATATTCAGAAACAACAGGGCCTTTTACCTCTGTTACAGGCGTGCGTTTACTGACGCTTACGTGCAAACAAGGAGCTTCTTTTTCACTGGATATACCGGCATCGCATACCATCTTTTTTTATCTTGTGCGTGGAACAATTGACCTCGATGGCAAGACTATTCAGCAAAGAAGTTTGGTCGAATTTGAAAACGAAGCCCAAGCCATAGCTTTTACGACCACTACCGATACCTATATTTTATTGGGCCATTGTGAGCCATTAAACGAACCCGTTGTTGCTCAAGGGCCATTTGTGATGAATACCCGTGCCGAGATTTATCAGGCTTACCAAGACTATAACGAAGGCTTATTTGGAAGATGGACTTTCTAAGAAAAACAAAACCTTGCTTGATTGTTGTAGATACACAACAATCAAGCAAGGTTGCTATATATTTTTGAGTCTTGCTACTTTAAGTAAGGCTGCAATCGTAAGCGAGTCCGTAATTTCAGAACGCATAATCATAGCTATGGCTTCTTGAAGCAACACTTTTTTGAGGTCTAATATTTCGGTGTCTTCGGGTTCGGCTTCTTCAAAGCTAAGGTTTTCGGCCAAAAACATAAAACCTTCTTCGTCGGTGACAGAATTAGAGGTGTGGATTCTCCCTAGGTCTGTCCAGCTATCGGCAACGATACCTGTTTCTTCTTTGAGTTCTCGTTTCGCCGAATCGAGGGCTTCTTCGCTCATAGGGCCGCCACCCATCGGGATTTCCCAAGAATATTCTTTGAGCGGATAGCGGTATTGCCCTACCAACCACGTGTAATTGTCGTTGTCGAGTGGAACAATCGCAATAGCCCTGTTCTTAAAATGTACCAAGCCATAAATACCTGGTTCGCCATTGGGTTTTAGCACTTCTTCGTGCTTAACTGTTACCCAAGGGTTGTCGTAAACAGCCGTAGAAGATAGCGTTTGCCAAGGATTTTCGTGTGTTATCATATACAAAGGGTAAGTGTTCGCTTGAACATTTCATTTATTTCGTCATCTATTTGCCAAAGCAGACCTAGACAACCGCCCTTAAAAGTACGAAAAAAATCTATGGCTCTTTCTATAATCATTCATGATTAACGATACTTTTAAGCAGGTTGGGGCTTTACAACCTACAAAATCCCTACCTTTGTGAAAATTTCGTAGCAATGAATACCAAATACAAAACCATCCTGTTGTCGTTTGTAGTAAGCACCTTTTTGATGGTTGTCAAATTTATGGCTTATTATTGGACTTATTCGAGTGCCATTCTAACCGACGCTTTAGAGTCTATTATCAACGTAGTAGCCAGTGCCTTTGCTTTTTACGCTATTTATTTATCGTCGTTGCCCAAAGACATGAACCATCCGTATGGACATGGTAAAATTGAATTTTTTTCGGCAGGTCTTGAAGGCGTATTGATTGTGCTGGCGAGTATGTTTATTATTTTTCACGCTGTCCAAAACTTTTTTAATCCACAGCCACTTACCGACTTAAAACTAGGGCTTACCATTATTATATTGGGGGCAGTTATCAATTGGGTGCTAGGGCATTACATCGAAAAAGAAGGGGAGGTGTATCAGTCGCCTACGCTGATTGCCGATGGCAAGCACCTCAAGCTTGATGCCCAAAGTGGTATCATTTTGATACTTGCGGTGGGCTTGGTGTTGCTTACGGGCTATGCTTGGCTCGATGGCGTGGCATCTATCACTTTTGCTAGTTTTATGGCTTGGAGTGGCGTAAAGATTATCCGAAAATCTATTGGTGGTCTCATGGATGAAACCGACGAAGAAACACTGGCAAAGGTGGTTACTATTTTAAAAAATAACCAAATTACGGAATGGATAGACATTCATAACCTGCGTATTCAGCACTATGGTGCCGACCTGCACATCGATTGCCATATTACCTTGCCTCGGTACTATAATTTGGAGTTGGTTCATGCCAATGTGCATCAGTTTGAAGAAATTTTAGGACAAGAATTTAAGGGTAACGTCGAAATCTTTATTCATGCCGACCCCTGTTTGCCCGAATGTTGCTGTTATTGCCGTGTGGCCGATTGCCCCGTGCGTAGCAGTGCATACCATAAGGTAATAGAATGGAACAAAGTAAATCTTTCACTAAACCAGAAACATTTTCTTGAAAGCATATAAAATTTGGATAACCCTCGTATTGGGTTTGATAGGCGGCTTGTATGGTTGTATGCAGTCGTTTACGATGTCTGAAGAAAGTATCAAGCAGTATTATCAGCAACATCCTCCTTTGCCCTTGTTAAATACCGTAGTCTTGTCAAAAATACAATTGCATTATGCTACAAGCAAAAATGAATCGGAACACTTGTTATTATTGATACACGGTGCACCTGGAGCGTGGTTTGGGTACAAAGAATACCTTCACGATTCGAGCCTGTTGGCACATTTTAAAATCATTGTTCCCGACCGTTTGGGTTATAATCAATCGACAGACACCTTGGCGAGCGTTGCCCAGCAGGCGGCTTCATTGGCCCAATTGCTCAGGCGTTTTCCTCATCAGAAAGTCACGGTGTTGGGGCGTTCGTATGGTGCTCCGATTGCGGCTCGTTTGGCGATGGACTACCCCGAATTGGTTGATGCCCTTGTGTTGGTAGCTCCTGCGTGTGCCCCACATTTAGAAAAATTTTGGTGGTTTTCTGGGCCTTCCAATACGCCTTTTGCTCGTTTTTTCTTGCCTAAATATGTCAATCGTGCCAGCGACGAGAAATTTATACACGTAGCCCAATTACAACAAATGCAAGGGCTTTGGGCTACTATTCGTTGTCCGGTGAGTATCGTGCAAGGCGGAAAAGATTGGATTATTGACGTAAGAAATGGAGCTTATGTCGATTCGGCGTTGGTAAATGCCCCACACAAATATGTTTTTTTACCTGAAAATGGGCATCTGCTCACGACCGAACGCCCCGACGTAATCCGAGAATTGATACTCGAAACATTGTAATAACATAAAAAAGGCAAAAGCACCGAATGCTTTTGCCTTTTTTATGAATAGGTTGAAAACGCTTAGGCGTGTTTCAACAACGTTTGAGCCAATACCGATTTAGGGATATTTCCACCTACAAGTCTTTCTTTCAATTCACCGTTTTTGAATACCATCAAAGTTGGAATAGAACGAATTCCTAAGCCAGCAGGAATAGCCGAGTTGGCATCTACGTCCATTTTAGCCACAATTGCTTGACCATCTACATCGCCAGCCAATTCTTCTACAACAGGGCCAATCATTTTACATGGGCCACACCATTCTGCCCAAAAATCTACTAATACAGGTTTGTCTGAATTAATTAGCTCCTGAAAGTTTGCATCAGTGGCTACAACATATTTTCCCATTTTATTTGTATTTTAAATTTAATTTCGACTTCAAATTTAAAACAAATAGCACTACTTTCTTAGTTCCTTTATGCTAAAAATTGCTGTATTATTTTGTGTAAAATGAAGTTGACTGTAAAAAGACAAGATTGTTATCATTTATTTAAAACTTTCATTATCAGTATTTTAAATAAACAATAACAATCTTATCAAAAGTTTATATGTGGGCTTATTAGAACTTAAACATTTATAATTCAAGCAATTATGCTTTATTCGAGAAGTTTGGCGTACATACCCGTAATTTTGTCCATTTTTTGTAAAATATTACTCGTAATTTTAATCATTTGGGCTACATCTATGCTTTTATTTTCAAAAGTATAGCAGTTTTCGTTGGTGCAACGTTCTTCTACTTCTCGCCAGTCGGCTATTACGTTTGCCAATGCGTCGTCTATATCGAGTGTATTTACATCTGAAATAATCAGTTTACTAAAGTTTTGTTTGATATAGTCGGCAAAGCCTTTGATTTTATCGGGCGTAGTGGCATCGGCAATGCCCCATACGTAAGCTGCATAATAGAAGGTAAGGCGTTGCGAAAGCATCCGTTGGCGACCTGCCACGTTGGTATTTTCGGCAATAGATTTGGCGATATTTCCGTCTTCGCCGTCTTTTTTGGGCAATGTACCAGCATATTCTACGTAGGCACGCACTAGCTCGTCGCAAGCCATGAGTACACTGGTATTTTTATCCAAAATCAGGCGTGCATTTTCGGGCGTAGGTTCTGCGGTAACGAGCTTTTTGTATTCACGCCAGAGGACTTCTTCTTTAGCCAAATGGGCTTTGATTTTTTCGGTTGGAGCAAAATTAGAGAGAGCTTTGAAGTTTTCTTCAAACAAAATAATAGAAGCCGCCTTTTCTTTTTCAACAGCCTCTACGTTGATTTTCATGCCCATATAAACAAAATCTTTGGCCATGCGTTGCGTAAGCATCCGCTGTTTACCCGAAATATTGACCGCCGCACCGAGCGAAAGTTGTGGTGTTTCGGTGGCTGCTTGTTGTGCCAACGTAGTAAATGAAATAAAAAGCGTGCTGAGAATGATTGTAAGATTTTTCATAAGATACGCAATTAAAGTGTTTTATGGGTAATCGTGTAAATAATTGCACTGGCGATGCCTGAGTACGAGCATGGTGTGTGGCGTTTTTGAGCAAAAGAGTGATGTTGCTTTAAAACATTCGTTTTAAAGCAACATCAAAAACGCAAAAAACACAAGTAAGCACGCAAACTTACCAGTCCGATTTGTTTTGTTTAGCCATGTTTTCTTGGTAAAGCTTGAACCAAGTTTTGGCCAAGGGCAAATTTTTAGGAATCGTAGCCGTACCTTTAGCGTATGTATTGCCCAAAAGCCATTGAGCATCGGCATGGCCTTTCTTGGCTACGTCTTCTAAGTAACCCAATCCTTTAGGCTCGTTTTTGAGGAGGTTTTCGCTTCCTACCAAATACAGGCGGCCTAATTCAAATTGTGCTTCTTGGTTGCCTTGGCGGTAGGCTTGTTCGAGGTAAGGAAGGGCTTCTTGGGCATTGCGTTGCAAGCCATGTCCGCCTGTCAAATAAAGTTGTCCGAGGTATAAACAAGATAGGGCATCGCCGTCGAAATGGATAGCTTTCAGAAAGTAAGTGGCGGCTTTCTGATAATCTTGTGCCACCGAAGCATTGAGTTGCTTATAGCATAAGCCCATGTTTCGATAGCCCTGTGTGTCCATCAAGGGCGTGTTTGCGTAGGTTTCATACAAAGAAAGGGATTCTCGAATTTGTTTTTTTCGGAATAAGTCGTGTGCTTGTAAGAGTTGCTCTTTCGACAACACAACAGGCGTGGCGGTACTTGTTGGTGGTACAGCAATAGCTTTTTTCAAAGCCAGTGGTTTTGCTTTTTTCCCCGAAGCTTTCGCTTTTTTCTTAGCAGGTTTACTTTTGCGGATATGGGAGGATACTGGCCGTTTCTTGACAGGAACGGTCTTTTTCTTTTGTTGTGCTACCGCTATATTGACGCTCCCCCAAGCAATCAATAGGCATAGCCATTTAAACTTCATAGGCAAAAATATGTGTTTTTAACAGAGTTACTGTAAACATAAAGAAAGCACCCGACTTGGTCAAGTGCTTTCCCGAAAATTTTATCAATTATTCTAATAATACAATTTTTTATAATTTATGTAAAAATATTGAGCTTTTTCACTTAAATGTTTTATGATAACTCTATTTTCTTTAGTAGAAAACAATCAAGCCTAAAACAGGATTTCTGCTTAACCTCCAAGCCTTAAAGCCACAAGTTGTTTTGATAGCCTTTAGTAGGGTTCGTAGTAGCGGCGTATCTTGCTCGTAAATTGGTTGAAGATAGGCTTGGTAAATTCGATAAACAATTGCTGAGGTGCGGGTGGTAGCAGTTCTCGGTTGCGTGTAAGGGCTAATTGCTCCTTGGTCAAGGCTCGCTCGTCGCCGTTGAAATTACCCCATTCGCTCATCCAAACGTATTGCCCAGGGATTTTTTCCCGATGTATCACTTGGTTGCTTGCAAAATCAATGATTAGCATATCTAGCACGCCGTTTGATGTGACCGTCTTGCGTGACAATGACAATTTGGCAGTGACTTTGTTGTAAACGGGTACTTTTTTTCCATTGACTGTAGCCTCGCCTACTTTGACGCTATCTTTGCTCGTAAGCGTTTCGGTATTGGTCGAAATCATGGTTTGCCCCACCACAAAGTCGTCAAATTGTAAACGAACAATATGCTTTGGTCTGATTTTGAGTTGCGTAGCTTGTTCGGGGGCATAAAATTGCACAAACTGATTTAGGCGTGCATTGGTTTGCAAGTATTCTTGGATTTTATCTTGAAAATACTGGTTACTTAATTGGTACAGTTTGGAAGTAACAGCCACTTGCTCTACCACTACTGGCAATACCGCCCAGTCGTAAGCTTGGTTGCGTTTTTGTTCGGCATCTTTGTAATGCGGCACCAACGACAAGGCTTTTTGAAAATCGAAATAGGCATTTTTGGCATCTTGGCGGTTTTTTTCTGCTGTTTGAAGCCATTGCGAACCAGAGGCATAGCGGTCAGTGGCAGCCAAGTTGAGAGCCGATTGCAGGGGCTGTACATACTTTTTGCCATCGCCTACGGCTCTGATGCAAGCAGGGCATTGGTCTATGGCTTCGCCGAGTTGGTTCATTGCCTGAAATTCGTCCACCACTTTTTCCCAATGAAAAGGCTCTACCGATTTTTCCCAATTGGCAATGCGGTTGTTGTGATAACGCAGGGCCAACGGATAAGCCTCCGCCAGTACGGCAAGTGCTTTGCTATTGGTCGGGCTTTTCTGTAAACGTCCTACCGCCGATTGCACGGCTTCATCATAATTGCCTTGTTCTAAAGCCCTTTTCCCACTGGTACAAGCCAGCAACATCGTTCCGACGAATGCAAGAGAAATGATTTTTTGTGTCATCAATTGATTGAGTGTTTAAGTATAAGTTGCGTATAGCATTCCATTTTATCTTGGAACGATTAGGTTGTATTTGGGCAAAAATAGAAATTTTAAGAAAAAAAATAGAAATATTCGCATAAAAGAACGCAGCAACCAAAGAAAATAATATGTTCGGCGATGGATTGAGAGGGCAGACAGTTATGGCAAACAGATTGTCGCTACGCTGTGGCGACAATTGACCTCAGTATATGGCTCGTCTTTTTCCGAAAAAAACCTTCGCAGAATGATGCAATTTGCGGATAGATTTCCTACTAACTCAATTGTCGTATCACTGATACAACAATTGAGTTAGACACACATCATTGCTCTTATTCCTGTGCAAGAGCTATACCACAAAAAATACCCTCTCAAATGAGTATAAAAGGCAATTCATCTCTTTTCTTTCCAAAAGTTTATCATTTTAATACTAAAAACAAGCACGCAATTTTATCCCCAACATAACAATACGTATCAAACTTATGTCATCAAAGCAAACGTCAAACGCTCAAGGTACTTATTTACTGCCCTTTATCCTCATTACTGTACTGTTTTTTCTCTGGGGCTTTGCCCACAACCTCAACCCCATTTTGATTCCGCACCTCAAAAAGGCTTGTCAGCTTACCGATTTACAATCGGCCTTTATTGATTCAGCTTTTTTTGTAGGCTATTTTGTGATGGCCATTCCCGCAGGTTTAGTGATGAATCGCTTTGGTTATAAATCGGGTATTATTTTGGGGCTTATCATTTTTGCAGGCGGTGCATTTTTGTTTTATCCAGCAGCAGCTACTCGTACTTATGCCTTGTTTTTGATGGCACTGTTTATCATTGCGAGCGGTTTAACGTTCCTCGAAACGGCCGCCAATCCTTACGTGACTGTGCTAGGAGATGCACAAACCGCCACTCAAAGGCTGAATCTTTCGCAGTCGTTCAACGGTTTGGCTGCTTCTCTTGCACCTTTGGCAGGTAAATATTTTATTTTGACCGACACCCAAATCAGCGAAGAGCAATTAGGAGCGTTGTCGCCAGAGCAAGCCAATGCCCTTTTGACACACGAAGCCGAAAGCGTACAAATACCATATATTATTATTGGGTTGGTCGTATTAACGGTGGCATTGGTACTTTGGAAAACCCATTTACCCGAAATTAAAGAAAACGACCAGCAAAGCGATGCAAAAGCCGAGGGAAGTATTTTTCAACAAAAAAACCTCATCTTGGGTGTGCTAGCACAGTTTTTCTACGTGGGAGCACAGGTATGTGTATCGAGCTTCTTTATTCGATTTTTGGGAAAAACGGCTGCCATTGCCGAAAAAGATGCCGCAGGTTATTTGTCGTTGGCGTTGTTGTGCTTTATGGTAGGGCGTTTCTTGGGTACATTCCTCATGCAATACATTGCTCCCAACCGTTTGCTGGCGATTTATAGCGTTTTCAACGTAGCACTTTTGGCGGTGGCTATTACGATGGGCGGTATGTTTTCGATTTATGCCCTTGTTGGTGTGGAGTTTTTTATGTCTATTATGTTCCCTACGATTTTCTCGTTGAGTATTCAAGGATTGGGCAGCCAAACCAAACTTGGCTCGTCGTTGGTGATTATGTCGATTGTAGGCGGAGCTATTTTCCCTGTGATTATGGGACGTATCTCCGACATAACCGATATTCAAACGGCTTATATCGTACCGCTTTTGTGCTTCTTTGTGGTCTTGTATTTTGCCCTTAAAACGAAAGGTGAGAAAGGCATCAGCGTAGGCGGAGGGCATTAGGATGTAGGGCATTATTCTTGTGTGAATGATATTTCCTTGTAGTATATTTTAAAGAAAAATAGACCCTCGACAAAAAAGTACTATGAAAAACACTTATCTTTAGCGTTACTAACTTACAAGGTCAATATGATTGTATCGTTTGGGTCAAAAGAAACCGAAAAAATTTGGAAAGGAGAAGTCGTCAGGAAGTTACCGACTGAAATTCAGCATATTGGAAGGCGAAAACTAAGAATGTTGAATAATTCACAAAACATTGACGATTTGAGGATACCCCCTTCCAATAGACTAGAGAAGTTGAAAGGAAGCGATTTTTTTAGTATCAGAATTAATGACCAATGGAGAATTGTTTTTCGTTGGGAGAACAACCAAAGTTACGATGTAGAGATTATAGATTATCACTAAAAATCAAGGGTTTACGATGGAAAAACTAGCAAACATACATCCGGGAGAAATATTGATGGAAGAGTTTCTCAAACCATTGGGTATTTCAGCATACAGGCTTTCAAAAGACACAGAAATTCCACAAACGAGAATTTCTCAAATACTGAAAGGAAACAGAAGAATTACAGCCGACACCGCTATGCGTTTGAGTGCTTATTTTGCGAACACACCAAAGTTTTGGCTTGGACTACAAGACGATTACGATATAGAAGAAGAAAAAAACGCGCATGCGGAGGTTTTTATCAGAATTAGCAATACAAGAAAAAACACAGCACAAGCCGTATAAAATATGAAACAATTTGCTTTATGTCTTGATTTGAAAGACGATGCCGAACTGATTGCTGCCTACGAAGCGTATCATAAAGCTGTATGGCCCGAAATCCTTACCAGTATTACCGAAGCAGGGATTCAACAAATGGAAATTTATCGCTTAGGCAATCGGCTTTTTATGTTGATGCAAACCAACGATGATTTTTCCTTTGAAGCCAAAGCCCAAAAAGATGCCGTCAACCCCAAAGTACAGGAATGGGAAGCCCTGATGTGGCAATACCAACAAGCCTTACCCACGGCAAAGCCCGGTGAAAAATGGCTTTTGATGGATAAAATTTTTGATTTGAAAGCAGTATAAACGAAAAAGGCACAGGGTATAAACCTTGTGCCTTTGTTATTTAAAAAGAATGAAGCCCTGTTTTGGGCAAAATTTTGTATATGTATTGTGTTTTTTGGATACGTAATATATACATGGAAAGCCGTTTATCAATACGGCTTTTCCATGCGATTAAATGTTACTGAAGGGTTTTGCACTGATAAGGGTCATATTTAATGATTCAAAATTATGCAAGAGCGATAAGGGATACTTTCATTTTCCTTCAGTGTAGAATAATATACTATTTATTCAAATTAAAATTTGTTAATTGCTATTTTAAGAGGCTTATTAAACGCTAATTTTGGGCAAAATCTCGACTTTGCGAATGACAAGTGTTTGGGTGGTTTTATCCGTCCAGCGAGCATAATTAATCAGGAATGAATCCATTTGAATTGTATCAAGGTAAAACGGCGTTGCTAGAGGAATTTCCTTTTATTGCTTCGTTTACTTACCAAAAAATCCAACAAATCACCTTGCATTCGATGCCCGTAGCACGACAAGAAGGCTTGCGTTTGTTTGGCATTCAAGAAGGGCGTTTCGATTGGAAGATAGACGACAAATCATATTTGTTGTATCCCAACGATGCCTTAGTGGTATGCCCTTGGCAAGCAATGGGCAGTACCAAAGGACATACCGAAATTGGGGCGTTTATGCAATTGCAACTGTTGCCTAGCCAACTCGAAGGCAATGGGCATTTTACCCTAGGCGAGTGGAGCCAATTGCCCACGAGCGACCAACGCATTGTAGGGAAAATTTTAGGACAAAACAATCGTCCTGTCTTGCCTCGTTTCAAGCGGCTTTTTCCTTTGTTTGAAACCTTGGCACAGGAACTAACCGAACAAGAACTAGGCTATCGTACAAGGGTGAGGCAGTTGGTCGATGAAATACTCTTGACAGTGGTACGGGCGATGAGTAAGCAAGAGCATGACCCACGAGATTTTCCGCAGACGTTTCTTAAATTAGAACAGAGCCTAAGAAACAACCTCGAACACCCTTGGACGGTAGAAGAAATGGCAGGCTTGGTGGGTTTAGGTACAACGGCTTTTAGTGAAAAAGTGAAGCGATTTTCGGGCTTTTCGCCGTTAAATTACCTCATCAATATTCGGATTTCGGAAGCCATGCGGCTGTTGAAGAGTACAGAAGACAGTTTGACCGACATTGCTTTTCAAACGGGTTTTTATTCGTCGCAACATTTTTCTTCTACTTTTAAAAAGTTAACAGGCTATACGCCAAGAGATTTTAGAAAAAACAATCCATAAACAAATGACTGCTTGCATTATTTGTATAGATATTAATACTTCGGCTGTAAAAGCTCATGTGTATTCGATGGAGGGCATTGCCTTGTATAGCCAGAAGGCGAGCTATCCTACTTTTCATCCGCAACCCGATTGGAGCGAGCAAGACCCCGAACAGGTGTTTGTAACGACCCTATTTGTGGTTAAAAACCTGCTGAATACTTTCGTGATACCGCAACAATACGCCGTACAAGCTTTTTGTTTTACGGGCTCGATGCACAGCGTATTGCCTATTGATGCGCACGGCGTACCCTTGGGAAAGGCCATTATTTGGGCCGACAACCGAGGTACGGCACAAGTGAAGGCTTTGCAAGCATCGGGCAAGGCAGCAGAAGTGTATCGGGCAACGGGTACACCCATTCACCCGATGTCGCCTTTGATGAAAATTGCTTGGCTCAAACAATTCCAACCAACGATTGCAGCCAAAACCGATAAATATATTTCGTTGAAAGAATACATCATTTTTCAGCTTACGGGACAATACTTAGTTGACGAAAGCATTGCTTCGTCAACGGGCTTGTTTAATAGCTATACCCGTAGCTGGGAAACCGAAGCCTTGGCTTTTGCAGGCATCAAAGCACATCATTTGTCGGAAGTAGCTTCGGTGATGTACGATGGTTTGAAACTTAAAAAAGAGTATGCTTTTTCTTGGGGTGTTTCAGAAAACACAACCTTAATTTTGGGCGGAAGCGATGGCTGTATGGCTACGCTTGGGGCTGGTATTTTGGGAAAAAAGCAAGTGACGGTTACGATTGGGGCAAGTGCTGCGGTGAGAATAGTAGGACAAAAGCCTATAGAAGACCCTCAAGCCCGTTTTTTCAATTATATTCTCAACGAAGAATATTATGTGTCGGGTGGTCCAAGCAATAACGCTGGCGTAGTATTCGATTGGTTTGCCCGACAAATGGGCGATTTTTCGCAGGGAGAAAGCGTAGAAGAAGTGTTGGAAGAACTGTTCAGAAAAGCCCGTGAAATAAGCATTGGTGCCGATGGACTGTTGTTTTTACCTTATTTATTGGGAGAAAGAGCCCCTATATGGAATGCCAATGCTCGTGGAGTATATTTGGGCCTGCACATCAATCACCAAACGGCTCATTTGATGCGTGCAACACTCGAAGGTGTATTGCTCGAAATTTATAGCATCGCCCAAATGCTACACCAAGTACATACATTCGACTCGGTAGTATTGAATGGCTCGGCATCTACTCATCCAATTATTACCCAAACGTTGGCCGATATTTTTGGTAAAACAATTCATCCAAATACCGACGACGGCGTAGGCACAGGCATGGCACTACTTACGCTCACGAAATTAGGCGTATTCAACACTTTGTCACAAGCCGTCAATGCCGTTCGATATGAGCAAGCTTACCAGCCAAATTTAGCACATTACCCTCAGTATCAACAACTTTTTACCCTTTTTGAACAACTGACACAAAACCTATTGCCCGCTTTTGAGCAATTGGCTACTTTCCGACAAGCCTAAAAAAAGGGCTATCAATCTGATAGCCCTTTTCTAAATTACCCTCTATATATTATTTACCCTGATATAGCTTTGTTGAATCGAAGTATCCCTTGCTTTGCAAATACCAATCGGGATACAACGTACCGCCACTTTCAGCCCAAGCCGCAAACTTATTGTAAGCATTGATAATGGGTACTGTTTCGAGCGGATACTTAAAGTCGCTTGAGAAATCTACTGCCCAAGGAAGACCTTTTGCTGTTTTGTAATAAATATTTTTGGTGACAGAAGAAGCATCTTGACCCGTGCCAAGCAAACTCAACGTAGCCTTGCTTGTGGGGGCTTGGTTAGGCAAATGTACTTCTTTTCCTCGCTCATTACTTTTGAATAAGTAAGGGTTGTAAGGTGCTGTACCAAATGTACTTTTGTTGATAGGAGTCGAGAAATTGATGGTCAAACGAATGGTATCTTTGGGTGCTACCAAACCAGCGCCTTGGGTTGTATTAACAAATCCTCCGCTCGATTTCATCTGTTTAAAAGCATTGTCGAACACAATAAAGTTGGCGTATTTCTGGCTCGCTTCCGTACCATTGGCATTGGTTTTAATGACGCCCTCGGTCAATGAATTACCCGTAAACGATTTAACTAGCGATGGGTCAACGGGCAATTGGAAGCCCCAGCCGTTGGTATAATTCGCCCCAATTGCTTTTACATAAAACTTCGCTTTTAAATCAACTACTTGGTTTTTAGCATTCAAGACTTCTTGGAACTGATAATTGATTACTAAGTCGTTCAAATCATAATCTCCTTGGATAGGCCATAAATCTTCGTAAGCCAAGGTATTGTATGAATTTTTGCCTGGCACATAGCTATTGATGGCCCTGGTTGGGTCGGTTGGATATTCGTCACGAGTATCGCCTACACCGTCGCCATCGGTATCTTTAGGGCTATCCACAATCGGTACATTGTCGGTATCAATGGCTTGCACAGGATTCGACGTAGCATAGAAAATGGCATCGTTAAAGTCGTTGTCGGAACCTGCTTCACGGCTTACATCTTCGTAGGCAAGCAACATCCTTTTACTGGTTGGGTCGTTTAGGGTAATCAAATGCCTGCGTAAGTCTTTAGCAACCTCAACATTTAGGTCGTCATGCGAGAAGTTGGCATAATATCCTTTGCCTACTGTACCATTTGAGTTACTCCAAGAGTTGCCGAGCAAGACAAACCCAATACCTGTACCAGCAGGGAAACGTCCTAATTTTACTTTATCACCCGACACTAATCCACCACCACTACCTTGGTAAGAAACGTTAGGGAAAATAACGGTCATTTTACTGATAGCTGTAGTTGTTTTAGGCGGATTGAGTGGGTCGAAGGTATAAAAACATAAGGTATTTGTCCAACCTGCTCCTTCGTGTACAAATGTGATATAAACATCCGATAATTCTTTGATATACAAAAAATTGCGGTTGTTGCTGTTCAAATAATCTGGGTGATATTTGGGAACAGACTTGCTTTCTGGCACACTGGCGTTGACATATTCTAAGAATGTTTTAGAAATAGCATCTCGGTCTTTTTCCAAATATTTAGGCACACCACTCGACGTAAACGTACCAAGATAACCCATGGTTGGGTATGTTTGGGCGGTGGTTGCATCTACTTTCAAGCTTGAAGCGGCTTTGGCTAATACCGCCGCATTATTTTGTAGCGTTGGTGTTTTTCCACCAAAGTTTACTTCTACATTGTTGCTTACATCCACTACATATTCATAAGGTAAACCGATATAATCAGGACGAATGGTTACTTTATTAACAAACGTCGGAATTTTCTGGGTCAAAACAAGCTTACCATCGTCGGTGGTGATACCTTTGAAAAGTAGTGAGTCGTCTGGGTAGCTATACACCGACATAATTACGCCCGAAATGGGAGCATCGGCGTTATCAAACGCTCCTAAGCTAAAGTTTACATCCTGAGAAGTGTTGAAATTAAAATTCGCAGGAACATTCAGTTTGTCCATGTCTGTTTCAGGTGTAGTATCTGTTGAATTAACGTTAGGTACGCAACTGTACAAAATACTTGCCGTCACTAGCGAAAGGAAAGATAATATAATTCTGTTTTTCATGTTGATTGGTATTAAAGATGAATGAAAGGGTAAATGTTTGTGGTTTGATGAAACAAAATTGCACACAAACGGCGTGCAATCATGAATGTTTTCGTTTTTCTGTCGTTTTTGCAGGCTTTTCGACAAATTTTTGCCGATAAAGTAAAAGTTGATTGTTGCTAAATGAGTGGAATACGTTAAAATATAATTGGGGTTAATTGTAGTTTTTAGTCGATAAACACCTCCATTGTTTTGTTATCAGGATTATAATTCAAATATCGTGAATGATTTTAGTTCAATATAAAAGCAAAAATTTAGATAAAAAATAAAATATACTTTTTTTATTAAAAAATATGTTTTTCAACTTTGTTTTTCGGCTTTTGTATTGTTGTTTTCCTCAATAAACTGTTTTTAATCTGGAAATGGTCTTAAAACTGATGGAACGATTTGACCATTCATCCAACCATAGAACCATTGATGGAGAATCATCGTTTTTTAGCCTTCTTTTTCCAACGCTTGATGCCTAGAAACACTCCTTTGTGTAGTGATGCAATTTTCACTGATACTTTAAACGCTTAATTACCATCAATCAAATGAAAAAGAAAACATTTTTATTGACTACACTTGTCGGTTTGGTACTATTGGGGGCTTGCAACGAAGAAACCCTACAACCCCGCTCACCTGCCCCTGATACCCCAACAACGCCCGTTTCTGATGCCAATTTTACCCTAAAAGTCAATGTGTCTATTCAAGTGGGTGAGTACAATTACAGCGATTTGCCTGCCAGTGTCAAGATTTCGGCTTGGGATGCACAAAACCATTTGTACGAGCAAACAGCTACCCTACAAGCGGGGACAAGCTTGGTGTCGTTGCCTAAAAAATACGAGCGTATCAAGTTGAGCCTAGACAAATGGGGCATCCACGACGAGCGTACCCTCACCCAAGCGGAGGCATTGAATGCAACGGTTGTCACGTTGGGCAAGACAAAAGAAATACAAAAACTGAGCCAAGAAAATATTTATACCATCGCCAATAACCAAGAAACCCTAGAAACCCAACGCACTTATACTTATTATCCCAATGGAAAGCTCAAATACATTGATTTGAACCAAGCAAATAAAGGCGTATTACAATACATGGGGCGGCATTTGTACCAGTGGAATGGTGGTTTGTTGGCAAAGGTCTTTTATTTCGACGAAAACCAAAGTCCTATTGGCATGACCGAGTTGAACTACGACGATGCAGGGCGTGTCAAAGCTATCAGCGAAAAACGCTACGGACAGCAGACCTTGGCGACCATTTCTTATACAACCGAAAGTAATAGAGAAAAGGTGAGTATTCATTATACCTTCGACAACAACGTGACGATGGATTACACTTTTTATCGGGTGGGTACAAATATCGTAGAAGAATATGCCCAAGGAGCTACAGGGACTAGCGAAACGGGCAAGTATAACTTCGATAGCCACATTAACCCTTATGCTGTGATTGGCGTGTATAGCTTATTTTTGACTAATCTTTCTAAAAACAATATGATTGCGGCAGAAAGAGGGTATCAAGGCAATATCCCAACAAGCGTGCCGTATCAGTACGATTACCAATACAACGAACAAGGGTATCCGACGCAACTCTTAACCAAGTTTAAAGGTTATAGCAGCAATCAGCATTTGTTTACCCAACGAAAAGAATTGATTTACGAATAAATTTTGATAAGTGTTGAGGAGGAATTTCGGATGGGGGTTAAGATGGCTTTATTTTTTGATAAAATCATTTAACGTAACCATCCGAAATCAAAGAAATAGTGCAATTTTTATTCAAAATTCTGTGTCAATGCCGAAATTTTACTGACATCAACCTTTGTTTTTTGTCGGCTCTTGAAGCCAAACGCAGGTGAATAATTATCAGATTCCTTGCTGTAATAGCCTTTCGGATTGTAAGGACGCTTGCGAGGATGGTTTTTACAAGCGTCTGAACACGCACCTTCCATTTTTTCTAAACAAACAGGACAAATCGCCAAGTGTTCGTTGCAAGTAGGATTGGCACAGTTAACCATGTGGTCGGATGGCGTTTGACAAATATGACAGCGAGAAATGACCACAGGATTTATGTGGTTTACATCGGTTGTCACACGGTTGTCGAACACATAACATTTGCCTTCAAAATCTTCGCCTCCTTCTTCCAAGCCGTATTTGATGATTCCCCCGTGAAGCTGATACACATTTTCAAAACCTTGTTCGAGCAAATACGCCGAGGCTTTTTCACATTTAATGCCACCCGTACAATACGTTATCACTTTTTTATTTTTCAAGTGTGCTATTTCATGCACGTGTTCGGGCAGTTCTCGGAGTGTTTCCATATCGAAGGTAATCGCTCCTTTGAATTTGCCCACAGCGTGTTCATAGTTAGAACGCATATCGACCAACACTACATCGGGGTCATTTTTGAGTAAGGTCTTAAACTCGCTTGGTTCAAGATGCTTCCCCGTGCGGATGTTGGGGTTTACGGGAAGGTCGGAGTTGACAATCTCGTCTTTTACACGCACGTGCAATTTGGCAAAAGCATGATTATCGTAGGCTTCTACCTTAAAATCGAAGTTGCTTCCAGCAAAAATAGGGTCATTTTCGAGCCAACGCATATACTTTTCGCAGTCTTCGGCAAGCCCCGAAACCGTGCCATTAAGCCCTTCGGGTGCAACAATAATACGACCCAACAACTGATTTTCGATACAAAACAAATGGTGTTTTTCACGATACGCCTCCGGGTCTGGAATAGGCGTGTAATTATAATACAAAAGTACTCTGTATGGCTTCATCTTCAGCATGAGTTACAGATGGATAAAATAGCTTAAATGCCTTTCGATACCCCTTACAGTACCAATGGGCGGGTGCAAAGTTACATAAAAGCTTTTATTCGGTCAACTCCTCCGTAGGCATCATTTGTTTATACCAAGATTGCAACGTAATTTTGAGATTTGTCTTTTAGTAGCAAACACCTGCTATTCATAGCCAAATAACTCATTTTACATAAATCAACAAGATGCACATTGCAGTTACAGGAAATATTGGTGCAGGCAAAACTACGCTTGCTTCTAAATTGGCGGCCCATTTTGGGTGGGAAGTATTGTTTGAAGCCGTCGAAGGAAATCCTTATTTAGCCCCATTTTACGGAGATATGCCTCGTTGGGCTTTTCATTTACAGATGTATTTTCTGAAAAGTCGGTACGAACAAGTGGTACAAATTCAGCAATCGAACAAGCGTATTATACAAGACCGCACCATTTATGAAGATGCCTATATTTTTGCCATGAATCTCTACCAATCGGGTGTGATGAGCGATAACGACTATGCTACCTACAAAGGCATTTTCGACCTGATGATGCAAACGGTAAAAGCCCCCGATTTGACTATTTACCTCAAGGCTGATTTGCCCAAACTGCTCAGTCAAATTCAGAAGCGAGGCAGAGATTTTGAAAACAATATTTCGGCACAATATTTGTCTGATTTGAATGCCCATTATGAGCAATTTATCAATAATTATACCCAAGGAAAACTCTTGGTCATAGATGTCAATCATTTAGACTATGTAAACAACTACGATGACTTTGAATGGATTAGCTTACAAGTAGAAAAAGCGTTGGTATTCGATACGCCTGTTTAACCAAAGTGATGACTAAAAGTATTTGAACTAAAAAAAGCTTTTTTGTTAGAAAAAAAGCTTTTCGGTTTGTGATAGTCCGCACGAATATATCTTTATTTGTATAGAAATATTTCGTTTAAAACTTACGATTATCCTCGTATGGTTATACCACCCGTTCTAAACAATAGTTACGCTGTACAACCCAACGCAAGCATAGCCATTTATAAAAACATACCTGAATGAACCCAACGGTTGCCATTATTATCGCCGATGATTTAAAGTTTAATCGGTTTGCTATTAGAAGACAACTCGATACCATACAATTGCCTATTTATGAGGCTTCTAACGGTCGGCAGGTGTTAGAACTCTTGCAGGTAGTTTCTGAAAAAAACATTATTCTTTGCCTCGACATCGAAATGCCCATCATGGACGGACTCGTCCTGATGCAGCGTATTTACGATAATCCAGCAGACAAACAAATAAAAGTGATAATCACCTCATCTAACGACTATTATACCTACCAAGACCAACTTCAACAGCACGATATTCTGGGATTTATTGATAAACCCGTCGAAAAAAGTGTATTGTTGGGATATATCGAAAATGCCCTAAGTAAATTTCCCCACCCTTCCTAAAGTTGCCCAACATCACATTCGTTAACGTTGAAGCTTATGTATTTAGAAATATCTCATTAGTTAGCAAGCATCAATGAAACTTTGTTTTGTAGTATTGCTCTTCAAGGATAGAAGGCTTAATAGCCTTTTTCCCACGAGTAAAACGATTGCGATGCGAGAAAAACATATCGAGAATATCGTTGCCATTAGCAGCCACTATCACCACATCGGCTTCTGCATACTTGGCTTTTTCGTTGTATAACGACAGGTAATCATCCACAGAATAGCCCCAATTAGACGCATTGAGGATTTCTTTCTCAGGAAACATTCCTTGCAAAAGAGCCGTTCCGGTAAAGGGATTATCCAAAAAAGGGAAATACATTTCTGAATCGCCCAGGAATAATATTCTTTGTTTGGTCTTGGTTGGAGCTAAATCGTAGTCCATTCTTAGCCCTTGTGCATTACTTTTCATGCGGTACGGCAAGCCCTTTCCACCATCCGTAAGCTCGTCGGCATTGGGTTGTAAATCTCCCCATGTTTCGGGTTTTTGCTGAAAAGTAGCAGTCGCTTTCACCGAATCGTATTGCTTGATAATAGGTGCTAATTCATCAGCCACATACTTTGCTCCTTCTTTCGACCAATGGCCATCTTTAGGCATTTGCGTCAATACAACAGGATTGGGCATAGCTGCCATTTTAGTAGTAATGTCGTAAAAAGGGATATGCAACGCTTGACAATCATCGGCAATCATGCCTTTTCCCACACGGTTGATTTTGGTAAGGCTATTGCCTACTTCTGGCGTAATAAATACCACAAGCAGGGTTGCTCCGTTTGCTTTTACTGCCTCGTTGAGTTTTGCCAAATTGGCTTTGTATTTTTCTTGTAATTCCCTAAAGACTTTCGTCGATAGGCTATCCGTGTCGTTTACGATTTCATCTCTGGGAATTTCAGGATATTGCATTTGTAAAGCTTCTTTTGCTTGTGCATCTGCGGTACTTTCAGCACTTTGCTGCTGAGATTCGCCGCCTCCGCAAGCACATACTACCAGGGCTATCAATACGCTTAAATGGAATTTTTTCATGGGCATTTTAAAATTTAAAATAAATGTATTCTGTTGAATTGATTACTGGCCAAAAATAATAAACACCTACACAGAGTACAAGGTAAGTGGGAATCCGTACATACAAAGGACGATTCAAGATGTCAATGGCGTGAAGTTGTCGGCGTTGAATAAACTCTACTAATACCACAAACCACGATAGACCTATACCCAACAGCCCCACGTCGGGCAAGACAAACCCTTTGACAGCTACCATTGCTTGATAGTAATGTAGGGCGGTCATTAAATCGGGAGAACGAAAGAATACCCTCGTTAAAGAAATGGCTACAAAAACGGTTATTACACCCGTATAATCTTTGAGGTTGTAAGACAAATCTTTCGATTTGCGTGTAAGTCCCCAAATAATCGAAAGCACAAACAACAAACCATTGGCACTACCCCACAATAGGAAATTGCTGTTAGCTCCATGCCAAAGCCCACTTACGACAAACACCGCCATGATATTGAAACTATACTGCCATCGGTTTTTTCCTCTTCCTCCCAAAGGAATATAAATGTATTCTTTCAGCCAAGCACTTAATGACAAATGCCAGCGTCGCCAAAATTCGTCGATGGTACGTGCAATAAAAGGAGCATTGAAATTGTAATTGACCTTGATGCCCAACAGGCGTGCTAGTCCCCAAGCCATGTCGGAATACCCCGAAAAGTCCATATATACCTGAAAACTGTACATCAATACACCAGCCCATAAATAGGTATAGGGCAAAGAAGCATGGTTATAAAAAATATAATCGACGGGAATCGCCAATTGGCTGGCTACTACCGCTTTTTTGAATAATCCCCATAAAATTCGTTGGATGGCTTGCTCGATGTCTGTCCATGTCAAATGGCGTTGAGCAAGGTATTGTGCAAAATCTTGGTGTGCAATCGGGATAGGCCCAGCGAGTAATTGTGGAAAAAACGACAAATAGGCAAGCAAAGCGACAAAATTGCGTCGGGCAAGCATTTTTTTTCTATAAACATCTGTAATATAGCTGTAAGCCGCCAACGTATAATAACTGATGCCAACGGTGGTGGTGAGGCTAATCCAAAAGGGATGCCCTTGGTCTTCGCCAAAAAACCATTTATAATATTTGCATAAAAATAATTGGTAAAACAACAATACAATTACCCAAGCATAAATCGTCATAGCTAAACCCGGCAGACGTTCCATCAGTATTGCCCCAAGCCAAATAAGCAACGCTACTGCTACAATAAGTCCGCAAAGCTTGGGCTCTGTCCAGCCATAAAAAACCATATTGGCTAAGACCAATAAGCCATTTTGAAGATTACTGTATTTTTTCGCCAACCAATAAACAGGGAAAAAACAAGCAAAAAAATAAAGAAAGTATAAGGTATTAAATGGCATAAATAGCTGGATTAATCTATTGTTTTCTTATTGATTTATTGACCCAGAATCAAAAGTTAGTGAAGCGACATTCACCTCACTTGGTGGCAAAATGGTGCTGAAACAACATTGCAAAAGCAAACAACTATTGGTTTTAGTACAAATTAATCGTTTTTACAATCAGTGCTTAATACTTTTTCGACAAATGGTAGCATAAGGCCGATTTATGACAATTATGCTTTATTGGGCAAAATTCGCCGTTTATCAGGATATTTTTTGCAAGTAACTTAGGCAGGTACAAGAAATGAACAGGATTTTAGAGGAGCGAAGGATAGATAGGAAAAATTTTAGGACAATGATTTTCCTATTTTTTTCATAAAATATAAAAACCATTGTCTTTCACTTATTACTCAGCAAGATTTCGGATGTACTCAAAACTTGTGATAAGGATATAATTGGCATCTTCATCGCCTAGGGCAACAGCTTTATTGAAATCGTCAATTGCCAGACGGCGTTGTCCTAGCTGAAAACGGGCAATACCACGCCAACGTAAAGCCACGGGATTTTCGTTGCGATAGTGCCAGTCGGCTTTGTCAAATTCTAAAAACGCTTGGTCGTATTCTTCCAAATAATACAGAATTTTTCCTTTCAACAAATACGCATCGGCTATGGTATTATCAAAACTAATCGACTCTTCGATGTCGTAGAGTGCTGAAAAATAGTTTTTTAAGTAAAAATTAGCGTAGGCTCGTCCATAATACGCCTTAGCCGATTTGGGAAAATCTTTGAGCTTATAGGCAAAAAAATCCCTGGCTTGAGCGTATTGTTTTGCTTCGAGCATTTTTTCTCCTGCTTCGAGTTGTTCTCTGTTGCCAAAATTAATAAACTTTTCTTCTAACCAATTAAAAAACATTAAGGTTAGAATAAAAGGTAAAAAGAAAAATAAGACCAGCCATTCCATTTATCTAATGGTTTGAATAATATTTATTAACCAATCATTTAAAACAAAAATAGTGCTACACTCCTATCGAGCAACAGGTTTTTTTTCGTCAATCTTCACTAAGGGCATCAAGCTCAAGGCGTTGTTTTTTTGTCAAACCAGCCACAACCAAGGCATAGGAATGCTCGATTAATTCTTTGGCAAAAGCATCGGAACAGCGAGAAAAATCGACGGTATTCCAATGCTTTTTGTTCATGTGCCAAGCTGATACCACAAAGTCGTATTCATCTCGCAAAGCTACCGACCTGTCAGGATTGCATTTCAGACTTACCTGCAATCGCTCGGCACTGATACTCGTAAGGGCAAACATTTTGCCCATCACCTTAAAAACCAAGGTATCTTCGTCGAAAGGAAGTTCTTCGGTTACACCTTTTTTAGCTAGGCAATACGCTTGTAAAACCTCTAAATTCATCGGGTTATAGCTCTGTAAATCATCACAATTAAACATACCAAAAACATCAATATCGAAATTTTATTGATGGTGTGCATGGTACGCAAGTTGAAATTCGTTGGCTTGCTGGGGTCTGGTTTTGCAAAAACACGGATAAAATAACTGAAAGCTTCTCCAAGCTTGAATTGGTCTTTGATACGTGACATAGTATGTTTTGTTTACAATGGTTATACATTTACTAAATCGGCACTTACTTCTGGCTCAAACCAAACGCCATCTTCTTTGATAAGTTCAATCAACTCGTCCACGGCGTTGTCGGCATGAACCGATTTTTTCACAACGGTTTGTCCTCGATACAGGGCTATTTTATCTTTCCCAATACCCACATAACCATAATCGGCATCGGCCATTTCGCCTGGGCCGTTCACAATACAACCCATAATACCAATTTTTACTCCTTTCAGGTGGTCGGTTCGTTTGCGAATCATAGCGGTTGTTTCTTGCAAATCGAACAAAGTACGACCGCAAGAAGGACAAGAAATGTACTCGGTTTTGCTCATACGGGTGCGTGCTGCCTGCAAAATACCGAAAGCCGTAGAGTTGTATGTTTTGGCTTGATTGAGCAAGGTAGCTTTGTCGGACGTTGGAGGCAAATGCAACACTACGCCATCTCCTAGCCCATCAATGAGCAAGCCGCCTATGTCGGTGGCCGCAAACAACTGAAAATCGCTTTCTGGCAAGGATGGATATTGGCGTGTAAGCACCACAGGAGCAGTAATATGGTTTTGCACAAGCTCGAAGCACCAACGGCGTAAAGCTGGCATGGCGTGGGCGTTGCTTGTTTCGAGCCAAAGCACTACATTGTTTTGCTGCTGCAATTGCTCAAAAAAGGCTGTTTCGAGTGTATCTGCCTTGATTTTTACAAAATTTAACGTGCTATGCAGTTCGGCGGTAGCCAACGCTTTGCTCTCTACAAGCGGAAACATCGTTTGGGGTTTGCCCAATGCTTGCCAAGTAGCATAGTCAATAATTTCTTTCAAACCCATAGGCAACATAAACGGCGAGGGCTGTGTGCCCGTATAGATAAAATCGGCACCGAGGTCGTTCATTGCCCATTTGTCGGTCGCAGGTAAATAAAAATGCCCGATTGGTTTCAAATCGGCTGGGTCTTCGAGGACAATCTGGCTATAATCGGCAATAACCCTTGGTACATTGCTACCGCCTAGCGTAAGCACTTCGTGGGTTTTTCTACGAAAATATTGAAAAGGATTAATGGGCGAGTCGAATTGTGCCTCCGCCGTAGGAAAAACCGCTATGGGTTGTGCGGCTGCGGCACGGTTATGATAACGCTCAACTAAGGCTTTGGCTACAGGAGCTTCAAACTCAGGGTCTTCGGTGAGTGACACCCGCACGGTATCGCCCAAGCCATCTTCTAATAGCGTGCCAATGCCCACCGCCGATTTAATACGCCCGTCTTCGCCTTCGCCAGCTTCTGTTACGCCCAAATGCAAAGGATAAGGCTTGAGTCCTTCTTCGTCTAATTTTTTACATAATAACCGATACGCTTCTACCATCACCTGTGTATTAGAAGCTTTCATCGACAACACAATATTGTAGTAATTTTCTTCCTCACAAATTCGTAAAAATTCTAGTGCCGATTCGACCATGCCCAAAGGCGTATCGCCATAACGACTCAAAATGCGGTCGCTCAACGAGCCGTGGTTTGTGCCAATACGCATGGCAGTGCCGTATTCTTTACAAATTTTTATTAATGGTAAAAACTTCGCCCGAATGCGTTCTAGCTCGGCTTGGTACGACGATTCGGTATAATCTATGGTTTCAAATCTTTTCTTATCGGCATAATTCCCTGGATTGATACGCACTTTTTCGACCAATCTTGCTGCCAATTCGGCGGCATTGGGCGTAAAATGTATATCGGCTACCAACGGTACGTTGTAGCCTCGGTTGCGTAATTCTTTGCGAATATTTTCGAGATTTTGGGCTTCTTTGACAGACGGGGCGGTAATCCGAATCAACTCACAACCCGATTCAATCATCCTGATGCTCTGCTCGACCGACCCCAGTGTATCCATCGTATCAATAGTAGTCATCGACTGAATCCTAATAGGGTAATCTGACCCCATCCACAAATCCCCGATTTGTACGGGTACGGTGGCTCTACGGCTATAAGCCGTAAGGGAATTAGCATATTTTGTTCCTTTTTCGATGAGGTTGACAACTTGATTGGTATTCGACATGACAGTATGATTTAGTTCACTACTTTGTAGTCACAAATTTAGGGGATGGAATCAGATTGACCATAAAAAACCCCGATAGTTTAACTACTATCGGGGCTACTTGGTTATAAAAAAAAGGAAAAACCTTAAAAATCGCCAAAGGTATCAATCAAATATTGCTGTACTACCGAAATATCGCCTTTGGAAGTGAGGTCTGGAACGGTTTCGGCAACAGGAACGGTTGTAACTAAGCCTTGATTTTCTTTGGCCATGCGTGTAACGGCACTTGGCAATTCTCGTTCGTTGCGAATAGGATTGAATGGCTCTAATTGTACATATTTTAGAATATCATCATAAACGAAGTGAAACACATTCATGTTTACGCCTACTTGTCCAGTTGCACGTCTTGCCTCCGCAATTTGTTCGTCTGAAGGTTTTTCAAGAATATCTAATAAAAAGCCTTGTGCATCGGTTTTGATGATAGAAAAAGCCTTTACACGTTCGGGTTCTACGCCCAAGGCATCGGCATTGTACGATACCACAGCGTTGGGAATGGCATTGTCTTTGAGCAATGAAAGTACTTCTACCGAATACAAATTATCGGAATTACATACCGTAAAACGAGTACCCTGCCATTCGGGTGTTTGCTCTAGGGCTTGCTGAATGGCATCGGCAGTGCCTGCGGGCTTTTCACGGTCGGGAGCAATGTGTTGAGTGGCATATTTAAACGAAAAACCCCAAGCTTTTCCTGCTGCTACGAGTTGGTCGTAATAAGGTTGTGTAACGGTATCTTTGGGATTTTTCAGAATAAGTACTTCATTATAACCAGCTTTGTGTGCATTGTACAAAAGATAATCCATAAAAGGGCGACCATCTTTGCCAACACCAATCATGCCTTTGGGTAATGTATTTGCTTGTGCGATTAGTTTTTCATCAAGGTTGGTTTGATTATCGGTCTTTTTCATTCTCGACGACATCCCCCCCGCCATAATTAACAATTTTGCCATATAACTGTGATTTCTTAAAATGGTAGTCTGCAAATATCATGAAAAAATATCATCTTTCGATACGCTACCGTAATATATTACGTCAAAATAATGGCACTTTTCTTAGAAAGAAGCCTGTTTTTGCTTCTTTCTAAGGTATGATTATCTATTTTTTCTTTTTTTCCCAGGTATTTTTAGACGAACTTCCCAAGAGTTTATCGGCCAAATCGGGACGTTTCATTTTTTGTAATCTTTGTTTTATCCAACCTTTAAATTCAGGTTTATACCAAAAGAAATAGCGATTTTGGTTGAGTTTTTCTTCTTTGGTTTTGGCCGTTTTTACGGGCTGTAAAGTATAAGGATGCACCCCCGAATAATAAATCACCTCGGCAACTGTCATAGGCGTAGGCGTAAAATCCTGTACTTGTTCTAATCTAAAGCCCAAATCTTTGGTTTCGGCGGCCAAATTTGCCATATCTTCTTCTTCACAACCGGGATGCGAAGAGATGAAATAAGGAATCAAGGGCTGTTTTAAATTATGTTTATCCTGAATCTTATCGTATTTTTCCTTGAATTTCTTGAAATATTTAAACGAAGGTTTCCGCATGATACGCAAGGTATTGTCGGAAGTATGCTCTGGGGCAACTTTCAAACGACCCGATACGTGGCGTGTCACGAGTTGTTCCATGTACTCGTCGTGGTTGCCGTCTTGGTTGTTTTTATTGAAATCGTCCACCAACAAATCATAACGAACCCCCGAACCCACAAAGGCTTTTTTGATGCCTGGGTGGGCATCTACTTTGCGATAAATTTCGGTTAAAGGGGTATGCGAAGTGTCTAAATTTGAACATATTACAGGGTGAATACAACTCGGACTTTGGCAACGGTTACAAATAGATTCGTCCTTGCCTTTCATGCGATACATATTGGCCGATGGCCCTCCTAAATCAGAAATATATCCTTTAAATTCAGGGTGTTTTACGATTTCATCTACTTCTTTCAAAATAGATTTTTCGCTACGAGAAGCAATAAATTTGCCTTGGTGTGCCGAAATTGTACAAAAACTACAGCCTCCAAAACATCCTCGGTGCATATTTACCGAAAACTTAATCATTTCATACGCTGGAATTGTACCCCTTTTTTTGTATTTCGGATGTGGCAAACGTGTATAGGGCAAATCAAAAGACTTATCCATTTCGGTTTCGTCCATCGTTTTGAAAGGCGGATTAATCACAAGGGTATATTCACCAACCTGCTGCGTAATCCGATTGGCTTGCCATTTATTCGACTCCACTTCTACAATCTTGAAATTGGCAGCGTATTTGATTTTATCTTTCAAGCATTCCTCATGACTCGACAAAGCTACGGTTTCCCAATCTTTATAATTTTGTAAAGGTTCATCGTTTGTTTGCAAAAAGGCGATTTGGTTTACATCTTTGATTTGGTTGAGTGGCACACCCGACTTCACCAAACGCAAAATTTCACGCAAGGGCTGTTCGCCCATGCCATACACCAGCATATCAGCCCCCGAATCGTACAAAATGGTGGGCATCAGCTCATCTTGCCAATAATCGTAGTGCGTTACTCGTCGCAACGAAGCCTCTATGCCGCCGATGAGTACGGGGACATCGGGGTAGAGTTCTTTCAAAATTTGGGTATATACAATGGTAGCGTAGTCGGGTCTGTAGCCAGCCTCACCGCCGGGTGTATAAGAGTCGTTTGAGCGAAGGCGTTTGTTGGCGGTATAGTGGTTGACCATCGAATCCATACAGCCTGCCGTTACGCCAAAAAAGTATTTGGGTTTACCTAATTTCTTAAAATCTCGTAAATCATCTTTCCAGTTGGGCTGTGCCACAATGGCTATTTTAAAGCCCTCACTTTCAATAATACGACCTATCACGGCCGTCCCAAAAGCAGGATGGTCCACATAAGCATCGCCCGAAATGAGAATAACGTCGAGTTCGTCCCAGCCTCGTTTTTCAACCTCTTTCTTGGTGAGAGGCAACCAGTCGGTAATTGGTCTTTCTAACATTTTACAAAAATACACAAAAATGCCCGTCGAAGCATCGGTTTTCCTTCGCTTCGAGGTCAACTTTTGTAGGCTAACATAACAAGTGAGTGGTAGCAATACGATTTTACCCAAAAAATTTGACAAAAATCCTTCTTATTGGGCTATAAAAAACCGTGGGCGACTTTCAGCGAAAATCACCCACGGTATAACAAGAAGAATAGGCAAAAAGTTTGAGAAAGTTGCTTACTTTTTATCGGCTATTTTTTTGAGGTTTTCCTGTTGCTGCAAAGCCATGAGTTGTTTCATGGTTTGGTCCATTCCTTCGGTCGAGCCGTCCAAGAAAATCACGTTTCCTTTACCTTGTTCTGCAAAGTGCTTGATGGCTTCTGTCCACATCGAAAACAGAATCAATGAGGCATCTAATTGGTTATCTTTCATCACCTTAGCCGATTCTGCCATCCCTTTGGCAACTTCTTCACGGAACAACGCCACGCCTTGTCCACGCAACTGGGCGGCTACTTTTTCAGCTTCGGCGGCAATTCTGATAGCGTTCCCATCGGCTTCGGCGGCTTTGGTTTTGGTAATAAGCAAGGCTTGTCCTTCGTTTTCGGCAGCAGCTTTCAGGTTATTGGAAGCCACAATTTGGGCCATCGAACGCATAATGGCTTCGTCAAACGCTATATCATTGAGTTGTAAATCTATCAAATGATAGCCCCACGATTCGAGGGTATTGTCGATATGTTCTTTTACGCTCACCACAATTTCGCTTCTCAAACCCAAAATTTCAGCTTGGCGTTTGGTGGCAACCAAAGCCCTGATAGTGCCTTCGATGGTGCGAATAAGGGCTTGCATAAACGAACGCTCGTCCATAAATTTAAAAGCCACATTTTTGATGGTTTCTTCTTGTTGGTTCATCACCGAATACACCAGCATGGCTTTGAAATTTACATTGGCTTGGTCGGCAGTAATCGCCTGAAATTCGAGTTCAATAGAACGACTTTGGATAGAAATTCTACGAAAAACAGCTTCGATAAAAGGAATTTTAAAGTTTAGTCCGGGCATTAAAAGCCGTTGATATTTACCAAAAACCGTGATGACAGCCACTGTACCTTGGTTGACTACCACAAACGAGAGAGGAAGGACAACGATAGCAAGAATCAAGAAAAATAGGGAAAAAAAGGGAAACATAGCAATGGGGTTTTGAGTGTTTAGTTTTGGTTGTCCTCAAAGTAGATATCTTTGCGGAGCAATTTTTTACCTAAACTAAAGGCTTTTCAAGGATAAATAAAACTTTTTGTGATGAATTGCCTGCAAAGCCATGTAGTCGGTTGTACAATCGCCTATTTTTACATCATCCGAATACTGCCCATACCGCCATCGGCAGCAATGATTTGTCCTGTAATCCAAGTGGCTTGTTCGCCTAATAAAAAAGTAGCCAATTGTGCCAATTCCTGAGCGTTTCCTACCCTTCCAAGCGGATGCCTTTTGTTGGCGGCTTCTTTCTTTTCGTCAGACGAAAGCAAATTTTTGGCCAAAGGTGTGTCGGTTAGGGATGGAGCAATGCAGTTAAAGCGGATTTTACTGCCTGCATATTCGGCAGCCAATGCCCTCGTGAGTCCTTCAATTGCTCCTTTGGCACTTGCCACCGAAGCATGAAATGCCATGCCTGTTTGCACGGCAACTGTGCTAAAAAACACCACGGCACTTCCTTCTTGCTTTTTGAGTTTGGGCAATACCGCCTGCACAACGGCAACAGCCCCCAAGACATTTACTTGAAAATCTTTTTGAAAATCGTCTAGCGACAAGCGATTGAATGGTTTCAGATTGATAGTACCCGGACAATACGCCACGCCTGCCAATGTGTCGGGCAATGCCTGTAAAGCTTGGGCATCGGGCTGCGTTGCGTCCCAAGCAATATGCACTACCCCTGGCAGATTCACCACTTTGCGTGACATATTATACACCGTATTGCCTTGTTGCACCAAGTTTTCGATGATTGCCGCCCCAATACCAGAGCTACCTCCAACCACAAGATAATTTTTAGCCATATACAAATAAATGGGTAAGAATGAAATTTGCTTTTTAGTTTTTTGTTTAATTTATCCATACAAAAAATTAAACAAAAAACCTCTTAGGTATTAAACCCAAGAGGTCAGAAAATGTTTTGAAAAGCCTAGTTTTAAGCCATGCTATTGGGCAATGTATTGCAAAAATGCTTGTCGGGTAGCATCTTCTTGAAATTTTCCTCCGTAAAAAGAAGTGACCGTAGAAGAGGTTTCGTCTTTTACACCTCTCGATGCTACGCACAAATGTTTGGCATCTATCAGCACAGCCACGTCGTCGGTGCCGAGCATCTGTTGCAACTCACGGGCAATCTGCATGGTAAGGCGTTCTTGTACCTGTGGACGTTTGGCAAAATATTGCACAATACGGTTGAGTTTCGACAAGCCTACCACTTTGCCATTGGCGATGTAGGCAACGTGTGCTTTGCCAAAAATAGGTACAAAGTGATGCTCGCAATTAGAGTAGAAAGAAATATTCTTTTCTACCAACATTTCATTGTATTGGTATTTATTGGCAAATAAAGCAATACGAGGCTTATTTTTGGGGTCGAGACCGCTAAAAATCTCTTGAATATACATTTTAGCTACTCGTTTGGGCGTTCCTTTCAGCGAGTCGTCGCTGAGGTCTAAGCCCAGCGTTTCCATGATTTCTCTGAAATGGTATTCAATTTTACGCATTTTTTCTTCATCACTTAGGTCAAACGCATCGGAACGGAGTGGCGTTTCTACCGAAGTGCTGATGTGTTCGTCCCCTATTTCTTCATCCGAAAGCAACAATCTGTCTTGCTCAAGCAACAGGGTATTCAACAAAGTTTCGTTCTGTTTCATATAAGCGAATTTTAAGGTCTAAGTTTGAATTGAGTTTGCTTCTAAGCACCTCATAAATAACAATGGCGATGTTTTCGGCAGAAGGATTCAGGTCTTTGAAGGCTTCTACGTCGAGATTTAAGTTTTTGTGGTCGAGTAACTCGATAATTTCTGTTTGAATTAATTCACTCAAAACCTTCATATCAATAACATAACCAGTGTCGGGGTCAAGTTCTCCTATTACTTGCACGATTAGTTCATAGTTATGCCCATGATAATTCGGATTGTTACATTTTCCATACACACGCTCATTGCGTTCGTCCGACCAATTCGGATTATGCAGGCGATGTGCGGCATTAAAGTGTTCTTTTCTGAACACCGCTACACGCTTATTACTCATGTTGTTTTGGTGGTTTAGGACATCTGAACAGCCTGAAAGTGTAAGACAAACTTGCTTTTCTTGAAAATTAGGCAAGTCAAACGTTTTGTCTGACACGAAATAAACAGCATCGACTGGGCTAATGTAAACACTTGCATAAAAGTCGTCTGAAAGGTTGTCAGCAACACTTTTATACAAAACAGCAGATTGTTTGTTCTACTTTATACAACAGTGATAATACCTATAAGGTTTTGATTTGTTGAATATTTTTACAAAAAGACTAAACAAACATTTAAGCTTTGTATAAGACTTACAAGGGTGTAACAAATTATTTTATGAATATGTTCAAGAAAAGAAGAATTTGATTGGCGTAAAAATAGGGCTATGATGTAGGGATTTTGGCGTTGTCGCATTACCCCTACATCAGGTTTATTTTATTGTGCTTTGGCAGCCCACTGAGCAGCTTTAGCGAGGGCGTTTTTATCGCTTGTATGGCTTCTGACAAAATTGCTCAAATACCCGTAGCCATTTTTGTTGGTACTGGCATCTATCATACTTTCTAGCACTTTGATGGCTTCGTTGGCTTTGCCAGCCTTGAATAGGGCGGCGGCTTCTTCCCTAAAAATACGCTTGTTGATGTCGCTTGGCGATAAACCTAATTGAGTAAAATGGCTTTTAATGGTTTGAATTTTACTGAGCGAATAAAAATTAGCCCTACTGGTATAAAGCGAATTTAACAAGATATTTTCGGCGACTTGCTTCACCAATGGCTTTCCAAATTTGGCTTGAAATTTAGATAAATGTTGCATCATATAAACAAACATCGGGTTTTCGTCGTCGAATATTACTTTTTGTAGTAAAGCAAAATTGCTATGACTGAGGTAATCTTTAGGGGAAATTTTATTTGCATAAGCCCGCATGGCCGTGATGTTATCGGTGGTATCACGCATGATGCGTGCCACAAAGGCGTATTCTACCAAAAAACTAGGCTCTCTTTTTCCTGCTAAAAAAGCATTTTTAAAGCTTGCCGTGCGACGTTTGGGGTCTAAAGCTTTCTGGGCTTCGTCGAGCAACACGGTAGCGGTGTTGCCACCTTCGGTCATCACAGCCACGTGTATTGGACTCACATTGTTGTCGAAAAACAACAGCGTTGGCGTTGACGGAATCATGATGCGTTGTTTTTGTAAAAAAGCCAAGGCTTCGGGCGTATTTACGTCGAGTTGATAGCTGATAAAATTTTTATTGTACAAATCGCCTACGGCTGCTTGGGCAAAAGTCGTTTTGAAAGCCTGACAAATATGACAAGTAGGCGAATACGCTTCTAACATTACCTTCTTATTTTGCATTTTCGCCCTATCGAAAACCGTTCGGAGATTGCCGTCGGTCAAGAAACTTACGCCTTTTTGTCCCATGCTTACCGCAAAAAAACAAGTAGAAAGGACACAAGATAATATAATTTTTTTCATAAAATTTAGTATTTTGGATAACAATATTCAAAAAAAGCCCCTTTCAAGCTGAAAGGGGACCAATGTGAGTTTTGAAATTGGAACGGAGAAGTATCAATTCAGAATTGTAAGTTAGTGAATGAGCGAATTATTGTTTCAATTTTTAAAAAACATAATCTCCTGAAAAACAAAACACTAACTCACAATTCACTCATTCACAATTTCCCTTTATTGTTGTTGTTGCTGTTGTTGTGCGGCTTTGATTTCTTCTTGCAATTCTTTCGTTAGCACACGACATACATCTTCTATTTTCATCGCCATTTTTTGGTCGCCAGTAGCACGTACAGTCGAGTCGGCAATACTTCCCATAAGTTCAATATAGAATCGTTTCATTTCAAACACATCCATATCTTTAGTCCACAAAGGCAAGGCAAGTGTACCTTTATGGTAGTGGTCCCAAACCCCGATAAAAACCGACTTAGTTTCATCAACCCCTTCATTAGGGTTATCGGTGGCCGACCATTGGATTTGTTCAGGAATATTTTGTTCGTCTAAGTTTACTTGAAAATGAATTTCTGATTTTTTCATGCGAATAATAAATTAGTTATTGCTGCCAAACACTCGTTTGAGGAGGTCGGTTACACGTGCAGCAGGATTTTCACGAATCTTTTGTTCTTCTTGTGCTACCAACAAGAAGAACCCATCTATGGCCTTTTGAGTTGCATAAGCTTTCAAATCTGGATTGATTTTTTGCACAAAAGGAATTTTATTGTACGTAGATGCCAAATCGGTGTACATTTTTGTTGCTCCTGTCGAATTGATGGCCTGCTCCATAATCGGGCTAAACGCTTGGGTAAGGGCTTCTGAAGAAGTTCTTTTGAGGTAAGCTGTAGCGGCATCTTTATCGCCTTTCAAAATACTGAGGGCATCTTGAATCGTCATTTTTGTGATAGCATCCACAAAAATCGGCACTGCTTTGGCAGCGGCATTTTCAGCACCTTTGTTGAGCGTAGCAATAAACTTATCACATTCGCTACCCAAGCCGATTTGGCGGAGTTTTTCTTCTACCTTGCGGGCTTCGGGTGGAAACAAAAGCTTGATGGTTTCATTGCCCAAATACCCATTAACAGCCGAAGCCTGCGAAGAGCTATTTTTGATACCTACCGTGAGGGCTTCTTTCAACCCTCTGCCAATTTCTTCGGTGGTCAGGGGCGTTTTAGCGGCATTGGCCAATACATCGTTGGCTTGTTTAATCACATTACCCCAGTTTTGCGACTGGCAGCTACTCAAGGCGAAAGAAGTAAGAAAACATACTCCAAGAATGACTTTTTTCATAAAATTCGTTTTTCGTTAAAAATTCCAACATTCATCAGGATGTCAGCCATGTAAACGATAAAAGTACATAAATTGTGTAATGATTGACAAAATTAATGAAATTCGTATAGACCTCGCAGCAATGTGTAGAAAATATTGCCTAGCCACAAGCCTTCTGAGGTCATTTATTTGAGATAGCAAGCCTATTTCCTTTGTGCATGAAAAATAAAAACTATTTTTGCACAAAAATTAAATACATATCGCTTATGATTAAAGCTGAAATCATCACGATTGGAGATGAGATTTTATATGGACAAATCACCGATACCAATACCCAATGGATTAGTGCGGCACTGGATAAAATTGGCATCAAAACCTTTAGGAAATCTTCGGTGGGCGACCAAGCACAGGTTATTCTCGACATCCTTGCTGAGGCTTCGCAACGAGTAGATATTGTATTAATTACGGGCGGATTGGGTCCCACCAAAGACGATATTACGAAGAAAACTTTATGCGATTTCTTTGGCATACAGCTCATTACACACGCCCAGGCTTTAGCAGATTTGCACGCTTTTTTTCGGAAAAGAGGACGAGAAGTGACAGGCTTGAACTTCGGACAAGCCGAATTGCCCAGCAATGCCTTGTACCTGCCCAACAAGCTCGGAACGGCTCCAGGGATGTGGTTTGAGGTCAATGGCGTAATATATGTGTCGATGCCCGGCGTGCCTTACGAAATGAAAGGCCTCATGCAAGACGAGGTATTGCCTAGGTTGCAATCGCATTTTAGTACAGCAGTCTATTTTCATCAAATTGTTCGCACGGTGGGCATTGGTGAATCTATTTTGGCCGAAAAAATTGTAGATTGGGAAGAAGCCCTTCCTCCGCACCTCAAATTGGCGTATTTGCCTAGCATGGGCAGCGTAAAACTCCGACTAACGGGCGTAGGACAAAGCTTGTCTGCCATCGAAGCCGAAGTAAAAGCCGCTATCGACCTTGTTTTGCCACAAATCAGCGACTATGTATATGCCTTAGAAGACATCGAATTAGACAAGGCTATCGGCAATATGCTACAAGCCCGAAAGCAAACCATCGCTGTTGCCGAAAGTTGTACAGGTGGGTATTTGGCACATCAATTTACCAAAAACCCTGGTTCATCGGCGTATTTTTATGGCGGTGTAGTGGCGTATGACAATAGCGTAAAAATACAGGTTTTAGGCGTAAAGCCCGAAACACTTGCCACATTTGGGGCTGTTTCGGAACAAACGGTTAGCGAAATGGCTTTGAACGTCAGACAGTTACTTGGCACTACTTACGGATTGGCCACCAGTGGCATTGCAGGCCCCGATGGCGGTACACCCGAAAAACCCGTAGGCACAATCTGGATAGCCTTGGCTACGCCTACCGAGGTTTTTACACAAAAATTACAACTTGGCGGTTTCAGAGAACAAAATATTCATTTGACATCCATCAACATTCTCAATTTATTAAGAAAAAAAATGGCATAATTGTATGGCTCAAATAGAGATTATGATGCCCAAAATGGGCGAAAGTATCATGGAAGCTACGGTGCTTTCATGGTTGAAAAAAGTAGGAGAACGTATCGAGGCAGACGAATATCTATTGGAAGTTGCTACCGACAAAATAGATACCGAAGTACCCTCATCGCATAGTGGAATTATCAAAGAGATTTTAGTACAAGAAGGCGAAATTGCGGTGATTGGCAAGCCTATTTGTGTGCTAGAAACCAATGCAGCCACAGCGGTTCAGGAAGAAACGCCAGCAGTTATAGCCGAAAATCTTACGCAAGAAATCCAAGAAATTCAGGCACTTACGGGTATAGCCATCGACCCTATCCCAGCTACCAACAGCCATGCCCATAAGTTTTATTCGCCTTTGGTACTGAGCATCAGCAAGGAAGAAGGCATCAGTATAGAAGAACTGAACGGCATCAAAGGCTCTGGTCTTGATGGTCGTGTTACGAAGCATGATTTGTTTGCTTATATCAAACAAAAGCAACAAAAAAGTACGCCGAACATCGCTGCTAGTCCTGTAGCAGTAGCCCCAGTGGCTGTTAGTATTTCGGGAGAAGACGAGATTGTACAAATGGACAGAATGCGTAAAATGATAGCCGAGCGGATGGTCGATTCAAAACGCATAGCACCGCACGTATCGTCTTTTGTAGAAACCGACATGACCAATATTGTTCTTTGGCGTGAAAAAGTAAAAGAGAGTTTTAAGAAAGAATACGGCGAAAATATTACCTACACGCCTATTTTGCTCGAAGCGGTCATTAAGGCTATCAAAGATTTTCGTAAAATCAATGCCTCGGTCGATGGCGATAAAATTATTTACAAAAAAGCCATCAACATTGGTTTGGCTGTAGCCTTACCCAATGGCAACCTCATTGTACCGGTGATTCATCAGGCCGATAATTACAATTTGGTGGGTCTAACCAAAAAAGTAAATGACCTTTCTAAACGAGCCAGAGAAAACAAGCTCAAGCCCGAAGATTTGGAAGGAGGCACTTATACAGTTTCAAATATTGGCACTTTTGGCAATGTGATGGGAACGCCTATTATTGTGCAGCCACAAGTGGCTATTATGGCATTTGGGGCTATTCAGAAGAAGCCAGCCGTTATCGAAACGCCTCAAGGCGATTTGATTGGGATTCGTCATAAAATGTTTATCTCTCATTCGTATGACCACCGCATTGTAGATGGCTCGTTGGGCGGACAATTCTTGAAGCGTGTTTCCGATTACCTAGAAGCATTCGAGCTAGATAGAAGCATTTTGTAGTACTTATCAAACAAAAAAGGCTCATGACTGAGCCTTTTTTGTTATGTCTTATTCAACAGTGGTAAAGAGATGTAAGTACAATGTTTTTCATCATAAAACCATTCACACTTACAAACTCATTTAAAACTTGGCATCAGCCGGTTTTACGTTCGGACGAATAATTCTCAACCAAGTTAACATTTTGATAACAGGGTACGTAGGGTCAACTTCATACCATTTTGCACCAAAGTTCATGCTGTTAGGCAATTTGTGGTGGTTGTTTTGGAATAATTCGCCCAACATCAAGAAATCGAAAATCAACGAGTTTCTTGATTTATCCTGGTTATCAAAGTTTTGGTATCCATATTTATGACCAGACCAGTTAACAATCGCTCCGTGAATAGGGCCCATCAAGAAATGGATAGGCAACAAGAAGAAAAACGCCCAGTGCATGTCGAAGTAAACATACGCCACAATGTAGAATACCGAGTAAGCTACACCCCAACCAATGCGCGACATCCAGTGGTCGCCTAGTTTCTCTATAAACTCAGAGTATGGGTAGTTGTGGTCGAAACGCTCTTCGATTTTTGTTTTGCTGTTCAACAAGGCATTATATATATCCTTTGTTTTCCACATCATCGTAAATACATTACTTGAAAAATGCGGAGAATGAGGGTCTTTTTCTGTATCGCTAAAAGCGTGGTGCATACGGTGCAAAATTGCATACGCACGTGGGCTTAAATACGAAGAGCCTTGCGAAAGGTACGTTAAAAAATAAAAGAAACGCTCCCAGAATTTGTTCATCAAAAACATTTTATGCGCCGAATAACGGTGCAAGAAAAATGTTTGGCTAAACAATGACAAATACCAGTGAATAATGAATGCGGGTAATACCAATTGCATGTGATAATGTGTTTTAAATGATACGACAAATATACTTTATGTTATTGGAAAATGTTTGAAAAAGCAAATAATTCTGACAAATGTCAAGTGAATTATAGGTCGGTTAGGGCAAAACTGAGTAGATTTGCTCCCATTCGTAGGGCTTGTTGCCGTATTTTTTCAGGGTCGTTATACACCGATTGGTCTTCCCAGCCATTGCCAAGGTCACATTCATAACTATAAAAACACAACAAACGCCCTTCCCAGAATAATCCAAATCCTTGTGCTGCCTTGCCATCGTGTTCGTGTACCTTGGGCAAGCCTTCCGAAAACTGATATTTTTTATGGTAAATCGGATGCGAAAAAGGTACTTCTACAAAATTGAGTTCAGGAAAAACCTTTTTCATTTCTCGCCGAATAAACTTATCTAATCCATAGTTGTCGTCAATATGCAGAAAGCCACCTGCCAACAAATATTTCCTCAAATTCTTTGCCTCGGCATCTGAAAACACCACATTACCATGCCCCGTCAAATGCACAAAAGGATAAGTAAATAATTCTGGACTACCCGGTTCAACGATGTCTTCTTCTGGAAAAATATTCATATCAAGATTGCTATTACAAAACTTGATGAGATTGCCCAACGATGTTTTATTGCAATACCAATCGCCTCCGCCAGCGTATTTCATTTTGGCTATTTTGACCGATGATTGTGCCAAAGAGCAAGGAGCATACGTAAACAACACAAGCCACAAAAGCAACTTGACTCCCCCGTTTTTATGCCATTTAGAAATAAAAATCATAGCTTTTGAAAGAATAAATATAAAGAATAAAATGCACAAATATCGGATTTTTGATGGGAAAATTTGGCTACTCATAAACAAAACCCATTTCAGCTTATCTTGGAATAGTGCTACAAAACCTAATAAATCCAAAACCGCCTGATAACCGCCGTCCTCAAAACATTTTCTTGTAAAATTGTACAACTCGCAACTTGCTGATATTTTAAAATGAAAAGGTTAATCCACAATTCACTCAATCACTCAATCACTCAATCACTCAATTATAGTTTATGAGTTAATCAAATGAACTGTATGACAAGCCACTAAACCTGCGGTTTCGGTGCGTAAGCGGCTTTCTCCCAAACTCACAGGCTTGAAGCCTTTTGCCAAAGCTTGCGTAATTTCGTCTGGACTAAAATCGCCTTCTGGGCCTATTAGCACGCAAGTGCTTTCGGTAGGTTTAGGCACATTTTTCAATAAAAACCTTTCGCCATCTTCGAGGTGAGCAATCAAATTATGCTGGGCTGGCAAGGGTTGTTGTAGAAAGTTTTTCCATGAAACCATCTCATTAATTGTAGGCAAATACGCTTTCAAGGATTGCTTCATTGCTCCTATCGCAATTTTTTCGATGCGTTGCGTTTTAATTTCCTTTCTTTCTGAATAACGAGTTTGTACAAAAGAAATTTCGTCGATACCTATTTCCACACATTTTTCTACCATCCATTCTATTCTATCTAAATTTTTGGTTGGTGCAATGACCAAATGAAAATGATAGGGACGTTTGCCAAATTCGGGCTGTACGGCAACAATTTCTACTCCACATTTTTTGTCGTTTGCCTGCGTAATGCGGCATTGAAATTTATTTCCCTTGCCATCTATCACAAAAATCAGGTCGCCTACTTGCAGCCTCAAAACCTTGATAGCATGACGTGACTCCTCCTCACTTAATCTTTTTACTTCCTGAATATCAGGCTGATAAAACAATTGCATACGTTCTAATAAAAATTGAATGGATTGTATTGCAAGCAACTTATACTTGGGTTTATACTACTCAAAAGCCTGACTATACCAGCAACAATGCACCAGTGTAGTCAGGCTTTACAAGCACCGTAAGACGTTTAGTCTTCATCTTCCGATTTGAAAGAGTACAAAGTTGGGTCGAGTTTGAATGAGCCACTCAAGAACTCCGCCACAAATTTTTCTACTACTTCCTCCGAAATCTCCTCTACGTTCAGACAAACGTCTAGGCCAATACCATAATCAAAATCGGGGTCAATTTCTAAATGTTCAGCCACTTTCACCTCTTCGTTTTCTTCCATTTCGTCGATGAGTTCGGCAATAAACATATCTATTTCCTCTTCAAACTCTTCGTTTGGCACATAGCTTGCATCTCTTTCTTCTTGAGGAATATAGGAAGGGTACGAGTTTTTTACCTTTTTTTCGGCCGCTTCAAATACAAGGCTACAATGGTGCAAACGAAGTGTATAAAGCACGGCATCGTAAATAACTTCTTGCTTGTTGTATTCGCCAACAAATTGGATATGTACAAATTCTTCTACATTGTCTGGCTCGTCGTTCAATTCGTCTTCAAAATAAACAAAAGGCTTTCCAGCCTCTTGGCATTCCAATTTGAGTTGTTCAATTTCGGCAGGGTCGAAACCCGGATTTGTGTGTTTAGCCATATTTTTAACAGGATGAATGAATAGATTTTGGGTCAAATATAAAAAAATGCCCTCCATTTAGCTAACAGAGGGCAGGAAAATTATCGAATCATGAGTAATTCTCTGTATTTTGGCAAAGGCCATTCGTCGTCGTCAACGATAAGTTCTAGTTTATCAACGCAGTATCTAATTTCCTCGAAATACGCCTTGATTTTGGTGCTATAAACAACCGCCCTGTCGTAGGTGCTTTCGACGTTATTCGCCTCTTTGCGTGCCTCGGTCATGTCGTCGCAAAGGGTTGTAATTTTAGCCGTATAAATCGAAATTTTCTTGATAATTTCAATCGTTGGAGCATAGTATTGTGGGTCGATACCAATTTCTTTTTGCCCTCTTACGTTGTCAACCAATTGCGTTTGGTATTTCAAAGAAGTAGAAACAATGTGGTTAATCGCCAAATCGCCAATCACCCGTGATTCAATTTGTACCTTTTTGATGTAATTTTCTAACTCAATCTCGAAACGAGCGTGCATTTCGGTTTCATTAAAAATATTATATTTGGCAAACAACTCAATGGCACTTGGGTCGATGTATTTAGCCAAGGCTTCTGGCGTAGTTTTGAGGTTCGACAACCCACGAGATGCCGCTTCGTCCACCCATTCATCCGAATACCCATTGCCTTCAAACAAAATACGTTTGGTTTCTTTTACATACTTTTTGAGTACTTCTACAATGGCCAATTCTTTCTTGATGCCTTTTTCTAAAATAACATCCACTTCTTCTCTAAACTTGAAAAGTTGGCTTGCCATAATGGTATTCAAAATGGTCATCGGTGTTGCCGAATTTGCCGACGAACCCACTGCTCTAAACTCAAATTTATTTCCTGTAAAAGCAAAAGGCGAAGTACGGTTGCGGTCGGTGTTGTCGAGCAACAACGCTGGGATTTTGTTGATACCCAAACGCAGATACACATTATCTCCTTTTTCAAGTTTGATGTCGTTCAAGTCCGAAAGATTTTCTAAATCGTTCAAAACCTTGGTCATTTCCGAGCCAATAAAAATAGAGATAATGGCTGGTGGAGCTTCGTTTGCACCTAAGCGGTGTTCGTTACCCGCCGTAGCGATAGAGGCACGCAGCAAGTCGGCATGGTCGTGTACAGCCTTGATGGTATTGACAAAAAACGTTAAGAAACGAAGGTTTTCTTTTGGTTTTGTCGAAGGACTCAACAAATTAACGCCTGTGTCTGTTCCCAACGACCAGTTGTTATGCTTTCCAGAGCCATTGATGCCAGCAAAAGGTTTTTCGTGAAACAATACCCTCAATTTGTGTTTGGCAGCCACTTTGTTCATCAAATCCATGAGCAGGGCATTGTGGTCGCAAGCCAAGTTCACTTCTTCAAACGTAGGAGCTACCTCAAACTGAGCCGGAGCTACCTCGTTGTGGCGTGTACGCACAGGCATACCTAGCTTTAGGGCCTCCAATTCAAAATCGACCATAAAGGCATTAATTCTCGAAGGAATAGAGCCAAAGTAATGGTCTTCAAGCTGTTGCCCTTTGGCTGGCGAATGTCCAAACACGCTACGACCAGCCATCATCAAGTCTGGACGAGCATTGTAAAGGGCTTCATCAATCAAGAAATATTCTTGTTCTGCTCCTAGCGTTACGGTTACTTTAGACACATCACGGTTGAAGTACTCGTTCATTACTTTGGTAGCAGCCTTATCAATCAATTCTATCGACTTCAACAAAGGCGTTTTATAGTCTAAGGCTTCGCCCGTATAAGACACAAATACCGAAGGAATACAAAGCGTAGCCGTGCCGGCCAAGTTTTCCATGATAAAAGCAGGCGAAGACGGGTCCCAAGCGGTATAGCCTCTCGCCTCGAAAGTAGAGCGGATACCCCCATTGGGGAAAGAAGAAGCGTCGGGTTCTTGTTGTACCAAGGCACTTCCCTTAAATTTTTCAATAGCTTTACCTGTATGTGTTATATCAAAAAAAGCGTCATGTTTTTCGGCTGTTGTTCCCGTGAGCGGTTGAAACCAGTGCGTATAGTGGGTAGCTCCTTTCGAGATTGCCCACGATTTCATGGCGGCAGCAACTTCGTCGGCGGCTTCTCTATCTATTTTTTTTCCATCTTGAATCGCATTCGTAATTTTCAAATATGCTTCAGGACTCAACAACGAACGCATCACTTCGTCGTTGAAAGTATTACTTCCATAGAAATCGGTTACTTTTTCTGCTGGTACTTTTACGGGTACAGTCTGACGAGACTGTGCCAATTCGAGTGCCTTAAATCTTGCTATCGCCATAAGCTTTGTTAATGATTATTAAATGGTATTTATTAAGCAAAAAATTGTTTTCCAAAAATATACAATAGATTGTTAAAAACATAGTCTAAGACCAAAGGAATATTTGGAAGGGTTTGATTCATACCAAACAGCAATAATTTGTGGAATTGTGGCAGAAGCGTTTGAATTTCAAGTTATTTCTGATAAATATTGTATTATTACATTATTTGGGCATCAATATAGCAGCCTTTTTCTTAAAAATTCTGTTTTTTTATCCATCTAACGTATAAGTAATAGGCAATAAAAAGTGGTTTTGTAAACTCTTTGTGAAAAAATTGTATATTTCTAATATATTTATAAAAAATTCTGCTATTTTCTTTTATTACAAAATTATATCTTGTATATTTGAATATCACAAAATATAATTTGCAATTAAGGCAAAAATATTATTTTACCGGTAAGTAAATTTCACTGTTTTAGTAGTTTTCAGAAAAACACGATTAATTTTGAATCTTTTTTTAAATTTTTTTTGTATTTTTCTCATAAAGCACTTTATATTTGTACCAGAATTTAAGAAAAAATTAACTAATCGATAAAAACCAGTTAACTTATCATGGCAAAAGCTAAACTTGAGTACATTTGGTTGGACGGATACAAACCAACTCAGAGCCTTCGTAGTAAAACTAAAATTGAGAGTGATTTTAGTGGAAAATTAGAAGATTGCGGAATGTGGTCATTTGACGGTTCTTCAACAGAGCAAGCTCCAGGTGGTTCTTCAGACTGTCAATTGAAACCAGTTTATATTTGTCCAGACCCTGAGCGTTCTTTATTAGGAACTCCTGCGTATTTGGTAATGTGCGAAGTTTTAGATTCTAACGGTTTACCTCACGAATCTAATGGTCGTGCTACAATCGAAGATGATGACAATGATTTCTGGTTTGGCTTTGAGCAAGAATATTTCTTGTACGACTTAGCTACTAATCTCCCTTTAGGTTTCCCTGCAAACGGCTACCCACGTCCACAAGGTCCTTACTATTGCTCAGTTGGTGCTAAAAATGCTTTCGGTCGTAACATCGTTGAAGAACACTTAGAATACTGTCTTCAAGCTGGCTTAAACGTTGAAGGTATCAACGCTGAGGTTGCTGCTGGTCAGTGGGAATTCCAATGTTTCGCTAAAGGTGCTAAACAAGCTGGTGACGAAATTTGGATTGCTCGTTATTTATTGGAAAGAACTTGTGAGAAATACGGTGTTTGGGTTAACTACCACTGTAAGCCTCTTGGAAATACTGACTGGAATGGTTCTGGTATGCACGCTAACTTCTCTAACTCTGTACTTCGTACTTGTGGAAGCAAAGAAACTTACGAAATTATTTGCGAAGCGTTCCGTCCATTCATAGCAGAACACATCGCTGTATATGGTGCAGACAACCACTTGCGTTTGACAGGTAAGCACGAAACTCAGTCTATCGACCAATTCTCATTTGGTGTATCTGACCGTGGTGCTTCAATCCGTATTCCAATCGCTGCTGTACAAAAAGGTTGGAAAGGATGGTTGGAAGACCGTCGTCCAAACTCAGCTGCTGATCCATACAAAGTTGCTGCTCGTATCATCAAAACTGTTAAGACTGCGAAAATCTAATCGTAACAGCTATATAAGAAGCCTGTCTGTTCAGACAGGCTTTTTTTGTGGCTAATTGATAGGAAATCTATTAACTTTGCGGAAAAATTCATGTTCCGTGCTATATACATTTCGCTTTTTTATTAAATACTTTTTATTTTGGTGGCTTTATTTTGTATTAACAAAAATACTTTTTTTAATTTATCACTACACACAAGCTACCTCCCTTAGTCCTGTTACTATAGGTAAAATATTTATTTACGGAAGCAGGTTAGACTGGTCATTTTCTGCTTATTTATCTGTGATTCCTTGGTTGATATTTGCTTTATCGACAAGTCTATCACGTATCATCCACCCAAGCCTCAAACGTTGGTTGATTAGCCTTTATACTATTGTTATGGTATTATTGTGCAGTCTGGTGGTAATTATCGACGTAGAACTCTTTAGAAAATGGGGCTTTAGGATTGACGCTACTCCCCTCATGTACCTCTCACATTTGAAAGAGGTATGGGCTTCGGCAAGCTCTTCTCCCTTATTGCTCTTGGTGTGGCTTTGGGGTATGTTATCGCTTACAGGCGCTTTACTCTATTTGTGGCTCTTACGCAACCGCCGTCCTAAACCTGTGACGCAGGTCGTTTGGTATGCTTTGCCCATTTATTTATTGGCAATTGCCTTGCTGATTATTCCCATGAGAGGCGGCTTACAGCTTGCTCCTATCAATCAAAGTAGTGTGTATTTTTCGACCCAACGTTTTGCCAATTTGGCAGCTATTAATCCTGTTTGGAACTTTTTTGATTCTTGTGTCAACCATACGGCTCAACACGATAACCCTTACCAATACTTTGCTCCAAAAAAAGCAAAAACCTTGGTTGATTCTCTTTTTCTCGACACTTCTACCCAAACACATTTTGTCATAGATACAACCGTACAACACCCCAATGTGATTATCATTACTTGGGAAAGTCTTACAGCCAAAGTATTTGACAAAACTGGTGGGCTTAAAGGCGTACTTCCACAACTATCTAGGCTTGCCCAGGAGGGCATTTTGTTTAGCCAATGTTATGCCAGTGGCGATAGGTCTGACAAAGGCTTGGTGGCTTTGTTAAGTGCTTTCCCAGCACAGCCAACTACCAGTATTATGACCATACCCCAAAAAACTATTCGTCTGCCTTTTTTAAGTCAGGTTTTCCGTCAACAACACTACACTACGGCCTGGTATTACGGAGGCGAACCAGAATTTGCCAATATGAAATCTTATATGCTCAATGGACAATTTCAAAAGCTCGTTACAAAATACGACTTTGACCCCAAAGACATGAACGCCAAATGGGGTGCACACGACCATGTTGTGTTGGGAAAATTGCTGAAAGATTGTGCTAAAATGCCAAACCCATTTTTTGTTAACCTTTTCACCCTCAGCAGCCATGAGCCTTTTGAAGTACCTATGAAGGCTTTTTTAAAAGGAACAGACGAAAAAAGCTTGTTTATCAATGCACATCACTACACCGATGCCAGCTTGGGTGCATTTATTCAAAAAGCAAAGGAACAATCTTGGTGGAAAAATACGTTGATAATCATAGTAGCAGACCACGGGCATCCACTACCCGAAGAAGAGAGCAAACAAGAAGATTACCATATTCCGATGGTTTGGACAGGAGGCTTATTGAAAGAAAAAGGCTTAATTATCAAGCAAGTATGTTCCCAGAACGACATTGCGGCCACGTTACTAGCCCAATTAAGATTGCCTCATCAAGCATTTTATTGGTCGAAAAATATCTTTGGCAATCAATATAAACCCTTTGCTTTCTTCACGTTTAACGACGGTTTTGGTCTGGTACAAGATAAGCGTTCTTATTGCTTTGACAACGCTGGAAAGCACCTTATAGAATCGACGGGAAAGATTCGTAAAAAAGATTTTAATGCAGGGAAAGCACTTCAACAACAAGCATTCCAAGATTTTTTGAATAAATAGCCTTAACTTTGTAATTGAGATTCATCTGATATTTATGCAAAATACTGACAACCATACTGATAAAAAGAAAGTAGCCTTTTATACACTAGGCTGTAAACTAAACTATTCGGAAACATCAACCATTGGGCGGATGTTTGAAAATAAGGGCTATCAAAAAGTAGAGTTCAATCAAAAACCAGATATTTTTATTATTAACACTTGTTCTGTGACTGAAAATGCAGACAAAAAATGTAAAAAAATTGTAAAAGAAGCCCAAAAAATCAATCCTGATGGCTACGTAACCATTATTGGATGCTATGCCCAACTCAAGCCACAGGAAATCGCTTCTATCGAGGGCGTTGATGCCGTATTGGGTGCAGCCGAAAAGTTTCAGCTTATTGATTTATTAGATGGCTTTGTAAAAGAACCTTCACAAACACAGGCAAAGGTTTTCAACAAAAACATCGAAGAGGCTATAGCATACCATACGTCCTATTCGCTCAACGACCGTACTCGTACTTTCTTGAAAGTACAAGACGGTTGCGATTACCCTTGTTCCTATTGTACCATACCTTTGGCAAGAGGAGCTAGCCGCTCTGATAGCATTGACAATATCGTAAAAGCTGCCCAGGAGATTGCCGCTAGTGGAGTAAAAGAAATTGTGCTTACAGGTGTAAATATTGGTGATTTCGGGTTGCAAAATGGTAAAAGAGTAGCGTCATTTCTTGATTTAATCAAGGCTTTAGATGAAGTTGAAGGCATCAATCGCTTTAGAATTTCATCTATCGAACCCAATTTATTGACTGATGAAATTATTGCTTTTGTGGCACAGTCGAAACGATTTGTACCACATTTTCATATTCCTCTTCAATCAGGAAGCAATAAGGTATTGGGCTTAATGAAACGCCGCTACAAACGAGAATTGTACATAGACCGAGTACAGAAAATAAAATCATTAATGCCCGATTGTTGCATTGGGGTTGATGTAATCGTGGGTCATCCGGGCGAAACAGATGAAGCTTTTTTAGAGAGTTATCAATTTTTGAATGAACTTCCCATCAGTTATTTACACGTATTTACGTATTCGGAAAGAGAAAATACCCATGCCTTGAGCATTAAGCCTGTTGTGCCTCAAAATAAGAGGGCAGAGCGTTCTAAAATGTTGCATATTCTTTCGGATAAAAAGAAACGAGCTTTTTACGAATCTCAATTAGGAAAGCACTTTGAGGTATTGTTTGAAGAAGACATTGAAAATGGGCAAATGCAAGGATTTACCGAAAACTATGTACGTGTCACCGCCAAATATGACCCTTTGTTAATCAACGAAACCAAACAGGTGCATTTGGTTGAAATTAATGCTGAGATGCTCGTAGAAGTACAAGAGCTTGAAAATGAATACGAAAACCATACGCATTAAAACAAAAAAGGCTGTTCAGAATTGAGCAGCCTTTTCTTATAACAAAACAAAACCACAAGAAACCAAACTTGTGGTACAGCAAAGATAAGCATTTTTCTTAGAAAAGTACTACAGTCTAATCACAAAACTTTAAATTGTTCAATCTAAAACCTATTTTTTTTCTGCTTTTTGGGCATACTTTGTGCTATATAATTGATACGCTTCATCAGTTCAGACATAGAACCAACGTTTAATTCTTCGGCTAACTTCAAGACAATCAAAGCACTTACTTCGGCATCTTCCATAGCATTGTGGTGATTGAACTGGTGGTTGAGCTTATTCGTAGCAAGCGTATTGAGCCCATAACCAGGTTCCTCTTTCCAAATTTTTTTAGCCGATTCTAAAGAACATAACGTAGAAAAGCGAATTTTAGGGATTTCGTATTGCTGCATTACCGCTTGCAGTACACCAAAGTCAAATTTACCATTGTGAGCTACTAAAGTTGTATCTGCCAAAAAAGGTTTTATTTCGGCCCAAACTTCGTCGAAAGTAGGCTTTTCTTCTAATAACTGTGCCGAAAGTCCATGAACTCTGAATTGATAATAGCCCACTTCAAACGGCATAGGACGTATAAGCCACTCTTTTTTTTCCACAATCTTACCATTTGTCACCTGCACTACACCCAAGGCACAGGCACTACTCCGAAGATTATTTGCTGTTTCAAAATCAATTGCAGTAAAATTCATGCTTTATTCTCGTCTTTCTTTTATCTCAAATTTTGCAAATATCGTAAAAAACGACCAAATCGGCTACCATCATAGAGCAAAAAGCCCTCTGACAATGTCTGAGGGCTTTTTTTCTGAAACAAAACCACAAGAACCATTACTTGTGGTCATGTTTATATATTTATTAATTCCTAAATATTTGCTAAAGATTCGTCGTGTTGAGAAATATCCAAACCAACTCTTTCTTCTTCTTCAGTCACACGCAAAGGAATGATTTTGTCTGTGATAATCAAAAGTAAGTAAGAACCTAAGAAAGCGAAAGCAGATACTACAACCAAAGCAACCAAGTGTTTGATAAACAAAGCAGGGTCGCCAGTGATAAACAAGCCTTGTTCTGTGTCTAGTACCACACCGTTGATAGCTTTAGAAGCAAACAAGCCTGTAAGAAGCATACCCATCATACCACCTGTTCCGTGGCAAGGGAATACATCAAGTGTATCGTCCAATTTAGAGTTAGCTCTCCAGTGTGCAGCGATGTTAGATACAATTGCAGAAACAGTACCGATAAAGATAGCAGCAGTAACTGAAACGAAACCAGAAGCAGGCGTAATCGCAACCAAACCTACAACTGCACCGATACAGAAACCTAATGCAGAAACCTTACGACCACGAGTTACATCGAACAATACCCATGACAAACCAGCAGCAGCAGCAGCTACGTGTGTAGTAGCGAAAGCTGAAACAGCCAAAGCACCAGCACCTACAGCAGAACCCGCATTGAAACCAAACCATCCGAACCACAACAAACCTGTACCTAATAATACGTAAGGAATATTGGCAGGAGGTAAAATATTTGCTTCAACGTGAGCCTTACGACGTTTCAAGTAGATAGCACCAGCCAAAGCAGCCCAACCAGCAGACATGTGTACTACAGTACCACCAGCAAAGTCAAGCACACCATATTTAAACAACCAACCATCTGGATGCCAAGTCCAGTGAGCCAATGGAGCATAGACGATTACACAGAACAACACCATGAACAATACAAAAGCACGGAAGTTGATACGTTCAGCCAAAGCACCAGAAATCAATGCAGGCGTGATTACGGCAAATTTCATTTGGAAGAAAGCAAATAAAGCAAATGGGATAGTTGGAGCTAAAGACCAAGGTTTGCCATCAAACACACCTTTGAACATAGCGTATTCCAATGGATTACCCACAACGCCTCCGATTGAAGGACCAAAAGCAAGACTAAAGCCGAATAGTACCCAGATAAGCGTAATTACCCCCATAGCAATGAAAGATTGCAACATGGTAGAGATTACGTTTTTGTGGTTTACCATACCACCATAGAAATAAGCCAAGCCAGGTGTCATCAATAATACAAGACCTGAAGAAACTAACATCCATGCCGTATCACCAGTGTCGATGCCTTCTGTTACGGCAGGACCAGGCGTTGGTACAAAAGCTGCTGCAATTGCTACAAGCAACAGCACAATCATGGGAATCCAAGTTGGTTTTTGTTGTGTCATGATACTAAAGTATTTTAGGGTTTATGGAATTGTTTTCAGAGATGCTATAGTAGCACAGAAGGGTGTGCAATCACCCTTCTGTGGAAAAATCTTAGAATTTGTAAATCATTGCCCAAGTCAATGTTGTTTGAGATTTTTGGTCTTTACCATCGCCATCAACGAAGAAGTTTTTGTCATAAGAATCTATTCTTAATTCTGGCTTCAATAACAAATGACCGTCGGCTACAGTAAATGTTGGCGTAATAGTGAATGAATTTACAGACACACCAGCTCCAGAAGCATCTTTAAGAGCAGTTACTCCATCTTTATTTGAGAACGACTCATAACGAGCACCTAAGCTAAATGTACTAGAGAAATCATACTTAGGATATACGGCAAAACCACCCCAAGTTTTACCTTCTTGCTCTCCTGTGGCAGCATTCAAACCAAACAAGAATTTTTCTGTGATTTGGTACGTAGTTGTTAAATCCAACAAATTGTATGTACCTGAAGGCGTTTTACCAGTCGCAGGGTCTTTTGCGTTACGGTTGATTGTGATACCGTTTACATACACATTCCAACCGCTTGTTGGCTGAACAAATACTTGAGCGATTAAACCTGGCTTGTCGTTGTTGCTGTAAAGTTGGTCAACACCACTAACAATACCACCCATCAAAGCGAATTTGTCAGAGAAAGCATACGCTGCTTTTACACCTACGTGATAGAATGGACCGTTATTGAACAAGTTTGAAAGCGAGTAGTGGTAGTTTACTGGAGCATCAATTACTTCATAACCGATGTGTGTACCAAACTGACCAGCCGTCAAAGTTAATTTATCAGTAGCTTTCCAGTTGAAATAGGCTTGTTTGATTGCTAAAGAAGAACCGTTACCTAATGGCCCTAGAACGTTACCATAGTTTCCTAAATCAGCATTGGGACCGAAAGTCAAATCTACTACTACATCCGATTTGCTTGTTGAGTATCCAATTTTAGTTTGTACTAAACCCAAAGAAAAACCTGTTTTTTGGTCGAATGCTCTGGCTGTTCCAGATGCACCTAGGTTTTTCATATCTCTTGGGTTATTGAAGTTAGCTAGATAGTATGAATCTATGTAGCCAGAGAATGTAAATTTTCCTTTATCTTCTTCTTTATCTTGTGAAAAAGCAGGAACGGCTAAAAACAAAGAAAATAATGCTGTTAATGTTTTTTTCATAATATTATTTGGTTAATTGATTAATAATTAATGCTTGATTACAGTGCAAATATTATAGGTAAAAATCATTAATCCAAATTTTTTAGCTAATTTTTAAACCTATTTTTTGAGTTTTTTCAAAAAATAATCCAAAATAGCCTGATATTCATACGGAAATATTTCAATTTTACGCAAAAAACAGCTTTGCGAGTTTAATTTTCAACATATTTTGTTTTTATGCTAAATAACCAAATATTCTTTGTTTACGATTTCAAGAAAAAATAGTACAAAATCAATAAAAAAGCCCTAGCTTTTCAAAAAGCTAGGGCTAAATGCCTTTCGGCCATAGTATTCAAATAAATTATTCTGCGTGCAACCAAGCCTTTTTGGCAAGCAAGGTTTCTTCGTCTTCCTCAAAGTCTGGGTCTGGTACGCAGCAGTCAACTGGGCATACCGCTGCACATTGAGGCTCTTCGTGGAAACCCATACATTCAGTACATTTATCTGAAACTATATAATAAAATTCGTCAGAAACAGGAGGCATTGGCGCTTTGCCATTGATTACGGTACCGTCTTCAAGTTCAACGTTTGTCAATTTAGTACCGCCCCCCCAAGTCCACTCTACGCCACCTTCATAAATGGCTGTATTAGGGCATTCTGGCTCGCAAGCACCGCAGTTGATGCACTCTTCTGTGATAATAATTGCCATAGATTAATCAATTAATGTAAAATGTTATCGTTATAAAGCTACCTGTTTATCATGAATGATTATCGGCATAAATTCAAAATTTACTGATAATAATATTCATAACGGATAACCGACTGCAAATTTAATAAGGAAACACTGAATAGACTACTTTGTTTAAAGAGTATTACAAAAATTTTATTTGCTTGCTTTTGTTTATCTTTGTGAAAATTTTCAGGATTATATGACACTCGAAGCAAGAATACAGGCTTTTGTAGCCCTTGGTAACTTTCTCAAAGACCCTCAAAACGCTGCAACGCTCGAACAATGGGCCGATATTGCCCACCACCAAAACAATTGGTTTACACCCCACCATGTGGCTCAGTCGCTCCAAGCTATTGCCAACAATTTCTTAGAAATCAATCATTTACAAAAATGGATTAATCCCTACGCCATTCCTGCTCAGGCTTCTGTTTCTCGCAAAGTAGGCGTAGTGATGGCAGGCAATATCCCTGCGGTGGGTTTCCACGATTTGCTCTGTGTAGTGATGAGTGGGCATACTTGTGTAGCCAAATTAAGTTCGCAAGATACATTTTTGATGCAAGCGTTGATTCGCCAACTGCAAACCATTGCCCCTGCTATACCTATTGTAATAGCCGAGCAACTCAAAGAGGTAGAGGCTATTATTGCCACAGGAAGCGACAATACAGCACGCTATTTTGAATATTATTTCAAAAACAAACCCCATATTATTCGTAAAAATCGCTCGTCGGTTGCTATTTTGAATGGACAAGAATCGGAACAAGACTTTCAGGCACTCGGCTATGACATTACGGCGTATTATGGGCTGGGATGTCGCAATATTTCTAAATTTTATGTGCCTGTGGGCTATAATTTTTCACCTTTTTATGATGCCATCGAATCGTATGGCGATATTTTTTTACATCATAAATACAAAAATAATTACGATTACAATAAGTCTATTTATTTGGTCAATGGTGTAAAGCACTATGACAATGGCTTTTTAGTGCTTACACAGCATGAAAGTTTGGTATCGCCCATTTCGGTGATTTTTTATGAAGAATATGCTTCATTGGCTGAGTTGACAAGCAAAATTGAGCAACATACCGATAAAATTCAGTGTATTGCCAGTAAAGATGCTTGGTTTGAAGCGAGTGTGGCTTTTGGTAAAACCCAAGAACCTAGCCTGACGGATTATGCCGATGGCATCGACACCATGCGATTTCTTACAGAAGAGGTAAAGTAAATTTGTGCACTGTCAATTGTGAGTTAGTGTTTGAAAATGAACACCATAACGCTGCGTTTATCTTTTCAGCAAGTACAGCAAAACCCCGAAAATTGGTAAATACTATCCAATTTTCGGGGTTCTTTTTTGTAAAAAATATTTTGGAAATAAATCAAAATATTGTCCTTTCCATGCTTAACGATAGTGCTGCTCAATTCCTGCCAACAGATACACCAAAGGGGCGTTCCAATTGATGGCGATTTCGTTGGAAGCAAACGAACAAACGTGGTCGCTATAAGATTCGTCTGCTACCGACGAGGCATACACACAATGGTCTTGTTGCGAAGGGTTGGGTCCTCCTACCAACAAGCCCGGCACGGGTGCTTGTACGCCATCGGCTTCTGACAATCTATGATGTGGGTGTTGTGGCGATTTACTGCCCAAACCTGTCAAAAAACAATAGCCCGTTCCGTTTCTTCCCAATAAATAATCAAGATTGGCTAAAGCCGCTTGTAAGTATTTAGGTGCTTTGGTTTGTCGAAAAGCTTGCAACAGTAACACTCCTTGGTTGGCGGCATGGGCTGTACTTCCCCACACAAAATCGGTTGTAGTTTTGCCAAAAACCGTGTGATAAAGTTGTTTTTCTTGTCCTTCGAGCAAGGCATCTGCTGTGGCGAGTAATTGATTTTGGCATTGTTCCAATAAAGTAGCAAGTTTTGGCGACATAACTTGGGCATTTTTCAATAAAGTATAATAGCCCAACGCCTGCACGTGGTTCCAAGTAGGAATGGGTATTGATTGCTTGAGCGTTTTTTGTAATGTCTGAGCATATTCTTCTTGCTGTGTCAATACGTACAACTCAGCACTAGCCCAAAACCATTCATCGTCTATTTGTCTATCTTCGTATCCCCCTGTTGTAATGGCTGGTGCAAACGCCTTGTTGTTAGCATCTTGCGTATAATACACATGAGGGTTGGCGGTAGCCCATTGCAATGCCTTGATGGCGGCTTGCTGGCAAGAATCGGCCAACAGAGGTAAGGTTTTGCGATAAGGACGCAAGACTCTTGCCGCTTGTGCCATTACTGCGGCGAAGTCTAAACTAGCAATGGTATTTTTCTGTACCACATATCTTTCTTTCGTTGCCTCGGCAGGCATGGTTTGCATTCCGTCGAAAGCTGCATTGGTCAATTTATGATACACTCCTCCATCGGCAGGGTCTTGCATGGTGAGCATCCAACGCAAATTCCATAAGATTTCATCAAGCATATCAGGCAGTGCATTGCGACTTTCTGGAATATTGAGCGGCATTCGTTGAACAATTGTTGGGTAGTCTTCGAGCGTTGCAAGGAGTGTCCCCATTGTAATGCCCGAATTGACAATATATTTATTATAATCTCCTGCGTCATACCAACCCCTCGGAGAGGCTATTTTTGTTCCAGCAGGACGTGTCGCACTGGCAGCCGAAGCGTGTACAAGCACTTGGGTGTCGGGATGCCCCATTTTTCTTGCCCATTTGCCTGCGTATTGTTTGGGCAATGCCGTAGAAGCACGTTGAAAATAATATCCTTTCACGGCGGCTTGTAATGCCTTCTCGTGTACCCTTGGAGCAATCACAAACGCATACGAATAGCCCAAAGATGGCACATAGAGATAAAATTTTCCTTGTTGCTGTAGGCTTGAAAAGTCGGCTAATTGGGTATATTTTTCGGAAAAAGGACTTTTGATGGCTGTTTGAAGCGAAGCCTTTAAAACTGTATCGTGGCGAGTCGCCTCAATAACATAAAACAGCTTGGCATGGTTTCCTACAATAATAGCGTGTTTGATAGCTTTAGGGTAAAAACCTATTTGATTGAGCCGAATGGCTTCTGTGGCTTGTGCCATCGTTGCTTTGCTATAACTACACAGCAATAGTATAGCAAAGCTTAGTTTTTGCATGAATTTCATCTATTTTTTTGTTTTTTGAAGGGTTTTCAGACCTAAAGTTACACTTTTTGACCAAAGCTTTTATCCAGCTTTAACTTTTTAGCAGAAACATGGCAAGGAGATTTAGAAGAAAAACAAAAAGCGGAACATTGCTGCTCCGCTTTCGTACCCAGGGCCGGAGTCGAACCGGCACGAGTGTAACCTCATTGGTGTTTGAGACCAACGCGTCTACCGATTCCGCCACCTGGGCTTCACCAAACGAGTTGTTGTTTCGTTTTCGTGATGCAAAAATAGAGGATTAAAATTAGCTGTGCAAATGTAAAATTTAAAAAAAAGAAAACTTTTTGCTAACAGTTGTTTTAATCCTCTGACTATGAAAGCACTATAAAAACTTTATTTTTTGATATTTTTTACTCATAACGCAAGGCATCTATCGGGTCGAGCTTAGAAGCTTTGTGTGCAGGATAAATACCCGACGATAACCCTACAATTACACAAACCAGAATACCCACCATCATCCATAACCACGGAAAAATAAAGCTAGACGTTCCGCCCATCAAGCCGCCAGCGATGAGGTTGCCAATAGGAATGGCGAGTACCAAACCGCCTAATCCACCCAAAATACAAATGACGATGGCTTCAATCAAAAATTGTGTTCTGATGATGCGGGAGGTTGCCCCTAGCGATTTTCGGATGCCAATTTCACGGGTTCTTTCCGTCACCGACACCATCATAATGTTCATCAACGCAATAGCAGCCCCTAGCAAGGTAATAAAGCCAATTCCAAAACCTCCGATACGCAACACGCCTGTAATTTCTTCCGAACGTTTGGCCAACGAATCGGAGCGTTCTATCGAAAACGAGTCGGGTTGTCCTAGGCGGTCTTGACGAACAATACGCATGACCCCTCTGGCTTCCTCCATGATGTTTTCTATGCTTTGAATATTGGCTACAGAGGTTACGATGTCGAAGGTTAAGCTGCGGCCTTGTGCCATTTTTCGCCCTGTTTCTAAAGGCACAAACACCACTCGGTCGTCGCCTCCGCCCATAAAGCTACCCTTTTTTTCCAGCAAGCCTATCACTTTATATTTACCCCCAAGAATCGTTATTTCTTCATTGAGTGGGTCCACATTTTTATCAAAAACCTGATTTACTACATCTATTCCAAGAATACAAACATTGGTAGCAGCCGTCAAATCGTTGTTGGAAAACTGTCGCCCACGGGCAATTTTATAGCCTTTCATGTCTAAATAATTATCGTCTAAACCTATCAATCGGGTATTAGGATTGGTTTTTTTCGAGGCATATTTTATTTCGGCATTCATGGTAACATTCGATTTCATGCCAATCACTGCCGACTTACCAAAACGGGCTTTGTACATTTTGGCTTCACGGTAATCAATCGGCGGATAGTTTCGTTCTTTTTCTCCTTCTTTTCTTATTCTAAAAACATCTCTGTTACGAATATCAAAAGAATTAGCACCCAAGCCCGAAAAACTGTTATCAACCGAACTCTGGATGCCATCAATGGCCGTTAGAATACCCACCAATGCCGTAATCCCGATGGCAATAATCATGGCAGTAAGAACGGTTCGTAGCATATTGGCTTGAATCGAACGCAGGGCTTCTCGGATATTTTCTAAATAATTCATGTATTTGATGAATAAGCTGAAATGGATAAAAATAGACCACTTTGCAATTTTTTCTTGTAATTTCGTTATAATTACACTGTTTTGTCTTGCTTTTGGGCAACAGCAAATTTAGTTCTGGAATGGTCAAATACTCAAACCAATGAAACGTCTTATATTTCCGTTTATCATATTTTTTCTTTGCAGCACAAGGCTTTTTGCTTCGTACATCTTGATTCCGATGGACGAAACCCAAAAAAACCACCTCAAAGCCTATGGCATTGCCTATTGGATTTTGAAAACCCACGAAACCGAAGTAGAATGGCTACTCAATTACAGAGGGGGTGCTTTTATGACTGTACAAGCCCAGAAATTTCAGAACGAACTGGTCATTCGGGGGGTAAGCTATGAGGTTATTTCCGATGCCGACGCTGCCAATATCAGGGCTGAACTGAGCAGTCCTAGCGTAAATATGGACGTAGTAAAACTACAAAAGCCTCCTAAAGTAGCCGTGTATTCGCCCAAAACCGCCCAACCTTGGGACGATGCCGTAACCCTTGCCATGACTTATGCCGAAATTCCTTATGACCTTATTTTCGACGAAGAAGTGCTTGAGGGAAAACTACCCGAATACGATTGGCTGCATTTACACCATGAAGATTTTACGGGACAAATGGGTAAATTTTGGAACCAAAACGGACAAACTTGGTACCAAGCCCAAGTGCGAGAAGACCGAAAAAATGCCGCCAAATATGGCTATCGCAAGGTCTCTGACCTCAAGCTTGGCGTTGTGAAGAAAATCCGTGACTTTGTGGCAGGCGGTGGCTATATGTTTGCCATGTGTACCGCCACCGATACCTACGACATTGCTTTGGCAGCCGAAGGACTCGACATTGTGGATGCCTTTTATGATGGCGACGGCTATGACCATAAAGCTAACGATAAACTCAATTTTGAAAACACTTTTGCCTTTCAAAATTTCGAGCTTATTTTTCACCCACAGGTCATAGAGTTTTCGTCGATAGAAGCCTATCCAAGCAACGAGCGACCGGTATCGGAAAGCAACGATTATTTTAATTTATTTCAATTTTCGGCCAAATGGGACCCCATTCCTACCATGCTTACCCAAAACCACGAAAACACCATTCATGGCTTTATGGGACAAACCACTTCGTTTAAAAAATCGCTTATCAAACCCGAAGTGACTGTTTTGGGAGAAAACCGCTCGCTGAACGAAGCCCGTTATATTCATGGTACATTTTTGAAAGGCTTCTGGACATTTTATAGCGGACACGACCCCGAAGATTATCAGCACTTTGTCAACGAAGAACCAACCGACTTGAACCTTCATCCCAACTCGCCGGGCTACAGGCTTATCCTAAATAATGTGCTGTTTCCAGCAGCCAAAAAGAAGAAACAGAAAACTTGAGAAAATACCAATTGAGTTTTTCCCATCTAATAAAAATGGCTTTCGACTTGCGTAGTCGAAAGCCATTTTTATTGGGTAAAAAACCACTTATCTGGGCTTTTCTACCGTTTATCTTTTTTGATTAACATTTTTGTTAAATATTTTTGTTAATAAAAAAATTATATGCTACATTTGTGTCATCAATTCAATTGGGCAGCGCTATTCAAGCCTTTTTGCCTCACTTTGCTTACTATACTTTATGGCTGGGAAAGACATCCAAACAGAAATTCATATCAGAGAAACCGCTAAGAAGATTTTCTTCAAAGAAGGGCGGTTCAATGCTACAACGCAAGAAATCGCCAACGAAGCGGGGGTCAATCGTGCTTTGATTCATTACTATTTTAGAAGCAGAGATTTACTGTTTGAAGCGGTATTAAAAGATGGTATCGACATGATGCACGTCAAAATTCAGAGCATCATGGCAACCGACATTAGTTTTCGGGAAAAAATCAGTCGCTTCATCGACCTCGTAACCCAAGAAGCCTTAGATTTTCCGTATCTCGAAACCTTCATTATTACGGCGTTGAACGAAAAAGAACAGTCGCTCATTTTGAATAGTTTTGATAAAATCAAGACGGAGGTTGTAGATGTATTTGCCCCCAAAGTAGAAGCCGAAATAGCACTAGGTACCATTGAGCCAATCACGGCTACGCAGTTTATGATTAATCTTCTTTCACTTTGCACTTATCCTGTGGTATCTAAAGCCCTGATTCAGAAAGTATTCGACCTCAACGAAGAAGCATTCAGGCAATTGATACTCGAACGAAAGGAAATCATTTTAAATATACTTTTAAAAAAGAAAGCAATTGAATGATAAAATTCAACAGACACATTATTAAACCTTTTTTATTTCACTAAACACTTTTCAATACAATTATGAAAGCTTATAAACACTGGGTGTATGTCGGAATGTTGTGGATTGCTTGGAGTTTGCCTAGCAAGCTTATTGCCCAAAACACCTATTCCTTACAATCGTGTGTAGATGCAGCGCTCAAAAACAACTTACAAGTAGAAGCCAGTCAGTTGGACTTAGCGCGTGCCAATGCACAAATCGACAAAGCCAAAAGTGGGCTATACCCCAACATCCACTTCTCAACACAATACCAATACCAATTTAAAGTACCCGTGCAGTTGATTCCTGCCGATGTTTTTGGTGGCCCTGTGGGCGTTTATACTGCCGCTCAATTGAGCGTCCCTCAAACCAAAACGGTGGGCTTACAACTCCAACAAGCCTTGTTTAACCCTTCGGTACTGATTGCCCTCAAAGCTGCCAAAATAGTGGTTTCGATGAGCGATTTACAGGTAAAAAATACCAAAGAAGAATTGGTTTACAACGTAATGGCCACCTATTACAACATTCAGTCGTTGATGGCACAAGCCAACTTACTTCGTGAAAATACCCAACGCCTCGAATCGCTTTTACAGCATTTGAGTACCTTACAAAAAGCTGGTCTTGCTACGCAGATAGACGTTGAACGCCTTTCTATTTCAAAAGAAAATACCCAAGCCAACATCGAAGCAACGCAAAATACCATTGACAAATACCTCAATTTGCTCAAAACCTTGATGAACGAGCCTTTGGAAAAAGCCATAGCCCTCGAATCTTTTCAGGAAAAAGATGTACCTGTGCCAAGCACGCCAAGCGTATTTGCCGCACCAAGCAACCGAACCAATTATTTGCAGGTATTAGAGCAGAAAAACGGGGCTTTGCTAGAAGCACAAAATATCAAAGCAGGTGCTTTGCCAAGGCTATATCTGACTGGTACACAAGGCTTTTCTGGGTTTTACACCAACGCAAACCCGTTTGAAAACCTCAACAATCGTTGGTATCCTTCTACGGCAGTAGCCCTGCAACTGAGCTTTCCGATTTTTGATGGCTTTGCTCGTAAAAACGACATGAAAATCAAATCGTTGGAAATCAAGAAAATGGACTTGCAATTACAGCAAATCCAGCAACAAAACAACCAAGAAGTAGCCAATGCTTTGGCCGATTTAAAAAGTAATTTTATTACTTATCAAAATCAGAAAAGAAACCTGTTATTGGCACAAAAAGTACAAGAAGACATCAATTTACAATACAAAAGTGGCTTGGCAAAAATCACGGATGTATTGAACACTGAAATCGAATTGAAAAATGCCCAAAACAATTATTTAGGGGCATTAATCAACATCAAATTGGCAGAACTTAATTTAAAGAAAGCCCAAGGCACACTTTTGTAACCATACAACCAAGCATTAAACCATTCAATCAAGTGAAAAAAGCTATCTCTATCACCGCAGGCGTAGTTATTGTAGCCGCCTCTGTAGGTTTTGTAGGCATGAAACTTACCGAAAACAAACATATTGTAGAATCGAAAGTATATCGCAAAGATACCAACCTCAAAGTAACGATTCAGGCCGATACCATTCGATACAATGCTTTCCAAGAAAACCTTACATTTTTGGGTACTTTTGCCCCCAACCGCACGGTGGTCATTTCGTCGGAAACCAATGGCAAGGTCATCAAAGTAGGCATTCAGGAAGGCTCTCACGTACAATCGGGTAGCCTTGTAGCGCAACTCGACACCGAGATTTTGCAAGCACAATTACGCTCGGCTCAGGCCAATTACGACAATGCCCAAAATAGCCTCAATCGCTTCGAGCAAGCAGCTTCGGGGATTACAGCTTTACAAATAGACAACGCTCGCACCCAATTATTGCTTGCCAAAGCCCAAATCGAACAGCTTAAAAAGCAAATCAGCATGGCTACCATCAAAGCCCCTTTTGCTGGTACGATTACCAAACGTAACTTCGATTTAGGCTCGGTAATTGGCCCTGGCTCGCCGATGGCCGAACTGAACGACATCAGTCAGGTAAAATTAGAAGTAAGCGTTCCAGAAAAGAATATTACTTTATTCAAAAAAGGACAAATCATTGCGGTACAAACCGATGTTTTTCCTGATAAAACTTTCCAAGGAATCGTAGAGCTTGTTTCGGTGATAGCCGATGCTTCGCATAATTTTGTAGTAAAAGTATTGGTCAAAAACCCCAGTGCAGAAGCATTGAAAGCAGGGATGTACGGACGAGTAAACCTTGCGGCCAGTACCGCCCACCAATCGTTGAGCATTCCTCGTACAGCCTTGGTTGGCTCTACCAAGAAACCACAAGTATTTGTTGTGGCCAATGGCATTGCCAAACTCACCGACATCGAAACGGGCATCAGCAACGAAACGCACATTCAGGTAATCAAAGGGTTGAGTCCTAATCAGGTAGTAGCTACAGGAGGCTTGGTGAATTTGACCGACGGATGTAAAGTAACAGTAGCACAATAACAAGGTTGATTTTCCTCAAAAGACAATAAGCAATATGTCAATTACAGAAATAGCTATCAAAAGACCTTCGCTCATCATTGTAATTTTTTCAATTTTGATTGGAGGCGGGCTTTTTTCCTACAGCAAATTAAACTACGAGCTGTTGCCCGACATGACCCAACCTACGCTCATCATCTCGACGATGTATCCGGGTGCAGCCCCTAGCAACGTAGAACAAACGGTTTCAAAGAAAATAGAAGATGTACTGAGCGGCATTGATGGTATCAAAAGTATCACTTCTCAATCGTATGAAGGCACATCTATTGTGGTGGCCGAGTTTTCGATGGGCGTTGATATGGACAGCAAACAGCAAGAAGTACAACGAAAGCTCAACAATTTGATGTCGTTGTTACCCAAAGAAGTGAAAAGTCCTAATATCTCAAAAGTTTCACCCAACGACCAGCCTATCATGCAATTGTCGGCTACGTCTAAGCTAGACAATGCCCAGTTTTATGATTTAATCAAAAACCAAATTCGTCCACAATTACAGCAAATTCAAGGCATCGGCGAAATCACGATTGTAGGCGGACAAGAGCGTGAGATTCAAGTAAATATCGACCAAGATAAACTTCGATTCTATGGGCTTTCCATCAACCAAGTAACCAACGCCATCAACCGTGCCAATGCCGAATTTCCTGCGGGGAAAGTCAAAGAACGCACTGCCCAAATGACCGTGCGTGTAACGGGTAAATTTTCTTCGGTAGAAGAAATCAACGACCTTATCGTGGCAAAACCCACCCAAGGCAGTGAAATTCACCTCAGAGATATTGCCTCTGTAAGCGATATTGTCAAAGAAGTATCAGCCATTAGCCGTTATAATGGTAAAAATGGTGTAGGTATTTTGATTAAAAAACAAGGCGGTGCCAATGCCGTAGAAATCAGCAAATTGGTTAAGCAAAAAATAGCGAGCATCGAGCAAAAATACCAAACAGCACAGGTAAAAATTATCATTGCCGACGACACCGCCGACTTTACCCTCGAATCGGCCAACGCCGTAACGCACGATTTGATGATTGCCGTCATTTTGGTAGCCGCTATCATGTTGTTGTTTTTGCACAGCGTGCGTGATTCATTGATTGTACTGCTGGCTATTCCAACTTCATTGATTTCAACCTTTATTGTCATGTATGTATTAGGCTATTCGCTCAACCTCATGACACTTTTGGCCTTGTCGCTCGTGATTGGGATTTTGGTTGATGACTCCATTGTGGTGCTTGAGAATATCCACCGACACCTGCATTTTGGCAAACCCAAACGCCAAGCAGCCTTAGACGGTCGTAGTGAAATTGGCTTTTCGGCCTTGGCTATTACAATGGTTGACGTAGTAGTATTTGGTCCAATTGCCTTGGTAAATACCACCATTTCGGCCATCCTTCGCCAATATTCTTTGACCATCGTGACGGCAACCCTCATGAGTCTTTTTGTATGTTATACCTTAACGCCTTGGTTGGCTTCGAGGTTTGGCAAAATTACGGTATTGAACCCCAACAACTGGTTTCATAAACCTTTAATTTGGTTTGAAGACTTTTTGACTTGGCTTACCCATGTTTATGTAGAAGCCCTTAGTTGGGTATTGCGACACAAACTTATCACAACAGCTATTGTCATCTCGCTTTTTGTAGGTATTGGATACGTGATGAACATGGGTATTTTGGGAAGCGAGTTGGTAGCATCGGGCGACCAAGGTAAGATTCAGTACAAACTCGAATACGACAAAAACACTACGGTAGTTGAAAACAACCTCAAGACAAGAGCTATAGAAGAATACCTCCTCAAACAGCCCGAAGTAACCACCGTTTTCAGCAACGTAGCAGGGCCAAGTACCACAGGTTTTGCCTCTATTCTTTCGGTAGGAAGTGATTATAAATCGGAACTATTGGTCAAATTGATAGATGCCAACAAACGCAAAGTTCCTACCGAAAACTATATGATAGAAACGAGTAAAAAGCTCGAAGCGATGTTTCCAGGGGTAAAAATCCGTTCGGCTGTGTTGGGTATGGTCAATACGGGCGAACCCATTCAAATTGTATTGAATGCCGAAGACCCCATGTTGTTGATGCAAGCCGCCAACGACCTCAAGCAACGCATTGAAGCCATGCCCGGCTCAAACGACGTTTCTTTGAGTGTAGAAGAAGGCAATCCACAACTAGAAATTGACATCGACCGTGAAAAAATGGCTCAGATGGGTTTAGATATTTATGCTGTTGGGGCTTCTTTACAAAATGCTTTAGCCGGCAATACCGATGTAAAATACCGAGTAGGCACAAGCGAGTACGATATTAATGTACGATTGGATGATTTTGACAGAAAAAATGCCGAAGACCTCGAAAACCTGACCTTTATCAATAACCTTGGGCAGTCTATCAAATTGAGCCAATTTGCTAAAGTAGTACAAGGAAGTGGGCCAAGCGTATTAGAACGCAAAGACAGACGTACCTCTGTGACCATCAAAAGCAATATTTTGGGCATCACCGCAGGGATTTTGTCGGCATCAATTAATCAATCCTTACAAGAAAAACCCCTTCCCAACGGCGTTGACTTGCGATGGATTGGCGATATAGAACGCCAAGAAGAATCAATGGGAGCTTTGTCGCAAGCCCTCTTGGCAGCCTTATTGCTGATGTATTTGGTAATGGTAGCCTTGTACGACAACTTTATTTATCCATTTGTCGTCTTGTTTTCTATTCCAGTGGCATTTATTGGGGCATTTTTAGCCCTCAATTTAGCCATCTCGTCGATGAGTATGTTTACGATGTTAGGGATTATCATGCTTTTCGGATTAGTAGCCAAAAACGCCATTTTGATTGTGGACTTTGCCAATCACCAAAAAGAAGAAGGCATGAGTACCTACAGAGCCCTGTTGGCAGCCGGCGCCACCCGTTTACGTCCGATTCTGATGACCACCATTGCTATGGTTGCAGGGATGTTGCCGATAGCCATTGCCAAAGGAGCAGGAGCAGAATGGAAAAATGGGCTTGCTTGGGTACTGATAGGTGGGCTTTCGTCGAGTTTAATTCTAACCGTTTTTGTCGTGCCAATGGCTTATTACAGCGTTGACCGCATCAAAGAAAAGTGGCAGTCGTGGTTTCCATCCAAGCCCGAAGAAACGGCAGTGCATCATTCATAATAGCATAAAAAGGAAGCCTTTGAGGCTTCCTTTTTTGTTAAGAATAATACTCCATAAAACTGTGTTTGATAGCATATTTTGTTTTTTTGACATTTCCCCCCACACACTTTATTTTGAAAGCTCCGCCAGAACTTGTATTTTAGAGGATACTTCACTTAACTTGTTGGGCGTATGCAATCATACTTTATCAAACAAACGAATCTCAAACTTTTCTTTGGTGTATTCCTTATCGCTTGCTTTGCTACGGGAGGAATGACCCTCAAACGCTCTGGACAATCGGTGCGTACCACCACCGATAGCCTCAAAAAAGATACGACTAGCTTTGTCCGCTACAAAGACCTGCCACTTAAAGCTACCCGCAAACTCAAATCCCAAACCAATGAGGGTACTTGGCTGTCACTCGATGTGAGCCCCGATGGTAAAACGCTCGTATTCGACCTCATGGGCGATTTATACACTTTGCCTATCGCAGGAGGTACAGCCCAAAATCTTACCAAAGGCCTTGCCTTCGATACGCATCCTCGCTATAGTCCGGATGGGAAAAAGTTACTTTTTATTTCGGATAGAAGTGGCTCTGATAATGTGTGGGTGATTGATTTTGAAAAAAAAGATACCTTGCAAATTACCAAAGACCGTGACCAAAATTACGAGGCCGCCGAATGGACTCCCGATGGCAACTATATCGTGTTTGCCAAAGGTCGCATGAATGTGCAACTCTGGATGGTGCATAAAGATGGTGGTGGAGGCGTACAACTCATCGACCAGCCTGCCAACCTCAAAACTATCGACCCTGCTCTTAGTCCCGACGGTCGCTATATTTATTTCTCGCAACGCACGGGTGCTTGGAACTACAATGCCATGATGCCTCAGTACCAAATTGGGATGTACGACCGTGAAAATGGCAAACGCACTACCATCACTTCACGCTATGGCTCGGCTTTTACGCCTACGCTTTCGCCCGATGGTAAATGGCTGGTGTATGGTTCTCGTTTCGAAGAAAAAACGGGTTTGGTCTTGCGTAATTTAGCCTCTGGCGACGAACAATGGCTTGCCTATCCCGTACAACGTGACGACCAAGAATCTATCGCTACTATGGGCGTTTTGCCGAGTATGAGCTTTACGCCTGACAATCAATTTATTGTGGCATCTTATGGAGGCAAAATTTATAAAATTGCCCTCAATGGTGGCTCGCCAATCAATATTCCTTTTACAGTGGACATGGCACTGGAAATGGGGCCACAACTGAATTTTAAATATCCTATTAGCGATACTTCTCATGCCTTAGTTACGCAAATAAGAGATGTAGTGGCTTCTCCGAATGGCAAACAATTAGCTTTTACTGCTCTCAATCGTTTGTATGTAGTCGATTATCCCAACGGAACGCCCAAACGCCTCAGCAACCACGACTTTACCGAAGCACAACCTACGTGGTCGAACGATGGGCGACAACTGGCGTTTGTTACTTGGACAGCCCAAGGCGGACATCTCTACAAGGTCAATGCCGATGGTTCGGGTTTACAAAAAATAACCAATACGCCTGCTATTTATAGTCAGCCCGTTTTTTCACCTTCCAACGAACGCTTAGTTTTTATTCGTGGTAAAATGCGTACTTACCAAGAATCTATTGGCCCTGTAGCCCATAGTGCCGAAGATGAATTGTGCTGGATTGATACCAAAGGGGGCGTTATTACGGTCATCGACCAAGCCAAAGACCGGGCATTTCCGCATTTTGTCAAAAAACAACAAGACAGAATTTACCTGAGTGGCAACGAAGGTTCACTGCTTTCTATCAAATGGGATGGTACAGACGAAAAAACGCACGCCAAAATTTCGGGCATTACCACCTACGGCATGAGTATCGAAGGCGAAGATTATGTGCATAATTGTATGCTTGCCGAAAAAGCCGCCAATGCCATGGAAGTCAATCGTGCTTCTAATGCTTCTCAGGTGCTTATTTCGCCCGAAGGTGATAAAGCTTTGGCACAAATCAACAATGATATTTATGTCGTTACGTTACCTCAAACGGGCAAAACAGTGAATATTTCGGTGGCTGATGCCTCTTCTGCTCAGTTTCCTGCACAAAAACTAACCGAATTGGGAGGAGAATTTCCGTCTTGGTCGAACGATGCAAAAAAGGTGCGTTGGGCTTTAGGGCGTTTCTATGTTGAATATGATTTGGAACGCTACCAAGCTTTTGAAGATAGTGTAAAAATAGCCAAAAAAGCCCAAGAAAAAGCTCCTAAAGATACCGCCAAAGTAAAAGATGAAAAAAAGGTGGCTAAAAAAGCCGAACGCTACCAACCCACCGAAACAGCCATCAAGGTCTTTTATGCCAAAGATACCCCACAAGCCAGTATTTTGTTGCGAGGGGCAAGAATCATCACCATGAAAGGAGAAGAGGTCTTATCGAATGGTGATATTCTTATCGAAAACAATCGCATCAAAGCCATAGGGAAAAGTGGTAGCTTGAAAGCTGCTCAGGCAAAAGTGATTGAGCTGGGAGGCAAAACCATTCTTCCGGGTTTTGTCGATACGCACGCCCATTTATGGCCTCAATGGGGTATTCAAAAAAATCAAGTTTGGATGTATGCCGCCAATTTGGCGTATGGTGTTACGACGACCCGTGACCCCCAAACCAGTACAACCGATGTACTTACCTACAGCGATATGGTGGAAGCTGGCAAAATGGTAGGCCCTCGTATTTACTCGACTGGCCCTGGGGTTGGGTTTTGGTCGTACAATATCAAAGATTCGACTGGTGCGAGTAATGCCCTCAAACAATACAGCAAATATTTTCATACAAAATACATCAAAATGTACTTGACGGGTAATCGACAAACCCGCCAATGGATTATCAAAGCGGCCAAAGACCAACAATTGATGCCTACTACCGAAGGAGGATTAAATTATAAACTAAACATGACCAACCTGCTAGATGGCTACCCCGGACACGAACACGCCATTCCGGTATATCCGCTTTATAAAGATGTGGTAAAAGCGATTAGCTATGCTCAAATGGCGGTTACGCCTACGCTCTTGGTGTCTTATGGTGGGCCTTTTGCCGAAATTTATTACTTTGAAACAGAAGACCCTTACCATGATAAAAAAATGCAGTACTTCATGCCTTACGAAGAACTTGCAGCCAAGACAAGAAGGGTATCGGGCTGGTTTTTACCCGAAGAACACGTATTTCAAAAACACGCCAAATCAATGAAAGCGATGGTCGAAAATGGTGCTTTGGCTGGCATTGGTAGTCATGGCGAATTTCAAGGCTTGGGCTATCATTGGGAACTTTGGTCGATGCAAAGTGGCGGCATGAAACCTCACGATGCCTTGAAAGTAGCTACTATTTTAGGGGCAAAGGCCTTGGGTTTGGATAAAGATTTGGGTAGTATTGAGCAAGGCAAACTTGCCGATTTAATTATTTTGGATAAAAATCCTTTAGAAAATATCCGCCATTCCAATACGGTGAAAATGGTCGTAAAAAATGGGCGAGTGTATGATGCCAATACGCTCAATGAGGTGTATCCAAACAACACAAAACTGGTACGTGATGAATGGAATTTTGAAAAACCTCAAGCCAATACAGGTATAGAAGAATAACAGAACTTTAGTAAACAGAAAAATCCACTCATATACTGAGTGGATTTTTTTGTTTATAGTAAAAAGTCTAATAGCTAAAACGATTATACTGTAACTGTGGTAGATTTTAAACCTAACACCTCGTTTGTCCAGTCGTTGATTTGCTTAAATAAACTTTCATCTGCTACCAACGATTGTCCATACGAAGGAATCATGGCTTTAATTTTTTCTTGCCATTCTTCCGTAGCAAATTCTTCTTTAAAGCAACGTTGAAGCAATTGTACCATAATATCAACGGCAGTTGATGCCCCTGGCGAAGCACCCAACAAGGCTGCAATAGAGCCATCGGAAGCAGCCACGATTTCTGTACCAAACTCAAGCACACCGCCCAATTCTGGGTGTTTTTTGATTACTTGCACCCGTTGACCAGCCATTAAAAGCTCCCAATCTTTCATTTCGGCATTAGGGAAATATTCTTTGAGTGCTTCGAGGCGGTCTTCTGGCGACTGCATCACTTGCTCGATGAGGTATTTGGTCAAGTCGATATTATGCAAGCCTGCTTGTAGCATTGGAATAACGTTGTTGAGCTTGATAGAAGAAGGTAAATCCATGAGAGAACCTTCTTTCAAGAAACGAGTAGTAAAGCCTGCATAAGGGCCAAACAACAGCTCTTTTTTGCCATCAATCATACGAGAGTCCAGGTGAGGCACCGACATCGGAGGCGCACCAACAGCAGCTCTACCATACACTTTGGCATTGTGGCGTTCTATCACGTCGGGATTGTTGCATTTGAGCCATTGCCCACTCACAGGGAAACCACCAAAGCCTTTGCCCTCTTCGATACCCGATTTTTCGAGTAATGGTAAAGCTCCACCACCAGCACCTACAAATACAAAATGGGCATATATTTTCTTTTTATTACTTTTCTTGGTAGCCAAGTTGTTGAGCGTAATACACCAGTTGCCATCTTCCAACTGTTTGAGTTCTGTTACCTCGTGGTGCATACGAATTTTCACGTCGTCTTTGCTTTTCAAATAATCGAAAAGCATACGAGTTAAATTACCAAAATTGACATCGGTACCCGCATCGGTATAAGTAGCAGCGATGGGTTCTTCTGGATTGCGTCCTTCCATCACCAAGGGAATCAATTTGCTGATAGCCTCCCCATCTTCGGTATAAGACATATCTTTGAACGGAGCATATTGGCTGAGTATATCGTAGCGTTTTTTAAGGTAATTGACATTATTTTCGCCATGCACAAAACTCATGTGTGGCACCGATTGAATGAAGCTTTCGGGAGAAGGCAAAATGCCTTTTTCAATAAGGTATGCCCAAAACTGACGAGAAACTTGGAAGGAATCATAAATCTTTAATGCCTTTGAGCAATCTACACTGCCATCGGGCTTTTCAGGCGTGTAGTTTAGTTCACACAAAGCAGCGTGGCCTGTACCAGCGTTGTTCCAAGCATCAGAACTTTCTCCAGCAACCAAATCTAAACGTTCAAAAATGGTGATTTTTAAATCTGGTTGAAGCTCTTTCAAAAGTACGCCTAAAGTGGCACTCATGATACCTGCCCCTATCAATACTACATCTGAATAGTTGGCAGCATTTTTAATTTTTCTACGCATTTCTCACTAAAGAACTTTGTCTTTTGGTTATAAATTCAACATAAAATTTAAGTGATACACATGCTATACTGCTTGATGAACTAGAATGTTTTTCCCAAAGCCTTCTTTGATAAACCTATTTTGTAAGTATATAATAAAACACTCATTTTCAATTTATTATTATACCTTTTTGAGGCTCGAAAAAGATTGTTTTAAAATTAGATTTATTGAAGTTGTTATACAAAAAAAACAACTAATCAAATAAGTTATTTTTTGTACTTTATTTATGTAAAAATGGCTTTTTGCTAGTTTTTTCAGATAAGTAATTGTACTTAACAAGGGTTTTGTGTATCTACATAAATTTTGTATCAAAATTAGATTAAATTTAGATAAGTAGGATATTTTTAGGCTAAGTTTTTTCACATTTTTTTTGTTACATTTTGTACAATGCCAAGAAACCCAAAGACTTTCATAGGTCATTAGTAAAAATGATATAGCTACTCTAACATGAAAAAGGGGAACTTGCCAAGCAAGTCCCCCTTTTTGAAAGAAGCACGATAAGATTACATCATACCGCCCATACCGCCACCATGTGGTGCTGCTGGAGCTTCTAACGATGGTTTGTCGGCAATTACGCATTCGGTTGTCAACAACAAGCCTGCGATAGAAGCAGCGTTTTCAAGTGCCAAACGAGTTACTTTCGTTGGGTCAATGATACCTGCTGCCAACATATTTTCGTATTTATCTTCACGAGCATTATAGCCATAATCGCCTTCGCCAGCTTTTACAGCGTTTACCACTACTGAGCCTTCGCCACCAGCGTTCGCTACAATCGTTCTCAATGGAGATTCGATTGCCTGACGGATGATGTTGATACCAGTTGTTTGGTCGTCGTTGTCGCCTTTCAAGCCATCCAATGCAGCAATCGCACGGATAAGGGCTACACCACCACCAGCTACGATACCTTCTTCAACGGCTGCACGAGTAGCATGAAGGGCATCGTCAACACGGTCTTTCTTCTCTTTCATTTCTACTTCTGTAGCCGCACCAATGTAAAGGATTGCTACACCACCCGACAACTTAGCCAAACGCTCTTGCAATTTCTCACGGTCGTAGTCAGAAGTAGTATTTTCGATTTGAGCCTTGATTTGGTTTACACGTGCCTGAATATCTTCTTTTGCACCAACGCCATTCACAACAGTGGTGTTGTCTTTGTCGATGATTACTTTCTCGGCTTGTCCAAGGTATTGAATCGTAGCGTTTTCTAGTTTGAATCCACGCTCTTCTGCAATCACCGTACCGCCTGTCAAAATAGCGATGTCTTCCAACATAGCCTTACGACGGTCGCCGAAACCTGGAGCTTTCACCGCAGCCACTTTCAATGCACCACGGATTTTGTTTACAACCAAAGTAGCCAACGCTTCACCGTCAACGTCTTCAGCAATGATTAACAAAGGACGACCTGTTTGAGCAACGCCTTCCAATACTGGCAACAATTCTTTCATCGAAGAAACTTTCTTCTCAGAAATCAAGATAAATGGACGGTCTAATTCAGCTTCCATTTTCTCTGTGTTTGTTACGAAATATGGCGACAAATAACCACGGTCGAACTGCATACCTTCTACTGTTTTTACTTCAGTTTCAGTACCACGAGCTTCTTCTACCGTAATTACACCTTCACGACCTACTTTGTCCATTGCATCGGCAATCATTGTACCGATAGTTAGGTCAGAGTTGGCAGAAATAGTAGCTACTTGAGCAATTTCTTGTGAAGTTTCGATAGCTTTCGATTGTGATTTCAACGAACCCACTACAGCCGTAACAGCTTTGTCGATACCACGTTTCAAATCCATTGGGTTAGCACCAGCCGCTACGTTTTTAGAACCAATCGTATAAATCGCTTGTGCCAATACCGTTGCCGTTGTTGTACCGTCACCTGCTTGGTCTGCGGTTTTAGAAGCAACTTCTTTTACCAACTGAGCACCCATGTTTTCAACGGCATCATCCAATTCGATTTCTTTCGCTACCGAAACACCATCTTTAGTGATAGTAGGTGAACCGAATTTTTTATCAATGATTACGTTACGGCCTTTAGGACCCAAGGTAACTTTTACTGCGTTTGCTAATGTATCAACGCCTCTTTTCAACTTTTCACGTGCGTCTGTGTCGAAAAATAGTTCTTTTGCCATTGTTTTAATTTGAAATTTTAAAGATTTGAGGATTTGATCATGAATACATCATTCATTCAACAGTTCCAAAATTCTATTTTTTGTTTTACACTTTAATAGCTGATAGCTACCATTAAAGGATTGCGAAAATATCGCTTTCTCTCATAATCAAGAAGTCTTTGCCTTCTACTGAGATTTCTGTACCTGAGTACTTGCCGTACAATACAGTATCGCCAACTTGAACAGTCATCGGTTCATCTTTTTTGCCAGAACCTACCGCTACAACTGTTCCTCTTTGGGGCTTTTCTTTGGCAGTGTCAGGTATGATAATTCCGAATGCAGTTTTTTCTTCTGCTGCTGCTGGTTCAACTAGAACTCTGTCAGCTAATGGTTTGATACTTACTGTTGACATTTTTTTGAATAAGTTGTTATTTTTTTTGTTGAATTTTTAGGTCAGATGTTGGGGTGTATAAACTCCTTCACCGTTTGTCGTTATACTGCCCCAACGCCTAGGTTTATTGCATTTTTTATGCCATTGCATAATAAGCTGAAATATTGTCAGGATACCTGACAAATTGTTTGTATTTGTTTTTAATTTTTTCTTTTTCTTCTTTTTTTAAGAAAAAATATGACAAAAAAAGGTTCATAACTGACAGCGTTTGAAAACTTGCTTTGAAATTTTGAAAATTCCTATAAATGCTTAACTTTAGGTAGCTAATTTATTTTTTAAAGAAAGGAGGTCACGATGAAAACCTTAGAAAAAGACTGGTTAACCGCAGGACTTATCGACTTCGAGTATAAAAAGTATGTCTTGCTTTCGTATCTACAATCGGTCAAAACTAACTTTCAAGCCAAAAAACTCTATCCCGACTTGTTGGATTTACAAAGGCATTACGAGTATTCGTTGTACTTTAAATCGGGGCTAGAGCAAATGGCCAAAAATTTCCCTAAGCGTATCAAGGGATTCAACAACGACAACATGACCTTAGATTACGAGCCAGATGCCCAGCCCGAAAGCGAGTATTTGGCCGAAATTGAGAGCATTACCGACTATGCCTTGCCTCGTTTTAGAAGGGGCATCGAAGAAGGAGAAGAGCTAAGAAAAGGCATGGAAGATAGCATTAGCATAACGCCTATTGGGATTTTGCCTTTATACAAAAATGATGGCTATATGTTTTTGTACGAACCTTTGATTCATGAAACAAAAGTGTATCAGTACAATGTAACCATTTTTGAAAATAACCACGAAAAACAACGGGGCATCAAAACTTACTTGATTGACACCGTTCGGTACAGTCCAAGTAATACGTTTGAAAATTTGAAAATAGCATTGGTAAAAAAATACAAGCATTTGCCCAATCCAGCTACATACCTGATTGAGTCGAAATTATTGATGCCTTTACAAGAAACGTTGTTGCCTTTAGCGAAGCGAAAAATGGTGGCGTATTTGTGAAGTGATGCTTGATAAGTTTAAAGCGTAGCTTATTCGTTATCTGTTATCCGTTAAATAGGATTAAAAAGATTTTTATCCGAAATAGTTTTACGGATAACAGATAGCAAATGTATTTTTATTTGTTAGGCGTTGCCGCAGGCGCTGGCGTAGTAGCAGGCGCTGGTGCTGGAACTGCCGCAGGAATCGTTTTTGTAGCAGCTTTCTCTACGTTTACTGAGTTGATGCCTTCTGCTTCGGCTGGTGTGATAAACTTTGAAGCCAATGACAACAATACGATTACGATTGCCCCACCCCAAGTGAGTTGCTCTAAAATATCGCCAGTACGCTGAACGCCAAACATTTGGCTTGCACCTGCACCACCAAATTCACCAGAAATGCCACCTCCTTTAGGGTTTTGTATCAATACTACCAATACCAACAATACCGCTACAATACAAATAATAGTAATAATTGCTCCGAACATTTGTTTAAAATAAGTTGTTAAAATATTTCTTTTAAAATTACTTTCCTTATTGAATTTCTCGAATCTTTTCCGCAAAGTACGCTTTTTTTTCTGGGAATTTCAAAATTAATTTCTGATATACTTCTATCGCTTTCTGAAATTTGCCTTGCATCGTGAGGATTTTGGCGTAGTTTTCGGTGATAATCACGTGCTTGGGCTGCGTACTAGGAGCAGCCAAATCTTCGTTTTGGGGCGTATGTTGCAACTGACTTTTAGACGTTCTGATAAGCCCAGGGTCTTTTTCGATAAAAGTATTGATAATGTCGAGTTGCTGTTGTTGCCGGCGTGCAATGCTTTCGAGCAGGCTTTCCTCATGGCTAAGAGAAGCTTGCAACAGTTCTTCGTTTTTGAAATGTTGCTGATTTTGGGCTTCTACTCGCTCTTTTACTCGATGCAAATAGGCGGTATCTATTTGTGCACCTGCGTGCGTATCGTTGCTAAACTGCTCGGTGATGATTTTGCGTAGCCCATTGCGGTTGATACTGTAAGCGGCGGCATGGCTAATTTTTTCATTGGCCAAAGCTTCGTTTTTGAAATGATAATAACCTTTTGCCACCAAGGTATGTGCCAATTGAAAATACGGATACGCCCTAGCGATTTGTTCGAGGGCTTCCAAATCGTTTTTCCCAATCTCGTCGGGATGAGCAACCAAGTATGAAAAGGATTCTTTGTTCATAATCAATCAGTTAAGCATCTTTCAGTTGTCGATGACAAGTATTTATCCGACATCTTCACTCCTACCATTCTCCAGCGGTTTTATTAAAAATATCTAACACAATCTGGTCGAAAATCTTAGGAATTAGGTCTTTTTCCACCGTTGAAAGGGTTTGATTTTGGGGAAAATCTTGGTAAAACGAAAACTCTTGGTCGAAGTTTTTATTTTCGTCTTTGGCATTGGTAAACTTTACCTGCACCCGAATCGTGAGGCGGTTTAGCCCTCCTTTGTCCGACGACGTAGGAGCTTTGGCTTCCACTTCGTAGCCCACGATACTGCCTTCAAACATCAAATCGGGATTGAAATTAGTCATTTTCAGCGAAGTATTGCGTTGAAAATATTCCTTCATTTTTTCGTTGAAAGTCAAGGTAAGGTTGGCTGGCCCACCAGCAGCCTGCATGACAAAATTTTGTACTTGCAAGGTTTTTAGGTTGGGGTCGAGACTTGCCCCTCTGAACGAATAACAACCTGTAAGTGTTTGACTTGCAAGTATTAATAAAAGTAAAAAGGAACTATAGTGCTTATTCTTCTTCAATGTCATATTGTTTGATTTTTCGATACAAAGTTCTTTCCGAAATACCCAAATCTTGTGCGGCATATTTACGCTTATTTTTATTTTTACGTAAAGCCTTGATAATCATATCTTTTTCTTGTTTTTCTAACGAAAGAGAAACCTCTTCGGCAATGTGGGTGATGTCATACACATCGTTGTTGGGCGTATGCCCATTGCTATCGAGGTTGATTACTTTCAGCTCATTGGGGTTTGAGGGCAACTCTTGGTACGGTGCATTGTCGAACGAACTAGCACTAGGCAAAATACGATTGGGATTCATTTCGGGGCTAGTATAATTGCCCGTGTATGTATTGATAGGGTCGCTTTCGAGGTTTTGAAAGAGCGTTTCATGCCCTTTGATAATAGACATATCACCTCCATGCTGTATCACTTCCAAAAACATTTTTTTCAGCTCTGTTACATCTTTGCGCATATCGAAAAGGATTTTGTAAAGCAAATCTCTTTCGCTGAAATTCTCTTTTTGTTGGGCCTCAAAATCTTTTCTGACCAAGCCACTACCTACCTGTTGCCCACTATTGACTTGCAAATATTGGGTGAGCTTGTTGGCATCTACGATGCGGTCGCCAACTTCGAGGATAGAAATTTGGTCTGCCAAGTTTTTCAATTGCCGAATATTGCCAGGAAAGCGTTGCGAAAGCAATACATTTTGGGCTTCGGGGGTCAATTGTATAGGCTTGATGCGGTATTTCTCGGAAAAATCTGTCGTAAATTTTCTAAAAAGCAACTCTATGTCCATGCCTCTATCACGAAGCGGAGGCACAAAAATAGGTACAGTATTGAGGCGGTAATACAAATCCTCACGGAATTTGCCTCGCTCTACGGCTTGCATCAGGTTGATATTGGTGGCAGCCACCACACGCACATTGGTGCGTTGTACTTTCGACGACCCCACTTTGATAAACTCACCGTTTTCGAGTACACGCAACAAACGGGCTTGTGTGCCTAATGGCATTTCGGCAATTTCATCTAAGAAAATCGTACCACCGTCTGTCACCTCAAAGTAACCTTTGCGGGCATCTATGGCCCCTGTAAAAGCCCCTTTTTCATGGCCAAACAACTCAGAATCAATCGTTCCTTCGGGAATCGCCCCACAGTTGACTGCAATAAATTGCCCATGTTTTCGGGCTGAAAGGTTATGAATAATTTTGGAAAAAGATTCTTTCCCCGAACCACTTTCGCCTGTTATCAGTACGGTCATGTCGGTAGGAGCTACTTGTGCAGCTACCTCAATGGCATGGTTCAAGGCAGGAGAATTGCCAATGATACTAAATCGGGCTTTGATAGACTGTAATTCGGAATTAGTCATAAGTAGAAATGCTATAACATGAGTTGTGAATGAGTGAGTTGTGAATAAATAGCACAATTCACTCATTCACAACTCACCCATTCATCAATTAAATCACCGCTTCTCCAATCAAGGTAGCGGCGGTACATTCTTTTACCAATACGTTTACGTAATCGCCTTTGGTAAAGTGTAGTTTCGGGAAAACTACCACTTTATTTTGGTCGTTACGTCCTTGCAAAAAGTCTTCGGAACGTTTTGACGTACCTTCTACCAGTACTTTATGCACTCTTCCTACAGCCCATTGGTTGCGTTCGAGCGAATGCTTTTGTTGCAAGGCAATGATTTCGTTCAAACGACGTTTTTTCACCTCTTCTGGAATATCGTCTTCGTATTTCTTGGCTGCGGGCGTACCGGGTCGTTCCGAGTAGGCAAACATATAGCCATAGTCATATTTTACGTATTCCATCAATGACAGTGTATCTTGGTGTTCTTCTTCTGTTTCGGTACAAAAACCCGCAATCATGTCGTGCGAAATGCCACAACCTTCACCCAAAATGCTCCGAATGGCATCAATGCGATTGATGTACCATTCACGGTCGTAGGTACGGTTCATCAGTTTCAACACCCGTGAGTTACCGCTTTGGGCAGGCAAATGGATGTATTTACAAATGTTTTCGTACTTTTTCATCGTATAAAGCACTTCGTCGGTAATATCTTTGGGATGTGAAGTAGAAAAACGAATCCGCAACAAAGGGTCGATTAAGGCAACTTTTTCGAGTAATTGGGCAAAATTCACTTTTTCGCTTTCATCTTCCGAAGCCCATTTGTATGAATCGACATTTTGGCCGAGCAAGGTTACTTCTCTGTAGCCTTGTGCCAATAATTCTCGGCATTCTTTCACAATAGAATGAGGGTCACGTGAGCGTTCACGGCCACGCGTGAAAGGCACTACACAAAACGAACACATATTGTCGCAACCACGCATGATACTCACAAAGGCAGTTACGCCATTCGAGTTGAGGCGTACAGGCGTAATATCGGCGTAGGTTTCATCTCTCGACAAAAATACATTGATGGCTTTTTGGCCTTCGTCCACTTCGTTGAAAAGGTTGGGTAAATCACGGTAGGCATCAGGGCCAGCCACTACGTCCACAATTTTTTCTTCTTCTAAAAACTTGGTTTTCAAGCGTTCAGCCATACATCCCAACACACCTACCACTACATTTGGCTTTTTCTTTTTGAGTGGAATAAAGTTTTTCAAACGATTCCGAACTTTCTGTTCGGCGTTTTCACGAATAGCACAGGTATTCAATAAAATAACATCAGCTTCGTCGTATTGCGAAGTAGTAGCATAGCCATTTTCTTGCAAAATAGACGTGACAATTTCGCTATCCGAAAAATTCATTTGACAGCCGTAGCTTTCGATATATAACTTTCGCTTATGTTCTTTACCCGTTTCGTCCACCGAAATGCGAGCAACTTCCAACGCCTCTTTATCTTCGTCGGTTAATATTTCTAAACTTCTCATGATTTTGTTAGTGCTATAAAGGGAGGTAACGCAAAAGCGATGCAAATTTGTGTGACTACCCGGTATTTAGGGTACAAATTTACATTTTTTTATGAAAAGTATGACAGAATGTCAGATTTTTCTTTACAGTCATCGTTTACCAAGCCCATGCAAGAACACAGGCTTGGCAAGCTATGGCTGGGCGTATGCAATTAGGCTTTTTGCTTGTAGCAGTTTTCTATCAGTTGCACAATAGCTTCAATCTGGTAGGGCTTGGCGGTGAAATTATCAGCTTTGGCTTCGGCAAATTCTTCTTGGCTTTCGATAAACGAATTGGCCGTGACGATAGCCACATAAGGGGCTGGCGATACCGTGGCTTTGATGGTTTTGCAAGCTTCGATGCCGTCCATTTCAGGCATTTGGGCATCCATCAGAATTAAGTCGATAGGCTGACTTTGGGCGATTGTCACCGCTTCGAGGCCGTTGTTGGCCAATTGATAATCATACCCTAATTTGTTGAGGATTTTACCAAGCAAACGCTGATTCACCGTGTTGTCTTCGGCGATTAAAATATGTAAAGGATATTTTTGACTTAATGCTGGGTCGAATTTTGAATTACTTTTTTGTGCCGTTTCTTCTTTCATATCTACACTATTATTAAAAATACTAACGATGGTTTGGTGAAATTGCTCGAATTTCAAAGGCTTATGCAAGGCAAAAATGCCCGCTTGTGTGTCAAGCATATTTGTAAGACTGGTTTGTAGCGAGCAAAGTGCCAAGATTGGTACGTTACCTACTTGTTGTTTGAGGCTTGCCACAAGGCTTGCTGGCGACAACGCTCCAAGCGTAGTATCGGCAATAAGGAGGTCGATGCTGGTGTCTTGCTTGAAATAATTGTTAAAAGAAGCAAGCGAATGGCAAACGATTACGGTACTACCTTGGGCTTCTAAGCCTTTTTGTACGATTTGGGCAAAAGAAGCATTGTCGTCTATTATTACAATGGTTTTGTTAGACAAGCATGGGTTTGTACCAATCATGTACAAGGCATTTTCGGGCAATGTCGCCTGAATGGTAAAAGTAAAACTTGTTCCAACGGTTTCGTTACGCATTACACTGATATGCCCGCCCATCAGCTTGACCAATTTTTCGCAGATAACTAGCCCTAAGCCTGTGCCGCCGTATCGTCTGGTGGTAGAAGAATCGACCTGCGAAAAGGGTTTAAAAAGGCGTTCGAGCTTGTCGGCTGGAATACCAATACCCGTATCTGTCACTTTAAATTTAAGCGTAAGTTGATGATTGGCTTGCTGGATTACTCGAACTTTGATAGACACTTCGCCTTGTGCGGTAAACTTGATAGCATTGCTAACCAAATTGAGTAAAATTTGCCGAATGCGTTGCTCGTCAGCAATAATCTCGTTGGGTACATTTGGGTGCATAGCATACATGATTTCTATGCCACTTTGCGAGGCTTGCAAGGCAAATACATCCAGTATTTTTTCTAAACAATACCGCAAGTTAAACTTTTCGGCAACAATATCCATTTTCCCTGATTCTATTTTAGAAAAATCAAGAATATCGTTGATGACTGTCAATAAATCCTGTCCGCATTGCTTAATCGTACTAGCATATTGGCGTTGCTCGTCGGTTAGTGCCGTTTCTTCCAAGAGCGAGGTCATGCCAATCACGCCATTCATTGGCGTGCGTATTTCGTGGCTCATCGTAGCCAAAAAGATGCTTTTGGCTTTGTTGGCTTGTTCGGCTTCTTGGCTTGCTTTGAGCAGTTGTGCCGTGCGAATACTTACTTCTTTTTCGAGTGTTGCTTTCTGCACTTTGACCAATGATACCCGATAAAAAAGCCAAATAAAGCCTAGAAACGAGCACAGAATCAATGCTCTAAACCACCAAGTCATCCAGAAGGGAGGCAAAATGGTAATCACAAGGCTCTTTTCTTGCGGATTCCACACGCCGTCGTTGTTGGCGGCTCTTACTTTAAAGATGTATTTTCCAGGACTGAGATTGGTGTAAGTAGCACTGGGTTGGGGGCTTGGGCTTGTCCAGTTATCGTTGAAGCCTTCGAGTTTGTACTGATACCTATTTTTGGAAGGTAATACATAATTGAGTGCCGCAAACTCTATGGTAAATACCGATTGGTTGTACGAAAGGGTAAGTTGCTCGGTTGTATTGATATGCACAGGAAACTGGCTATTGCCCCAGCCTGTCTTTTCTTCTTTATCAAAAATCGTCAGTTTGGTAAAATAAATGGGGGCAATATAAGTATTTTGCTTAATGCTATCTGGATGAAAAATGGTAAAGCCTTTGCTGCCACCAAACACAAATCGACCGTCACGAGTTTGGTAATTGGCTCGTTCTTTAAACTCGTTTGAGGACAAGCCATCTTGTGTCGTATAAACCACTACTTGTTTGGTTGCCCAATTGATTTTAGCAATTCCTCTATTGGTACTTACCCATATATTGCGGTGTTTGTCGAGTTGAATCCCAGAAATAAAATTATTAGGCAAGCCATTTTCTTCGGTAAAGCGGATACATTTGCCCGTTTTTTTATCAAATAAATTCAACCCTGCCTCTGTACCCACCCAAAGGTGATTTTTGTCTGCTTCTTTGATTACAGTAATAACACTGCTCGAAAGGCTAGAAGCATCGTTGTCGTGGTGATAAAAGTGCTTGAAACCTTTGTTTTTACCCAAAAATAAGTTCAATCCGTCGTCTGTGGCAATCCATAATTGTTGGTTGGCATCGCTGAATACCTGATTAATTTTATTATGGCTTACACTGTTTGATACATTTTTTTGATAGGTATAATGGCTAAACGATTGCGTAGTGGCATCGAAATAGTTGAGTCCACCGTTCCAAGTGGCGAGCCATAAATTGCCATTGGTTTCAGGTAAAATATCGCCGACGCATTCCCAGTTGAGCTTGGTCGGATTGCTAGGGTCTGGTTTGAAATGCCTAAACGATGAGGTGGCGGTTTGCCAAAGGTCTAGCCCTTCTCTATGATAGCCAAGAGCAAGCACTTGTTCCGACAAGCGTTTAACAGCCATGATATGATTACCAGCGATGCTCTGCTGGGAATTGGGCAAATGGCTATAGTGCCGAAAGGTGTAGCGATGGGTATCAAAATAGTTGAGTCCGCCACCGTCTGTGCCAATCCACAGGTTATCATTGCTATCGCCTTCGATGGACAAAATAAGGTTGCTACTCAGGCTATTTTCGCCGATTTTTTTCTGAAAATTACGAAAGAAGCCGTTGTAAGGGGATAAAAAACTTACACCGCTTGCCCAGGTACCAATCCAAATATTGCCTGCAACGTCTTGATAAATGCGGTAAATCGAATTGCTACTTAGGCTATTGGGGTCGTTATCGTTTGAAACATATCGGGTAAAATCGCCTGTGAGAGGGTCAAATACGCTTACGCCTCCGTTTTCTGTGCCAACCCAAATCTTGCCTTGCTTGTCTTCGGCGAGGCTCAGGATGTCGTTGTGCGACAAAGAGCGAGGGTTGTAAGGGTCATGTAAAAATACCCGAAAGCGTTGGGTATGTGGGTCGAATACGTTTACGCCCTTGGTTTTGGTGGCAATCCATATTTTACCTTGGCTGTCGCATAACAAAGCCCTAATCCAGTCGTTCGATAGCCCATTGGTTTGGGTATAATATTGCTTAAAAAGCTTGCGTGCAGGGTTGTAGCAGTTGAGTCCTTTGCTTGTACCAATCCAGATATTACCTTGCTTATCTTCGGCAAGGCTCAGTACCGAATTATCGCTAAGGCTGTTCGCTTGGTTGGGTTTGGCTTGCCAATGCGTACTTTGCTTGGTGTGAGGGTCGAAACAATACAAACCTTCGGCTGTGCCTAGCCATACACGCTTGTGGCGGTCGATGAGGATGTCTTTTATGCTAAGATTTTTTTTGTGCAACCGAATATGCTCAAAATGATTCAATCGAGGATTAAAAATATCACAACCTTTGGTAGTAGCTATCCAAAGGTTTTTCGTTGCATCTTCTACAATGTCAAGTACATAATTTCCTACAATACTATTGGTATCGCTCAGGCTGTGCTTATAGCTCACAAACGTGCGGCCATCGTATTGGTTGAGTCCTTCTTGCGTACCAAACCACATAAAGCCCCGTGTATCTTGTAAAATAGCTCCTACAAAGTTTTGTGAAAGTCCTTGTTCGGTGCTTATTCGTACAAAATTGGTTGGATTTTCTTGTGCAATACCAAGAAAAACTGTACAAAAAGCCAATAATATAAATAATGAATATGTAGTGGTTTTCATAAATAATGTACGCTCGGAATATGTGACAATACAGCAAAACCAATAGTAAAGCTATTGAACATATCAGTTGTAAGGATTCATTTCAAATAAACTAGTTAGGTATAAGTATGTGTTGAATAATGGATTTTAAGCTATTGATTATCAGCAATTATGTTGCATGACTGTCTAAATTTACACAAACATTTAATGTATATTTTTTACAATCGGGCTAGTAATCAATTGGTTGGCAATAGGATACAGGCCGTTTGTTGCCTGCGGTATTATGCGATAGCGTTTAGAAAAGCCTAAGCTTTGAGATGTTTTGATTGTTAAATATTTTTAAAGAGACGATATTTTAGACAAAAATAAGCATTAAACCAAGAATTTACAAGGTTTTTTACGAAAAGACCTTGTCCAATGATGAGAGAAACGAGATATTTGATGAAGGATTTAAGCTTTTTTTAACATTATGCCAAGAAATTTTATTTATAAAATGAGGCTAAAAAGCATTTTACACTTCCAAAATCAAATACCTCTTCTCCATTTTATAAATTACCCACCAAGGCTTTGATGAGGGCTGTCATGGCAGGCTCGGCTTTGGTGGCGGCTGCGATGATTTTTTCTAAACTGGCTTTTTCCAAAATCTCAGGAATACCCATATCGGTAATTACCGAAAGCCCAAAACATTGAATGCCCATTTGATGTGCTACCATAATTTCGGGAACAGTGGACATCCCAACGGCATCGGCACCCAATTGACGTAAAATGCGGTATTCGGCACGGGTTTCCAACTGTGGACCAGGCACGTGTACATACACGCCTTTTTGTACGGCAATGCCCAATTGGCGTGCCGTGGCTTGTGCCTTGCCGATGAGTTCGAGGTTGTAGGGGTCGCACATATCTGGAAAACGGTCGCCCAACGATGGTTCATGCGTACCCGTAAGCGGATTTTCGGTCATAAAAAGACTGATATGGTCTTCTATAATCATCAGGTCGCTTACCTTAAACTGAGGATTTAGACCTCCAGCAGCGTTGGAAACAAACAAGGTTTCAACGCCCAATGCTTTCATTACACGCACCGGAAATGTCACTTGTTGCATGGTGTAGCCTTCGTAATAATGAAAACGCCCTTGCATACACACCACTTTTTGTCCTGAAAGTGTACCCAAAATGAGTTTTCCTTTGTGAAACTCGACGGTAGAGGTAGCAAAATGCGGAATGGCTTCGTAAGGAATGACTTGTGCAATGTCGATTTCATCGACCAAAGCCCCCAAACCTGTACCAAGAATGATGCCTACCGTAGGACAAAAACTGCCGCTATGTTCTTGAATAAAAGTTGTTGCTTCTGCAATTTTATGTGTTAGCATAACCCGTAAAAAATAAGCTGTTGAAAAATATGTTATTGAAGTGAACCTGCAATATAGCCCGTTGTCCAAGCTGCTTGAAAGTTGAATCCTCCTGTAAGGGCGTCAATATCAAGCACTTCACCTGCAAAATACAAGCCTTTCACGTGCTTGCTCTCCAAGGTTTCGGGGTTGATACTTGCCAAATCGACACCGCCACAGGTGACAAACTCTTCTTTGAAAGTGGTTTTGCCTTTTACGTGTTGCGGACAATTGAGGAGGTTTTCTACTAATTTATGGTATTGTTTCATCGAAACATCTATCCATCGACAATTTTCTGCAATTTCTGACAACTCGCACAGGCGTTTCCACAAACGAGTGGGTATGCCAAACAAAGCGTGCGACTGAATTTGTCTTTTAGGATGAATTTTTTTGGCTAGGTCAAATTGTTCTTTCACCGAATTTTCGGTATTGTCTTCGTTCCAATTAATTAAAAGCGTACATTCGTAATGCACCTCGGCGAGTTCTCTTGCCCCCCAAGCCGATAGTTTCAACACTGCCGGGCCCGAAAATCCCCAGTGCGTTAGCAACAAAGCACCGCTTTGCTTGAGTTTTTTGCCAGCCATACGTACTTGGGCTTGTGGCACACTGATGCCCGCCAAGTCTTTGAAATGTCCTTCGGGCGTATTGAACGTAAACAACGAAGGCACGGGCGGCACAATCGGATGCCCCAAGACCGCCAGCCAGTTGTAGCCTTGTGCCGAAGGATTACCGCCTGTGGTGACAATCACGTGGGTCGCCAAAAGCGTACTGCCATCGAGCAGTTGGAGTAAAAAGCCCGGATTTTGCGGAACGATGGTTTGTACGCCAGCAGACATTTGTACCCGAACGCCCCTTTTGATGCTTTCGTTTTCGAGGCACGAAGCAATCGTTTCGGCATCGTCGGTGGTAGGAAACATCCTGCCATCGGCTTCGGTTTTAAGTAAAACGCCTCGGGCTTCAAACCAAGCGATTGTTGCTTGTGGATTGAACCGCTTGAACAAAGGTTTTAAAAAACTGCCTCCTCTTGGATAAAATTTTGCCAGTTTTTTATCGTCGAAACAAGCGTGCGTTACGTTGCAACGACCACCGCCCGAAATGCGGACTTTGTTTAGAACAGTTCTATTTTTTTCTAAAATGATTACCTGTGCTTTCGGATAGGCACTAGCCGCTTGAATGGCACTAAAAAAACCAGCAGCACCGCCCCCAATGACAACAATTTGTTGTTGATTCATGCTTAATTGTACTTGAATTACGATATTTCCAACGAAATTAGTAAAATTGCAGTCGCAAAGAGATTTTTCACATTGTTTATATTCCAAATAAAATTTACCGATGAAACTAACAAAATCTAAGTTTTTGACCTTCTTGCTCTTATTGGGTTCTCTGCTGTATTATTGGGGAAAATCGAAGGCAACCGACAGTACCGCCAAAGAAACTGAAACAAAAGCTGAAAAAAGCACCAAGTCGAAAACCAAAGCTTCTGCCGAAGAAACGACCTATAGTGCTTCTAAATCGTTAAGTTTCAAAGAACTAGAAAAATACTTGCCTGTAGGCAAAAACGATGATGAAATTGTGCGACACACCGCCATTATTTTGAGCTATCAAGAAGCCTACGAACAACCTTCTTGGGTATTGCATTTGTTGAAAAAAGAAGCCGATGCTGGCAGCGAAGAACGCTCAAACCAATTTGTAGAAGACCCATTGGTAAGCACAGGCTCGGCTGTTACACAAGACTATGCTCGCACAGGCTATGACCGTGGGCATTTGTGTCCGGCAGGTGATTTTAAATACGACAAAGCCCTCAGCGACGAAACCTTTTATATGTCGAATATGAGTCCGCAAGAACCCGATTTCAACCGAGGTATTTGGAAAGAAACCGAAGACCAAATCAGAAAATGGGCGAAAGTCAAAGGCGATTTAGTTATCCTGACGGGCCCAGTCTTGACCAAAAACCTGTCTTTTATCGGTAAAAAGAACAAAGTTGCTGTGCCAAAATACTATTATAAAATTGTGTATGACCCACGCAAAAAACAAGCAATAGCGTTCTTGATGCCCAACCAAGGCTCGGAACAACCCAAAGAATCGTTTGTGGTGAGCATTGATAAAATTGAGAAAACAACAGGTATCGACTTTTTCCCGAAACTTCCCGATAGCGTAGAAGAGCAAATCGAAGCCGAAGTAGCACCAGAAAAATGGTTTCAGTAAGAGCATACAGAGGAAAAACAAAAGCAGTTTACAACATTAATTTTGATAAAATACATGAAAAAAGTTTATTTAAGTGACTCTGGCCCAAAGGTTTCAGAAGCGGTATATGGTTTTTGGCGTTGGGAAAACAAAGGTGCTGAAACACTCAAAACAATGGAGGGAATCGTCAATCTTTGTTTAGAGTTAGGCATAAATACCTTCGACCACGCCGACATTTACGGAGATTATAGCATAGAGTCGTATTTCGGACAAGTCATCAAGCAAAAGAGTATCAAGCGAGAAGAAATTGTCTTGTTTAGCAAATGTGGCATTCGTAAATCGGCCAAAGGCTTTAGTTATTACGACAATTCAGAAAAATACATCGTAGAAAGCGTGGACAACTCCTTGAAGCGTTTGCAGACAGACTACTTAGATATTTTCTTGTTGAATCAAGTGGACATGATTAGCAATCCAGAAGAAACGGCTCAAACCCTGCGGGAATTGGTCAATATTGGTAAAATAAAGCACGTAGGCGTAAGTAACTTTTCGGTTTTCCAACACCAGTTATTAGACTCACATTTGCGTAAACCCATCGTTACCAACCATATAGAACTAAACTTGCTCAATACCACAGCCATAGAAGACGGTCGCCTCGATTTTATCAAGCAACGATTCAGCAAACCTTTGGCGTGGGCGCCTTTGGCAGGCGGACGCATCCTAACGGGCACCGACCCCAAATCGGAACTTTTGCGTGCTAAATTAGCCGAAATCGGGGAGCATTACGATGCCAACATCGAGCAAATAGCCGTAGCATGGCTGTTGCAATTGGGTACATTGCCTATCATCGGCTCGCTGTCGGAAGAGCGTATCCGCAATGCCGCCAGTGCAACAGAAATTACCCTTTCGCACGAAGATTGGTACGAAATTTACAACCTTGCCATGATGAAAATATAAGGCACTTTCATCAGTGGAAAGATTTTAGAAGGCTATCAGAAAGACTACGTTACAAACCTTAGCAGTCTTTTTGGTAGCCTTCGCCAAAAATGAATATTGAGGAAAAGATATGTATGCACAAAAACGTATCGATAAAACGCAATTGGCAGCATTGATAAAGTCATGAGAAATGATGAAAAATAGTAAGATTGATAAAAATTCTCCCTTCAACAATTTACCAGATTTGCCCCCTAAAGCAAATCTGGAAACTGCCGATATTTTTAAAGCAGCTATCAAGGCAAACAAATTATTGGCAGAACTAAAAGGTTTTTGTCAAACTTTACCTAACCCCGAATTATTGCTGAATACAATTGTATTGCAGGAAAGTAAGGAGTCTAATGCCATTGAAAATATAGTTACTACACAAGATGAGCTATACAAAGCTACACTCATGGGCGAAAACATTAAAAATCAAGCGGCTAAAGAAGTTTTACAATACCGCCAAGCAATGTATTGGGCCTTAGACGAGCTAAGTACAAAAGGGTTTATTACCACTAATCTTTTGGTGGGCATCATGCAAAAATTACGCAATACGCAAGAAGGTATCAGAAGAAATTCCGGTACAAAACTTTCTAATCCCATTAACGGATTAATCGTCTATACCCCACCAGAAGGAGAAGAGGTAATAAGAAAGAAACTTCAAGCCTTAGAGAATTTCATGAATGATGATGAATTGAGCGATTTAGACCCATTAGTTAAAATGGCTCTCATTCACTATCAATTTGAAGCCATTCATCCTTTCTCTGATGGCAATGGACGCACAGGCCGTATTTTAAATATTTTGTACCTCATCAACCAAAACCTCATGGGCTTGCCAGTACTATATTTGAGTAAGTATATCATCGAAAATAAAAATGACTACTACCGCCTGCTAAGAGAAGTAACTGAAGATGAAAACTGGCATGATTGGGTGCTATATGTAGTAAATGGTATAGCTGAAACCTCTGCGACTACGCTTACCAAAATTAAAAAAATACTTGAACTGAAAGCTCAAGCCGAATCAGAACTTAAAGACAAAATGGCTGGTGGCTTTACCCGAGAATTAAACGATTTGCTATTTAGTTATCCTTATATCAAAATTGCTGTGTTAGAAGAGCGTGGCATTGCCAAAAGAGTAGCTGCTTCTCAATATTTAAAAAAAATAGTAGAATTTGGTTGGTTGCAGGCATTCAAAATTGGAAGAGAAGTGTATTATATTAATCATAAATTAGTAGATGTTTTGTCAAAATAATATGTTCATTGCATATACATATCATACGAATATGTTCATAAAATTCAAAATAATGAACATATCGTATGAATATGTTCATTGCATATACATATAAAAAAACATCCCTATAAAAAATACAAAACGCATATTTTAATTTTAAATGTCGAATTTAACCTATAAACCTCTATGAACACCATAGATACCCAACTTTTCTTATGGCTCAATGCCCAACATTCGTCGAGCATGGATGTCGTGATGGCTATTGTGACCAACAAACTTACGTGGATTCCATTATATGTAGCGATGATTGGTCTTTTGTGGCTTCGATTCAAAAAGCAAAGTTTATACATTATTGGCTTGCTACTTTTGTGTATTTTGTTTTCAGACCAGATTTGTTCGGGTCTTCTCAAACCTTGGGTTGCAAGGTTGCGGCCATGTCATGAACCAAGCATTGCGTCATTGGTGCATTTGGTTGGCGGTTGCGGAGGCTCGTTTGGCTTTTGTAGTTCTCATGCAGCCAATAGTTTTACACTTGTCACAGCCTTGTGGTTGTTGTTTGGTAAAACATATCGGTGGATAAGTACGTTATTTGTGTGGGCCTTTGTGGTATCGTACAGCCGCATTTATGTGGGCGTTCATTATCCGTTCGATGTATTGGCAGGAGCTATTATCGGCTCGGGCGTGGCGTGGCTATTGGTCATGTATTTTAAGCGTTCTAAATTTTACCTGCATTTGGTATGATACAAATTGTTGTTTTGTTGATGCTTTGGATAAGCAATGGAAATAATACGCAAGAAAAAGATGCGATTCTGGGCGTATGGCTGGCCGATGATAGGCTTTCTAAGGTACAGATGTATGAAACCGAAGGAAAATATCATGGGAAAGTAATTTGGTTGAAACACCCCACCGAAAACGGCAAGCCTGTTTTAGATAAACATAACGAAAACACGCAATTGCGTGATAAGCCTGTCATGGGACTGATTTTGTTGAAAAATTTTAGTTACCAAGCCAATTTTGTTTGGAATGGTGGCACAGTTTACGACCCTCGCAGCGGAAAAACCTACAGTTGCAAACTCAGCTTACGCAACCGAACACAACTCGATGTAAGAGGGTACATTGGGAATCCTATTTTTGGCAAAACCGTCACTTTTACTAGAGTGGAAGAGTGATAACAAAAGGGTTGATGAGATGTATTGTTCATCAACCCTTTTTTGCAAGGAATGACTAAACTCCTACGTTTCCACAAGCATGGTTTTTATCCCTAACCATTGGCCGTCGGGTGTTTTGCCCAAAAGATAGGTGTCTATTTCTACCGCTCCTACACGCAATACTTTGATGTGTAACAAATACCCCACAAGGGCTTCTTTGAGGGCTTGGGCGGCTTCGACCCACTTGAGCTCTTGTTCTTCAAACCAATCTTCGGTTTCGAGTAGTGGCTCAAAGAATTTTTCTACAGCCATTTCTTCAATAATACCCTCGTCATCCGATAAAAAACTACGCAAAACCACCAAGGCATCGTCGGTTTCGGGGGGATGAGGTATTTCAAAAAAATCTATTTTTTCATCCGACTCACTCGGATAGTACAAATCTTCTACCAATTGAGTAATTTGCACTTTTAAGGCTTCTGTTGCTTCTAAAGACATAAGGCTACAAAGATTCTTGGAAAAATTTGATAAATTTTACAGAATTATGCCTTGAATTTATGCAATCTCTGCCTAAATTGTAGCATTCATAAACCAATAAAATCCCATAAAAAATGTTAGACCAAATTATGGGTCTTATCCAAGACCATTCCAAAGAAGCGATTGTCAACAACCCTGCTATTCCTAATGAGAAAAATGAAGCTGCCATGCAAACCATTTTAGGAGCTATTACAGGTGGCTTGCAACAACAAGTGCAAAGCAATGGTATTTCTGGCGTGCTTGGTTTATTAGGCGGACAGTCGGGCGGTAGCTTGATGTCGAATCCGATTGTAGCAGGCATTGCTCAACAGGCCATTGCGGGTCTTGTTCAAAAATTAGGATTAGGCAACAATGTAGCTTCTGGCATTGTATCTGATATTTTACCAAAAGTATTAGGGTCGGTTATCAGCAAAACCAACGACCCCAACGATTCGTCGTTCAACTTGCAAGATATTACTGGTGCCTTGAGCGATGGTAAATTAGACATGGGCGACATCAGCAGTATCGCAGGTAAATTCCTCGGCGGTGGCGGTGACAAAAAAGAAGAAGGCCTCGGTGGCATGTTGGGTGGTTTGTTCAACTAGCCTTACAACTTAACAGCACTGGCTCGACCAGTGCTGTTTTAACCATTTTTAGACTAATGCAACGCCCCATTTACCTCGATTACAACGCTACAACGCCCACTGACCCACAGGTACTAGAAGCCATGTTACCTTGGTTTACTACGCAATTTGGCAACGCTGCTTCTCGCACTCACCTCTATGGCTGGGAAGCTGCCGAAGCCGTAAGTTTGGCTCGCCAACAAATTGCTCAGTTGTTGGGTGCTTCCGAAAAAGGAATTATTTTTACCAGTGGTGCTACCGAAGCCAATAATTTAGCCCTCAAAAGTGTTTGCGAGGCGATTCCTTCACCCAAGCATATCATTACGGTTGCCACCGAACACAAAGCCGTGCTAGACGTTTGTACCTATCTGCAAAGCCAAGGCGTAGCGGTTTCTGTCTTACAGCCCGATGCCCAAGGACTTATCAGCATTGAACAATTAGAAGCAGCACGCCGACCCGATACTTGCCTTGTATCGGTGATGTTTGCCAACAACGAAACGGGTGTACTCATGCCCATCGAAGCCATTGGAACTTGGTGCAAGCAACACCAAGTCATTTTTCATAGCGATGCTACGCAAGCCGTAGGCAAAATACCGATGGATGTTCAAGCCTTACACATAGATTTACTGAGCCTTTCTGGCCATAAATTATATGCTCCAAAAGGCATTGGAGCATTGTATGTAAACCCTCGCTTGAAGCTTAAACTTGAGGCACAGCTACACGGCGGAGGACACGAACGAGGCTTGCGGTCGGGGACACTCAATGTGCCGGGCATTGTGGGCTTGGGCAAAGCTTGTGCCATAGCCCAAAGTTTGCTCCACGAAGAAAGCATTCGGCTGACAGGCTTACGCAACCGCTTGGAAGCTTCCCTCCTAGCCTTGCCCCATACCTTGTTGAACGGAGCGAAAGACAAGCGTTTGCCAAATGTATGCAATATTGCTTTCGGAAAAATTGACGGAGAAATGCTACTCGATAGCCTCTATGGCGTTGCGGTATCGTCTGGCTCGGCTTGTACCTCGGCTTCGGTGCTGCCCTCGCACGTATTAAAAGCGATGGGGCTGCCCGATGACCTTGCTTATAGCTCTATTCGGTTTAGTCTGGGAAGGTTTACCACTTCCGACGACATCGAACGAGCCATTGACCATGTGACAGCCACCGTGTTTTCATTTACTCAATGAACAGGCTTATCAATCTACACCATATTTCTTCTTTAGCTCCTCATCCAAAGGCAAGAGGTATTTATCTCCAAAAACCTTTATCCATGCTTGTATTTCCTCAAATTTATAATTCAAAGGCTCGCCATCGCCGTAACTCATTAAATTACCCTGCTGTGTTTGTAAATCTGTTTTTACAATGGCTTTACCAACTGTAACATACAGATAGCGATTGTCTATAATATCTACTTGTGTTGGTATTTTATTTAACCATAAAGTTTGAATTAATTTGCCTGTGGCTATTTCGTAGGTTTTTACTTGGTGGTTGGTAGAGATACTTAGTAATTTACTGTCTTGTGAAAAAATCACTGAACTTATATTTTTTTCATCTTTTATAAAGTCAGCCTGTATTCCCTTCTCCACTGACCAGATTTTGGCAATCCCCCTACTCAAATAATATGTTGTTAGGAGCCATTTAGTATCTTGTGAAAAAGTACCATCTATAATATTCTTCTCATCTTTTAAAAAGTTATAAAGCATTCCATTTTCCACTGACCAGATTTTGAAAAAACCTCCAACTATATCACCTCTTGTTACCAACAATTTACTATTGGGTGAAAAAGTAGGGTGATAAACCTTTTTCTCCTGCCTTAAAAAGTCATACATTATCCACTTTTCCACTGACCATACTTTGGCATTTTGATTATGATCTGTTGTTATGAGCCATTTACTATCAGGTGAAAAAGTAGCATCAGTAATAGTTGCCTCCTCTTTTAAAAACGCTACTTGTTGTCCTTTGTCCACTGACCAGACTGTAACAATATCACTTGTATCTGTTGTTACGAGCCATTTACTATCAGGTGAAAAAGTAGCATCAGTAATAGTTGCCTCCTCTTTTAAAAACGCTGCCTGTTGTCCCTTCTCCACTAACCAGACTTTAACAATATCACTCGAATCTGTTGTTACCAGCCATTTACTATCAGGTGAAAAAGTAGCATCACTAATAGTTGTCTTCTCTTTTAAAAAGTCTACTTGTTGCCTCTTGTCTACTGACCAGACTTTGGGGTTTAGATTCTTGTCTCTTGTTATGAGCCATTTACTATCAGGTGAAAAAGTAGCACCACTAATAGTTGCTTCCTTTTTTAAAAAGTCTGCTTGTTGCCCTTTGTCCACTGACCAGACTTTGGGGTTTAGATTCTCATCTCTTGTTATGAGCCATTTACTATCAGGTGAAAATGAAATATCATTAATATTTTGTTCATCAGAAAATAAATTATAATCTATTTTTTCCGCTATTTCCCATATCTTTATCATCTTACCTTTAGTTAATAATAGTTTACCATCTAAGGAAAATAATATATCTTCAATATTTGTTTCTTCTTTTAAAAACTCTGCTTCTTTATCTGTGCCTAATTCCCATACTTTAGTTATTTTGTCTTTATCTTGTGTTATTAACCATTTACTATCAACTGAAAACATTACACTTTTCATTTTCTTTTCATCGTCTAAAAAATTATGTAATCTACCAGTTTCTACTTCCCAAATACGATATTGCTTTTCATTTTTTGTTAATAACCATTTACTATCAGCAGAAAAGATAACTTTATTTATGTCTTTCTCATTCATCAAAAAACCAAGTTGTTCCCCAGTTGCTAATTCCAATATTTTAATATTATTACTCTTATCTGTTGTAACTATCCATTTACCATCTGGAGAAAAAAAGGCATCATTTATGTTTTTATCTTTCATTAAAAAGTTTACTAGTTTTCCTGTTACTATGTTCCATATTTTAATTGTATTAATTTTGTCAATTGTAATCAACCATTGATTATCTGATGAGAAAGAAATGTGTTTTATACCTTTTTCACTACCTAAAAATTTCATTTCATTTGTTGTCTGTATATTCCTAACAACTAATGTGTATTCTAAATCATTTATTTTGAATATATCTGACAAACCTGATCTCGTTTCTAATAAATCTTTAAGAATCAGAGTAGTATAACTACCATTATCATATTTTTTAATTATAAGCCATTCATTCTTAGGAGAGAAGCTAACTTCATACACATTATTATATTCAAAAATATCAAGTATGTTTCCTGTATCTACACCCCATACTTTAGTTAAATTACTTTCATCTGTTGTGACTAACAATTTACTATCGTTAGAAAAGGATGCAAAAAGAATTCTTTTACTCTCTTTTAAAAATGAAGGTATTGTTTTTGTACTTGATGAGAATATCTTGCAAGAATTATCCTTATAATAAGCTACGACCCATTTCCCATCGGATGAATACTGAGTACGAATAAAATCTTCTCCTTTTATGACAAAACGGCTGTCTTTTGTATCAGAAAAAGCCCCATTTATAACAATTTTAGATATATTTTCTCTATTGAATTTAATTATTTCATTTTTTGAATCAAGAAAATCTTGAAAGCTAAAAAATCTATTTATTTCACGCCATTGATGATTATTACTTTGGTTAAAAATTGTATTTATTTGGTCTTTAATTGTTTGTAAAACATTAGTATCATTTGTTTTTGTATAAGCCTTTTCTAATAGTCTAATACTTTGAATAGGGTTATACTTGTTTGCTTCAGCAGACCAATAAAGGGCTGTAGCATTATTAGTGGCAATTCTGGCTCTTATTTCACTTTTTTTTGCAGTGGCTTCTGCTAATTTGGCTTTCTGCTCATTTTTTATTGCTTCTTCTTTTTGTTGTTCTATGGCTTTAAATACAGCTTCAATACGCTTGTCCACTACTGTATGTTTAGCATTATCAGCCCCAGCCAAAATACGAGCTATATTATAACTTTGCAAAGCCTCTATGGTTTTGCCTTCTTTAAAAAGCTTATCGGCTATTTGTATTTTTTGTTCAAAGCTGGTTTTATTGGGCTTTTTACTTGGCTTTTGTGCCAATACAGCCATATTGAGCAATATGCTTAGGGTTATCAAGGCTATTCTCATTTCTTTAATAATTTTTGTAGTTCACTTTTTAGCTCTTTGGCTATGCTATCTGTTTCTGTTTCGGGTATTTGTTCTAATATTATGCTGGCAGAGTCATAATAATCTCGGGCAGTTTCAGCATCCTTATTTCGTAAAATATTATCGCCATTGTCTTTTACGGTTTTGGCTTGTTGGTAATACAGTTCATATAATGCTTTTTGGGCTTGTTGTTGTGCTTTGTTGGCATTTTGTTTCTCTTTCTCTGCCATTCTCCATAAAAGAGAAGCAAATACCAATAAACCTGTCAATATTACCCCAGCTATCAGGGCATAGTTGAGCAATTGCTTACGAGCCTCCAGTATTTGCTGTAAGTTTTTATTTTCTAAGGCTTGTATTGCTTGTTGCCTCTTGGCTGCTTCGGCTTGTTTGTTTTTCTCTTCTGCAATTTTTTTTGCTTTTATTTTTCTTTCTTCTGCAAACTCCACAATCGGCTCTATCAAAGTATCATGTCCAATTTCGTAGATAAAGCGTCCTGCACTATCTCTTTCTTTGCGGAGGAGGGTGCTTTCTTCCAATTGCTTTAATAAATTATCCGTCCATTCATCTTCTGCTTTCAGATAGGTATCTGCAAAAGGAATCCGTTGGTTGTTTTGGATAAACCTTTCTTCTATCGTTTTACTGGCAATGGCTTTTTCTTGTTGGCTGAGTTTATTGAGGCTTGTTTGATAAAAGTCTTTGAAAATGTCTTTGATATTGCCCAAGTGTTCTAAAGTGATAGATTTCCCTTCCAATTTAGGCACTTTATGTTCTTCTATAAAGCGGAGGATAATTTGCAAGGTGGCGGTTTCTATTTTCCCATCATGGCTGTTTTTTACTCGGTTGATGATGGCATCTATTACGGGCGTTTCGTAGGCAAAGGTTGGGCTTATAAAGTGCTCTCCTTCCAATTGAGCAGGTTTGACAATGGCTTGTCTGGCTTCGTTTTCGGTGAGGGCATCTAATTCATAATTGAATTTTAGAATATTGGGCAAATATTTAGCAAGACGGTTCAATAAAGACATCCTATCGGAGCGGATAGCAAAGACAATTTTTATCTCAGGTTTCGTAAAAATAAAGTTCGTTTGCTCATTGTCAAGTTCTGTAAAGTATTCTTTTTTACTCAAAAAATCGGGGATTCTCTGATACAACAATAAGTTTAGTTCGGCAGCAAACGCTTCTACTTCTTGCTCAGAATAGGTAAAAAGTTCTTCAAATTGGTCGAAGAATAAAATAATGGGCGTTTCTGGTTGCTGGAATTGATGTTGCTTTATCCAATACCACAACAGCCCTCTTGGATAAGCATTTTCTTTAAAATCTTGCATCCAAGCCAGTTCTTCTGTATTTGCTGAAAGTGCTGTGATAAAAGTATTCAGGGGAGATTTTGAAAAAGCATCAATGTTTTGTTCTCTGTTGTACAAGCGGATAGAGAAATATTGAGGTTTCTCCTCACGCTCTTGCTCCAGCATCGGAATGATACCTGCATTGATTAATGAGCTTTTACCATAACCACTCTTGCCATACAATACAACGATTTGTCTGGCTAACATAAGCTGATAAAGGTTTTCCCTGTCTTGTTCACGTCCCATAAACAAGTGTGCTTGCTCAGTAGTAAAAGAGTTGGCACCGGGATAGCGATAGCTGTTTTTTTCCTTAGACATTGCTTGCTTGATAGGTTTTGATAGAGCTAATAATCTGTTTTAAGCCAATTTCATAATTGTTTCCACGCAAATCGCCTCTGTTCTTTTTTCTAAACTCAGCAATCGTTTTATCGTAGTTGTTTTTCAATTCTAAAATTCGTTGGTACTGTGCTTGTAAATCTTCAAAGCTTTCTCCCTTATCAAGTCTTTCACCAATTTCGGTTTTAAGGTTTCCAAGTTGGCTTTCAAACTTATGCATGGCTTGGGTTCTAAATTCACTCTTATTCAAAACCTCATCTATATCACAAGGCAACACTACTTTGCCCGTGATTTCAGCTAAAGTAAAAGCTTTGATAGATTCCTGAGCCACCCAAGCAGAAGTCAGGAAGTTTTCTGAAATCAATTGTAAGACAAATTCAGCTTTATTGATACTTTGGTTAATAAAAGTCGGAATATCAAAACCAATAGGATTATCGCTATCAATAATAATTTCAATGCCTATTTTTTCTAAATCAACCTTTAGTTTATCCGCTAAAGCTTTATCGGCATGGTTGTATGAGATGAAGACTTTTGTGTTGACAAGGTTTGGGGTGGCTGAGGTGATTCTCAATAAACCGTCTTGTTTACAGGCTTGATAAAGTTCATCGAGTAATTGAATAGGTTTTTCCTCATCAAATATTAGATTGAATCTCTTTTTGGCCAATTCTTCTGCTCTGTTTTCCTTCACACTGGCAAAGGCGATTTTTTTCCCTTTGACAGACCCTACAGAAAAAAGTAATCGAATCAATAATTGGATATACCATTTTTCAAGTCGAACACCCAGAAATAAAATCATAGAAGCTTCTTTCAAGGTATTTATTACGTGCGTAGGCAAGGCAGGTTCGTCTTTGAAAATCTGATTGAAAAAATCAAACCAATGGTCGAATGTAAAGGTTGAATCTTTTTCATCTAAATCTCCTAAGAGTTTGTACAATAAGGGTTTTTCCCAAGTGGGTTTTGCAGCAATAGCAGGCACTTCTTTGTTTAATCTTGAATACCTACTTAGCATATAACCGTTGGGGCTATGCTGGAAGGTTTTATCAAAAGACTTTTCAAGATGTGTATCTGGCAAGAGCGATAAAACAAGTGGAAAAGGTATTTGAGAAATTTTAGCAAAAGGTTGTTCCCAGTCTTTTGTCTGCTTAAAATACCATTTGACAAAATTATAAAGATGGTTCTCATCATCGTTTAAGTTATTGGTCAGCAGGTTTTCTTTTAAAAATGGGTATTCAAAAAACTGAATAGGGTGATTGGTAAGTCCGTCTTTATCAAGTTCTTCATCTAAACCATTGGTATTGTAGTAATGGTAAGCCATTTCGAGTGACTTATCAAAATCCTGTGGAGTACCTCCAGAAAAGATTTGATGATTAAAAGAGCAAATTTCTGGGCCAAGAACAAGGATACATTTTTTGGCTTTAATGGCTTCAACTATTTTAGAAACATTAAGACTCATTATTATATTTGGTTAGCAGATGATTAATAGATGAATCTACAAAAATGATTGCTCAAATAAAATAATCGTATCACAATTTTAGTAAACGGTCAAGAAAGCTTCGTTGCTATTTTCTTACACTCCAAACCTTACAATTCGATGATACGAATGCCCTCTTTTCCTGCAATAATGGCTTTGGTGGCTAATCCATAAAAAAGGGAATGCTCTACCATAGAAGTGCCAGCACCCAAACCTATCACCTTTCCTTTGATGTGTTTTAGGGCTTCTGTTGCCGCTTGCATTTTATAATTGGTTGGGGTTTCCATCAATGACTCAGGTTTTACGAATAGACAATCTTTTTAAATATATCGGGGCTGTTTTCACAAGCCGTCCTTGTTTTTTTTCGTAAAATTATCGTAAATTGTCTGTGAAATATACAAAATGAAGCTTGAATTTATCCTTCATTTGCACAGCTGTTTTATTCCATCACCATCAATCATCTTTCATAATGTCCAAAGCCTTTTTTTCTATTGCATTTATTTTGTTGGTTGGCCATGTGTATGCCCAAAAACCCGGTGCTCCTCCACGTCCTGTTGGTGGTAACAAAGATGCCCACGGATGCTACAGTTCGGCAGGCTATACGTGGTCGCAACTGCGTCGTGAATGTGTTCAGGTATGGAATATTGGCGAAAAGCTCATGCCAGTCAATAACCAGCAGTCTTATGTAGCAACCGCAACCGTTTTGGTGAATGAGGCGGGTAGCATCGTAGAAGTGTTTACACCCGAAGAATCTAAAAGTTTTTTACTTAAAAAATCAAAAACGAATACCTTTAAAAACAAGGTGTATCTTTTGGTAAAAACGGATAAGGGCTGGACTCTCTCTAAAGGAGGCAAAGCGATTTATGCCACCGAAGCAGAACCAACGCCGACAAGCAAATGAGTGCGTTAGTTAGTGAGTTAGTGAATGAGTGAGTTAGTGATTTGATTTTCAAAAACTTACACTTTTTAGGCATCAATGCAGGGTTGTGAATTAGTGTTGTACCAAGATTTAGTTTTATCTTTCAAATAAAATTTGGGTAGCGGCAACTCTTGCAGTTGCCATATTGAATGTGTCAACTGCAAGAGTTGCCGCTACCCAAAAAAATGCTAGTAAATAAGAAGAATGCTTTTGAACAATATAAAATCCTTTGTACAGCCCTAACTGTCAATGCAGAACCAACGCCCACAAGCAAATGAGTGCGTTAGTTAGTGAGTTAGTGAATGAGTGATTGAAGTTTTTTATTTTCAGAAACTAAGTACTCGTGCAAAATCAATTTTAACAAAAAAATATAAATACCTGAAAATCAAACCACTAAATCACTAACTCACTCACTCACTAAATCACTCACTAACTCACTCAATCACTAAATCACTCAATAATTCAAGGTTTCCAATCGCCTAAAATGGCTTCATTGCTGTATTTGAGGGCTTCTTGGTCGCTCAGTTGATGCGACCAAGTTACTCGTTTGGCAGTAGCTGCCCCCACGCCTGTGTTTTTGTATTCGGCAAAATAAGTGGTTTGTTCGTTGCTTGTTTTGTCCCAATTATGCCAACCTTCGGGCTTGATTTGTTTGTCGAGGGTACATTCCATAAACACCACTTTGGCGTAAGGTCGCCAAGGACGACCGAGGTAAAAAGTGTTGGCTTCGGCACTTCCCGTGATGGTACATTTCTTAAATACATAGCCATAAGGTTTTTGTTCGGGTGTAGAAGCCGCCGTCAGATACCCGTTTTGCTTGGCAAACAAAGTGCATTCTTCAAAAAGAGCGGTTGATGACCCAAAGATAAAATCGACTGTTCCCTCAATATAACATTGGTAATAGTACTGTCGGCTTTCGTAGCCGTAGGTATAAAGGGTATCTTGAAAGCCTAAAAATCGGCAATTCCGAAATTGTACTTTATCGCCTTTTACCCACACCGCAACGGCTTGTCCTACAGGCCCAGCCGTATTTTGAAACGTAAGGTTTTCTGCCGAAAATTCATTGCCAAAAATATAAAATCCAGCCGAGCCAGTCGTACCTTTCTCTTCTCCAAAAATATTTTTCTTTTGGTTATAGTCATCATACGAAAGGATGGTTTCGGTAAGACTTTCCCCGATAAATTTCACCATCGCCTTTGACTCAGCCAGTACCAACTTTTCTTTATACACTCCTTTTTTAATAAAGATGGTTGTCGGCTTTTTTCTAAAATCGGGTACGGCATTGATGGCCTCCTGCACCGTTTTGAATTGCCCCGTGCCGTCTTGTGCCACCACAAAATCGTATTGTTGTGCTTGTACTTTATAGACAAACATCCACAAAAAAACAAACACACCCTGTTTAATAACTTTCTGTATCATAATCACTTATATATTTTTTAAGTAAAACGCCTTTGAGCGAGTTAGCACAAAGGCGTTACTATTTTATCAAAAGATATTTTTCTCGAAACGAAAAAAAACAGCTACTATAAAATTTAAAACCCTATTTATTTGGTTTAATCTAGCACTGGTTGTTATTTTGGTAGCAATACATAAGCGTACTTTACACTTGAAAAACAGCATTTTTATTCATGAAAAAATATCTTCTTACTCCCATCGGACGACTCCGTTTATTAGGTTTTTTAGAAGGCTTGTCGTTTGTTGCCTTGGTTTTTATTGCTATGCCCATCAAATATATGCAAGATAATCCTTCTTGGGTAAAAACCATTGGGCCTATCCACGGTGCTTTATTTATTGGGTTTGTGCTGCTGACCATCCAAGTAGCCATTGAACAAGGCTGGCCTTTTGGCAAAATCACTTGGAAACTATTGGTTGCCAGTGTATTACCTTTTGGTACATTTTATGTGGACAAAACCATTTTAAAACCCTTGGCAGACCAGCAATAATGTCGGGCTAGGGATTTTTGATTTAGTATTATTTTAAGAAAACCTTTTTTAATTCCGAAATCAAAAATCCTAGCTCTGACATCCGTATGGCTTACCTTAGTTTTTCAAAAACTTCAATACCACTTTACGCCCATCGCTTTCATATTCGAGCAAATAAACCGCATTGGGCAGTTTGCTTACTTCTACTACTGTTACCGTAGTGTTGGGTACAACGTTGTGCGTTTGTACGGTTTTTCCAGTAAAATCAATCAAGCGAATTTGTGCTTTTTGGGCAGGATGATACACTTGCAATTGGTCTGAACTAGGATTTGGACCAATACTCACAGGCTCGGGGTTATCCAACTCTACACCCAAAGGAATGGTCACGATACCTTTTACCGCCACCAACATGGCATTTACGCCTGTGGTGGTATGCGTAATTGTCCCCGTAAAAGTACCTGCCAACTTTGAAGTAAGTCGCACATAAACAGGAGCTTGTGTAATTTTTCCATTCACAGGCGTAAGCTTCAAAGTCGATGCTGCATTGACCCACGTAGCATTGTCGGCCGATACCTCAAAATGAGGCGGAGGCGTGATGGTCACAGCGTCCACAAGGTTAGCACCCGAAACGGTATAGTTTTGCGTCGCAAGCGTATTGCCTACCAAATATACAAAATCTTGCAGTGTTTGGTTAATCGACAACGTTGGGTCTGGGGCTGCTACTACGGCTTTCAAAGCCAGCGTTTGGGCGGTCATTCCTGTGCTAGTATGTACAATATTGCCCGTATAAGTACCCGCACTCAAACCCGCCGCACTTACCCGTACCGAGATAGTTGTATTGGCAATATTGCCTGTGGTCGGATTAATTTTTAGGCTACTCGTAGAGTTTACCCACGTGGTGCCGTCTAAGGAAATTTCAAAATTTACAGGCGGTGTAATCGTCAATGTTCCTGTAAAATTACTTCCTGTCAAACTGTACGTTTGCACCGAGCTATTAGAACCAGCCACAAAGGCAAAATCTTTTAAGCTTTGGGTAATGTTGATACTTGGCGGCACTACGTTCAAATCTTTGATAGTTCCTAAAAAGCTTAGGTCTTTTATCTTGGCATATCGCCCAGTGCTACCACTACCTGTGCTATAATACATCCGCACCGTTAGTGAATCGCCAGCCGCCAATGTAATACCCATTGCTCCATTCAAGGCAATTTGGTAATACGAATTGGTACTAGCAGGCTCAGAACCAGGAATAATAGGCGTATTAAAACCTGCATTGGCAGCAGCCAACATCGGCGTACCATTACCCAAGCCACCCGACACATCGGCAGAGTCGCTCTTAAAGCCTATTTTAGAATACACTACGGCAAACTTACCCGTCGCAGCCGCATACAAGGCCATTTTCAGATTCATCGAATCTACTTTTACACTATAACCAGTATTAGCCTTGATGACGAATTGTTGGTAAAGCGTTCTGCTAAGGTTATTACCAAAACCTCCGCCAGTGGTTGTCCAAAGTCCACCGCCATCGCTCGAAGGAGCAAAGGCTTGTCCGTGCAAAGTAGAATAGGCAGGAATCACCGAGCCATTCGCCAAAGTGAGTTTTTTAAAGGTAGGCTTGGTGACAGTCACGGCTTTGGCACGCAAAGGCAAGCTATCGGCATCAGATACCGCCATAGACCAAAACGCCAAGCGTTGAGTCACGGGCAATGGGTCGTTTTGGGTTGTTCCATTCACATTAATCGTTTGGCTTACTGCTCCTGTACTGCTATGCGTAATGACTCCCGTGTAAGTACCTGCCTGTGTGCTATTCAAACGCACCTGAATATTTGTGGTAGCAATCGAGCCATTAGTTGGAGCAAGACTTATCGTACCCTGTGCATTCTTCCATGTTTTACCACCATCGGCTGAAAGTTCAAAATTACTAGGAATGGTAATTGTAAGATTTTCGGCTAAATTTTCGGCAGCAAGTGTATAAACTTGGGCATTAGAAGGCGTGCCTAAGCCTTGTAAAAAATCTTTAGGCGAACCGTTGAGTGTAATGGTTGGTACACTCGACACCGTAAGCGTATCAGATACATAATCTTTCCACCCTGCTTTTGTTACTTTCAATAAATAATAATATGTCTTTCCAGCAGCAGGAGCGGCATCGGTCATGGCAAAATTGATAACCGTATCGGTAGTAGCCACGGTAGAATTGATTTTCGAGAAAGTAGCTTTGTTGTCGGTACTACGGTACAATTCATACGTTAAGTCTTTCATAGCCCAACAAATATTCCAAGAAAAATTGGTTGGTGTAGAAAGATTCGCTCCTTTGGCTACTTTGATATTTACCACGGCTATTTCGGCATTTTTGGTTTTACAAAAATCGCTTGTGGTATTACATGGATTCCAGTCGCCAAAAACTTTGGTATTGTCGTAATAATCCAATGCCTCTGTATCGCTCAATTGTTTCGACCACGCCACTCGTTTGCTTACATCTGCCAACACACCATCGTAACGCTTGTTTTTATACTCGGCGTAGGTGATGTACGAGGTATTTGTACCCGTGTCCCAAGTGGACCAGCCTTCCGATTTCACCAATTTATTTCCATAAATACTATTTAAAAATACAACTTTATTATATTTTTTTGAAGCATCGGCAGTACTTGCGTCGTTCTGCCAAGGACGACCCAGTACATAAGAAGTAACGCCTGTATTACTTGGTAAAATACAATTTCTAAAAATATAACCATAGTTTTGCGTTTTAGGCGTATTAGCAGCCGTAATATAACTTCCTGCCAATTTGTCCACCCGGTCTTTGGCATACACTACGCAAGAATCAAATACCGTAATGGCACTTCCGAAGATAAAATCAACCACGCCGTCGATGTAGCAGTTTTTAAAATACTGTCTTTTGCCATCGCCATTGCTCAGTACGGTGTCTTGTCCTCCTAGAAAAATACAACTTTTAGCGGTATTTCTATCACCTTCAAAATAAATGGCTAATGCCTGCGGTGCATCGCCCGTAGTATTTTCGATGGTCAGGTTTTCGATATGACAATCATTGGCTTTGATGGTGACAGTTGAGGAGGTACTCGTGCCGAATGTACCACCTGCGGGATTGGCTTTACCCGAATAGTCGTTCCAAGAAATAATCGTTTTGGCGGCACTTTCACCAATCAAATGAATAAATGATTTATTGGAAGCGATAGAGATTTTTTCAAGGTATTTTCCATTTTTGATAAAAATTCTATACGGCTTGGTTGCACCCGTAGGAGCAGCATCAATAGCAGCCTGAACCGTTTTGAATGACCCCGTTCCATCTTTTGCCACCACGGCATCGTAGCCCATGAGGTCTATTACAGGCGAGCCTCCTACTATATCGCCCGAACCAGTATCTTTGGTAATACCATTCAAAAAGTTTTCGAGGTTGGTATAGCCATTGGGAGCAAGGGCATTGCCATCGGCAGCGTTGTTGGGATTCAAGCCATTGGCAAGCTCCCATACGTCGTCCATACCATCTTTGTCTGTATCTTTATAAGGCGTACTAGAACCGTATTGAGGGATTCCTCCTACATTGGCAGGGCTATCAATAATACCTGACGGGTGCGAAATACCAGTACCTGTAACCGTTGCATAGGTTGGCCCTTCGTAAGTAGCCGTGCCGTTGCGTGTTTCTGTCACAATTCGGACATCAATGGCATCTCGGCGAGGTAAAATCGCCCCAGCACTATCCATTACCGTTTGAAACGCCTGTTCTGCGGTTTGGGTACGCACAGGGGCAGTAGCGAAAGGCTGACTTTGCTTGGCTTTGGCAATCAGTTGGTCGGCATAAATATAGCTATCTTTTTGTACACCGTTCGTCCAGTTATCAGCAGAAACATCTGGATACCCATGCACGACATTTCCTGCAATGTAAAATTTACCTCCCCAAGTCGTATCGGTGCCATCTACTGTAAAGTTTGTATAATTCAACAGACGGTTGCGTTTGTTACTCGCCGAGCTAGTAGTCAAGTTGCCGGGTGTTGCAGGGCCAGGCTTGTAGTAGTTGTTTACCATATTGATTTTACTGCCCTCTCCTCCATACGAAGAATTGATATTTCCCCAGTTATAAAGCACATTGTTGCGATAATCCACTAGTTCGTCGGCAGGGTCATAGGAAATATAGCCTGGTCTTGTACCACCAAAACGAGGGTTTCGAGAAGAATGGTGTGCCAAAAGGTTGTGGTGATAGGTAGCGTTTGCTCCACCCCAAATACCGCCATAGCCGTGAATGCCTTTGTCATGTTTAGAATTATACAAACTTTCGCTTAGAATGCACCATTGAAGGGTAAAATTACGAATGGAATAAAACGAGCCTGTTTCGTCAATCGACCAACTCATAGAACAGTGGTCGATAATGATATTTTGGTAACTTCCATTAAAACTATTCATGGCATCGTCTTCGGAAGCATTGGCATCGCCAAAACGACACCTGATGTAACGAATGATGATGTCTGATGCCGAAATATTCAGGGTGTAGCCTGTAATACAAATGCCTTGTCCAGGGGCAGTTTGTCCTGCGATGGTAATGTTGTTTTGCTTAATAACCAAACGGCTTTGCAACTTGATTTCGCCCGATACTTTAAAGACAATGGTTCTGTTGGGTTGGCTAATGGCATCTCGTAAACTTCCTGCTCCTGAATCATTAAGGTTGGTTACTTCATATACTGTACCGCCTCTCCCACCTTTGGCAAAACGCCCGCCTCCTTCGGCTGTTGGAAAGGCTAATTGTTGGGCAAATGTAGGTGCCGACATCCATAATAAGGCAAACCAAAGCCCTGCCAGACAAATATGTATTTGTCTAAAGTAAAAGTTTTTTTTCATAAAAATAAAGGAATAATTCCTGTTAAAAAGGTTTAAATATCCATATTAAGTACTGATGCAAAATTGTGAATTGTCAATTGGTGCTGCATGAAAGGTTGGTTTTATCTTTCAAAATAAAATTGGCGTAGTGGCAACCCTAGCGGTTGCCACATTCCAAATGTCACTACCCAAAAATGTTAACGATAAGAACGATTATGTGTCAAATCCTTTGTACAAACTATTTTGTCACCCTAAACCAATCTACATCGAGCCAGCCAGCATCGTTGATTTGGGTTTGTCGGGTACAAAACAGCCCTACTTTTGCTCCTTTCCAGCGTCCGACTTCTGCTGTGAACGTTTCGGAAACATCAGTAAATAACTGTCCATCAACGCTATAACTAAATTGACAAATACCGCCCTTTTGTACTTTTACCCGTAAAAAATAGCTATTACTAGCGTTTGTCACCAGTACTTTTTCTTGTTCTACGGCACGTTTATCGGCATCTTTGCACAGGGTATAAACCAAGGAAAGACCACTTTTCTGGCTTTTGAGGGCAATATTGGCATAACTAAAGCCCATGATGGTAAGTCCTGCTTTTTCGTTTTCTAGCTTAGGATTCGGCTGAAAGCTCACTTTGGTTGTGATGGTAAATTCTTCTGCTGGGAATTTTTGCAACAATACATTCGGGGCAAACCAAAGATTTGGAATGCTATCGGTTTTGTCGGAATACAAGCGTAATGTTCCCTTAGTCGGGTTCATAAACGCCCAAGTAGCCTTGGGGTTTGCCATCCATTGCCATTGTAAACCCAAGTTGGTTTCATTAAATTCGTCGCTTGTAGCAGGCACTACTACGGGAAGGGTTTGCCCTACATTGGGTTTTTTATACCGTAACACAGGTTCGCCTTTGCCATCGCCGTCGGCATCGAGGCCAATTACAGGCCAATCGTTTTTCCAAACCATCGGTTGCAAATGCACAATACGCCCATAGGCTTCCTTGTCTTGGAAATGCAAAAACCAATGTTCGCCCGTTGGCGTATCGACCCATGCCCCTTGGTGAGGGCCATTGGTAGGGCTTTTGCCTTGTTCCATCACTACTTTTCGTTCATAAGGGCCATATACATTTTTTGAACGCAAGACCAATTGCCAACCCGTAGGCACGCCGCCCGCTGGAGCAAAAATATAATAATAGCCATTGCGTTTGTAGAATTTAGGGCCTTCGATGGTAGGGTCTAGCTCGTGACCATCATACACCAATTTGCCTTGGTCGAGTACTTTTGTGCCTTCAGCGTTCATTTGTTTCACAACAATAATGCTTTTGATGCCTGCCCTGCTGCCTGCATACGCATGAACAAGGTAGGTTTTACCATCTTCGTCCCAAAGCGGACAAGGGTCTATCAAGCCTTTACCTCCTTCTACCAACACAGGTTCAGACCAAGGGCCTGCGGGATTTTTTGCTTTTAACACATAAATTCCAAAGTCGGGGTCGGGATAATAAATGTAAAATTCGCCTTGGTGAAAACGCATCGAAGGTGCCCACACGCCATTGCCATGTTGTGTTTTTGAGAAATGCCCCAAAGGAATTTGTCGAGGCAAAGCATGGGCTAGAATTTTCCAATTGACCAAATCTTTAGAATGTAAAATAGGCAAGCCTGGCGTATCTTCAAAACTCGACGATACCATATAAAAATCATTCCCTACCCGAATGGCATCGGGGTCGGAGTAGTCGGCATGAATAATCGGATTGCTGTAAGTGCCATCGCCATTATCTGGCGACCACACTTGGGCGTTCACTTGCCAAGTAAATAAACAGGTTAAGAGCAAAAGGGTTTTCTTCATTGTTGCTATCTAATTAATCTAATTTTTCCCCCATTTTTGCAGCCAAGCTTGGTAATCTTTGGCTAGAAGTTTAGCAGCCCAAGTACCATAGTAACCATAGCCAACCCTGCGTTCATTTTCGATTGCTGCTAAAGTTGCCCTAGGCACACTATCTCTTCCTGTAAAAAATGGTTTATTGGTTTCGAGGTCATAAAATCTTGCCCATAGCGTACTATTCGGGTCGGCTACCACGATGCGGTCTTTGCCTTTGGGTTGGGCAGGGTCTTTGATGTCTTCGGTACGAATGCCAACCAATTTTACGGCATCGAGCCATTGTACACCTGCCTCAATCGCTTGTTTGATTTCGGAAGATGGATTATCAACAGACATCAAAAAATATAAAATTCCAACCGACTCTGCCCCACTCAGAGAAGGCAATTCAAACTTACGAGCTTTGGCGGGCAAGAGCGTTTCACGGTCGTGTTGTGCACACCAAGCGGTAAGTTTACCCTTCTGTTTGTATTGTGTTTTCAGGATACACTGAATCCCTTTTTGTACAGCTTGCTGTGCCAAAGGGCGTAACGATGCAGATACTACGTCGAATCCGTCTTTTTCTTCGGCTGTATTTTTTAGTACTTTCAACACATCAATCATAGCATTATCGTTGTAGGTAATATGCTTACGATAGCCCGTTGTATCAGGGTAAAATTGCCCCCAACCACCTGCTTTATTTTGGGCTTCGAGCAGGTATTGAATCCCCTTTTCGGCGGCTGCCAAATAGCTTGGGTTATGCGTTTGCTGATAGGCTTTTACCAACCCATTGATTTCTCGGGTTGTGGCTTTGTCGTCGATGGTTGTGTCGAAAATATGCTTTTCGGAAAGTAATTTTTTCTTTAATTCTGGACTAATTGGCAGGTTGTATTTGATAGGGTCGCCACCCGGCTGCGGCCATCCCCCATTGGCTCGTTGGTATAAGAGCATTCTTTCTGCCACAGAATCTTGAGGAAAATTATTCGCTAAAGAGGTCTTGTTTTGTTGTAAAAGTTGGGCAGATTTACACGAAAATAAGCCCAAACTAAAGACGATGGCAAAATAAAGTTTACGTAGTTTCATTTTGAGAGGAAATTAAAGTTCTCGTTTGTGGCTTGTTCACAAACGAGAACGAATATGTATTACTGAACTCTCCAGCGAGGGTCGCCACAATCTTTACGACCAGGGAAGCTAGTGTCTTTGAAATTGAAATTTAATCCCGAATAAGGACTTACCCACAATTCGGCTGCTTTTTTGGTATAGGTAAACGAAGGCATTCCTGCAATTTCGGTACCAGCTACATACGAGAAGTCGCCTGTGGTATATGTATTGAGTATGGTAAACGCCGTAGAAGCCAAACCAGCAGACTTACCACGCACCGCCAATACGGCTGTACCAGCTTGGTCCCAAGCGTGACCCCAAATACAGTTGGTAATGGTAATACCATTGGTTACGTTGTTGAGGCCCGTTGTGCCACGCCAAGTAAACAACGAACCGCTGTTGGTCGCTATTTCGCTCAAGGTACAATCCTCTATTTTCACGGTATTAGAGTTTTGGCGTGAAGTAAGGAACACGTTGATTTTACTAAATGTACTTTTTTGTAAAATAATATTATCAACCGCCGCATTGCCTGCTCCGTCGGTGTCGGTTGTAAGAATACCGTAGTTACCAATTTGATGCACGATAGCGTTTTTAATGATAAAATTATTCACAAAAGCCTTCGCTCTGATACGCAATACCCCACGCATATTGGTAATGATACAGTTGTCGAACGACAGCTCTTTTACGGTTGTAAGTGTAGCGATATTAGGGTTGAAAATATAACTTGCGGCAATATCTGCCCCTCTAAACTCGATGTTATTGAAACGCAAATACTCAATGGTAGCACCTGTCAGGATATTACCACCGCCCGAGGTATTGATAATCGTTTTTTGGTCGCCAAAACCATAGGCACTTGTCACCGTTACCGACTTATCGAAATTGTTGGTTGGCATGGTATAAGTCGCTCCTTTTTTCAAAACGATAATTCCTCCTTCAACCACGTTCAGTAAAGCGGCGTTCAAGGCGTTGGGGTCTTCGTTTTCTGATAAGTCAATCACATTCGGCAACGACGTGTCAACGGCTCTGGCAATGGTGGTAAAGTTATCCCATCCCTTGATTGCTCCGTCTGTTCCATAAATCGCAAGCTGATAGGTAGTCAATGGTGATAATTTCGACACGATTTTTATTCCTGCTTGCTGCTCGGCTGTACTTACGTCGTACTGTGCCAGAGGCGTAGCCAATTTCAAGTCTGTTTTAGCAAAAACCTTTACTTTTGCTACCGTTCCGCCCGTTGTATTCCAACGCACCCTTGCCGACACATCTAAGACATCGGCTGCTGTAGGAGCAATCATGATACTGGGGAATTTTTCTGTTTTTACCCCTCCTAAACTTGATACCTTGCTATCAAACTCACTTGTACTAGCATGAGCCTTGGCTCTTACTTGGTAAAGTGTGTTCCAGAAAAGTGATTCTCCTTTGAGTAGCTTATCATCAACCACTACATAATTGGTATCGGTTTTTACGGTATAATCAACCGTTTTGAAGGTATCTCTACTGACCTCTACCGTATAACCTGTAGCAGCCTTGATATTACCCATGTTGACAATAATGGTATTATTTTTAGCCGAAAGTTCTTTGTTGAGAACAGGCATAAAAAGCCGAGTTGCGGCTGTGATTTCTTCTTCGGGCTTACAAGCAAAAAATGTAGCGATGCTAAAACCTGCCAATAATAAGCCAACTTTAATATGTTTTTGGTTCATGAAAATGCAGCATTAAAATGAATGATAATTGGTGCGAATGGCATAGCATAAACAAACGCCATTCGCACAAAAGAAAAACAGTTTTAGAACATATAGCCATCGTTCGCCAACTTGCCTTGGCTGTTGGTAATCGCCTCGGCAGGAATCGGGAAAATATAACGTGCAATGCCCGGTACTGGGCCATTGTAATATTTTTCCCAATCTTTGTTCAACCAATCGACATACGTTGTGGCTGTTGGTTTTAAACTTGCCAAAAACGAAACCCTCGTCCAACTAGCATCTGGTGTGCCAATGTATTTACGGCTAGGGTTCAATATTTTAAAGTTGCCACTGGCATCTCTTTTCCAATACATATAATCGGGTAATTCCGAATATTTGCCTGTACCCGTAAGGGCTGCATCTGCCATTTCTTTCGTCACAGCTACGGTTTCTTGCGTCTTTTTGGCGTATAAGTTCCAGCGAATCAATTCATATTTTCTAATCATTTCACCTCCAAACTCCCATGCTCTTTCATTGACGATGGCATTGAAGAAATCTTGTTTAGAAGCTGAAATACTCGCAATGTAATTATCTACTTTATCGGCCCAATAAGTTGAAGCAAAGGCTCTTTGACGTACACGTTTCAACGCTCCCTTAGCAATTTCGGTAGGGCCATTCAACTCGTTTTCGGCCTCGGCCAACATCAATAACACATCCGAATAACGCATCATTGGCCAGTTGATACCCGTTCCTTTGGCTGTAGAAGCACCAGGGGCTTTATCTAAAAACCAACGACTCCATTTGCCTTGGGCGATGTTCATCGTACTGCTGACAAATACCGCTTGTCCAGCCGTATTGATTTTATAGAACGCACAAGTGACATCACGACGTACATCTAGGGTATCGAATGAGAAGTAATACGACGGAGGAATAGCCATGTAGTTGTTACCCGAACCGTAGCTGTGAGCCGCCGTCGTACCACCTTCTACCGTGATACCGATATTCCAACCTACGTCGCCGTTGCCAATAGCAAAAGGCACTTCAAACAACACGTCGCTGTTGGCAGGCGTAACAAACTTCGATTCGTTCAAAAACACCTGACGGTAGTCTGTTGGCAAAGCTCTATCTTTCAACGAAATAAGCTTCTCGGTATATTGCTTGGCGATTTTATAATACTCCAAATAATCCGATTTGCGTTCCATTGTCATGGATGGCGTTAGGTAGTAGCCACCTCTTTGCAAAGCCAAGCGAGCAATCATACCCATCGTATATTCACGGTTGATTTGCTCGATGCTATAGTTGGTTTGGTCTGCCCACATCATTTTATCTTCAATCTTAATCAAATCGTCGATTACTTGCGATAAAATAACATTTCTGTCTTCTTTCGGTAAAAAGAAATCATTACCAGCTTTAGGGGCTAATCTTACGTTTGGCACGTCGCCAAAATAGAAGGTAAGCATACTGTACCAATAGGCACGCATGGTATAAGCTTCGCCGAGCAACTGATACATTTTTCTGGAAATAGTTAAATCCGACGATTTCAAGGCAGCACTGGCTTCGATGCCTTCTATCGCAATGTTGCAGTTACGAATAGATGTATAAGCGGCATTCCACATAATACGCAAATCGCCGTTGGAAGCCAGAGCGTTCAAGTCCCAAATTTGGTAGCGGTCTGCTGTACTCGACCAGCCACTTTGATGCTCGATGTCGGTATTGCCCGTCATGTTGTTGGAAAGCCTCGAACGGAAGGCATCTTGCCCAAACGATTCGTAAATGGCATTTACGCCTTTGCGTGCATCATCGGGATTTGAGTATATGTATTCGGTATCGAAAGTCGATAGCGAGTCTGGGTCTAAGAAATCTTTGCAAGAAGTTAAAAAGCTCGTTGCAGCAATGGCAAGTAAAATTAATTTCTTTTTCATAAGAGTTACGAAACTGTTCGCTAATGGTTCAGTCTTGTTTTTAGGTTATCGAATTAAAACTTAGAAGGTGATGTTTACCCCAAAAGTATAAGAACGGCTTCTTGGAAACGACGAGTAATCAACGCCTGGCGTTAAGCCCGAATAGCCACTTCTGGTCGTACTTACTTCTGGGTCATAGCCAGAGTATTTCGACCATAGGTATAAGTTGTTGCCCGTTACATAAATTCTAAACTGCGACATACCCAATTTTGAAATAAACTGTTTGGGCAAAGAATACCCAATATTAAGGTTGTTTAAACGGATAAAAGAACCGTCTTCTAAAGCCCAGTCAGATATAACCGTTTGAGCATCAGCCAATCCGAGTGGCGACCAAATCGTTTTGCCAGCGTTCAATTCTGCTAGTTGCGTCAAGTCGGTTACGATACCGCCAGCAGTGCCTGTGTATTTGCCGTCCACGTCGAGGTAAGTAAAACGATTGGCAAGGCTCATCATGTCGGTTAAGTTACCATAGGTTACACGACGGAACTGGTTGTATTGAATTTTACCCGTATTATAAATTTTGTTGCCATACGACCAGTTGAAGAAAATAGACGCATCGAAGTTTTTGTATCTACCATTAAACCCAAACCCCCCTTGTGCTTTTGGTAAAGTATTGCCAATCACGGTGCGGTCAAGGCTGTTTACTACGCCATCGCCATTGAGGTCTTTCAACTTCATAAAGCCCGGACGAATAGCAGTGTTTCCTGTGATAGACGTAGAGTTGACAACGCCATCTTTCAAAATGTACTTTTTCGCTGTAGCATCATAGCCAGAAAAATCGTTTGTTGTATAAAAACCATCTGATACATAACCATATACATCACCCAACGTACCTCCTACTTTTACATAAAAATCGTCTTGGTCACGTAAATCGGTACTTGCCCAGTTCGATTGGAAGAAACGCTCGGTTGTACCATCAAGGGCTTCTACTTTGGCTTGGTTGATACCAAAGTTTAAGTTGGCCGAAAGCGATACGTCTGCTTTGTCGATGATATAGCCAGTTAGTTGCAATTCGATGCCTCGGTTAGAAGTACTACCGATGTTGTTCCACTGTTTTGTAAAACCAGAGCTAGAAGGAATCGCCGATTGCAACAATAAGTCATTTGTTAAGTTATGGTACAAATCTAAGCTACCTGTAAGTCTTTGTTTGAAGAAAGCAAAGTCTAAACCTACGTTTTTGTTAATCGTGGTTTCCCATCTCAAATTCGGATTATAAAGAGTCGAGCCAGAAGGCGTGTAATACACGTTATCGACATTTCCAAAACCTGGGCCTCTCAAAGTTGTCGCTTCAAACAAGAATTGCGTTGCAGTAGCGTCGATGCGGTCGTTACCTGTAGCTCCGTAACTTACACGCAGCTTCAATTCGTCGATGGCTTTTACTGATTTCAAGAGTTTTGTTTCAGAAATTTTCCAACCCAAAGCCATCGCAGGGAAGAACCCAAGGCGGTTGGCTGCACTGAATTTACTCGACGCATCGGCACGGAAAGTAGCAGTAGCCAAATAGCGGTCTTTGAATTGATAATTGATACGACCGAAGCCCGAAATTCTGTTTTGGTCGGTATTCTCAATCGTATATTGGCGGTCGGTACGACCAAACGACATATTAGCAAAAAGCTCTTCTGGCGTAATAGATGCACGGAAGTCTTCGGCACGCAAGAAACTTTGATTACCACCCGAAGAATACACTTCATGCCCCAAGAGGAAGTCTAATTTATGAGCCCCCATGCCTTTCATTTGGTAGCTGAGGGTATTCAGCCAGCGGAAAGAATTGGTTTCTAAATTTGTTTTTTCTCCAATGGGTAAACTACTACCATTATTGAACGATTCAGAGGTAAGCGGGCCGTAATAGCGAAGTATTTTATCAAATGATTTTGAACCAGTTACAGTCGATTTCAAATCAAGTCCTTTGGCTATCGACCAAGACAAGCCAGCGTTCAATACATAATCTTGGGTAGTACGTTTACGCCAGTCTTGGGCTACTAATTTTTTAGGACTTACCAAAGCCAACAAGAAAGAGGCAAAATCATCATCACTCGAAGCCGTTGTTAAATCAATATCCAATTCGTCGGCAATACCATTGATAGGACGAGTCTGTACGGCATCTTTGATATTCAACTGAGCCGAACCCGATGTTCCAGCCCCATCAATCACCGTGTTGGTCATACGAGCCGAGGCATCGAATTTGAGTTTTTTGCTGATATTTTGATTCAACTTAAAGTTGATTACATTTCTGTTATAACCCGAACCTGTCAAAAGTCCTTGGTCGGTATTGTTGGTAAGGCTTAGGCTAAAGGTTGTGCTTTCGGAGCCTCCACTGATGCTCACATTATGCGACCAAGAGTTACGAGGAGCACCGAATAATTCGTCTTGCCAGTTTGTGCCTTTTTTATTTTTGTACAAATCGTAATCGTCGTATTTGCCAAAAAACTTTTCAATTGCTGTTACATCAGCCACCGAGCGAAGTTTAGCTCTTTCGTAGTTAACCAATACATATTCGTAAGGCGACAATACTTTATAAGAACGGTTGGAAGGCAATTGTTTGATTTGCAAAAAACCATTATACGAAACGGTCGTTCTACCTGCTCTAGGTTTTTTTGTTGTAATAACCACAACACCATTTGATGCCTGTGCACCATAAATAGCTGTAGATGAGGCATCTTTCAATACGTTGATACTCTCAATATCTGAAGGCGGAATGTCTTTGATGCTACTTACAATAAAGCCGTCAACTACATACAAAGGCGAGTTGTCTTGTGTAATAGAACCTCCACCACGCACCCGAATGACCACATCGGCATCGGGCGAACCATCGGTTGTTACAACGCTTACCCCTGCTAAACGACCAGTCATGGCTTGTGCAGCACTGGCAATTGGAATGTTTTTCAAATCTCTTGCCGACATCGAAGCTACCGAACCTGTGTTATCGGTTTTCTTTACTACGCCATACCCATCACTTACAACCGACACCTCCGCCAACATACTGTTGTCGGGAGCTAAAGAAACGTTGATTTCTTTACGTCCTGCAATTTCCACTTCTTGGGTTTTCATCCCAATAAACGAAAAAACCAGTACCGTTCCTTTCCCTACATTGAGGCTATATTTTCCGCCAGCGTCGGTTGTTACGCCCAAGTTTGTGCCTTTTACTTTGATGGTTACACCAGGCAAAGGGTCGCCAGTTTCTGCATCCACCACTTTACCTTTAACAGGAGTTTCGACAGCAGTCCTATTTTCGGTTTCGGCGGTGGCGAGCATGGGCATACTTTTATCGGCTGCATTTTCGGCAGGCATTAATATAATTGCCTCATGTACAACTTTATAACCCATATTTAATGGAGGTAAAAAACGATTTAAGACATTTTTTAAGCTCTCATTGTTGGCGGTCAAACTTACATTCGACGATTGCATATTGGCATTTTTAGAACTGAACACAAACGAAACGCCTGATTCTTTTTCTAGTTCTTTTAGTACTCCTTTCAACGTACTGTTTTTGATAGAAACAGTGACGGTCTTAGCCAAAACTTCTTGTGCTGAGGCATCTTTGGCATAGGAGACCACCATAAATGCCGTTGCTATGGCTAATTGGATGACAGTCATCTTCATGATTTTGAAAAATGTTGTCTTAATAAATTGTTTTTCCATAAATTTGCTTTTGTAAGATTTGGTTTTGAAATCTACATATTACACCGCCATCACCTGGGAAATGATTGGTGGGTAATACGGTCTAAAGTGCTGGGAACACTTTAGACCTTTTTTTTTATTGTTTAGACTACGTTACACTACTGACAGCCTTCTCCTATGATGGTTATTTCGTTGCCTTCTATCTGGTAAGTGGCATTGATAGAACTGCACAGAATGTCCATAATTACAGGTAAACGCTGGTTGTTAAAATTGGCGAACAAGGTACATTTCCGAATCGACGCATTGGGGGTGCGCATGACTACGCCATATTCTTGTTCTAGTTTACTCAATACTTTGTCGAGGGTTACGTCGTCGAAACTCATCGTAACGGGTTCCCATAGCTTTTTGTACTGTTTTTGTTCTACCGTAAAATCGTGGGTTTCAAGGGTATTTTCTTCTTTCTGGATAATTACTTGTTGCTGGGGCGTAATAATTACCTGATTGAAACGCTCACTATTTTCGGGGTCTTGGTACTTTACTTTTACTTTACCTGTCACCACAGATACCTCGTATTTATCCGTTTTGGCGGAGGCTACCACGTTGAAACTTGTACCCAATACTACCACATTTAGACCTTTATTTTTGACATAAAAGGGTTGTTGCTTGTTGGGTTTTACGTCGAAAAAAGCTTCTCCTTCCAAATACACCTCTCGGGTAGGGGCGTTTTTAACGATTTTATACAAAATGCTCGTGCCTGGGTTGAGCCATACTTTACTGCCATCGGGCAAACTCAGCTCTCGTATGTCTTTGTCTTGGTTGGTAAACGACTGCCAAAGACTTTTCTCTTGCGAGGGTACTACTGGCAAAGCAGCGATGCCCGTTTCTGGTGCTGTATCTTTGCTTTGCCAAAGCATAAGACTGCACAACAACAACACCGAAGCAGCCAAAGGCCAATACCAATTGCTTGCCCACCACGAAGGCTGAGGCTCTTCGTCTTCGTCGATCTGAACGGCCGGACGTATCGAATCTTGCAACCGCTCCCATGTCTTTTGTTCTGCCTGCTCACTGGGTAAAGGGCTGTTATCGTCAAAGGCATTATACCATGCTGTAAGGCGTTGCAATTCTTCGGGAGTGTATTTTGCTTTGAGCGACCTGATGATGTCGTCATCATCTTTCAATTCCTTATGGCTCATATCAATTGCTATTTTTTATTAATAAAATACTATTTACTCCTCAACCAATATGTCGGTTGAGGAAAAACCTTCCACTACTGTCTTATTACTTTTTTTTTAATTATTTTTCAAAAAGAAAGAAAAGGATGGGAAATAGCACATTTGGACTCAAATATTCGGCCATACGTGACTTCAACACTCGGAGTGCTTTGGCGATATGATTTTCGACGGTATTTTCTGAAATACCCAATTGTAGGGCAATTTCTTTCTGCGAAAGCCCTGCTCTACTCAACAAAAATACTTCACGGCATTTTTCGGGAAGGAAAATAAGGTTTTCTTCATACAGGCGAAGAGCATCGCTGTAAAGAATGTTTTCTTCGGTGCTATTGGTAAACTGAGCATTTGTCTGCTGGAAGTCGGCAAAATTTTGGCGTACTGTGTGGTGGTCGAGGGCATCGAGTACACGGTACTTGACGCTCCGCATGAGGTAATTACCCAAGGCATCTATTTGTACCTTGTGCCGATTGACCCATAAATTCAAAAATAAATCATGGATAATATCTTCGGTTTGCTGTGTATCGTATAGCCTCCGCTTCGCCAAACTGTATAATTTGGTAAAATATCTTCTGTAAATTTCCTCAAAAGCCGCTTCGCTGTCTTCCAACAAAAGGGCTACTAATTCGGAATCGCTGGATGCTTTGAGTGGTCTGTACATGAAAATAGTAATATTTTATATCGAAAAATCTATATTCAAATGTAGGGGCAATGCCCTGCTTTATCCAAAAGAAATAGTTTAATTTTTTATGCAAACGTTCCCGATAACGTTTGCAGGCTACGCAAAAAATACTTCTTTTAGGCTAAAATCAAGTGATTGCTTTGGATAACGATAAAGCTGTTCTACTTATTTATCAGCCCAAAATACACTTTATCCTACTTTCTGTCCAGTTGTAAACAAATACTTGGCATTTCTCCTGTGTTTCCTCTTACCTTTACCTCAACAATAACCAAAACGCACAGTTCTATGTGGACAAATTTGATAAAAAGAGTTTTAAACCTTGGTAAAGCTCATGCACACGCAGGCATCGACGCACTCGAAGACCCTGTAAAAATGATGCAGTTGGCGATTCAAGAATTAGACGAAGCCGTTATAAAAGTGACAAAAGCCTTGTCGGTGGCTCTGGCCAACCAACAACGCTTGGAAGATGAACAAAATCAATTTCGGTTAGAAACCATTTCTTGGTACCAAAAAGCAAGCATTGCTTTGCAAAAAGGTGAAGAAGAATTGGCACAAAAAGCCCTTCGACAAAAAGCCTTGTCCGATACCAAAGCTACCGAATACGCCTTGCTGGCAAGCAATGCCAAACAAGCCGTGGAGCAACTCACAGAGCAACTCGACGACTTGAAGTTGCGTTTGGAAGAAACCAAGACCAAACAAAAGATTTATGCCGCCAAGGCAGAATCGGCCAAAGCCCAAAAGCAAATAGCCGAGTCGTTGGGCGGATTGAACCAAAGTGCCCTGGCAAATATGGAACGCTACGAAGATAAAATCAAGCAGTTGGAAGCCGAAGCCAAAGCACTTACTTCGCTCAATAATGCCACCGCCGACTTGGATAAATCGTTCAAAAGCCTTGAAAATGAAGCAAGTATTGCCGATGATTTAGCCAAAATCAAGGCCGAATTAAGCCAAAAAGAGCAAAGCGAGCAACAACAAAAAATGGCAGATTTACAACGGAAATTTGAAGAAATGAATAAACCTGTACCGCCCAAAAACTTACCCCCAAGTAAAAATATTGATAAGCTTTTGGATGATTTTTTTAAGTAGTGGTGGTTGCCATGTTAAATGGGGCAACCGCAAGGGTTGCCACTACCGCAATTTTAAAAATAAAACTCAGCCTTCGTACAGTACTAATTTTTCATTGAGCCTTAATATGCCATTGTACAAGCAAAACACAAAAACAGAACATTCATGAAAATAATCCTGACAGGTTTAATTTTTACCCTTTTGACAAATTTCACATTGGGGCAAACAGAAAAAATGACTTATAAAACTGTGGCAGATAGTTTTGAAACAAACTATAATGCTGGCAACTTTGAAGCAATTTTTGCTACCTTTTCGTTAGAAATGCAAACGGCTTTACCGCTTGACAAAACAAAAGGTTTTTTAAGTGGCTTAAAACAACAAGTAGGAAAAATTACGAAACGGGCGTTTGTAAAATATGAAAAAACCTATGCTTCCTACAAGACAACTTTTGAAAATGCCTTGTTGGCTATAAACATTTCTGTTGACAATAACGGTAAAATCAATGGGTTATTTGTTAAGCCGTTCAAAGCTGACAACCTTCCAAAAATTGAAAGAAATACCACCAAACTCCTTTTACCTTTTAAGGAAGAATGGACAGTAATTTGGGGTGGCGACACAAAAGAGCTAAACTATCACGTAGAAAGCGAGGCTCAAAAAAATGCTTTTGACCTTGTTATTACAGACAAACAAGGAAACTCATTCAAAACTGATGGAAAAACGAATGAAGATTATTACGCTTTCGGTAAAGAACTCATTGCCCCTTGCGATGGTGAAGTTGTATTAGTTGTTGACGGAATTAAAGACAATGTTCCAAGCACATTAAACCCTATTTACATTCCCGGCAATACTGTCATCATAAAAACAGCCAATAACGAATACTTGTTTTTTGCTCATTTCAAACAACATTCTATTGTTGTGAAACAAGGACAAACAGTGAAGCAAGGACAACTGATTGGGCTTTGCGGCAATTCGGGAAACTCTTCTGAACCGCATTTGCATTTTCACATTCAAAATGTGGAAGATATGAACACGGCAACAGGGGTAAAATGTTACTTTGAACAAATACAAGTAAATGGGCAAACAAAAACTGATTATTCGCCTATACAAAAAGACAAAATAAGAAACAGCCAATAAAAACGACACCGCACATCGGTTTACAATACTATTCATTTTTTGCTAAGAACTCGCAATTCAACTTGCACTTTTCTAAGTTTAACATTAACCAAAAAAGTCAACCTATTTCAGGACAGGACAAACCATTAACGAATAACAGCTAACAAACAAAAAAACAATCATGGCAATTAATTTAAAAAAGGGAGGTTCGATAAATCTCTCTAAATCAATGACCAAACTCAACAAAGTGATGGTTGGGTTGGGCTGGGAACAATCACGCATTTCGGTCGATTTAGACGCTTCAGTCTTTATTTTGGGTGCTAATTACAAGCTCATCAGCGACGAGTTTTTTGTTTTCTACAACAACCTCAAATCGCCCGATGGCTCGGTACAACACACAGGCGACAACCGCTCTGGCATTGGGGAAGACGACGACGAAATTATTTTACTTAACCTCGAAAATACGCATCCAAACGCCCAACAATTGGTTATTTGTGTGTCGATTCATGAGGCAGTTAATCGTGGACACAACTTTGGGCTGCTCAAAGATGCCTACATTCGGGTGGTGGACGTAGAAACCAAGCAAGAGATTGTCAAGTACGATTTAGACGTGTCGCACAATGCCGACAATGCGGTGGTGTTTGCAAAAATCAAAAAATCGGGTAACGAATGGTATTTCTATGCAGAGTCGGAAGGACAAATCACTGAGCTACAAGGCTTGGTTGATAGATACGTATAAACAAAAGCGTAGAGCTTTTTTATACCCTACAGCACCATTTCTACAACCAAAAACCAACACTTTCATGATAAACCTTTCAAAAAAATCGACTATCAGTTTAGAAAAAAACGGCTCAGAACTCAAAGAAATCACCGTTGGGCTCGACTGGGGAAAAATACAAAGCACCGCCTTATGGGGCTTGTTGCGGTCTGCCGAAAACGTGGACTTAGACGGTTCTGTGAGTATGTTCGATGCCAATATGCAAGAAATAGAAACCGTTTATTTCCATCATCTTCGTTCGAGCGATGGGGCTATTCGGCACAGTGGCGACGACCGCAGTGGCGACACCTCGGTTGATAACCGAGACAACGAAGTGATTTACATCAATTTAGAAAAAATCACGGCAAGAGCCAAGTTTATTTACATTTACCTCAACTCTTACAAAAAGCAAGATTTTTCGAGCATTCCTTATGCCAAAGTGCGGGTCATCGAAGGCAAACACCACGACCCCAAGCAAACCTTTGCTACTTTCAATTTGGCAAGCGACCAAGCCTACAAAGGCTATGTGTCGATGCTCATGGCAAAGTTGGTAAGGATGGGCAATCGTTGGGATTTTACAGCCCTGGGCGAGCCAATTAAAGCCAAAGACATCGACGAAACCATTGCATTTTTGCAAAAGAATACAATTTAAGTACTAATGTAGAATTGTGAATTAATACTTATTTTATTGAAAAAGGCAACGCCACAACATTTTTAATAGTCATATAGCTATTTATATTTAACTTTCCCAACAATATATTTAACTAAAGCTATATGACTATTCAGCATACGACCATTTTTATACGGGTAAAAGCCCTTGTAGTAACATTCATACTGCTAACCAATCTCTATTTTGTACAAGCCCAAACCAAAGACCTCAACGATATACAAACATGGTATGGGGCTTCGTTGAAAATAGATTTACCTCATAAATGGGCTGTTTCGACACAGTATCGTTTACGTATCATTGATGATGCAAGCTACTACAAAGGTTCATATATTTTTGGACAAATAGATAAACGCCTCAACCAAACCTTTGAACTTACGAGCAATTATCGACTAGCATTGGTGGACAAAGGTGTTTTTCATCGGTATGCTTTGGGCGTAGATGTCCGCAAAGAATGGCGTAAATGGAGTATCAATTTTAGGCCAATGGTTCAGTACCAAACCCAAACTTTTGAAGGCAACGACGAAGGTACAGACACCGATGCGTATTTGCGGCCACGCCTAACGGGCAAATACAAAGTCAACAGGCGTTGGGAAACCTATCTGTATGTAGAACCATTTTTGAATCTATACAATCATGAAAAAATTAGTTGGTGGCAAAACTCAATAGGTTTTAAATATGCCGTCAATAAGCGTTTCAAGGTAAACGGTTACTATTTATGGCAACCCGATTTTTCACACAAAAAATATACCTATTACAACCATATTATCGGCATTGACTTAGAATTTACGATAAAACCACGGTTCTAGTATTTCCCAATTTTTAGCTATTGCTATTAGTTTAATCAAGTTTTATGTAGTAATTTTCACAAAACTATCCAATTTAAACCTCAGTTTTGAGGAAATTACAACATAAAACAACAGAACAGTTCATGTTAAAATTAGTAGCCAATGCCACAAAGTATGCCCAACAGCGTGCCATCATTGTAGGAGAACAGAGCTTTACCTACCAACAGTTGTTGGATGCCTCCGAAAATCTCGCACAAGTATTATTAGCTGGGCAAACCGATTTGTCGGAAAAAAGAGTCGCTTTTATCGTAAGTCCGGGTTTCGATTACGTAGCCGTACAATGGGCCATCTGGCGTGCTGGAGGCATTGCCGTACCGCTTTGTATCAGCTATCCTTTGCCTTCTTTGCAGTATGTACTAGAAGACACCCAAGCCGAAATAGTGGTAGCCGATGCCCAGTACGAAGCCTTCATTCGTCCCTTGGTGGCACAATTGCAGTTGTCTTTTGTATCCTTGCAAAGCAAGCCCCAAGCCACAGCCACAGTAGCACTGCCTACGCTTGAGAAAAATCGTCGAGCGATGATTCTTTATACCAGTGGCACAACCAATTTGCCCAAAGGCGTGGTAACAACCCATCATAATTTAGAAGCCCAAATCTCTACCTTGGTCGAGGCGTGGCAATGGCGTTCGACCGACCATATTCTTTGTGTACTTCCTTTGCACCATGTACACGGCATTATCAACGTCATTAGTTGTGCCTTATGGTCGGGAGCAACCTGCGAATTTCTTCCTCAATTTACAGCCGAAGGCGTATTGAACCTTTTCAACCAAGGAAAAATCAATGTTTTCATGGCTGTTCCAACCATTTATTTCAAACTCATTGCCGCTTTGGAAAGTTTAAGCGACACCGAACAACAACAACACAAAGCTGTTTTACAAGCCTTTAGGCTAATGGTTTCGGGGTCGGCGGCATTGCCTGTTTCGGTAATGGAAAAATGGCAACACCTCAGTGGTCATCGCCTCCTCGAACGCTACGGCATGACCGAAATCGGCATGGCGATTAGCAATCCATACACAGGCGAACGTAAAGCAGGCTATATCGGACAAGCCTTGCCGGGTGTTGAGGTGCGTTTGGTGGACGAACACAACCAAGTAGTTCCTACAGGCGAAGCGGGCGAAATACAAATCAAGGGAGCAAACGTATTTTTAGAATATTGGAACAAACCCGAAGCTACGCAAAAATCTTTTACAAGCGATGGCTGGTTTAAGACAGGCGACGTAGCCGTAGTAGAAGAAGGCTATTACCGTATTTTGGGGCGAGATTCGATAGATATTATCAAATCGGGTGGTTATAAAATTTCGGCTTTAGAAATAGAAGAAATCCTACGCACACATCCCGTTGTGGCCGATTGTAGCGTTGTAGGCGTACCCAACGAAGAATGGGGCGAATTGGTAGCCGCCGCACTCATCGTCAAGGAAGACAGCTTCGATACTCAGACCTTGCACGCTTGGCTACGAGAGCGAATGCCCGCTTACAAAACCCCTAGGAAATATCTTGTAGTAAACGAGCTTCCCCGCAATGCGATGGGCAAAGTGACCAAAAACGATTTAAAAAAGCTTTTTTAAGCCTAAAACATCCACTAGGGTTATTGAGTGAATGAGTGATTGAGTGATTTTCAATTCACTAAATTCAATTTCGATAGATAAATTCGCAATACATTAAAAATCAGAACACTAACTTACTATTAACCATTCAGTATTGATACTATATGACAATTTACGGAGTAGGATTATTGGCAGCTTGCTGTATCGTAGGGCAACTGCTAGGAGAAGCCCTAGGGCAACTGTTGGGCATCGAAGCCAACGTTGGCGGTGTAGGCTTCGCCATGATATTGCTGATGCTATCGACCAATTGGCTTGATGTACGCAAACAATTACCTGCCGAAACTTCGCAGGGCATTAGCTTTTGGAGTCAAATGTACATTCCTGTGATTATTGCGATGGCGGCTACGCAAAACGTATCTGCGGCCATCAAAGGAGGCTTGTTGGCTCTACTGGCAGGGCTTATTCCAACGGCTCTTGCTTTTGCCATGATACCTTTGTTGGCGTATTTTTTTACCCACCAACAACCCAAGCAACAGGAAGGAGGTAAGGCTATTTAATGGAACTTTTACTGAAATTTTTATCAAAAAATGGACTATTATTGGCTTTTGCAGGCACGGCTTTCATCATTCTTTTTTCACAATTTTTCGCCAAAAATATCCTTAAAAACAAAATCCCAGCCACAGCTTTGGCAGTGATTATTGGACTTATTTTGGCATACATAGGTGGCTATATTACAGGAGGAAAAAATGGCATCGCCGATATTCCAGCCTTTGCAGGCTTCAACCTCATGGGCGGCTCGATGCTTCGTGATTTTACGATTGTGGCTACGGCGATGGGCGTAAATTACAGCATTATGCGACAAGCAGGCTGGGTAGGCTTTTGTGCCTTGTTTGTGGGCATTACCACTACTTTTATTGCTGGTGCAATCATGGCTTACCTGTGGGGCTATACCGATGTTGTGAGCATGACGACTATCGGGGCAGGTGCTTGTACCTACATTGTTGGCCCAGTAACGGGAGCAGCCCTTGGGGCTAGTTCAGACGTGATATCCTTGAGCATTGCGGCTGGTGTTATCAAAGCCATTGGTGTAGCCATTGGCACACCTTTTTTAGCCAAATACATCGGGCTTGATAACCCTAGAACCGCTATGATTTTTGGCGGTATGATAGGCACAAACACAGGCGTGATGGCAGGTTTGGCCGCTACCGACCCCAAACTTATTCCCTATGGTGCACTAACGGCTACGTTTTATACTGGCTTGGGCTGTTTGCTTTGTCCTTCGGTGTTTTATTTGATTTTACAACATTTGTAAATTGTTTATCATTCTTCAAAAAAAGGACGTTGTTGGCCAAAGAAAAGGAGACGTTGACATCAAAAAAGAAACGTTTTAAAAAAAAGACGTTGCAGTGCAACGTCTCTACGGTATTGAAAATGGTGTGTTGTATTTATTTGATGGGTTCGCCTACGGGTTTTTCGTTTTGGTATTTGATACCTAATACATGGGTAAGGGTTGCAGCAATTTGGTTTTGATACAATTGTTGGCTTTGTTTTTGTTCGCCTGTGGCTGGTATGTCTGGACCCATCATGGCAAGCCAAATTTGGTCTGAATATGCCGTTTTGATGCCGTGGTCTGTCCATTTCGATTTAGGATATTGTCCTCTTCCGTGGTCGGTAGCGATAATCAAAGCGGTTTTGTCTTTGTACTGAGGCATACGTTGGATAGTGTTCCAAAGGTCGGCAACGAAGGTGTCAAAATTATGCGCCGCTTGTATATACGCATCGTACAAACCAGCATGGGCATAATCGTCGGTTTCGTCGAATGCCAAAAACATTACCTTGGGCTTGTGCTGTAAAAGGTATTCTTTGGCAAGAAAGTAAGATACAAAATCGTGACGGTCGGCAATCATGCTTGGCACAAGGGTTTGGATTTCGTTGAGCAAGCTTTCTTTGGGCGTAAGTTTACCCTCCACTAATTCTTTTCCCGAATTGACAGGGATACCGCTCCTGCCTTCGTTGATGATATACGGAAAACAATCCCATGTACTAAAAGCAGCGATTTTGCCTTTAAACGCTGGCATTTTATGTAAAAATTCTAAGACTGTTTGATTGGGGTTATTGATTTTATCGTTGGAATGAATCCTTTCATCATCGGCAAAACCTGTCAAAATTTCGTTATAGCCCGGATACGAAAACCATTGTTGATTGCTTACATTCACCTTATTGTCATACTTACGATTACCGTAGATTTGTCCGTTTTTTGCTAAGGTTTGCCATAAAAAAGGGAACAATTTCATTCTACTCGAATCGGGATGAACGCCATATTTTTCAATCAAGGCTCTTCTGCCACGGGTATATTGTTCGTTGTTGAGTAAATTGGTATCGAGGCCATTAAAAATTTCTTGCCAACGCAGTCCGTCACTTGTAATCAGTATTACGTGTTCGGTTTTAGTTTGTTGTGCCATCAGGTTACAAGCACACAACAAGCAGCCTATCAAACCTATGAGTTTTTTCATCCTAGTTATTTTTTTGAGTTAATATACTTGTTGCCAATGTTTTATAATACGATAAAGGTAAGACGGTTTTATCGGTTTCTTTGGCTTGTTCGTCCCAAGCCCTGAGTTGTAAACTTAGTCGGAAAAGAGGGTCATCTTCAAACTTATCGGCTTCGGAAGCGGTCATTACACCTCCTTGAAAGCCCAAGGTTATTTTACTGGCTTCTGATAATTTGTTGTAGTAAGCAGGATATTTGAAAGTAAGGTAGCGTTTGGCTTGTACGTGGTATTGCACCAGCAAAGCCATTTTTTCAGGAAAACCACAGGAACGCAACAAATTTGCGCCTTCGACTTCGTGCAATAAATGCCCTCTGCCATCCATATTCATGGTGGCATCTATAGGCAACAAATGCCCAATGTCATGGAAAAATGCCGATAAAATTACCCAATCTTCTGCCCCAGCATCTTTGGCTAATTGTCCCGACTGTAGGCTGTGTTCAATAATGGTGACAGGCTCGCCGATGTATTCATTACCGCCATTGGTTTCAAACAAAGCAAATAAGGATGTTACGGTATCGTTGATGTGTTGCATAAAGCGATAAAAGGAAAATGAATAAAAAAGGATGATGTGGGAGGCTGGTAGTGAAAAACCATCCTACCTCCTTACATCATCCCTTGCAAAACTATTTCACCAGCCACATATCAGCATTGATATCATCTTTGCCGTCGGTAAACTGGCGGGTAAGTGCCGCTTGGTAATTGGTTTTATTGGTAGTTGACTCAGTAGCAGGATATTGAAAACGTTTAGGGATACGAGTACCATTGCCCGTACCTACGCCAATCAAAAACGTAGGGATACCCGTTCTTCTTTGGTTATAAAAAGCCTCATAACCAGAGTTTTGGAAGAATGCAAGGTATTTTTGTTTCAAAATTTGAGCCAAGCCATCAGCATTGTTTCCTTTGTATTGCACAGCCGTTTGGGTTAAATAATTGGCTGGCGTAGTCACACCATAGAATGCCATCGAAGCTTTAATACCCTTTTCGTACCAATCTTGTGCGTTGCCTGTAGCCCAAGCACGGTTGATGCCTTCGGCAATGTTGAAACACATTTCAGGATAACTCAATACAAAGGTATTTTCGCCTGTGTAAGAACCATAATAGCGTTTACGGCTTTGGAAAGAGTATTGTCCGTTACCTGCCTTGGTTGACATATCGGCCAAATCTTCGCCCGAACTAGCCCCTTCGTAAGCAGCAAAATCGCTGGCAGTAAGTCCTGCTTTGATTTTAGCTTCGGCTGGCTCGGCTACCACAAACAAACGAGGGTCTTGGTATTCTTTCAATAAGTCGATGTACGTTTTCGACATATTCTCACGAGTGGCATTGTTCCCAAAGTTGTCGGGGTTGCGAGGGTATTTATTGATGCTACTCCATACATATTGTACGCTCTCGTCGTTGCTGGTAAACAAAGGGTATTTAGTAGGATTGCTTAGGATATTGTTGAACTTTTGTTTGATGCTCAAATCAGTATCATCTGCTTTTTTACTCAAATGAACCAACACACGCAATTGCAAAGCATTGACAGCTTTTTGCCATTTGGTAAGGTCGCCACCAAAGTAAATATCTCCCGAAAAGGTTTTATCACCATTGGTAATCAACTGTGCCATTTCGGTATTAGCTTGCTCAAGCCATGCCAATACTTGTACAAATACCTCTTTTTGGGTATCATACTTTGGCGTGCTGATAGTCAAGCCTTGCAAGGCATCTTTTACCGGTAAATCACCTACGTTTAAGGTCATTTTTGTATAAAAGTATGCTCTTAAAAATTTACCCATAGCCGAATACGGGTTAAGGGCTTTTGCACCACTTTTCAAGGCTTCTTCTTCGAGTTTAATCACGTTTTTTAAGGTAGTAAACTGCAAAGAAGCTGCTCCCCAGTTGTATTCGTTATTGTCGTAATAGTTATAATTGGAACAGTAAAACTGGTTATTACGCATGGCTGTATTCCAAGCCCCTTCGTTGAGCGAACTCAACACGTTGCGAAGTGCCAACTCGGCTGGTACAGAGGTTGCAATATTGGGGTTTTGTTCCAACAATGCGTAGTCGTTACAGCTCGCAAGTGAAAAAAGCATGGCGGCTGCGATGATATATCTTTTCATTTGAATCAATTGTTAAAATGCTGGTACTGTATTTTGCTTAGAAAATCAAGTTGAAATTTACTCCGAAACGCTTCATTGTAGGCGTTTGCAAACCTGTACTGGTACTCAAACCTGTGTATTGGTCTAGGTCCACACCCGAATGCTTGCTGTCAACGAAGTAGAATAAATTACGTCCGACAAAAGATACCGAAGCTTGTTTGAAGAAGGTTTTCGTCAACAAAGCTGCTGGGAAGTTGTAAGTAAGGGTAATTTCTCTGATTTTCGAGAACGTCTTACTCATCATATTGCCTTCGGCAGTAGAATTGTAACGGCTGATATAATCCTGAGCATACGTTTTAGTGGTATTTGTCGTAAACTTCAAGGCACTCATGTTGGTAATTACACCTGTAGTAGGGTCATAGGTTGGAGCAGGCGAATCGGCGGTAAGCATTACTCCTTCTCCTACATAAGACTTGATACCTTTTACGTCTTGCTCACGTGCAGCACCCAAAGCACCTTGGATTGTTTCGATATGACGACCACCTCTGAATGTTTGGCGACGGATATAATCTTCGGTTACACCTCCAACACGACCATCCCAAAGCACCGTCATCGACCAGTTTTTGTATTTCACTTTGTTGGTGATACCAAATACCCAATCAGAATTGGCATAGCCTTGGAATTGGTTACGAGGCAATACAATCGGACGACCACCCGCATCATTAATCAATTGTCCGTCGGGAGTACGAGCAAATGAGGATACAATTACTGGGTCGATTCTGTCACCAATTTGAATATTGATGTTAGAAGGGTTGCCACTTACAAAATAGTTAGCAGGTAAAGAGGTTATATTGCCATAAATTTCTTTCAAACGTTCTTGGTAAGTTGACCAGTTGGCAGTAATGTCCCAAGTAAAGTTGGTTTTCTTCAATACATTGGCTTTCAAGGTTACTTCCCAACCAGTTTTTTGGGTCTTGATGCCGTTTACAATTTGTGAAGTATAACCTGTAGTTTGCGATAAATCACTATTGAAAATACGTGGACCATCGTTCGATACAAAGTAGGTCACTTCGCCACTGATGCGGTTTTTAATCAAGCTCAATTCTACACCTGCTTCAATTTGTTCGCTGGTATTGGGCTTCAACGAAGGGTTGTTCAATTTATCTGAATAGGACGCAGCAGGTACGTTGTTGTAGCCAGGGAAAATACTGTATCCTACCGAGTTGGCATAGTTTGGACCATCGTAAGAAGAAGCGTACTGAGAACCATAACCTAATGGATACGAAGCACTTGGCGTAGCCCCAATCGTCGAACTCGTCAAGCCGTCTTTTACATTGGCATACGAACCTCTAAGTTTCAAGAAAGAAACCGCTTGAGGTAAGTTGAGGTAATCGCTCACAACCGTACTCAAACCAAAAGAGGGGTAAAAGAAGGTATTGTTGCCTTGTGGCAAAGTAGAAAGTCTATCCACACGACCTGTCGTAGAGAAATTGATATAGCCTTTGTAAGACAAGTCGGCAGAATAGTACGCACTTTGTACTTCCATGTCGGAAGCATAACTAAACGCTTTGATAGGACGCAACGAGTTGGCAAAAGTATAAACGCCCGGCGTATTCAAGTAGTCGGTTGTTACATAGCTCGAATTGTATTTGAAGCTACGGATGTTTGCCCCTGCCCATACTTTTACGTCAAACGCATTGTTGAAATTTTGACTGTATTTCAACAAGATGTCTGTATTGTTTTCAAACAAGGTACGTTTGTCTTCACGGTAATCGCCTTTGGCTTCTTCACGGCCATACACGGTTGCCGAATAAGGGAATTTTTCATTACGGAACAAATCGTAGGTTGTCACCGAAGTACGGCCTGTGATTTCAAATTTATCGTTGATTTTGTAATTCAAGGTAGCATAGCCATAAATATCGTTTTTGTAATGCCCTCTTGTCCATTCGTAAGCCACAAAATACGGGTTGTTGTAACGTTGGTATTCAGCATAAATCTGTTGGATACCTTCTTTGCCTGCTTGCCAATAATTACGCATATCGTCCACGTTCCAGTCGGCTCCGCCCCAAATCACCATGTTGTAAATCAACGAGTTTGGCCCGTAGTTCACATCTGGAATATTAGGCGTTGACTGACGGTTGTAGTTTAAATTTGCTTCTAATCTTAATTTTGGAGAAAAATTAAACCCTGTAGCAATGTTGAAATTGGTGGCATTCAACTGCGTATTTGGCACAATTCCTTTTTGGTAATTATGCGACAACGAGAAACGCAAGTCGTATTTGTCGTTGCTTGAAGCGATGGCGATGTTGTTGTTCGATTGCAAGCCATTGCGAAGGAAACGAGTCAAGTTGTCTTTTCCTCTCGCAACCCAAGGTGTACCCTGACGAACCCCATTCACAACGGGGCTATCATATTGGGGAATCAATTGACCTTCAAATTTTGGTCCCCAAATATCATAGTCCCCGTCGTTTGTTCCTCCTCCACGGCCATCAACGAAAGCATAAGCACCGTGGTCTCCTGGTCCATACGCATCTTGGACTTTCGGAATGGCATTAAAGCCACTTTCTACCATCGTTGAAGAGTTAAATTCAACGGAAAAACCACGTTTATCTTTTGAACCTTTTTTGGTAGTAATCAAAATAGCCCCGTTTCTTCCACGGAAACCATACAAGGCCGCAGCGTTGGGGCCTTTCAATACCGAATAGGTTTCAATATCATCAGCCGAAATATTCCAAGTATCCGAGTTGATGGGTACACCATCGACAACAAACAATAAATCGGTATTTCCTCTTAATACTAAATTCGGGCGACCCAAAAGCTCCGACGAAGCCCCTACCGTCAACCCTGCTACTTTACCAGAAAGCGAGTTGATGGCGTTTGGCTCACGTGCTTTCACGAGGTCTTCGCCTTTTACGGCTTGGATTGAGTTGGTCAACGAACGTTTATCTTTAGAAATACCCAAGGCCGTTACCACTACTTCTTGCAATTGCTTTTGTTCGGTAGCCAATTTTACGTCAATGATGGTTTTCGAGCCTACCGCTACTTCCTGCGTAGCAAAGCCTACAAACGAAAACACCAATACGTCTTTGTTGGTCGCATTGATTTTATAACGTCCATCAGCAGCAGTAGTTGTACCTTTGCTACTTCCTTTGATACGTACTGTCACACCCGGCAAGGAAGCATTGTCTTCTGAGGCTACAACCTTCCCTGCGATTTGTCCGAATGCCCCAAACGTAAAGCACGTAAAAAGCATCGAAACAAACATAGAGGTCATAAACCAAGTAAAATTTCGTTGAAACTTACTCAAAATGGGTAAAAGTTTTCTCATTGGTTTGTGTTTGTTTTAGGGTTAAGTTTGATGAATTTGGGCAAGCATTGCTTTTGCCTCTAAAAACTGCTGCAAACCTACAACCTTAGTATAATCTCTCTTTTGCCACTTGATTAAGCCTACTTGAAATCTATCGCCCGAAATATCGTTATTTTCAAGTCTTTGGTTAGCAAATCATTAAGCGAATGTAAAAAGCGTTCTACTAAACTTTATTCATTTGAGAAAAACTACAATAAACGCTTTTTTTATTTGTTTAATGACGAAACAAGGTGTTTATTTGTAAAGCCTTTTATAGCACTTTTGTCTGAAAAAATACAGCCGCCATTTACTGAAAAGATTTTTCAGCCTGTACAAAAACAAATGCTTCTACAAAGGGTTTAAGGTAAACAGTAGGAAATACAAAGGATTAGCTATTGAATTGTTTATGGAGTCAAGAAGAGAATTTATCAAAAAAGCCAGTTTATTAGCCAGCGGTGCGGGGCTGTTGGGGATGTTGCCCCCTTCTATTCAAAAAGCATTGGCTATTAATCCAGCCGAAGGCAGCACCTACCTCGATGCCGAGCATATTGTAATTTTGATGCAAGAAAACCGCTCATTCGACCATTGCTATGGAAGCTTGCAAGGGGTAAGAGGCTTCAACGACCCTCGTGCTTTACGCTTGTCGAACCGCAATAAAGTATGGCTACAAACCAACGCCAAAGGCGAAACTTATACTCCTTTTCGACTGAATTTAAAAGATACCAAAGCTACGTGGATGAGTTCGTTGCCACATTCTTGGGAAAACCAAGTAGATGCCCGCAACGACGGCAAGTACGACCAATGGCTAGAAGCCAAAAAACCTGATGCTTGGAAATACCGCAATATTCCGATGACCCTCGGTTTTTATAACCGTGAGGATATTCCGTTTTACTATGCCTTGGCCGATGCTTTTACAGTTTGCGACCAAAATTTCTGCTCTTCGCTGACGGGGACAACGCCCAATCGTTTGTATTTCTGGACAGGTACAATCCGAGAAAAAGCTAATTTTGAAAGCAAAGCCCACGTTAAAAATGAAGACGTAACTTACAACCAATGGGCTTCTTGGAAAACGTTCCCCGAACGCTTGGAAGAAATGGGCATTGCTTGGAAAATTTACCAAAATGAAATTAGTTTAGAGTCGGGGCTTTCGCCTGAAGAAGACGCTTGGTTGTCGAGCTTTACCGATAATCCTATCGAATGGTTTGAACAATACCAAGTAAAATTTGCCCCCGAATATCGCCAGTATTTGCAAAAACTTTTGCAAACTTTACCCGACGAAATCGCCCAGTTGCAGAGCCAACTCAAAACCCTAGCCACCGACAGCGAAGAAGCTCAAAAAGCGAAAAAGCTTTTGAGTAAAAAAGAACGTTGGCTCAAAATCGCTCAAAAAGAAGCCCCCATTTATACCGAAGAGAATTTTAAAAAGCTTTCGGCCTTGGAGAAAAGCATTCACCAAAAAGCTTTTACCAACAACCGTAACGACCCTCATTATAGAAGTGTAACCAAGTTTACATACGAAGACGGTGGAGAAACACGTGAGTTAACTTTGCCCAAGGGCGATGTTTTACACCAATTCCGAACCGATGTAAAAAACAAACAATTGCCTGCGGTTTCGTGGTTGGTTGCTCCCGAAAACTTCTCCGACCACCCTTCTGCTCCTTGGTATGGGGCTTGGTATGTATCGGAGGTGATTGATATTCTTACCCAAAATCCTGCCATTTGGCAAAAAACCATTTTTATTCTGGCATACGACGAAAACGATGGCTACTTCGACCATGTACCGCCTTTTGTTGCCCCAAATCCTGTGGATGCCCTTTCTGGCAAAGTATCGGCAGGGATTAATACCGCCGTAGAACAAGTAAACTTACAACACGAACGTAAGCGTGATTACGACAATCCCGACAAAGAAGCCCGTCAAGGCCCTATTGGCTTGGGCTACCGAGTACCCTTGTTGATTGCCTCGCCTTGGACACGTGGCGGAAGGGTATGTTCGCAGGTATTTGACCATACGTCGGTTTTACAATTTTTAGAAACTTTTTTACGAAATAAAACCCAAAAAGACCTCAAAGAAGAGAACATAAGCGAATGGCGACGTACCATTTGTGGCGATTTGTCGAGTGTGTTTCAACCATACCAAGGCGAAAAAATACAATTACCCACTTTTGTTGCCAAAGAGCCATTTATCAAACAGGTACATCAGGCACAATTTAAAGAGATGCCTTCCAATTTTAAGGCCTTAAATACCGACGAAATTAAGCAAATTAATCAAACGCCTTGGCTTTCGCCTTGGATGCCTCGCCAAGAAAAAGGCATTAGAAAGGCCTGTGCTTTGCCCTACGAATTGTATGTTGATGGCAAACTCTCGGCTAATAGACGAACCTTTGAGCTTGCTTTTGAAGCAGCCAATACCATTTTCAAAGACAAAGCACAAGGAGCACCCTTTACGGTATATGAGCGTGATAGAGCCTTTGAACTCAACGAAAACGAACGCCTCAAAACCCGCAATTATGCCGTGAAAAGTGGCGATAGACTAACCGACGCTTGGCAGTTGAACGACTTTTTAGAAGAAAAATATTGCCTCGAAGTTTTTGGTCCAAACGGTTTTTACCGCTTGTTTAAGGGTAATGACGAAAGAGTGCTATCTGTTACCTGTCGTTATCAAACGGGCGATAACAATACCCTCACAGGCAATGTTATTTTAACCCTTGAAAACCTTACGAAGAAACCTTTACAGGTAAAAGTACAGGACAAATCGTATTTGCAAGGAACACAAACGCTGGAAGTAGCACCCAAAAATTACAAAACGGTAGTGTGGGATTTGGCTAAAAGTCATCAATGGTACGATTTGCAAATAAATGTTTGGAACTATCCATTTTTTGAAGAAAGATATGCCGGCCACATCGAAACAGGCAAAGATAGTTTTACGGACCCAGCGATGGGGGGAATCATCGAAAGTTAGCTTTTGCTTTGTATCTTTGAGTAAGCAAAGATGAAACCATGCGGAGTAAAGACGAAAACAAAGAAAAGCTGATTCTCAGCAAAGCCCTCGACATGATTGTCGAGCAAGGACTCAGTGGTCTAAAAATGAGCAACTTAGCCAAAGAAGTAGGCATTGCTATCGGAACGATTTATATTTATTTTAAAGATAAAGAAGAGCTTATCAATGCCTTATATGTCTTCTTGCTCAACCAAGAGGCCTCCCAAACCTTACCGATTGTGGAGGCTTCACTTCCTTTACAAGAAAAATTAGAAAAAATCTGCTTTCAGTACCTCAAGCACTCGCTCGCCTATCCAGCTAATGCCATTTTTTACGAACAATACATTCGTTCGCCCTATTATAGCAACAACCAAAACATACAAGCCTTAGAAGATGCTCTTTTTCAACCCTTTTTTCAAGAAATTCTGCAAGGACAACAACAAGGCTTAATCAAATCGCTCGACATTGAGCTACTCATTAACATGGTTTGCGGTAGTTTAGAAGCCCTCGCCAAGCACTTTATCCAACACCCCAACACCTTATCGGAAGCATACTGGAAACAACTTTTCCCTGTCATTTGGGATGGCATCAAGCAATAAAATGGTATTGCTTGCACAGGATAAGTTACGACATTTCACTCTTGCATCGCTTTTTTTAATTCTACGGTTTGCTCGACAATAGCATGGATAATGGCATCGAGGCGTTTACATTCGTTATGAAGTAATTCCATAAAATAGGTATGCGTATTTTCGTCGATAGATTCTGTTTGTTTGATAAAAGTAATAATACCTAAAATATTGGCTACAGGGCTTCGCACTTCATGCGATTGTTGCCACGCAATTTTTTGTAATTTCAAATTTTGGGCAAGAATTTGCTGCTCGGCTCGTTTTCTTTTATCAATATCTGTAGCAATAAATGACGCTCCAATCAGTATCCCATCTTCATCATATACAGGGTAAAACGTCAGTTCATACCAAACCGACAACAAAGGCGTGATAAACAACTCTTTCTCTGCAATAATATGCTTGCCTTGCAATGCCTCGTCGAGTTTTTGTCTAAAAGGAGCTTCATTTTCTGGAAGTACATAATTGAAAATAGATTCTCCTTCCTCTGGGTCTTTATCCCAAATCATTTTGATATTCTGTGCAGCTACCCTATTGACAGACAATATCTTATAATCAGCATCAATCAAAATATTATTATCGGTCGAGCTATTCAAAATGGCTCGTAGTTTGTTTTTTGTTGCTCTATAACGCTTACTTTCGGCGGTTAGCTCATACCATTGGGTTTGCATTTTTTTATTAATAGGCTTAAAAATCCAAAGAATTTCAAAAATGATAACAGCCAACGAAATTGCAGCCAAAAGAATTTCGAGTATGATAATTTTGTGTAGTTTATCGTCTGACACAACCTCCAATAAACCAACGATATGCTCCATTTTTTGTAAAAAAGTAGCTTGGTTTTGCGTAATTTGTGACAGCACATTTACATCAAGTGGTGTATTGTGTTTGATGATATGCTCGATGAAAGCTATATGTGGGTTGAGGGCTTTGAGTTGTTGCAGCACTGCTACATTATCAATGGCGGTAAGGTGTAGGCTTGTATCACCGTGCATAAGCCCTTGGTGTGTTTTGCTCCATAAAGCAAACGTGGTAAGTAAGGCTTCTCGCTGATTGGGCTCGTGTTCCCTGATTTTATAAAAAAATACATTCAACTTCTGACTAAGCATTCGTTGTCTTCCTGCTATATTGATAACCCGTGAATCATTATTTTTCTGATAAAGCCAATATTGTATCACCATTTGATTAAAAACGGTAATAAGTACTGCCGTAAACACAGCTAGAAGATACGTTTGTTTGATATTTTTATAGGTATTCATAGATTTCAGCTATTAAAATATAATTGCGGATTTCACCAAGTTGTTAAGAACATGGCACGGTATTCACGGGTATGTAGAGGTTGGCAAATACTATAATTCAATGGACTGGCTCTTGTACGAGAACCATAATTAGCACGTGTGGGATTCGAGAGATAGTTTGGCGGAGCTAAAATTGCATTATTCTAGCAGAAAAACAAGTTTCAAGGCAAAAATAACACATCTTATTTGTATAACTGGGTAGAAAACTCATGTTTGATGACTAACATTAGCTATAAGTGATTATCTCACAAAGCAACCCTGCTTTTCTTATAAATAGATTTTCAGGTTAAAATGTTTATTTTTTTAAGAGAAAATTGTAATTTGTCATTATCGTATCATTTGTTATAACCAATCACTCATAAATTTTCCTACGTATGGCCGCTATTACTCCTATTGTATTTGGTATTTTAGCCTTTATTGCCCATATATTACTGATAGCCTTATTTGTAAAAAAAAGTTATACAGTGAAAAGGCATATCATTATCAATCAGCCAGTTGAAAAGGTTTTTGCTTTTGTCAAATACCTCAAAAATCAAGACACCTACAGTGCTTGGGCCAAACTCGACCCAGCTATGCAAAAAACTTATACAGGTACCGATGGCACAGTAGGCTTTGTATCGGCTTGGGATAGTCAAGTGAAGAAAGCAGGCAAAGGCGAACAAACCATCATTGAAATAGAAGAACTAAAAAAAGTTGCTTATGCCATTCGTTTCATCAAGCCTTTTGCTGGAAACGCTTATGCCAAACTCAGTACAAAAGCCATAGATGCCCAGCAAACCAAAGTGTACTGGTCGTTGCAAAGCAAAATGAAGTACCCAAGCAATATTATGCTGTTATTTATGAATATGGACAACGTTATTGGGAAAGATTTAGAAGAAGGTTTATCTCAGTTGAAACTATTGCTTGAAAATAATTAAGCGAAGAAAAACCCACTATTTTTGCTAAACAATCGCTTTTGTCAAATTTATATGCTAAGAATGTGCTATATTTGAATAATTTTTCTCCACAATCTTCTTATGATGTCATAAAAAATACTAATCAAGCATTTCTTTTATTTTTTATAAAAAACAGAAATTGTACTAAAATTTATAAGTTTAATCTTACTATCTTTAAAAATTGCTTGCTTGCTCTCTTAATAAATAGATGTACTACGCCATATCAGGGTGTTGTATTGTTCTATAATCGAACTTGTTTTAAATATTTTTAGGTAGCATGTTTTTAAAAATTATTAGCAAAACCATTTTTTTATTAATCATTCCTTACGTACTCTTATCTCAGCAACGTAAATTAGACAGTTTACTTCTACAATGGAAGGAACAAGAACGCATTGCCCTCCATAACCCAAGCACATTACATCTCGATTTGCTCAATGGCATTGCTCGTCAATATCAATCTATTGCATCTGATTCTTGCATTCGATATGCACAACAAGCCATTAAATACGCTCGTATTTTACAGCATAAACCCGCCGAAGCCTTAGCCTACTCAACTTTAGCCAAGCTATATTATGTAAAAAGTGAGTATAACGTAGCGCTAAAATATATCATTATTACCCACAACATCAGCCAAGCTATCCAAGACAAAGCAGGTATTGCCAATGCTAGTAATGTACTAGGCTTAATTTATCTTGAAATAGGTAATTTTTCTGGTGCGAAAAAAGAACTCCAAAAAGCCATTTCAATCAATGCACAAATAAAAAACCAAGAAAGATTATCAGCCAATTACTTCAACCTCGGACTCATCTTTACCAAACAACACCAAGCCGATAGTTCTTTCGTGTATTTTCAAAAAAGCTTAGATTTAAGTACCAAGCTTCATAACCTATCGCTCATTGCCATTATCAACAACCATTTAGGCGATTATTATTTGGAAAAAAAACAAATCAGCAAAGCCGAAAAACTATACAACAGTATCATTCAAAACCCTGATTTTCAGAGCGACTGGGAAAACAGTTTTGCTTATACAGGTTTGGCCAAATGTTTTTATGAACGCCAGAATTATCCGATGGCTATTCAGGAAGGATTACAAGGATTAGCTTTGGCTAAACGTACCCATACCAAATGGGACATTATGCAGGCACTTGCCATTTTGCATCAATCGTACCATCAGGCAGGACAATTCGACGAAGCGTATCGTTATTTAAAATTGCATAAACAATACAGTGATAGTATTTTTAATGAGAATAAAAATAAAGAAATCAACTACCTACAACTAATTAAAACACAAGCAGATAACAAGATTTTACAGCAACAAAAAGAAGTAGCAGAACACAAAGAAGCCAATGGCAATATGCTTATTTTGATTGCGATTATTCTTGTGGTTTCTTTGCTCATCATTCTATTCATTTTATATAGAAACGCCCAAAAAAAGCAACGTTTGTATCTTGCTTTACAAAAAAAATCAGAAGAAATTTCAATACAAAAGCAATTGATAGAAGAAAAAAACCAAGCTTTACAAGCGTCGAACCAGACCAAAAACAAGCTCTTTTCTATCATTGGACATGACCTACGAACTCCTTTTGCTACTATTTTAAGCAGCTTGCAACTCTTCAAATCAGATATTTTAAAAGAAGAAGACAGGCAATTGATGCTCGATAAAGTATATGAACAAGCCCTTGCCACTGCTGGTATGCTCGAACATTTGCTTACGTGGGCACATAGCCAAAAAGAAGGACTTCAAACACATATTCAGCCTACTTGTATTACCGATGTTATCGAACAAATCATCAATGTTTTTGTGAGTATTGCACAAAACAAGTCGATTTTACTACTTCATGACTATACTTCGCCCGTATATATTCAGGCAGACCCCAACCAAATACACATATTATTTCAAAATCTTATTGCCAACGCCTTGAAATTTACCGATGTAGGTGGCATTATTCATATTAGCTATACATTTGATAATGAAAAAGTTAGTATCACCGTAAAAGATGATGGCGTTGGGATGTCACAGGAAAAACTGCAAAAACTTTTTCAAGAATCGGGCAAGCAAATATCAACGATTGGAACAAACAACGAAAAAGGTTTAGGCATCGGGCTAACGCTAGTCAAGCAATTTGCCGACCTCAATCATGCTCATATAAGTGTTGTCAGTCAAGAACAACAAGGCACCACCTTTATCGTTACGTTTCCGCTTGGGCATGAAGCATAAATTTACAACAAACACCATCGTTTTTCTCACATGGTAAGACTGTTTTTTACGGCTGTTAAAATGCTTACTTGTTTTGCCTCCTCCAACTGGTCCCATGTCTCGACTTTGATAATTTTGGTGATTTTTTTCTCACAAGATACCGCCAGCAACGAGTAAGTTAATTCATTCTTTTTGCCCCAAACATACCTACAAATGACAATGCTATGCACAGCATCGTCGCTTTCATCTAAAATTGCAAGGTTTTTGTACAAGTTACTTTCTACTTTCATGGTTTGTATAAGCCCTGCCATTATTTTAGCACTCGATGCAGACCTTGCTGTTGCAGCGCTATCAGATTGATTAAATTTGGTTTCTATATCAATAAATCCCCCATTATCTGTTCTTTTGTATTGCTCATGATATTGGGTAGAGCTATCTCCAGCAGCAACATTTGATTGAAAATCCCAATTTTGAGGGATGTCCATTTGTACTTTGGTAGCCTTACTATCAAATTTTTTAGTGTTCACTTGAGTCGCTTCTCGACAAGCCAAAAGTGATATAAAAGTGATAAAGCCTATTGTGATGATGCGTAATGAGGATGGAAGATTTTTCATGTGTTAAAAAAGGTTTTAAAAGAATTTATAAAGATATTCTTTTTCTGATTAGGATGAAAAGGTGAATAGAACAGGAAAATTTCTCAATCGGATTATGATTTCTATTTATAGGAAAGCTTATTTCATCAATCAGCATACAAATTTCGTGAATCGGAAAGCAAAATCTCTCAATCAGATTAGGAATTTCATCTATTGGGAAGTAAAATCTCTCAGTCAGATTAGAAATTTCATCTATTGGGAAGCTTGTTTCGTGAATCGGGAAGCAAAATCTCTCAATCAGATTGGGAATTTCATCTATCGGGAAGCTTATTTCGTGAATCGGGAAGCAAAATCTCTCCATTAGCTTTGGAAACCTTATTTTAATAAAGCTTAATTCAGTAAATAAATCACATTTCCACCATTATTGGTGTTTGTTCACCAACAACACGTGCAAAAACATTATTTTATTAGCCCGTTGGTTGGTCTTAGCTCTCCCTTGCTGTTCTAAGTTTTTAAACTTGAAACAGCAAAAGTATAATGGTGATTTATATACGGTTCTCTATGATATTTATCAATTTGGCTGAGTGTAGCAACGCAGCCAAACCGACACTAAGCAATTGTATAAGGTTTTAAAAACTATAAGCCTCTACAGCTTCCAATGCTTTTGTAACTGCTTGTTCGCCTAAATTTGGCACAGCAATACCTTCCATACGAAAAGTGCTTACGTCGGTCAAACCCATAAATCCAAGTACAGCACGCAAATAGTTTTCTGTGAAATCATAAGCTTTCATCATTCCTTCAGTGTATATCCCACCAGATGCTATAGCCAAATAGACTTTTTTATTCATCAATAAACCTTGCAGAGAGCCTGTTGCATAGCTAAAAGTTTCATTGGGCCGAGCAATTTGGTCGAGCCATGCTTTTAGGCTGGCAGGAATACTAAAATTATAGAATGGAACCGCCAGAACTACAATGTCTGCCTCCTTGATTTGTTTTATGGCGATTTCAGAAGGCTGAATAATTGCCGTCTGTGTTTGGCTACGTGCCTCTTTCGGAGTAGAAAATGCCTGATGCATTTCAGCAGTAAGAAAAGGCAGAGGGTTTTCGGATAAATCGAGGGTTTCAATCGTGCATCCTGAATACGTGTTATTGAGCTTTTCGATGATTGCGTTTGAAAGCTGATTGCTTTTTGAGGCATCGCCATTGATGCTTGCTTTAATGTGAAGTACTTTTTTTGTTGACATTTCTTGATAATTTATTTTAATGATGTCACAAAGCTATGTACATTTGCTTTCCAAAAGTTACTACTATACATAAGGTAAGTAGTAACCTTTAGGTTAGTAATCTATACAAATATGGGAAACGTAATTAGTACAGAAAAATGTAGAACCTCCATCAAAGCCCTTGAAGACGCTATGTATGTAATTGGTGGCAAATGGACTTTGCGGGTAATTATTGCCTTAAAAGACGGACATACCCGCTTTAATGACTTACAAAGAACCATAGATGGTATCTCTGCCAAAGTGCTTTCAGGTGTACTAAAAGACCTTGAAGAAAATGGCTTTGTAAAAAGAAAAGTGGAGATAGGTGTACCTGTGGTAGTAGAGTACGAACTATTATCTTATGCAGACACCTTGCAAGACGTACTTTCGGCTCTTGTTTCGTGGGGAGAAATGCACAGACAAAAAGTAATTATAGACAAAGACCGAACAAATTAGAAATTGTGCTTAAAGTAATGCAAATTGCACAGTGAGGATATTGATTCAAAATTAGATACAGTATGTAGTTTTTGTTGTCTGGATACTGGCAATATAAAAAAGCCTTATCCTATCTTAATTTTTAAGAGTGGAAGTCTTGAAGTGAGAGGTAATACTATTACGTTATTTCCTCCCACCTCAAAGCTTCCACTTTCTTCTTTTCACTCGAAAAATTAATGCCTACGGCTACTAACTTTTTTCCTTCTTGGGCAAAAGGTTGTAAATAGCCTTTGTCCTTGATTTGTACCAATGCTTCCTCTGCCGAGCCGTCCAACTTAAATTCAAAGCAATAAATATACTCCTTCATTCGCACCAAAGCGTCCATTCTGCCGTCTGATGTTTGTACTTCTGATTGCACATAAACACCTAACAATGTGAATGCTAAATGGATAATAGCATGATAAAAATGCTCATTCTCCTTTTGCCAAAGTTCATACGGGAGTGATTTGAAAAGTGAGTTCAAAATACTTTCTAGTTTATCGATATTGCCTGCTAAAAGTGTCTTTCTTAGCTCATTAACTAGCACAATGCCTTGGTCGCTGGGATATTCTCGCACGGCATCTAGCAGCACTTCTAAGTATGACTTTTTGACTTCTTTATTCGGAAATCCTAAAGTGTAAATATCGCCTTCTTCGTCGTAACTTTTGAACGTAAGATAACCCGTTTGGAACATCAAGGGTATCAATTCCAAGCGTTCGAGGTCGTAAGAATTGAGATGCGACAAACTCGTTTCTCGGTTTTCAAAATCATACAAATGAATTTGTTTGGTAAGTTTGATGAGAAAGGTTGGCGTGCCTGTATCGAACCAGTAGTTATGAAATTTACCTTCTCTGAAAAAGTGCATCAAAGAGAAGGGATTATACACACGCACAGCTAAATCCCACGAGTAGCCATTGTACCACGCTCGTATTTTTTCTTTGTCGTAAACCTTTAATTCTTCTTGAAAATACGTTTCCAATTCAGTTTCTGAAATACCACAACTTGCTGAAAAATGATGACTAAGCGTTATGTCGGTCAAATTATTCAAATCAGAAAAAATACTCACCCTCGAAAATTTAGAAACGCCTGTGATAAAGACCAATTTCAAATGGGGGTCAGCATCTTTCAAGATGGAATAAAACACCTTCATGATGTCCCGATTCTCGATGGCTTTGGCGGTGTCTTCACCCAAATAATCAATGATGGGACGGTCGTATTCGTCGATTAACACCACTACTTTGCCACGAGTTTCAGCAAGCTTTTCAATAAGCTCTTTAAACTTTCCACTGATAGTTTTTTCTCGAAAAACAATTCCGTAGCCCTCTGCGAGGTTATCCAATTGCTCGTCGATGGCCCGATAAAGCCCTTTTTCTTTGTGTCCAATATTGCTAAAAGAAATTCTGATAATCGGAAAAGTTTGTTTCCAATTCCATTTGTCTTCGATGTATAAGCCTTTGAAAAGTTCTTTTTTAGCCAGAAACAAACACGCTAAAGTGCTAATAAACAAAGATTTGCCAAACCTCCGTGGACGAGAGAGAAAGTAATATTTCCCTTGCGTCACCAGTGTATGGACAAACGCCGTTTTGTCCACGTACAAATATCCCCCTGTACGTATTTCGCCGAAATCTTGAATGCCTACTGGATATTTTTGTATCATTGTTTTTTCTTTTTTGCTTTCTTCTTACCATGCAAGCCCGCAGGTGGCTCTGAGCCAAGCCATTTATTAGAAACGACATCGTGTTGAATAGGCGAATAATCTCTGATAGAAACGTGGTTGGCAATGATTTGCTCGAAATGGCATTTTACGCCTGTAGCAATATTGACATCCGCTACGTTTTGTAAATGAAAATGAATTGTTGGCTCGCTCACACTACCCGAATTGCCACATAAACCCAATACTTGCCCCGCTTTTACTTCTTGGTTTTGAATAACCTTGATTGAATTTTGGAAAAAGTGGGTCAAGTAAATAAACTCTCGGTTAGGTGTTTCTATGATTAAATAATTGCCTAGTGGGTCATTGAGGTTGGGTGTACCGGGCTTATTGTCTTGAATGCCATCCACAATCAAGTAGATTTGCCCTTCGCAAGGTGCTAATACTTGCTTTTTAAACGCATAATAATCTTCATTACTCAGTCCATCGGTTTTGTATGATTGTCGTTTAGCGTCTTTTATCACCCAGTCGAAGGCATACAGTTGTGCCGCATCATTGATATGCACGTTTCCTTCGGGCTTCGGGCCACCCGACACCACTGTCCATTCTTCGTCGAAAGGCAACTTGAGGTTTGATATATTTTTACGAAATTGGCGTAAATTCTCATCTCTAAATGCCCCAATTCTAAAGCTTTGTATTTGTTGGGTAGAATCGGTAAAAATATACAAGCCATACAGTTTTTTATCAAACTGTACTTTATACAAGGCAAAACCCGTGTCGGTATAACGGTAAAATTCTTTGTGCTTGATATTTCCTGCCCTTTGATGCACCGTATCGAAGTAAGTTAAGAGCTTGTCGTAAGGCAGTACCTGTTGAAGTTTGGGAGCAAGCAAGGTGTAAAAATATTCATAAGATGCTTGATTATACGCCGTTACAAAAGCTTCCGACATCAGCATATCTGTATTTTTTTCGGCTGTTTGTCCGATGCAATACCAGTACGGCAAGATACTGATGAGTAACGAAGCGATTCTTATTTTTTTCATAAACACAAATGCAGCAAAGTGAATCAGGGCGTTTGTAAGGTTCTTTTAGCTCCTGCTGATGGCTACAAATGTAAAATATATAAATGAATTTCAATTATTTTTCATCCCTTGTTTTATCCATTTTTCAATAATACCCACTTCACAAGCATTTAATTTTCCTCCTTTGGGCATTTTGGGGGGCAATCCATTTACTTCTACTACAGCATCGTAAAGCTCTCCTACTTGTGCAGAGGCTACTACAGCTTGGTAATTTTCTAGGCTAACACCTCCATCATGAATCAGGTTGCTATGACAAGAAAGGCATTTTTGCTGCAACAAAGGGTACAAATGCTGGCTAAAGCTAATTTCTGTTGCCTGACAAGGGTCTGACGATGCTACATTTTCTTTCTGGCACGCCAGCATACATCCTAGCGATAGCATTAACCATAAGTTGCGTTTATTCATGGGAACGTTAACGTAAGCGGTACAACAGAAATACCATGACGATACATCATGGTATTTGCTATTTGCACCAATATGAAAATCCATTTGGACTTTCTCCCGCCGAGGCAGGAGAAAATACAAGACGGTTATTTAATTTAAGGTAAGAGAGAAAGGGCTTGAGGATTGACCCACGTATGGGTCTTTTTATCGTATTTGAGCGAGGCATCGGGCCACTCAATGTATTGTTTCATGGCTAAATAGCCATCTAAATTTCCTTCTTGAACTAATTTATTGAACAAAAACTTACCTCGTTCTCGTACCACTTCTTCGGGCAAGTGAGGCGTATTGGCTATTTCTTCAAAGCTAATAATGCGGTGGTTTTTGGGGTCTAATTGCATTTTTCCTAGTACGCCTCTGCGATACAGAGCACTAGCCCCAACAGGACGTATCATAAAAAAATAACTGATTCCGTCTTTTTCAACATAGTTTTGCAAATAAAAACTGGGTAATTGTTTTACATAAAATGCCCTAAAATCAGCCTTGAATTTGGTTTGATTATTGGCATTTGGAGCAGGCACATATACATAGGTAATGATGTCGGCAAGCAGGCTATCACGCTCGGCTTCTGAAAAATAGTGCAGGGGGTCTTTGGAATTGGTGCATTGAGTAAAGCTTAAAATCAGAAAGGCAAATGCAATGATACGTTTCATATTGGTAAAGTTAAAAGAAATAAAAAGGTATTAGGCAAGACTTCTTGCCTAATACCAACTCGTAATTACTTGATATATACGATAGATTGTGGTGTAAATTCAGCCCAGCCCGAAGTCCAGTCTGTATCTTTGAATGCACCTACATAATCTGTTTTATCAAAGAATGCTGGCAATGTTGTTGGCAAGTTGTAGCCAATCAACGATTCGGTTGTACCAGCCGTTAAGGTAAAGGTAGGACGACCCGTTGACCACAACGTTGTGCTGATACCAGTTTTGGTATAATCAGACAATACTTTGTTGCCTGTTTGAGCCTTAAACCAATCTGTTGGCGTTTGTGTGCCAATCAAGATAGCAGGAGCTGCTGTTGACTGCTCGCTGTCTGAAACAGGATAACCTCTTGGGTTGGTTGCAGCACCAAGTCCCCAGTTGTTTGTTCCCCAGTTAGCAATACCTGCCAATACTACGTTTTGCAATACGATGTCGCCTTTGGCAGCATTACCTTTGGCATCTCCTCTTTGGCTATCAATATATACGCCGTAAGGATAACCTGTGATAAATACATTGTAAAGCTTTTGTTTGTTGTTACGACGAAGCTGTGCACCATTTTGGAATAATGTACTGATAGAAGTTTCAGCCGCACCTTTTGCTCCAATGATAGACATATTGGCGAAAATAGCCGAAGTAAATGGCGTATTGCTAGAACCGTTTGCATCGTTGTCGCACTCAAAACCGTTAGAACCCGATTGGTCAGCTTGGGTAGTACCACGGATACCAATACCGTATTGTACATAACCAGAGAAACCATTGTCTGTATCGAAATCATCATCCAATCCTTTGTAGGCAATCAAGTGCTTGCAGTTTACTGTACCACCAAACCACTCGAAAGAGTCATCTAAGCCATAAGAAGCTTGTACGTAGTCGATAGTTGTACCCGAACCTACCGAACCCATTGTAAGAGCGTTTACTTCTTGGTTAGGGTTGATTGGAATACCTGCATACTCAAGACGAACATACTTCAACACACCTGAGTTGTCGGCTGCATCTGTGCCTCCGTGGAATCCTCCATAGCCACCTTCCAACTGACGGTCTGTTTGGGTATCAGGCAAGTTGTTAGGAGCTTTACCACAAATGATAAGACCGCCCCAGTCGCCAGCTTCACGCTCACCTACGTTACGTTCAGATGTAAACACGATAGGGTTTGTGGCTGTACCTTGGGCAATCAATTTGCTACCACGTTGAACAATTAAAGCCCCTTTTGTAGCACGGTCGCCGATGATTACTGTACCTGCTGGGATAGTTAATGTTCCTGTTTTAGTGATACTTCCGAATGTAGTTTCTTCACCTACACGTACAAAGCCTACCAATTTATAGATTTTGTTGGCATCCCAAGTTACGTTTCCTTCAATTGTACCACTTACCGTAACGATGGTTTTAGGCGGTACTGCTGTGATCGTTACAGGGATAGTTGTAACAGCAGATGTTTGATTTTTGTTATCTGTTACCAAAATAGTAAAGTTTACAACCGTGTTAGCTGCCAAGTTGTCGATAACATAATCTTTGGTATAATCGTATGTTTTTTCACCAGCTAAAGTCTTGCTATCAAATGCCGCCCCGTTTTTCAATACAGTGATAGTTTTGATACCTTCGGGGGCGTTGATTGTCGCCTTCAATTGTACAGTTGTACTTGGTGTTCCTGCCAAGTTGGTTGATGTAACCGATAAAGTTGGAGCTGGCCCGATTTCTTCATCTTTCTTACAAGCATTGAACAACACCGCCATTGATAACAACAGGGCAATGAATTTCAAGGAATTGTGTTTGAATAGTTGCATGGTAAATTGTGAGTAAAAGTTGTGATTGTACTATGATTTATTTGATGGTATAAGCTACGCCCAACGACACCACACGTCCGGGACGATACGATTGTATGATTTGGTCTTTCGATTTATCAAATACTTGGTCTTGATTGCCATCTTGCAAAATGATGTTTTGCTGATTAAGCAAGTCGGTTACGCCTCCTTTCAACAAGAACTTTTTGCCTATGCCTTTAGAGAAGGTAAGGTCTAACACATTGCGTGGCATTTCGTACCAGTCTGGATACGCATAGCCATAGTTGTTTCCTACAGCATAGATACGACGACCAATGATGTTGTAAAGCAAGTTGATTTGTAGGTTTTTCTTGGTATCGTTATAATTGATACCTGCATTGATGATGTATGGCGATTGCCCTTGCAAAGGTCTATTGTCAGATTGCGTTGAAGCAATCGTACTATTCAGTTTTACACGGCTATAAATGAAGGCTGCATTGAACACCAAATTGATTTTTTGTAATAAAGCCGATTTGGTAAGAGGTTCGAGCGATTTTCTTACTTCAAATTCTACCCCTGTACTGTAAGCACTTTCGGCGTTGTCGAAATCAAGGTTAGGGTTTGAGCCACTAGCAAACACCACTTCGATAGGATTTTTGAAAAACTTATAAAAAGCTGCGATACTCACGACTTCGGCTGGTGTAGGATAATATTCATAACGGAAATCTACGTTTTGGATTTCAGCATTTTTCAACTTTGAATTACCCGAAATATTACGGTTGTTTACAAAATCGTAGAAAGAGAATGGAGCAATTTCTCTAAATTCTGGACGGTTGATGGTTTGGCCATAAGCTAAACGCAACAATGCTTTTTCAGAGAAATTATAGGTCATGTTTACCGATGGCAAAATATTCGTCTTGGTATTATTGTAGTTCAACGGATTGCCCACCAAGTCGAAGCTGTTAAGTTTTTGTGCGTTGTTTTCCACTCTTACACCAGCAATGACGTTGAATTTTTTCGAGAAAGAATAGTTACCCGATACATAAGCCGCATACAGAGTGTTGTGGGCAGTATATGAATCGTTCGGATTGGTTTGCTCATCTATTTTCACCCCGTTTGTATTGTTGATATTGGCTGGTGCAAAGATTTGCTCAATGGGTAACGCTCCTATGTTAAACAACGCACTGTTGGCTTGTACATAACCAAAGTTGCGAGCCTTGAAATTTCTGGTTTTATCTTCATAAAATAAACCCGCCTTGAGTTCTAGCTCACGGTTATCTTCTGCCTTGGCGGCTTTGTGTAGCACAAGTTTTTGAATAAGGTTCAGCCCGCCTGTCCAAGCGTGTTCGTCCATCGTGATATTGGTACGTCCTAAGTTCGATGTTTGGGCTTGTCCTTGTGGTACTAATAAAATCGGTGTATTGCCTGCCGTTACGTCATAACGAAAACGCTTGTAGTCGGGTTGGTCACGGAACGATTGGTTGTAACCAATTACCCAATCGAGTTTGGTATTTTTATTGTTGAAATCATGACGACCCACCAATTGCCCTGTGTAAATCCCTCTATACACTTGGTCGAATGAGCGAATATTCCACATTCTACCATTATCAAAACCTACCCTGTCAACGTATTGAGCGTTGCTTAGTTGGTTATACAGGTTTTTAAACTCAATGATATGATTTTCGTTGAAACGCACTGCCCAGTTGTGCATTGCACCCAAACGAATGGCGTTGCTGTATTGTACGTCGTTGAAGTTAAATACTTCGTCTGCTTTGCCAGAAGTAGCAATGGTACTATAGCCATAGTCGTTGCGACTCATTTGGAAGGTTGTACGAGTATTTGAGTAGTTGATGGCTGTGATATTACCAATTTTAAGCTTTGCTCCATCAATTTTAAATGCTCCTGTGAGAGTCAAACGTTGGTCTGGTAAGGCTGTCGATTTTTCAGGTGTCCAGTTGTTACGTAACGATTGTCCAATTTGTGTCAGACGGTCAGGACTAGATGAAATCAATTCTTGACGTGTAGCTGGAAAATATTTAGGTAGGTCGCTATAGCCATCGTTAAAGCCTGTCCAATAGTTGCTACCATGCTGAGGAGCATAAAATGTCTGATTGGTTGTACCTTCTCTGTAAGCTGTGCTATAATCTAGTGTAATACTGTTTTGCTCAGGAATACTTTTGGTATAAATTTTTACTACCCCCCCCGCAAACTCACCGGGCAATTCTGCCGCAGGGCTTTTGAATACCAAAATACGGTCGATTTGGTTAGAAGGAATGATGTCGAACGAAAACGAACGTACATCTGTTTCCATACTTGGCGTAAAAGTATTATTGAGCATAACGCTGTTGTAGCGTTCGTTCAAACCACGGATATTGATAAATCTATCTCCAAAAATCGTAACCCCTGGTACACGCTTCACTACTTCGGCAGCGTTGCGGTCGAGGGTTTTGCTGATTTGTGCTGCCGAAATACCACTGACGATTTGTTGAGCCGCCTTGATTTCGGAAATTACCGAGATTTCGGTATTGGTAAGCTTCTGCCCTACTACTCGTACTTCATTGAGTGTCGATTGCTCTTCTGCTATCAATACGTTGAGTTCGGTTACTTTGTCGGCAAATACCTGTACTTTCTCAATGGTTTTAGTTGTGTAACCTACGAAAGATACTTTTAAGGTATATGTTCCTACAGGAATACGGTTGAGCGAGAAGAATCCGTTGATGTCGGCTGATGCCCCACGGTTTTGTCCTTCTATGATAACGGTTGCTCCTACTAAATCTTCCTTTGAAGTAGCATCTTTGATTGTCCCTCGAATTGTGCCCACTTGTTGGGCTAAGGAGATGCTGAGAGATGTGAAAAATACAATTGCAGTAAATAAAATTTTATGCCTCATATTGGATTTTTTTAAAAGGCAATGCCTTTTTGTACGTAGTTAATTATGTTGGCACAAAAATAGAACTACACTTTAACCGCAATGTTACCCAGCAATCAATAGTACTTTATAAAATAATTATGGCTATATTATGTATATTAAGCCTATATTAGGAACATCGTGAGGGTCAATGTTGCATTGGGGAATGTTTCAACCTCCACTAGCATACAACTGATAATAATTCTAACAGGCTTTTACCATTTTACTCAATAATAATGCGTACATTTGTTTAAGAAGAAACTATCTCAAGTATTTAATCTAAAGTCGTGCTGTTCGTTTTATGTTAATGCTTTGGTCTTTTCGACTAAAAAATAAAAGCGTAACATTTAACCCCATCAAGTATGAGCAACTCGCAGATAACGGCTGGTAAAAAAGAAAGAGAATCGAAAAAAAGAAAAAAATTACAGGAAAAGGAAGATCGAAAAGAAGCCCGCAAAACTAATGCAAAAAAAGGGCAAGCTTTAGAGGAAATGTTTGTCTATGTTGATGAAAACGGCAACCTCACTACAGTGAAGCCCGAACCTAAAACTACCAGTGCTGCCGAGAAAAAAACAACAAATCCCGACAATCAAGTATTGCACCAAGGTGTAGTTTTGTTTTATAATGCACAGAAAAAGTATGGCTTTATCAGCGATACAAAAACCCAAAAACGCCTTTTTGTCCATGCCGAAGCCCTCAAACATCCCATCAAAGAAGGCGACAAAGTAGTATATTACATCGAATCTTCAAGCAAAGGCGACAAAGCCGTACAGGTAAAGAAACAATAGATTGGATTGTGAGTTAGTTAATTGTGAGTTAGCGAGTTGTGAATTAGCGAGTTAATGAGTTGTGAATTAATGAATTATATTAAAAATACGCTATGTTAGTTAATACGGTTCGTCACAACTCGCTAATTAACAACTCACTAACTCGCTAATTCACAACTCACTAACTCACAATTCCACAACTCTATCTAACCTATCGCCTCTTCTGGGCTAGGAAGATTGCCGAAACGCTTGAGCATTGAAATATGCGACTGCAATGCCTTTACAAAAGAAGGATGTTCCATATAAGTTAAGCCAAACTCTTCGGCTGTTTGTCGTACAATGGGTGCAATGGCAGGATAATGCACATGACAAATCTTAGGAAACAAATGATGCTCTATCTGAAAGTTGAGCCCGCCCATGTACCAAGATAAATACACATTTTTAGGAGCAAAATTAACCGTTGTTTCCAACTGATGAATGGCCCAGTCTTTGGCAATGGTGTTATCTTCACTGATAGTTGGGTGTGTAGTGCCTTCTACACTATGAGCCAACTGAAACGTAAGCGTTAGTACCAAGCCTGCCGATAAGTGCATAAGCAAAAACCCTCCCAATACTTCGCCAAAACTCATGTTTCCCCAATACATCGGCACGCCCCACAATACGCCGATATACAACACTTTAAGTAAAATAAGTTTTGCTAAAAATACCCCGTTTTGTTCCTTGGTTTGGGTATTTACGCCCATCTTGATAAACGACACGTATTGTACAAAGTCTTTGGCAAGCACCCAATACAAAGTCATGAAGCTATAAAAGAAAAAAGCATGAATCCATTGAAAACGATGAAAAGCCACTGATTTGCCATGAGGCGATAATTTTACCACAACCCTATCTTTAATATCTTCGTCTAAAGGCACAATATTGGTATAAGTATGGTGAAGCAAATTGTGCTGCCATTTCCAATTGGCTACGCCTCCGCCTGCCAAATAAATACTATACCCTAGCCATTTGTTTATCCACCCACGCTTGGAATACGCCCCATGATTGGCATCGTGCATGACGTTCATGCCAATACCTGCAATGCCTAAACCCATGAGTACCCAAAGTAATGCACTTAGGCCTCCGCTCGGCTGCCATACCACTAGCACAATAAATGGTACTATATACAAGGAAAGCATCACAATGGTTTTAACAACCATTGTTCGATTGGCATACTTAGAAATTTGATTTTGAACAAAATAGGCTTCAACTCTTTTCTTTAACACACTAAAAAACAGACTTTTTGCTTCCGAAGAAAACTTAGTTTTATTTGTCATAATAAAAGGAAAAATTAAATAATATACTTAAAAATTTTGAATTTTATGCCTTACCCATACGCAAGTTTTTGGGCTTACTTACCTCAAGAAGATTTGAAGTTTATTTTTCCTGTGCTAAGTACTTGATAATGAAAATACTGCAACGCTTCTACAAGATAAAGTTGACGTGTAACCGAACAGTTAGCACCAAATATCACCCGACTATTGGCTTCTACCAAAATTCGTTGATGAGTACTGATATGACCTTTGTGTATGGTAGAGATGTGTTGTTGTTGTATCAGCCGTACAGTAGTCCTATCGAAACGATGCACCCGCACCCATCCCAATGCCCTTATGCCTTCTTTAATACATACACCTTTAGACGTAATTTCTAAGGCTATTTCAACCCATAAATATTGAATGATAGGCACACATACAACCAAATATAAGACTAAGCCCATGAGCATCAAAGGCAAAGTTGTTGAACTGCTTGCTGATGCTGTACTAGAAAGGCTTACCAACACAAATATGCCTATCAAGAACAAAACAAACATTCCTATACCTGCCACTAGCATCGCATGGGGCTGTCGGTTATGTACTACAATGTTTATTTGGTTGTTGAGTATAGTAGGATAAATGCCGTAAGGTACATTCGTTATATCAAAGGTAAGATTCATTTGTGTAGGTATATTGGCTTGTCTGTTCTTCTCTGTTTGCACTTAATTCACAATTTATTAATCTACACTTTACCATTATTTTATAACTTCTCATTCACAAGGCTACATCCTTATCCCCCATGTTTCCTTTGCTCAATTTACGATAAAAATCTACGTATTTCCTAGTGTATGCCAACAAATACTTTTTTCAGGCTTTTTCTTTGCTCATTTGTAGCATACGCCCCTCAAACAGTATATTGCATACAAATTGAAAACACTAGGCTATCATGAAAGGAACTGTTTTACTCATCGACGACGAAAAAAACCTGCGTACTCTACTCAAACGTATCCTCGAATTAGAGTCGTACCACGTATGGGAAGCAGGCGATTTGAGAACAGCTTGGAAACTACTCGAACAACAACCTATACACGTGGTATTGTCGGATGTAAAACTGCCCGATGGCAATGGGGTCGATTTTACCCAACAATGTAAAAGCCGATACCCTCATATAGAAATAATTGTGATGACAGCCTTTGGCACGATTCAAGATGGAGTAAAAGCCATGAAATATGGAGCGGTTGATTATTTGGTAAAAGGCGACGACAACGAGAAGATTATTCCTCTATTGAGCCAAGTCATAGAAAATAAACAAACGCTCCTCCCTCCTACTGCCGATTTTGCCCAAGTATTAGGTAAATCAAAAGCGATTCAAACAGCCATTACCTTAGCCCGTAAAGTAGCCAAAACCGATACGACCGTACTGCTCACGGGCGAAACAGGTACAGGCAAGGAAGTATTCGCCCAAGCGATACATCAGGCTTCCGACAGGCAACAACATCCTTTTGTAGCCCTCAACTGTGCGGCGTTTTCTAAAGAATTGTTAGAGTCTGAACTTTTTGGGCATAAAGCTGGGGCTTTTACCGGAGCTATCAAGGATAAAAAAGGCTTGTTTGAAGAAGCACATTTGGGTACATTGTTTTTGGATGAAATAGGAGAAATGCCGCTCGACTTACAAGCCAAATTCTTACGTGTACTGGAAATGGGTAGCTTTATCAAAGTAGGTGATACCAAATTGCAAAAAGTACAAGTACGGATTGTAGCCGCTACCAACCGTGACCTTAGCGAAGAAGTGGCACAAGGGCGTTTTCGTTCGGATTTATATTACCGATTGGCCATCTTTCCTATTACCTTGCCTCCTTTGCGAGAACGTAAAAGCGATATACCACTACTTGCCCAAGCTTTTCTCCAAACGTTTGCCAAACGTTTTCATTTACCCGTACCACAAGTAAGCGATGATTGCTGGACACAACTGCAACAGTATGATTGGCCGGGCAATATCAGAGAATTACGCAACTGTTTAGAGCGTGCCATTATTTTAGCCGACGAGGGTTTACTTACGCCACAAGTATTGCCATATACCATTCAATATGCCCATACGCTACCACAAGGCCATGCGTCGTTTGCTTTACAAAGTGTAGAAAAACAACATATCCAAAAAGTACTCCAATATACCCAAGGCAACAAAACCGAAGCCGCCCGCCTCCTCCACATTGGCCTCACAACGCTTTACCGTAAAATTGAAGAATATGGGATTGTTTAATTGTGAGTTAGTGATTGAGTGAATGAGTGATTGTTAATTAGCTGATTGAAAAACAAAGAAATCAACCAATATTACCACTATTAACTAAATCAATTCATCTCAAATCACTCATTCACTCAATCGCTCAATCACTCAATTTTTTATTTCCTCGATAAAAAACAGGTATAAATACCTGATAAAATATCGTTTTAATACCTTAGTTTTACGAAAATAAATAAGCCATTAAAACTATGTTGACACATATAAATACCTCCTCACTCACTTCTATTCTTCATGCAAACCTGCAAAGTTTAATGGTGCGTAAAAAAATTATGTATTTTATAATTGTGTAAATTGTTTACACAATTATGTTTTTGTTTCGTGCCACTAAACAACCCTACGGATGTCTAAAATCAGAATCTTACGCATACAGTTTGATGCCCATATTGAAGTTTACGAACTATCGGCTTTTAGAGGAGCAATCATTGCTAAAGCAGGCAAGGAGCATATTATTTTCCATAACCATCTCAACGACCGTGAGTATTTGTATGGCTACCCTGTAATTCAATACAAGCGGATTGGCAAAAACCCTGCCATTGTGTGTATCGACTACGGCGTAGATGAAATACACCACTTGTTTAACAACCAACAACTCAACATTGTCATAGGCGAACGCCCTGTAGATTTGGTGGTAAAAAACCTACAAATGCAACAGTACAATTTACAGATTTGGGAAAAATCTTTTGAGTACAGAATGTACAATTGGCTGGCACTCAACCAAGAGAACTATGAAAAATACCAACAAACAAAAGATGAACTGATGAGGCTCGATATGCTGGAAAACATCCTCAAAGCCAATATTATTTCTTTTGCCAAAGGAATAAAATGGGACGTAAACAAACCCATTTCCTTACGCATCGACGAAGTGAAATCAAAAATAATACCCTACAAACAACAAAAACTCTTAGGTTTCGACATCCGCTTTCGGACAAACGCCTTCCTCCCAGACTTCGTCGGACTCGGCAAAGGCGTAAGCTTGGGCTATGGCACCGTTTCACAGATAAAAAGTAATAGATAGATAAAAACATTATACATGATGCAAACCATAACCTTTACTTGCGAAGTAATTACGCCGATGTTTCTGGCAGGAGCAGACGGCACAACGCCCGAACTCCGCCCTGCCTCTATCAAGGGAGCTTTACGCTTTTGGTGGCGAGCGATGAATGGGCATTTGGAATGGAAAAAAATGCTTGAATTAGAAGGGAAAATATTTGGGAACACTCAACAAAGGAGTAGTCTGATAATTAGAATTGAAAAGGACTTAAAAGATATTTCAAAAGCTCCCTTATTACCACATAAAGGAGGTTCTTCAACTCCTTGTTTTCCCAAATCTGACGAAAGTTTTATTGTAAAGTTCTCACTAACCAAAATTGAAAATGATTTCACGTTAGAATCAATTAAAACCCTTTTTATACTAACATCCATTTTAGGGGGCTTAGGTAAAAGAAGTAGAAGAGGTTTTGGTTCTTTTAAAATAACCAAAATAAACACCAATAATACTGTTGACCTAAATTTTGCAATGCCCCGTACAATAGATGATATTCATAAGCTACTACCCAAGAATTACTTTACACTAAGTAACGGTAAAATCTCATCTAATTTTAGTCGAAATGAGGCTTATCCATACATAAAAACGATAGAATTTGGTAAATCATTTGATGATGTACCTTTAGAAATAATTGATGCATCGCATACAGTTAAAGAGGCTGAATACTTGAAGGCAAAGGAGATTGCAGAGAAAAAAAATGATTTTATTGATGGCAATAAGAATAAACCAAACGTGAAAAAACATAGTGATTTTGAAGCTGCTATAGGTGATGGTGCTAAACGGTATGCCTCTCCAATCTATATTTCGACATTAGGAAATCAACCAATTATTACAACTCTAAATCATGTGCCACCCAGTAGGGTATTTCCAAGCCATGTGACTTTACAAAATGAATTAAAAAATAAGCTAAAGTAATTTTATAATGAGCAATAACAAAAAATATCTATTTCTACTAACCATTGGCCCTGTACAGGCTTTTATTGCTCAGGCAAGAAAGACTGTGGACTTGTATGCTGGAAGTAAGATTTTAACCGAACTCACAAAAACGGGTATAGCATCTATTGGAAGACACAAAATTGTTTTTCCTTATGCAAAGTACGAGACAGAAAAGGATTGGGAGAAAGTTAATTCTCTTCCTAATCGTTTTGTAGCACAATTATCAGGTACAGAAAGTGAGATAAATCAACTTGGTAAAGATACGGAAGATGCAATTAGAGCAAAATTCAAAAGTATTTCAGAGAATGCTTTAAATGATGCAAAAATAAGTACATTCCCTGCCTTTGAACAACAGATTGAACAGCATTTGGATATTTACTGGGCTGCTATTGAGCTTGGAACTGACTATAAAGAAACTTATGCAAAGTTGGAGCAGGTAATTGGTTCGCTTAAAAATATGCGACAGTTTCAACAATATACTTATGATGGTATTGGAGAAAAGGGGCGTAAATGTAGTATTGATGGAGAGCGAAATGCTATTATTTACAGAGAAAACCCTGAGAAGAAAAAACAATTTGCATTAAGCTCTCATAAAACTACTAACTACAAATTAGACGAAGGCGAAGCCTTGAGTGCAGTAAGTTATACTAAAAGAGCTTACAAAGCTGAATCCTTTCCCTCTACTGCTTCTATTGCATTAATGCACGTTCATCATATTTTAAAAAATGATGGACTTGCTAAAATCTGTTACAAGTTACTCAGCGAAACAAATGATCAACTTTTCTATAAGGAGAATATTGAAAGAAAGCCTTATTTAGAAAAGACAATAAGAGAATCAAATGATAACAGTTCACTAACTCCAAATTCTATTCTTAACTGTCATGAGAACTATTGGAAGGTAGCTGAAAAGCAAGGGTTTAAATCAAGTGATAAACATAAATATTACGCTGTTTTGACATTTGATGGTGACAGTATGGGCAAATGGTTAGGCGGTGCAAACGTTAACGGAAATTTGGAAACATTCCATGAGGATTTTTCAAAACATTTGAGTGCTTTTGCTAAAAAAGCTGATGAGATAGTAAAGAAGGAAGTTAAAGGCTACACAGTATATGCTGGTGGAGATGATTATTTGGGTTTTGTCAATATCAATCATCTGTTTGGTGTTTTACAAGAATTGCAAGAGGCATATAAAACAGAAGTTAGCAACCCTTTAGCAACCTACAGAAAAGATGGCAAAGAAATAACTTTTTCAGCAGGTATTTGTATAGCACATTACAAAGAGCCTTTACGTTTGGTACTTCAACAAGCCCATACCATGATGGATAAAGCCAAAGATATAGACGACGACAAAAATTGCTTTGGTATTTCTGTTATCAAAGGGTCTGGTGAGAGTTTAGAAACAGTCTGGAAAAATGAGCATATCGGTTTGTTAAAAAAAATCACAGAGGGATTAATGGATAGAGAAGATAAGGATACCCCGTATTTCTCAGATAAATACATTAAGGTCTTGGAAACAGAGTTTCAAAAGCTTGTTGATGAAGATAATAAATTAGAAAAAGACAGTAGTAAATTACTGATTACAGAAATCAAAAGAACGCTCACCCGTGCAGTAAATAAAGGTTCAAAGGAAGAGAAACAAAAAGCTGTAAAAACGATGGGTGAGACTTTAGATAAATTGCACAATGCAAATTTATCAGATTTACCTAATTTCTTTTCAGCACTAAACTTTTGCCGTTTTATGCAACGAGAACTTTGTCCTAAAACCTTTTTTAACCTGTAAAGCCATGCCATACATCAAAATAGAAGCCATTGATACCTTATTTTTTAAAGATGGGCGACCTTTTTCTATGGGAGAAGAAACCTACGCTACGGGTATTTTTCCACCACCACCAAGTGTGTTCTTAGGAATGTTGAGAAGTGCTTACGCCAGTGAAAAAAATATATCTTTAGATAGGATTAAAGAAGAAACGGAGCATATAAAGATTGAGGGAGTCTATTATTCGGCAGATAATGATTATTATCCCATTCCTCTTGACTTGGTAAGATTAAAAAGCTTACATAAAGATGAAAATGAAGCTATCTCGTTATTTGCTAGTAATATGCAAGGGGTTGTATCAAGTTCATCTAAAAAATTAGAATATGTTCTTTGGCATAACGAGCACATAGAAAATATACCTAATGGAATGATAGATAGAAAATTGTTCGAGTATTATCTCAAAGATAGTCGCCCAATGAATTTTGATTGGAAGTATCAACCTATGAATAAACTAACCCAAACAGAGTTTAAAATAGGAATTGGGAGAAACAAGCAGAATAAACAAAGTGAAGATGGCAAATTGTACAGAGTAGGAATGGTTAGACTTCAAAATAACACTCCTGAACATAGCTTAAACTTTGTAATTAAGACCAATATAGATAATGTTGGATGTTTAGGAAAATTGGGTGCAGAAGGTAAAAGTGTAATTTTCCATAATAACGAACAATTTACTCCACTGAATAAAATTGATTATACCGACAATAATCATTTTCGCCTGTACTTAAACACACCTGCCTTTTTTGAAAAGGGGCATATCCCAAACCTAAAAAAGCATTTCCCTTCATGGGATTTTGAAATTATTACTTATGCCGTAGGTAAACCATTACACATAGGTGGGTTTGATATGGCTGAAAAAGGCGGTTTTCCAAAATCAATGATGAAAGCAGTACCTGCTGGAAGTGTTTATTATGTTAAAATACTAAACGGTACTACGAAGGCTTTTGTAGAAAGTCTTGAAAAAAATCCTGTTTCATCAATTAGCGACTACAGGGCAAACGAAGGTTTTGGATTATTTTATGTAGGCAACTTAGATATGAATAAACGAATTAAATCAATTTTATGATAAAACTAATAACTACCGTTGGTACATCTATCATTACAAACTTTAAAAGTAATGAAGTACAACGAGCTATCAGCCATGTGACAAAAAATAATAATGCAAAAATAGATACACTATATGACGCTATTCTTGAATATCCTGACAAATCGGATATAGATGAATTAAGCAGTATTATTAGTAGCTACTTTTTGACAAATATGACTAAAAAGTCTGATTGTTGGGAATACAGCAAAACGCCAACAGAATTAAATATTCATTGTTGTGCCGAGGTGTATAGTATTGTTAAACTAATGGATAAATATGTTGGTGAAACATTTGAGGTCTATTTACTAACAACTGATACTCCACTGTCGGGTATAGCAGGAAAGTTGATTTCAGACACCCTAAAAAAGAGTTTCCCTGAAAAAATCGTCAATGTTGACATTAGAACTATAAAGGGATTACAAGTAACAGATAGTCAAACTTTTAGCGACCAAGGCTTTTTTAATTTAATAGATGAAGTACACAGTATAAAAAATGAATCTACTAATACTGTATTGAATATTTCTGGCGGCTATAAGGCAGTTATTCCTGTATTAACACTTTTGGCACAATTAGAGGAAATTATCATCTACTACATATATGAAGATAGCGCTGAACTTATTGAAATTGGTAATTTACCAATCAATTTTGATTGGGGTATTATTGAGAAATATGTGGAAATCATTAAAAATAATAACAAGCGGAATAAGGCTGATGAGAACTTAATTCAAGAATTGAGAGATTTAAAATTAATAAAATCTGAAAATAGAGACCTTTCAATCGTTGGGGAACTTATCAGTCGGTATGCTGAAAAAATGAGTCCATATACAGCTATTATATTTGGATATTTAATTGAATATAAGCTTGTTGAATATTATGCTAAATTATATGGGGGAGAAAAAGTACTTCATAGTTATGAGCCAGTTAAAGGGCTTGGAGATATTGATATTTTTATAAAGGACAAAGCTAATACCTTTATAGCTGTTGAAATTAAGCCGTTTAATAGATTGCTAAGTGAAAGCTATATGCAGACTATCAGGGAAAACTATTCAAAACGAATTAAACCCCTTATTAATCCTGAGAATCAGATTTCTGAAATTTGGCTAATTCTTTATAGCTATTCTAAAGAAAAAACAGATGCTAAAGAGCTTGATAAAAGCACTAAAATGATGCTATCTGAATACACAGAAGCCTTAAAACAAGATTTTGGAGATGATACTTTCACCTTTAGAGTTAAACATTTTTTTATCCATAAAAATAAACTCTCCAGCGAAAAGCACATCTATCAAACATTTATGAAATCCTCTATCAAGGATAATGCTGTTTCTGATTTATTTTCATCTAAATAAAATTAAAGCAATTATGTTCAAACAATCCAAACCCCTATTTTTCATTTGCGAAACACCCTTGCACGCTGGCAGTGGCTCAGATTTGGGTATAGTTGATTTACCTATTCAACGAGAAAGACATACTTCTTTCCCTAAAATTGAAGGTTCTTCTTTTAAAGGTGCTGTAAGAGAGGCTGTTGAAAACAGAATTTCTTTAGTCGATAAATCTTTTAAGTTTAATAATGAAAATGTTAAAACAGAACTTTCTAACATTTTCCCTAAAATAACTGAGAATTGGAAGCTAAAAAAAGACGTGCAGCTTATAAATTACAATCAGGCTGTTGAACTTGCTTTTGGTCCAGAAGATGGTGACGCACATGCTGGTGCGTTAGGCTTTTCAGATGCTCGATTATTACTTTTTCCTGTCAAAAGTGTAAAGGGCGTTTTTGCTTGGGTTACTTGCCCAAAAGTATTAGAGCAGTTTAAGCGTGATATGAGTTTGACGGGCATAGAAGTTGTAATTACAGGAAAAGAACCTGAATCTGATAAGTGTGTAACAGCAAGTACAAGTTTGAAAATTGGTAACGATAAAATTGTCTTAGAAGAATATGCCTTTACTGTGAGCGGTTCTTATGATATTAAAGTTAAAGTAGGCGAAGAAAAAGAAGAAATACTTGGGCAATGGCTTTCATACAAATTTACCGATGGCTTTTGGAAGGATAAACTCACGACGGATATTGTTATTTTATCGAATGACGATTTTAAAGATTTTGTCAACCTAAGTACCGAAGTTATCACACGAACAAAAATTGATAACAAAACAGGTACAGTACAAGCAGGTGCATTATTTACCGAAGAGTTTCTTCCTGCCGAAAGTATCATGTACAGTTTAGTCATGGCAAGCCCTGTATTTTTAAAAGATAAGGATAAGCAAGAGGCGATTCTTCGAACAGACGTAGATGTTATGAATTATTTTGCTACAGCACTGCCTGATGTAATTCAAATTGGAGGCGATGCTACATTAGGGAAAGGAATTGTACGAGTTGTAAAATCATTACTAACAGCAAAGGAGGTATCAAATGGCTAAGACAATCAATGGAATCGAACAAGGAAGAGCAGATTTTGCTTACAAATGTGCAAATCAAACTTTACTACTAAAAGATTTCAAATATGACAACGATAATAAAACAACAAATAATGCTTCTTTTTTCACTGTTTCTTTTAAGAAGAAGTTTGAAAAAGATTTGAAAGATAATAGTCTTAACAACAAAATTTTAGAAGATTTTTTGATTAATCCTTCTAAAGATAAAGACAAAAAGTTTGAGGGCTTTAAGAAAAGACTTGCTGAACATTACGAGAAGTACGGTAAAGAGTATAAAGCTTATGTCAAAAAAACTCCCATGATGGTAAAAACAAGTGGTTTAGGAGCAACATTAGCATTTATCATGTCGAAGAAAAAAGATGGAAATGCTTGGGCATTGATTTATAATCAAGTTGATAATTGGTTAAAAACTTCAGATAATCACTATTTAATTAACAATAAGAATGGAGAACTATCAGAAATTATCATCCAATTAGAAAGCGGTCAATATCGTGCAGTAACTAACGAAGTACTGGCATTATTTAATTGGCTTCGCCGATTTGCAGAAGGTTTAATTGAGGGAGATGATTTAATCCAAGAATAATGAAAAAGGGCATATTTAGAATAAAACCTAAACCAAGGCACGTTCTTTTTGAAAACAAACAGTTATCTATAAACAAAGATTTACCAGATATTGGTAAAGAGTTTAGCGGTTTAGAATGTGAGTTTGAAGGAATTCCTGTTGATAAAATAATTATTAACGGAATAACTTTCTCTGTAGACAGCGAGAAAAAACTACAAATTGAGCAACGAAAACAAGAGGCAGCGTTAGAAGAAGATTTTAAAAAAGAATATGAGAAAATGTTACTTGAGCAAGAAAGAAGTGGTGACAGCTTTAGACTTGAGTTTAGCCAGATACCTTGTGATACAAAAAAATCTTTAATCAACGATATTGATAACTTTCATTTGAAACTTAACAAGTTTGCTCGTTTTGAAAGTGATAAGTTTTCCTTTTTACGCAATGCAAAAAATGGAGGATTTGAAATCAAAGAAAACTTTGGTTTATTAGAAAATAAGTTTGCAGCCCTTAACAAACGTCATTGTAATAATGCGAAAGCGTTATTTGGTGAAAATGTTATTGATGTAACATTAACCCCAAGCTATCATTTAGTAGTAGGATTGGGAGGGCATTCTGTGTATGAAACCTCTATGACTTTACACCATATTTACGGTGTTCCATACATTCCTGCCAGTTCAATAAAGGGCGTTGTTCGTAGTTGGATTATTCTTAATATGTATCAAAATGAGGAAAATTCGGCTCTTAAAGATGATACTTTCGTAAAATGGTTTGGTGGTCAATCAAGTGCAGGTAAATTGGTATTCTTTGATGCTTTTCCCAATGAAAAGCCAAGAATAGAGCCTGATATTATGAATGTTCATTATCCCAAATATTATCAAGGGACAGAACCTCCTACAGATACGCAATCTCCTGTACCTGTTTCTTTTTTAACTGTTACTAAAAGTCCTTTTAAATTCTTTATAGGGTCATCGGAACTGAATACAAAAAGTGATAAGCTAAAAGATAAAACAATTAAAGATTGGCTTAAAGATGCCCTCACCAACCACGGCATTGGTGCAAAAACTGCCGTGGGCTATGGTTATTTTCATTAAAAACCTATATCTCTTTTTGATTTTTCTTGTATATTTAGGAATCCAATTCCTAAATATACAAGAAAATGATAGCTCGTACCATTGCACATAAAGTAAATGAACTATTAGGAAAATATCCTATCGTAAGTATTACGGGCCCTCGGCAGTCTGGCAAAACTACCTTGACGAAGCTTTTACGTCCTGATTATCAGTATGTATCACTCGAAAATCCTTCTGATAGACTTTTTGCTCAACAAGACCCTGTAGGTTTTTTGGAAACCTATCAAAACGGGGTTATTCTTGACGAAGTACAATATGTACCTGAGTTGTTTTCGTATTTGCAGGTTTATACAGATGCTCGGCAACGCTTAGGCGAATATATTTTGACGGGTTCACAGAACTTTTTATTGATGGAAAAAATCACGCAATCGCTGGCTGGTCGTGTGGCAATTTTTAATTTATTGCCCTTTGCAGTAGAAGAATTACAAGGTACAGCTTACTTGTCTGACGATTGGGAAAGCCAATTGATACAAGGTTTTTATCCCCGTAAATTGGTCAATGGCATTAGTTCAGAAGATTTTTATGATAGTTATTTACAGACTTATATCGAGCGAGATGTACGACAAGTAAAAAATATCATGAACCTTGATTTATTTCAGCGATTTATTCGATTATTAGCCGGACGCATTGGACAGTTATTTAACCAAAATAATCTTGGGGTAGAATTGGGTTTAGATAACAAAACGATTAACGCTTGGATGTCGGTTTTGGAAACGTCCTTTGTGGCGTATCGGCTCAATCCTTATTTCGAGAATTTCAGTAAACGCTTGGTAAGTACCCCAAAAGTGTATTTTTATGATACAGGTTTAGCGGCTCATTTATTGGGTATTCGTACAACAGAAGAATTAAATGTACATTTTGCTAAAGGTAATTTATTTGAAAATTTGGTCATTACAGAGTTGATGAAAAAAATGCTTAATCAAGGAAAAAGACCGCAATTTTACTTTTGGCGAGATACCGCACAACACGAAATAGACTTATTGGTACAAAATGGTGTACAGCTCGAAGCCATCGAAATAAAATCAGGGAAAACAATTCAGCCAGACTTTTTCAAAGGTTTGAACTACCTCAAGAAAATCAATCCCTCAACCAATACGCATATTGTATATGGTGGAGACCAATTTCAAAAACGTAGCGATGCAACGGTGTATGGTTTTAATCAGTTAACTAAACTCAACTTTTAAAATGGGACGTAAAGTTTTTATTTCGTTTTTGGGGACTAATAATTATAAACCATGTGTTTACAAGTCTGATGAATTAGGGGAAAGTTCTGTTGTGATTTATGTACAAGATGCTATACTTCAACTCATTACTAAAAACTGGACGAGTAAAGACAAAGTTTATATATTCCTCACCCAAGGAGCTAAGAATAAACATTGGGATACCTTGGTACAGTCTTTAACCAAGTATCACTATGTTTTTGAAATTATCCCTATTTCGCCAATTGCAGAAGGGTATTCAGAAGATGAAATTTGGAATGTGTTTCTAAGTGTGTACAATGTTTTAGAAGAACGAGATGACATAACTTTGGATATAACTCATGGATTTAGGTCGTTGCCCATGCTATCAATGGTTTTATTGCAATACGCTAAAGTATTAAAAAAAATTACAGTAAGCAATGTATTGTATGGAGCATTTGAAGCTTTGGGAGAGGCTTATAAAATAGATGAAAAATACCCCAATCCTTCTGATAGAAAAGCACCTTTATTAAATTTAACAGCATTTGCACAATTACAAGAATGGACAACCGCAACTTCTGATTTTATAGATTTTGGTAATGCTCAAAAGTTAATTAAAACACTCAAATATTCAGATTTTAGTCATGCTGCTAATTCAAAAAATACTAACAAGAAAATTAAAACAGAATTGACAAATTTTGCAGAAAATCTACAAGCATTAATGGAAATGTTTACCACTAATCGTGGGCAAGCAATTATAGATGCTGAAATTCCACATATACTCAAAAAAAGTATTGATACTATTGCTGAATTTTCAACACAGATTCCAAAGTTAAATCCTTTAAACGAATTACTTAATAAAATTCAAGATAGAGTTAAAGATTATCAACTAGACGATGTTTTTAATGGTATTTTAGCTGTCGAATGGTGTTTGAATAGTGGTTTAATTCAGCAAGGTATTACGCTCCTACAAGAGTTTATTATTACAATTTGTCTTCATCAATCACATTTGGATTATCAAAATAAAAGTAATAGGAATATTACTTCTGCCCTTTTAGGAAAAGACCCCAGAGAACCATTTATATATAGTGAAAATGATACTGAAAAAAACGAACAAATGAGTGTTATTAGTAAACTGAATGAACTGCCATATATGACTGATATTCAGGAAATTTATGGAGATTTAGGTTCAAAGCATAGAAATGATATACAACATGCTGGGTTTGCTCGTAGTAATCCTAAAACAGGAACTGATTTTTTATTATGCTTAAAGCGAAATCTTAAAAAAGTAAAAGAAATACATTTTATTAATTGATAACCATGCTCCTCAATCTCACCAATCACCCCAGTAAACAATGGTCTGCCAAGCAGTATGACCATGCAATGTTGTTGTACAAAGAAGTAATAGACTTGCCTTTTCCGCAAATTTCACCTGCTTTAGATTCCGCTTCGCTTGATATACTTGTAGAAGAGTACGAAGTAAAAATTCGCCAAATCAATCCGCTTGCGGTGCATCTAATGGGTGAAATGACTTTTGCTTTCAGGTTGGTACAACGACTGAAAGCAATGGGTATCTTGTGTATTGCCAGCACAACCGAACGCATCACAGAACAAATAGGCGATACCAAAACTTCTCGTTTTGAGTTTGTGCAATTTCGGGCGTATTAGACAAGTGCGTATGCTTCCAACATTTGTGTAAAGCCTAGCAAATTCAACTTTTTGATGGGTAAAAATCATAATGCTACCCCCATAGCTGCGTATGGGGGTAGCATTAGCTTCAATCTTATATTTTTAAAAAATTTACCCTTCATTCACTACTTACACCGTTGTACTACTCGGTTTTTCTGCTGCTTTATGCCGTTTTTCTAAGAGGCTAAAGGTGAAAAACGAAGCTACTTTGTTTACATCTTCATGATTAAGACTTGTAGAGCCGAGGCACTGCATCGGCTTTACGAGTGCCAGCAAACATATTCCACCAAAAATTAAAACGGTTTATCGTCTATTTGTCCATTCTTTCACTCATTTACTTACCATTCACTAACTCTCTCATTTGCAATTCTCTAAATTATTCACTCAATTATTCTCACGATTGTGTTAGACGGTGCGGTGCACCGTCTCTACGGAATATTTAATCCGTATTTATGGGCCATCATGCGTACTTGCGCTATCATTTTTTCTCGTAAATGAATTGGCTCTATAACTTCAAGGTCTTTCCCAAATTCAAGTAGCTTGGCTAATAACTCGTTGTTGAATCGCAATTGGTAGGTGAATACCAAATATTTATCGGTACTTTCTTCTATTACTTCACGCTGGCTGTGATGCAATGGCTTTGTTCTGACATAATGGGCTCTAGGCAATTCAACCTTGATTTTAATGGTTTCAACGATGGCATCCCTGAAATAGGTAAAGCCTATAATATCGTTCAAAAATGCCAAATCGCTGGGCTGCTGTTTTCTGTAGCTAAAATCAGACGACTGGATAGACTCAATGCGATCGAGTGCCAAATTGTATATTTCATGCTTTTTGTGTTCGTACCCATAAATATGCCAACGATTGTGGTATTCTTTTAGCATATACGGACTAATACTGTACTCAAAAGGCATTTTATCAAAATCTTTATAATAGATTTTTAACGTTTTATGACTTTTAATGGCTTCATATAATTCATCCAAACGCTTGAGTCCTCGGTAATCGTCGTTCTGCTCAAATGAAACAACTTGTAACGAAGATTCGGTTGTGTTGCGGGCTTTGAGTTTTAATTGTACTTCTTCTAAGCCTTTGAATTGTGGAAAATGAGCAAATTGCTCAAACAAAGCCGTCAATTCCGATGCCAATTGCACATCATCAACATTGAAAAGTTCGTACAAAGAAAATTCTTTGGCATAAAAAAACTTCGTCTTTTCCTTTTCAATGGGTGCTTGAAACAACTCTTTTAAAGCTTCTAAATCATTGTAAATTGTTTTTTTATCGACAATAATATCATGTTGCTTATACAACACATCTATCTCAGACCAACGAACAGGCTGTTTCTTACTTAATAAACCATGCAACAGTTCTAATCTCTTAAATTGATTTTTATTAATAGACATTTTTAGAAAATTTGAGAAAATAAAATACTCAAATATGTTTTAGTTTTGCATCGTTGCAAACAGAAATAGAAAGCCTATTTTTAACAATACCAAATGATTTTCAATATTTTTTGAAAAAATATACATTTTGAGTATTAATATTCCACAAAATATATTTACCTTTGTATTGTTATTGTAAAAGTTTCACTAAAACCCCATTTCTACCTTCACAACAACAACTCAATTTACTTCCGCTCTTGGTTTTGTTCCTACTGCCGAACAAATGTACGTGCTTCAACAAGTTGAAGCGTTTTTAGACAGCCCCTTACATTTCTTTATCATTAAGGGTGCGGCTGGTACGGGCAAAACATCTATTATGAAAGCTGTGGCTCATCTTTTGAGTAGCCGTGGCAAATCGTTTGAATTGCTTGCACCTACAGGACGAGCCTCACAAAACTTATCAGCCAAAACGGGCTTTGATGCAACTACGGTGCATAGTCATATATTCAGCCCCGTTACCGATATTGACAAGGCTTGTGTGCGTTTCGTTCCTAGAACTAACGAAGAGGAAATGCCTTGCGTTTATATCATGGATGAAAGTTCGATGGTTAGCGATGTAATGCAATCGTCTTTGGAATTTGAGCAAGAAACACCTGTACTCTCGGCATTGATTGCTTTTGTCAAACAAGGGAACAAGGCAAACAAGCTCATTTTTGTGGGCGACGACTGCCAGTTATCCCCTATTGGATATGCAACCAACGACGTAGCACCCGCACTTGATGCCAATTATCTTACCCATCGCTTTCAATTGAAAGGCAGGGTATTGTCTTTGTCTAAAGTGATGCGTCAGGCAGAAGGTTCTGATATTTTGACAACGGCCTATGAGGTGCGTCAGATGATTTTAGAAAATCAAGGCTATACCAATTGGGTAGGTAAACACATGGGCAATTATGAAAAAGCCGCTCATGTGTACTTGGAGTATTATGATGACAAACGCACCGACAACGTGGCCATTATCGGATGGGCTAATAGTTATGTCGAAACAATGAACAAATTAGTGCGGGAAAAATTAGGACATACAGGCATACTTGCCAAAGGCGATTGGTTGGTTTTAAACCGTGCGTATTATGGGTCTTATGGCTATATTCCTAGTGGTGAAGTAGTACGAGTAAAAGCGGTGAATCAGAAAGTATTTACAATAGCCGAGTCATCATTTATGGAAGCCACCTTGTGTACGTACCGTCAGGGGAAAGAAGCACAAGCATTTGTTGCCAAAATTCTACTCGACCCACTGATAGATGCAAAATCGTTTACATACGAAAAACGCAAGGCTTTATTTGCGTCGGCCAATCGCAATAATCCAGCCTTTCGTCAATCGAAAGATGTGCGTGACGACGAATATTTGTCGGCTTTATCGGTGAGTTATGGTTATGCCTTTACGGCCCACAAAGCCCAAGGCAACGAATGGAATACGGTGTTGCTCAATACTTGGATGCCCGACAACAAGAGTTTACGTTTCCTTTATACAGGCATTACGAGGGCGAGAGCAAACTTGTTTTCTAACAATGCCCACAGAGTTCGGTATTAGTGGTGAATGGTTAATTAGTGAGTTGTGAGTTAGTGAGTTGTTAGTTAGTGAGTTAGTGAATGAGGGAGTAAAAATCAACCTATTTTAGGCAAGGACACTAGCTAATTAACCAATTCACAACTCGCTAATTAACCAACCCACAAATCACTCAATCACAAATCACTCAATCACAATTAAATTAACATCAATCAACTAGCAAGGTTATGACAACAACTATCATCAAAGTTAATCTACGTGATTACGGTACAGAGCAAGCCATTGCTCACAAGGGAAACCCCGATGCTTTATTCAATGCCTTCTTGGAAATCAGAAGCGGCCATATCATGGACGAAAGTGCCGATATTGAGCAGCAACTAGCCTACCAAAAACAATTGGATGAGCAAATTGCGGGCTTGGAGAAGAATATCATTACCCTCGAAAAAGATAGCGAGAAGGTCACGGCTATAGAAATCCCTGCCTTAGAATCGAAAATTGACGATTTAGACGAGGAAATCCACGAATGGCGGAAGAAAACCGCAGAAGCCCACAAACCTCATGCCGTGAATAGTTTTAATTTATGGCGTTTGGGGCTTGGCAGTGCCTTGGGCTTGTTGTACATTATTGTGTTTTACATCAGTGCCGTATATATGGGCATGACCCGTGACCTCGACCAAGACCTCAAGCAGTCGGAAGACAACGAAAGTCTGAATACGGTATTCAATGCCATTTTTTCGGTAGATGCTTTTACCCATTTTAATTTCCATTGGTTTGCACCCATTCTTTTGTTTTTGTTTGCCACACTGCTAGAAGCCCTTTGGAAAAAATACCAAGGACGCAAACGTTACATAGTGATTGGTCTTGCGGTATTAGCCACGCTTGTTTTGGATGGACTCATTGCTTATAAAATAGAAGAAACCAACCAGCAATTACGCATCATGACAGGAGCAGGCGACCCCAACCATGCCTGGTGGCACAGCAGCGATTTTTATACGGTGTTGATGATGGGTTTTATTGGTACACTTATTTGGGGTGGTGTAGTGATGGCTTTTGTAGAAGAATTAGGTAAAACCGACATGAAAAAACTAATTGGTCTGGAAATTGAACGCCGAAAGGAAAAAATTCAAGAACTAAAAGACAAAATCGTTGCGTTACGCAACAGCTTGCTCGGTTTGCAAGCCCAAATAAAGCAACTAGAAATAGACATCAAGCGACTCAACGAGGAAAAACAAACCCGCAAAGTGAGTCTGACAGAGCTAGAACGCTACGCAGCCATGTTTTATGATGGATGGATTAAGCTTGTGGCTACCATCCCCAACAATGAGGCATTGCACCAAGCTTGTGAGAGTAAATACCAATATTTCCGTGGGAAGTACCTCAATAGCAGTGCAGCATAGAAAGGTATTACACCCGTTCAACACCTTTTCACAATTATTGACCATTTAAAACCAATATATTATGCCGACTATACGTACTATTACACTCGTTTTTTTATGCTTGTGCCTTATGCAACAAGGCATGGCACAAGCCAACAAGCATAGCTTTATTGTATTGCTCGACCTCTCAGACCGCCTTTTACAGTCCAATCAGGCAGCAAGAGATGAAGCCATTGTGGCATCTATCTTTCAAGCCTTTGAAAATCAGGCAAAAAAGAAACATTATATTTATGCCAAAGATATTTTTAAGGTGGTGATTGCTCCACAAGAAGGCGGTATTGATGAACAAGTATTTACACAAGATTTATACCTTGATTTAGGCAAACTCAAACTCAGTGAAAAACGCAAAGCCATTGAGCAACTCAAAAGCCGTTTGCCCTCGTTGGTGCATCAACTTTACCAGCAAGCCACAGCCCATAAAACCCAAGAAAAACATTTTCAAGGAGCCGATTTGTGGCGTTATTTCAACGATTACCTTAGCAATGATGTACGTACCGAAACCTTTAATCATTTGTTTATTTTGACCGATGGTTATTTCGATTTTGAATCAAACCGCTATGTAGGGCAACAAGGCAACCGCACAACCGATTCGAGGATGATAGCACGCCTTCGGAAGCTTCCTAATTGGGAAAACGTATTGGCATCGCCCAACGAAGGCTTGATTGCCATTCATAAGAAGTTTCCAGCTTTATCAGTTTCGATAATTGAGGTTTCGCCCAAAAGTAAAATTTTACGAGAACAAGACATTATATTGGCTTTATGGCGTAAGTGGCTCAATGAAATGGACATACAGCAAGTACAGTTTTTTATCCGTGGTAATCTTACCCAAACCACCCAAAGGCTTGTAGAGCAACATTGATATGCTTGATAGCAAATTTTATTTTACCATCATCTAAACTATTGCAAGCCTTTTATAGGCTATTTTCAAAAAGGGTAAATACATTACACAAATAAAGTTTTATTTTGCATCGAAACTAAACAGAGATACATCTTCGCAACAACACAACTCATAGTCAATCGTAAAGGGGCTTCTTTGAGCATCGAAGGAGGTCGGTTTTGTGTAAAACATACCGACCAAGTAATGTATATCCCTGTTTTTCAGGTAAAATCTATTCAGCTACACCCAGCAACCAAGCTTACGTATGAAGTAATTGCCACGGCTATTCAACACAACATAGATTTACTTTTTATCGACCAAAAGGGCTTCCCGATGGGGCGTGTATGGAGCAACCAGTTTGGTTCTATTTCAAGTATTCGGAAAAATCAATTAGCTTTTTCTCAACATCCTACAGCCCTCGACTGGATTATCAGCATACTCAGTAAAAAGGCATCTGGGCAAATAGCTGTACTCGAATTGTTGGGAATGCTGCAAACAACAGACGTAGCTACAAGCGTAGAGGCCATTCAGCAATACCAACGCAAGATAGCCCAACAGCAAGGAAAAAGTAGCCTCCCCGAAGCTTTTGCCAGTATGCGAGGTTTTGAAGGCAGTATGGGACGTGTATATTTTGAACAACTCAGCCAGTTGTTGCCCGACAATTATCGTTTTACTAAACGTTCTAAACATCCTGCTACCGACGCATTCAATTGTTTGCTCAATTATGCTTATGGTATGTTGTATGGTCATTGCGAATCGGCATTGATTCATGCCGGACTCGACCCCTACATTGGCGTTATGCACCGTGACGAGTACAACCGCCCAGTATTGGTGTATGATTTTATAGAACCCTTTAGGCATTGGGCCGACTACGTAGTTTGTCATTTATGCCTACAAGAAGTTGTTTGCGAAGAGTTTTTTGAAGTAACATTAGGAAGTTATTGGCTTGGCACGATTGGCAAACGCATTTTGATTCAGTCGTTTAACGATTATTTGCATGAAAAAGTAGTATTAGAAGGGTTACAAAGAACCCGACTGGTACACATCCAATTGGAAGCACAGAAACTAGCCAGTGAAATGAAAAAGTTTAACGCTTAACCCCCTTTACAACCTTCACAACACCAACCTTTTTTTTCGGACAAAACATTACCGCCAACCCTACAGAGGCGATGCAGGCTATCTCTTTGGCAGACCTTGCTACGCATATTCGTAGCCATGCGTCGCTACAAGCCGAAACCTTGCGTTTACGCAAAATCAAAGACATGGATGCCAATGCCTATCGCAAGCTCAAAACACGCCTGCCCTATCTTGTAGCAGCTAGTTTTGTAGGGAATCAACGCCGTTCGGAAGCCTTTACGGCTTGTCATGCTGTATTGCTCGACATCGACCATTGCATACTTGAAGAAGGAAAAGTACCCAACATTGTGTTGCAAGACGAGCGAGTTGCCTTGGCATTTGTGTCGCCTAGTGGCGAAGGCTTTAAGGTATTGTGCTTGTTGCAAGAGCCTTGTCAGGATTTGGCTACCTACAAAGCATTTTATCGGGCTTTTGCCACACAATTTGCCGAGAGCATACACTTGGCTGGCAGCATAGATTTACGCACCTGCGATGCTACAAGGGCTTGCTTCTTGGCACACGACCCTCATGTATATGTCAATCCGCTTGCCTTGCCTGTTGATTGGAAAAGCTTTACACAAGCTTTATTCGACGATGCCCAAACTCCAGCAACACCTGTAGCCACCACCGCCAAGCCCTTGGTAAAAGAAAAAAAGGAAATTAATCAGCAGAAATACGACGCTGTACGCCAAGCCATCAACCCTCATGCTCCCGTAAAAAAGGCAGCTAAACAGGTATTTGTACCCACCATTTTGCAACAAATGGAGGGCGATGTACATATACTTTGCCAAATGCACAATTGGGAACTGGTGCAAGTACAAGCACTCAATTACGGCATCAAAGTGATGATTCGACAAGGCTACCGCACCGCAGAAGTAAATGTTTTTCATGGAAAAAAAGGCTTTAGTCTGGTACATTCGCCCAAAACAGGCACAGACCTTCATTTGGCCAATGCTTTGCACACAGCTTTGAGCAAGCTTTTGTTTGTACCCGAATGTACCACCGAAGGCATTACGCTGAATCCAGTATTGATGCAAAACTAAATACACCACAATGCCCAGAAAGAAAAAATCGCCTAGCCCACTTTTATCGCCCAAAGAACTCAACCAACTTTGGGCGACGCACGCCTTGCCAAGCTTGCCCCAAGAAAGCATCGAGCAAGTGCTTACCCGTGACGATTTGCCCAAACACCTAGGCGTGTTTTTGCAATGGTTTCAACAAAATCAACACAAAAAAACTGACGAAATGTACTGTTTTATTTTATATGATATTGAAAACGATAAAATCAGGCGATTAGTGGCAAAATACCTCGAAAAACAAGGCTGTATTCGGGTACAAAAGTCGGTTTTTTTTGCCCGACTTACCCATAAAATGCACAAAGAGGTGATTGCCATACTCAAACAAACCAACGATTGCTACGAAAACGAAGATAGCATTATGGTGCTGCCAGTAGGCGAAGATATGCTCAATAAATTGACTTGTATTGGCAAAAACTTTGAACTCGACCTCATGACAGCCCCTAAGCACACGGTTATTTTTTGAGCAAACGAATTAAACCTAAACTCTCTTACGCCATGACTCACAACCAAATCAAAAGCTTACGTCAACAAGGCAAACTCGACGAAGCCTTGTTTTTAGCACAAGAAATACTCGACCAGCAACCCAACGATATTTGGGCGTTTCGGGCATGGGCATGGGTAAAGTTCGACCAATTGAAAATGGCAGGCGAACAACAATTGCGTTTTCAGGCAATTTTGCACGAACTCATGGCATATCCACAAGTGCAAACAGAAGGAATTTTACTCGAACAAATCGGATGGCAATTGATTAAACAATTGTATCGCCTTCAACGCATGGGCGAAGCTTTTTTACCCTTGGCCATTGATTTGTTTCAATGTTTTTGGCAAAACTTCCGCCTACTGCAAGCCCCAAGCCACGAACTACGGTCGGCACTTTTGAGTTTTTCCCTTAAAATAGCAAATCACTGGGTACATTTTCTTGATTTTATCCAAGACTACAACCTTAGCAACAGTGCTATCAAAGACTTTGAAAAAGAAATATCGCCTAACGGTACTCCATACACGCCTCTTGTAGAAAGAGCAATGATAGCTACTGCCAAAAAGCTTTTACCCCTGTTTGATACGCTTGATATGGCCCAACAACAAGCGTGGTTGGCATTGTTTCAGCAGCTAGAAACACAAAACCCTTCTTTTGTGTATGTTAAGTATTATCGTGTAAAATTGCTCTTGCTTACTTCGGCAGGACGTAGCGAAGCCTATACCTCTTTTTTGCCTTTTGCCCGTAGCAAGAGTAACGAATTTTGGGTTTGGGAATTACTCAGCCAATGCGTTGAAACCGACAACGACAAGTTGGCTTGCCTCTGTCGTGCGGTTTTGTGTAAAAGTCCAGACGAATTTTTGGTAGGTGTCAAACTTCAACTAGCCCAACAACTCGAAAAAATGCACTATTGGGCAGAAGCCAAAAGCGAAGCCGAACACTGTAGAAACATCCGCCAACAAAAAGGCTGGCAACTACCCCAAGCCTTGCAGAACATCCTCAACGCTTCGTGGTTTGAAAGCGTAGCGAGCCACCACAACCCACAACGCTATCATGGATGGGCAGCCCAAGCCGAAAGCCTATTGTATGCCGACCTCCTACAAGTAGAAGCCCTCATAACGGAATTAAAAACCGAGCAAAAATGGTTGAAATACATCAGTTCGGAAGGCACAGAAGGCGGTTTTCCGTACTATCGCCTATTGCCCAAGCCACAGCAAGGGCAATGTATCACCCTGTTTGTAGCACCACACGACAAAAGCAAAGTACACTGGGTACAGGTAAAAACCCCCACCCAACAACCCAACTGGATACATCCTTTTGAAGGCACGGTACAATTGACCAAGGGAGGGTTTGGTTTTGTACAAGACATATACATTCCGAAAGTCATGCTAACAAGCTTGGGCGTAGCCACAGGCAGTAGGCTACAAGGCAACTATGCGTATGTATTAGACCCTGTAAAAAAGAAACTTGGCAAAAAAGCCCTGCATATTGCACAGGTTGTATAAGAAGGCAACCGATAAAGTATGCCAAATTTTAATTAGAAATTAATAGGTTTCATACTTGCAAGTATGCACAGCAGTATATATTTTTACTAAAACATTTACTCGAAGTAAAAAAAAGGTACATTTTTTGATAGAAGATTACCGTGGAAAAATATAAAATTTCAAATATTTTAACGCTTAATATTTTGACTATCAACAACTTAAAAACCTATCGAGTCAGCAACCATATTCCACTAGAACAAGGATTAAGACAGTGAACTAGCAATAAAAGGTTTGTCCGTTGTGCCAATTGGGTCAGCAACCATATTCCACTAGAACAAGGATTAAGACCCATGATAGAGGCGTTAAAATTCACGCCTAATTTTTGTCAGCAACCATATTCCACTAGAACAAGGATTAAGACACAGCCATTTTTCTGCTGTTAATGAAATTTGTTTTTGTCAGCAACCATATTCCACTAGAACAAGGATTAAGACAAGAAAGCAATAGAACTTATTTCATCCGCATGATGAATAGTCAGCAACCATATTCCACTAGAACAAGGATTAAGACTTTTCAATGAAAACCTCAATCTGATTAGTCATCAGATGTCAGCAACCATATTCCACTAGAACAAGGATTAAGACAAAAACTCTCTAACCGATTTTTTAAAAGCAAATGAAGCAGTCAGCAACCATATTCCACTAGAACAAGGATTAAGACAAATCAATTAATAGTTAAGTAGCCGTTAAAAAAAAGTCAGCAACCATATTCCACTAGAACAAGGATTAAGACAGACGGTTTTGAGCAGTTTGGACAAAAACAAACTTTGGGTCAGCAACCATATTCCACTAGAACAAGGATTAAGACAGCTATTTAAAGAGTTTGAATCAAGATTTTCACACGCAGTCAGCAACCATATTCCACTAGAACAAGGATTAAGACACTCCTGTAAATTTGTTTCACAGAAAGTAATGAAATCTTGTCAGCAACCATATTCCACTAGAACAAGGATTAAGACCTTAGGACGAATAAAATCTACAGCTTTTAAACCGTGTCAGCAACCATATTCCACTAGAACAAGGATTAAGACTTAATATGTATAATCCCTTCGTCTGAGTACAAAAAAGAGTCAGCAACCATATTCCACTAGAACAAGGATTAAGACCTATAAAAATTTGAATTTTCTAGGTATTGAATTAATTTGTCAGCAACCATATTCCACTAGAACAAGGATTAAGACGCCCAAAAGCACATCTACTTCGTCGTCGGTGTACTCAGGTCAGCAACCATATTCCACTAGAACAAGGATTAAGACTGTGATTTGCTCGTTGCTTGGGCGAGCATAATCAGTCAGCAACCATATTCCACTAGAACAAGGATTAAGACCTTCTGGTTGTTTCATTGGTACTCTAAAAATAAGTGGTGTCAGCAACCATATTCCACTAGAACAAGGATTAAGACTGACCTTAATTAAGTTTCTATTAGCTCGGCATAATAAAGTCAGCAACCATATTCCACTAGAACAAGGATTAAGACCTCAGCCCCAAATTTCGTAAAGTACTCCGCTGCCACCCTTGTCAGCAACCATATTCCACTAGAACAAGGATTAAGACACTTCGTGCCTGTGCCTTCTCGATTCCGTGAATAACTTGTCAGCAACCATATTCCACTAGAACAAGGATTAAGACAACGGATTTCAGTTTGTTGTAATCAACTGATATGCAGTTTTTGTCAGCAACCATATTCCACTAGAACAAGGATTAAGACTTATTAAAGTCCTTTCTTTAGTTTTTCGATTAGGTCAGCAACCATATTCCACTAGAACAAGGATTAAGACCAGAGATGCAATTTGGCTGTAAGCTTCTACGCTTTGTAGTCAGCAACCATATTCCACTAGAACAAGGATTAAGACTTCTCTTATAGAGAACATTTGAGCTATTGCGGCCAACTTGTGTCAGCAACCATATTCCACTAGAACAAGGATTAAGACTGTTTTTTTGAAGATTCCTTCAAATAACACTTCTAAATATGTCAGCAACCATATTCCACTAGAACAAGGATTAAGACAATTGAAAGTTGCCTAACGCACTGGCGATAAAGGGTCAGCAACCATATTCCACTAGAACAAGGATTAAGACCTGGATTGTAAAGGCTTATGTCAAATGTGACCTTTTTACCGTCAGCAACCATATTCCACTAGAACAAGGATTAAGACAGCAGCTTCTTCGGTTTCAGCTTGCTTTTGGATTTCAACCCGTCAGCAACCATATTCCACTAGAACAAGGATTAAGACCATCAAAAAGTTTATTGTTTTCGGTTTTAAGTGTATCGTCAGCAACCATATTCCACTAGAACAAGGATTAAGACAACCTCCGAAACAAACGATACCGAATACATAACAGAAAGTCAGCAACCATATTCCACTAGAACAAGGATTAAGACTTTAAAGCCAATTACGTCATACCAGTTTATATATGGGTGTCAGCAACCATATTCCACTAGAACAAGGATTAAGACTGCTAAGGAATCGAACCTTAATAAACCATTACACCTTTGGTCAGCAACCATATTCCACTAGAACAAGGATTAAGACAAATCATAATTGAGCCTTCTTTTATTTTTTTGACCGTGTCAGCAACCATATTCCACTAGAACAAGGATTAAGACTTTTTGCAAAATCGTTTTGATTGCAACTGTATTCTTTATGTCAGCAACCATATTCCACTAGAACAAGGATTAAGACTATTTTCTTTTAATTTTTTAAGGGTTCTGATTTACTACTCGTCAGCAACCATATTCCACTAGAACAAGGATTAAGACGATTCACCGTGAACGGCTACAGTAAAGCCTTTGAGTCAGCAACCATATTCCACTAGAACAAGGATTAAGACATTTTTCTGTTTTCCCACAAGGGGCTTGGTTTACAAATGGTCAGCAACCATATTCCACTAGAACAAGGATTAAGACATTGCAACAAGGCAAATGCAAAGGATGACGATTTTTTTTGTGTCAGCAACCATATTCCACTAGAACAAGGATTAAGACGGTTTAATCGAGCATTATATTTAAAATTTGTCATTGTGTCAGCAACCATATTCCACTAGAACAAGGATTAAGACTAACGTTGTAGTATCCATATTTTCGCACGCATTTTGTAAGGTCAGCAACCATATTCCACTAGAACAAGGATTAAGACACAAACTCTATTTCGTTCATAATTTCGTTGTCATTGTAAATGTCAGCAACCATATTCCACTAGAACAAGGATTAAGACTATGCTTGTAATGGTGTCAATTCCTTGTTGTCGTCCGTCATTGTCAGCAACCATATTCCACTAGAACAAGGATTAAGACATATCAGGTAGTTTGAGTCACCTGTTTTTAAAATTCAGTCAGCAACCATATTCCACTAGAACAAGGATTAAGACATCATCTATTATTTGTTTTACAAACAACAAACCTCTTAAGTCAGCAACCATATTCCACTAGAACAAGGATTAAGACCAAGTATGCTTGCAACGGAGTTAACTCCTTGTTGTCATGTCAGCAACCATATTCCACTAGAACAAGGATTAAGACAATTCTACGAATTACAAAAATGCTCATCTTTTTTAGAGGTCAGCAACCATATTCCACTAGAACAAGGATTAAGACTGATTTTCAGAATTTTCAAAAGACTTTTTTCTTGCAATGTCAGCAACCATATTCCACTAGAACAAGGATTAAGACGTTCACTTTTTTTTGTTAAAGTGAAATACCTTTCATTGTCAGCAACCATATTCCACTAGAACAAGGATTAAGACACGTTCTTAAAGGTTTAAAAATCAGTTACAAATTTGGTCAGCAACCATATTCCACTAGAACAAGGATTAAGACATTTTTCGATTTCTTCATCAAAATAAAAATTATCTTTTGTCAGCAACCATATTCCACTAGAACAAGGATTAAGACAGCCTTTGAAGTTCGTTTCAGGCAATAAAACCGCCTGTCAGCAACCATATTCCACTAGAACAAGGATTAAGACATACCTTTAAATGTTGTGACAATATTTTCGTTTTTTACTGTCAGCAACCATATTCCACTAGAACAAGGATTAAGACATTCAACGTATTGCTATCCATGTTTGCACACGCATTTTGGTCAGCAACCATATTCCACTAGAACAAGGATTAAGACTTCTCAATTTCTGAACAGGTGAACTGTTCAAAAACAAAGTCAGCAACCATATTCCACTAGAACAAGGATTAAGACTTTAGTAATTCTACGTAATCATTGAACTGTTTGTCAATGATTGTCAGCAACCATATTCCACTAGAACAAGGATTAAGACAAATCGAACGTTTCTCATCGTCCGATAGTGGTTTTGTCAGCAACCATATTCCACTAGAACAAGGATTAAGACCCACCACGCCTTCAATAGACGTGATGTTTTTTACTACTTGTCAGCAACCATATTCCACTAGAACAAGGATTAAGACTTAACATTGTTATAAGGAAAGTTTTTAAGAACTTTATGTCAGCAACCATATTCCACTAGAACAAGGATTAAGACAGTTCCTGAATATACCGAGCCGTACTCGTTTATATGTCAGCAACCATATTCCACTAGAACAAGGATTAAGACAATAGTCTAAGCCGTTGTATAACAGCTTAGAGCCGTCAGCAACCATATTCCACTAGAACAAGGATTAAGACTTGTAGAGCCGAGGCACTGCTTCGGCTTTACAAGTGCATATCAGAAAATATGGTCAATCATAACATGGATTAAGATTGCTTTGCAATACGAGTTGGAAAATCGTAGCTACTGTGGGTCTGAAACGATATTCCAACAGAACAAGGATTAAGGCTTGTAGAGCCAAGGCATTGCTTCGGCTTTACAAGTGCATATCAGAAAATATGGTCAATCATAACATGGATTAAGATTGCTTTGCAATACGAGTTGGAAACTCGTAGCTACTGTGGGTCTGAAACGATATTCCAACAGAACAAGGATTAAGGCTTGTAGAGCCAAGGCATTGCTTCGGCTTTACGAGTGTATGTCAGAAACTATGGTCAATTATAACATCAATTAAGATTGCTTATACATCCGAGTTAGAAAATCGTAGCTACTGTGGGGCCGAAAATGTAGTCCATTCCAACAAGGATTAAGACGGGTAGAGCCGATGCAGTGCATCGGCTTTACGAGTGTATGTCAGAAACTATGGTCAATTATAACATCAATTAAGATTGCTTTGCAATACGAGTTAGAAAATCGTAGCTACTGTGGGTCTGAAAATGTAGTCCATTCCAACAAGGATTAAGACGGGTAGAGCCGATGCAGTGCATCGGCTTTACGAGTGTATGTCAGAAACTATGGTCAATTATAACATGGATTAAGATTGCTTTGCAATACGAGTTAGAAAATCGTAGCTACTGTGGGACCGAAAATGTAGTCCATTCCAACAAGGATTAAGACGGGTAGAGCCGATGCAGTGCATCGGCTTTACGAGTGTATGTCAGAAACTATGGTCAATTATAACATCAATTAAGATTGCTTATACATCCGAGTTGGAAACTCGTAGCTACTGTGGGTCTGAAAATGTAGTCCATTCCAACAAGGATTAAGGATTGTAGAGCCAAGGCTCTGCTTCGGCTTTACGTGCAATCGAATAGAATAAGGCTATTTCTCAAATGAGCAATGGTGTCTAATATTGGCTTGTAGCTGTATATCTTTTAGAAATAGACTGATTTGTAATATTTTAAGTTAAATTTGTTAGAGGTTTTGGCAGGGTTTCTAGAAATTTGCCCCATCGCCAAGCCTTGTTCGTTGGTATCCATTTCATAAAAACTAAGGCAACATGACACATCAAGAGATTCTAAGAAAAGTTGAATGGAAAGACTTGAAAACGCTTTCATTTAAAGAAATGATGATTGAAAACAATTTGACCATCCCTTGGTTTTTGGTTTCTATAACGCTTGCTTATTTTGAATACTATTTACTTGCCTTGCCTTTTTCGGCATTTTACTTCCTGGCAGCATTTCGACAAGTACATAATGGATTTCATAATTCGCTTGGCACAAATCGGTTTTTAACTTGGTTGACATTATATTTGAATAGCATTTCTTTAATGGTTTCTGTACATGCGGTAAAGTTTCACCACATCAGGCATCATAAATTTTGTTTGACAGCAGAAGACTACGAAGGAAAATCGGCAGGTATGACATGGTACGGAGCTATGCTTTACGGGCCAATCCATCTGTTGCTCATTCATAAAGTAACCTTACAACTTGGGAACAAGCACTACCAATGGAATGTATTGTTAGAATTGTTTTCGATTGCTGTTTTTGCCTTTATCGTTGTTTATTTCAACATTGATTTTCTGCTTTATCATATCATCGTCATGGTATTCGCAGAGTTTATGATGGCTTTCTTTGCAGTTTGGCTAGTCCATCACGACACGCACGATAGCCCAGAATTTGCCAGAACGCAGCGTGCTGGCTGGAAGAATATATTAACGTTTAATATGTTTTACCATTTAGAACATCATCTTTTTCCTGCCGTTCCGACAATTAAATTACCAGAACTAGCCAAACGCATTGATAGGGCGTTCCCCGAACTTGAAAAGAAGCAAGCATTTTGATACCGAACAAAAGAGCATATTGAAACTTTTTTATCAGGTTATACAACGGCCTTATCTTTTGGTAAACCTACACAGTAATACCTTAAATAAGATACTGAAAAATAGCAAATTACCATAATACTTACAATATACTTAACAACTGAAAAAACTATACTAAAGGTAAAAAAAGTATCTGTGTGCAGAATTTTTTTTAATTTTTTTCTAAAAAGTATTTGGTTTATGAATTTAATCTACTAATTTTGCAGTCCCGAAACACAGCAACGGATACGGTTTCGTAGCTCAATTGGATAGAGCATCTGACTACGGATCAGAAGGTTTGGGGTTCGAATCCCTACGAGACCACCAGAAGCCCTTAGACGAAAGTTTAAGGGTTTTTTTATTTTGCTCAATTGGATAGAGCATCTGAGAGTGCGACTCCCGCTACAAATCAGAAGGTTTGGGGTTCGAATCTCTACGAGACCACCAGAAGCCCTTAGACGAAAGTTTAAGGGCTTTTTTGTTTTGCTCAATTGGATAGAGCATCTGAGAGTGCGACTCCCGCTACGGATCAGAAGGTTTGGGGTTCGAATCCCTACGAGACCACCAGAAGTCCTTAGACGAAAGTTTAAGGGCTTTTTTGTGTTTCATTCTTTTCTTGCATTTCATCAAACATGATAGACAAATTGCCAAGAGTGCCTAATAGTTGGCTAAATCATGTATTTCTTTCTGTTTTTCTAACATTCTTCTTTGCTCCATCATTGAAAATGACAACAGTAATTTGTATATTGGCACTATCATTCCCCAATGAAACATACCCATAAAAACACACTTGAACTACTGTAGTAACCTTTCAACAGACACAGCAAAAAATGTTTTTTTTGGATAGGAAATTACAGCGTTAGAAAAGGTTTTTAACATAAATTTTTAGTATTTACCCAGCCTATCACTTAAAATTGTGGCGGTTGCACAAGCGTTAGCGGCAAGCTTAGGAGGAAAAGCCTTGCGGACGGAAAAGTTTCTACGGGAAAAGCTTTTGGTATTTGTATTTTTCTGGGAAAGGTTAAGAAACAAAATTGAGGTTTTTCGACTGATAATTGGGCTAAAAAATGTTTCTCGGCGGATATTTTTTAGGCATTTTTGAGGCTGAAAGGTGAAGAAACGACGTTGGTTTTTTCGATTAAAATTGAGCTAGAAAATGCTTCTCGGCGGATATTTTATCAGCACTTTTGATACTTTTGAAAAAAGGAAAACGAAAGTTTGACAATTAGAAAAGACCTTCGTTTAGGACACGATTTTTGGTGAACGGATACGAAATTGAGCTTAAAATCATGAGAAAAAAGCTTGTCGGACGTTGGTGAAGTTGATATTTTCGTTGATTAGACAAGCGATTTGAAAGCGGAATTTTTCGTAAATATTGATACTTTATCTTGCTGTTTTGACAAATTTTTTGAGTTTAAAGTATTGACAAATAGCATTTTGACACTAAATTGTAAAAAATAGATTTGACTTTTTCCGAACGGACAACGACAATTTGGCAAAGAAAGCCTGCCGCTAACATAGGCTTGTCGCTATGGCGGTTTGGGAAATAGATTAAACGACAGAATTTTAAATAAACTTTAGGAACAGGATTGGGCGAAGTTGCTGAGAAATCGCCACAGCCACAAGCCTCGTCCGTTATATGCCACTTTAGAACGACACACCAACAAACAATGAAACGACTTAAATTAATATCGACCGTTACATTTTTACTATTGACAAGCTATTGTTTCGCTACGACAATTTCGGACACGACAATAATAAAATCTCATTTGACAGCAATTACGAAGACAGGTAAATTTCGCACTTACAAAAATATTGACCAACTCAATAGCACGGCAGAATATATTAAATCAGTTTTCAAGCAATATTCCGACAGTGTTTGTATTCAAGAGTATTCTGTAAATGGACAAGTTTATAAAAATGTAATCTGTTCCTTCGGGACAGAAAATAAAAAGAGAATTATTGTTGGTGCACACTATGACGTTTGCGACAACCAAGAAGGTGCGGACGACAATGCAAGCGGAGTTGTTGGACTTCTTGAGCTTTCCAGACTTTTAAATGGACAAAAATTAAAGCAACGTATTGACCTTGTCGCATATTCTTTGGAGGAACCGCCATACTTTAGGACTGAATATATGGGCAGTTATATTCACGCCAAATCTCTTGTTGACAACAAAACCGAAGTTTACGGAATGATTTCACTTGAAATGATTGGGTACTTCTCCGATGAAAAGAAATCACAATCCTATCCAATTGGACTACTTTCACTCTTCTATGGCAATAAAGGAAACTACATTACACTTGTAAAAAAGTTTGGTGCAGGACAGTTCACTAGAAAATTTTGTCGAAAGTATAAAGCGACAAAAGCCATCAGGACAAAAAAGTTTACGGCTCCACCAGCTTTGCCAGGCATTGATTTTTCCGACCATTTGAATTATTGGAAATTTGGTTTTAGTGCTTTAATGATTACAGATACATCCTTTTTCAGAAACAAAAATTATCACGAACCAACTGACACAATGGCAACTCTTGACATTAAACGCATGGCAAAAGTAATTGACGGTGTGTTTAACACGTTGTCTTCATTATGAAGACAGAGAGAAAAGCGGCATATAACACGGGTTTTGCTTCAGGCGGGGTGACGTGCAATGAAGCCTTGTGATTTTAATAAACTTTAGTAATAAATTAGGCATTTGTGCTTGGAAAAACGCCCATCGTAAAGCCCTTTAGCAGTAAATATAATCGACCATACCGTTCCGAATAACACAGCGGACAAAATAGGAACGACAAAAGATATTTAACTAGAAAATGACACCAAGAATTGAAGTATTAAACGAAAAGAAATTAATAGGCAGACGACTAACCATGAGTTTGGCCGACTATAAAATTGGCGAACTTTGGCGGACTTTCTCACCAAGACGAAAAGAAATAGCTAACAACTTAACAAACGACCTCATTTCATTGGTCGTTTACAAGCCTAACCATTTTACAGACTTCAAGCCAACAAATGAATTTGAAAGGTGGGCAACTGTTGAAGTTGCAACCTTCGACAATGTGCCGACCGAAATGGAAACGTTTGTTTTACAAGGTGGGCTTTATGCCGTTTTCGACTACAAGTGTTTAAACACAGATACTTCCATTTTTAAATATATTTTGGGAACGTGGTTGCCAACTTCAAGTTATACTTTAGACAACAGACCTCATTTTGAAGTCTTGGGTGACAAATACAAAAACAATGACCCGACTTCGGAGGAAGAAATATGGATACCAATAAAAAGGAATGAGGACACCAAGCACTAAACATTTAATGTTTGCGAAAAAACAGGCTAACTTGCATAATTTAGGCTTTGGTGCTTTCTAAAAACTTTGTGCGTAGGGTAACTGTTCAATCCTGCCATTTGCAAACTCTTTCTATTAGAAGTAACTTAACCATTGAATACCAAGCATTTAATAGTCGAATTAAAAAGTATATAAAGAGTAATATTTGTATAAATTTATTCCTGAACAACTAAAAAAGTTATTAATCAAAGACTGATTGACTGTATGAGAAAGTATTATTTTATCTTGACAATTTTTGTTTTAACAACGACCTCATGTTCAACTTATTACATGACTTCCTGTAGTTTCAAAGAACAACTTCAAAATATTGACCCAAATAAAATAAATGATGCGTATGATTTTAGACTTGGATTAATTGGAGTTGCCTTAAAGGGTGGCAAAAATTTTTATAATGGGATTGAAACGCTTAAATGTAAGGATAAGAACGGGAATGATGTAATCGTTACAGTGAAACCACAAACCGGCATAAGACTGACGGATAGTACAGGTCGTCGAATACAATTATACTTTGACTCCGTATTTTTGAGAGATAGCTTGGTTTATGGAAGTAAGTCACATTTTATTACATTACCCGTAACTCCAATGAATGTGAACAAATTGGCTAAGATTGAAATACAATAAAAACTACCGTCAGCACAGCATATACATCATACATATACGCAACGTTGATAGATTTTAACAATACATTAAAACTGGACAATATGACAGAAAATAATAGCATAGAAATTGAACTGAGCAAAATAAAACTAACGAAACTATTAGTGTTCAGCATTCTTTTTCTTAGTGGCGGACTTTGGATACTTATTTCAAACCCACAAGTAAGTAATCCTATTTTCAACAACGCTATTTCAAAATCAATCGCCTCCTATGGTGGAATTTTTATGGGACTTTTTGGTATCTTTTTTTTTACAAAAAAGCTGTTCGATAAAAACTATGGACTTGTTATAGACGAACAAGGTATTTGTGACAATTCCAGTATTGTCAATTTTGGACTTATCCATTGGTCTGACATCTCAAATGTTTATGAATACAGTATTCAAGCATCCATTGCTTCTAAACAACGTTTTGTTACTGTTGAAATAAGTAACCATGACAAATATATTTCAAAGCAGACCAATGTAATCAAAAGAAAACTATTGACATTAACCGCAAAAAGTCATGGCTTAAAACTCAACATTTCGGCAAATGGACTGAAAATCAAGCATACCGAGCTATTAAAAATTATGACAGACGCATTTGAGAAATACAAAAACGCAGCATAGAACACAGTCCCCAACATAAGCTGGTGGAAAATAGCTTTACCAACATATTTACTTCTGTTATCCGCATAAATGCAAAGGTCTTCCAACGGAGAACGTCATTTAGACGAAAATTTAAGGGATTTATTATTGATATATCTAGTTTTTCTTATATTTTTTTAGGATTAACTATAGAAAAATGTAACTTCGCCTTTGTAATATGGCTTATCTTCCGTTAGTCCTAATACGTTAACCTTCACTAAACAATCCAATTATAATGAAAAAAGTAGCGTTATTATTCTCGTTTTTAATTGTTTCTCTGGTATCGAATGCACAATGGGCTATCGACAAAGGACATTCTAAATTTACCTTCATCGCCGAGCATCATGGCATTTCGGAGGTAGATGGTTATTTCAAGAAATTTGATGGAAAAATTACAGCAAGCAAAGATGATTTGTCTGATGCTGTTTTTGAAATTACTATCGAGTCGGCTAGTATCAATACCGACCTTGAGATGCGTGACAACCACCTCAAAGGAGAAGATATGTTTGCAGCAGAACAATTTCCTACCATTACTTTCAAAAGTACGGCACTCAAAAAAGTAGAAGGAAATAAATACAAAATGACGGGCAATCTTACCATCAAAGGTGTAACCAAAAGTATTACACTCGACGTAACGATGAACGGCCCTGCGGCACATCCTAATCCGAACAATAAAAAATTACAATTAGGCATCAAAGCAACTACCACCATCAAAAGAAGCGACTTTGGCATCGGTGGTAAATTAGCCACAGTGATGGTGGGTGATGAAATCATGATTCGGGCTACTGGCGAGTTTCAAAAGAACTAAACAATAGACTTTTGTACGAAGGATTTGTTCATGATGATACAATCCTTCGTACCATCAACTCACTTATTTGTATAGTTCTACCAATTTCTCTGCACAGCGTTCGCCGTCCATTGCTGCCGACATAATGCCTCCTGCATACCCTGCTCCTTCTCCGCAAGGAAACAAGCGTTTTATCTGTATGTGTTCAAGTTGCTCTTTATCTCTTGGAATCCGTACAGGCGAAGACGTGCGACTTTCGATGCCAATGATTTGTCCTACGTTAGTGCCGTAGCCTCGCATTTTTTGTCCAAATTGCTTGATACCTGCTTGCAAAGGATGGGCAATATGTGGCAACAAGACGTCATACATATCAACCGATGCTACGCCCGGCTGATAAGAAGTTTCGAGCAAAGATTTAGATACTTTTTGTTGGATAAAATCACCCACCAATTGAGCAGGAGCTATTTGTGTGCCATTCATCAAGCGACAAGCCTTTTGTTCTTGTTCTCGTTGCAATTGTAAGCCTGCCAATGCACCATATTGTTGGTAAGGTTTTAAATCTATTTCATTGATGGCTACCACCATGCCCGAATTGGCAAACCTTGAATCTCTTCTGGAAGGCGACATTCCATTGACAACCAACTCGCCGGGTGCTGTGGCGGCTGGCACAATAAATCCGCCCGGACACATACAAAAAGAAAACACGCCTCGCTGAATGCCCTTATAATAGGTTTGAGCTACCAAGCTATAAGAAGCCGCAGGCAAGTAACGTCCCCTATCGGGGCGATGGTACTGCAAGGAATCAATCAAACTTTGGGGGTGTTCTATCCTTACACCCATGGCAAAAGGCTTGGCCTCAATATAAATATCTCGTTGTTGACAAAGCTCAAATATATCTCTTGCCGAATGGCCTGTGGCCAAAATCACGCCAATACCTGTTATTTCTTGGCCATTTTCCAAGATTACCCCACGCATGATTTGGTTTTCAACGATAAAATCTGTTACTTTGGTATTGAAGTGTACTTCGCCTCCAGCTTGTAAAATACTTTCTCGGAGGTTCGACACAATCTTAGGAAGCTTATTTGTCCCGATATGTGGGTGAGCATCTACCAGAATTTCTTCGGTAGCTCCATGTGCGACAAAGATTTCTAGAATCCTACGAATATCGCCTCTTTTCTTACTACGGGTATAAAGTTTGCCATCGGAGTACGTGCCTGCTCCTCCTTCACCAAAACAATAATTGGATTCAGAATTGACCAAATGTTCTTTATTAATAGCCGCAAGGTCACGTCGTCGGGTGCGTACATCTTTGCCTCTTTCCAAAACAATAGGCTTGATGCCCAGTTCTAATAAACGTAAGGCAGCAAACATCCCAGCAGGGCCTGCTCCCACAATAATGGCTTGTGGAGCTTTCGTAACATCGGGGTAGCTACAAGTGTAGGCAATGCGTGGCGTAGGCGTTTGGTCAACAAAAACCTCGGCTTCAACGTTTACCTTTACCTGTCGGCCACGGGCATCAATCGAGCGTTTGGTGGTACGGATGTGTGCAGGTTGGTCACTGGCAATGCCAGCCGATTTTTTTACGATTTGTTCAAATAAAACGTCGTCGAAAGCCTCTTCGGGCGTTAGTACAAAAGAAAATTGTTTGTGCATAAGCGTAAGGTTGTTATCCTTAAAAGTTTCACAAAAATACTAAACATTTAGGATTTTTTCTGGTAGAAAGTACATTTATAATTTGTAGGTAATCATAACAATAGCAAAAAACCAAGGATAAACAAATGTTTATTTCGTTTGTAAAATCGGATAAAATGAAACTATTTTGCCAAAAAAATGTCATTTAAACAGGAGTGTTGACTTATGTGTGTAAAGGAAATTCGTACCCATTTTTCGTGTTTGATTAACCATTTTATATTAAAAACTAAAAAATAATGAATCGTTTAGCAAAAGAAACTTCTCCATATTTATTACAACACGCCCACAACCCTGTGGACTGGTTTCCTTGGGGACAAGAGGCCTTGGAGAAAGCCCAAACAGAAAACAAACCCATTTTAGTGAGCATTGGCTATTCGGCCTGCCACTGGTGTCATGTGATGGAAAGGGAATGCTTTGAGCAGGAAGAACTAGCCGCCATCATGAATGAGTATTTTGTCAATATTAAAGTGGACAGAGAAGAACGCCCCGACATCGATGCTATTTATATGGATGCTGTACAAGCGATGGGCGTACAAGGAGGCTGGCCCTTGAATGTTTTTTTGATGCCCGATGGCAAACCTTTTTACGGAGGAACGTATTTTCCCGCCCCCAAGTGGCAAAAATTACTGTATGCCGTTGCCGATGGTTTTCAAAAACACACCTCCGAACTACAAAAATCGGCGGAAGGATTTACGCAAAATATGTTGGTACTAGAAACCGAAAAATATGGTTTACAAGCCGATACACTCTTTTTCAATGCCGACGACCTCGAAGCCATGTACAGCAAATTGGCTCAATCATTTGATAGCGAATGGGGCGGTACTGCCCGTGCACCCAAATTCCCGATGCCTTCTATTTGGCTTTTCTTGATGCGTTATATCAGCGAAAATCCTCCACATAAAGAAGCCGCTTTGCAACACTTGGTGCTAACCCTCAATAAAATGGCGATGGGTGGGATTTACGACCAACTAGGCGGAGGCTTTGCTCGTTATTCGGTTGATAGCGAATGGTTTTGTCCGCATTTCGAAAAAATGCTCTACGACAATGGACAACTCCTCAGTGTATATGCCGAAGCGTATTGCCTCACCGAACAGCCGCTCTACCAACAGGTAGTGTATGAAACCGTCGCTTGGGTAGCAAGAGAAATGTGCAGCGAAGAGGGAGGCTTTTACTCGGCTTTAGATGCCGACTCGGAAGGTGTAGAAGGCAAGTTTTATACTTGGACAAAAGCCGACATCCAACGCATTTTGGGCCATGCCGAAGCCGAACGCTATTGCCGTGCCTACCAAATTACGGATGATGGCAACTGGGAACATGGCGTAAATATTTTATGGAAAAACCAAGTTTTCCTCAATTCTGATTTTGCAGAAAAAAATGCCAAATTATTGGCCGCAAGAGCCGAGCGTATTCGACCGGGATTAGACGATAAAATACTGTGTTCATGGAATGCCCTCATGCTCAAAGGTTTGGTCGATGCCTACAAGGTTTTTGAAGAGCCTTCATTTTTGACATTGGCTTTAAAAAATGCTCATTTTATCGAAAAAAACCTCCTGCAAGGCAGTCAGCTTTGGCATTCTTACAAAAAAGGAGAAGCCAAAATTATTGGATTTTTAGAAGATTATGCCACCGTAATTGACGCTTTTATGGGATTGTATCAGGTGACTTTCCAAGAAAAATGGTTGCATTTGGCTGAGAAATTGAGCGTTTATGTGTATCAAAACTTTTGGGATGCCGAAGATGAATTATTTTTCTTTACCGACCAACAAGCCGAGCATTTGATTGCCCGCAAAAAAGAGCTGTTCGACAATGTAATTCCTAGTTCCAACTCCATGATGGCGAAGAATTTATACAATTTGGGCTTGCTACTCGACAGAGAAGATTTTGTAGATTTAGCGAAGCTGATGTTGGCTAAAGTCAAAAATTTATTGACCAAAAATGTCGATTACCTTACCAATTGGGCCTGCTTGGCTACGCAAATGCTGAGCCCAACGGTAGAAATTGCCTTGGTTGGTTCACAAGCGGAAAGTTTCAGAAAACAACTCGAACACAAATATTATCCGAACAAAGTAGTAGCTGGCACAGTTGAAAACAGTCAATTGCCTTTGCTCGAAAATCGCCAAGCAATTGACGGACAAACCCAAGTATTTGTTTGTTTCAACAAAGTATGTCAACGCCCCGTTACAAGCGTAGCCGAAGTATGGGAACAAGTAGCAGGCTAAAAGCATAAATAATGAACAAAAACGCCTAGTGTCTGAGATTTTCCCTAGATATTAGGCGTTTTTTCATGGCATTTCACTACAATAATTTCATGAAAAAATAGTATTTTGCAAATATATTTATTAACCTCTGTTATACTTTATAACCTTACGCCATGCAAGTTTTTGAACTAACCATCCCTTACGCTTGGAAAGGGCAAACGCAATACATTCATCCTGTATTGATAGAAACGCCAGATAATTTGTTTCTTGTCGATGGTGGCTATGCGGGCTTTATGCCCTTGATAGCCGAAGCCATGACAACATACGACCGAACATTAGACCAGCTCACGGGTATTATTATTACGCATCACGACATCGACCACTGTGGGGCTTTAGCCGAAATCAAAGAAGCTTTTCCGCATATAAAAGTATATGCTTCATGGTTAGAAGCACTTTATTTGTCAGGCAAACGTAAATCGCAACGCCTGCATCAGATTCAAAGTTTATTACCTAGCATTCCGAAAGAAGAACGAGCCGAAGCCTTGGCATTTCAGGCAAAGCTCGAAAGCATGAAACCTGTAGCGGTAGATGTGTATTTAGACGAAACATGGCACGCTGATATTTGGGCAATTCCTACCCCAGGGCATACACTTGGGCATATTTCCCTGTATATTCCTAGCCTTAAAACACTCATTGCTGCCGATGCGTTTGTAATAGAAGATAATCGTTTTGAAATAGCCAATATTCAATATACCCTCGATTTGCCCAATGCTATTGCTTCTATCCATAAAATTCGCCAATTTCCTATCGAAAAAGTCATTTGTTATCACGGCGGTACTGTCACCGAAAATCTCGAACAACGATTTGATGAATTACTGACGTTTTTTTAAAGTTATCGGCTGTCTAATACCTTTTTCGGATATTTTTTTGCGAGGAGGCAGTGTGCATTCGTTATGCACAAAGGATTACTATTAGCTTATATTTTCCCACTTCAACGCCTCTACCCTCTTCTTTTCAGTAGAAAAATTAATGCCTATGCCTATCAATTTCTTTCCTTCTTGGGCAAAAGGTTGTAAATAACCTTTGTCCTTGATTTGTGCCAATGCTTCCTCTGCCGAGCCGTCTAACTTAAATTCAAAGCAATAAATATACTCTTTCATCCGTACCAAAGCGTCCATTCTGCCATCGGAGGTTTGTACTTCTGATTGCACATAAACACCTAACAACGTGAAGGTTAAATGGACAATCGCATGGTAAAAATGCTCATTTTCTTTCTGCCAAAGTTCATACGGCAACGATTTAAACAGCGAGTTTAAAATACCTTCCAGTTTGTCGATATTACCTGCTAAAAGTGTTTTTCTTAACTCATTAACTAGCACAACGCCTTGGTCGTTGGGGTATTCTCGCACAGCGTCTAACAGCACTTCTAAGTACGACTTTTTGACTTCTTTATTCGGAAAACCCAAGGTATAAATATCGCCTTCTTCATCATAACTTTTGAACGTAAGATAACCCGTTTGGAACATCAGCGGTAGCAATTCCAAGCGTTCGAGGTCATAGGAACTCAGGTGAGAAAGGCTTGTTTCTCGGTTTTCAAAATCGTACAAATGAATTTGCTTGGCAAGCCTAACAAGAAAGGTTGGCGTGCCTGTATCGAACCAATAGTTATGAAATTTGCCTTCTCTGAAAAAGTGCATCAAAGAGAAAGGATTATATACACGCACGGCTAAATCCCACGAGTAGCCATTGTACCACGCTCGTATTTTTTCTTTGTCGTAAACCTGTAATTCTTCTTGAAAATACGTTTCCAATTCAACTTCTGAAATACCACAACTTGCTGAAAAGTGATGACTAAGCGTTATGTCGGTCAAATTATTCAAATCAGAAAAAATACTCACCCTCGAAAACTTAGAAACACCCGTAATAAAGACCAGTTTCAAATGAGGGTCGGCATCTTTCAAAATCGAATAAAACACTTTCATAATATCCCGATTTTCAATGGCTTTGGCAGTATCTTCTCCCAAATAATCAATGATGGGACGGTCGTATTCGTCTATCAAAACCACTACTTTCCCTCGACTTGCAGCAAGTTTTTCAATAAGTTCCTTAAACTTTCCACTGATAATTTTTTCTCGAAAAACAATTCCATAGCCCTCTGCGAGGTTATCCAGTTGCTCGTCGATAGCTCGATAAAGCCCTTTTTCTTTATGGCTAATATTGCTAAAAGAAATTCTAATAATCGGAAAGGTTTGTTCCCAATTCCATTTATCTTCGATGAATAAGCCTTTGAAAAGTTCTTTTTTAGCCAGAAACAAACATTCTAAAGTACTAATAAACAATGATTTGCCAAACCTCCGTGGACGAGAAAGAAAGTAATATCCGCCGATGTTTGCCATTTGATAGACAAAATCGGTTTTGTCAACATAAAGAAAATTTTCTCGACGAAGCTTTTCAAAATCTTGAATGCCTACTGGATATTTTTGTATCATTTTCTTAGCTATGTTTTATGCTATTTCCTCCCACTTCAACGCCTCTACCTTCTTCTTTTCAGTAGAAAAATTAATGCCTATGCCTATCAATTTCTTTCCTTCTTGGGCAAAGGGTTGCAGATAACCTTTGTCCTTGATTTGTGCCAATGCCTCCTCTGCCGAGCCGTCCAACTTAAATTCAAAGCAATAAATATATTCCTTCATTCGTACCAAAGCGTCCATCCTACCGTCGGAAGTTTGCACTTCCGATTGCACATAAACACCTAACAACGTGAATGCTAAATGAATAATAGCATGATAAAAATGTTCATTCTCCTTTTGCCAAAGCTCATACGGCAACGATTTGAAAAGCGAGTTTAAAATACCTTCCAACTTGTCGATATTGCCTGCTAGAAGTGTTTTCCGTAGCTCGTTTACAAGCACAACACCTTGGTCGCTGGGGTATTCTCGCACGGCATCTAGCAGCACTTCTAAATACGACTTTTTGACTTCTTTATTCGGAAAACCCAAGGTATAAATATCGCCTTCTTCGTCGTAACTTTTGAACGTGAGATAGCCCGTTTGGAACATCAAGGGTATCAACTCCAAGCGTTCGAGGTCGTAAGAATTGAGATGTGACAAACTCGTTTCTCGGTTTTCAAAATCGTATAAATGAATCTGTTTAGCAAGCCTAATCAGAAATGTAGGCGTGCCTGTATCGAACCAGTAGTTTTTAAAATCATATCCTTGTACAAAAAAACTCAGCAGGGAATAAGGATTATAAACGCTCGTTTTTACATCCCATGAATAGCCATTGTACCATTCTTTGATGCGTTCTTTACTGGTTTCTTCTAACTCTTGGGCAAAGTAAGAAGCTAATTCTTGCTCGGTAATGCCACAGCAACCTGCAAAGAATTTGTTGGTCGTAAGGTCTTGTAAATTATTCAAATCAGAAAAAATACTCACCCTCGAAAACTTAGAAACGCCCGTAATAAAGACCAGTTTCAAATGAGGGTCAGCATCTTTCAAGATGGAATAAAACACCTTCATGATGTCCCGATTTTCAATGGCTTTGGCAGTATCTTCTCCCAAATAATCAATGATGGGACGGTCGTATTCGTCTATCAAAACCACTACTTTTCCCCGACTTTCTGAAAGTTTTTCGATGAGTTCTTTAAACTTTCCACTGATAAATTGTTCTCGCAAAACAATTCCGTAGCCCTCTGCAAGTTTATCTAACTGCTCGTCGATGGCCCGATAAAGCCCTTTTTCTTTATGACTAATATTACTAAAAGAAATTCTAATAATCGGAAAGGTTTGTTCCCAATTCCATTTGTCTTCTATGAATAAGCCTTTGAAAAGTTCTTTTTTAGCCAAAAACAAACACTCTAAAGTACTAATAAACAATGACTTGCCAAACCTCCGTGGACGAGAAAGAAAGTAATATCCGCCGATGTTTGCCATTTGATAGACAAAATCGGTTTTGTCAACATAAAGAAAATTTTCTCGACGAAGCTTTTCAAAATCTTGAATGCCTACTGGATATTTTTGTATCATGCCTTTCGGTGTTATTCTTTCTAACAAAACTACATTTTTTCAACCGAATTTTCAACCGAACTTTTATGCTCAGTCATTGTCACTACTGCTTATAAAACCAACAGCCAAAGAATATAATTCTCTGGCTGTCAATGATTTTAGATATAAATGCACTATAAATACTATTTATTCGGAAAAGTAAAAGAAAGAGCTACACCTACTGAACTAGCTGATACTTTTTGTCCAAAAGCTGTTTTATAGTCGATAGATGTGTATGTGAGGGCTATCCATTTATAACCTAATTCTGCCCTCGTACCAAGCGAGCTCGTAAAATCGACATCCGAAACATAGCCATCGCCTTTGAAACTTACACTTTGGTGCGTTGTAATGCCCAGACCTACACGAAAATCGTTGTTGATTTGCCAATAAGGTATAATATTGATAGGGATACGTGTAAGGCTAATGTCGGCGTTTTTGGCGGCTGTAGTATTGTACTTGAAGCCAATGGAAGTTCTGAGCAAAAGGTTTTTGACACTTGCCAATTGAAACTGCCCTCCTACTGCTATATAACCTCCTTGGCCGGCTTTCATTGATTGCTCACCGCCATTGGTAAAAAAGACTTTCAAAATCTCATCGCCTCCATATTCTACGCCTGCTTCTAACAAAAACTTAGCAGTAACGGGGCTGTTTTTTTGTTGTGCTGCCGTTTGCATAGCCCACAACATAAGGCAAGAAAAAACAGCTAATAAAAACGTCTTTTTCATAAATTATTTTTCATGTTTAGGGAAATTGAATAAAACTGATGTGAGGACGGGCAAGGCGAATACACCTACCGTAACAAGCGAAATATAAGAATCGGCGGTTTCGCTTTCTAAAAACTGGCAAAGGGCATTGTTGGGATACAAATGGCAAAAAGCCGATAGGGTAAGCTTAACACCTAAAAGCCCAATCACAACAAAAGCCGATGTTTCTAAAAACGGATAATGTTCCATCAATCTCACAAAAGCTTGAGCTACAAATCGCATAGCGAGAATCCCAATAAAAACGCCTATCCAAATCAGGTAAATATTTTCCGTAAAAGCAACGGCTGCAAATACGTTATCAATCGAAAAAGCTAAATCCATGATTTCTACCATGATAACCGTACTCCAAAATACGCCAAAACGCCCAATGGTATGCTTATATACCCAATTTTTACTTTTATCGGGTGCATCTTCGTGTTCTTCGGCTTTTTTAGGTTTGAAGAAACCGTAGCATAAATATAGCAAATACAAGCCTCCGAGGGGTTTCAACCACCACACTTTGACCAGCATAGCTGCAAAAAGCAAGCATACACCTCTGAATAAATAAGCTCCAATGATACCGTATTTTAAAGCTTTTTCTCGGTCTTCTTTCGGTAAATCCATCACCATTGTTGCCAAAACCGCAGCGTTATCAACCGATAAAAGACTTTCTATGAGTACCAAATTACCAATAATCAATAATGCTTTTCCTAAATCGTTTCCAAGTAATGCGTGTATAAAATCCATTTTGTCTGTTTAAAAAATTTCTCAAAGTTAGGCATAAAGCTAACCAATACTATAGTTAATGAATAGAATTTGTTTTAAACGGTTGTAAAATGTAGTAAACGGAATGCTTTGTCATTGAATATTCCATTTTTCTGCCTTTTTAACAATCTCATGAATCACGCCATCAAGCTCTAGTGCCGAGTCGTTGATGTGCTGTAGTAACTGATTCATCGGAATGGCTTCTTCTAACCCATTGCCCACAAGCCCAACCAAACCCATGATTCTTGAAAGTGGGCCTCGTACTTTATGCGACTGCAACCAAGCGATTTCTCGCAAACGATGGTTTTGCGACTCAATCGCTTGCAAATGCTTGACCGACTCACTGATGTTTTTAGAAAAACACGCCACGCCTATCCGTTGATGATTTCGATAAATAGGATAAAAACTTATTTCTAAAATCTCATGCGTATTTTTTAATGGATTAAACCATTGTTCTACAATCGTGAATGCTTGTCCAGCAAGGGCTTTTTTATAATATTGCTTAAATTGTCTATTCCATTCTTTGGGCATTACGGGGTACAATACCGATTCGCCCACGACGGGTTTTTTGCCAATAGAGGCATACATTCTATTGAGATAAGGCGAATTGGCGGTAAGCAAACAGAGGTTTTTATCGACCGACCATATATAATCATCGGTATTGTCTATCAACGACTCTAAATTCACTTTCATTGTCTCAATTTCTTGTTCTTGCTCCTTCAATTGGGTAATATCTCGGTACGAAATAGCCATATCGTCTTCGATAGGATAATACGAAACAGCGTACCATTTTTGTTTGCTTTCATGATAAACCGTAAAGTATTGTTCTTGTGCTTTGCCAAGATATTTTTGGTGTATTTTGAAAAAAGTACTCCCTGGTTGAGCCTGTAATACATCCCAAAAAAGCAATGGTCTAGGGCGTTTAGGGCATAGCTCAAACATCTCGGTAGCGGCATTATTCCAATATTTTACTTCTCCATTTTTGCGAACAATAAAATAACCATCTTTGATAGAAGAAAGGATAACAGCGTTATTTTCAGCTTCTTGCAAATACTTCTTCTGTGATATTTTCTCTTCGGTTATGTCTTTGCCCGTAAGATAAACGCATTCGGCATGAGGGTCATAAACAGCAGACCATTCTATCCAATGACACACCTTCGACTTGCTAATTAACCTACAAGAAAACTCTAGCGATTGATTTTTACTTTCTACTAAATTGCTCAGATAATGGCAAATGCCTACTTCGTCTTTGTGCAAAAACTGACTAAAAGGTTTGCCTTGTATCTGATGCTCAGACAAGCCTAAAATATGGCATACCATTGGGTTTACTTTCGTAAAATACCCTTGCTTGGTGATGGTACAAATAAGCCCGTTTGAGTGATGAAAAACCTTATCTAGTTCTTGGATAATATTGATTTTAGCAATTTTTAGCCCTAATACTTCCGTAGCATTTTTACAAAAGACTTGTTGCGATTTGCTCAACTCAATGGCTTGTGTTGCACAAAAAGCCAGTACTGCTACTACTTCATTTCGACTTTTCAAGGGAATAAGGTGCGAATGACACACAAAAGCCTCCTGATAAATGTTGTATTTTATTCTTACCCACTGCTGTTCTTGTTGGGTTTGTAAGGTTTTTACTTCTAATACGTCGGTATCGCTCAGAGCAATATCGTACAAAGGAACTTGGTGTTTGGGCGAACCTTTTTTATGCCCTACACATACATTTTTGAGTTTTTGCTTGGCGGCATCAAGTACCCACAACTGAGCCATTTCAAAACCCGTAACATTACATACTAAATCTAAAGCTTTGTTTATAAATTGGTTATACTCGATTGTGCGGGAAAGCAAACGATATAATTCGTTGAGATTTGACGTAAGTTTTTGTTGCTGATAGCTGTCTGTAATATCGCTAAAAGCACCCATGTGTAGCCCTTCGACGAGGTTGCGTTTAAACTTAAAATTGACTAATATTTTCTTACCATCGGCTCTTACAAACGTAGTGATTCCCTTATTTTTTTTCCCTTCTAAAAATACCTTCCAAAACTGCTGAAAATGCTCGTCTTGTACTTTTTCCAAGAATTTAGCAACGGTTTGCCCTTGAATTTGAGCCGCAGCCAGTTGTAATAGCTTACACGCCGACGAGTTTACTTGCGTAATAGCTCCTTCGTCATTAAATAAAATAATGGCCTCTTGGGTTTGCTCAAAAATGGCTTTGAGTTGAACCAAGGATTTTTTTTCGTTTTCGCTGGCTCGCTTATAGTCGGTTACGTCTTTGGCTACCAATAATATCGCTTGGGTTTCTTCAAAAAACACCAAGGATAAAGAATATTCTAAATGAATGATTTCGCCATTTTTCTTGAAAAATTTCCCATAAGCCAAGGTTGGCGTTAGTCCTTGTGTGAGGGTCATTACGTTGTGTTGAATCGTAGAAAATTCTTGCGGAGAACATAAAGTCGAAATCGGAAAATTCAATTCATCTGGCTGATACCCTAGCTGCTCTGTGGCGTATTGGTTGAGGGCTATCAGGTGAAGCGTTGTAGGCTCAAGAATGAGCATGGGCACTGGACTTACATGAAAAATATTTTTGTACAGCGTATGGTATTGAGAGTTGTTCTGAGCCTTAGCTAGGTGTTTGTTGAAAAGTATAAGTACCTTTTCAAGCTGGTAGCGGTTGAGTTGTTCTACCGACAAACAATCCTGAAAGCCTGCTTGTAAAAGGCTAGGAATTTGGTCTTGCAGATGTGCCTCTACAATGCCTACTACATACACATTAGAGTGTAGCAAAAGTGTCGTAAGAGCTTGTTCTTCAAGATTATCTATATAGAAAAGAATAAGTTGAGGAGCTAAACATTTGCCTTCTATCATTCCTTTTAAAGCGGTTTCAGAAGTCTTGATTTGTTGTTTTTTTAGTCCTATTTCTTGCAGCAGTCCCCTAATACGTTGGACTTGAATGCGTTGATGGTTTACAATAGTGATGGTTAAATTTTGATACATGGTAAGGATTTCATTTAGGTCTTTTAATGTTGTATGATTATAAAGCATGATTGATACCAAAGCATTTGGATACCCTTTTGTATGCCTAGCCATTGCCTAAAATCTGAAGGCTATTGTTGCAGAAAAGCTTGGTATTTTCAATCACATCGTGTAGCACGCAACAGGATTTGTCCTGTTGCGAAAGTATTTTCAAAATCTTCATAAGTTGCTCGTAAGCAATAGATAATTGTTATAAGAGAAAAAGCGGCATTTAAAAATACGTATTTTTTTTCAAGAAATGAAGCTAAAAGAAGGGTTATTTTCAAAAAAAACAGGAAGAAATTAATAGTCAGTCTATTAAAGGAAAGAGAGAAATAAGCAGTAAAATACTACCTATTTCTCTCTCTTAATCCTTATACGTATATGGCAAATGCCGACTATTTGTACTAAAATACTTAAAAAGTTTTATGAGCTTATCACCAACAAGTATTTTACAAATGGTGTAGCATCACTTAATTTTATTGCGTTAGCATACAAGTAGCACATTGTTTTGAAAGCAAAGTGATGACTTTTCCTTTAGGATTTTCAGCCCAAATGGTAATCGACGAGAAGCCATCGGCAAATACTTTATCGTATTTAAAGCTGCGTTGCCTATATTTTCCACCAATAATTACGTTGCCGTATTCGTCAATGCCATCTTCCAACTCGTCGAAGGCGGCAGGCGTATAGGTACAACTCAGGTAAATTTTAAATTGCTCATGTTGCTTGGCATCACGCAGGGTATGCTCAAATTGCAAATGCGGTGTAACCCACTCATAATCGCCCGAAATGAGGCTGTCCCAACCATGTTTGAACCCGTCATATACCAAATATTCTTGGGCATTGCGGTCGTAGGCTTTTACCACTACTTCGCCGTTGTTGCATTGCTCAATGGGAAGTTGTGTATAGTTTCCTTTTACCGAAATACGAAAATACTCAGAACCATCGCTGGCTACCAATTGCTTTATCCATTGGTAATCGGTGGGGAGCGTTTTAATCATGCGTGGTGCTTCAATGCGGAGGTCTTGGGTACAGTGCTGTAAATGTTCTGGCCCTTTTACCCATGTATTGGGAGCGGTCGGATGAGGAAAAAGATGTTTGTACAAAGCATTGCAGAGGTATCCTACAAATGCAATGCCAATGCTTAGGCAGAGTAATGCGACGAACATAAATTGATGTTTTTAACTACTTAAAAATTTGGGCGGAAATTAGTATTATTTTAAGGCAAAAGTAAAGCATTTCAGACGTATGGTCGAAAGTTTTCTTCTTTTTCAAACTTAATAAAAAAAAAAATTTATGCCTAATACTTTTGGTTAAAAAATTAAAAAAAGACAATAATTGTTAATTATTGCCTGAAAATAAACCTATTAGACTAGAGCAATAAACTTATTACACACCTCTTAGTTATGATGCGTGTTGGAGCTTTTGCTTAATTTTCGTCCTTTCAATCGGGTGAAAAATGTGAGGGCAAAAATTGTATAAAAGATTGATGGTATTTATCCAAAAACACTCAAAATATACAGTAACGAAGTTTTTATTGTCTGAAAGCAGGAATCTTTATATTCAAATGTACAGAATACTTTTAATGTAAAAGTTTTGCTGTAGATTCGGGAAAAAACGATTCGCTATGCAATACAAAATGTTGGTATTGGATATGGACGATACCCTCCTGACCGACGACCATCAGGTATCTGTTCGTAACCAAAAAATGATTCGATTGGCTCAGGAAATGGGCGTTTATGTGGTATTAGCTTCTGGTCGTCCTACCCCGGCGATGCTTTCCTATGCTAAAGACTTGGGCTTAGACCAATTTGGCTCGTATATTCTTTCATACAATGGTGCTGTAATTACGGCGATGCAATCGGGCGAGGTGATTTTTGAACAAAGCATACAGCCCCAGCACGTACACGAATTGTATGATTTTAGTGTGGCACATCAAGTACATTTGGTGACATACCTCGACGGCGAGATTATCGCCACAGGAGCATCGCCTTATGTTGAGATTGAAGCACATATTACGGGGATGCCCCTGCGGATAGTAAGCGACTTCAAAGCGACGGTTCAAAAGCCTGTCGTGAAATGTATCATGCTCGAAGAACCAAGTTACCTAGCCAAAGTAGCCCAAACGCTCAAAAATGTTTGTTCGCATAAAAGCATTACAACGTCTAAACCTTTTTTCCTAGAAATCATGGAATGGGGCATCGACAAAGCCGCTAGTTTGGCTCGTTTGGCGGCACAACTCAATATTGATGCCTCAGAAATTATAGCCGTAGGCAATGCCAGTAACGATTTGTCGATGATACAATACGCTGGCTTGGGCGTATGGGTCGATAATGTAGAAGAATCGCTCAGACACCACGCCGATGTAATTGTGGCTTCCAACAACAACGATGGCGTAGCGGAGGTTATCGAACGCTTTATTCTAGGCGAACAAATCGAAGCCTAAATACAAGCGAATGTACTACAAAGCCTAAAAAAGCGTTTAGCTAAAAAATCAAATCCATGATAAAAGGTATTGTTGTTAGCTTGCTCACGTGTATGGGCCTTGTAGTACGCTTTTCTACCGTTGCTCAAAACTATTCCTTGAGCCAGCTTTTTTATCCCAACGTTACCATGAGTACCGAATTTATGCCCTCGGTATCGAGCGACGGCAGCGGACGTTATGGCTTGTCGAGGAGCAGTTTATTGGGCTTTGTACCTTTGCGTACCGAAGCCAACCTTTCAGTAGGCATTGGTAAGAAGCTCGACCTTGCCGCCAAGCATACCTTTTTAGTAGCCAATTTGGCCCAAATTACGCCTACCATTGATGGAAAAGATACGCCTACCGATGGGTATAAAACGGCTATGGCAGGACTCATTCAATTGAAAGCAAGTTTAAGAGAAAAATTATGGCTGTATGGCGGAGGCATAGGCATAACAGAATCGAACGAAACCTTTCTTGCCGCCAAGCCCTATTTATGGGGCGGTATGGCAAGGGTACGTATTTTCGGACTCAACTCGCAGTTGCTTTATGGCACGGTGGTCATTTATAACCAAAAATTTCGCCTGATTCCTATTGTAGGATTCAACAAAAAACTAGGCGATTGGCGTGTAGCAGGCATTTTACCTTTTCAAGTAAATGTTTCGCATAAAATCACCGATTGGTTTAATGTGGGGTTCAATGCCGCCGTAGCAGGCTACAGTGCAGGTTTCAATACTGTGCTTCAAAACGAAAAGCTTGATAGACGAGAAAATTATCAGCACCTCAAATGGACACTTTCTACCAATTTTCACGTACTCAAAGTATTCAATCTTTCGCTCGAAGGAGGCGTAAGTACTTTCCGACAGCTAAAGTTGTTTAATTCGGCTGGCGATGTTTACCAACAAAGTACGCCTTCGGTTGCTCCTTACGTTGGCATCAGTGCAAGATATATTACCAATAAGTCGAAAATGACGGGGCGTTTGGTCGAAAAATTGGGGCTATAAATCGACTAAAGCCTTCAATTATACAGCTTTATTTACGGGTTGCTTGTCTGCGTAAAGTTAATTTCGGATATTTGCCTGATTAACTCATACCCTAATGGAACAACAAAAAATCTTTACGCCCTATCAAGCATTTATGATAGCGGTACTCTCTTTTATCCAATTTACAGTTGTACTCGACTTCATGGTTTTATCGCCACTCGGTGCAATCTTGATGCCCACCTTACACATTAGTCCGCAAGAATTTGGTTTAGTGGTGTCGGCTTATGCCTTCAGTGCAGGGGCATCTGGTTTACTGGCAGCAGGCTTTGCTGATAAGTTTGACCGTAAAAAATTCATGTTATTTTTTTACGTTGGTTTTCTTGTTGGAACAGCCTTTTGTGCTTCGGCCCAATCATACACCTTTTTGTTGGCGGCTCGTATTTTCACAGGCATTTTTGGCGGTGTTATTGGTTCGGTTTCTTTGGCAATTATCACCGATGTATTCAAGCCAGAGGTACGAGGCCGTGTGATGGGCTTTGTACAAATGTCCTTTGCCGCCAGTCAAGTATTGGGCTTACCTATTGGTTTGTATTTGGCTAATCACCTCGACTGGCACGCACCTTTTTGGATGATTGTTGGCGTAGGTGGACTTGTGGGCATTGTCATGTTTATGAAAATGCAACCTTTAACACAGCATTTAGCCCTACAAAAAGAAGGAAATGCCTTTGTTCATTTGTTTGAAACGGTTTCAAAACCACATTATTTGCGAACATTCCTAGGTACAATCTTACTCGCCACAGGGGGCTTTATGCTGATGCCTTTTGGAAGTGCTTTTAGTACCAAAAATTTAGGCATTGCCATCGAAGATTTGCCTTTATTGTATGGTGTTACAGGCGTAGCCTCCTTGATTTTTGGTCCTTTTCTTGGTAAACTAAGCGATAAAATAGGAAAGTTTAATTTGTTTATTGCTGGTACAATTTTAAGTAGCTTGTTGGTTGGGATTTTTTGTAATTTAGGGCATACGCCTCTGTGGATTATCATGCTTATCAATGTGTTTATGTTTGCAGGCATTTCTTCTCGGATGATTTCGTCTTCTGCCCTAATGACCTCTGTACCAGCACCGCAGGACAGAGGTGCGTTTATGAGTGTCAATTCATCCATTCAACAAATTTCTGGGGGTATCGCTTCTATCGTTGCTGGCATGATTGTAGTAAAAGCCCCCGATGGCCACCTCGAACGCTACGATATGCTAGGCTATACCGTCATTGCTAGTATGCTAATTACCATCGTACTGCTCAAATGGGTTGATACTTTTGTTAAAACACATAGAGCCTAACTTTTCGGATGTGAGATGTTTGATTGCAAGATTAGTATAAAAATTTAGGCTAAACATCTGAAAACAAACATCTCATCTCCGAAAGCAGAACTGTCCTTACGCAACAAACTATGCAATTGATTTTTTACCCGCCTTTGGCCTTCTCAGCAAAAGGAATGAGAACGGCAAATGAAGATTATTTCTTTCCACAACAGCCACACGAATCGGAGAAACTATTTGTGCTTTGCGATGGCATGGGAGGCTTGGCCTTGGGTGAAATAGCCAGTAAAATGACCGCCGAATCGGTCTATCATTTTATCGAACAACACCCTCCGCCAAGTACCCAACTGCCAGCCTTGTCTTATTTCAACACCGCAATTGCTTTTGCCCACCGACAATTACTGGAGTTTCTTTCAGCAGGGCAATTGTCGGATAAAATGGGAACTACACTTGCGTTGTTATATACGCATACCCAAGGCGTATGCTTGTTGCATTTGGGCGATAGCCGCATTTATCACATCAGAAATGGGCGGATTTTACACAAAACTCGTGACCATCGTTTTGTACAAGAACTTGTAGCACAAGGACTTATTTCTGAAAAAGAGGCACAGGTACATCCTTGGCGAAATGCCCTGAGTAAGGCTTTGGTTGCTTATCGCAACCACGAGGAAATACATCAACATCCTAGCTTGTTTTATGTACAAGACGTACAGCCCGAAGATTACTTTTTCCTGTGTACCGATGGTGTTTTCGAGCAAATGACCGATTATTTGTTGATTGGTATTTTACAAAAAAACACCTTAGCAATACAGAAAATACAAGAGATTTTAGACATTTGTCACGAAGGTACTTACGATAATTATTCAGGTTTTTTATTGAAAGTACAAGAAGTTTTATAAAAGTTCCTCAGAAATAAACACCTGATTTTTCAACTATATAAATAATAACTTTACATATTAGGAGCGAAATTTCCGCCCCCAATATGCAATTCAATTCGATACTAAGGCATAGGTTTGAGTCCTTCCCAACGGACTTTCCATTGCCCATTTTGTGGGAATGAATGTTGTCCTTTGGGCATTCCATCTCGTTGGCACATCATGGCGAGAGCCGCCAAGATACCGCCGTTGCCTGGCAAATAAATACGCAAACGCTCATCTTGAAAATTGTGTCCATTGGGCAAATAAGTATTGGTTCTGATAGGCATAAGCAAGCCTTCAACGGCTTTTTCTGGATTGTTGAGCCTAGCGGCCGTCATGGCTACCATCGGGAAATCCCAGCCCCAAGTGTCGTGCCATTGCCAGTCTTTCCATACTTTATCAAAAGTTTTTTGCATGGTACTTACATCCAACTTGGGCGTAAGAGGCAACATCCCATACGCTCCTAATACCGATGGGTGGTCGGTCAAAAATTTGGGATTGGTATAAGAGTCTTTGGCACTTTCTGTTGCCAAATATACCCCATCTTGCATAGGCAATGCCGAAAGTTTATCTAGCACCTTTTGGTATTTTTCGCTGGCTTTCATGCCCAATGCCTTACGCCATTGTTGGGCTACTTGCAAAGCCCAATGCCAATAGACCAGTTCGTAAGTAGGATTATAAGTTTCTTCTGGATTAAACCTTTCTTGTGCTGGAATCAGCCCTTTTCCTAAAATATAACGTTGTTGTGCTTCGTCCCAAGTAGGATACGATGCCATAAAATCGGCGGTAGCAAAGACCAACTTTTTATATTTTTCAAGCGTTTTTTTATTAGGGTTATCTCGCCGCAGCAGTTCGGCAAAATAGATAACATGGGGCTGTTGCCAAATCAAAAACGACCCAACCGATGAAGGCGATTCTTTGCCTGCGGGGTCGGTCATTTTTTGCCAACGCACGCCTTCATAGCCTTGTCGCTTGGCAATTTGTTCGGCTTCGTCATATACTTTGGCATACCAAGCAAGGCTTTTTTCCAATAACTCGGCACGTCCCCACAAGGCAAAATGAATGCCATGCCACCAGTGCATTTCTAAATGGGGCTTTCCGAACCAACTATTATAGGTCAAGCCTGTTTCCTGTGGCGGTTGATTGCCCGTGCATTGAATTTTGGTTAAATACAACGACAACACCATGCGTCTTTCTATCTCTTTGGCACGGGCATCGGTACTGCCTGCAAAGTCGATGATACCGCCCTTTTGCCAAAACTTACGCCAAGCTTGTTGGTTGTCGGCAAGAATATGAGCGAAAGTGGGTATTTTTTCCTCCTTATTTTGTGTAAAAAGTACCTGTAAATGCAAACTGGCTTGCTTAGTGGAAGGACTCACCACAAATGTGTGTGATGCTTTCGTGCTTACTTGCGTGCCAGCGTCGTAGCCCAATTTGATAAAATACTGCGTTGCGTCTAATTGATGGCTAATGGTATGGGCATCGACCAAGGCAGATTGATGCTTCTCTGTTTGTTGGTAATTTACGCCTGCATCCAAAAAAGCATTGCTCGGATACGGCAAACGGATTTGGCATTTGAGTTGTCCTTTTTGCAACAAAGCCGAATGTACTTCTACCGCAATTACATCTTGTTGTTGTCCGCTCAGGGTTTTTACCGCTACTGGCTCGTTATCGAACACAAAATGACTTTCGATGATGCCCGTCCAAGGGTTGAGCGATTGCCTGATTTGGGTTAGGTCTTGCCAAGAGGCTTCTTTACCGTTTTTATGTAAAAGTAAAAAACCAACCTGTCCCAACTGCAAGCGATGCGGATTGACCCTGTAATAATTAACGGCTTCTTTGTTGCGAGTAGGATTATTGATTTGAACACTATAAGGCACACTCCGGCCGTTGAGTTGATACGACCGCAAGGTTTCGTCGAAACGGTACGCTTCTGTATTGGGGTTGCTATGCCAGCCCCATTCCGACTGAGTACCCAAAGGCACCCCATTGGCATACGCTACTGGAAAGGTTTGTAAGCCTGTGGCATCTACGGTAAATGCAAAAGTACCATTGCCCACCGAAAGCGAACTGAGCGTATCGACTTGACGCACTTGCACGATATGACGCTCGACGAGGGCTTGGCGGTTGATGCGTTGTGAGGTAGTAGCATTTTGACTAAAACTTGAAACGCCAGTACTGCCCAAGAGTACTGCCCAGCCTAAGAATGTAATTGTTTTTCGTAACATAGGATTGGAGGATTTAATGACACCCCATAGCAAAGGTTTGATTGGTTTTCGTCCAAAAGTATAGCAATGCTCCTACAAATCTGTACTGTAATGAACAAAAAATGTATCGAAACCGAACACCCTTTTCTAGGTCATATTGCATAATAATTTGTTTTACAAATAATTATACAATTGGCACATTCTTTTGAATAGTTTTATTAGAAAAAAATTCCGAATGCTAAACACGGTTGACATGATTCAGAACTATTGTAAAATCGCCTTTAGAAACCTTCAACGCAATTGGGGCTTTGCGTTTATCAATATTGTAGGCTTGGCTATAGGCATGGCCATTGCTATGCTTATTGGCTTATGGATTTGGGACGAAAGCTCTCATGATACCTATCATACGCAGTATCCTCGTTTGGCACAGGTGATGCAACACCAACATTGGAACGGACAAATCGGCTCGCAAACCGCTATCCCTTTGCCATTGGCCGATGCCCTTCGCAAAGATTATGCCCACGATTTTGAAGCCGTAGCCTTATCGTCATGGACATTCGACCATATCATAGCCACAGGAGAGAAAAAAATCAGTACCAAAGGCAATTTCGTTGAGCCTATTTTTCCGCAATTGCTTAGTTTGAAAATCAAACAAGGCAGTATCGATGCCCTCAAAGACCCATCGAGTATGCTTTTGAACGAGTCGTTGGCAAAAACCTTATTTGGTTCTGCCGAAAATGCCTTGCATAAAATGGTCAAAATCGACAACAAAAGCCAATTGAAAATAGGCGGTATTTACGAAGATTTACCCCATAATACTACCTTCAATGAGGTTTCCTGTTTGTTTTCTTGGACTTTCTATGAAGCCGAACAAAGCTGGATAAAGGAGGCACGCACACAATGGAACAACAACTCGTTTCAGCTTTTTGTCATGATTCGTCCCGAAGGCAATTTTGAAACCATTTCTCGCCGTATTCGTTGGGTAAAGTTTAATGTCGATAAACAAGACCCTACCAAGCCCGAAGTTTTTCTACATCCAATGAGCCGTTGGCATTTGTACAGCGAATTTAAAGACGGGAAAAACATAGGCGGACGCATTCAATTTGTGTGGTTATTTGGCATTATTGGTTTATTTGTCTTGTTGCTGGCTTGTATCAACTTTATGAACCTCAGTACGGCTCGTTCCGAAAAAAGAGCCAAAGAAGTAGGCGTTCGCAAAGCCATTGGTTCAGGACGTGAGCAATTGATAGCCCAGTTTCTCAGCGAGTCGTTGTTGATTACCCTATTGGCTTTTATCGTATGCTTAATTGTGGTAGAATTGACCTTGCCTTTTTTCAATCAATTAGCTAGTAAACAAGTACATATCCTGTGGACGAACGCTTATTTTTGGTTGATGACGCTCGGTTTCTTGCTATTTACGGGTTTGATTTCGGGCAGTTATCCTGCATTTTATTTATCGTCGTTCGAGCCAATACAAGTGTTGAAAGGTACATTTCGAGTAGGAAAATGGGCAGCTTTGCCTCGTAAAGTATTGGTTATCTTGCAATTTACGGTATCGGTCACGTTGATTATCGGTACGATTGTCGTGTATCGCCAAATCATCCATGCCAAAAACCGTCCAGTTGGTTACGACCGAGCAGGGCTTATCAGTATCAACATGAACACGCCCGAAATACGAGGGCATTATGATGTACTTCGCAACGATGTACTCAAAACAGGCGTAGTATATGATATGGCCGAATCGTTGAGTCCGACAACGGGCGTTTATTCCAACCAAATTGGTTTTGATTGGGAGAAAAAAGACCCCAATTTACAAGCCCTTTTTAGCATTCTTCCCATTACACACGACTACGGCCGCACGGTTGGCTGGCAATTAGCGGCTGGCAGGGATTTTTCTCGTAGCTTTTCAACCGACACGGCGGCTGTTATCCTCAACCAAGCTTGTGCCGATTTTATCGGGTTCAAAAATCCTATTGGTAAAAACTTGAAATGGAACGACAGAAATTACCGCATCATTGGCGTAATCAAAAATATGGTGATGGAATCGCCCTTTACGCCTGTTCGACCAGCCATTTTCTTTTTAGCTTACGATTGGACACAAACCATTACGATTCGGATAAAACCCGACGTGTCGGCTTCGGAGGCACTAAGCAAATTGGAAGTAGTTTTCAAAAAACATAATCCCGGTTCGCCGTTTGTTTACCAATTCAACGATGAAGATTATGCCCGAAAATTTGAAAGTGAAGAACGCATCGGACAATTGGCTGGCGTATTTGCAGTGTTGGCGATATTTATTAGTTGCCTCGGTATTTTTGGACTAGCCTCTTTTGTAGCCGAGCAACGCACCAAAGAAATTGGCGTGCGTAAAGTGTTGGGTGCTACGGTATGGCAGTTGTGGCGTTTACTTTCTAAAGATTTTGTTGTATTGGTGCTTATTTCCTTTGTCTTGGCTTGTCCGCTGGCGTATTTTTATATGAACGACTGGCTCAAAAGTTATGAATATCGTACCGAAATCACTTGGTGGATTTTCGTATTGGCTGGCATCGGTGCTTTGGGTATTACGCTGCTGACGGTTAGTTATCAGGCTATCAAAGCTGCCACGGCAAATCCAGTGAAAAGCTTACGAACCGAGTAAATGAATAAGTATTGGATTGAAATTTGGGTATTTTTGAAAAGTTGACGTAATTTTAGGCTTATTTTAACTACCCAATAACACGCAAATGAAGGTTTTATATTACGATAAGTTAGAAAAGGAAAAAGTGAAGAAAGCATTTGAAAAAGTCGTTTCATTTTTACAAAAAGGAGATTTTAAATCGGCTGATGTAAAAAAAATGACACCTTTCAATCTTTATCGTGCAAAATTAGATGACAAAAATCGTTTGTTATTCAGCATTGGTACTTATGAAGGGCAGCAATATATTTTCATTTTAGAGGTTATTTTTAATCACGATTATGAATCCTCACGGTTTCTCAATGGCGCTGCTATCGACGAAAGCAAGCTTGTTGCCGTCATGCCCAACCAAATCAAGGAAGCTGATAGTCAGGCTATTGCTTATATCAATAACCATAAACAAACTTTTCATTTATTAGATAAAATCATTTCATTTGACGACACACAAGACGAAATACTTCATTATCCCTTGCCCAATATCGTCATTGGTTCGGCAGGAAGTGGTAAAACAGCCCTTACGCTCGAAAAGCTCAAAACGTTTCATGGCAATATTCTTTACGTTACGTTGTCGCCCTATTTGGTTGAAAACGCCAGTGCTATTTATTCCTCATTTGGGTATGAGAACTCCAACCAACAGGTAGATTTTTTGTCTTTTTATGAATACTTGTCAACCATAAAAATGCCTCAAGGGCAAGAAGTAACTTTCCAGCTTTTTGAACAGTGGATTAGTCGTTATCGGGTAAGCCATAAAATCAAGGATGCCTACAAGGTTTTTGAAGAATTTAAAGGCGTATTGACGGGGTCGGTTGTTGATAAGCCCTATCTAAGTCAAGACGATTACTTGAATTTGGGTGTGAAGCAATCTATTTTTTCGCAGGAAGAACGCCCCGTCATTTACGATTTGTTCAGCCGTTATATTGCATGGCTCAAAGAGTCTAACTATTTCGATAGCAATTTGCACGCCTACGAAATACTTGACCTGTGCAAGCCTTTATACGATTATGTGGTCATTGACGAAGTACAGGATATTACCAACGTGCAACTCATGGCGATTTTGAAATCCTTACAAAATCCTAATAATTTTTTACTTTGTGGCGATTCTAACCAAATTGTACATCCTAATTTCTTCTCGTGGTCGCAGATAAAAACCCTGTTTTACAAACAAGAACTCACAGGCAATATCATTCGGATTTTGGCAACCAACTACCGAAATACGCCAGAAGTCACCAAAATTGCGAACCAGCTTTTACTCGTCAAAAATACTCGTTTTGGTTCTATTGATAAGGAAAGCACCTATTTGGTACAATCAAATTCAAAACATAAAGGGGAAGTCGAGTTTTTAGAAAATACGCCTAAAGTTAAATCCGAACTTAACCAAAAAACCCAGCAATCTACTCGTTTTGCCGTATTGGTGTTGCGTAATGAAGATAAAGCTGCTGCCAAGAAGTTTTTCCAAACACCACTGTTGTTTTCTATCCAAGAAGCCAAAGGACTAGAGTACGAAAATATCATTTTGTATAATGTCATTTCAGATTACGAAAAAGAGTTTCGAGCCTTAACTACAGGTGTTAGCAAAGAAGACCTCCGACAAGAAGACATGACGTATGCCCGAGCCAAAGACAAATCAGACAAGTCTTTAGACGAATACAAATTTTATGTCAATTCGTTATATGTGGGGATTACAAGGGCTATCAAAAATCTATATGTCGTAGAAAGCAATAAAAAACACGCTTTACTTGAATTATTGGAGCTAACAGATTTTAAGCAACAGTCGTCTATCAAAAATCAGGTTTCATCCAAAGAAGAATGGCAACAAGAAGCACGTAAACTTGAACTACAAGGCAAAAAAGAACAAGCCGAAGCGATTCGTCAGCAGATTTTGCAAGTACAAAAAGTACCTTGGGAAATCTTGCATCGCAACGATTGGTCATTGCTGATAGAACAGGCTTTAGACCCCAACTTTTTTAACAAAAAACAAAAAGATAAACTTTTTGAATATAGCCTTTTCTACGAAGATGGGCGGTTTTTAGATGATTTGGCAGTGTTGAAGTATCGCCCTGCTGATAGAATAGAGGAGGAAAGAAAAACATTCATCAAACGCATCGTACAAAATTATACACAAGACAACCTAAAGTTATTGGAGCCATCTTTGAAAAAATATGGGTTAGACTTTAGAAATCAGCTTAACTTTACTCCTTTTATGCTCTGTGCTTATACTGGTGCGTCTAAAATTGCAGACTACCTCATACAACAGGGAGCACAATTGAATGCCAAAGATATTTGGGGGAGAACGGCCTTGCATCTTGCCTTTAGCTCTGAAAAAAACAAGGCATGGATTAATCGGTATTATGCTGTATTAAAACAAGAAAGTATCAAGGTAAAAATCAAAGATAAGCTTGTCAAAATAGACAACCATCAAGCTGAATATCTTCTCTTGAATTATATGTTTGCTTGTTTGAGCGAACGCTTTCTTGAATCTACGGGTAAAGATGTGCTTTTTAGAACCGCCGACTTTATGAGCTTTTATGAAGGGTTATCCATGCAAGTCGTGCCAGCGTATCGCCGAAACAGAAGCTATATTTCGAGTATTCTTTCTAAGAACGAGATAAATAGAAACGATAAATACAATAAAACTTTATTTTTTAGAGTCGAGCAAGGAGGATATATTCCTCATCCGTTGATGGAAATTGAAATAGATGGTACTTGGGTAAATGTGTATGATACCTTCTTTTTATTCGACTTTACCCAAAAGGATGGATTTTCTTTCTTCAGTTTTAGTAAAAGACACAGGATTCATGCCATCTTGAATGCCCGAAAAATGTTAGAAGAAATGCCATTAAACCTACGCCAATAGCAGTTCATCACAATTTTTTACCCTAAGACGCAATATTTTGGCTTTTTTTTGCATCTTAGGGTAAACATAAACCTCCACTCATCAACCACCCTTTATGATAACACAATTTAAAAGCCTCGTTTTATTCATCCTTATTTTTACGAACGTATGGACTTCCCTTGCCGATTCTGGTGTACGTGGAAGTATAAAAAATACCAAAGGAGAAGCTCTTTCTTTCGCCTCTATCATCATCAAAGGAAGCAACAAAGGCACAATGGCCAACGAAGATGGGCTGTTTGAAATTGCCCTTGCACCCGGTACGCATACGCTTATTTTTCAATACCTTAGCCACAAAACCTTAGAAAAACAAGTAACCGTTCAAGAAGATTACCAACAACTCAACATTGTTTTAGAAGAGCAATCGGTCAGTTTGGCAGAAGTAAAGTTTTCGGCCAAACAAGAAGACCCCAGCTATACCATTATGCGTAAAGCTATTTCGATGGCTCGCCTCCACGCCCTCGAAGTAAGCAGCTATACGGCTCGTACTTATGTAAAAGGCTCGGGCAAAGTATCGAATGTAAGCGGTATGATGAAACTGTTGGCTGGAAAAAAGCTCGAAAAAGAACTAGGCTTGAAACTCGGACAAACCTATGTGCTTGAATCTATCAATGATATTTCTTTTACTCAACCCAATGTGCTAAAGGAAAAAATTGTATCGGCTCGCAGTAATTTTCCCCCTCGGTTACAGCAAAGCAGCGGCAACGTAATTGTATTTGCACGTACCAATTTTTACAATCCTAAAGTGATAGGCAATAGCATGATTTCGCCTCTTTCGCCTCATGCTTTTGCCTATTACCGTTTTGTGTATGAGGGTATGTTTACCGATAAAGGCGTGCAAGTCAACAAAATACGCCTAACACCCAAGACTTCGGGCGAAGATGTTTTTGAAGGAACTATCAATATCATTGAAGATACATGGGCTTTGCATAGCCTCGATTTACGCTACAGTGATGGCAACGGAAGCTATACCCTCAAACAATTACTAGCACCATTCAATGATGTATGGATGCCCGTGTATATGGATGCAGGGTTTGATTTTGATGCCTTTGGCATAGAAGCCCAAGGGCGTTATGTAACCAATGTGCGTAATTATGACCTAAAGGTAAACCCTAAGTACCATCAGCAACCTGTAGTGATTGATGAGAAAATAGACAAAGCCGAAGCCAAAGCCTTGAAAACACAAAAAGTAGATAAAAGTACGGCTTTAAAGCAACAACAACTTACCCGTAAGCAGTTGAGTAAAATTATTAAAAATTTAGAAAAAGAAGACAAAAACACACGCAAAGCCCAACAAGAAGATGTGAGTATTGCACGAGATTATACGTTAGATATTGATTCACTTTCCACTAAGCGTAGCAACGATTTTTGGAATACCGAACGCCAAGTTCCCCTCACTACCCTCGAAGTACAAGGCTACGTGCAAGCCGATAGCATGAATAAGGCAAACGAGGAAAAGGTCAAAAAGGATTCTATTAAAAATTTACCTAAATTCAAATGGCCACATTTGCTCACGGGACATACCTATAATTATGGAAAACGTGATAACCTCTACGGCTATCCTCGTACTTTTAGCTTGAGCTATCCTGGTGGTATCAATGCGGTGGAAGGCTATTATGTAGATGCCGTGTTGAAATATACCCAACGCAACAAATTGGTAAGTCGCCTCGAACTCACAGGCGATTTGCGTTACTCAATCAACCGTGATGCCGTGTATGGCACTGCCGAAGCCATGTATATCAAGCATTATACCCAGTGGGGCATCAAAGGCGGACAAATGGTATATCAAGTAAATGAGCAACAGCCCATTACAGCTTTAGGAAATGTACTTTATACTATGCTTGGCGAACTAAACTACATGAAGTTATACCAGAAAAACTTTATCAACCTGTCTTTCCGACACCAATTTTCGCCCAAATTTACCTTCCTGACAGATGCCGAATTTGCCCAACGCAATCCTTTAGACAATAGTAATATTAAACCTTGGATTGACGTAAAAGACCGTACTTTCGAGCCAAATATTCCTGTAATTGCCGAAGCCAACGGCAACAATTTTGCTTCGCATCATACCCTTATTTGGCAAACGGCGTTTACCTTGCGGCCTTGGGCTAAAACCAATAAATTTAATGGAAGAGAATTTATTGCCAATTACCGCAATCCTATCTTTCGCTTCCGCAACCGCATGACTGTAGGTGGCGATGCCCCTTTTCACAAGGTAGAAGCTGAGTACGAACAAACCTTCGATATGAATACTTGGGGCGATTTGCACGTGTGGGTTCAAGGCGGAGGTTTTATCAAAAAACCTAGCAATATCCTTGATTATAAACACTTTAATGGCGGACAAATCTTGTTGCGTCGAGATGAGCTTTTCAATGCTTTTCGGAATTTGCCTTATTACCAATACAGCACGGCTGGCAACTACGTAGAAGCCCATGTACAAGAAGATTTCAGAAGCTTATTACTTACGCAATCGAAATTATTACGCTTGTATGGGCTTAAAGAATCGTTGTTTGTCAATTACCTCCATGTTCCTAACCAACAATTGCATTATACCGAAGTGGGTTATGGTTTAGTCGGAATTGGCAAGTTTTTTGGGCTAGAAGTCGTGAGCAATTTTTATAATAATACTTATAGTGCAACAGTGCTTAGAATTAAATTTAATCGCTAAAAAACAGTCATATTAAGATGCGTATTCGTCCAGCCGAAAGTTCAGACCAAGAAGCGGTTTGGTCTATCATTCAACAAGTGATTGCAAGCGGAGATACTTATGTGTTTCATCCGCAAACACCCAAAGAAAAAATGTTAGCCTACTGGTTTGGGGCTGATAAATATACCTACGTAGCCGAAGACGAAGGGCAAATTGTAGGCACATTTTTATTCAAAGATAATCAGCCCGATTTGGGTTCACATATTGCCAATGCTTCTTATATGACAGCCCCAGAGGCAAGAGGCAAGGGCGTAGGCATGGCCATGGGCAACTATTCGCTGGAAGAAGCCCGAAAAAAAGGATACAAAGCCATGCAGTTTAATATTGTTGTAAAAACCAACGAGCAGGCCGTTCGACTTTGGCAAAAGGTTGGTTTTCAGATTATTGGCGAAATTCCAGAGGCGTATCAGCACCAAACCTTGGGGCTTGTCAATGCCTATATTATGTACCAAGCCTTATAAGTATTACCATCAACCTTCAACTCCACGCATCTTATGTTTACACTATTTTTTTTACTACTGACCATGCAAGCCCAAACGAATTTTTTGGCAACACAACTCAAATTTGACCGTGTGCAAGAAGCCTATACTCAAAAAATAGAGCTTATCAGGACTAATTTACAAGCCCATCAAGTACAAGAAAATCAATTGAATATCATCTTAGTTGCTTTAAAAGAAGAGCGAGAACTGCGGATTTTTGGAAAAAACCAAAACGAATCATCTTATCGTTTATTGAAAACATATCCGATTTGTGCCTCCGTAGGTGTAGTTGGCCCTAAACGCCAACAAGGCGATATGCAAGTGCCAGAAGGTTTTTACTACATCGACCGCTTCAATCCTTTGAGCAATTTTCATTTATCTTTAGGGGTAAATTACCCCAACCAAGCCGATAGACGCAAAAGTAAGGCGAAAAATTTAGGAGGCGATATTTTTATTCATGGCAGTTGTCTTACGGCTGGTTGCTTACCCATGACCGACGAACTCATCAAAGAAATATACCTTTACGCTGTGTTGGCACGCAACAACGGACAAACGCAGATTCCCGTATATATGTTTCCTTTTGCCATGACCCAAGAAAACCTACAAAAGCATCAATCCGACCTCAGTTCCAACCCTAGCCTCAAGGCTTTTTGGCAAAACATACAACAAGGCTATCAAGCCTTTGAAGCCAATCATCAGGTATTAAGCGTATCAATTAACAGCAAGGGCGATTATTTGTTTGGCACTAATCATAAATAAAAAACAGGGCGATTGCCAGAAACAACAGCGTATTTTGTAATTTTGTACCTAGTTGAGGTTTTTACTGAAAAAGTATAGCCTCAACTTCTTTTTTGTCTATTTCGACTAAAAAACGATTTATTGTATCTGAATTTTTAATCATAAAGAATGCTTACTGTACAGAATGTATCGCTCCGTTTTGGGAAACGGGTTTTATTTGAAGACGTTAATATTAAATTTACGGAAGGAAACTGCTATGGTCTTATCGGGGCTAACGGGGCTGGTAAATCGACTTTTCTAAAAATCCTTTCGGGAGAATTGGAGTCGCAAACTGGTTCGGTTTTTATGGACCCCGGTCAACGGATGTCGATTCTTAAACAGAACCATTTTGAATATGAAGAGTTTCCTGTATTACAAACAGTAATTATGGGAAATAAGCGTTTGTACGACATCATGTTGGAAAAAGACGCTATTTACATGAAAGAAGATTTTACCGAAGAAGATGGCAACCGTGCCGCCGACCTCGAAGCCGAATTTGCCGAAATGAACGGCTGGGAAGCCGAGTCGGATGCAGGAATGTTGCTAGGTGGCTTGGGTATCAAGGAAGATTTGCACTACAGTTTGCTCAAAGATTTGAATGGCTCTGATAAAGTAAAGGTATTGTTGGCACAAGCACTTTTTGGTGCACCAGACATCCTTTTGCTCGATGAGCCTACCAACAACCTCGATATTGAGTCGATTATGTGGTTGGAAAACTTCTTACAAAACTTTAAAAATACGGTTATTGTGGTATCGCACGACCGTCACTTCCTCGACAACGTGTGTACACACATTGCCGATTTAGATTTTGGGAAAATCCAGTTATATGGCGGTACTTACACGTTCTGGTACGAATCGTCACAGTTAGCGGCCCGCCAACGTGCCGACCAAAACAAAAAGACCGAAGAAAAACGCAAGGAATTGGAAGAGTTTATTCGTCGTTTTTCTGCCAACGTGGCTAAATCGAAACAGGCAACGGCTCGTCAGAAAATGTTGGATAAACTAAAGGTGGACGACATCAAGCCTTCGTCACGCCGCTATCCGTTTATCAATTTCAAACCCGAACGGGAAGCGGGCGACCAATTGCTTACCGTAGAAGGACTTACAGCGAAAGCAGACGATGGCTCGTATTTATTCAAGGATGTGTCGTTTACCATTAGCAAAGGCGATAAAGTATCGGTGATGTCCCGTGATTCATTGGCGGTGACAGCCTTGTTTGAAATTTTGATGGGCGAACGCAAGGCCGATGGAGGAACGTTTAAGTGGGGCGTTACTACTACGCAATCGTATTTGCCTAACGATAACGCCAAATATTTCAAAGACAATAGCCTCAACTTGGTTGATTGGTTGCGTCAGTATTCGGTGGAAAAAGACGAAAGCTTTATTCGTGGATTTTTAGGTAGAATGTTGTTTTCGGGAGAAGAAGCTTTGAAAAAATGTACGGTACTATCAGGAGGAGAAAAGCAACGCTGTATGTTTAGCCGTATGATGTTGTCTGGTGCCAATGTATTGGTATTCGACGAACCAACCAACCACTTAGATTTGGAGTCGATTACGGCTTTAAACAATGGTATGGTAGAATATTCGGGTACGATGTTGTTTACTTGCCATGACCACCAATTGACCCAAACGGTAGCCACACGCATTGTAGAGCTTGGACCAAAAGGCTTCTTAGATAAACTGATGACCTTCGACGACTATATTGCTGATGAAAAAGTGAAGGCTCAGAAAGAGAAAATTTACTAATCTTTCGATTGCATAAGCACAAAGAAAAATTTTTATTATTCTTTGTGCTTATAAATCAAGCCATTAGTGATTGTTCTGAAAAAATATATGTAAAAATTTTGTTTAGTTTACATAATTTACTAATTTTGCAGTCCCGAAACACGGACACGGTTTCGTAGCTCAATTGGATAGAGCATCTGAGAGTGCGACTCCCGAAGTGCGACTTCCGCAACGCATCAGAAGGTTTGGGGAAAAGTAATTGGTTTCGTAGCTCAATTGGATAGAGCATCTGACTACGGATCAGAAGGTTTGGGGTTCGAATCCCTACGAGACCACCAGAAGCCCTTAGACGAAAGTTTAAGGGCTTTTTTGTGTTTCATTCTTTTCTTGCATTTCATCAAACATGATAGAAAAATTACCAAGAGTGCCTAATAATTGGCTAAACCATTTATTTTTTTCCGTTTTTCCTGAAAATTCTCCTTCCTCCATAGTTGAAAATTACAGCAGTAATGTGTATATTGGCACTATCATTCCCCAATGAAACATACCCATAAAACACACTTGAACTACTGTAGTAAGCTTTCAACAGCCACCGCAAAAAATGTTTTTTTGGATAGGAAATTACAGCGTTAGAAAAGGTTTTTTAACATCAATTTTAGTTAGTATTTAAACAACCTAAACACCATTGCCGCTTATTGTGGCGGTTGATATAAGATTGTGGCAGTTGCATAATCGTTGGCTGCAATCTGGTGACACCGTAAGAGAAATAGTAAAAGTGCTAGGGTATTCAGACAGTTTTCTGTCAAAAAAATCTATAAAAATCAAATAACAAAAGTTTACTTAAAGCAATGTCAGATATTTTAGAATTGACAAAATATGTTGAAGAAATATGTACCGATTGTTCGTTACACCTAGAAACTAAAAATGAAGGAAATTTCAAAATATTTACTGACTATGCTTCTGGTATAACACTATTTATTAAAATTCAAAGTCCTAGTGACTTCTCATTTTATTTCTTACAAAGAACTTATGATATTGTCTACCACGGTGACAGGTCTGATGTACACGTAATTATAAGCTTAATGTTTTCCAGTTTTTTAAGGTCAATGGATTCAGGCATATCAAGTTCACAGTTTGACATTGCCCATCCTGTAGTAGACGATGAAATTTGGGGTAGGTATATAATGCCTATTCAAGGTTCTATTTTAATGGGAGTTTCAAATTGGGAAAAGATAAAAGAAGTTGTTTCTAAAATTATACCACTAGTAGCTGTTTGGAGAGAGATTTTTTGGAAGTTTGCAGGTTGTCCGTGTGAGGAATGCCTAAAAAAAATTAATGCAAAAAATTATAGAGAATATGAAGTTTCAAATGAAATATTGGCTACAATAAAAAAGGTATTTAAGCACTCTTCTAATTTCAATTCAGGGAATCGACTAAGACCAAATTGGAGTTATTATTATGATATTGGCAATGAAGTTACAATTATAAAATCTGAGGAGCTTTCCTATTACCTTGAATCAATTCTAAAATTCAATAATCGTAAATATGAAACAGTTGAAGGAATTAATGGAAGCATAATTTTGGACGGTGAACTAACCAATTTCATTAAGAAAAAATATATCAGAGAGTTTGAAAAGGTATTATCAAATTTGATAGAAAGTAAAACCAAGCTTAAGTATACTTTAATTCCACTAGAAAATATGGTAATAGCCGTAATGAAACCATATATTGTTGCATTAGGCAGGCTATGTGGCATAGAAGAATACAAAATTGAACGAGAATATTTGAGAAACAGGCATAATAAAGAGTCAGAACTTTTGTTTCCTGTCGCTTTATTTGAATGGAATGAAATTGTTTGTCCAGACGAGTTTGAAGCTTTAGTAAAAAGCTTACTGGAAAGAGAACCAAACGTAAAGTTTGTTCGAAAGCCAGCACCAATAAATCAAGGTGACAAGGGAAGAGATTTGTTAATTGAATGGTATATTCTTGATTCTCAAATTATTTCAGAAAATATACCACCAACTTCTTTAGTGAAAATAGTTGGACAATGTAAAGCAAGCGATAAAACTATTGGAAAAAATAAAGTTTTAGATATTAGAGATACAGTGGAGACACACAATGCATTTGGATATTTTTTAGCCGTGAGTAGTCAGATTTCTGGACCGCTGACAGAGAAATTAGAAGACTTACGAACAAAAGGCGTTTGGACACATTGGTGGAATCGTGATGACATTGAAAAACGACTTTCAAAGAATCAAGATTTAATTCCACATTTCCCTAAGGTTTTAAAGGCTAAAAGTCAAGTGAAGTTTATAGATAAAGATTAGACTTATTGACGAAGACTGCAGCCAACAAAAGGTTTGCCGCAAGGCTGGCTGACGGAATAACAATCATCAGTTGTACTACTATCAGCTAATATCGGGCGTGACCGAATTCTATTTGGCTTTTAGTTGTTAACTTCAACATCTGTTTTTCAATCGGCTTCAGTTGCCGGGCTGACATTATAAAATACCAGCCCTGCGGCAAGCCTCGACCGTTAGTGGCTATGATAAACAAACTACTCTACATATTATCCAGCTTCGGACTTTCAATATCAACGTTTGCCCAAAACAAACAACTGGATTTTGAAAGAACACTTGTTGACTATTTTCAAAAACATACTTGGAAAAAAGTTACTGTAACGAAAGACAGTTTATATTTAAGTCCATACAAAGAGAAGTTTAAGGTTTCAGTAAGCGACAACTATATTGACTTCGACACAAATCACATAGTTGTTAAAAACCCATATTTCTCAGACAAATATGAAAATGCAGAAGAAGAAAATAATAACGTAAAAAATTTCCCAAAGTCTTTTTCAGTTATTTATGAGAATTCTCTCGTTTCACTTTTTGAAAATGGAAAATTTGCCTGTTTTAATCTTAACAATTTTGAACGAAATACAAAATTAGAGAACAAGTTAAATACTAAGCGATTCAATTATCATTGGATTATTGACAATCAATTAGGTGGGCTTTCGGGAAATTCAATTTTTCTTTGGAATGGTAATGAATGGACAAAATCAAAAAATAATTTTCCATTAAAAAATCATCCGAAACTATTTGAAGACGAAAAATTTATAGTGTTTGGCGACTGTTTTGGAGAATGGGGAGGAACAGTTTACTTTTTTGAAAAATCGACTTCAAAAACATTCTTTACTGAGTCTACTTGTGCCAACTCAGTTATTAAAAATTCAAATGGCTATAATGTTTTAGCTCATTTAGGACACGGTAGCGGTTCAACAGAAGTAAAAACCATACCTGACCCGACTAAACTAACTTTGGCACAATCAAATGAAATTGGAAAGACGTTCAAGGGGCAAGCTATTGGCTATATTGACAAATCAAATGCTTTTAAGAAAAAAATCGACTTTTATGGAGTTCAAATTTTCTCATCCTTCATCTATAAGGAAAAAGTTTTATATGTAGTCCATCTTTCTGACTTAACTTTTATTGCTGAAATAAAAGACAATGAAATAGAAATTGTAAATCCGTTATTTTTTAATGACTTATACACACACGACCCTATTACAAACAAATATGGAAATATTACTCTTATGAATTTAGACCACTATGGAACAGGTTTAGACAGGGAAATATCGGTTCTAATTATTAATGGAAATAGAATCACAAAACTTGATTGGAACGAGAATCACAGCCACTAACAGCAGTTTGGCAAAATGGCAGATTCGGTGCTAAATTGAAAGTAAGTGCTTCAAAATCAGCCACGTCGTCCATGTAAACCATTCGTAGCAATAAAAAATAGCCCATCAAAATACTAAAATGAAAATCGGAACATTTATGGTCGTTTGTCAAGTGCGTTGATATAGACAGTCTAATAATACGGTGAATCCAACAATGCCATAAGATTGATAAATTAACCGCTTTAATTTCGTTAATTCGCCATGCCTGTGGCATTGATGACGAATTGAAAGCTTTTGATAAAACCATTGAGGAGAATTTTAACAAATGGATTTTTAAACAACATACGGGTAATCACAACCGCTTTTCGCCCGAACAAATGGACTGGTTGCGTGAACTCAAAAATCACGTGATATATTCCTACCATATCGCATTGGATGACCTCGACTATACACCATTTGACGAAAAAGGTGGACGGGGCAAAATGTACCAACTTTTTGGTGCAGCAATGAACAATATTATTGACGAATTAAACGAAGTGTTGGCAACATGATGAACGAAATAGAAAATAAGGATTACTTACAAACACTGATTTCTTTAAAACAAAGAATCTTACAGGCACAATACAACAGCTATAGTGCCGTAAATTCGGAGATGATTTTGGCGTATTTGGATATTGGCAAAACTATCTCCGAAAAAACAAAAACAGGCTGGGGTACTTCTGTTATCCAACAACTCTCCAAAGACTTGCAAGCGGAGTTTAATGGGGTAAAGGGTTTTTCTGAAAGAAACTTGCACCGAATGAAATTGGTGTATGAAGAAATGCAAACCAATGCAATTTCGCCACAGCTTGTGGCGAAATTGCATTGGGGACATACCTCTTTGATTTTCAGCAAGATAAAAGACAAAGCCGAACGTACATTTTATTTAGAAAAAGCTCAGACAGAGGCTTGGAGCAGAAGCATACTGGAAGAAAAAATTAGGTTTGACCTGTATGCCAATTACCAACAGTTTCAAAGCAACTTTGATAAAACGCTGAGTGTTCAGGAGGTAGCGGCATATCACCTACAGTTTAAGGACGAATATGACCTTTCTTTTTTGAACCTGCCCGACCACCACACCGAAAGGCAACTCCAAAACGCCCTAGTGGCGAATATCACCAAAATGCTCGGGCAGTTTGGAAGTGATTTTGCCTTTATGGGACAGCAATTTCGTTTGGAACTCGATGATAAAGAGTACTTTGTGGACTTACTGTTTTATCACCGCAAATTAAAATCAATGATTGCCATAGAACTGAAAGTAAACGAGTTTAAACCCGAATACAGCCAACAACTCAATTGGTATTTGCACTTACTCGACAAAACCGTCAAATACCCCGAAGATAACCCCAGCATTGGCATACTGCTATGCAAAACCAAAAGCCAGCTTACGGTAGAATACGCACTGGAAATTGTAAACAAACCGATGGGCGTAGCCACTTATACTTACTCGCAGCTACCCAAGGAAATTGCCCAAAACCTACCAAGTGCCGAACAATTGGCGGTAATTTTCAATACAAATGATGAATAAAATGAAAGAAGATTGGATTGAAGTTAAATTGGGAGAGGTTGCGAAAAGTATTCAGTACTAAGATTGTAGTGGTTGCACAATTGTTATGGGTAATTATAAATGAGCTAAAGCGACAATAAATTAATTTTACCCTAAACTTCGTAGTTTTCTAAAAAAAGAAAAAGTTAGAGAGGACAAAAGACATATCATAGATGATAAACTTCCAGATAAAGGAAGAGCAAGTGCTGAACTTTTGTCAAAGTACATAAAAAAAGATGACATTTGCCCTCAAATAATTAGTGCATTCAATAACTTAGTAAAAATATAAACTTTCAAACCTATGACACCATACAGCAATCCTAATTCAGGAATATCAGGTTACGAAATTGGTAGCGACTATATTCGTATTCGTTTTTCAAGTGGTAAGATTTATACCTATCCAGTATCAAATATTGGAGTTAATCATTTCAACAATATGGTTGAACTTGCCCAAAAAGGGGAAGGACTTAACTCTTATATAATGAGAAATAGCGAGGTTAAAAACGGATACCAATAAAAACATTAGCCAACATTGGCTTGGCGAAAAGTGGGGCTGAAGTGCTAATTTGTAGGGTAGTGCTTTTTATTTACTTTTGTGCTTGTTTGAAGTGCGGTGCTGTTCAATCCCCGCCCTTCGTCAAGCTCTATCCATTACCTGCAATGCAAAAACGACACGCAAAATGACAAACAAAACAACACGAAATATCGCTTATGAAATTACTGATTTTCCAGAAGTTGCTTTGCGTTCACCTACCAAATTAGAAAGTTTACCGTTACCTTATGTTCACTATCCTGAACATTATGGAACATTCATTTCGTTTTCGGAAAAACGAGACAGCGAACATTATATTTGTTCGTGTTCCGAACAAGCCGTAAAGAACTACTTTGAATTATCAGGATCTCTTTCAGATGACAAACAAAAAATAACAAGAATACCTTGGCAACCACCATTTCCGAAATACTATTTTGACAAGATAAAACCTGAAAACTGTATTACTGACATTTTTAAATTTCGCCCGAAACTTTGTCATCGTTGCAATATGGCAACACCAACTATGCGATGGTGTCATGAAATGTATGGCGGTAATTTCAAACAATATTATGGTTGGTATATTCAATTGGCACCTCTAAAAATTGGTTTTTTGAATTATGAATTTCTTCCCGACATTTGTCCGCCTGAAATTGCTGAAAAACTAACTCTATCAAAAAAAATGCTTACCGACAATCCTACATTTTTAAGCGAAGAAGAAAAACAATTAGCGATTAAATGCTATAAAGAAATTAAAAAACTACCCGAAAATTCCACAAGACAAGAGTTTGGATTCAGAAAAATTGGTGACGGTTGGGTAAGTGAAACTATTTTATTTAATTTGGTTTGTAACGCATATCCGTTATGCACAATTGAACGACATATACGACCAAGTTGGCTTGAAAAATTAGAGTTAGACGTTTATGTTCCTGAACATAAAATAGCATTTGAATATCAAGGACAACAACATCTTCACCCAATTAACGCTTGGGGTGGCGATGAAGCATTTGAAAAATTGCAAATGCGTGACGAAAGGAAAAGACAACTTTGCTCACAACTTGGAATAATACTAATTGAAATTGACTATACAGAACCATTAACACTTGATTATTTGACAAACAAAATAAAAATGCACAGCAGATAACAGCAGTTTGGCAATATGGCGGCACAAGTGCTTCTATGAAACATTTGTGCAAGGTTCAACAGTAGTCATTCTATTGAACTTTAGTGCTAAAAATCCGCCACATCGCCAGTACGTAAACCATTAAGCACAATTGAAAAAAAACATAAAAATTGACTAACGGAAGCCGAAAAGTTTATAGAATAGGCAAAATTTTAACTTTTGATAATTTATGTGTAATACTGTTTTGCTCGGAAACAACAAATCTAAAACAACAGACTTCTCAATAAATACTGTCAGAAGTTGAGAACACACAAATTGTCTAGTGGCGGTAAATGCCCAAATTGTCTAACTGGGAGTTTATCTTTTGATAGATACGGCCCTCGTGGAGAAGAATATTACAGTTGTGTAAAATGTGGATTTGTCGTCAAAAAGTAAATAACTCAGGGTAAGTCAATTAAGACTTACCCTAAATTCAATTACATTTGCTGGAAATAAAATCAAAAAATTTATGGGCAAAAAACTAATTCGTTTTGATTGGGCAGTCAAAAAACTACTTCGCAACAAGGCTAACTTTGTTGTGTTAGAGGGTTTTTTATCTGAACTTTTATTTGACAACATCAAAATAGATAGAATTTTAGAGAGTGAGGGTAATCAAGAAACTGATGATGACAAATACAACCGAGTGGATATTTTGACCCAAAATTCAAAAAACGAGTTGGTTATTATTGAAATTCAAAATACTTACGAGATAGACTATTTTCATAGAATGGCTTATGGTAGTTCCAAAGCATTGGCAGAACATTTGAGTTTGGGGCAGGCTTATTCGCAAATCAAAAAAGTAATTTCTATCAATGTCGTTTACTTTGATTTAGGACAAGGAAAAGACTATGTTTACAAAGGTAAAACAACCTTTGAAGGTTTACACGAAAAAGACACTTTGCAACTTTCTATACAGCAGAAACAAACTTTTGCTAAAAAAGAAGTTTCCGATATTTTTCCTGAATACTATATTATCAAAGTTAATCAATTCAACGACATTGCAAAAGACACCTTAGACGAATGGATTTATTTCTTGAAAAATAGCGAGGTAAAAGACGAGTTCAAAGCAAAGGGCTTGGCAGAGGCAAAAGAAGTTTTAGACCTTATGCGGTTGGATAAAGAACAACAGTATGGTTATAATCGTTATTTAGACTATTTGCACCTCAAAGCAAGCGAAGCACTCTCTTTGCAAGCAGAAGCAGAGGAAAAAATACGCAAGGACGAAAACCATAAAAAAGCAGTTGAAATTGCAAAAAATGCAATTATAGAGGGTCCTAAAAATGAGTTTATTTCTAAAATAACAGGTTTATCAGTGGAACAAGTGGAGCAACTGCGTAACGAAAAAGAGTAAAAACTGTGCCCAACATTATGTTTGCGAAAAGGCGAGCAGATGTGCGTAATTTAGGCATTTGTACTTTCTATCGCAGCGGCGCACCGCAAACTTTGTGCGTAGGGCAATGGATTGCTATTTAACCCCGCCCTTCGCAAACACTTTTCCGTTGGCGGTCATGCTATGAAACGTAAATAAAAGACAAACTAACTTATGTATAGCTCACTTCATGGTGGCGGACAGACACATATAAAATACGCACACTTTTATTTCCCACGAAAAATAGAAGTTTTATGTTGTAATTGTTCAAAACCAAGTACATTGACAAATATTGACGCACCGACAGCAGTCGAGTTTTTTATTGACATCGCTTCGTACAGACATGAATGGAACTTTGAGTGTAATTATTGCTTAAAAAGAAAAACGATTGAGTGGGACGATGTTAAAAATTTTGAATTACTTAACAAAATAAACATTCGCAACGAAACTATTTGGGCGTGGAATACAAACCACCTTGACTATTTGGTTAGTGTTTTATCGGACATCGAAAACAAAAATCACGAGTGGGCATTTTATCGGCATTATATCAAGAAGAATTGGTTTCAAAAGACAAAAAATAAATCAGATAGAAAAAAACTTTCAGACTTACTGACAACAAACATAAACTTATTCAAAACCCAATCGTAGCGAGTAAAAGCACTACAGCCAATATGGGTTTGTAGCAAATTGGGCTAACGGAAGTTATTGAACATTACAAAATAGAATAAGGTGATAAGGCTCAATTAGGATGCTAAACTTCCCCCACCTGACACAAGCCCTGCACGTTGCCAGTAATACACGAATGACCACTAAAATATAAAAAACTGGTAGTGTTATTTAGTACCTGATTTGTATTTTTGTAAAATATAAAAAAGAATAAAAAAATGGTTGTTAGCAAACATAGATGTAAGAGTTGTGAGAGCGAAAATATTGTTCTCAATGGTAAAAACAAATCGGGTTCACAAACCTACAAATGCAAAGATTGTGGTTGTTGTCGGGTTCTAATTTCGGTAAAAAAGACTGAAAACATAGACCTTGACGCTTTATCAAAGAGCTATGAAGAGCGAAATAGCCTTCGCTCAATTGGTCGTATTTTTGGTGTTAGTCACTTTACAGTTTACAAATTATTAAAAAAAAGCCAAATCTTTAGCTAATTTTAAGACAACCATTTTACCCACTGAAAATAATAATGCTATTTTAGAGGTTGACTAGGCATCCCCGACGAGATATTCCATTTTGTACTTTTAAAAATCAATCAAGTACGTATTTGGATAGTTGAGAATCGCCAAAATAGACAAATCGTTTCATTTTTCATTGGAGATGGTAGTATGGAATCTTGTAAACGATTATGGCGAAAATTACCTTACGAATTTTTAAAATGTAATAGTTTTAGTGATTTTTGGAAATCATATAACTGTATTCCAAATAAAACTCATGCCAAAGTCGGAAAAGAAACCGGGGAAACTGCTCACATTGAACGACTAAATAACACTATTAGGCAAAGATTCAGTAGATTTGTCCGTAAAACGCTATCTTTTTCTAAAAAAGAATATATGCTTAACCTCCATTTTAAGCTTTGGGCATATCATTATAATCAAAACATCATCAGTTAAATAATAACATTACCCCAATTAATGTATCAACATGTATTTTTTACAGAAAAATAATATGCTTATATCAAATAGCGTACTTCATGTATGAGGCTACGTAAGTAAAAAGTAACACAAATACACAGGAATTTTCTTAGGAATATACAAATTAAATAAAATAATATTCACAATAAAATATCTTAAAATTATACTATTGTAAAAAACATAAAAATAGGGTTGGCAAACAAGTATTGCCAACCCTATTGTATCAAGTCATTATAACCTGTAGTTATAGCTTCGTCTGTAAAAGTGCTTTCCAGCCTTGATATACTTCTTGGTATTGGGCTACCAAATGTGCCTGCGGAACGATTGTGCCGATAGGCTTCATGGTCGAAAATGCTTCTTGCGGAGCATTGAAAAAGCCCTTGCCAATACCTGCCCCCAAGGCTGCACCTTTTGCCCCATCGGTGTCGTACAATTCTACGGCAACGCCAATACTATTGACCAACGCTTCGGCAAATACATCGCTTAAAAACATATTGGCTTTGCCTGCCCGAATCACTTTGGGTGCTGTGCCAATGCTTGCCATGATGTCAACGCCATATTTCAAAGAAAACGCAATGCCTTCTTGTGCCGCCCTGATGATATGAGCCTTGCTATGAATGTTGAAATTGATACCAGAGAACGTAGCATCGACGGTTTTGTTAGATAAAACCCTTTCTGCACCGTTGCCAAAAGGCAAAATGTACAAGTTGTTGGCACCTGGTGCTACTGTGGCTGCGGCTTCATTCATGGCAGCATAGCCTAGTCCACCTGCTACATTGTCTTTTATCCAACGGTTCAAAATACCCGTGCCATTTACGCACAACAATGTCCCCAAACGATTCAGGCTGTTCCATTCGTGATTGACGTGGGCAAAGGTATTGACTCTTGAAAGGGGGTCATAGCTGATTTGGTCTGATACCGAATACACCACACCCGAAGTGCCTGCGGTGGCTGCCACTTCGCCGGGTTCTAATACATTGAGCGACAAAGCATTGTTGGGTTGGTCGCCCGCTTTGTAACAAACAGGCACGCCAGCTTTGAGTCCTAATAAATCGGCTACCGTACTCGATACTTCGCCATGATTAGAAAATACGGGACGAATTTCGGGTAAAATAGTATGTGGAAAACCGAAGTATTGCATGACATCGGCCGATACGCCGTTGGTTTGGAAATCCCAAAAAATGCCTTCCGAAAGTGCCGAGTTTGAAGTGGTAATTGTTCCCGTTAATTTCATGGCAATGAAATCGCCTGGCAACATGATTTTATAAATAGAGCCATACACTCGTGGCTCGTTGGCTTTGACCCAAGCCAATTTGGCAGCCGTAAAGTTGCCAGGCGAGTTGAGCAAATGACTTAGGCATTGGTCGGCACCAATGGCCTCAAACGCTTCGTTGCCGATGGCCACTGCACGGCTATCGCACCAAATAATAGAAGGGCGTAAAACACGCAAATCTCGGTCCACCAACACCAATCCGTGCATTTGGTAAGCAATGCCAATGGCTGCAATATCTTTCGGGTTGTACTGCCCAGAGGCATGACACCTGAAAATAGCTTGGCGTACACATTCCCACCACATATCGGGGTCTTGTTCTGCCCAACCCACTTGTGGTACAGCAATAGTATTTTCAGTGTCAGGGTATTGTGCCGAAGCCACTACCCCTCCTGTGTTGCCGTCGATGACCGAGGCTTTGATGGAAGAAGTACCAATGTCGAGTCCTAGAAGTAGCATAATATAATTTTATTTAACAGAAAATTATTTATATGAAAATAACAACTTAATTTTATGGAATTTTAAGAAGTAAAATGTGAGCAAATATAAAGAAATTTCAATTCAACTGTTCTAAACTGTTCTAAATTTAGAGGGATTTTTTCATGAAAAAATATAGTTTTAAAAAAACCTGCTTAACTTTATACTAAAACATTAAGCGTATATTTTTTGAAATACAAGACACTATGCTAACCAACCCAGAAAACATTGGCCATTCAGAACCTGTCATCAGCATCCGCAATCTCAAGATGTGGTATGGCAGCAAGCAAGCCTTACGGGGAATTAACATTGATATACATAAAGGACAAATCGTAGGGTATATTGGCCCCAACGGTGCAGGAAAAAGTACAACCTTGAAAATAGTGATTGGTTTGCTTTCCGATTTTGAAGGCGATGTGCAGGTACTAGGCTTCGATGTGAAAAAAGAACCTTTGGAAGTAAAAAAACGCATTGGCTATGTGCCAGAAAATGCGTCGTTGTATGAGCAGCTTACGCCCATGGAATACCTAACTTTCGTAGGTCGATTGTATAAAATGGAAGATGACGTGGTAAGCAAGGCTGCCACCGAACTATTGGCGTTGTTTGACCTGACCGATAGCAAGGACAAACGGATGCACACCTTTTCTAAGGGAATGCGTCAGAAAGTGCTGTTGATTTCGGGTTTGATTCATAACCCTGATATTATTGTGTTAGACGAACCGCTGTCGGGTTTAGATGCCAATGCGGTGATTTTGGTGAAAGAAATTCTTTCAAAACTGAAAGGTTATGGCAAAACCATTTTCTATTCTTCGCATTTGATGGATGTGGTAGAAAAAATTTCGGATAGAATTGTGGTACTCAACAATGGCGAAATTGTAGCCGATGGTACGTTTGAAGAACTCAACCAAGAAGCCGAAGCCTCCGACTCGCTCGAAGGGATTTTCAACCACCTTACGGGCAATATCGAACAAACGGTTTCTAAAGCAGACGACTTTATCAAAGCTATCGGTGTGTAACAAATGTTTCGAGTGGAGCATTGCTCGATACCAGAAGCGTTTTTCGTACACTTCTCAAACAAATAATTAACATCCTAATTAGTAAAGTAAATAAGTATGACAAAAGCAGTATTGTGGCTCTTAGATAGAATAGCTTGGTTGTTTCGTTATTTTAGTATCGACTACCCCGCTATGAGAGCTATTGTGGAGGTGAAATTGATAGCCGAAAATCGCCGACTGCACGGATTAGGGAAAAAACACAAAGCTTACGACGATAATAAAAAAACTTTCATCAGAACGCTATTAGTACAGGTGCTTTTTAGTTTTATTTATGGATTAGGCTTCTTTTTTGTTAAACAACACGTGTTCAACATGATGCTCATGAGCTTTGCTTTCATCATGTTTATGATTTGCTTCAATATGATTTCTGATTTTATAGAAGTCTTATTCGATACCAACGACAACGTTATTTTATTACCAAAACCCATTGATAGCCGTACCCTTTGGGCTGCTAGGCTGATTCATATCATGGTATTTCTGGGGATTCTGACCATCGCCAATTCGGTAGGGCTTATCATTTTTACGAGTATCAAATTAGGCATTTCGGTAGGAATTTTGTTTTTCTTCTTCGTACTACTGCTGTGTGTACTCACGGTTTTTTTGTCAAGTTTGCTTTATTTAGGACTCATCAAAATTATTCCTGCCGATAAGCTGAGAGATTTGATGATTTATATGCAAATTTTCTTCACTATTGGCTTATCTGTTGGTTATCAGTTTATTGCAAGGGTTAATAAAACTAGCATAACCGCCCTCGACGAGCTAAGTCCGATTCATGATTGGTATTATTTAGCTCCACCTGCTTGGTTTGCGGCAGGCATCGACTCGTTTGTACATGAGCAATATACGCCAGCCCACATTATGCTTTGGATGATGCTCATCTTAATGCCTTTTGTGGCTTTGTTTTTGCTCAATCGTTATTTAGCACCCCTGTTCTCCAAAACATTATCGGCCATTACTTTTGGCGAAACCCTGCATTCAGAACCCAACAAGACCCTCGGCAATAGAATCGGAATCTTCACTTTTTTTAGCTATATTTTTACTAAAAATATCATCGAAAAAGCGGCTTTTGAGCTAGTCTGGAAAATCATTTCCAGAGATAGGCGTTTCAAACTACGCATTTATCCAACCTTTGGTATGCTCTTGTATTTTCTTTATAAATACTACAACGACCACACTACGCCCAATGTAAGCCGCCTATTGGCACTTTATTACAGTACCTTTACTTTGTATGTGATTGCCCAACAAATTTTTGTTTCCGACGATTGGAAAGCCGCTTGGATTTATAGGGTTGCCCCTGTCACCAACCCCGGCGAAATTCTCACAGGAGCGTACAAAGCGGTTGTGCTCAAGCATATATTACCGTTGTATGTGGTGGTTACGCTTGCTTTGCTGTATCATGAAGGCATAGCCGTGCTCGACGATATATTTTTGAATATTTCGGTTACGTTGATGTATATTTCGGTAGGCGTTTTTCAGGTACATTTCAAATTGCCTTTTTCTACCGAAAACGACACCGCTACACGCAAAAGTGCCAATATGGTACGTATTTTGGTGATGTTTGTGGTGATGCCCGTGATGGGCTTTGTACATTTCTTTGTGGCCCAAACCCTTGCGGGAACTATTGTAGTTGGAACGGGTTTTTATATGATAGCGGTTATTTTGTTTAGACAATACAGGTATATCGCTTGGGACAGAATCAAAGCATAAAGGTAAAGCATGGGTATTTTAAAAATAGACGACATCAGTAAAATATATGAAGGAGAAAAGGTAGTAAAAAACCTTTCTTTTACGGTTGAAAAAGGAGAAATTTTGGCGATTGTAGGCGAAAGTGGTTCGGGAAAAACGACTTTGCTCAACATGATTGCAGGCAATATTCGGCCCGATACGGGCAATATGTGGCTCAATGATAACTTTATCGACTTATACTTCAATCGTTTGATTCGTGAAATTCCCGACATCAAGCTTGTACCACAAGATTATAAACTGAAACCTGAGCATAAAATTTGGGAAAATATAGATTTGTCGCTCACCCAATACACCAAAGCATACCGCCAACAACGGGTGCAAGCCCTGCTCGACCTTTGTGGGATTAGTCATATCAGCCACAAAAAACCCAAAGAAGTTTCTGGCGGAGAAAAACAACGCACTGCCATTGCACGGGCTATTGCCGAAGAACCATCCGTTTTATTGCTAGACGAGCCTTTTAGTAATTTAGATTCGGTAAACAAGCAGTTTTTGAGAGAAAAGCTTATCCAAATTATTCGCCATGAACAAATCGCTTGCGTATTTGTTACCCACGACATGATAGAAGCCCTGTTGGTAGCCAATCGCATAGGAGTGATGCACAAAGGGCAACTCTTGCGTTTAGACAGCCCCCAATGCATTTTCGAGCAACACGACGACCCTTACATTTATCAGTTTGTGCAAGCCGCCATCCAACCCCTGCGTGATTTCCAGCAACAGTATAGTTTGTGAAATGGGTATGTAATCGGTGTCGATGCAAAATTTTGTAAAACAACTCATTTACCATCATTTCAGATTTGGCAAGCGATTTTTTACGCTTTTTGTTGATTTACGGCTTTTTAAAAAAACACTAAATACTTTGTCTTCTTTTTCATTGAGAGGTTTGTTGATGAAAACAAAATCTTTGTCGTCCATTTTTTTGAAATCTATCATAGTCGAAAGTGTTTAAAACATTTTGTTGTCAATAAAGATTCTGTTTCCATCCACAGGCGTGGCGAATGAAGGAAATTAAAGCGGTTAATTCAATCTTATGGCGTTGTGTACCACAAATGTTTCTGCGGAGCAATGAACCGCCACTTTTGCCAAACCGCTGTTAGGCAAAAGTGCTTCTTTTCACAAGTGTTTAGTAGTTGTCCGCTTGGGTATTCTGTCAAATGCGTATATCCGCTTTGCATAGATGTCTTAATTTACAATATCTACAAACCGTATGATTTTGTTTTTTTCCCAATTCATGATTTTAACATAAGTTCCATTATGATTTTTCGCTGTTTTGTTCTCACAGCCGAGACATGGTTTTTCTACTATACGGTCATCTTCTTTGCCAAATAAAGTTTCTATTCCTTTTATAGTGATTGTCTCTGTTTTACAACTCATTGATTATGGTGCTGCTCTTTTACCTGATTGTTTATCAATTCCATGTACCACTTTATTTGACCAATGTCTTGTGGCATAAATTCTCTTGCTTTCAGCTCAAAAACCACATAGCAATTGAGTTTGAGATTAAAAAAAAGCAAATCAATAAAATATTCTTTCTCGTGAAAATCAATTCTAAACTGACGGCCAACAAATGCAAAACTTCCACCCATTTCAGCTAAAAACTTGACAATGTTGGTAACAATCGCATTTTCTAATGCTTTTTCGCTTACAGGCAAGTCAGGATTGATAAGCTCGATATGGTAATCATCCACAAACTCCCATGCTACTTGTGCTTTTAATTCTGGCGAAACGGTTACGTCAAAATTATTCTGTGCCAATGCTTGATTTTCAAAATGATTTTTTTTGAGTTTGTCAATCAAATCATTTTTAGACCAGCCCATTTGTTTTGTTTTTCGCAAGTAATATTCAATTTGATTTTTCTCTTTACATTTTTCTAAAATTAGGCAGTTTTGAGTCCAACCAATTTCTGCAACCAGTGGTTGCAGTTTTTCATTCTCAGAATAAAACTCATAGAAACTCTTCATGTTCCAGATATTACGAGCAGAAAATCCTCTGATACCCGGATGCTCAGTTTGTAAATCTTTGGAGAGTTGCTCCACAACCGATTTGCCCCATTTCTCTTTTTTTACCTTTTCACTTACGGCTTTGCCTATTTCCCAATACAGCGCCACCGTTTGCTTGCTTACGGTTTTGAGCATTTCATAGCGGGCAAACTGTATTTTTGCAAGAATTTCCTTCAAAAAAGGTTGATAATTGATAAATTCACTATTTTCCATTCTTGCTTATTCCATTGGTTTTATCATCTTTTCTATAAACGCTTTTTCATTATCATCTAAACCGTATTTACTATACAACTGCTGGTCTATTTCGGGTATGCTTTTGCTCCAATCTATATCAGAATTTGAAGTGAAGTCTTGGAGAGGGACGAACTTAAAAGTTTTTGATGTTGCATCCTGACTGGCTTTACCTACACTATGGAGAAATCTAGCAAACTTAGTAGACAGGAATTTTATCAAGTTATTAGATGAAACTTCATTTAACCCTAAATCTACTCCTATGGTTAAATAAGATTCAGTACATTGGGGAATGATAGTGACAATATACGCATTACTGCTGTAATTTTCAACTATGGAGGAAGGAGGATTTTTAGGAAAAACGGAAAAAAATAAATGGTATAGCAAATTTTTAGGCACTCTTGGTAATTTTTCTGTCATGCTTGATGAAATGTAAGAAAAGAATGGGACACAAATAAAAGGCTGCCTTTTAAGGCAGCCTTTTATTATAATACATTAGATGTTTGCTCTTTGATTTTTTCTAGTTCATCTTTCATATTTACCACCAGTCGTTGTATGCCTACATCGTTGGCTTTCGAGCCGATGGTATTGATTTCCCGACCAATTTCTTGCGATAAAAAGTTGAGTTTTTTTCCATTGCCTTCTTTTAAAATATCTTGAAAATAGTTCAAATGGGTACGCAGCCGTACTTTTTCTTCTGAAATATCGTATTTTTCTACATAATAAACCAATTCTTGTTCAAAGCGATTTTTATCAAATTCGTCATCTTGCAATAAATCGCTGATGGCTTTCGAGAGGCGTTCTCTTACCGATGGAATACGATTTTTGTCTAGTATTTCTACTTCGTCTAATAATTGACCAATGTGCTGGGCATATTCTCTAAACTTAGCCGCCACAATTTCACCTTCTCTTATTCTGAATTGGTTACATTTCTGGATAGCTTCGTTGAGGGCTTTCAGCACGGTTTGCCATTCTGCCTCGCTTTGTTCTTCCGAAAGGGCATCGGTATTGAAAGCATTGGGCATGGTAAGGGCAATTTTGAGCAGGTCGGCAGCACTTACCTCGCCAAAAAGCTCGGATGTTTCAACCAAATCTTTCATATAAGCCTTTACCAAAGGACGATTGATGGCCGTTCCTGCCGAAGCGTCGAGGTATTGCAATTGAATATTGGCTTCGATTTTGCCTCTTTCTAGGTTTTGTGTGAGCATATTGCGTACTTCTATCTCTCTCGAAGAAAGACTTTTCGGCATTCTACAATATATATCCGTAAACTTTGAGTTCAAACTTTTTACCTCTGCTGTAACTGTCAAATTATTGGCTTCTACAATGGCTTTTCCGAAGCCAGTCATGGATTTGAGCATAATTGTTGGGTTTTCTTATACCGCAATTTGCAGGTAAAATCTGAGATGTGCAAATAAAAAAGGTAGCCGACACAGACGAACGTATGCGTAGGCTACCTTTTTACGAAGGAAGGTCTTTTATTTCAAGGGTTTAAGCTTGATATTTCTGTACCAAACTACATTGCCGTGGTCTTGTAAAACGATATGACCTTTCAAGAATTTTCCAAAATCGGGCATATTCTTGAATTTACTGCCAGCGATGAGGTCTTTCCAATGTTGGTCGTCGATGCGAGTTTCTACTACTTTCACTCCGTTTAAGAATACTTGCAACGTGCCTTTGTAGTTGATAATGCGTACAGCATTCCACTCGCCTACGGGTTTTACGGGTTCGGACGTAGATTTTATCAAATCGTACAAATCGCCAGCACGGTGTTTTTCTATTTTTCCATCGGCGTGCCCTTCGTTGTCTATCACCTGAATTTCAGGGCCAGTAAACCAGCCGTAAGCATATTGTGGTGCTTCTTGGCTATTGATATAAATACCACTGTTACCATTGGGTGAGATTTTCCATTCAATCGTCAATTCGTAGTTTTCGTATGCCTCGTTGGTCACGAGGTCGCCACTTCCTTCTTTGCCAACACTAGGGTCATATTTCAAGGCACCGTCTTCGATAACCCAATTGGCGGCTGCTTCTTGTTTTTTCCACGTATGCCAGCCTGTTTTGCTTTTACCGTCGAAAAGTAAAACCCAGCCTTGTTTTTTTTCTTTTTTAGAAAGAACATTGGGCTGCGATTGTCCCCACGTAAATGTGCTAGTGAATAACAATGCTCCTAGCAAAATGCTTTTTTTCATGATAAAAAGTATTAAAATAAATAATAGAAAAAAGGGATGTATTTAAGGTATTGAGTGAGTTAGTGAATTGTGAATGAGTGATTTGATTTTCAGGTATTTATATTTTATTGAAAGTCAATATGCTAATTCACAACTCACCATTTTTGATTGATATTTGGTACAAATTTACTTCTTCTTTTTTATTTCAAAGAAAATAGCCAAACCTAGTAAGCCTACCAACAAAAACGACGATACGAGGTCAATTTTGCTACCCGTTACAACGGCTGTTGGCTCAAACTTAAATTCGATAATGTGCTTGCCTGCGGGTACAACCATGGCTCTGAGGATGTAATTTACACGGAAATGCGGGCTGTACTGTCCGTCTATATAGGCTTTCCAATCTTCGTTGCCTCGGTAGTAAATTTCGGAGAAAACCGCCAATTGCTTGCTTTGTGCCTCCGATTCGTAGGTCAAATGATTCGGCTTATAGCTTTTCAGACTGATATGGTTATGCAACGAATCGCTCTCAATGGCAAGGTTTCCTACGGCTGCTTGGAAGCTCTTATCAATAAATGCCGTTTGTTTAGGATTGAATTTGTCTAAGGCTTTCAATTCTTCGTCGGCGTTGTTTACCCACTTGTATTCATTTACAAACCACGCATTGCCACAGGCTTCTGGGTTGGGCTGTACCGTTGCTGCTCCTTGCTGACTTGGCACAACCAAGTATTTGGTATTGAGCATATTGAGTACAGCAAAGTTGAGCGGATTTTTAGAAAGCTGTCCTTCTACCAATTCTTGATAACGACGCAATTTCGCCCCATGATAGCCACCTAACGACTGGTGGTAATAAGACATTTTGGCATCGCTCATAAAATTGGTGGTAAGGTCGATAACCCTGTAAACAGAGGTATCTTGCATAATTTGTTGGTCAATAGCACTTGGAGCGGTATTTTCTTCAAAAAGAGCTTTGCTTACAAAAGCTTCATCTTTAAAATAACGTTTGTCAACCGCATATAAATCGACTAAAGCAAGTACGATTAAAACGCCGTAAAAAACTTGACTGTTGATTTTCTTTTGGACAAAAGCCCAAATACTAGCCGCCGCTAAAGCAATGAAAATGACCGTTCGGAAAGCATCGGAGCGAAGAATAGATAGGCGGTCTTTGACAATCGCCGTAAGCAATTGGGCATCGAAACTAGCGTTGCCACTGATTTGGAAATTGGCATCGGCCGATGAGCGGAAGGTAAACAAAATGCTCGGAAACAACGCACAAAGCAAGGCAAAGCCTCCGGTGATGCCCAAACTAATGTACAACGGTTTTTTGATAGCCTCGAAGCTTGGTTGTGTTTCGGCAATTTGTTTAATCGCCAAAACGCCCAAGGTGACAATAGAAAACTGAGCCAAACACAGAATCATCGTAACAGCCCTAAATTTATTGTACATCGGGAAATAGTCGAACATCAGTTCGTTGAAGAAAAAGTTTTTTCCCCATGAAAGAATAATGTATAAAACGGTAGTAGCCAACAACCACCATTTGAGATGTCCTCGTACCAAAAAGCAACCCAATACAAACAAGAAACAAAACACCGCACCAGCGTAAGCAGGGCCACCCACAAAGCTTTGTTCGCCCCAGTACGCCATGCCTTTTTCTGAAAAACCTAAAGCCACTTCTTCGGGTTGCCCTGCGTCGATGAGTGTTTTATAGGTTTCAGACTTGTTGCCTCCCAACGAGCCACCCGAAGCTCCTCCTCTAAAATTGGGAATAAGCAAGGTGCCTGTTTCGTCAACGCCGTAGCTCCAATCGAAGGCATAAGCTTTGTCGAGCCCATTGCTGGCGGCTTTTTGCGAAAGCTCCGATTTGCCACGGGTTGTTTCTTTAGAATATTGCACATTGCTGTATAAACGCATGGTGTGGTTGGCCGAACCAATGCCCAAGCCAATGCCCAAGGCAACCAAACCAACGACTAATTGCTTGGTTTGCCCAGCCTTGATAAGTCTGATGCCTTCCAATAATACAAAAATACCCCAAGAGAAAAAGAAGTAATAGGTAATTTGCACGTGGTTGGCGTATAGTTCTAAGCCCATAAACAAGGCTGCGAGGGCAGCACCTAAGATATATTTTCCTCTCAAACACAGCAAACTTGCCGCCATTACCAACGGTGCATACGCCAAGGCTAACACTTTAGAGTTGTGGCCTGCTGGAATAATTACCATATTGAAAGTAGCAAAACTATAGCCCAAAGCTCCCAGAATAGCCAGCCAAGGGTTTACGCCCAAGACTACCAAAAATACATACATCCCAAGCATCATCACAAACATCATATTGATAGGACTAGGCATGATGCGGTAGAAAAACTGCCCGATTTTGGTCGAAACACTATCAGGATAGTCGGCCGAAATCATGTAGGTAGGCATTCCCCCAAACATCGAGTTGGTCCACCAAGTATGTTCGCCCGTGGCTTTCTTAAATTCTGAAGCCTCATGAGCGGCGGCTTGTCCCATTTGGATGTCGTGTTGTTGAATCACTTTTCCTTTGAGTGCGGGACTGGCATAAATACCTGCCAATATTACAAAAAGTAGCGTTGCAATAAGATGAGGTAAAAAACGCTTAAATGAAAATTGCATAAGATAGAAGATTTCTGTTGTAATGTTTTGCCTTTGACTAGCCAACTGTAAAATAGTATATGATGAAGCAAATATAAAAGGATTCCTAGTTTCTTGCGTTAACTTGTCGGATAAATTCTCGTAGGTATGGGGAATGGTTTACCTAAAAATTGTATAAAAGTTAGAAAAGGCTAGGAAAAATTAGGTATTTTGAAACGAGCTTGCCTTTTTTCAAACCTTTTATCCTTAAATTTGTCAAAAGAAAAAACATTATATAAAAGCAATGAAAAGATTCATTTCTATTCTTACGGTGGCATTGACGGTTTGTTGTACGCAGAGCTATGCACAGGATTCAAAAGCAGGGGCAATCATTGATGCCATGCAGAAAAAATACAAGGCAATGAAGTCGTTTAGTGCTTCTTTTTCTTATGGAGCAGATGGTACAAAACAAACCTTGAATGGCGACATTACGGTAAAGGGACAAAAATACCGCTTGAAATTGGCAGGACAAGAATTGTTTAATAATGGCAAAGAAATTGCCACTTATATCAAAGAAACGAACGAAGTAAATATTTCTGAATACGAACCATCAGACAACGACCTCAATCCTGCAAGAGTTTATACTTTCGATAAAAAAGGCTATCGTTATGTGTTTGTAGAGGAGGTAAAAGAAGCAGGCGAAACCTACGAAGTGATAGAGCTTTCGCCAGAGAAAAAAGGCTCGCAGATTGCCAAAGTGAAAATCAAACTCAACAAAAAAGATAAGTCTGTGAAAAGTTGGATTATTACCGACAAAAACGGCAAACGCCAAACGTTTAAAGTAAATAAGTTTACGCCCAACCTCAACGTGGACGATAAATATTTTGCTTTCGACAAGTCGAAATACCCCGGCGTTGAAATCAACGATTTACGATAAATCAAAAACGGCAAGCAGCAACGCTTGCCATTTTTTTGTCTGTGATTTACGTGCCTTTTTGATATTTAGACTGATTTACCATTAGCGTAAAAAGCACTTGTAGCTAGGACAAGTGCTTTTTATTTCTCTTTTTTATGCTTATCTTGGTTCTATAGATACGGTAGCAAGCATCATTTATTGAATACCTTTCCATACGCTTGACTGTCAATCAGTCTTACTATTTTTTTTTCTATTTTACCCTTAGTTAATCGGATAAAAAATTTTAGTATATTTATTCATTGCCTTTAAAACACCCTTGTTGCCTTTCTCATCACCTTGTTTAAGTAGTAATATGTCCAAACTTTTGTCAACAAGTATCCAAAAACACCCTTGTTGGAAAAAGCGTTTTACATTCGCACAAAAAAATCATCGACCATACTAAAATTTCTTGACTTATTACCCATTTAGCCTTATATTTACACAAGGCTTGTCAAAACCCATTTGAAATTTATGTCGCATAAAATCCTTGCCATTGTACACGATGCTGTTGCACTGGAGCTACTACAAGCAAAACTGTTGACGCTACCGAACTCGGTAGTAGAACAGGTAATTTGGGGAGATACTTCATTGGAAGAAGTATTAGGAAATGGTGTTGGATACGACTTTGTATTGCTGGGCTTGCCTGCAACAACAGCCACCGAACATTTTCGTTTGGTAGAATATTTGTCGAAACGTTTACCACAAGCACCCATCATTGTGCTTACCGAACAAATAGAGCCTACGCTTACGCAAAGTTTATTGACGGCCGGTGCACAGGACTATCTTTCTTATACACATTTCGACGAGCATACGATTCAAAAAGTATTATTATTCTCGAAAGAACGCCAAACGTTACGAAGTCGCTTCAAAAAAGTAGCCAACGATTACAAGCAATTATTTGATATAAACCCTATGCCCATGTGGGTTTATAGCCCAGAGCGGGATACTTTTATCAAGGTAAACGACGCTGCCTGTGAAAAATATGGCTACTCGCCCAAAGAGTTTTGCCAACTCAAATACAAAGACATTGTGCAAGACCCCTTAAAATTAAACCTTAAAATCCCCTCTCGTACCTACGAAGCACACCGCACCAAAAAAGGAGAAACACTTTTTGTAGAAATCACAGCCCATGCTACTTCGTACAAAGGACAAGAGGCAATTCTGACGCTCATCCATGATATTACCAATCGCATCATGACCGACTACGAGCAAAAGAAAACCTCTGACCAATTGCGTGCCATTTTCGATAATGCAACCGATGCCATTTTATTGAGCGACGACAAAGGCCGTATTTTGGAAGTAAATCAAGCTGCCATTGATTTGTTTGAGCATCCTAAACAAACCATTTTGCGGACTACAGTACAGCAATTTGTTGTAGCAAATAACGCCAATCGAGGCGAACGTCTTTTTAGTATTTTGCATGACCTAGGAAAGTTTAGGGGAAAAGTACATATTAATAGCTTTTATTCTCAAACCAAAATTGTGCAATGGCGTGCTGTGGCAAACATCAGGGCAGGGATTCATTTGCATATTTTGAGCGATATTACCGAAACAGAACTGAAAGCCCAAGAAGATGAACTCAACAGCATGATTCTGGCTTCTATCAAAGATTCTTATACTTTAAAAGAAACGTTGTCGGCCATTGGTAACAATATTCGGATGTTTACCGACTGGAAACTGGCTGAGTTTTGGATGCCCGATGCTTTCAATCAACAACTATTCTTGGCGAGTTCATCGGTCAATGCTTCTGCTTTCAATCTGCTCGATTTTGTGGTGCATTCGCAAAATCGTACCCGTAAGTTTGACGAACGCAGCTTGCCTATTTTGAGTTGGAAAGAAAAAAAGGGCTTTTGGTTTGATGACCTGAGCCGCAACCCCAACTTTAGTCGAGCCGAATTGCTGGATAACAAACGAGTTTACACGGGTATTGCTGTACCGATACTGGAAAACCCCAATACCGACGATATTTTGGGCGTGCTGCTAGTAATGGACGATGCTGAGATTCCGTATGACCATCATTTAATGACCATTTTGAGCAACGTGGCGGCAAGTTTGGGCAGTATTATTCTCAAAGTAAAAGCCCGTGAAGAGATGCTGAATTTGTTTAATTATTCAGCCGATTTGATTTGTATTGCTGATAAAAAAGGCAATTTCGTCAAAACAAATCCTGCGTTTACCAAAGTATTGGGCTACAGTGCCGCTACACTCCGAAAGCACGCTTACATTGATTTTGTACACGAAGACGACCTCGAAGCTTCCTTAGCACAAGTACAAAAACTGTATGAAGGCGATATTATTTATGCCCATAGCAATCGGTACAGAACCGCCAACAACGAATACCGTGACATAGAATGGGTAGCAGTACCAGACCCCAACGAAAAACAAGCTTTTGTGATTGGTCGAGACGTAACCGAACTCAAAAGCAAAACAGCCGAAGCCCTACGCCATGCCGAAGCCGTTACGACTACGCTCGAAAGTATCACCGATGGCTTTTTTACCGTTGACAAAAACTGGGTTGTCAACTACTGGAATGCCTCCGCCGAACGTATGTTTAAGCAATCGAGAGAGGCAATTATTGGGAAAAATCTTTGGGAATATTTCGATAGAAATGCAGCTAAATTATTGTACGATAAGCTCAAAGAAGCCATCCAACACAATACTTCTGTGTATTTTGAGAAATATTTTCCACAATTCGATTTATGGATAGAAGCCTCTGTATATCCTTCTACCGAAGGCTTATCGGTATATTTTAAAGATATTACTATTAATAAAAAACAAAGCTTGGCCTTGCTTAGGGCCCAAAAGCACCAAGAAGCCATCATCAATTCGACCAATGACGCTATTTGGACTATTGATGCCACAGGCAAGCTAAGTTCGGCCAATCAGGCTTATTTTGATGGTATTTCTAGGCTTTTGGGTGAGCAAGTAACCTATTACAACGAAAAGGTTCGGGCAAAATTTGCTTCGGAAGCCCAACTCAAATGGTCTGCTTGGTATGCCAAAGCCTTTGAAGGGGAAAGCCATTCTGTCGTAGAAGAGGTAAACGACATTGGTGGTCATTTTATCGGAACGTTTATCATCAATTTCAATCCGATTAGAGACGACGAAGGCAAGGTGACGGGCGTAGCTTGTTTTGCTAAAGACATTACAGAATTGAACGAAAAAATAGCCTTGATTTCACAACAAAAAGGCAAACTCGACCAAATAGCTTGGTCGCAATCGCATTTGGTAAGAGCCCCATTGGCACGCATCATGTTTATGGTAGAAGCCTTTAATTGTCTGAATGCCAACGAATACGACCAAATGCAACAACTCCTTGGCGACCTTAATCTTACAGCCCAAGAGCTCGATTCTATTATTAAGAACGTGGTAGAAACGACCCAAAATTAAACAAATCAACAGCACCGAAAATTACCATTGGTAGCTTTTCGGTGCTATTGATTTTATGCACTCCACTTAGAAATACTTCATTTTTGTTGTCCATTTTTTGCACGGTAAATCCTTTCATTAAGTTTGTCAATAGACGAATTGAGCTTTTCAAAAGTTGATTTACTTTCTTTATAGATATTACTCACCGAAGGGCTAATCGGGTGCATCTGTACTACAAAATCAACGATAGAGTAAAGCTTGGCATATTCATGCCGAAGCTCATGCGAAAGAATAAACGACAACTCTTCATACAATTTAAGCTGTTCTTCTTTTTGCTGCTCATTACGTTTGCGTGCTGTAATATCTCTAATCGTAATCAAATACCCAGAAACCTCGCCTTGTTCGTCCAATATTTTAGCATACGTACTTAAATTCCAACGTTTTTCTCCATTATTTAGTTTTACACTATTGGTTGTAACTACCTTATCTTGGGTGCTTAAAAGACGAAACTGCTGGTCGAGCCAATGTATAACATGGGTAGGAAAATTCTCACTTACATAATTACCTACGGCGTATTCTACCCCATATTCTCTTCTTACAAATTCTACAGCAGCTTGGTTTTGCAATAAAACTTTTTTGTCTTTATCTAATAAAATATATACCGTGTCGGTAGTATCAAACACTGTTCGGAGGTTAAGTTCCGACTGTCGGAGCATATTTTGTTGTAGCACATTATTAATATAGGCCACAAGCATATCGACTACGGTTTGTAATAAGTTTCTTTCTTCTACAAAGAAAGGGCTTTCTCCTACAGGTGCAACTACCTGGCTATAACATACTTGCAGAAATCCTGTTTCATTATCGACCGTCTGAAAGGTCACTTTTAAAGCGTGGTCTTCACGAACAACCTTACAATCACCAATTTTTATATCCTGCCAATCTACCGTTACTTGAGCCAACGAAGAGTTTTGTAAACCTGTAGGAATAATTTTCACTAATTGCTGTAGAGTGGTGGCAATATCGGTTGTTGATTCTGAAAACAATTGACTACACTTATTAATCAAGGTAAGCTCTTTTACACGTTTGTTAAGCGACTGCACCACTCTTTCTCTTTCTTTTTCAGCCGATTTCATGGCTGCAATATTTTTAGCAATTTTAGCAGCCCCAATAATTGCCCCCGTTTCATCTCGAATCGGTGAAACGGTCAGCATCACAGGAATGAGCCTTCCATCTTTTGCTTTTCGCTCTGTTTCAAAATATTCTATAGATTCTCCTTGTTGAATTTTGGATAAAATACCTACTTCTTCGACAATCCTATCATCAGGAAACAACAACAGAATGCTTTTCCCAATCACCTCTTCTTCAGTATAACCAAACAACTCTTTTGCTCCTCTGTTCCAAGAAGTAATAACACCCATTACGGTTTTACTCACAATGGCATCGTCGGTGGCATTGATAATCAGGTTGGAAAGTCGTAATTGTTGCTCATATTCTTTGCGTTTGGTTATGTCTTTAGAAATAGACACAATATGCTCGGGCAATCCGTCTTCGCCCATAAAAGGCACAACCGTGGTGTGTGTCCAGTAAAGATTGCCGTATTTATCAAAATGTTTCATTTCTCCTTTCCAAACATTGCCCTTTACAATTGTTTCATAAATTTCAATAAACAACTCCTCCCCTTTTCCTAGAGTTGTTACTATGTACGGTTTGCCTATTACTTCCGCTTCGGTGTATTGAGAAATCTGACAATAGTTTTGATTAACATATTTTATCACGCCTTCCCTATCAATAATATACACAATAGATGAGGCATCTATTGCCTGCTTATAATCTGAGAGTTCTTTGATTTTATCCAGTAATTCTTTTTGGGTATCATAAATTTTCTGCACATTCCGCAGCCCTTTGATAGCATTAATAATATTGGCAGTGATTCTTTTGAGAAACTTAATCTCCTCAAAATCAAAAGAGTCGGCCTCCGTAGAATACAAACCCAACACTAAATCTTGTTTACCATCAATAGTAAGAAATGCTGCCATACTCGATGCAAAACCATGCTGCATAGCATTGGTACGCCATACTTCGTAGGTATTATCACTTGATATTTGATTACTTACCGCAATATTTTTGTTTTGTATAGCACTAATGATTGGTCCTTTTTGATGGGTAGGGTTATCTAAGTCGAAGGTCAAAGTAGCTGTGTAGTCGTCGTCACCAAAAGCAAACTGAGGCTTTAGCACAGGCTGTTCGGGGGTATAATACGCAAGCCAAGCCAACTTAAAGCCTCCCTCTTCTACCAACAAGAAAGTAAGTTCTTGCAATAATACCTCCTCATTTTTAAAGAGTAAAAAAGCATCGCTGATATAGTTCTGTAATGTAAGTTCTCGGTTGATTTTCAAAAGTTTGTTTTCTTTCAAAACCCTTTCCGTAACCATTTCAGAAAAAATAATGATACCGCCAATGGTATGCTCATCGGTGTACCAAGGATGTGCCTCCCATTTAATCCAGTCGATTTTACCATTGGCTCGCACCAAAGGAGAGCGTTCCATTCGCTCTATTTTTCCTTGCAAACAACGCTGGTAAATTGCTTTAGAAAGAGGGAGGTTTTGAGTATTGTAGGCATTTATTTCGTAGTATTGTTCCCATTTCGGATTACAATACAAATACTCCATTCGATTATTTAACACAGCTACAGCCATAGGCAATACTTTTGCCAATGACTCATATTCTTTTCGTAGCGTTACCAACTGCCCATAACCATGATAATGCTGAGAAGACGCATCAAAGGTGAAAGTCCAAACAACAGCTTTATCATTAGGCAAACTACAAAGTACCTCTCCTGTATGAAGCCAAGGCTCTTCTACTATACTAGAAAAAATACTAGAAAAAGATTGTCCTATCGGTGTATGAAAATGAAGTGCCGATAGTAATGTTTGGGCTTTTTTATTAAGGAAAAACACTGTACCCGTTTTATCTAGTACCAGTAGGTATGCTTCATAATTGTTGAGTATTTCATAATTGTAGGCATTCATTAGCATCAGGAGGTTATGGAATAATGGCTACATACCTATCCAAAACGGCGATATGTCTTTTATTTCCAAAAGATAGAAATTTATTCTTACGTATAAAACTAAAATCATGAATAATCTACCAAAAATCATATTTTAGTTAAAAATGAGGCTTATTGTTTTTTACGTTTTTTTAACAAAAATTTATTTTTTTCATAAAAAACATTGCCCTCTATTGTACAATTAAAATGTTTTTTATAATTTTGACAACATATAGGTGTAGAACATTCATTTGAATAACCCAACTGGCTTCTGGTTGGGTTATTTTGTTTATCTTACTTTTTCTTTTAACAGATATGCGTATTTTTGTAAAGAAATACTATTTTTTTTAAAGTATTCAACCGTTATTTGCAACATACTGCCTACAAGTAAAAGCCATGAACACACGTATATATCACTCTTTAAAACTTAAAATCAATATAACAGCCCAACAAATTTATGGGGTTTGCCGACTCATCTTATTGCTGAATCTACTCATGCTCGCAGGCACTTGGCTACACCATAGCGGCTTGCTTAGAGGAGGACGAAAGTCTATTCAAGTAATTGTATTGCAGTTTAATCTTGCGACCGAAAATATTGTAGCTGCTTTGTATGCCAGTATGCTATTTTTTATGGTTGGCATGGCAGCAGTTTTTTGTTTTTGGGCAGACCAACTGCGATACACTCAACCTAAGCAACGCCTTATCAATTGGGGATGGTTGCTGATGGCAGGGCTGTTTATGTTGCTTTCATTCGACGAAATAGGGTCTTTTCACGAAAGTGCAAGCGAATTACCACTGGTAAAGGATTTAAAAGACAACAGCACTTCCATGGTAGAACTACTCCTTTTGTTGGTTGTGGCATTGGGAGGCTTGTTTATGAGTATTTTTTTCGTACTAAAGTTTAAGGAAAATAAAAAAACACTCTTCCTAACGTTGCTAGGTGTACTTTTACTAGCGAGCAATCCATTACAAGAACACCTCGAAATTTCGGCTTGGCAAGAAGCACTTGCACAACACAATTGGGAGTACAAACGCCCGATTTATTTTCTTGTGATAGAAGAAGGTACAGAATTGTTTGCCTCTATTTGTTTCCTGTTTGCCTTTTTGGTTTATAGTCTTGATGCTACACCTACAAAAGAAAATGCCCCAAAAGCTATCCAATTACAAACAACATTACCTCAGCATTTAGAGAGCTATCTTGTCCTTTTCTTTCTAGCTTTTGGAACTTTGATGCTGGCTATTTATTTGAATCCTTGGGAAACAAAGGTCAAAGACAAAGGAATGCCTCAAAATTGGTTTCCGTGCTTGATGTCGTTTTTAAGTTTTCTAAGTAGTGTGTATTTGTATCATACCTTCAAACAAAAATTTGGGTACAATCGTCGGATTTACTTTCTTGTTGGACTCATAAGTATTTGTATAGCAGCTTATTTTGGCGGAAATATGTATTATTATCAAACTACTTTTGTAGCAAGATTGCCTTTTATTTTGATGGGCAGCACCTTTGTCATAGCCCTCTTGGCAATACTCGAAATGAAAGGCGGATGGATTAGGACAAACCTTGCTTTATGGGCTTTAAGCTTTGGTGTTTCAACGGCTTGTTATGGCTTTTATAATGCCTTTCTGGGTTATATTGCCTACTGTTTTTTGTTTATGGCGTTGTTTCTCCATTACAAAAGATTAAAACAACTGACCGAGAATTTTTAGCAATATATATACCTTTTATTCTACTTTACTTTATAGCAAAAGCTTCAAAAAATAGCAATGTACCAGCCTATAGTGCAAAATTAGTTGCTTATCTCGTCAGTACAGGAGCTAATTGTACAAATGCAGTCGCTTATCTCGTCAGTGCAGGAGCTAATTGTACAAATGCAGTCGCTTATCCCATCAGTACAGGAACAAATAGTATTAATGCAGTCGCTTATGCCGTCAGTGCAGGAGCTAATTGTACAAATGCAGTTGCTTATCCCGTCAGTGCAGAAACTGATTGTATTAATGCAACAAGCTGTATAAAGAAATAACCATTGACATCCAGTAAGTATCATGCCAATGGTTAAGATTAAAAAGCCTGTGTCATTTTATCCCATGCGTTTAAAAGAAATACCTTTAATATGTCCATAGGCTAAACTTCCTGTTCCAAAACTTACTTTGATGTATGTTTTAACATCTAAAGCAATATCAATCAAACCAGTTTTAGGAGCGTACAATAAAGCATTTCTTTTACCACGAGCAATGTCTAAAACCGTATGCGTATTCATTACAAGTTTTTTAATTTCCTAAGATACTATTACCCAAAAGTCAAATAAACGAGTAAAAGGCTAAAAAACTAATAATTATATCTTTAAAAGCAAATAGTTGAAATAAAGTTGTTAGTGAGTTTAGAAACGTAAACGTTCCGTATAAAAATTTGTTTTAAATTTTAAAAATGTGAAGAAGACCCTTGTTTCTTTTTAACAATTGTAAAGCGTTACTTGAGATAAGTTTTGTTGTCAAGACCTTCCAAAAATTTCAACCGAATTTCATACATTAAATCTACAACAAGAGTTTTATATTTCTTGTAAATATCTTGTGAGATTCTCTCTTCAGATGATAAATCTCCACCATGAGCTATTCCGTTTCTATATCTTAGGAAATCTTTTAAAATTATATCTAAAGTTGGATTAGGATGAGTGTATTTATCCCAATGGCTTGGAAATTTTTTAAGATTAAAAATTGCTAAAAGTTCATTTAATGTTTCAAATCCAACGTTACTTCTTGTATTCACATTTCTGTAAAGGGAATGATTCTGTTCCTGATAAAATGAAAAAATATTATCGTGAAACTTTATTTTATCTTTGGGTTTATGAGGATATTGATGAAATTGTTTGAATTTATTCTCTAAATGAAATAATCTGATTTCGTCAGAAAAGTTCATAAATATATTATTCATTGAACAGATTTCATCAATGTAAAGTCTAAATCCTTCCTGAATAAACCCCTCCCAAATAGAATATATCATAGTTATTGAATGCACAGATAAGATACTGAGGTGTTTATTTGTTAAAGAATATAGCCTTGTAAATAAAGCTCTTTCAATTTCAGTTAGAACTGTGACTCTTTCATCAATGATTTCTAAGATTTTAGCATCAAAATTACGCATCGTTATTTACCTTAAAAATTTCATTTGCTCTATTTAATCTTAATTTATTACGTAATTTACTACTAGAACCGCTTCCTGAAAGCTTTTTAAAAATACTATCAGTTTTTAAATACTCTATTTTATCTTCTAAAAGTGATAAGTTATGCTGATACGATTCTAAATTTTGAGCAAGGGCAATGGTAATACCTTCAAAATATGCAGGAACAAATAAATTTTGTTTATTTCTGAAAATTTGAGCATCATTTAATTGGTCTATTAGATTTATGGTATCCATGAATCTCTTTTCATAAAAATGGGTATCAAAACTATTATTTTGTGTTTCTCTTTCCATAAAAGTGTTTAGATAATTTTCAGTATTATCATCAACATTATCAGCATTATTATAAAATGCTATAAAACGCAAAATTAATTCTTGATCATAAAGTTGTTGTTTTTTTGTAGGACTAAGTTCTGTAAGTTTTTTAAAAATAAGATTTTTACTGAGTTGTTGAACAAGGATATTTATGGAAGGATTTATTCCACGATAAATAGCATTACGAATTTCTTGAGGAGTAAGCTTAGAACCTCCTGAATTTAGTCTTTTAAACAACTCATATTTCATTTGAGTACTACTTTCGCCTCTTAAAATCTCAACTCTACAAACAGCTCTTTTTAAATTAATTTTAAGATTTGTGGGAATTGTATCAATATTGAATCCTTCTAATGCTTTTATTAATCCACCTTCAAGTAACGTCCATTTATTACCATATTGTTTATCTGTATCTGAAATATTATTTTCAGCGTAATCTTCTTCTTCTGAATTTATGTCTTCTTGTGATAGTTCACCTGTAGTTACCGTAGCTATCATATCGCTTACATCTGAAATTGCTCCAACTTCTTGATTTAGTTCGCCAAAAAAACTAATAAAAGTAGCCACACGTTGTAGACCATCGACTAATTCCCATACTCCCTCTTTGTCTTCAGAAACAAATATTGGAGGAATTGGTATAGATAAAAGAATAGATTCAATTAATGCAGTTTTTTGTTTTTCTGTCCATCTATATAATCTCTGATACTCTGGTCGTATGACAAGCTCATTATTCTTATAAAGGTTTATTAATTCTCCAAATGATATATCCATTCTGTCAGTGGATAAACGTTTTCTTTCATCACTTACAGCTTTTTCTAGTTCTTTAATTTTTTGTAGTTCGTTTTGTTCCATCTTAAAAGTGTATTTTATAAACTAACAACGATTACTTTAGAATGTTTTGAAAATAATACTTAACAAATACTGGAGTTACTTGAGCAAGTTAATATTTTTCTATTAAAATGTTTATATTTTTTTAATTACCCAAAATTACATACACGTTTCTATTCATTAAGATATTATATAACTATAATAATTACTTACTCAAACTTTTTCAAATATCTCACAAAAAATGTACAAATTCTAATAAAGAATAATTTTGAGGTTAGCACACTTTCCAATATTATCAATTAAATCATCTTTAGCGTTTCCATAAGGAGCGTATTGTTTATCTATTTCTTGTGCATTTTCATCAAACCAACTTCTTTTTTTTATAGGTCTCATAAATCCTTATTTTGAGATAAACGTTCAGCCTTAATTAATGCAACGTATGCAGGGTCATTACTAAAATTAAGTTCTATTTCATCCAATTTATTTTTAATTTCTAATATTTTAGCACGACTGGTGCTGTTCACTCCTTGTGAAATTAAATCAAAATACTCACTTGCTTTAGCCTCCATTTCCTTAAACAAGTTACTCCTTTCTACATCAGGAACATCCATTAAATTTTCGGCAATTTCTTCTATGCTATCTCGAAATGGGTCTTTTTCAATTTCTGGGTTTCCATCTAATTTAATAACCTCCTCAGCTTTCAACGATTGTATAATAAAAGGAGAATGGGTTGTTGCAACAAATTGAATCTTAGGAAAGATTTTCTTTAAATCATTCACCACTTTTTTTTGCCATTTAGGATGTAAGTGTAAATCTAATTCATCGATAAGTACAATTCCTGGTGTTTCTTTGACAGCATTCTCTTGTAAATGAGGATTGAGTTTCATACATCGAGATGCAATATCTGCTACCATACCTATCATATTTTTATACCCGTCCGATAGCATTCTGAAAGGTAAATATTTATTTGTTCCATCGGCAGTTTTAAAAAAACCTAATAAATCATCCTCAGCAAAGCTAAAGGCAACGTCTTCCCATGCCGGTACAATTTGACGTAAAACCTCTTTAATTGTGTTAAGTTGAGAAATATCATCAGGCTCTTCAAATTTACGGGCTTCATCTTCCAACGTTTTAAACCAAGCTTTAAATTGCTTTCCTGATGATTTAGGTGAAGTACAATCAATATATCCTTCAAGGCGAGTACCTTGCTTGTTGTATTCTATTTTCTCCTTATGTTCAGCCCATAGCCTTCCTGTGCCATGATACGCCAACAAAGGCAGAATTATTTCTCTATGTTTTTCTGCATTACGTGTCATAGCCTGTGCTTGTTTGGCACATTCTATAATTACATTTGCATTTTGAGTTGATGCGGTGGTTTTCTTGGATTTTCTTGTTAAGTCACGTTTCCAAGACATTGGTTTATCCATTACAATCCCTTCTGCTTCAATGATAACAGGAAATTGGTCAGCAATTTCTTTTTTACTAAAAGCTATTCGTCTAATATCGTCAGTTAGAATTGTTCGTGGGGTGTTGGCCTGAGATGATAAATATTGTTTATCTAAGCCGAGTAAAAAGCAACCCATTGCAATAGATAAGGCATCTAAAATACTCGTTTTTCCTGTTCCATTATCTCCAATCAATACAGTAAATTGACTTTGAAATGAAAGTTTCATTTCATCAATAGAACGGAAGTTTTTTATGTAAATACTATTTATTTTCATCCAATTATAATGTTCAGTTATTTTTAAAGGTATCAAATGGAACGCCTAATCATACATCTGTGTCAAACTCTTTTGGCATGGGCGTTTCATTGTTTACAAAGGATAAATATCTTCAAATGTACATAAAAAGTGACATTTAATACTCTAGTATTGTACTAAAAGTAGATACGCAAAGCTGTTTTTAAGAATCCATTTATATGAATCAATACAAAATATGTTTTGCCTCCAATAGAAAAATGAAGCCCAAAATAAACATACAATTTTTGCTATATTTCACAAAAAAGCCTTGCCAACACAAGAGTTGACAAGGCTTTTTTATAATGCTACTCGCTACTTTACTTAATCTCAGTAACAAAATCTTCTTTGGCTGTTCTTACTTTTTTAAGGTTTAATAGCCAGTCTTGAGCCTCGTCACGGTAGCCTAATGGTAACAGTACTACGCTTTTTAGTCCTAATGCTTCTAAGTTTAAAAGTTTATCTAATTCAGCAGGGATAAATCCTTCCATTGGCGTAGCATCTACTTGCTGTTCGGCGGCGGCGGCAATGGCTAAACCAAAAGCAATATAAGCTTGTTTGGCTGCGTGTGTAGCGTGCCATTCTTTACCCAGTGGCTCGTACATTCCCCACAATCTTTGTTTATATTCGTCCATTCTATTGGCTGGCAAACCTCTTTCAGCTAATGTTTTGGCAAATACTTTCTCTATTTTCTCTAAAGAATAACCATCCCAAGCAGCAAAAACCAATAAATGCGAACAGTCCGTAACCTGACTTTGATTCCAAGCAATTGTTTGTATTTTAGCCAATAACGCTTTATCAGTAATGACAAAAATATGGTAAGGTTGTAATCCAGAAGAAGATGGGGCTAATCTTGCCGCTTCAATGATATAATCTACTTTTTCTTGAGGAACTACATTCCCATTCATTTTCTTCGTTGCATAACGCCACTCTAAAGCTTTTAATAATTCCATGTGTTGTGTTGATTGAAATTTATGTTTTCAGTATTGTAACAAGAACACAAACAATTGTAAGTTTGTTACCAAACGTAACCCGTAATAAAAAAAATAATACGCTTTTTACCTACGAGTAAAAGATACTTCATTTTACAGATAGGTCGTTAGCAAGGGCTATTTTCCAATAAAAAACAAGCCTATTTCAACAAACCAACCGTTCGGCCTCCCCTACCCAATTGATTAAATGCCCGCATTTTGACCGCATAATTTACGGGTATAGGGGCTGTGTAAACAGCACTTTGGGGCGTAGGTTCGCTGCCATCGGTCGTATAACGAATGGTCAGGCCGGGAAACTGCACATTGGCTAAAATGCTATTGTTTTCTACTTTTAGTCCTACGGTTGGAATGCGGTACTGAAAACCGCCAGCGAGGTAATCTAAACGGGGCAGTTCTTGTTTGCCTACGGTATTGACAAAGTGTGTCCAAGCGTATTGATACAGTTCAGGATAGCTCTTTTCGTCGGCATTTGCCCAGTCGGGGTCTTTTGCCCAAGCTCTTTCCGCCAAGCCCAATAGTTTGGGCAATAATAAATACTCTAATTTTTGTGGTGTATGAATGTTTTCGCTCCACAACAATCCTTGGATTCCTACGATATTCGATTTACCATAATCTGTCAGACGGTCTTTGCCTGTAAAATAGCTTGGGGCAATAGGATTGCCTCTTCTGTCTTCGGTAGCATTTTTATAATAATCGTAAGGAATAAAATAAAACGGCTTGTCTATATCTACAAAGCCACCCCAATAATAGCCCATTTCTTCGGCATTTTTTTGGTATGCCAAATCGAAATACATATTGCTTACACAAGACAAAACCACCTGATAACCAGCATTTGCCAAGCGATAAGGCAAATCTTCTGCACCCCAGCCAATCATGTTGTTCCAGACATTTACATGAAAGTTTTCATTGGCAAAAACAGGGTTTGGAATCATCGTTTTTTCGCCTTTGAGTTTGGTTTTACGCAAGGCTATTTCTTCCCAACCCGATAAATATAAGCCTCTTTTTTTGAGTATTGTATTTATTTTTCCATAGTAATAATACCATAAATCGTCGGTATTGTCGAGGCTTGGGTCGTCTTTTATCAATTGCTGACAAAGCGGTGATTGTTCCCATACGCCTTGCGGTACTTCGTCGCCTCCCAGATGAATAGTTTGCAAAGGAGCATCGGCTTCTCGGTACATGGCAATAATTTCGTCGATAACCTTTTCCATAAAACGATATACCGAAGGTTTTGCTACGCATATTACGTTGTCGTTCCAGCGTTGGGCGGTGCTATAAACCGACTTATCGTTGGGGTCTTTGAGCCAATAACGCTCGGCTTCTTGGCTATTGCCGGCTGCTTTAAACTTTTCATAGCGGGCATCCATCGCTTTGATAGCGGCTCGTGCATGGCCCGGCGATTCGATTTCGGGAATCACCGTAATATGGCGTGCGTGTGCATAACGAAGCAGGTCAATAAAGGTCGCTCTGCTATAAAAACCACTGCCTGAGCTTGCATTGGGCGTTGGCCCAGCCCCAAAAGAGGCAGGCAACCACGATTTGCTATCAAGCGTATGTCCTCGTTTAGCACCGATGTCGGTTAATTCTGGCAAATCAGGGATTTCCAAACGCCATCCTTCATCGTCGATGGCGTGCAAATGTAGCACATTGAGCTTATAAGCAGCCATCAAATCAAGTACTTTTTTGAGTTCGTCGGGTTGTTGAAAATTCCGAGCAACATCGAGCATCAAGCTTCTAAAAGCAAACCTAGGGGCATCGTCAATTATCACCTCTGGCAAGGTAACTATCGCTTGTGGTGCTTTCCAAGCTTCGGCAGGCATTAACGCCAATAACGACTGGATACCATAAAATGCTCCTTGTGGCGTAGCGGCTTGTATGGCAACGCCTTCGGCATTGGTTTGTAAGGAATATGCCTCCGCTGCTAGTGCTTTACGGGTAATCGTAATGGTTTGTCCGCCTGTACTTTGCGTAACAATATTGGGTTTTATAGGAAATACTTTAGCCAAGTTTTCAGCCAAGTAGGTGGCTTCCTTGGCAAAAAGTGGGTCTGCTACTATTTCTACGGTAGCTTTGAGGGCAACACTTCCAGTTCCTTTTTGGTAGCTCGTAGGCGTAGGAACAAAAGGCGGAAGTTTGTCGGTAGGAATATCTTTTATCCCTTGATTTTTCTCGAAAATCTGTAAAGGACTTACATAGCCGACTTGGTCTAAAGTAGGCAACGTAACACGGTATTTGCTGATGCTCTGGGGAGTTTGGTTGCCCTGTTGCCAGTACAAAACAGCGGGAGCGTCTGAAATGTTATGAAATAATTCGGAAGAAAGGAACGAAACCGTAAACGACTGTTTGGGAGCTAGACCCCTAAAGCCTACTTTGGGGACAATCCTCACGATGTCGCCATTGATGGGTTCGATACGTACATTTCCAGTAACCGACAAAGGAGCAATATCTCTGATATAATTAAAATAAATAGCCCAATCGGACGAAGGCAGGGGTATTTTACCTTCATTGGTAAAGGTAAAAGTAGAGCGAAACTGTCGGTTGGTTATATCTTGTGGCTCGTCAACACGCCACTCGATTTGTAAATTTTGTGGATTAAATATTTTCTGGGCAAATTCAGGCAGGGCGATACACAAGCACAGGCAGGTAAAGAGCCATTTTTTTGCAAGATGATGAAGCTGCATAACAGTGAATTGGGGTTATGTTGAATGTTGCTAAGTACGGATAAAATTCAACAAAAAACAACCCCAATCCTGATAAACCCTTACAAGCTAAGAAGCAAGTATATCGGCGATAATGGGCTTTAGATAGGCTATTTCATCGGTCAAAGCCTGCAACAGTTGGTTAAATGTAGCCTCATCCATCTCTTTGGTTTTTTCGATGATGGCAGCTCTTTGGGCTAATTCGTTCATGGCAGCCGAGAGGGCTGTGCCTTTTACCTTATGCCCTAATTTGTTTACCGCAACCACGTCTCCTTGGTCGAATAGTGTTTTGAACTCAGCCGTTATTGATTCAAACTGGTCTTGCACCATCATCAAAATTTCTTTGGCCAAATCGGGGTCATCGCCCAATCGCACACACAAATCGTTCCAATCTAAATGTGCTTGCATATTATCTGTTTCTATTTTACTGGTTGTCGTTACCATAAGATTCAAGGGTTGTCCTAGCCATTGCCTCAACTTTTGGTCGATGGCATCTTTTACGACGGGTTTTGAAAGGTAGTCGTTCATACCAACTTCCAAGCAGCGTTCGTATTCGCCTTTGACTGTGCCAGCCGTGAGAGCAATGATAGGCTTGTGGATGTTTTGTTTTTGTTGTCTTATCAATTGTGTGGCTTCATAACCATTGAGTTCTGGCATTTGAATATCCATCAAAATTAAATCTGGTTCGTGTATAGCAGCCAATTCAACAGCCACTTTTCCATTCTCTGCTTTGAGCAGTTGTGCATTCGGTAAAATACTATGCAAAATAGTCGTAGCCAAAAACATATTAACGGGGTTATCTTCGACTACTAAAATGCAATAGGAATGTTGGCTAAAAATCTCTTTTTCAGGATTTTTTGGTTGTTGGCTTATTGGTGTTTTTGTTTTATCTGCTTCAAAAATTTCCGAAAGTGCTTGCAGCAATTCGGCTGCTAAAACAGGCTTTTTGAGTTTTTTACAAATTTTTAATTCTTGGCATCGTTCGCTTACCAACGTATCTTCGAGGGTTTCGAGTAAAATTGCAGGAAAGGCTGCCCCTCGTTTATTTCGGATATGCCTGATGGTATCGAGACCGTTGATATGAGGTAATTGGTAATCGACAATGGCGATGTCCACATTGCCATGAACCTGCAATACTTCCATCGCTTCTATGCCATCGGCGGCTTCTACCGTAATAATATGCTGGGTTTTGAGGATGTTGCCGATAATATGGCGGCTCTGGGCGTTGTCGTCAACAATCAGTGCTTTTCTAATACGGTAGATATTTTTCCATACCACGGGCATTTCTTCGGCATATTGGAAGGGTACTTCAAACGAAAACGTACTTCCTTCACCCAATACACTATCAACCTTCAAACGGCTGTCCATCAAAAACAACAACTTATTGGCAATAGTCAGCCCTAGGCCTGTTCCTCCGAATTTACGGGTAATAGAAGCATCTTCCTGAGCAAACGCTTCAAATATTTTATGGATATTTTTGGGAGAAATACCAATGCCTGTATCTTTTACAGAAAACCGCAAGATGCACTCATCTATTCCGATAAAGCCTTTATTTTCAACTTTCAATTCAATTTCTCCTTTGTTGGTAAACTTAACAGCATTTCCCAGTAAATTCACCAAAATTTGCCGTAGGCGAACGGCATCAGCCCAAATAAACTTAGGTACATTTTCAGCAATATTGAGTAGTACTTCTAAATTTTTTTGGTATGCTTGAAATTTCACCAAGTTTACTACATTTTCTCCTATTTGGTGAATATCTTCTTTTTCAATAACCAAATCTATTTTTCCTGCCTCAATTTTAGAGAAATCTAAAATATCGTTGATAATATCTAATAAACTATTGGCCGAATAAAAAATAGTAGAAGCATATTGATATTGATTTTCGTCGAGTTGGGTACGCATCAGCAGGTCGGCAAAGCCAATCACACCATTGAGAGGCGTTCTGATTTCGTGACTCATATTAGCCAAAAACTCAGATTTAGCCCTATTGGCGGCTTCGGCATTTTCTCGGGCTTTTTTAGTATCAGACTCTATTTGTTTGCGAACGGTGATGTCTCTTACCACCGCCTGAACGAGTTGTTCGCCTTCGATATTGAGTGTAGAAAGCCGTACTTCTGCTGGAAAAACGCCATCATTATCGAGGCGTTTGCAGTCCCATTCAAATTGGTGCTGGTTATTTTGCAAGCAGGTAATCACGTGTTGATAGAGTGCCTCTTGCATATTACTTGCCGAAGTCTGTATTTGTGCTGACAAATCGGCGGCTGATTTTTGGAACATTTCAGCCTTTGAATCAGCTCCAAAAAGCACCAAAGCCGCAGGATTACAATCAATACAATGGTGTTGACTCAAGACCAATACAGCATCGGTAGTTGAATTATACAAAGCTCGAAACTTTGCTTCCGAGCGTACAATTTCTTCTTCGACTTCTTTGCTTTTGCTAATATCTTGTAAATACCCATGCCAAATCACACAGCCTTTTCTACGTTCGGGAGTTGATTCACTTCGTACCCAACGCTTTCCTTTTTGGGGGAGTACCAAGCGAAACTCTACCACTTTTTCGGTCATAGAAAGGTAAGACTCTTCGATGGCCGTGATAAATTTACCCAAGTCTTTTCGATGTACTTTGTCTAATACATCGGCCATTGTGGTCACACCGGGCTGGTAGTCGATTTCAAACAGCTCGTATAAACGGTCGGAAGCATACAAAATATTAATACGACCATCGTCATAACGCACCAACTGGAACAAGCCCCCTGGCACATGGTCAGATAGTTTCTTAAAAAGCTTATTGGTACGTTGTAGCTCCAACTCTACTTTTTTGGTATAATCTATATCTTTGAATGTACCTTGTAAACGCACACACACTTCTTTTTCAAAGAAAGCATCCCCAATTACCCGCACCCACTTGCTATTTTTTCCACCTGTAATCAACTGTAAATCAACATCAAAAGGCTTTCCTTTTTCAAGAGCTTCTTTAAAATAAAAGCAGAGAAGTTCGTAATCTTCTGCATGATGAAAAAATGTAGAAATATTTTCGGAAGTTGGCTGAAAAGTCATTGGTACTTCCAGTATTACCTTTGCTGTATCGTCCCAGTAAATCTGCTGTGTTTGCTGTTCTATAGTCCAAGAGCCAATCGCCGAAGTCCATTTTGCTTTGTCAATTGCTTCGTGGTTTTTGATAAACTCTTCTGCCGATTGAAACCGTTCTGATTCTTTGCCCAAAATATTTTGTGCATAATTGGTGAATCGTTGAGAAGACACATCTTCAAAAAAGGACAATAGCTGAAACGGCTCGTTAGCAGACACTTTCACGCTATGACATCTAAGCCATACTACCATGCCCTTGCGGTTCTTGCAACGAATATCGAAGACAAAAGAATCTTCACCCGAAGTTAGTCTTTGAAGGTGTACTTCAAATAATTGACAACTTTCGGGATGAATAATATTTTGCCATTGCAAGCCTAAACGATTGACCTCTGTTAAGTCATAACCCAATAATTCCCAAAATTTGGGAGCATTCCAAAGTGACGCTGGCGTATGGCTAAACCACAACCATGTACTTGAACCAATAATTTGGTTGATGAAATTGCTTACTAAAGGATTTTTTTCAACAGATTTGAGCCAATTCTCATGAGCATGATTCATATATTTACTTTAGATACTAATGAATACTAGGCGATTGTGATAATTCAATATTATGAATTTGAGTATATTTACGCACAAGGATAATATTTTTCAAGTATTTATACTTAAACACAAGCCTCTTAAATAAAAAAATATTGACCAGTGCAAAAAATAGTTTATAAATGACACTATAAAAAAATAAACGACTTGAATCTCGGATTTTTAAGCTACTTTTTAAGTTCTATTACAAAGATATTCTTTTCTCCTATAAATCTAAGCCCAAATTTGAAAAGTTTTTAGAAGTTATAACTTAACGAAAAAGCTAATTTTATAACGTATCGTTTAAATTTTACGAAAGTTTTTGTAAATAAGACCGTAGTTTACTTGATGGGGTTGCTTGGCCTGCTACAAAAAGATTTTCATTTCCGACCACGATAAAACTTTGCTTGGCTCTCGACACCGCCACGTTGAGCATATTAGGGCGATTGTTTCTATCGAAAAACATGACTTTCACATCGCCAGCACCATACACAGGCGAAAAAAGGATGATTTCTCGTTCTGCTCCTTGCAAAGCATGAATCGTACCTACTTTCATACGATTGGTGTCAAAACCTGCTTCTTTGAGCAATTTGTACAGTATTTTTCTTTGCCCTCTGAATGGCGTAATAATGCCGACCAAGTTTTCGATGCTACGACGCTGTTGGTCTATCCTAGCAAAATGTTGTTCTATCCTACTTCTGTTTTGTAACAACCAAATTACAAGCACTTTAGCTTCTTCGGCATTGAACCTATCTTTGCCCTGTACCATCGACTGCCCTTGGTGTGTTAATAAAACCATTGGCGGAAATAATTGTTTGTTTTTAGTAACAGATTTCATCGGACGCAACATTCCTCCGTAAGCAATGTTGTTGCAAAAGCTAATAATTTCTTCGTGACATCGGCGGTGTTCGAGCAGCATGATACCTTTGGGTTGAGTACTGTTGTGTGGGTCGAGCCAAGGCGTAAGGTGCTGTGCCATTTGCATCAGCGAGCCACTCGAAGCCAAATATCCTTGAGCTTGCAGTTGTGCCAGCAAAGGGTCTTGGGCTTGCTTTATTACTTCATGTTGCAACAAATAGCCAATATCTATTTTAGGAATTACTTTCCAAACAGGTTCTATTTGTTGGGTATCGCCTACAATAAGGGCTTTTTTGGCTAATGCAAATACCGAAATGCCTACCTCGGGACTCACCTGCCCAGCTTCGTCCACAATCAAATAATCTACAAAATCTTGTAGAGGCGGATTTTCCCATAATTTATGCCCTTCGGCGTGTTCGCCAAGGAATTTATGGTAAGAAAAAAACTTAGGTGCCATAAAAAAAGTACTCACAAAACAGGGCGTAAGCATAGCTCTGGTTTGCCAAAGCGTCATGCGGCCTTGTCGCCCTTTGTTGGGGGCTTCATTTTTTAATTGTTCTTGCATTTTTTCTATCCATCGGCCTTCCCAATAATGAATCGCCAAGTGAAATGCTTTGTTGCGAAGCGTAATGTCTAGCTCGTCAAAAAAATAAGTGCTTGTATGGGGTTGTTCTATTTTGTTATATTCTAATGCCCAAAGTTGCTCATTGGCTATCACAGGATTAGACCGAATGCCCTGTTTTTTCCGCCATTTGTTCCAATTTTTCCAATGCAAATTAATCGCTATGACACCTTTTAAGGCATCTGTAAAAAACTGCATTAAGCCCTTCCGAGAAGTATCTTCAAGCTTATCGAGGGCCAAAACCGTTTGTCGAATACTGGGGCGAGCCGACGATTTAATGAGCCATAGTTGTTCTTCGAGTGCCGTTTGGAAATCTAACCAAAAACCATGCGTTGTTGTAAGCGAAGGACGAGCCGAAACTTCTACATAATCGTTGGCAAATGCTTCTATGGCACGACAGATTTCTTGCCACAACAATTGCCCTTCGGCTAGGTATTGTTGGATACTTCGGAGTTCTTTTTGTAAATAGAAATACGCCTCCGACACCTCTGTCACGTTTTGCTGTAGATAACGGCTTACCGCTTGTAAATAGCAAGTTTCGGCTTTTTCGACATACGTTTCCTGTTCCATTTTGGCAAAAGTACCCGACTCATCGGCTTTGAGGTAATTGATGCCTTGCAGTTCTTTTTCTGGCTTATTTCTTGCCGATAAATACGTGGCATACCCTTCAAAATCAGGAATCCAGCGGCACCGAAAGGCATCTTGTGCCACGGTTGTTGCAGTAAAACTTTCTTGAATATTGGTCACAGCCTGATTGGTGGCCGCACAAGCCAATACGATGGCAGGTGCTTGTCCTTTCAAGGCCGACAACACCACTTCGTTGGCTACTACACTTTGCAAAAACGTCGTTTTGCCTGTACCGGGTGGGCCATTCAACGCAAATATTTCTCCTTGTTCAAGTGCCTGCATCGAATACAATGCCTGCCGTTGGGTAAGGCTCAAGGCAAATTGGTGGCTCATTTGTCCGAGATGCCGCACATGATATTGCATAAAATCCGCAAAAGCAATGGGTTGTTTCTCTTGGGGAGCAACAAGCGAGAGGCTATTTTCGAGCAAAAGCGGGAGTTTTTTAGCGGCAATCAAATAATCAAACAAAGCCAACAAAGCACTAGCCGCTTGGTTGTCTTTATCGGGAATAATCAGGGTATGTTGATGTACTACAGGATAATCATTTTCGTTAAAACTTTGGATATTTTGCTGGGTCAGTTGCTCGAAAATTTGATTTATAAACTCCTTATAATCATCCCAATGTGCTGTTTTGGGACGCAACTCTAGGCATTTTTCGTATTCTTCTAATTTACAAAAAATATAATCGGCCTCCTCCCAGCCCACGGGACTCATCCATTCTCTCGGAATGATAGGCGTACAAGCTTCTGGTGCAGCTATACTGCCCGTTCGTTGCAAACGCAAAGGAATCCAAAATGGATAAATCGGTTTAACGAAAAGGTTATCTTGTGGTAAAATATAGAAAGGCGACCACCAAAGTATCATGTATTCGGGGCGTTCCCATTTGGGGTCTTGTGGCGAACGAAGTCCTTTTTCGGTATTGATACGCTTTTCTTCTTTTTCAAATAAAGTTGCCGTAAGGGCATCTGTAAGCATACCCGTATGCCAGAGGTTTTCCTCAATTACAAAAAGCGGGCTATGTTCTACATCAATCTCGGCTCTCATGCCTTCATACAGACAAGCACGCCAATAGGTTAGCAAATTTTTATGGTAATTCATACCGTCTTTTCTTATTAAAAACGCATTTTTGCGTAAATTCTCTTTTGTTAATAAACATCTCTAAATAGCGTCTTTTTTCTTAAAAAAACACATATTTCTTTAATTTTGATAGAGAATTTATCATGTACCCATATTTGCCCATTAACAAAATACCCTTATGAAAGCACTAGAAATTGTACAAACGTACTATCATTATTTCAACAACAAAAATTGGAACGGGATGTTGAGCCTATTGCATCCAGATATCCGACACGAAGCCAACCAAGGCGATGTTCGCATTGGGCTTGCTCAATTTGAAGCATTTCTCGACAAAATGGATGAATGCTACGACGAAACCTTAACCGACTTGGTATTCTTTACGTCTGCCGACCCTACACGCATTGCTGTAGAATTTGTCGTAAATGGTGTATATAAGAAAAATGACGACGGTTTGCCTCCAGCCCAAAACCAAGCCTACGTACTACCCGCAGGGGCGTTTTTGACGGTAGAAAACGACAAAATAACCCGCATCACAACTTATTATAACCTTACCCTTTGGATGGAGTTGGTGAGCTAAATTATTGCTTACAGCCTACATTTCAGCATACAATCATTTTATTTATCATACCCTCATGATGGAATATGTTACCCTTACAGGAGAAAATATCGCATCGGTATTCGACGACCTCGCTGCCTTACGTATCAGTGTTTTCAGAGAATTTCCTTATTTATATGAAGGAACTGTAAGCTACGAAAAAAAGTATCTTCAAACCTATGCCGATGCCTCAGAAGCTTTTTTGTTTGCGGTATATGACCAAGGGAAGATGATTGGTGCAACCACGGCTATTCCGCTTATCGACGAAACGCCCGAAGTGCAAGCACCTTTCCAAGCACAAGGCTACAACCTCGAACATATCTTTTACTTTGGCGAAAGTGTTTTGTTGCCCGCTTACAGAGGAAAAGGATTAGGGCATCGTTTTTTTGATGAAAGAGAAAATTACGCTCGTGCGTTGGAGCGTTTTGAATTGACGTGCTTTTGTGCCGTTGAACGCCCCTACGACCATCCGCTCAAGCCTGCCAACTACAGACCCAACGATGCTTTTTGGCAAAAACGAGGCTATCATCTTTCGACTAACCTTGTAAGCGAATTTTCGTGGCCTGATATTGGCGAACAAGAAGATTCTGTCAAAAAAATGAAGTATTGGTGGAGAAAACTGCGTTAGCATTTTTGGCGTAGCGGCAACTTTTGCAGTTGCCACTACGCCAATATTATTTGAAAAAATTCACAATTCAGCATTATGCCTTAAATCCTTCGTAATGTGCCAAGTACAGGGCTTGCTTATTGTTTATACACAACACCGTCTTTCATCACGAAGCTTACTTTACGCATGAGTTTGATGTCTTGCAAAGGATTGCCATCGGTAGCAATGATGTCGGCCAATTTGCCTGCTTCTAATGAACCTAAATCTTTTTCGACACCCAAGATTTTGGCTGGCACAACCGTAGCCGACTGAATCGCCTCCATAGCTGGCATTCCAGCTTCTACCATGTACTGAAATTCATACGCATTTAAGCCGTGAAGCGAAACGCCTGAGTCTGTTCCAAAAGCAATTTTAACGCCAGCTTTATAGGCTTTGGCAAACATATTTTGGATAAGTGGCCCTGTTTCTAAGGCTTTTGGCACAACCAAAGGATGATAATAGCCGGGTACTTTTGCCGAGTCGGCTACGGTTTTACCAGCCAAAATAGTAGCCACGAGATACGTGCCATTTTTCTTCATAATTTCAATGGCTTCATCGTCCATAAATGTGCCATGCTCAATGGTGGTTACACCAGCTCTGGCAGCACGCTTAATGCCCTCCGCTCCATGTGCGTGAGCCGCCACATGAAAGCCATAATCTTTTGCCGTTTCAACCACCGCCTTGATTTCTTCGTCGGTAAACTGTGGTGCTTTTCCATTTTTAGCAATACTCAACACGCCCCCTGTAGCTGTAATTTTGATACAGTCGGACCCCTCTTTATAACGTTGACGCACCGCTTTGCGTCCCTCTTCTGGGCTATTGATAATACCCGAAAGCATTGTTGGGTCTGGAGTATAGTTTTCGCTCAGGGCATTGGTAGGGTCGCCATGACCGCCCGTAGTAGCGATGGTTCTACCAGCCGTATAAATCCTTGGCCCTTGGACAACCCCTTTGTTGATGGCATTCCGCAGGGCAATATTTACCCCTGAGCCACCCAAATCTCTGACCGACGTAAACCCTGCCAACAAAGTTACTTTGGCATTACGCACCGCTTCAAACGCTACATCGGCCTGATTGAACTGGTAACGCTTGATTAATTGGTCTTTGCTTGTTTCGCCTTCTATGTGTACGTGCATATCGGTAAGCCCCGGCATTACGGTTTTGGCTTTAAGGTCGATTACCTTATCACTGCCTTTCGGAGCAGTGTAGCCTGCTTCGACAGCCGTAATTTTACGGCCTTCTACAATAATTGAAACTTGGCTTTGAGTTGTGCCTTTGCTTACGTCGATGAAAGTGCCACAGTGAAGAATAGTCCGTTGTGCCACAGCCGAAGCACCAAGCAACATAAATGCCGCTAAGGATAGCAGAGTTTTTTTCATGTTTGAAGTACAAATTTAGTTTAGTTGAGAAAAATGGATACAGGCTTCTAAAATACATAGTAGGGGTGAATCTTTCTACAAAAAAATAGTTTATTTATGAAAAAGGGCAGAAATTTGCCGTTGAATCAAAGAAATGAATGTAATTTAGGGGCTTTATTTCACAAAGCTTCAGAACCAAGGACAGAATCCACACGATAAAAAGAGTACGATGAAAAAACAGACAAAAGCCATCAGAATCCAAGCAGAACGTTCACACAACCGTGAGCACTCTGTTCCCTTATACCTTACCTCAAGTTTTACATTTGAAGATGTAGAACAAGGTAGAGCCATTTTTGCCGACGAAATCGAAGGAAATATTTATTCGCGCTACATGAATCCCAACGTGGATGAGTTTGTAGAAAAAATGTGTATGCTCGAAAATACCGAAGATGGACTTGCCTTTGCTTCGGGTATGGCCGCCAATTTTGCTGCGATGGCAGCCTTACTCAAACAAGGCGACCACGTAGTAGCTTCTAAAGCCTTGTTTGGCTCGGCTATTCAAATTTTGAGTAAAATCACAACGCAATGGGGCATTACTTGTACGTTTGTCGATGGACATAAAATAGAAGAATGGGAAAGAGCCATTCAGCCAAACACCAAGTTTTTGTTCTGCGAAAGTCCGTCAAATCCAGGCCTTGATTTAATTGACTTAGAAGCCATAGCCCAACTCAAAGCCAAACATAACCTTATTTTGGCCGTGGACAACTGCTTTGCTACGCCCGTGATTCAAACGCCAGCCGACTGGGGAGCAGATTTGGTGATACATTCGGCTACCAAATATATCGACGGACAAGGTCGTGTGCTTGGTGGTGTGGTGTGTGGTAGAGCCGATTTAATCAAAGAAATTCGTTTCTTTGCTCGTCATACGGGGCCTTCTATGTCGCCCTTTAATGCGTGGATTTTATCAAAAAGTTTAGAGTTAATTCATTTAAGGGTTGAAAAACACGCCGAAAATGCCTTGAAATTAGCCACCGCTTTAGAGAAAAATCCAGCCCTCAATTTTGTAAAATATCCATTCCTTAGCTCTCATCCGCAATACGATTTGGCGAAAAAACAAATGAAAATGGGTGGAGCGATTATGACCATGGATGTAAAAGGGGGCTTTGCGGCAGTCAACGAAATGTCGAAACATTTGACTATCGCCTCTATTTCGCCCAACCTTGGCGATACCCGTACTATTATTACACACCCAGCTTCTACGACGCATTCAAAGTTGAGTGTAGAACAAAAAGCTGAGGTTGGTATTACCGAAGGATTGGTACGCATTGCCGTAGGTCTCGAAGCCGTTGATGACCTTATTGCCGATTTCGAACAGGCACTCGCCAAAGCTGCCGAAGTGGTAGCTGCCGCAGAGATAGCTCCACAAGAAGCTTAATTTTAGGCCGCTTACGGCCGTAAGCGGCTCTTCAAGCAATCTCATACATACAAGTAACTTATCATGATTATTGCCCTGTTGATTTGTTTGGCATTGGTATTGGCTAATGTCGTTATTGGTGTTTATACAGAACGTAAAATATCGGCATTTATGCAAGACCGACTAGGTCCAATGGTAGTAGGTAAATATGGGCTTTTACAGCTTTTTGCCGACCTTATCAAATTGATGCTCAAAGAAGACATTGTGCCTAAACTCAGTGACAAATGGCTGTTTTTGGCTGCTCCTTGTATCATTTTTTGTGCTATTTTTGCGGGTTTTGCCGTGATTCCACTAGGGCCAGGCGAATACCTCCAAGGCTCACAAGCTACAGTTGGGGTGTTTTATTTGCTCGCTATTGTATCTATTGATATTATCGGCATTTTGATGGCCGGTTGGGCTTCCAACAACAAGTATTCGCTTTTAGGAGCGATGCGTTCGGTTGCTCAAATTATTTCGTATGAAATTCCCTTGGGGCTTTCGATTGCTTGTGTAATCATGGTTTCTCAAACACTTAGTTTACAAGAAATTAGCTTACAACAAGGCATTTATAGCACCACGAGCAATTATCTTTTTGGCTTAAAATTTCTAGGCATTGATGTGTCTGAGGTGGGCGGTTTTCTTACATGGAATATCTTTAGAATCCCTTTCTTCGGAGCTATTTTTGTCATTTTCTTTATCGCTTCTTTGGCAGAAAGCAACCGTGCTCCTTTCGATTTACCCGAAGCCGAATCTGAATTGGTGGGTGGTTTTCATACCGAATATTCGGGGTTGCGTTGGGCTTTAATCTTTTTGTCGGAATACGGCATGATGCTCTTGGTGAGCTTGCTGGCAACCATTCTTTTCTTGGGTGGCTGGAATACGCCTTTTCCTTCTATCGGCTTCATTAAACTTGCCTCATGGACTTCGGGCGAGCCGGGTACTTGGGCTGGGGCTTTATGGGGCTTTTTCTGGATGCTCAGTAAAGCATATTCCTTGATTTTTGTGCAAATGTGGGTTCGTTGGACTTATCCACGCCTGCGTGTTGACCAACTGATGTACCTAACATGGAAAGTACTCACGCCTTTTGCGATTGTGGGGGTTTTCTTGACAGCCCTTTGGCGTATGTTGATGATTTTATAGTTAGTGAGTTAGCGATTGAGTGAGTGAGTGATTGAATTTACAAAATCAATCACTCATAAACCCTTGATTGTAAGAAACTTAATTCATAAATCACTAACTCACAACTCACTAATTCACTCAATTATTACAACAGAGTTAGTACAATTCTAAATAAATCGGCCCTAATAAACCCGACGGTTCGGGCTTCCATTGGGCTGGCGATAAGGCTTTATACTGAATATCCACGATATTGATGTCTTGAAATTTCTTCCATCCACTCGATTGCTTGTCTATATACCGCATTCGATTAGCAGATAGGTTTTTTACCTTAATTTCAATGGTATTTTCTGCCTTCAAAAGTGACACTGGCACCGACAATCGGAAGGGCAAACACCAAGCTAAACCAATGGCCGTTCCATTGATGCTCACTTCGGCGGTTTCTCGCACATTTCCCAAATTCAACCATACTTGCTTAATGTCTTTGTTGACTTGCCATGCAAAACTGCTTTTGTAAATGGCCGTACCTGTAAAATAGGTATTCGTAGAATCGCCAACATCTGTCCATGAACCTAATTTATCGGTCGTGTATGCTTTTGGCAGAAAGGGCTGTCCTTCCGAAAAACGTACCTCCCATGTTTTGCCTATTGGCAAATATTCGTCGGTACTCAGTTGCCATGTTTCGGTAGCTTTCGTTGGTTGAGGCTTGTCGTACAATTGTACAAATACACTTTCGCCGGGCAACAACCGCAGGGAAATAGTCGTTTGACCCGCTTTTTTATGGGTAAAAGGCAAAAAATGCTGCTCGTCGTGCAGGGCATCGTACAACGAAACAGCCTTGGCTTGGGCTTGCAACGCTAAAGTGCCTCTTTGAAATTTTTGCGAAAAATTACTGATAAAATACACCGTTCCCTGAGCGTTTTTCTTACGAATAAACGAAATGCCTTGTTCGGGTAAGCCTTCGGCTCTCACGCCTGTTTTTTGTAAAGTATGCAATAAATCTGTTAAGGGCACAGCTTTTTGTTGTTGCAAAAGTATTTCTTTGCGTTTTTCGTGCTGTTCCCAATGAGCAAAACCAGCAGTTTGTTCGGGAAGTTTTTCGGCAAAAATTATTTTTGCTCCTTTTTTTTGTAGTTTTACTAAAGCTTCTAAGGTTTCTATAGGTAAAAAATGAGTGTATGGTACCAGTAAACTTTTATAGACTGTACCACCTTGGGTAACAAGCTGCCCCTGCTTGTTTACTTTTGCCTGCGTAATTTGAAGGTCTGAAATATAATCGGCAGCGATACCTGCTTGTTGCAAAGTGCGGGCAATTTTCCCAAACGAACCTGCAAACAGCAATTCTTGGGCATTGGCATGAACGCTCAACAAATGGATGTGGTCTTTGCCTCCTGCATCGTGCCAAATGTCGTGAATCGGAAAATACAACAACACATCATTGTCAGGCTTACTGGCTTGTAAAATGCCCTGACAACGCTTGATATAGGCATTTAAAGCAGGAAATTCGTTCCAAAAATGGCTTTGCTGATTGAAGTTGGTAGAGGCATAAAACAACCAACCTGGATACGTTTCTTGGGGAGGTGAGTAAGGAATACCATGATAAAAAATATGGTTGATGCCAGACGTAAATGACTCATCTACAATGGGTTTTACCTGCGACAAAGATACCTTAAAATGGTTGGCAAGCCATGTAGCAGTTTCGGAAGATACCCATTTTTTACCCATTACGTTAGCCGCCGAAGTGGCAAATTTAATCACCAGTGGGTCGGGTGTGCCGTATCTGCTTTCTTCAAAATCGGGGTCTCTTCTAAAATAGGGAATATCGAAAGGTTTTGTTCCAAAATACTCTGTTTCGGGAATATCAGAAAGAGCGTATAAGTCGAGCATATTGCCCGGCGAGCCATGTGCTTCGTTGCGGGCAACTTTACCCATATCATGTGTGGCTTTTGCCCAAGTTGCGGTAAAAACCTCTCGGCACAAATCGGCAATGGTGGCATTATAATCGCCCCAAATACGCTTTTCGAGTAAGTCGTTGGTTTGTGTTTTGACCAATACTTCTAAGTACGGGCTGAGGTCGTATCCTCTTCTTTTTTTAAATTCTTCCAAAAAATGAGTCGTCCAATTAGCCCCATACACTTCATACGAATCGTTGTACAAGGCACGAAAAGGGATATTTTTTTGTCCGAAAGCCAATTGAAAAGGTTGCATATAATGCAACAACGCTTCTTGGCTAAAATGGTCTAAAACCCAGCCTTCGCCACCGGGTGCTGCCCGTTTTACTTTTTGCTTGGTTGGCAAAACGTTGAGTACATATTTTCCTTGCTCTTGTTTGACCTCAAACATTTTGGCGGCATCTTCGGGCGTAACGTGTTTGCCTCCAAAAGGCCAGCCTGTACCCATCGTAAGGTCGATGCCCAAGCCTAATTTTTGGGCTTCGGTTACGGTAAACGCCAGCATTTGCGTCCATTTATCGCTCAAGAACGGAATGTTATTTGCTTCATTTCCTTTTACGCCATAAATCGGGATGATGTGCAAACCTCCTAGCCCAGCCTTGGCGTAGTCTTGTAAGTTTTTCTTGATGCCTTCTTCCGATACCGCACTGCCCATCCACCACCAATAAGCCCAAGGTTTGGTTGTATCATAGACAGGTTTCTGAGCAAAAACACTTATGTTCAACGAAAAAAAACAGACAAATAATAAAAAAAATTTTGAGTAAAATCTCATGCCTTGAAAAGTTTTTTAGCCTACTGTTTATCCGAAAGAATCAAAATCTTTAATACGATTGTAAACGTTTTAGACTATCTTTTTTTAATTTTTTGTATCATTATTTCAAGTTACATAATTACAGAAAAGCCTCAAAAGGCTCGTCCTGTGGCGTACTGTTCAGGGGCTAATTTACTTGATATGACTGCAATTCGACAACTGTGCTATATGGTACAGGATGGTTATATAAAGTCTTTTTTATTTTTTTGTGGAAATTTTAGAGAAAGTGTTTCTTTAACATACGCAGTTTATTCAACAATTCTTGTCATGAGGTGAAAGCAAAGTGTGAGCCTTGTTGAATAATCTTGATAGTAAACTGCGGCGACATAACTAGAATAGACAATTGGGGTTTAAGTAAAAATAGCCGAAGTTCATTCGGCTATTTTTCTTTTACAGGAAATATATAACGATTAGGTAAATGCGTATAAATACTTTGGGCATAAAGGTTACTCGGCCAAGGTAATTGTAAATTCGCTGCCCATATCAACTTCACTGCTTACTTCGATGCTTGCCCCCATCGACATCAGTTGCGATTTAACAAAATATAGCCCAATACCTTTGCTTCCCGAATTGCGGTGAAAACGTTGGTACAATCCAAAGATTTTATCTTGCACCAACTTTAAGTCCATGCCCACGCCGTTATCTTTGACAATAATTTGCTTACGCCCTGCTTGATTGAATTGTGTAATCACCTGAACTACAGGCATTCTGTTGGGATGTGCATAACGAATGGCGTTAGAAAGAAGGTTTTGTAGAATACTTTCCCAATAGCTTGGATTTACCATGATAGTGGAGAACGCCGTGCAATCGAGCGTAACGGTAGCCTGACAAATCTTGATGCTATCTTTGAGGCGTTGGGTAATAGTGTCGAAGCTTTCTTGCAAAAACACCTTTTCGAGGCGTTGATGGCTATTTTCTCTAATCACCAAAATATTCATCAAATCGTTGAGGGTTTGGTGCAGTTGAGCCGTCGAAATCTTGAAGCCTTCTAGCAATTGTAATGTTTCAACATCTTTGATTTTACTGGTATCGAGTAAATCCACAATCGCCATGAGGTTGGTCAAAGGAGCACGCAAATTATGCGAAGTGATATAACTAAATTGCTTGAGTTCTTGGTTATTTTGGGCCAATTCTTTGAGCATTTGTTCTCTTTCTAGCTCTCTTTTTTTCTTTTCGGTGATATTGCGTTGAATAGAAAGCCAGTGCGTAATATTTCCTTTGTCGTCTAGCATCGGTACGGCTGCCAAACTTACCCAAATCGGCTGGGCATCTTTGCGGTACTGTAAAATTTCGGTTTGAAAGCCTTCTTTACGACTAAAATTCGAGTCGATGTCATACAATTGTTCGGTATTCAGACCCGGATTGGTGAGCATAAAAGGTGATTTGCCAAGTAAATCCTCCTTCTGGTAGCCCGTCATATTACGTAAGGCTTGGTTTACATAGATAATTTGCGCCGATTTGTCGGGTAACAGTTGCGTAATCATCACTCCGTCGTTGGTATGTGTTACGACCGATTCCATCATTTTGAGGCGTTGTTCCTCAATTTTAGCCTTTGTAATATCTTGTATTGCCCCAATCAATCGCACCACACGCCCTTCTTCATTTCTGATAATCATACCCTTATCTTGTATGTGGGCATATCTGCCATTGGCCTTTCTGAAGCGATAGCTATAGCCCCATGTTTCTTGGTTGCCTGCCAAAAGGTTATTCAAAACCGATTGTGCAACAGGGCGGTCTTCGGGATGGATATTTGCCATTACCTCATCCATTACTACAGGGAATTTACCCGTAGGATACCCAAATAAATGTGAAAAACCTTCGCCTAGATAAATTTCATTATCAACCACATTCCAATCCCAGATAGCATCGAAGGTCGCTTTTACCACATACCCAAAACGCTCGTTGCTTTCGAGCAAAGCCATTTCCATGAGCTTTCGTTCGGTGATATTGGTCGATAAAATCATGATACCTATTTGCTCATTGGTATCGTTGTAAATCGGACTAGCCGTAATCACAAAATAATAAACAGCCCCACTCACACGCAAGTGAAACTCAAACGAACGTTTTTGTCCTTGCAAGCAAGGTTGAATAATCTCTTTGAAACCAGCTTTTTTCCCTTGTAGAAAGTAATCGTCGGCATTCATGCCTTCGGTAGGAGCAAATCCTACCCGTGCTTTGGCGTATCGTTTGAATGCTTGGTTGAACGACAAAAAGTTCAATTGCATATCAATAGCAAAAACTGGGTCGGGCATATTTTCAATCAAGGCAATATGCTTGGCTCTTTCTTTCTCTTCTTTTGTAATAATCGCCTTATCTTCGGTAATATCTTTGATTAATCCTAATATCTTTTTGGGTTGTTGTTTTTTATTGAAAATCGTATGTCCTTTCAAACGCACATAACGCATATTATTGGGGCCAGTAAGCAGACGAATTTCGCAGGCAAGCGTTGTATTAGCTTCTTTGATTTGTACCAAAAAATGTTCAAAAATAGGTAAGTCTTCGGGCATTATAATAGCTCGAAATGATTGGAGCGTCGGGCTAAATTGCTGAGGTTCAAAGCCACAAATCCTAAAATGTTGGTCGGACCAAATCAACGCCTCTGTACCAAGGTCGAACTCCCAGCTTCCCATATTTGCCATAATCTCGGCTTGGCTCAAAAGCATTTTGGTTCTCATGGTATTGTCTTCTTCTTGTTTTCTTGCGGTAATATCAAGGGCTGTAAAAACAACGCCAATTACTTTGCCTGTATGGTCTTTGGTTGGAATATAGTTTACTTGCCAATAAAGCTTCGTATGCGGTACTCGCACTTCTCGGTTGATGGTAGCCGTTCCTTGAAGTGCCAACTGGGCGAGATAAGAAAAGTCACTCTTCGACTCAACAGGTACATTGTCTAATACCTTTATGCCTTTACTCAAAGGTTTTTTGAACAATCGACTAGAAACATTCGCCGCCGCCAAATTGTAATTCAATACCTGTAGGTTTTCATCCAACAACACGTGAATACCTCCCGTATTGCTGATAAGGGCGTTGAGCTCAGACTCCGACCGCACGACAAGCTCTTTTTGCCTTTTTAGTTCAGAAACATCGGTCAAAACAATCACATACTTTTCAACCTCCCCTGCTTGATTTTTGATACACTGTCCATCTAAATACGCCCAATAGGTTTTCTTCGACTTGGTATAGTGCAGCAATTCATACGAAAATCCATAGCCCTTATCTACAGCATTTTTGATTTTGTAATAGGTATCAAGGTTAGTTTCAGGACCATGCAACAACGCACTTGGGTATTGCCCCAAGGCTTCGACAAAACTGTATTCGGTTTTATGACAAAAGGCATCGTTTACCCAAATAATTTTCCCACAGGCATCAATAATAATCACCATGTTTTGGGTATATTGTGCTACCAACGACATGACTTCGAGGCGTGCCGTTGACTGCTCTAAGGCCTTGTTGGTCAGTGCCAGTTCGTTATTTAAGCCTACAATATCGCATTCACGTTGCTTTTGTAAAGTAATATCGTTGCATATTGCAATGACTTTTTCTATCGCTCCGTTTTCGTCAAGCACAGGAATAATAGAGGCATCGAGCCAATAAAACTCTTTATTTTTGGTATGATTACAAATTTCTCCACGCCAAAATTTACCTTCTTTGATATGCGTCCACATATCTGACCAGAAGGCTTTGCTGTGTTTTCCCGAACTTACCAAACGATGTGTTTTACCAATCAATTCATAGCTTTTAAAACCCGAAATTTCTACAAATTTGGTATTTACATACTGCATAACACCTTTGTCGTCGGTTATAGAAACAATGGTGGCGGCATTGATAGCCGTTTGGTATTTACTAAGTTCATCACTAATTTTTTGAATCGTTTCTACATGTTTTTTATCAGCCGAAATATCAACTACACTCGACATCATGGCTTGTTTGCCTTGAAACAGTATCGGATACGCCTGCACCGTTACCCAAATCACTTCGCCATTTTTTTTGATATGTCGCCATTGATTTTTATTAAGAACGTTTTTATCTGTTTTCTGTAAAAAACTATTCAGTGAATCTATATCTTCCTGTGGCTTAATTTGATAAAGTGTCAAAGATAAAAATTCTTCTCTCGTATAGCCATAGTGACTGATGGCCGCCTGATTTACTTCAAGAAACTGCCGATTCTCCGTGCTAACAATAAACATCGGAGAGTAATTATGATGAAAGAAGTTCAGTAGTCCTACTTCACTGCTAATTTCTGTTAGTATCATTTTCACACAAAGTAATAGTAGTCAATAATGTTCGGATTTTGTATCTTATCAATCAACGCATAAGCTATCTGGGCAATTGTAGCCTAAGATTAAGTATTATGCAAACTACATCAGGGCGATATGTTAAAAGGGAGGGTAATTTAGAAGCTTCAAAAATTGAACTTTTTAAATATTTACTTTTTATTATCTAAGGCAAAAATAAAACATTTGTATGAAAAGCCTGCGTTTTCGTGCAAAGTTTTTTGCAAAATATTACTGATTTTTGTTTTTTACCCGAAATCATCCATAAATGAGAAAATTTAGTGAGTAAAATTTCTCTTGTATCTAATTCCTTATTTTTACTGGTTTTTCGCCTATTCTATCACCGTTACTTATATACTTGTGCAGGTCATGGGCAGTCGTGGCTTTGATAAAAGACTCATGCTAAGACGTTTGGATTGATTTAAGATAAGTCGGTTTCGTTATTGCATTATTTTTATTTTATTTTTCAAGTAAAAACAAGGTGTTTTTGTCTTTTAGAATTTTCTAACACAAAACCTGTTTTTATCCTGCTCATTTATGAAAACAATCATCTCACTGTGTACCATAGGACTGATGCTATGCGGTATTCCTCGTTTGGGTCAGGCACAAGCCCTCAAAATTCAACACGATTTGGTGGTAGCCAAAGACGGCTCTGGCGACTTTCGGTATATCCAAGATGCCATCAATGCCATTCGGGTATATTTGCCTAAGCCCATTACGGTAAAAATCAAAAAAGGGATATATAAAGAAAAAATTGTAGTACCAAGCACGCTCACCAATATCACGTTTGTGGGCGAAAGCCTCGATAGCACCATTATCAGCTACGACGATTATTCGGGCAAAGGAAAAATGGAAACCTTCGATTCTTACACCGTACAAGTGATGGGCAACGACATTCGGTTTGAAAACCTCAGCATCGAAAATACCGCCGGGCGTGTGGGCCAAGCCGTTGCCTTACACGTAGAAGGCGACCGATGTGTATTCGACAATTGTCGTTTTTTAGGAAATCAAGATACCATTTTTGCTTCGGGAGAAAACGCCCGACAGCTCTTCAAAAATTGCTATATCGAAGGTACAGTCGATTTTATTTTTGGTTCTTCTACCGCCCTTTTTGAAGATTGTCGGATTCATAGCAAAGCCAATGGCTACGTTACGGCAGCCTCTACGCCAATTTGGGTAGAAGTGGGCTATGTTTTCAAAAACTGTACCCTTAGTGCGGCAGCAGGCGTTACGCAGGTGTATCTGGGACGACCTTGGCGTGACTATGCCAAAACGGTCTTTATCAACTGTACGCTTGGCGAGCACATTCTGCCCGAAGGTTGGCACAATTGGGGACGACCCAATACAGAAAAAACAAGCTTTTATGCCGAATATAAAAATACAGGCGTAGGATTTCAGCCACAAAAAAGAGTAAGTTGGAGCAAACAACTAAGCGATAAAGAAGCGGCTACTTATACGTATGAACAAATTTTTGCAGGCAAACTCAATCCTACTTATCAGCATTTTTGGAAAAAATAGTTTTATGAAAAAAACATACTGGCTGGCATTGGCCTTGGGATTAGGCTTACACCTAAGCGGTAAAGGGCAATCGACGAAAGGACTTACGGGCGTTACCGATACTTCTTACAGCAATTATTCGGCCTTGAAAAATACGCAAAAAACGCATCCACAAGCCCTTTTAGTAACCGAAATCACCAACAACCAAGTAAAGGAGCAACGCAACATTACTTATATTCAGGCAGGCAATAGGGCTTTACAATTAGATGTTTTTTACCCTAAAAAAATAGCAAAAAGAGGCTACCCGTGTTTGCTCATTATTCACGGCGGAGGCTGGCGGTCGGGCAACCGAAGCCAGCATATTCCGTTGGCACAAAAACTGGCTTCGCTAGGCTATGTTACGGTTACAGCCGAATATCGCCTTTCTACCGAAGCCCTTTACCCTGCGGCCGTTCATGATTTGAAAGCAGCTTTACGTTGGATACGCACACAAGCAAAAACCTACAGCATAGATACCAATCGGGTAGCAACCGTAGGATTTTCGGCGGGTGGTCAATTGGCTACCTTGCTGGGCAATACCAATGGAATGCCTTCTTTTGAAGGCGATTTGGGACTCAACGAACATAGCAGTAAGGTTCATGCGATTGTTGACATCGACGGCATTGTAGCCTATATTCACCCCGAATCGGGCGAAGGCGATGATACCCGCTCAACGTCTGCCGCAACCTATTGGTTTGGCTACAGCAAAGCCGAAAACCCTGCTTTATGGAACGAAGCCTCAGCCCTTACGTATGCAGGACAAAACACCCCTCCTACCCTTTTTCTCAATAGTTCGGTAAGCCGAATGCACGCTGGCAGGGACGATTATCGAAAAAAATTAGCCACATACAACGTCTATAGCGAAGTACAAACCTTTGCCGATGCCCCCCATTCGTTTTGCTTGTTTTCGCCTTGGTTTGAGCCAACGATACAGCATATTGATACTTTTTTGAAAAAGGTGTTTCAGAAAAAAACACCTTAATAAATTACGGCAACAGGGCAAATGCTACTAACCATTTGCCCTGTTGCCCCATTGCTAACTCAGTTGGCTATGGTATAGAGGTACAACTCTGCAATTCGTAGTTTGTTGAAAGGAGGAATGGGGTCTTCGAGGTGAAAACGCCAAGGCAATAGACTCAACATTTCGAGCAAGGCAGGATTGTCGTAATATACTTTTTTGAGGTTTTTTCGATTAAGCGGTAGCAAAGAACCATCGGATGTTTTACTAAAAAAGTACAAATCGCAACTTGTTTGGCTATCTATGGCTAACCTGTAAATATAAATCCCTTCTTGGGCTATAATTTCATAGCTTTTCTCTTCATAAAAACGCCAAGTGCGGTTGTTCACACGATAACCATAAGCATTGTTTTCTGAAAAAACCTGTTTGCAATCAGTCCCAATAAGCTTGACGCTATTGGTTCGTTCAAGCATTTTTTGAGTACCTTGTGGGTAATATACTTGGTTGGCATCTAAGTAAGTAGCTGCCAATAATACGCCATCTTGTGCTTTTGCCCCTGCGAAGAGCATCAATAAGAGAAAAGTGGGAATGATTGTTTTCATAAAGAATCTTTGTTGATGCCTCAAAGTTCTTCTTTACACATAAACTCATGATTAATCTAATGTTAAGTAAATGTTTTCAATCATCTTGCCTTCTTAACAATTTGTTTACTTAGGCGAAATCTTCAGTATAAAAAACCATCTATCTCGCTAAAAAACAAACACTTAAAAATGTAAGCTTCCTTTTACTTAATTCGTTCGGGATTTTCGTTGACAAATGCCCCCCAGCCTTTTTTCGTGCCTTTGGTCGTAGGCATAATACTATTGCCATGAAAGTGATGACAAACGGCAATGCCCAGTGCATCGGTGGCATCGAACATTTCGGGTTCGAGTTTCATTTTAAGTAAATGGTCGAGCATACTCGCCACTTGTTCTTTAGAAGCATTTCCGTTGCCCGTAACCGATTGCTTGACCGTCTTGGGAGCGTACTCCACAATAGGAATTTGGCGTGACAACGCAGCCGCCATCACAATGCCTTGGACCCGCCCGAGCTTGAGCATCGACTGCACATTTTTACCAAAAAAAGGGGCTTCTATTGCCATTTCGTCAGGCGTAAACTCCTCGATAATGCCTACAATGCGTTCGTAAATCTTTTTAAGTTTGAGTTCTTGCGTAGCGTATTTACTCACATTAATAACGCCATATTGTAGCACAGACATCTGCCCATTTTGTACCAAAATCACACCATAGCCCATAAACCTTGTACCGGGGTCCACTCCTAAAATAATCTTTTCTTGTGTCGCTGCCATCTTTTTTGAGGGGTTAAGAGTACAAAGGTACAGATTCGGCAGAAAAATTGGGCATTAGTAACGCCGATATACCTCAATTGGTTTCTGAAGAAAGTGGCTGATTACTTGCATAAAACATTGACTTTTTGTATTTTAACAAAAAATCACCTCAAATCATACGTACACCTTTTTCCTACCCTCGCTTATGCTTTGGATTTGTTCACTCCTCCTTACAAGCCATATTGTACTTTTAGCATGGCTCTGTTACACTTGGCAACGCTTGGTCGATACGCCACTCGCCAGTACTTGCCAGTCGCTTCCGTTTGTATCGGTACTCATACCAGTCAGAAATGAAGCCCCTCATATTACTTCCCTACTGCTATCGTTGAACCAGCAAAGCTATGCTTTTTTTGAAGTTATCCTCATCAACGACGCTTCAACAGATGCTACGGTCGAATTAATCGAAGCATTTCGGGCAAAAGCCAATTTTAGCTTACGGCTATTGCATTTACCCACGACCCAAGCCCATGTATCGCCTAAAAAAAGAGCCATTACCCTAGCCATGCCATGTGCCAAGGGAGCATTGATTATGACCACCGATGGCGACTGTTTAGTGCCTCCGCATTGGATAAGCACAGTAGCCAGTTTTTACACACAAACCAAGGCAAGTTTTATCAGTTCGCCTGTAGCATTTCACCCCTCACGAGGCTTTATCAATGCACTCATGCACATCGAATTTGCCAGTCTGATAGGCGTAGGTGCTTGTACTTTAGCCACGCATCCCTTCTTATGCAATGCAGCCAACATGGCATATCCTAAAGCAGTTTTTGAAGCAGTGGGCGGCTATGCAGGCAACGAGCATATCGCTTCGGGCGACGACGTATTTTTACTCAAAAAAGTGGCGAAAGCCTTTCCAGAAGGGTTGTATTTTTTGGCAGATGTTCAAGCACAAGTTTGTACACAAGCACCGAGCAGTTGGATGCAGTTTTACCAACAACGCCTCCGCTGGGCAAGCAAATGGCGTTTCGACTCGAAGGCTTGGCTTGCACCCTTGTTTTGGTTGATGCAGTTGTTTGGTTTGCTGGCTTGGCAATATGGGCGAATCGACGAGCTACAGGTATTACTTTTAACCAAAGTATTGCTCGAAGCCCTTTATTTGGGTTTGGTCTTACGTTTTCAGCAACGCCCTTGGTGCATTGCTTATTTGCCATTGGCTCAAATGCTGTATCCATTGTATGCCCTATTTTTCGGCTTGGTCGTACATAAAAAAGGCTATCGGTGGAAGAATAGGGAATTTTCTTATACAGTAATCTGAAAAACTCATTTTTTTCAAATTACTGATTTTGAGTACATTAAAGCTGTATTCAATGAAACATCGCTATTCTTTTTTTCATGGCATCGTTTCCATAATAGTCATGAAGAAAAATAGGGAAAGCACTTAATACTGCTACCACAGACAAGGGGTTGATGTATTTTTCTAATTGTTTAGAAAATAGGTAAGGCTGTGCAATCAATTCGTTGGGAAAGGCAAATGAATCATGCACAATAAAATTTGCCTTTTTCAAATGAACCTCAATTAAAGCATTCCATGTATCTAAGTCATACTTATTGAAGCGGCTCAGTTTATTGATGCCCACATGATGAACAATGTTTTTATACCCAATATTTTTTTTACATGCTACTGTCAAATCCCGAAATGTTTCGTAGTCACTGATATGTTTGAGTGCTTCTACCATTGGATAACTAACATAGAGTTTGCCTTTGTCTGTTTCCTCATCGAAAAACGCAAGCAATTCTTCCAACTTATTATCATCTGCCAACGAAGAATGTCCATCATAATCGAAAAACAGATAAATTTCAGCAAAATCTTCTCTTGTAAAACCATCTAACACTTCTTTGTTTTGAACACTGCGTTCTCTCAACAAGTTGAAGGTATCCAAGTCTTCATCGGCTTTAATAGCTTGATAAATTTGGTATATTTCTGCTCCATACACACATTTTATGGTGGTGTTTTCCTGTAAAAAAAACACCTGCAAACTAGACACAATTTGCTCTTCGGTCTTTTCTCCTTCAAAAACAAATAAAACTTTATTCGACATAAAATGAACCAGCTTTGTACATTTTCTCTAGGTTGTGTGCTTCTCTTAATTCTTTTTGGGTGCTTTTTGACAAAGAACTGATATTGTTTTTTGTCATTTCAAAATAGCAATCGGGCCGCAACAAATCATTGGTCATAATTGACGTATTGTGTGTGGTGAGTATAAATTGTACCCCTGTTTCTTTGAGTTTTTCTACTATCAAAGCCGATAATTTATAGTGGTAAAAAGCATCAAATTCATCGATAAAAACAAAGGAAACATTAGCGTTTTTACGTATATTTTGGTACCAAAAATAAAAAAGAGCTAGGGCTGTTGTGCCTGTAGAAGCCACTTCATTGAATGGCAATTGCCTTCCGTTGAAATTGAAAGCAATGGTACTTATCCCAACTTCTTCAATGACAGATAGCCTACAAGCTATACCTGCTGTATTGAGGAAATGCTCAAAATCTTCGACATTTTTTTGCTTGATAATGTCTTCAAAAATGTGCTTTCCACCAGTATCGAAACCAAGGTACGTTCTGTCAAGCAAAGAACGAAAATAAAGCATTTGTTCTATAAATGTAAAGAACGCAGCAAAGGTATCGTTGATGTCATTATGTGCTAATGCCGTGTTATTTTTGACATATTTTAAAATGGATAATTCGGCATTTTCTATGGTTGTTTTGAGTGATTCTGCACCTTGTAGCAATATCGTTGCCTTGGTCTGATTAATTCTGTCAAATACAATAAGTTCCTCTTGGTCTATCAAAAAACGCTCGTAAGCGATTGTCTTATAATCGTATTTTTTGTACTCATACGCTACAATTTTTGAATTAATCAAAAATTCGTAGTAAAAAGAAGCGACCTCCGCATCACCGTAGGCATTTAAGTAATTTTTATAAGCAGCCTCGTTCCTTTGTTTGTCGGTCAAATGTTCGATAATGTCAAAAATAGCAAGTGCCAAATTTGATTTACCGACACCGTTATGTCCATAAATGATAGCATGATTAACAATGCCATGTTTCACAGCGTTTTTGTTAAACTCGTATCCGTTTACATTAGTCAAATCTATTTCAAAATCTTTTTCAAAGCTTTTGAAGTTTGAAACCCTAAATTTTCTAAGCATTTGCTATCCCTTTTATTTAGAACAAAAATAACAAAAAACGAATGCCGTAAAAAAAATACGGCACTATTTTATATAAAGATATTGCTGTATGCGTATCCAATGAGCTTTTTTACGCAAAAAATTCACCTAAGATTTATTCTCAAAACATTAAGCTGTAACTTGCCATAAAATTGACTTTTGTGTATGTTTATTCATAAAACCAACTTTCTTATGCGGGCTTTGTATCCGAATTTTACTTGGCGGATACCCACCACTGAAAAAACGATTTTCCTCACTTTCGACGATGGCCCTATTCCTGACATTACCGAATTTGTTTTAGAAACCTTGGCTCAATATCAAGCACAAGCAAGCTTTTTTTGTATAGGCGACAACATCACGAAGCACTCTACTGTTTTCCAACAAATCTACGACGCTGGCCACGCCATCGGCAACCATACGTTCAATCATTTAAGAGGTTGGGATACGCCCGACGAGCGGTATTATCAAAACTTTGAGGCTTGCGAAAAGGCTATCCGACACCATGCTTCTGACCTTGCACAACCCAAACTTTTCAGACCGCCCCACGGACGTATCAAAAGAAGCCAAGCGGCACAAATCCAACAAAGTCACGAAATTGTGATGTGGGATGTCCTCACAGGCGATTATTCCGCTGCTCTTTCGCCAGAAACGGTCTTACAAAAAACACTACAACATACCGAAAGTGGTTCTATTGTGGTATTTCATGATAGCCTCAAAGCTGCCAAAAATATGTGCTATACCTTGCCTCGGATGCTAGAACATTTCAAAGAAAAAGGCTATTCGTTTCAAAAAATAGCCTAGTTTTTTGTCTATTTTCTTCGCTATTTTCAGAAAAAAACAACACAAACAATTGATAATCAAGCATAAAATCTATATAACAACACGCAAAAATTAGCCTTATGATTATTGAAACCCACGCCCATATTTACGACGAAGCCTTTGCCGAAGACCGAGAAGCCATGTTGGCACATGCTTTTGAAGCAGGCGTACAGCAAATATGGATGCCCAATTGCAACCACGAAACCATTGAAGGCATGATGGCCTTGGCACGCCAATATCCTTCGCAATGCTTGCCTATGATTGGGCTACATCCTTGTTATGTGAAAGAAGATTTTGAAAAAGAATTACAAATCATAGAAAATTGCCTAGCCCAAGAAAAATTTATTGCCATCGGCGAAATTGGCATGGATTTGTATTGGGATAAAACCTTTGTGGCTCAACAAGAAGAAGCCTTTTTATGGCAATGCCAGTTGGCTAAAAAACATGGTTTGTGGATAGATATTCATTCGAGAAATGCTTTTGGGGAAACCGTGACCTTACTCGAAAAAAACGCCGACCCCACACTTAAAGGCATTTTCCATTGCTTTACAGGTACACTCGAAGAAGCCCAAAAAGCCATAGAATTGGGCTTTTTGCTGGGTATTGGAGGCGTAGCAACCTTCAAAAACGGTGGACTCGACAAAGTGCTTCCACATATTTCTCCCGAATACATTGTCTTAGAAACCGATGCTCCTTATCTTGCACCAGTGCCATACCGAGGCAAACGTAACGAGCCTTTGTATTTGCCGATTATTGCCCAAAAAATTGCCGATTATTGGGCTTGCGATATAAGCAAAGTGATAGCACAAACCACCCAAAATGCCCTACAATTACTACAACACTAGCTTACTATTACTTTTACCATTCAAACACATCATCAAACTATGTATCAAAGCATTCATATCAAAACCAAAGCCAATAGCAAACACGAAGCTAAAATATTAGTCATTTATACAGGAGGCACATTAGGAATGGTCTATGACCCTGTATCAGATGGATTAGTTCCTTTCGATTTCGCTCAAATACCTGATAATCTGCCAGAAATGGGACGTTTAGATTATGACATTACGGTATTGACGTTCGACAAGCTGCTCGATTCGTCGAATATGCGTCCTGTTATTTGGGTTCAATTGGCTGAAATTATCGAGCAGCACTACGAACAATACGACTCGTTTGTCATCTTGCACGGCACCGATACCATGGCTTATTCGGCTTCGGCATTGAGCTATTTGTTGGAAAATCTCAACAAGCCTGTGATTTTTACGGGAGCACAATTACCCATTGGAGCAGCGAGAACCGATGCCAAAGAAAACTTTATTACCGCCCTCGAAATTGCGGCAGCCAAACAAAACAACCGTCCGATTGTATCGGAAGTGTGTATTTATTTTAATTCGGTATTGCTCAGAGGAAATCGGGCTAGGAAACACGAAAGTGTACAATTCAACGCCTTTGAATCAGAAAACTACCCTGTACTTGCCGAAGCAGGGGTAAGAATTGAATACAACTATCCTTTTTTACGGCATTACAAAAGCAATGTTTCGCTCAAAGTACACAAACATTTAGACGAAAATGTCGTGATTCTTAAACTCTTTCCGGGTATCTCAGAGCAGGTTGTCAGAAGTGTATTAGCCATCGAAAACCTCAAAGGCGTGGTACTCGAAACCTACGGAGCAGGCAACGCTCCTACCGACGAATGGTTTTTGAAGCACATCAAAGCCAGCCTTGATAAAGGCATTGTCATCTATAATATTTCGCAATGCAACGGCGGACGAGTAACCCAAGGGCGTTATCATACGAGTCATTATTTACAAGAAATTGGGGTCATCAGTGGAGCAGATTTAACCACCGAAGCAGCCATTACCAAAATGATGTTTGCCTTCGCACAAAGCAATGATATTGCCACCGTCAAAGCCATACTCAAGCAGCCCATTGCTGGCGAAATGTCTTAGATTATTAACTCTCGTAACAAATGAATATAAACATAGCCGCCGCCCAATATCCTATCAGCGAGCATCATGATTTTGCGGCTTGGGCCAAGCATACTGAGCGATGGGTGCAACGAGCCATGCAGCAAAACGCCCAACTGTTGCTTTTTCCTGAATATGGCTCAATGGAGTTGGTGAGTATTTTTCCTGAACATATCAAAGCCGATTTGCATACGCAAGTCAATGTGCTAGATACCCTCAAAGACGATTTTTGTACGGTATTTGCTCAGTTGGCTCAAAAATACCACATCGGTATTGTAGCCCCAAGCTTGCCTGTACTACACCACCAAAAGCCCGTCAACCGAGCCTTTGTTTTTTCGCCCAAAGGCTTGGTTGGCTACCAAGATAAATTTTTTATGACTCGTTTTGAAAACGAATCTTGGGGTATTAGCAGTGGGGTAAAGCAACTAAGTGTTTTTGAAGCCGATTGGGGAAAATTTGGCATTCAGATTTGTTATGACGTAGAATTTCCGATTGGCTCGCAGTTGTTGGCACAAGCAGGAGCACACGTGATTTTGGCACCGAGCTGTACCGAAACCATCAGGGGGGCAACCCGTGTGCATATTGGGGCTAGGGCTAGGGCTTTAGAAAACCAATGCTATACTGTAGTGTCGCAAACCGTAGGCGAAGCTTTATGGTCGCCGGCTGTAGATATAAACTACGGCTATGCAGGCTTTTACGCTACGCCCGACAAAAACCTTCCAGAAGAAGGCATTGTAGCAACCATGCAAGCACAAAAAGCCGATTGGCTGGTAACAAATCTTGATTTACGTTTGTTAGAAGCGGTAAGAACCGACGGACAAGTTTTCAACTACAAAGACCAGCAACAATTAGCTACTAAGCTACGCTACGAAAAAATAGACTACGTGTATTTACGCTTGTAAACAACTATTTCAACATATTTTATCAGGCATTTTTCATACTTAAAAGCTTTAAATTTAAGCTTTTAAGTATGAAATGTCTATTTTTAAGATAAAATAAAAATTTTCTCATTTGAAAATTTGCAGAAACTCTGTAAATTGACCCACACAAGCACAACATTGATAATTTTAATGCCCCTCCGCTCCACTCTTGAAGGTATTTGTTTAGAGTTTATTATGCTAAACTTTTATGGTATTTGCGTGTCTAAGATTAAAAAATATTTTCAAACGGTGCAATCTGCCTTTTAGTCAAACAGTACAGCTTACGCATAATCATGATAAAAAAATAAATAAAATGATGTGCTCAAGCTATCGTTGAAATTACTTGCTTTTACAAACTTTACGCTTCTTGGCATAGTTGCTAACCATTAATTTTTACTTTGAAAATGGATTATTTGAAAAAAGAATGCAGCCAACTCCTTCGATACGACGACACCTTTGCTGAGTTGATTCAGGAAAATTCGTTTGATGGGCTATGGTATTGGGATTGTAAGAATCCGTCTAATGTATGGATGAATCAGGCTTTTCGCCAATGTTTAGCAGGGCAAGCAATCGTTGCCCCTGAACAACCTATGCAGTGGCTAGAGGCTTTATTACAACAAACAACGCCCTTTGAAACAGGAAGTTTACTTTTGATGGGCTGCTACGTAACCCTTGAAGCCAAAACCTTTGCTTGTAAAGGCTATCCTGTACATGATGCTACAGGCGAGCTTCACCGTGTATTGATAACATTTCAACAGCAAAAAAACACCAAGCTAAACACGCCTCAACATCAGCTTTTAGCTGAATCTATACTCAATAATCATTCTCTATATGTGACCACCGTTGATTTAGCTGGGAATTACTCGTTTATCAACGACTTCTTTTGCCATGCTTTGGGTTATTCGAGAGCAGAAGTGATTGGCAAAAATGCCCTCGAATTAATCATTCCAGAAGACCACCAAAAATGCCGTGATGTTGTTGAAAAATGCTTTGCCGAGCCTCATAAATCGCACGAAGTAATCTTGCGTAAACCCAACCGCCATAATGAGATTATGGTTAATCATTGGGAGTTTATGGTGCAGTTCGACGAGCAACAACAGCCCTGTGGCATTGTGTGTGTAGGCTTAGACATTACCGAAAAACTACGCATCCAAAACGATTTATCAGTGCTTATTTCCAACATGAGCGATGTATTGTTGGTCATGAGTCAAAACGGATTTTTATCCTATATATCAGACAGTTGGGAGCGAATTTATGGCCATTCCGTTATACAAAGTTTAGATAAAAAGTTCATTGATTTTATTCATCCCGACGACCAAGAAACTTTCTTCCAAACGATTTTACAAACCGTAGAAACCAACCGACCAGCCCAGAGCATCGACATTCGGCTATTGCACGAAGTGGGGCATTGGGTATGGACGCACCTTACCGCCAACATCGACCAAGTGAGCCGTAAAATAGTGCTTACGGCGTATGATATTACCGATAGAAAACAAGCCGAAGCCCAACTCAAAGAACTGGCATTGGTTGCCTCCAAAACAACCGATGCGATTATTATTGCCGATGCCTATGGGCGTATCACGTGGGTGAATCAAGCATACTGTCAATTAACGGGCTACAGCATGGAAGAAGCCATTGGTAAGCGTCCTTCGCAACTCCTGCATGGACCCGACACCAACCCTGCTACCGTTCATCGCATTCGGGAAGCTTTAAGAAAATATCAAACCATCAATGAACTGGTTTTGAATTATTCAAAATCAGGAAAGAAATACTGGATTGATTTAACCATTAATCCTGTGTTCGATAGCAATGGCGTTTGTACCAATTTTATTGCTGTAGAACGAGACATCACCGAGCGAAAAAATGCCAACGACGAGCTAGAATTTACCAAAGAAATGCTCCAACAAACCAACCAAGTAGCGTTGGTAGGTGGCTGGCAGTTAGATTTGCCTAGCATGAAACTGTACTGGTCTGATGTTACCAAAGAAATCTATGAGGTTGCACCCGACTACGTACCTGTGTTTACATGGGGAAAAAACCTGTATAAAGCTGGCGATGCACAAGCCAAAATCAAGGATGCTCTCGAAAAATGTGTGCAGCACGGTACACCTTATGATTTAGAACTAGAAATTGTTACCAACAAAAATAATGCTAAATGGATCAGAACCATTGGCAAAGCCGAATTTAAAGACGGTGTTTGTGTTAGGCTTTATGGCACAGCACAAGACATCACCCAACTGAAAATAGCCGAAACAGCCGCAAAGCATTCTGTCAATTTGCTGACCAAACTTTCGCAGCAAGTACCAGGTGTATTGTTTCAGTTACAGGTTTTTAAAGATGGAAGAACGACCTTTCCTTTTATTTCGCAAGGAGCAAAAGAGGTATATGAATTAAATCCTGATGAGTTGGCTCAAAACTCCATGCTCATTTTCGACCGTATTCATCCAGATGAAATAGAATCGGCTCGTAAGAGTATGTGGGAGGCACTCAAAGGAGGAAGCAAATGGGAGTATGAGTTTAGGGTGGTATTGCCAACCAAAGGCAACCGTTGGATGCGGGTAGAATGCTCGCCCGAACCACTAGAAGACAGCTTCTTATGGCACGGTTATTTACAAGACATCACCACACGCAAGGAACACGAAGAATCTATCGCTCGCTCAGAAGAACAATTCAGGGCATTGTTTGACACTACCTCAGATGCTGTAATGATTTTTGAAAATCTTGGTGGTATTTACGACTGCAACGAGGCTGCTATAAAACTGCTAGGCGTAAATACCAAAGCCGATTTACTAGGATTAACAGCCGCTGATTTTACACCAGCCATGCAACCCAGCGGACAACCTACCGAAGAATTACTCAAAGAAGTCCGTCACAGCTTGGCTAAATCAGGAAAAGCCCATTTCGATACCGTACATAGACGTTTTGATAATGGAAACGTATTCCCCTGCGAAGTGCTACTCAATACCATGCGTATCAACGGGCGAATCATGGTACAATCTGTATTACGAGATATTACCTTACGTAAAAAAGTAGAGCAAGAATTACGCAATGCTAGTGAGCAAGCCGAAGCCGCCAGTAAATCGAAATCTGAGTTTTTGGCCAACATGAGCCACGAAATCAGAACGCCCCTCAATGGCGTTATCGGCTTTACCGACTTGCTCATGAAAACCAAACTCGACGATACACAACGCCAGTATATGTCAACGGTTTTTCAGTCGGCCAATTCTTTACTTGATATTATCAACGACATTCTTGATTTCTCGAAAATTGAAGCAGGTAAATTAGAGCTTTCCATTGAAAAAACCGACCTCTTAGAACTAGGTGGACAAGTAGCCGATATGATTAAATATCAGGCACACAAAAAAGAATTGGAAATGCTCTTGAATATTTCACCCAAAGTAAAACGCTATATTTGGGCCGACTCTATTCGCTTGCGTCAGGTACTGGTCAATTTGTTGAGCAATGCCGTAAAGTTTACCCAAGAAGGAGAAATAGAGCTAAAAGTTGAAGTGTTAGAAGAACACGAAAATCAGCCTACACGCTTTAAATTCTCGGTAAGAGATACAGGGCTAGGCATTGAACCCCAAAACCAACAAAAAATCTTTGAAGCCTTTTCTCAAGAAGATGCCTCTACTACCCGACGCTTCGGCGGCACAGGCTTGGGCTTGACCATTGCCAACAAACTATTGGCATTGATGAATAGTAAACTCGAACTCATCAGTGCACCGGGCAAGGGTAGCACCTTTTTCTTCGAGGTATCTTTTCCAGCCGAAGCAGGCGAACCGATGGTATGGGAAAGCGAAATCACGGTAGAGAAAGTCTTGATTGTGGACGACAATTACAACAACCGCCTGATTTTGCAAGATATGTTGGCTTTGAAAAATATCCATACCGTATCGGCAAAAAATGGTATCGAAGCCCTCGAACGCATCAAAGCTGGCGAACGCTATGACGTGATTTTGATGGATTATCACATGCCATACTTAGACGGACTGGAAACGATTAGAAATATTCGTAAAAAACTGCACCTCAATGCAGCCGAACAACCCGTTATTTTACTCTACAGTTCTTCTGACGACGAACACGTAAACACGGCGTGTATCGAACTAGACGTGCAACAAAGATTGGTAAAACCCATCAAAATACAGCAAATCTATGAATCCTTAGCCAAGTTGAATCATGGTAATCGTAACCCTAAAACAGTAGAAATTGCCCTATCGCAAGAGCATAGTTTCGATAAAAAAGTAACCGTATTGGTAGCCGAAGACAATCCAGTGAATATGTTGTTGGCTACTACTATTTTCAAAAAAATATTACCCAACGCCCACATTATTGAGGCCAAAAACGGACAAGAAGCCGTTGATGCTTTTCCTGTGTATCAACCAGACATTGTCTTTTTAGACATACAAATGCCCCTGTTAAATGGCTACGAAGCTGCCACAGGTATCAGGGCTATGCCAAATGGCAAAGATGTTCCCATCATTGCCCTAACCGCTGGAACAGTCAAAGGAGAAAAAGAACGTTGTTTAGCGGCTGGCATGAACGACTACGTAAGCAAGCCTGTCGTAAAGGAAACTTTAGAAAAAATCCTAGACAAATGGCTTATTCATCCTAAAGAAAAAGCTGCCACCACTACACAGACGACTGATAATAAGACAGCCACCAGACATTTCGACAAAGAAGCCTTACGAGAACGCCTAGGTTACGACGACGACCTTATAGAAGAACTCTTGCAATTGGCATTCAAGCAGGTAGGAAAATTTCCAGAGGAAATCAATGCAGTTTTAGCGGCTAAAGATATGCCTCAAATCAAGGCTTTAGCCCATAAGTTGAAAGGCACAGCCCTTACCGTTAGTTTCGAGGCATTAGCCACGTATGCCAACGATTTACAAAACGCAGGAGCGTATGACAATACCCTAACGCCTTCGCTTGTACATACAATTTTGAAGGAAATTGATTACCTCCAACAACAGTACCAATAAGCGTAATGCTATTCGATTAAGTATCAATTTCAAATGGTGAATTGCCCTTGTGAGTTAGTGTTTGTCTTTTAAGCAAAAACTAACTCACAATGCCGTATTAGTACTCATACTTGCTATTGGCATCTTGATAAACCCCAATGCCCTGCCATCGTATTTCATTGCTCATTTTTTTGTATCTCAACACAATCTTTGTACCTTTACAGTGGCTTTAGGGGTGTTCTGTTTACAGAGCTGAGAAATACCCTTTGAACCTGCTCCAGATAATGCTGGCGAAGGGAAAAGTGTCCTCTTCTTTCTTGTGGTTTTCCTCCAGATGCTTCAAAGCCTGTGCTTTTTCTAAGTACATTTTTTATTTTTACAAAAACAATACTTCGCTGCTCAAATTCAGCTAAAGTTTGGTACAACGAGAATCGAATGGTACAAAGAACCCACAGGTATTTACCTGTATTGAGTATTGCTGGCTCCGATAGTGGTGGCGGTGCAGGCATTCAAGCCGATTTAAAAACCTTTTCGGCCTTGGGCTGTTTTGGTACAACAGCTATTACAGCCGTAACTGCCCAAAATACCTTGGGCGTAACAGCCATCCATAGCATACCCGTGGCGGTAGTCGTAGCCCAAATCAAGGCTGTGCTAGAAGATTTACAGCCATTGGCTATCAAAATTGGGATGATTCATCGACCCGATTTGGCTTTGGCTATTGCCGAAACACTCGAAGCGTATCCTACCATTCCTATCATCCTAGACCCCGTAATGATAGCCAGCAGTGGTGCAAAACTCATTGAAGATGAAACGATTGAGGTATTAAAAGAGAAGCTTTTCCCGATAGCAACACTCATTACGCCTAATTTAGACGAAGCTTCTCTCTTGGTGCAACAGCCCATAAAGCATATTGAAGATATGCAAATAGCCGCCCAACGTTTGCTCGATGCCAACGCCCAAGCGGTGTTGGTCAAAGGTGGACACTTGCAAACAACCCAACTCTGCAATATTTTTAAGGAAAAAAATGGCAGAGAAGAACACATTTATAGCTCGTATATTGCCTCTCATAATACGCATGGCACCGGTTGCTCGTTGTCGTCGGCTATAGCCGCTTATTTGGCACACGGACATGAGCTGTACACCGCCATCAAGCACGCTTCGGCATATATTCATCAAGCGATTGATGCGGGCAAAGACGTACACATCGGACAAGGACACGGTGCCTTAAATCATTTTTTTAACCCTTTAACCCTCATTAAACAATCACTTTCCGCTTATGAAATGGACTGAAAAAGCATGGACTCACACCGAAGGTATTTATCACGCTATTGTTGAAATGCCCTTTATTCAAGAACTCATTACTGGTACACTCGCACCTGAAAAATTTAAGTTTTATATCGCACAAGATGCCATTTATCTCAATCATTTTGGCAGAGCACTTTCGTTGATTGCGGCACGCATCCACGACCAAGACCACGTTTTACAATTTATCCAATTTGCCCAAGGAGCGATTGTGGTAGAAAAAGCCTTGCATACGTCTTATTTCAAAACATTAGACATCAAAGCTCAACCTCCCATTTCCCCTACGTGCCATCATTACACCAACTTTGTTTTAAGCACCGCCGCCTTGGCACAAGTAGAAGTAGCTGTAGCCAGCGTTTTACCCTGTTTTTGGATTTACAAAGCCGTAGGCGACCACATTCTGAGCCAGAGCAAACAACCCAATAATCCCTACCAACAATGGATAGACACCTACGCAGGCGAAGAATTTGCTATATTGGTTGAAAAAGCCCTCCACATAGCCAACGCCCTCGCCCGCAAATGTACCCATACCCAACAAACCCAAATGCTAGAAGCCTACGAAAAAGGTTGCTACCTCGAATGGAAATTTTGGGACAGTGCTTGGCATTTGGAAGAATGGACGTAAGGAGTTTTGGGTGCAAACGATAGATTGGCTCAGAAATTTTGAGTATTTTTAGGCAAACAAGCATAAAATGGTATGGAAAATTTTCGGATAGAACGTTTAGAAATCAACAAAATAGGAGCTTTCGAGCATCTACAAATGGACTTTCCTAAAAAGATTGACCCAGAAAAAGCTGAAATCCATATTCTAACAGGAGAAAATGGTACAGGGAAGACTACGATTTTAACTTTGCTGACGGGAATTGTTGATAATTCAAATGAAAATTTTTATCGCAGTCGGATTTTAACAGGAGAAACAAGATTTAAGGTTATCTATAAAGACTCACAAGGAGATAACGATCATTTTGAATGGTACGCAAATAGACTTTATAACTCTCCAGAAACACTTAAGTTGAAAAAAAACATAACATATCCATTCGTTGTGAACTATGCTTTTTTTGCCTATTCAAATAATAGATATTTTGATTTAAAAAATACTACAATTCAAGAAAGTACCCCTTACAACCCATTCAAGGATGCGGTAAATTTTAATAAACCAACTGATTTCAAAAGTTTTACGGATTGGATATTATCTACCAAAACGAGGGCTTTAGTAGCCAAGGCAAATGGCAATGAAAGTGAAGCTCAAACTTACCTTAGTGCCATTGCAGCAGTAGAAAAAGCCATTGCTGAGATTACTGGACAAACTATCGAATTTGTGTTACTTTCTAAGCCTATTTTACATTTAGCTTTGAAAGTTGATGGCATTGAACTGGGGTTTGAGGTATTACCAGATGGCATAAAATCAATGATTATTTGGATGGGAGATTTATTAATGAGATTAGAAAATATTTATTGGATAGACCAGTCAAGAATTTCTATACACCAAAACTTCATTCTTTTCCTAGACGAAATAGAAGTACATTTGCATCCAGCTTGGCAACGTAAAATTTTGCCTGTTGTACAAAAGCTCTTTAAAAACGCTCAGATTTTTATTTCTACGCATTCGCCTTTTGTGGTTGGTTCTGTGGATGGTGCTTGGGTGCATAAATTAAAGAAAGTAGGAAACTATGCCGTTTTAGATGGCGAACCAGTTTTGTCGGAAGATGGTAAAAGTTTCCGTAGAATTTTAGATGAAATATTCGGCATCAATGAGCTATATGGTATTGCTGTAGAAAATGATTTAAAACAATTCAGAGAATTTAGACAAAAAATCATGCTCGGTCAAGAGTATGATACACAGGCATTTGACAAGCTCGTCAAGCACTTGGCATCACAAAGTACCGAACTAGAACAACTAATGGGCATGGAAATAAATCAACTCCGAAGAATTACCCAAAAAACATTTATCTAGTACTGCACCATGAGAAAAATCATAAGAAAACCTTGTCCTACTATCTTATTAGAGCCTTATTCTAGGAAAAATCCCAAACCCAGATGGATAGTCTATGGAGAAAGATATGCCCAACAAGCCAACCGCTCTTATTATAAGTATCCTAAAATTGATAAAAAGAAGCTTAGTCACCTATTGTTACCCATTTTAATGGAACAAACGGATGACCATTGCTCTTACTGTGATGGCTTCCCTCTGATGAATGCCGATACAACGATTGAGCATTTTAAACCAAAAGCCAAATTTCCAATGGATGTGTGTAACTGGGAAAATTTATATGTGGCTTGTGCTCATTGCCAAAGTGTAAAAGGGGAACAATTTAATGAATTACTACTTCGTCCCGATGATATAACTTATCATTTTGAAGCATATTTTTTCTATGATTATACAGAACATAAAATTAAAATTTTGCCCAATTTACCTCCTCATAAATTAGAGAAAGCAAAGAAAACTCATGAAATTTTAGCTTTTAATCACAAAGCTATGGTTGAAAGCCGAAGGCAGTCTTACGAAGGTTTTTGGGATAAACCTGATTATCCGAGCGTATTGTTAAAGCACCGCTTCATTTTTGAATAATCGAACAAACTTTTATAATATATTTCGCTCCCTCTCCACGCTTACGTATAAGGCAAGTTAAATGATAACTTAGCCTTAATATAGCTTTAACCATCAGGTAATGTAAACTTGATAAGTTTGCCGAAAATTAAAGCCCCATACGAAGCACATGATTGACGTTTCTCTAAAAGTATTATTAGTTGATGATGACCCAGATATATTGGAGCTTTTGCAGTATAATCTCGAAAACGAAGGGTATCTTGTTGAAACAGCCGAAAATGGCAAAATCGCCATCGACAAAGCCAAAGTTTTTTTACCAGATTTAATCGTCATGGACATTATGATGCCTGTCATGGATGGCATCGAAGCTGGTAGAATTATCAAACAACTCCCCGACTTACAAAAAACTTACCTCCTTTTCCTTACTGCCAGAGCCGAAGAATATTCTGAAATTGCGGCCTTCGACATCGGTGCCGATGACTATATCATCAAGCCTGTCAAGCCAAGAGCTTTACTCAGTAGAATTAAAGCTATTTTGAAAAGAGAACTGAGCGAAAGCCCTGTGTCTGAAAAAATTGTGATTGAAAACCTGACCATCAACAAACAAAATTATTCTATTGCTGTCAACAACAACTCGTGGGTATTGCCTAAAAAAGAGTTTGATTTATTGATGTTTTTTGTCACAAACCCCAATAAAGTGTATTCCAGGGATGAAATTTTGTCGAACGTTTGGGGAAGAGGCATTCACGTAACAGAACGCACCGTTGATGTGCATATCCGTAAAATCAGGGAAAAAATTGGCGAAGATTATATCCGAACAATCAAGGGCGTAGGCTATTTGTTTAGTAATTCTTGAGTGAATGATGTGTTAAAAGTCTTATTTTTAATTACTTATACTCAATAATATCATTAACAAACAGCATTTTACTATGATGTAAAAATGCTGTTTGTTAATGATAGAATATGCTTACAAAAGCTTTGTTTTTAAATACTCAATCGCCATGCCGTAGGCTTCTTTGCTGGCGGCTTCGTCGTACTTGGGATTACTTGGGTTTGAAAAACCGTGTACAGCATTGAATATCTTGTAGTTAAGCGATTTATTGGCGGTTTGCATATTGCTTGCAAATTCTTCTATCACTGTTTTAGAGATGTATTGTTCGGTAGCAAAAAGCCCTAATACATCACAATTCAAGGTTTTCAATCGCTCTACATCTTTTACGGGCATTCCGTAATACATTACACAGCCTACACTTTGCTTGCCTACCAACAAAGCCGATTTCAGCGACCAACTGCCCCCAAAACACCAACCCACATTAGCAATTTTTGCTTTTGGTCCAGCATAAGCCAATCCGCCTTTGACGATGCTTTCGAGGCGTGTTTCTACAACACTTTGCATCAATTTACCTGCTTCCTGCGGATTGCTTGTGCTTTTGCCGTCGTACATATCAAGGGCTAATACGTTTACGTTGTCGCCTAAATCATGGTAAAATACCTCGGCTTGGTGCTTGATGTGGTCGTTGAGTCCCCACCATTCTTGATACACAAACAACCATTTGTTTGATTTCTTTTTGGCTTTCAAAAAATAGCCCGAAGCCGTTGTACCATCGGGTGTTGGAAATGTAATTTGCTCGCCACTTGCCTGAAAGACAAGGCTTTGAGGTGCTGGATGCAAGGCGATAAAATTGGGGTCGGAGGCAAATTGAGCCATGCTGCCATCGTTGCTTACAGGGGCATGACATACCGTAATGGCGGTGTTGTTGCTTTCGAGTTGGGGGCTAAACCAATAGCTCATCGCAACCGCAATCCATGCGTTGAATACAAGAAAGAGTTTGTTCATCGGGTAAAAATTATGGTTAAAATGGTTGATGCGTGCATTTTTAGGGTATTTTCACTTCATATCATGTAACACCTTCTTTCTTCAAATTGTTTTATTCAATAATGTGACCCGAAACCATGAGCCATTAGAGTACAACTCTGGTTTTTTTAGTGCCTGTTCTTGCATTAAACTAAAAATCCGCTTCATGCCTTCTCCAAGCTCTCGCATCAGTTTATTTTCTTTTAAAACCTTTGCAATTAAAGCATTTCTTGATTCGTGCGAACCTTCTAATTCATATAAATTTTTTATCGTCAAAGTCGAAATTAAAGGCCCAGGGCTTTTTACTTCCATTCTATCGTTGAATATATAAATCTCTATGCCATTCGTAATACTGTAATCTCTATGGGCTATCGCATTTAAAATAGCTTCTCTGACAGCATCTTCGGGGTAAATATATTTTTGTTCAAACTGTGCATTTGCTCCAAATTCGGTTTTATAGGCTAAATAAGAACGCAAATGTTCCCAAGCTTTAATAACCAGCTCAAAGATGTTGCCCTTAACGGTGTCATCGCTAATGACGTTGTATTTTTCTCCTGCTTCCAATGTATTACCTTTTACTTTAAGCAATCGCACTTGGCTTCGGGGATGCCAGCGGTCAATATCTGTTGCAAAAAGTAGCAAGGCTGCTCGTTTTAGCCTTAACCCATTTTGTCCATATTCTGCTAACCCTATTTGTTGTAAATATCGCTCTACACTCAACCCTTTGATATACTGGTCTGCAATGCCTTGAAGTAACCTAATGTCAAGGTCTGTTACCATTGCTCCATCTACAAATTGACTATCGTATTCTCGTGATTTAATTTCTTGTCTTTCAAACTGAATCTGGTCAACAGATGCGGGTAGCGTAGCCTTATCTTTTCTTCTGACGCACCTACCATCTGGTAGTTGATAAATCATGGTTGTTCCTTTGTTCACAGAAAAGTACAATATTGTCTTGTTGTCTAAAACAAGTTTATTGACATTATTGAGCGGAAGCTGTTGATTATGATAAACATGGGTATGAATAGCATTGAGCATGGTTTGTATTTCTTCTTCCGAATGTGGAATGCCCGTAATGGTTCCGTCATCTTCTACGCCAACCAAAATTGCCCCTCCATCGGCATTAGCAAAAGAAACGAGCGCTTCGCCAATATCCGAACAAATCGCTTTGGTAAGTCTTGGTCGTTTATGGTCGGGTCTTCCTTCTAAAGCAGATTTGAACTCCCTAAAATGACTTTCTCCGAGAATTAACGTATTTCTGACTCTATCGGTTAATAATAATATCTCTTCCATTGACTATGTCTTAGATTTTATCAACAAATTTAGCTATAATTTTTGCCACCAATAGCCTCATTCAGGTAAAAACCTTTTACCCAACTTCAGAAAAACGCATGAAGAAATTTGTTGATTTTTATAAAAAAGATTTACAAAAATATAGCTTATCAAATACTGCCTTGCGGTAGGCTTTATTTGTCAATTTTGATATATTCATATCCTAAAACGCCCTTTTGTAAACAAAGCGTTATGTTTTGTCCTTCGTTTAGTGTCTCCCAAAAAGGCTTGAACACTGTAAGACGTTCTTCCTCTTTGTCAATTAGAACGAAAGCATAATACTCTTGGTGCCTTCCACTAGAACTTTCTTTGCTGATAACTTTATACGCACCACAATTGGGGGGAGCCACCAAATATGTCCTGTTGACGTATGAAGCAAGCGCTGGTGTTAGGAAAAAGAAGCCTATTCCTAAACCAAATAAATTTGAAATCCATTGTTTACCTACACTCTTGCCTTCCTTTAAGTCTGGAACAGTTCTGTACATCAAGATGTACAATGGAATACAAAGTAATAAACCTAAAAAGGCAAAAAGAAAGAAAAAACTCACACCGTTTCTGGTGTTGTCAAAGTGACGAAATTGTGTAATACCCCAAAACGAAAAAAATCCAATAAACAAACACAAATACGAAACAATTTTTAAGGCAGTTGATGCTGGTTCTGTTTGCCTCATTGTTCTTTGTCGTTTGTTTTTACTTTTTCGTTTCATTGAGTTTTGGATATGTTATATAAGCTTGCCTACAACTACGAAGCGTGCATTCAATGGAAAAGGTTTGCCAATATTGCCCTACTCACAAGGTTTGATAGAAAGCACATCAGTCCACATAGGTTTCTTTGATGATTTCCTTTACTTGTGCTATAATTTCATCTTGTAAGTGCCCTATCGTTTTCGTTACTCGGCTCTTGTCTATGGTACGAATTTGGTCTATCACTATCCAATTCGTTTGTCCATCTAAATCAAAACTTACTCGTGTTGGGTAATTTTTTGATTGCGAGGTGATAGGACAAACAACCACTGTTGCCAAGTGTTTGTTCATTTCGTTAGGTGATACAATTACACAAGGGCGTTTTTTTTGAATTTCGCTCCCTATCGTTGGGTCTAAATTGACAATGATAAGGTCGTACTGAAAAAAAGTCGTCATCGTTTAATCCCAGTTTTCTTCTTCAAATACACTATCTATGAGCAACTTATCGTCTCCGTTTTTGTGCATTTCTGCAAAGGCTTCTTCCCAATTTTTTCGAGGTTGCACAAGAGGTTTTAGCACAATATGATCATGCTCCAAAATAAGTTCTACCTTATCGGTGATTTGGTATTTGTCTAAAAGGGTTTTGCCCAATCTAATCCCTTTTGAATTGCCCACTTGAATTACTGAAATTTGCATCTTCATCAACTGTTATAGTTACGTAATTACAACGTAATTACTATTTATTTAGTTTCAATTTGTCTTTTTTCTTTATAATGAGGTACAGTTTTATGTAATGAAGGTGGCAGGGAAGGGATACTTAACATTTCGTTAAAACACAACAAGAAAAACGTTAGTATTGATTATTGTAGGAATAACCCTTGCGGTTGCCTTCTTGGATACGACAACTGCAAGAGTTGTCGCTACATCAATTTTATTGGAAAGCTCAAGCTAAACGTTCGTGCAGCATTACATTGAATTTCATTCGCTCCACTTCCAAAACCTAAAACTGGAAAAACTGCGTTTTACTTGTATTTTTCAGACTCAAAGAAATACACATCTAAAATAGCTTTGGGGCGGGCGAGGTATTCACGGATATACGTTTTGCTGGTAGGCGATACGTCTTGGGCAGCAAAGGCAACAGCGTCGATGCCCAAATGTTGTGCCAAAAACAAGGCACGGGCATTATGCGTTGGTTGCGAAACAATGGTAAAGCGGCGTTGGTTGAAGACTTTTTTACAGCGTACAATAGAATCGTAGGTGCGGTAGCCCGCAAAATCGAGAATCATTACATTGGCAGGAACGCCCAATTTAAACAAAGCCTGACGCATATCGGCTGGCTCGTTGTAATATACCGAGTCGTGGTTGCCACTCAAAATCAAGTATTTTACCTTTCCTTCCCTGTAAAGGCGAGCCGCCGCCTCCATGCGGTATTTAAAGAAAAGATTTTCCTTCCCTCCATGCACCGCCTTGCTTGTACCCAGCACAAGGGCTACGTCGTTGGAAGGAAGGGTATGAATATCGTAGTAATTACGACTTGTCGTAGAAAGCACAATCCAAATATTGCCCAATAAAATCAGTACCAAGGTTACAAAACCCATAGCAATAGCTCCTTTGATTACCCGTTTGAGTACACGGGTAAAGCTCAAGGGTTGCCGAATCGCTATGTCGAGTACTTGTTTCATGGCACAACAACAAGAGTATATTTAGAATAAGCCCAATTGCTCGCCTGTACTTACTTCGCCCGATTCTGGAAATGCGATTTCTTCGGGTGGCGTAAGGGGCTGTTTTACGGGTATTTTTACAATGATAGCATTTGCTTCTGATTCTTCTGTATTGGTCTGTTCGGCTTCGATGATTTTAGACTCTAAAACCTTGATGCCTTGCACTTTATGGGGCGAAAGCTTTGTTCCGAGGGCTTTCCAACCACGCACTTCGGCGGCTTCGTCGAGGCTGATTACTTCTTTTTCTAGGGCTGCTCCTCTTTCGTCTTTCTTAAAGCTCAGTTCTATTCTTGGATACACGTCGATAGAAGCGTAATGCAACTTCGAGCCTTTTTCGTCGGTAATAAACAAGAATTTTTTATCAACCGTTGTGGTTTCTATTCTAAAACGTTTGACGTAGTATTGCTTACTTGCTCCATCGAAATACACAGCCGTAATGGCATTTTCGGGGATAAATTTCGCCAGTACCACAATATCTTTGGGTTCATAGCGGTTGGTCAATTCAAAGTTGGTTAGTTCGTATTGTCCGTCGTTATAAATCACCAAAATGGTATCTTTAGCTTCAAAATTGCCCAAATATCGGCCATGTTCATCTCGGTTGAGGCGGCCCACCGTTGGGTCGTACCAAATATCAACGCCGCCCAAGGTAGAAACCCCTGCCGTTTTAAGGGTTATTTTTCGCACGGGGTATTTGGTCAATAAATTCCCCATGGAGTCACGACCTTTAATTAAGAGTTGTTTGAAATCGTATTCAAACTGCTTTACTCTTGCCGTAGAGGTAGCCGTGAGGTTTACCTGAATCACCTCGGCTTCGCCGTTGTCGTTGGCGGTAAAGTACAAGATTTTCGATTTCGGATTACCTGCCGTAAGGTCATACACCCTGTCGCGGGTGACGGCTGTAATTTTAAATCGTTTCATATAACTTGCCCCCGATTTGCCATCGAAATACACCAAGTTATATACTTTTCGGTCGTCGTTTTTCTTAAACACCGAACAATAAATAATATCTTTTCCAACAAAAACTTTGTCTTGAATCTTCGTTACGACGCATTTACCATCTTTTCTAAAGACAATAATATCGTCGATGTCGGAGCAATCCATGACGTATTCGTTTTTTTTCAATCCGTAACCAATGAATCCATTTTCACGGTCCACGTACAGTTTTTGGTTGGCAGCAGCCACCACGGTTGCGGTGATAGTATTAAAATTACGAATTTCTGTTTTTCGTTCTCTTCCTTTGCCGTACTTTTTTAATAAATTTTTAAAATAATCTATCGAATAGCGAATAATATGGGCAAGGTTGTCTTCTACCTCTTTCAATTCCTCCTCTAGGCGACGCATCAAGTCGTCGGCTTTGAAGGCATCGTATTTAGAAATTCTTTTGATTCTGATTTCCAACAAACGCAGCAAATCGTCTTCTACGATGGCACGATAAAACTGCTTTCGGTAAGGTTTCAAGCCTTTATCGACGGTTTCGAGTACTTCCTCAAACGTTTCGCAGGCTTCTATTTTACGGTAAATTCTATTTTCGATAAAGATTTTTTCCAAAGAACTAAACAGCAATTTCTCCATCAATTCGGCTTTGCGAATGGTCAGTTCTTGGCGGAGCAATTCAACGGTTTGTTCGGTACATACCTGCAATATTTTACTTACTCCTACAAAATGCGGTTTGTCGCCGATAATTACGCAAGCATTGGGCGAAATCGAAATTTCGCAGTCGGTAAAAGCATACAAGGCATCGATGGTTACATCGGGCGAAGTACCGGGGGCAAGTTGTACCTGTATTTCTACATCTCTGGCAGTGTTGTCGATAACCTTTTTGATTTTGATTTTGCCGGCATCATTTGCCTTGATAATCGACTCAATCAAACTGGTGGTAGTAGTGCTGAAAGGAATGTCTTTGATAACCAAGGTTTTCTTATCAAACTCCTCAATTTTTGCCCTAACCCTGATTTTGCCTCCTCGTTGCCCATCGTTATAGTTGGATACATCAATAAAACCACCCGTAGCAAAATCGGGGAAAATCTCCACTGGTTTATGTTGGAGGATGTCGATAGAAGCCTGTATAAGCTCGCAAAAGTTATGGGGTAAAATTTTGGTTGCCAAGCCTACGGCAATACCTTCTACGCCTTGGGCAAGCAACAAAGGGAACTTGACGGGCAAGGTAATAGGCTCTTTTTTACGACCATCGTAAGATAACTGCCATTCGGTTGTTTGCGGATTGAACACTACCTCTTGGGCAAACTTCGACAAACGCACCTCTATATAACGAGCGGCGGCGGCACTATCGCCCGTGCGAATATCGCCCCAGTTGCCTTGGCAGTCGAAAAGCAAGTCTTTTTGCCCCATATTGACCAAGGCCTCGTTGATAGAAGCATCGCCGTGGGGGTGGTATTGCATGGTTTGGCCAATCACGTTGGCCACTTTATTGAACCTGCCATCGTCCATTTCGTTGAGGGCGTGCAAGATTCTTCTTTGTACGGGTTTTAGCCCGTCTTCTACTGCTGGTACGGCTCTTTCTAAAATAACGTAAGAAGCGTATTCCAAAAACCAGTTTTCATAAAGCCCCGCCACTGCCACTTGGGTATGCAGTGCCTCTTCTTTATCGGATTGAACAATTTTTTCTTCTTGGTTTTCCTGCTGATTTTCTAGTTCCATGAATAATGTTTTCCAAAATTAGGGTATATGATTAAGTGCAAGTTTTCACTTGCTCCTATTAAATCCTATATCAATTTTTTAGGCAACAGGCTGTTTTATCTAACTTTTTAAGCTTTATTTATCATAAAACAACACCTTTCGACTAAAAAAAGTAATTAATACCCTAATTTACGAAAAAAAGTAGTCAAAAAAAAATCTTGCCAAGGAGTTTACTTATTCGATAGGTATTTTCACCTGCTGCTGGAGGTCTTCGATGACAAGCAATAGTTCGGCAATCATCATGGCGGTTGCCCCCCAAACGGTATGTCCGTGGATGTCGAAAAAAGGGGCTTCGACCTCTGTGCCTCGCACCGAAATCACTTTTCTACCAATGATAGCAGGATTGGTGAGGTACGACAACGACACCTCTATGACGCTATCGACTTCTCGGGGGTCGGGGTAAAAATCGGGCTTACGAAGCGTATAAGCCACTACTGGTTGGACGTGGAAATTAGACGCAGGAATATAGAGTTTGGAAAGCTCTCCGATGATTTTTACATCTGTCAGCCGAATCCCAATTTCTTCTTGGGCTTCTCGCATGGCGGTACGCATCAAATGCTCATCTTCTCGCTCTCTTCTTCCGCCCGGAAACGCCATTTGTCCGCCATGCACGCCATCGTAAGCTGGGCGAAGAATGAGCGGTAAATATATCTCTTGATCGTCGGGATAAAAAAGCAACAAAACGGCACTTTCACGGGTACGCTCATTGGGCGTATTCCGAAGTTTTAGTCTCGAACTCGCCGCCATACGCTTGTGGGCTTCTTCGTTGGGAAGAGGCGCTTGAAGGCGTTGTTGTAAGTTTTTAATAAAGACTAAAAAATCGGTCATCGTTTGCAATGGCATTACAAATGGTTAATCTAGGCTTAAATTAGGAGGTAACAGCCTTTAAAACAAGTTTAGGCAGAATAAATTTTTCATCTATCATCTTTTATCGGTTTTGTAGGCAGCGTATTTAGCCTTGACAGACAGGGTTAAATCCTTGATTTATTGTCAATTCGGGCATCTACCCTACAAAATCGGCACTCGTAGTAGGTATTTAACAAAAGGATAATATAGGCACAATCATGAAGTTATAGTAAATCTACAATTTTGATTCAATGAAAACCATGAATCAATATAAAACAATCGTAGTGTCTGACCTACACCTTGGCTCTGAAGGTTCTAAAGCCAAGGAAGTCGTGGCATTTCTTAAATCTACTTCTTGCGATAGGCTCATTCTCAACGGCGACATCATTGATGGTTGGCAGCTAAAAAAAGGAGGTTCTTGGAAAAAAAAGCACACAGCCTTTTTTAGAATTGTGTTGAAAATGATAGAAACACAAGGCACAAAAGTAGTGTATATCCGAGGCAATCATGACGATTTTTTAGACCAAATCATTCCGTTTCGTTTAGGAAAACAGTTTTGCATCCGTAAAGATTATATCCTTCAGTCGGGTAATAAAAAAATGTTTATTACACATGGTGACCTTTTCGACTCGGTTACGTCAAAAATGAAGTGGCTGGCTCACTTGGGCGACATTGGCTACACTTTTTTGTTGAGTTTAAACAAAATTTATAACCGTTATCGGTCTTGGCGTGGACTACCCTATTATTCTTTTTCACAAAAAATCAAGCAACAAGTGAAAAAAGCGGTTAATCATGTTTCAGAATTTGAAGAAAAACTAGCCGAACTAGCCCTTGCCCACGATTGTGAAGGCATTATTTGCGGACACATCCATAAGCCCGAAATCAAGCAAATTGGAGAGATTACCTACCTCAATTCGGGCGATTGGGTAGAGTCGCTCAGTGCCTTGGTAGAAGATTTCGACGGGCAGTGGCATTTGGTGTATTATGCCAGTATGAGTGAATTGATGTATGAAGACGACGACAATTATGAGTTTCTTAGTTAGTCGCTTTCGATAATAGATTTAGGCATGAGTGAAAAACAACTCATTTTCAATAACATACAAAACGAGCAACCCATCAATACAGTAGTTGCATAAATTGACAGTTTATGAGTAGATTCTTATTTGTTGTACAAGGAGAAGGAAGAGGTCACTTGACGCAGGCCATTTCTTTATCGGCAATCCTCCGCCAGGCTGGTCACGAAGTAGTGGCTGTTTTGGTAGGCAAAGGTGAAGGTAATGCCCTACCCGATTTCTTTCGGGCGAGCATCCAAGCACCTGTACATACGTTTGCGAGTCCGTCGTTGGTGTATGGACAAGGCAAAGCCTTGCGTGTATGGGACACCATTCGTACCCATTTGTTACGAGGAAAAGACTACTTCAGAAGCATTCGATTTGTAGCCGACCAAGTGGCGTATTATCAGCCCGATATGGTTATCAATTTCTATGAAATGATATGTGGTTTTTATTTTGCTCGATACAAAACCAATATTCCGTGCGTATGTATAGCACACCAATATTTGCTTTTGCATGAAGCTTTTGAAACCCTGCCTAATAAATGGCTCGACAGGGCTTTGTTGAACATCACTACCCACCTTACAGCCCTTGGTAGCACCGAAAAGCTCGCTCTTTCGTTTGTAGAAATGCCCCACGACGAGCCAAGGCGTATCAAGGTAGTACCTCCATTGTTGCGTAAAGAAGTAAAAAATCTTGTGCCACAGCAAGGCGATTTTATTTTGGCATACATTACACATCATAAACTAGCCGAAGACATCATCAATTGGCATGAAAATCATAGGCACGTAAAAATTCATTGTTTTTGGAACAACCCCGACTTTGCCGCAGAGTGGGCCATCAGAGAGAATTTGGTGTTTCACCAAGTCAATGCCCAAAAATTTATGCAGATGATGCAGGAATGTGCAGGGTTGGTGTGTACGGCTGGTTTCGAGTCGGTTTGTGAGGCCATGTACATGGGTAAGCCTTTGATGATGGTGCCCGTTCCCAACCATATCGAACAAGCCATTAATGCCCTCGACGGTTCGAGAGCTGGGGCTGGCATTGCCGACGACCACTTCAATTTCGACAGGTTTTTGGCTTATTTACCCCAACACCAAAGCGTACAGGAAAGCTTTGTGGCATGGCAAAATCAGAGTGATACCTTGTTTGTCAAACACCTCGAAAGCCTTATCCAGCCGACCACCGAGGTATTTACGCTCAAATCAATGGGGACTTATGCTCCACGATGGAAAGTTTTCCTTCAGAAGTATTTCTAGGAACATCACACGTAAGCATGAAATGAGAGATTTGACATCAAATCTCTCATTTTTATTTCTAAGCGTTCCTGAGAGAGTTTCCAGCTATTTACCGAAGAATTTTCGGATTGATTTGGGAATTTCTTTGTTCCATTCATTTGGCTCTACATGGAAAGCATGAAACTGGTTTTGAGGCGTGTCACCCTCAAATGGGAATACGATAAAAGTATCAAGCGTTTCGTCAAAATTATAATGCCATCCTTGTTTCTCTTCAAAATTTGGGATGGCTGTACGGAGTAATTCTTGTGCTTTTTCATCAGAACAGCGAAGTTGTGAAACCTTTTCTCTGGACTTTGGTGGATTTGCTTTTACTTTATCGTTCCCGTGTTTATTAGAAAAATTATATTTTTTAACATTACTACTTTTCACAATCCAATTTTGAAGCTCAATCATTTCTGAGGTGGCATATACATTTACTCGTTCAAATTCTGTATTAGATTTGACCCAAAGCAGCACGTTGTTATAAGAAGAAAGAGAGATAAGTAACTGTTTGTCAAAACCTTGAATAGATGCCAAAGATTTACTTTTAACAGGATTTAAACTGGTATTTTCTTGAGCAAAACATACCTCAAAAATGAAATTTTGTTTTTTTAACGCTACCGCATTTTGTAAGATAACTTCAAGCTGATTACCCATAGATGAAGTAAAGTTTGCATCTAAATCCTTACAATTACTTGTAAAATCGTTGAGCTGTGCTATGCTATAATACACCTTTGCTTGGTGCATATAAGCAAAGGTTACAAGTTTTTCTACTGTTAATAAATAGCTGTTGTCTTCAACATATCGTTCCCAATCTAAATCAATATAAAAGTGTAAATCTTGATACATCGCTAAAAGCCCATTAAGTATTTTCTATCAAGTGTAAATTGGTCAAAGAAGCCTTTGGGTGTATATCTTACTCTTCCGCCTTCTTCTATGTTTATTTTTGTAGCTTTTGTGCAATGCTCTGTTTCGTCCCTGTCAAAATGATAGATACTCACATGGTCTTTGGCTATTCCTTTTGCTTCTTCCTCAAACCTTTTACACTGCACTAAAATTCCATTGATAACGTGGTCGCTATGTGTTTCAATAATAATCTGAATGCCAGCCTCAGCCGCCAAACACATCAGTTCAGTCAATTTGGCAATACCATTGGGGTGCAAATGAGCCTCTGGGTTTTCAATGATAATGAGTGCATCTTTTTTTGCAGAAAGGATAGCTACTAAAATGGGCATTACATAGCTTAATCCAAAACCGACGTTACTTGGCATAAATTCATTTGTTTTACCCAATTCAGATTGGGTGTCAAAAGAATATTTTAATTCATACCCCAAGTTTCCTACATCTTTAATTATCACATTTACTCCTTCTCCAATTTCTCGTTCCCAAGCAATTGTTTGACTTAATAAGTCTTGAAACTTTTGATTACTATTACAAATTGCAGGAATTACATCTTCATTTTTGTTTTTTTCCAAATAATGAATACAGTATTCGGCTTTACCCTCAACTACAGAAATTTGATTATTAATCTCAACAACAACATCATCTTTGGGATATGTGCTTTGAGGGCCTAAGCGTGCAGCACTTATAAACTGAAAATTGGTATTAAACAGACTAATAGCAGTGATTTGTGATTTATCAAGCGTATGGTTTGCTGTATGAGATTTTTTGATTAAAGTCTTTGATAAATCGCTTTGGTTTAATGCTTCAAAGTCAAAAATAAATGTTTGGTTATCTGTTTCGATATTGAACAAAAAGCCTTCTTTTTCACTCAGTTGATATATTGCATCTTTAACTGTACCAATACGTATCGCATCAGATTTTAAATCCAAATAATCGAAACTTGAGTTTTTGAGGTATGATTGTCTTAATAGGAGTAATGGGTGAAGCGTTGAAGACTTTCCAACGCCATTAGAACCGCATAAAACTGTTAGATTTGACAGTTTTAAATCTGTATTTTTATGAGATTTGAAGTTGTTGATGCTTAGATTTCGTAGCATGTATAAATCTGTTTAACATTTCATTAAACTTTGTATGTCTATTTATAACACTTTCTTTAGTGGCAGTACTTGCTGTAATTGCATTCCAAAACACTTTATCGTGCTGTAAATCAACAAAATACTGTCTAAATTCATCTTTATTAGCTTGAATCAACATTCGTTCTTCATCCGAAATTTTAGCAAATGTGCTACTAATTACTTCAAAAATTGATTTATTGATAGGCTTACGGCTATCTGTGTTATTGAGACGTTTTCTAAAAGCCTCTTTTCCAAACACTTCAAAAGAAAGATTCATCGATTTCAGAAAATCAGTCTTAATTATGTGTTGTTCCGAGCTATTTTCTGAAATTCTTTCTGTTCCTTGTGTTAAAAAAGTATCTAAATCAGGTTGATATTTTGTATAGTCAATCAGATAAAAAGAAATAAAGCGAGTGATAAAATCTAAGTCTTCTTGTCTTTTTGATTTTACAGAGCCATCTGTTGTAGTAATAAAGGCTCTACCTTCCTCCGTTGTATTTGAAACAAGCGATTCCAGTAAATCTATTCTAAAACCTTGAAAAAGAGCAGTTCTGATTTCCTGAGAAGACAGAGGTTCTCCTCCTTGGTTAATACGGCTAAAAATATTGTATTTTACTTGGTTAGGTGTTCCTTTACCTATTAAATTAATTGTTACTTGATTATCTGTAATTCTTCTTTTAATATCACGAGGCAATTCCTCCCACGTTTTCCCATTATAATCTGTCAAAAACTCTAAATCTTGAAGTATAAGCGGTGCTTTATTCCCACTTAAATTAATGCGGTCTTTTCTATTAGCTAAAATAAAGTGTTCAAGCGTACTTATCCTTTGTAGCCCATCTACAACTCTCCATTTTTTATCATTATCATTTCCTTCATCAAAGTAGAATAGAGGAATAGGTAAATCAAGCATTAGTGATTCTATGAAGCGACTTTTCTTTTTGGGCGACCATAAATTAGGTAATCTTTGATACTTGGGAATAAGGATTATATCATATTGAAGTTTTTCAACGATTTGTCCTATACTTTGTTGAACAATTTTAATATTTATGTCATTAGGATTAAAAGGTACGTTTATCGTTACATTCTCATTCCCAATTTCTGCCTCTATATCGTCAATTTGCTCGTTTTCAGTCATATTATTTTATGATTTTATTGCCAACAATAGTACCATAAATATAAAAAAAACTATATATATTCTACGCTCTTGAACAAACAATTTCATAGAAGTTGTTAAGCCAACACCTGCAATATCTGTACTTTATCGAGTTGAATTTGCTGTTTCAAGGCTTCTAAACCACTGAATTTGATTTCAGGACGGATGCGTTCGATGAGTTCTATTTCTAAAAATTCCCCGTAAATTTCTTCGTTAAAATCAAGGATATGCACCTCTATGGTTTTGTATGTGCCATCTACCGTCGGGCGATTACCGATGTTGAGCATTCCTTTGAGGCTGCGGTCTTTATACAACACTTTTACCGCATACACGCCATCTTGTGGCACCAGTTTGCTGAGTTCTCGCACTTGAATATTGGCTGTTGGGAAGCCGATGGTTCGGCCCAATTGCTTGCCTTTTACAACCAAACCGCCTAATGTATAGTTTTTGCCCAAGAAATGACGGGCAATTTGTACTTCTCCGTCTATCAAAGCTTTACGAATTTTAGATGAACTAATGCCTATATTATCAATGTCGTGTCGTGAAATTTCTTCTACCACAAAGCCAAAATTACTGGCGTGCTCTTTCAAGTACTCAAAACTGCCTTCTCGGTTTCGGCCAAAACGATGGTCGTAGCCAATCACCAAGGTTTTTGTACCGATGGTATCAACCAATACCGTTTGGATAAATTCGGCAGAAGTAGATTCTGAAAATTTTCTGGTGAAAGGAATAATCAACAAATGGTCGATGCCATTGGCTTGTAGCAAATTGATTTTTTCGTCCAAAGTAGAAAGGATCTGCACGGGTTGCCGCTCGTGCGATACCACGCTGCGTGGATGCGGGTCGAAGGTAATTACTACCGTTTCACCAGCCGTTTTGGCGGCGACTTCCTTCAAGCGTTGCAAAATCTTTTGATGCCCCAGGTGTACGCCATCAAAAGTGCCACTTGTTACAACAGCGTTAGGTAATTTAGTAAATTCTTGTATTCCGAAATAGACTTTCATGCGACTTGCTATGCGAGCATTTTACTAAGAAAACTACAATCCTGAGCAAAAGGTTTAATGGCTCAGGATTATAGTAACTTAAATGAGTAGGCAAAAATAACGTACCGAAGGCGATTTGCCAATACATTTCTCGACCGTTTATGCTATTCTTTATACAATCGCATGGCTATAAGGGGGCTGTTGGTTGGCTCAACTGTACTTGTCGCTGTGCTACAAAGGCTTCGATGCTCAGGGCATCTGTCACCTTAAAATCGCCGATGCGTTCTCTGCGGAGGGCTTTGAGGTATGCTCCCGAGCCACAAGCCAAGCCAAAATCACGCACCAAACTTCTGATATAAGTGCCTTTAGAACACACCACCCTAAATGCCACATTAGGAAAATCGCTGGCATCAAGCTCGAAAGCCTGAATGGTCACTTGCCGTGATTTGATTTCCACATCTTCGTCGGTTTTGCCTTTTCTAGCCAATTCGTACAAACGCTTGCCTCCTACCGATACCGCCGAATAAATCGGTGGAATTTGGGTAATTTCGCCTAAAAACTGTACCCGAACTTCTTCCAACAAGTCCGATGTAATGTGTGTTATCGGATACGAAGCATCAAACTCGGTTTCTAGGTCAATCGAAGGCGTGGTTTTTCCCAACTCCATAATACCCGAGTACTCTTTTTCTTGGGCTTGAAAGTTATCTATTTGCTTGGTCATTTTGCCCGTACATAAAATCAAAAGCCCCGTTGCGAGGGGGTCTAAAGTACCTGCATGACCAATTTTTTTAAACTTTCCTGCAAATTTTAATTTCTTTACTACATCAAACGAAGTCCATGTGAGTGGTTTGTCTATCAACAATACTTCTCCAGGGTCTTGCACTTGTGCAGGTTGCGTTGTGTTGTTCATTATAATACACTAAGGTTGTGTCCTGTGGCCAAAAGTCCTAAAATAACCAAACCGACCACGATACGGTAAATACCAAAATACCTAAAACCGTATTTATTCAAAATACTGATAAAAAATTTGATAGCAAGAATGGCTACCAAAAAAGCTACTACATTGCCTACACCCAAAAGTTTGATTTGTTCGCCTGTAATACTGCCTTCTTCTTTGACAAATTTCAATAGTTTATATCCTGTAGCGGCTGCCATCGTAGGTACTGCCAAAAAGAACGAAAACTCGGCGGCAAGGCTACGGGTAAGGCGTTGCTGCATCCCACCGATGATGGTGGCAGCACTACGGCTAAAGCCTGGAAAGATAATAGCCAAACATTGATACATACCTATTTTGATAGCCAAGATGTTGTCGATGTCTTTTTCGTCGTTGATAAAAGGACGCTTAAACCAATTGTCAACAAATAACAATAAGATTCCTCCAACCAACAAGACCGTAGCAATAAAAGCCGGATTGCCCAAATGCTCGTCAATCAAGTCGTTGAATAGCTTGCCCAAAATCAAAGCAGGAATGACCGCCAACAGTAATTTTACGTAAAATTGCCATTTTGAAAAATCAAAGAACTTTTTCCAATACAAGGCTACTACTGCCAAAATTGCTCCTAATTGAATACATACTTCAAAAAGTTTGGTAAACTTGTCGTTTTCTATGCCTAAAATAGCACTGGTAAGCACCATGTGACCTGTAGATGAAATAGGGAGGAATTCGGTAAGACCTTCGACAATCGCTAAGATAATTGCTTGGATAATTGACATACTAAAAAAAGGGGTTACGATAAATTAGGTATTTGATAAGTTGTATGCTGAATTAGGTTAACGTACCACTCAAACCGCTGAATATTTTTTAAAACAAAAGGGCTTTTCTTAGCATAATACTAAAAAGACTTTGTTTAAAACCAGTATCTTCTCAAAGCTCATGCCCAACGATACATTTTCCAAAAATACAAAAACAAAAAGATGAATCACTGTTTTTAGGGCAGCATTTCATCTTTTTGTTTTAATTCTTATAACTTATCTATTTTTGATACTATTTAGAAATAGTATGTCTGTTTATCTCATATTAGCTACGAAGCAAAAGGCAGGACGGGGCGTTTATGCCCTTGAATTTTATTTTTTACGAAAAAGAGCAAAAAATTCTATCACAAAACCCGCCAGCACTACAGCAGGGCCCAAGGTAATACCCAAAAAGCCAAAGCCAAATTCTTCTTTGTCAAGGCTCATTACATAAAACCCAATTAGAATAGTGGCAATTCCTGCAATCATTAAAGTAAAATTTGCTTTGCCAAATGGTAGTTTTTCTTTATTTGTCATATTTCTTATGTATAAGTATCAATGTTAAATTGTGAATTGCCAATTAGGGAATTAGTGTTTTGTTTTTCACCAATTTACAAGGTCGTTATGCAACATAGAGCAACCACTCAATATAAGTCATCAAGCGACATTTTTAGGTATTTTTCTACCGCTCTGTACGTACTGGTAAGCCCTATCAACAAGCCAATAATCAAGATGATGACAAGCAACATGACAAGCTTATCCATTTCCTGCAAACTTCTAAATCCGTCTATTTGTTGCATCGCTATTTGTTGTAAGCCTATCAAAAAAGTACAAGCCAAAAACCCACCAATAAGCCCCTGAATCGCTCCTTTTACCAAAAAAGGTTTTCTGATAAAGGCATCTGTAGCACCCACCAATTGCATACTTCGGATAAGAAAACGTTGCGAATACATGGCAAGTTTGATGGTATTGTTGACCAACATAATGATGACAATGAGCAACAAAAAGATAAAAATAGACAGCACAACGTAGATTTTGGCGATATTTCTATTCACTTCATCCACGAAGTTTTCGACATAAGCTACCTCATAAACCCCGTCGATTTGTTCGAGCGTAGTTTTGATTTCTTTCAAACGGTTTTCTACAAAATATTCGTCCTTAATTTTTACCGCATACAAATTATGTAAGGGATTGTCGCTGCCCAACAGCTTTTTGATGTCTTCGCCAGATTCTTTCATAAACTGCTGTGCAGCTACTTCTTTAGAAACGAAATTAATCTGTGGCGACTGGTCTTTGGCCAGCACAAAAGGATATTTGGCAATTTGCTTAAAAATCAAGTCTAGCTTTTCGGTAGGCAAGTCATTGTCGAGATGTACCTGTACTTCAATATTTTGCTTGACTATTTCGGTCAACTTTTTAGCATTGAGCGTCAAAAGTCCACAAAGACCAATGAGAAATAAAGCGATTGTCAAACTGGCAATCACCATTACATTGGGAGTTCCACCTAACTTTTTAAATTTTGGCATACGTTTGAGAATACGATTGTAAAAGCTTTTGGGCGAGAAAATCATCAAAACGTAACCATTGTTGGGTTCGACAAAGTTACGTTAATTTATATGCAATTACGTACAATTAACTCTTTTTAACAAAGAAGCCGTCTGATTTTATCAAACGGCTTATCAAGGGCAGCCCCATAAACAACGCTAAAAGGCACGTAGCTGGGCAAAATTATAAGCCACGCCATTGCTTCTGCTAGTTACGGCGTTCTATTTCATCTCTAATTTTAGCAGCTTTCTCATACTCTTCGTTGTCGAGGGCTTCCTGTAGCATTTTGTTCAATTCTTCTAAAGGGTTGTCTCGCAACTTTTCGCCAAAGCTCTTTTTAGAGGCATTCGCTCCTGTAGATTGCTCTAATTCATCTTCCGAGCGGGAGGTTTCGTTGACAGAAATACCTGCCTCAGACAGCACGTGTTCGGAGGTATAAATCGGTACATTGAAACGCAGCCCAATTGCAATGGCATCGGAAGGGCGGGCATCAATGCCCACTTCTTTGATACCATCAGAGCAATGGATTTTGGCAAAGAAAACGCCTTCTTTTATATCGGTAATTGAAATTTCGGTGACAGTATATTGAAAAGTTCGAGCAAACGATTTAAACAAATCGTGCGTCATCGGGCGATTAGGCTCAATTTTCTCTATTTCTATGGCTATCGCTTGGGCTTCAAACATACCGATGATAATGGGTAAACGACGAGGTCCGTACTCCTCTCCTAGCACAAGTGCAAACGAACCTGTTTGAGAAGAACTGGGAGATAATCCTAATATTTCTAATTTTATTTTCTCCACTTTAATTCACTGATAAGTTGTAATGCGTTAAATTTGGTCATAAACCAACGCTGTGTTTCGACAAATATATAAACCCATTTCTTGAAAAAAAAGTTTTTACATGCTTTCTCATCATCAAGTAGGCTTTAGGGCTTGTCCGATAAACCACAGGAATGATTTATTTGAGTTGGATAGTCAAAAATAGGAATTTTTTATGAGAAGTTGATACCTCATAAAAAAAAGACCAAAGTTTATTTTCATAAAAATTGGTCTTTTTTGTGGCTTTCCTTTTGACATTCAACGAAATGCCATACAGAATATTTTTTCCTAGATTTTCTTCGTCAAACGCTCAAAATCTATTGCAAGGCTTTTGTTAAGCGAGGCAATACCTCAAACACATCACCTACGATGCCATAATCGGCAGCTTTGAAGAAAGGAGCTTCGGGGTCTTTGTTGATTACTACTATCACTTTAGAAGAATTGACTCCTGCCAAATGCTGTATGGCCCCCGAAATGCCACAAGCGATGTATAAATTAGGTGCAACTTTTAGGCCCGTTTGTCCAACGTGTTCGTGATGTGGTCGCCAATTGAGGTCAGACACTGGTTTCGAGCAGGCTGTTGCTGCTCCTAAAGCCTTGGCGAGGTCTTCTACAATGCCCCAATTTTCAGGGCCTTTTAGCCCTCTTCCTGCCGATACCACCAAGTCGGCTTCGGGCAACGCCACCGTGCTAGAAGCCTTGTGCGTAGCCACTAATTTTATGCCTGTATTGGCAGCATTGCTGCTTGGTTGCCAGTGTTTTACCTCGGCTACACCAGCGTTGGCTTCAGGTGTTACGGCATTTTTTTTGATGGAAAGTACCTTCACTGCCGTGTGTAATTTGACGGTAGCAAAGGCTTTGCCAGTATAAATGCTTCGTTTGACGGTTACACCTGCCGCATGGTCGGGCAAGGCTACCACATTGGTGGCTAAAGCGGCTTTGTGCTTGGCGGCTACACTGGCAGCTACGGCATCGCCCAAAACCGATTTGGCAACAATCACAAAAGCACTTTGCTCTTGTGCAACAGCATCGGCTAAGGCATGGGCGTAGGCGGCTATCTGGGCACTGTCCCATGTTTCTTGCAACCACAACACCTCCGATGCCCCCCAGTTGCCTAACTGACTTAGCGTGTCGGAATTACTCGCTCCAATGGCCAGCACTTTGGCTGTACTTTGCGTTGCCTTAGCAACCAATGCACCGTAATATATGGCTTCGATAGAAGACTTTTTGACTTGACCGTTTTCTAATTCGGCAAAAACTAATACGCTCATAATGAAGTTTGTAAATAGTACAAGATGATAACTCTTTTTACCTAAAAAAATATTCCTACAAAACCTTTGCTTCGTTGCGTAATAAATCAACCAACGATTCTACTTGTTCTACAGGAATCATCTTCACCGCTCCTTTGGCTGGAGGCAAGGCATACTTTTCTACCGTTGAAAGGGCTTCTCCAGTGGGAGCAACCACTTTAAGCGGTTTGGTTCTGGCACTCACGATGCCACGCATACTCGGAATTTTCCATTCGGCAATGGGTTCTTGGCAGCCCAAAACCAAGGGAAGCGTGGCTTCTATTTCTTGCTTACCGCCCTCTATTTCTCTCGTCAGTGATGCCGTATTTCCAGCAATCGTCAAGTGCATAACGGGCGAAACCGCAGGGATTCCGAGCATTTCGCCAACCAAGCCGTGCACCACACCGCTATTAAAATCAAGCGATTCCCGACCCATCAAAATCAAATCATACTTTTCTTGTTGGGCAATATGGGCAATTTGTTGGGCTACAAAATACGAATCGCTTGGCTCGGCATCGACCCGAATGGCATCATCGGCACCAATCGCCAAACACTTGCGAATCACGGGGTCGGCATCGGCTTCGCCTACATTCAATACCGTAACCGTACCGCCATGCTCTTCTTTTAATTCAACCGCCCTCGATAAGGCATAATCGTCGTAGGGACCACAAATAAATTGTACCCCTGATTTATTAAATTTGGTATCGCCGTCGCTAAATGATATTTTAGCGGTCGTATCAGGCACATTGCTTATACAAACTAATATTTTCATAGGATGAATGGATGCTTGAATGTTTAGTCATTAGTTGAACGAAACAAAGGATTTTTTAAACTTTTCTATGCAATTATACGTATTTTTTATAAAAAATAGTATGCAAGCATAATATTTTTTTACGAAATATTTGAGAAAAACAACAAATTACCTTGTCATTATATTTACCCCATTTGCCTTATGGACAAAAATGCGAGATTAGCCTTACTCAAGCAATTTTATGAGGAAGAACCCCACGAGCCATTCAATGTGTATGCACTTGCTACAGAATACCTGAGCATAGACCCTCAACAAGCCCTTGACTTGTTTGAAAAACTTTTGACCCAACACCCCCACTACGGGGCTACGTATTATCATGCGGCGGCTTTGTATGCCCAGCTTGGCGATAATACCAAAGCCGAACAAACCTATCAGCAAGGCATTGCTGTGCTAGAATCCCAGCAAAATGCCAAGGCCATTAAAGAACTGAAAGGAGCATATCAACTCTTTTTAGATGAACAAGAAGATTGGTAACAGCCCATCGACAACCGCATTTTATTCATGAATCCATATTTTAAAGACCTCATTGCTTTACTCAAAATCGAACAGCAGGAAGATAGGCAACAATACCAGCAATTACTCGCCCATACTTCTGTAGCCGAACGCCGTGCCAACGGACTGGCGTGGTATCCTGTGGCGATTAGAGGTACAGACATCGAAAGAGGCGATTATTTGAGTGTCGAACTAGAGCGTACAACGCACCAAGAACTCCCCCACCAATTGCGTTTTGGGATGCCCGCCGTGCTTTTTGGCAATCATCAACCAGACGTACACCGACTAGAAGCGACCATTGTGCGGCTGTTTGAAAACCGAGTAAAACTCTTCCTTAAAACCGACGAGCTTCCCGACTGGACACGAGATGGCAAACTAGGCGTAGAAATCCTATTCGACGAAAACACCTATACCGAAATGTTTGAGGCCTTACAACAAGCTTCGCAGGCATCCGATAATCCACTTATCGACCTACTCACAGGTAAACGGTCTGTTGACTTTCCTGCTCTAACACAAACCTCTTCCCTGCCTGCTGCTTTAAATCCTGTACAGCAACAAGCAGTGCGTCATATTTTGTCTTCTACCCACTTATCTATTGTTCACGGCCCGCCTGGCACAGGTAAAACCACTACGCTTGTAGCAGCAATTCGTTTGCTTTGCGAGCAACAAACACAACCCTTGTTGGTCGTAGCCCCAAGCAATACCGCCGTCGATTTGTTGAGCGAAAAGCTCAGTCAGCAAGGCTTACAAGTCTTGCGTGCTGGCAATCCGGCGAGGGTTTCGGAGCATCTGATGCGTTTGACTTTAGAAAGTCAATTACAAAATCATGCACAAGCCAAAGACATCAAAAAGCTCAAAAAGCAAGCCCAAGAATACAAAAACATGGCTCAGAAATACAAACGTAATTTCGGGCCAGCCGAGCGAGAACAACGTAAATTATTACTCCAAGAAGCAAGAAACATAGGGAAAGAAATAGACAAACTAGAGCAGTATATTACGCAAACTGTTTTGAGTAAAACGCAGGTAATTACGGCAACCTTGGTTGGATGCAACCAATACTATATCAAACACTTGCAATACCAAACCGTTGTCATAGATGAAGCCGGACAAGCCCTCGAACCCGCCTGTTGGATTCCCTTATTGAAAGCCCAAAAGCTTGTATTGGCAGGCGACCATTGCCAATTGCCTCCCACCATCAAATCGACCGAGGCCGCTCGTGCAGGACTGCAAGAAACCCTGCTCGAAAAGTGCGTCAAATGGCATCCGAGTGCGGTTGTACGCTTAGAAGAACAATACCGCATGAACGAAGGAATTATGGGGTATTCGTCGCAAGTATTTTACGAAAATGCCCTCAAAGCCGCTCCATCGGTTGCAACACAACAACTGTGGGAAGGCGATTGTGCCGTCGAATTTATTGATACAGCAGGCTGTGGTTTTGAAGAAAAACAAGAAAATACCAGCACCTACAACCCCGAAGAAGCCAGTTTGTTGCTCAAGCACTTACAAGCATTACTCGGCAATGCGGCGATGGCAGCCCCATCGCAACTGAGTATTGCCATTATTTCGCCCTATAAACAACAAGTGGTTTGTTTGAAAGAACAACTAGCACACGCCGAAATTCCAGCACATTTTCGCTCGAAACTAGCCGTCAATACCATTGATAGTTTTCAGGGGCAAGAACGAAGCATTGTATATATCAGTTTGGTAAGAAGCAACCTCACGGCAGACATTGGCTTTTTGAACGACATCAGAAGAATGAACGTAGCCATGACTCGTGCCCAAAAAAAACTGGTGGTAGTAGGCGATAGTGCTACCTTGGCTCAATGGCCATTCTACGATAATTTTATCCAATATGTAGAACAACAAGGCGGTTATCAGAGTGCTTGGACGTGGCTGTAAGCTCATTTTTTTTCGAGAACACCTTACGCAGGCAAAAACAGAAGTGTTTTTTTCCTTTTCTTGAAATATTTTTAAAATATTTTTACAAAATAATTTATTGAAAATCAAACATTTAAGAGTATCCTGTTTGCCTATACAGGACGGAGTAGGAAAGTTTGCTAAAAATCAACTTGTATGTTTGTATAACTAAAAATAAATCAATTCCATGTAAGATAAATTATAGTACATGGCATCTTTTTGTAACCTGTAAACGAAGTACTTAGCTCGTTGGGCAGGAACAAGGTTTATTGATACAGTACGAAATTTCATTAAACAATCTTTTGTATAATATCCCGTATTTGACGGTTTTTTAAATTTCAACAAAATGACAAAGACAGCAACCTTAAACGCAGCCTCTTTCAAACACGTAAGTTATCTTTGGGACGAGCAAAAAGCCGCTGAATTAGCAGGCGACGAAGTAGCCTTGTTTATCTATCGCTCAAACATATTGGGTGCAGACCTTCGCTTGACTAACTACGGAGGCGGAAACACTTCGGTAAAAATCAAAGATATAGACCCACTTACGAAAGAAGAAACCGATGTAATGTGGATTAAAGGTTCGGGAGGCGACATCGGTACGCTGAAAAAATCGGGTTGTGCCGCTTTGTATTTAGATAGACTTCGTTCATTAGAAAATGTATATAGAGGTATTGAATTTGAAGATGAAATGGTAGCCTTGTTTAACCACTGCATTTTTGATTTAGATTCAAAAGCTCCTTCCATTGATACGCCCTTGCACGGCTTCCTTCCTTACGCCCACATCGACCACCTTCACCCAGATGCGGCTATTGCCATTGCGGCAGCCAAAGACGGTAAAAAAATTACCGAAGAATTGTTTGGTGGCGAAATCGGTTGGGTAGGTTGGCAACGTCCAGGCTTCGACCTAGGCTTGCAATTGCGTGCTTGTGTTGACGAAGCGGCTGCTCGTGGCGTACAATTGCGTGGCATCATGCTTGGCTCGCACGGCTTGTTTACGTGGGGCGATACCGCTTACGAAAGCTATATCAATACCTTAGAAGTAATCGAAAAATGTGCTGAATATTTAGAGGCAAACTACGGCAAAGCTCGTCCAGTATTTGGTGGTGCTAAAATCGAAAGCCTCGAAGAAACTTCACGCCAATTGCAAGCAGCCAAAGTTGCTCCTATCTTGAGAGGCTTCTGCTCGTCTGAACGCAAAATGATTGGTCACTTTACCGACGACGCTCGTGTATTGGAATTTATCAATTCAAACGACCTCGAAAAATTAGCCCCACTTGGTACATCTTGTCCAGACCACTTCTTACGTACTAAAATTTCTCCTTTGGTATTAGAACTAGCACCAAACGAAGATTTGTCGGATGTAGCAGCCATCAAAGCCACTTTGACACCAGCGTTTGAAGCCTACAGAGCCATGTACACCGAGTATTACAATACTTGCAAGCACGACAACTCGCCAGCCATGCGTGACCCCAACCCTGTCGTAATTTTATACCCAGGTGTAGGGATGTTTACTTTTGCCAAAGATAAAACAACTGCTCGTTTGGCTTCTGAATATTACATCAACGCTGTGAATGTAATGAAAGGAGCTGAGGCCGTTTCTGAATATACTTCATTGCCACGCCAAGAAGCTTTTGACATTGAATATTGGTTGTTGGAAGAAGCCAAATTGCAACGCATGCCCAAGCCAAAAGCCCTTTCAGGTCGTGTAGCCTTGATTACAGGTTCTGCGGGCGGTATTGGTAAGGCTATCGCCAAAAAATTTGCCGAAGAAGGAGCTTGTGTCGTTATCAACGACATCAACGAAGAGCGTTTGACAGGTGCAAAAGCAGAATTTGTAAAATTGTTTGGTAAAGATGCCGTATCAAGCACTTTGTTGAACGTAACCGATTCGGCAAGCACAGAAAAAGCCCTTGATGCAGCTTGTTTGGCCTTCGGTGGCGTTGACATCGTAATCAACAACGCTGGTATCAGTATTTCAAAATCTATTGCAGACCACACACTTGAAGAGTGGGATAGATTGTATGATATTTTAGTAAAAGGTCAGTTTATCGTATCGAAAGCAGGCATTGAAGTGATGCGTAAGCAAGGATTCGGTGGCGACATCGTGAATATTGTTTCTAAAAACGCCGTAGTAGCAGGGCCAAACAACCCCGGTTATGGTTCGGCAAAAGCAGCACAAGCACACCTTACACGCTTGATGGCAGCCGAATTGGGTGCTGATAAAATCCGTGTGAATACCGTAAACCCCGATGCCGTTATCTCCGACTCAAATATTTGGGCTGGCGGCTGGGCCGAAGGTCGTGCCAAAGCGTATGGCATTACCGTAGCAGAATTGCCTGCTTATTATGCTAAACGTACTTTGTTGAATGAAATCATTCTTCCAGACGACATCGCTAATGCTTGTTTTGCCTTCGTAGGAGGCTTGTTGAGCAAATCGACAGGCAACGCCTTGAACGTAGATGGTGGTGTGGCTATGGGATTCTATCGTTAAAACAATGTAGAATTGTGAATGGTGAGTGAGTGTTTGTCCTTGCCTAAAATAGGTTGCCCTGATTTTTAAACAAGTTAAAGTAATCAAAATTGTAAAATAGTTTGATTTGGGTTGGTGTTTTTTGAATAATCACAAGTCCAAATCGGTAAATTAGGTTTGTTTTCATTGTTTAGTTCTTTGATGTACTGTTCAAACGCAAAAGGTGTTAGTCCTTTCAGGGCTGCGTGTGGTCTTTGATAGT
>JAAFJE010000029.1 GCA_013298025.1 Cytophagales bacterium | reverse complement strand
TGTCCTTCAAAAGTTAAATGCAAATTACCCACAGGCTGAAACATTTGTCCATGCGATTTTTTGGTGACAATCGACTGGTTGGTCAGCTTTTCGGCTTCTTTGTATTTTCCTTCAAAAATCAATTTTCTAACTATCGGCAAAGCAGCCAAGGCATCGGGGTTATCGTTGCGGTTAGGGCTACCACTCCAAACGGTATGTTCATTGAGTTGAATCGTTTCTTTTTCAACATTGCCATAGACCATTGCCCCTAAAAAACCGTTCCCGATAGGCAAAGCATTTTCCCAAGTATTGCCTGCTGGTTGTTTGTACCACAAGGTCAATTTTTGTCTTTCTTGTGGAAAGACATGGTTCGCCAAAAACAGTAAAAGGACTATGTAAATTCGTTTCATAAATCATTGGATTTGTTTGAAGTATTAGCTTTTGTTATAAAATTGCTAAGAATAATGCTAATTTCTTCTAAAACAAACAATTTCTATCCTTCTTTATCTTTACTTGGCAGCTTTTACATTCAATACAGCTTGGTAAGCTTTTTTAGGTTCTAAAGCTCTATCAAACAACAAAGGGTAATTGGTTCTATTCCTAATTGGGAATCCGTTTAGCCATGAGTGGCTATCGTCAACGCCCCAAAAGGTAATTCTACTAATTTTATCTTGGTGTTTCAAGAAAAGTTTAAAGAGGTCTGTGTAACGGTCGGCCAAGGCGGTTTGGACAGAGTCGGGTAAGGAGTCTTTATATGGGTTCATTTCAGGACTTTCGGCAAAGCGTTGGTTCACATCCGCTCCCCGTAAATCCCAAGGGTTAGGTAATACAGTAAGGTCTAATTCCGTAAAAGCTATTTTGATTCCTAATTTTGAAAACTCAATGATTGACTCTTCGATTTCTTTCAAATTGAGGGTTTTGATACTCCAGTGTCCTTGAATGCCCACGCCGTCGATTTTTGTTCCGCTTGCTTGCAATTTTTTGATAAGTTCAATTGCTCCTTTGCGTTTGGCAGGTTGTTCAATATTGTAATCGTTGTAATACAAAGCCGCTTTAGGGTCGGCTTGGGCAGCCAAATCGAACGCTTCTTTGATATAGCCTTCGCCCAAGGTATTCAAGAAAACAGATTTGCGAAGCGTACCATCTTCATTCAATGCCTCATTTACCACATCCCAACTATTGATTTTTCCTGCATAACGTCCTGCCACTGTCTTAATATGGTCGGTCATGAATATACGTACAGAATCAGCATTTTTCATTCTAAAAACAAAAGGCGGTAATTGCGAATGCCAAACCAAGGTATGCCCCACGATGTACATTTGGTTTTTTTGCCCGTACTCTACATATTTATCGGCAAGTGTAAAATTATAGCGATTGGGTTCTGGATGAATCACCTGAGATTTCATAATGTTCTCTGGCGTGATGGCATTAAACTCTCTTTTGATAAGCGCGTTGGCTTTTTCGTTTTTTTCGAGAATATGTTCAGTGCCTAATGCTGTACCAATCAAGAAATCTTCTTGGTAAACCGACTTTAGCGAAACAGGTGTTTTCTGAGCAAAAGATAAGTTGAGAGATAAGACACTTATAAAAACTGTGCGATATATCGCTGTTGCTATTTTACAATAATTCATGCTTTGTGTGTTTGTCTATTAAACGGCTTTTGTAAGAAGAATTTTAATGTTGTAAAGTAAATAAATGCTTCAAAATTTGAATAGCACAAATTACTAAATATCCTTACCAAATGTTCAGTTGATGAGAAATAGACTATGTTTGGGTCAAGAGATTCGGAAATACTTCACCAAAGATTTTTACAATGACCATATCAAACGCTACAAAAAGTACCCAATTTATTGGTTGTTTTCATCGCCAATATATTCAAGCAAAGTGTCTTTGTAAAGCTTGTGAAATTACATTGCTAAAATTAGAAAATTAAAAATCACTAAAACAGAGAATAACTATCTTTGATCTCTTCATTTTACCAGCTATTGCTAATGAAGTCAGTACCCAATGATGTGAATTTTAAACAATCAAGGGCAACTTGGTTAGCTCATATTTACCAAGTTACCCTTCTATAAATGCTCTACTTATCATTTCCTGCTCGTTTCTACTTATTTTATATCGGGTAGCTATGACTCGCCATTCTGATACTACTCGCTTGGTTTCTTCTATCATTTGCTTGGCATGGTCTTGTTTCAGTCTGAAAAACTTTGCTACTTCCAAGGCAAGTTCTATTTCCAAGGCATTATCATTTTCGGTAATATTCAACTTTAATCCTGTACCTGTTTCAATAGGGTTGATGTCGAAAGCGGGAGAAAGTTGCCAGCCTTTTTTGTTTAATAAAAAACCGTGATTTCGCAGATGGTCATCGGTATTAGATACGCAAATATTAAAGATGATTCTTCGCCAAAGTTGTTCTAAATCACGCTCAACATTCGAGCCATTTCGCATGATAAACTCTGCCAAATGCAAGTAGCTTACACCATCCTGAAAATCTGTTCCATCGGTAAAACCCAATAAAGTTATGGCAGAAGCAAAGTGAATTCTTTGGTTGCTGATTCTATCAAAACGTTTTGTTAAAAAAGTATGATGCTGACCACTGAATCGTTGAATCATTGCCTCAGACATTTGGATTCCTGCCTTTTTTGCTAATTCATACACCACCATTTCCCATGCTGCTGTATCTCGGTTATCAAAATTACTTGGAAATTTAGCAATCCATAAATGATTGTTGGTATCTATAATACTGGCTTTGGGTCTTGCTCCGCCCAAAGAAGAACCCGGAGCAATAAGCATATTTAACCATTTTAGATACTCTGGGTTATCTACGCTATCATCATTTTCAAGTCGAAGACTGGCTTGTTCTAATTCTCTCAAAGAAGTAAAAGGTGGAGCAGCCATTGCTTTATTATCATTCAAAAAAGGTCCTTCTATAGCTTCTTTAAAACGTATTGCTCCCATTCTGTGCTGGTCGTAAACGCCTAAAAGATAATCTGTTTCAAAAAGTAGTTGCTCTCTACGCCCCTCTATCCTTGCCATAGCTGCCTCACGCCTACGCATCAGTAAACGCCCCCAGCGGTCGGGCGAAGAATCCATAAAAATACCAAAATTACTCTTGTTATCATTCAAATATTGTTTACCGCTGTACAAGCCCAAATCAGGGTCGAGTGAGAATAAATATTCATTAGCCTTCAACCATTTTTTTTCGTATTCAAACGAAAAAATCTCTTTCCCTCGTATTTGTGTTGCTGTGATTTGCCCCATTAATTGAGGTTCATCAGTGCCTTCCCAATCTGTAAAAACAGCAATATGTCGTTTTTTCTCTGCCATTGTCTTATGCCTCTTTCGTCTTTCTACGTACTTTCTTTTTACTCAATAAATCGGCATCTTGTAGTTTTCTCCCCAACGTATCATCATTGGCGATATGCAGAAAATTTTTTTCTAAACCCAACACAAAAAGAACCTGTAAGTATGTACCAATAGCAACACTTGCAGTACCTTTTTCAACCAGCCATAAAGTAGAGCGGCTGATATTTGCTCGTTCTGCTACTTGTTCTGTTGTTAATTTTCTTCTCAGACGAGCCAGCCTAATATCTTCGCCTAACTGAGCTAATATTTTAGCAGCAGAAGGCAATAAAATAATTGATTTTGATTTCATTTTGTTTGATATTATAAACAATATTACAACAATTATCTATAATATCAAACATTTATTAAGGAAGGGAATCGCTCGGCGTTCGGTAGTAACGTTCTTGAGTATTAGGAGCAATATTGGTGATAATTGGTTTTTTATGGTATAATTGGCGTAAACTTTCTGCATCAAATCGTGTGGGTTTGATGCAATTCGACTGATACTAAAACATTACCTTATTTTGTTACTTTTCTTACGAAAGACTCTCTTGTTCACTCGTAATAAATCTTTCTGATGTCATACAACAGCAAAAGACTTCTATTTTGTAGAAATCTCATTTAATCATATAAGTGCCTGTAAAAGAATTGATTGATGTGTTTTGAGGAGTTGATTTTTACATGTGTACCAACATTATTTAAACAATCAACGGTTGCGTATCTGAGGTTTTTAGTTTTGCCCTTATCTTTGATAAAGTTTACAAAAGTTATTAAAAAACTGCTCCGAACAAAGTTCGGAGCAGTTAGTTTTTGAGCTAAGTATGCTTAATAGCCAGGGTTTTGTGTAAAGGCTGGGCCTTCTACAGTACGGTCAATTTCAGACTGTGGAATAGGTCTTAGTACATGAAAATCTTTCACATAAGGAGCTGCTTCGGTATTCCAAAGTTTGATGCGTCTTACCAACGATTTGGTACGTACCAAATCATGGTATCTCATCCATTCGCCAAATAATTCACGGCTTCTTTCATCCAAAATAAAGTCAATCGTTACGTCAGATTCTTTTATTAACATTGCTTCGGCGGCGGCGGTGTTTTGAGCTGGTGTATTCGTTTTGCGATAAGCCGCACGTTGACGAATGACATTCAACAATTCAGCCGCTTTTGCCTTATTTCCAGCTTGAAGGTAAGCCTCAGCTCCTACAAGATATACTTCTGCAAAACGAGTAATCACAACTGGACGAGTAGAAGGGTCGTTGAAGTTTGTTCCACGACTAGGGTCCATGTGTTTTTTAATGGCAGGGAAAACGTCCGCTTTCCAAAGACTTGGAGGAACTACAATACCTTTAAATGGTCTTGTTCCAACGAATTGAGGAGCACCCGGTACTTCAAAGTCTGGCAACCAAACGGCAGTATCCACACCAATTTGTGTGGTATAACCGATACCTCTTTTGTTGTTTGTGGCTGTGGCGGTATTTGTAATAGATTGATTCGAAATATATACTGTATAGAAAGTATTGGCAAATCTTGAATCAACATCTCTTTTCACAAAAGCTTGGTCGAGGAAATAGTTCTTTCCTGCTACTTCTCCAGTCGTTTGTTTTACGCTATTCGGACGAATACGTTGGTAAGGACGGCCATAGTACGAATCACGAACCATCAAGGAAGTACCCGAATTGACCAAAACTCCACTGGCATTTACGATTGAGTTAACGCCACTGTTGTTTGGATAATTCCAGTTGGTAAACCACGGCGTAAGGTTTTGTCCAGCACCACCACTGGCACCACCGCCCACGGTGTAATAACCAAATTTTGGGTCATTTGAGTGGTCGCTTACAAACATGGTTTCTTTACCATAGTCGTTGGCAGGTACAAAGGCATCGCCAAAATCTTGCCATAAATCTAAACCATAGGTTGTTTTATTCGCAATAATATCGCTTGAAATTCTTGCTGCTTCCGTGAAGTCCGTCTGTGAATTAGTCAACCAACCACGGGTAAGGTAAGCTTTAGCCAAAAAGAAAAGGGCTACAGGCTTGGTGGCTGCTTTTCCTAAGAATGGAGCGGTAGGTTTATCTGGCAAATCGGCCGCTGCTTCTGTTAAATCTTTAATGATTAATTTATACACTTCAGAGGCAGGGTCTCTTTTGGCCGCCTGAGAAGGCACCGTGATAAATTCTGTATGCAAAGGCACATCTCCCCAAGTCTGAACCAAGTAGAAATACCAAAATGCTCTTAAAAATTTAGCTTGTGCAAGATATTGTTTTTTAGTTGCGTCTGGTAGGTCGATAGTCTGACCAAATTTCAATACACCATTTAATGTATTAATACATGTGAATGATGACCCCCATGCCGAACCAAAGTTTGTACCGTTCAGACCATTGAAGGTATGAATAGGGCCACCGCCACTACTTGCTCCTTGAATAAATTCATCTGTTCCTGCTTGCATTTCTGAAGAAAAACCTTCTGTACCCCATTGGTTACGGATTTCGTTATACACCCCTGCAATGCCGCCAAGTACGCCAGCAGGGCTATTGAAATAGGAAGGTACAATTTGCGATTGAGGCTTTTCTACAAGGATTTGTTCACAACCTAAACTTAACAATAAAGTACAGGCTAGTATGGATATTTTTATTTTTTTCATATTCTTTTCTTAGCTAACATTAAAATTTGAGATTTACACCTAAAGTAAACTGACGTACTGGCGGGTTATTTAGGTTTACACTGATTACACGGTTGAAGTTACCGCCTTGGATGGTGTTTCCATATCCGTTTCCTTCTGGGTCGATAGCCAGTTTGTCTCTAACTAATGGAGAATAAAGGATAAATGGATTGGTCGTATTCAAATAAACACGAGCCGAGCTGATACCCATTCTGCTAAGGAATTTGGTTGGGATAGTATAGCCTAAATTGATGCTTCGTACTTTGATAAATGAACCATCTTGGTATTGGGTTGTTGAAGTAAAGTCTCTTACACCACCACCTGCGTTGGGTCTTGGGAAAGCATTGGTTGGGTTATCGGTTGTCCAATAATCCATTACCAATTGGTTTGAACGACCTTGGTTAAGGAAGCCAAAACCAGAGCCACCACCTGATGTTCCAGCCAAGTATGGAACTAATACTTTCATTCCCATACGGGCGTAAGTAACGATTGATAAATCAAAACCTTTGTAAGACAATCGGTTGGTAAAGCCTCCCTCCCATTGTGGTTGGAAGTTTCCGATAACTTTACGGTCATTAGCATCAATTTTACCATTGCCGTCAACGTCTTCCACTCTGATTTCTCCGGGTACTTGTACTGGCGAAGTTTGTTTGGCCAAAGTACCATCGTCTTTGTCAGATTGTTGCCAAATACCGATTTTGTTATAGTCATAAATCACAGTTAATGGCTGTCCAACAAACCAGTAATTTCCTTTGTTATCTAATTCCGTAGGAGTGGTAAGTTGTGTGATTTTTTCACGGTTAAAGAAATAAGTAAGGTCTGAACTCCAGTTGAATCCATTTTTATTTCTAATAATGTCAACAGTCAACGAAGACTCAAAACCACTACCTTCTGTTTTACCTAAATTCTTCAAGGCCGAACCCGCACCATTACTCTGCGGAAGGTTTACTGAAAGCAAAATATCTTTTGTATTTTGTTGGTACACATCAAATGAACCAGTGATACGGTTATCCAATAAACCGATTTCTAAACCAAAATCAGACTGAGCAGTAGATTGCCATCCTAAATTGCTGGCAGGTAAACTTGTTACGGTATAAGCAAGTGCTTGCCCTGCTGTTGTAGTACCGAAGTTATAATATCCAGAAGATAATGCCCCTAAAGTTGCATACGCATCTACGTTACGGTTTCCAGAAATACCCCAACCACCTCTTAATTTCAAATTAGAAATAAAAGTAAGGTTTTTCATGAAAGGTTCATCAATGATATTCCAGCTTAAACCAATGGCAGGATAATTAAAATACTGATTGCCAGGCGATAAAGTAGAAGAACCATCTCTACGGAAAGTAGCCGTAAGCGTATATCTATCATTAAAAGTATAGTTCAAACGTGCCATGTAGGATAACAAACCTGTTTCTCCGAAAGAGTTACCAAAACTTGTGTTAGCAGTCACAGTTCCCGATGCCAAAGTAAAGTTTGCCGTTTGAATATAATCCGCAGGTACGCCTTTTACATTAAAATTACTACCTAAATTATGGTTTTTAGTAATTTCATATAAAGCCGTTAAACCTATTTTATGTTTTTTGGCAAATACTTTATCATAATACAACAAGTGCTGGAAGTTCACGTCCCAATATTCAGTGTTTCTAATATCTGCACTTGATACACTTTGGTCTGTTCCTGTGTTGACAAAAGTATTTGGCGGTGCATAACCATTAAAATGCACTTGGCTAAAGTTTAAGCCTGCATTGAAACGGTATTTTAAACCATCCAGAATATTTATTTCAGCATACAAACTGTTGAAAGTTCTGAGCGAACGCTCATTTGAAAGTATATCAGAGCCACGAGAGATAAGCGTTAATGGGCTAACTGCTTGTGCTTCGATAGTTCCTTTTTTAGGGTTCAAGTTTACAGTACCATCCGCATTATAAGGTAAAACCAAAGGAGAAAGACGAACCAATTCTGTTGGAATACCCCCTCCCGCAGGGTCGTTTTTATGTGTCAAGGTATTGATAGTATTCAAGCCAATCTTCACGTGCTTTCCAATTTTCTGGTCTATGGTTGCACGGATGGTCATACGGTCAAAATTTTGGTTAGGTAAAATCCCTGTTTCGTTGAAATAGCCAATGCCCATGCTATATTGGGTATTTTCTACACCTCCTTGTAAACCAAGCTGATGACTCGTATTAAAGCCTTGTTTGTACAACAAGCTTTGCCAGTCGGTTGAAACCCCAGCCGCCAAATTTGCTTTTTCCTCTTCTGTCAAAGGATAAGCCGTTGTACCTGCTCCTTGCGTATTGTAAGCGGCAGATAATTCTTTGAATTTAGCATATTGCTCGCCATTCATTACATTGTATTTCCCCATCATGGTGGTTATTCCGTGGTAGCCATCATAAGTAAATACTGGTTTACTGATTTTACCTCTTTTGGTTGTTACAAGAATAACACCCCCAGCCCCACGTGAACCATAAATAGCGGTTGCAGAAGCATCTTTGAGAATTTCGATATTTGAAATATCATCAGGGTTGATGTCATTCAAACCGCCAAAGGGAATACCGTCCACTACTACCAAAGGGCCGTCGAGGCCGTCGCCGTTTCCTGTAGTCAAGGAGCGGTTTCCACGAATACGAATAGAGGCTTGGCTTCCGGGCGTAGAGCCATTACTTACGATAGATACCCCTGCGGCTCTACCTTTTAATGAATTGAGAAGGTTGGGGGCTGGTACTTCTTTGAGGGTCGCTTCCGATACAGATACGACCGAGCCAGTAATGTCTCTTTTCTTTTGTGTACCATAACCCACTACGATTACTTCGCCCAACTCACGGGTATCGGTAAGTAATACAACGTCAATGGTCGTTTTGTTTCCAACCGCAATTTCTTGTTTTACATAGCCAATACTTGATATAACAATCGTAGCGTTTTTAGGTAAATTATTAAAAGAGTACTCTCCGTTACTGTTTGTTACTGTTCCAATATTTGTACCCTTCACTGAAATTGATGCACCAGGTAAAGCTTTGTCGTCGTCGGTCGTAATACGCCCTTTCAGTGTCTGAGCCACTGTACTAAAGCTGGAAATGGATAAAAGCAGTATGCACCATACCAAAAAATATGGGATACTCTTCCTTTGAAAAATAAGATAGTCGAGTTTTTTCATAAGAAATGACAAATGTGATTGTTTTGATAATTTATTTAACCTTCCTAAGAAAGAAGGTATTTTTGACGGCGTAAAGTAAGTAGATGCTAAAAAAACTATACGGCACGTATTACCAAATCTGATTCACAGATGTTCAAAAAGTATAAAATTGTGCTATTCTATAGCACTGATATTACAAAAAGAGAAAGCTGTAGGTATAGATGCAGGAGAAAGAAGGATAAAAAATAGGAAAATGTCTTTTGTTTAAGTTTTTCTTTTTTATGTAATAAAGATGACATAGCACGCATAAAAATACCGTAGCTAAGGCAAAGCTACGGTATTTTTATGCGTGCTAAGGTTGGGTAGGCTTTTCTATGGACTGGTTAAGTTTGGTAGGAACTCGCTTCAAGAGGATGTATTCAGAAGGCGAAACATTATACTTTGCTTTGAAGGCTCTTGTAAAATAATTAGGATTCGAGAAGCCTACTTCGTAGCCAACATGGGCAATTTTCATATCAGTTTTTTCTAAAAGCATCGCCGCTCGCTTGAGCTTTACTGAACGCACAAATTCGACGGGTGTTTCGCCTGTGAGGCTCAATATTCTACTGTATAGCGTGCCTCGGCTTGTATTCATTTTTTTACTGAGTTCTATTACTGATAAATCTGGATTGCTGATGTGGTCTTCTACATATTGCGTCACTTTCAATAAGTACTTCTCATCTTCCGACATCACCTCTACGGCTGGAATTTCAATATTGATTTGTTTGCTATACGTATCTTTAAATGTACTGTTAAGGTTCAGTAAGTTGTTGATTTTTACCTTCAATAACTGAAAACTGAAGGGCTTCGTCAAATAATCGTTTGCTCCCGTTTGTAAGCCGTTGAGTTGGTCCACTTCTTCTGACAAAACCGTTAGTAATATCACAGGAATATGCTTGGTTCGGTTATCACTTTTTAGTTTTTTCAGCAAGGCGATGCCGTCCATGTTGGGCATATTCACGTCACTTACGATAATGGCAGGATGTGCCGAAAGGGCTCTTTGCCAGCCTTGTTTGCCGTCGGAAGCTTCTACGATTCTGTACATATCTTTTAAATTATCTCTCAGATAAGTTCTAATGTCTTCGCTATCATCTACCAATAAGACTGTTGGCTTTTCGATTTTAGCAGATTTTTCAGATACCTCTTCTGTTGACATTGTTTGCTTTTTTTCTTCTGGCACTTCCACAGCCGATGAAGTACGCAGGTTTTCGCTTGGTATTATTGCGAGCAAAGGCAACGTAACCGTGAAAACACTGCCTTCACCTTCTTCGCTGCTAACATTAATTGTACCGCCGTGTAGCTTCACAAATTCCTGCGTAATTGAAAGCCCAATGCCACTGCCTTGGTTGAGAATATGAGCTTTGTCGTTGACTTGATAAAACCTGTCAAATATTTTATCTAATACCTCAGCCGATAGGCCAACACCTGTATCACCAATAATCAGCTTGATACCTTGTTCGGCATCTGGTTCGATATGAAAATATACGCTTCCGTTTTGGTTGGTAAACTTAATGGCGTTCGACAACAAATTAAGTAAAATACGTTCTACTTTATCTTTGTCGAAAACGGTATAAAACGCATTGATCGAACTCACAAAATCGAGGTGAATATGCTTACGTTCAGATATATACTTAAAAGAATCGAATATCTCTCGGGCAACCGAAACGAAGTCGCCTTCTGATAAGTTTAGTTTCAATTCGTTTTCTTCTATTTTACGAAAATCCAATAATTGATTGACAATATTTAAAAGCCTTTTGGCATTTCTGTTAATCAAATTGAGGGTTTCTACTTTTTCGGTGCTTTTTTCTTTCGATAAAAGGCTCTCAATAGGATTCAAAATTAGCGTCAATGGTGTTTTTAATTCATGGCTGAGGTTGGTCAAAAACTTAATTTTGAGTTGCTCTAATTCCATTTTTCGCTCGGCTTCGGTTCTTTCTTTTTCAATAAGATGGTTTAATTCAAGGCGTTCTTGTGCCAAAGCAAATTCATTCCTGATTTTCTGAATGGCTCTTCTACGCAAGGTCCAGAAAATCAATATGACCATCAACACATAACAAGTATAAGCATAGTAAGTACGCCAAAAAGGTGGATGAACGATAATCTCAATTACCTTTTCGGGTGTGTGCCAAGAACTATCTTCACTTTTGGCTTTGAGTCTAAATTTATAAGTTCCAGGGTCCAAATTGGTATAAACGGCCGTCGTAACAGTGCCGACTTTATTCCAATCTTTATCAAAACCCTCAAGCATATAAGTATATTGGTTTTCTTGTGGGGCGGTATAATTCAAGGCGACGAAGTCTAAGGAAAAGTTCTGTTTGTAGCTTAGGTCTATTCTTTTCGCCAGCGAAATGGGTTCTGTAATTTCTGTATTTTCAACTGGATTTACGCTTTTGTTGCCAATTTTCAAATCTGTCAAGACCAAAGAAGGTGTATTTCTATTCTGATTGAGGTATGTTGGATTAAAATAATTAAAGCCTTCGTTTCCGCCAAAATACATTTCACCCGTACTGGTTTTTAGTCCAGCACCAAAGTTGAAATTGCTTTGCTGAATGCCATTATGATAAGTATAATTCTTAAATATCTTTTTTTGAGGGTCAAAAACGCTGATACCCTTATTATTACTAACCCATAAATGACCCAAATCGTCTTCTAAGATTTGACAAATCACATCGTTTGAAAGCAGATTTTTGGCACTATACTGGCGAAAGTTTTGTGCTTTGTCATCAAACAAACATAATCCACCGCCCATGACACCTACCCAAATTTGCCCCTTTTTATCGCAATGAACCGCCAAAACCATGTCAAATGGCAAATGGCTATTGTCATGATTAAACACTTTTAGCTTTTTTTCAATTGGATGATAAATTGTCAATCCGCTTCCATTTGTGCCTATCCATAAATTCCCTTTGGGGTCTATTTCAATAGTGGTAATATACCCATTTTTTAAGGCACTTCTTGCTTTATTTTCGTGAAAAATATGGCTAAAATGCAGTAATTCTTCTGTCTTGCTATTGTATTTGTATAGCCCTTTCCCATTTGTCCCTATCCAGATATTTCCATCTTTATCGGCTTTTAGGCAATTAATCGGAACGTTTGAGCCATCAGGATTTGTGATAGGAATGTTTTTGGTCGTGTTGTTTCGTAAATCTTTGCGGTATAGTCCATGTGCATAAGACCCTATCCAAAGTGTATTTTCCGAACGTTCTAAAGACAAAATAATGCCTTTGTTTGCATCCATGCCTGCCAAGGGAATCGGGTTTATTGAGCCAGTTTTTGTATAGAAAATATTAAGCCCCCTGTTTTCTGTCCCGATAAATATATCACCCGTCGGACTCTCCGCAAATGATAATACCGAGCCACTATTAAAATCCGAAGGATTTAACCTTGTATGATTGAAGTAAGCCAAATTGCTATCGTATTTGTTTACGCCAGCTTTGATTGTTCCAATCCAATAAATACCGCAATTATCCAAATAAATATCTCTGACCGAATACCCAATAAAACTGCCTGCTCCGCTAAATTTATTCGATGCCGACTTGTTGATTCTAAGGGTTTTACCATCTTTTGGGTTAAAGATATTCAATCCATCTTCTGTGCCTACCCACAGTTTTGCATCTTTGTCAAAAGCAATTTTATAAATGCTATTATCGCTCAAGGTTTGTACATCCGATTTTATACTTGTAAAATGCTCAAATGTTTGCCTTGCTACATTCATTTTATCTAATCCTTCACGTGTGCCAAGCCAAAGATTTCCTTCTTTGTCTTCTGCCACAGTACGAACAACGTCGCTACCAATACTCAGAGGATTTCCTTCTTCATGAAAATATCGAACAAACGAGCCTTTGGCAGGATTCAACAAATGAAAGCCTGCGTTTGTACCTACCCATACATTGTTTTTACTGTCTTCAAATACTGAAAGAATGACATCAGAATTCAGCTTATCCTTTCTTAAAGGATTGGCTCTATAAGTAATTATTTTCTTTGTCTTGGGGTTAAAATAATGTAGCCCACTGTATGTCCCCACCCAAATATTGCCTAAATGGTCGGCTCGAAGGCAACGAATCCAACCAAGTTTACTAAAGTCAAAATTGATAAAATTGTTTAAACTTCTGTTGTAAAGAGATAAAGTAATATTTGAACCAATCCATAAGTTTCCGTTTATATCTTCTTGCATCGCCATTATTACGCCCCTGCCGATACTGTTTGAGTCCGTTTCGCTATGCCGATATATGGTAAAATTTTGCCCGTCAAATTTATTCAGTCCGTCGTCTGTACCAAACCACATAAAGCCGTACTTGTCTTTCAAAATAGCATTGACGGTATTGGACGATAGCCCATTTTTATTGTTGAGGTTGATAAAATTATAGTCTTTTACTTGTCCCAATGAAGTTTGGAAGAGCGAAAGCAATAAAATGATATAATACTGAGTCTTCATAGTCAATCAATTTTTTCTTTTGATAAACCGAAAAAATCTTTGAATGGATAATGCTGTTGGGCTTTACAAACCCAACATGAAAAGAGTAAAAAATGTGTAAGATAGACACAAATATAAGAAGGATAAGTCTGTTTTATTCAAAAAAATATTCTTTTAGTATCATTTATCTTTCGACAATTAAAAGTGATAAGCAATACTTGATTCGATTCAATGGATTGAGATACATACATAAAAATAATGTCTGTATATATTTGCTTATCAATCAAATACATACAGACGGGTTATGATAGCTTACAGTTAAGACTCTTCTTCCATAACTTCATGTACCACATTTTTATGATGTGACACATATTCTGATGGCGATACACTGTATTTTGCCCTGAATGCCCTTGTAAAATAATTAGGATTCGAGAACCCAACAGCATAGGCGATTTGTGAAATTTTCATATCACTTTTTTCAAGTAGCAAAAGGGCTTTTTTCAACTTTATCGACCGCACATATTCTACGGGCGATTCGCCTGTAAGGTTGAGTATTTTGCTGTAAAGTGTGCCTCTGCTTACGCACATATTTTTGCTAAGTTCTTCTATAGAAAGGTTGGTGTCTTCTATGTGTTCTTCTACATAATGAGAAAATTTAAGCAAAAACTTTTCATCTTCCGAAACGGCTTCAAAGACAGGGGTTTCTAGCTGAATTTTTCGGCTATAGGTATCTTTCAATAAATTATTAAGGCTCAGAAGGTTATCTATTTTGATGCTCAACAAATGAAAGCTAAAAGGCTTGGTGAGATAATCGCTGGCGCCAGCTTCTAGCCCTTTGAGTTGGTTGCTTTCTTCCGATAGTACCGTGAGCATAATCACAGGAATATGCTTGGTACGGTTGTCACTTTTGATTTTCCTTACCATTTCCACCCCATCAACTCCCGGCATATTTACGTCGGTAATAATGATTTGCGGATGAGCCGACAAAGCTTTTTGCCAACCTTTTCGGCCGTCGGTAGCCTCTATGACTTTATACTTTGTCTTGAGACTTTCTACCAAATAGGTTCGCAAATCGTCGTCGTCATCGACAATTAAAATAGTGGGCAAGTCTATTTTAGGCGGTTGATGTTTGGCAAAACTAGCAATAGATAAATTTTCGGGTGTAGCAATGCTTGGAGCAGAGGCTTCTTCAAAAACAATAGGCGAGAGCGGTAGGCTAATCACAAAGGTTGTGCCGAGTCCTTCTTCGCTTTCTACATTGATTGTGCCGCCATGCAGTTTTACAAACTCTTGGGCAATAGATAGCCCTATGCCACTGCCTTGGTTGAGGATGGTGTCATGATGATTGACTTGGAAGAATCTTTCAAAAATTTTATCTACTAAATCAGAGGGTAAACCAATGCCTGTGTCTCTGATAATCAGCTTGATACCTGTATTGTTATCGTTGGCGAGTTGTACGCTTACATTGCCTCCTTCGTTGGTAAATTTGATGGCGTTTGAAAGAATATTGATTAAGATGCGTTCTACTTTGTCTTTGTCGAAATGGGTATAAAAAGTACTGTATGTACTGAGAAAATGCAAGGATATATTTTTACGAGTAGCAATGTATTTGAACGAATCGACAATTTCTTGGGTAAATGGTACTAAATCGACCTCGGTCGTATGCAGGGTTAGTTCGTGGGTTTCGATGCTACGAAAATCGAGCAACTGATTCACCAAGTTCAGTAACCTTTTGGCATTGCGACTAATGAGGTTGAGCATTTCCAATTTTTCGGTACTATTTTCCTGAAACATCAGGTTTTCAATTGGATTGAGTACCAGCGTTAAAGGCGTTTTTAGCTCATGACTCAAGTTGGTTAAAAACTTAATTTTAATTTTTTCCAACTCCATCATTTTCTCCGCTTCGTGGCGTTCTTTTTCTATTAAATGCTTGACTTCTAGGCGTTCTTGTTCTCGGGAAAATTCATTTTTTAGCTTTTGAATAGAACTTCTCCGCAATGCCCAAAAGACAAACACCACTATTAATACATAGCAGGTATAAGCATAGTAGGTTCGCCAGAAAGGAGGTTTTACGGTTACTTTAATAACCTTTTCGGGGGTTGTCCAAGCCCCATTTTCGCTATAAGCTTTCAAGCGAAAGGTATAAACGCCGGGGTCCAAATTGGTATAAACGGCCGTGTTGGCTTGGTTCCATTCTTTGTCGAAGCCGTCTAAGCGATAGGCATAGCGGTTTTCGTGTGGCACAGTATAATTGAGTGCCATAAAGTCTAAGGAAAAGTTTTGCTTGTAGTTCAGCGTAATTTCTTTAGCCATAGAAATATGCTCCGTTATTTCGGCATTTTCGGATGGACTAACCAATTTATTATTGACTTTGAGGCTCGTAATAAAAAGTGGGGGAATAATTTTTTTCTGAATAATATTGTTAGGATTAAAATAATTAAACCCGTCTAAGCCCCCAAAAAATAGTTGCCCGTCAGAGGTTTTAAATCCAGCCCCTACGTTGAAAGTACTTTGTTGAATACCATTATAGTGAGAGAAGTTTCGGAATACTTTTTTATGAGGGTCGAAAGTGCTAATACCTTTGTTGGTACTCAGCCATAGTTGTCCTTTGTTGTCTTCTAAAATCCTATAAATCACATCATTAGGCAAAGAGGCTCTTTCGTCGAAAATATCGAAATTATTTCTCTCAGGTTTGTACAAACAGAGCCCACCACCCGACAAGCCAATCCATATTTTTCCTGATTTATCGCATAAAACACTTTGTACTTTGTCTATAGGCAGATTGCTGTTACCGTGATTGAATACCTGAAATTTTTTAGTATAAGGCGAAAAAACGGCTATACCAGTGCCATTAGAACCCATCCATACATTACCTTGTAGGTCTTCTATAATACTGGTGATATAGCCATTTAAAGGCAGTTTGTTGGATGAGGGTAATTCAAAAAAATCTTGCAACGATACCAAGGTATTCTTGCCCGCATGGTACAGATACACCCCACCACCGTTTGTTCCAAACCACTGGAGTCCATTTTTATCAATGCTTATACAATTGACGGGTACGTCGTTCAAATCGTTTTTACTGGTAGGTAGGGCAAAATAATTGACAGCTCCCGTTTGGGTATTGGCACGGTATAGACCAAATTGGTAGGTGGCAATCCAAAGGTTATGGTTTTGCGTTGCCAGTGCTATCACAGAGGCGTGGTTAATTTTATCTTCTTTGAGGGTATAGGGTTTGATTGTACCTGTTTTAGGATTGAATTTATTGATGCCAGTACCTTCCAAGCCTACAAATATTTCTCCTGACACCCCTTCGGCAAAAGTCATAACAGAGCTGCCCGTCAGTCCATTAGGGTCGAAAAGGTGAAAAGGTTTATGGTTGAAAACAGCCAAATTGGTATCGTATTTGTTTACGCCTCCTTGGTGAATGGCAAGCCAATAAATACCCGTTTCGTCGATATAAATATCTCTTACCGAACGGCCTGCGATGCGGGCTATATGCCCGTCTTGTCCCAACAAAGAACATTTAATACGTTCTACTTGATTGGTTTGTGGATGTAAAATATTGGGACCAACGTCTGTTCCAACCCACAGTTGCCCAGCCTTATCGAAGGCAAGTTTAAAAATGTTATTACTCGAAAGGGTTGTATTGTCGGCTATATTAGCACGATAAATTTTGCAAAAACCATTGCTAGGGTTCATCACATTGATGCCACCGGTGTCTGTACCAATCCAGAGTTGTCCGTGTGTATCTTCTGTGATGCAACGTATAAGATTGCTCGAAAGGCTATTAGGGTTGGCAGGGTCATGGCCATAATGCTTGAAAGTAGCTGATTTTCTGTGAAATAGGTGTAGCCCATTCGTACTCCCTATCCAAATATTATGTCTTGAATCTTCTGTTATACAGTTGATCGTATTGGCTTGTGGCCCAGTCTTGGCTTTGAAAGATGTAACGTTATGCGTAGTAGGGTCAAAGACAAACAAGCCACTATACGTGCCTACCCATATTTTGCCAAACGAGTCGGCACAAAGGCTTGTTATCCAGCCATATTTACTAAAATCATAATTGAAAAACGCATCTTGGTTTTGGTTGTACAACGACAACGTAAAATTGGCGGCCAACCATAATTGCTTATGTTTGTCTTGGGTCATGGCAATGACGGCCCCTCTTCCAATACTTGTACTGTCGTAAGCTTTGTGTCGATACGCTATGAAGTTTTGTCCATCAAATTTATTTAATCCATCTTCTGTCGCAAACCACATAAAGCCATTTTTATCTTTGATAATGGCATTGATGGAATTGGACGACAGTCCATTTTTATTACTAAAATTAATAAACTTATACTCTTTAGGCTGTTGCCCATAAGTGTAGAAAACGACTAGAAAACAATATAATAGAAAACACCTCTTCATAGCTTAATGGATTATAACGTTTGCTTTGATGAATACAAAAAACAAGCAAATTTATACAATTTTATAGCGGTACTCATACATTAGTGGCTAGTAAATCTTCAAAAGAAATGCAGTATTTTGTTTGTTCAAAATACTGCGTTTCTTTTGAAAGTAACCTATTTCATATTGGTTTTAATCGCTTCGGCAACATACGAATATGCTAACTTTCGCACATACTGTAAGTTCCAGATACCGATAGGCTCGCCAGCACGCCAACTCGAATTGGCAGGGCTATCGAGTGGACTCCACAGGGTAATACCGTAGCGTTGGGCAGCAGGGATTAACTCGAAGTATTTATCAATCACGTATTTGTACATTTCGGCTTGTGCTTGGTAATGCTCTTTGGTAGCGTTGGCTGTTTTTATACCGCCCAAACCAATGTCCAATTCAGAGATTTTTATCAATTTTCCAGAAGCAGCTAAAAGCTTAAACATATCTGCAATTTTGGTTTTATCGCTGTTGATGTCGATGTGCATTTGCGTACCGATGCCATCTACTTTCGCTCCTTTCGATTCGATGTAATTGACGTAGGCAATAATACCTTTACATTTATCCAAATTATATTCTAAATTATAATCATTGATAAAAAGGATGTCTGTAGCATTGCCATATTTTCTTGCTAATTGGAAAGCTGTTACGGCGTAGTCTTTACCCATGTAGTCTTGCCAGTAAAACTCATCGCCTGCCAACGTTTTGCCAACACCCGTTTTGAGTTCATACGGCTTGCCGTCGTCCATGGGTTCGTTTACAACGTCCCATGCTTTTACATAATTTTTACTTACCTCCAACATCCCTGACATCCATTTATCCAAAGCATTGGTAATGAGGGTCTTCTTTTGCTCAGGTGTTTTTTCTCTTGTTTGGATACTTCCTGTAGCATTGTATTTTGTCAAAGTGATATTGTCGAAATAATAGTTAGTAGCCGTTTTACCAAGATTAAAAGCAATTGCTCCACAGGTAGCCATGTCGGCAGTAATTGTAATCTCTTTGGTATAGGTCGTCCAAGTTGGCGTAGCCGAAATAGTACCGAAAAAGTCCCAGTGTTTGTATGCCCCTGGGGTTACGTGTGCCTGAGTAGAATAAGATGCAGCAACATCTGCTTTCACATCCATTTTAAGGATATATCTTTCTCCCAAGACTGCTGCGGGCGAAAATTTCAAGAAAAACTGAGCTTCCCAATCATTAGCCCGAACGCTTGCATTATTAATTTTCAAGGCTCTCCCAACGCCGTTAGCTCCTTCGCCCACAGCCGTATAAGACAATACAGCATTGGCATTAGATTGAAAATTAGTGGCGGCATCGGTTTCAAAATCAGCGGCTGTGATTAAGTCCCAACCAGGGCCAGTTGACGAAAGAATATCAGGAGCAATCAAACCTTTGAGGTAAGTAGCATTTTGATTGGCATGCCAGCATAAGGTATGCCCATACACCGTAGTACCACTTTCTTTTGCTGTTGCCAACAATTTGCTGACATTATCCAATGCCAGCGTGCCGTTGGCTTGTACGACCGCCCCGTGTTTCATTTCATAGCCAAGTACAATTTCGTCAAAATTTTTATTGGCCAAGCGGTACATCACGCCTTTGTTTACGTAGTCGCTGAGTGAAAGGGCTGCACCAAATTTAAAATTTGGATGGGCCGTTCGGTTGATGTACGTTTTGAGTGCTGGATACGCATCTATATCTTCTTGTAAAGCAATGCTTTCGGGCTTGTTGGCCGCAAAATCGAGGGCTTCAAATTTAGTACAGGAAGCAAACGCAAGCGTCATGATTCCTGCCATGAGGGTATGTAATTTCTTCATGTTACAATGGTCTAGTTTAAACATATCACTTGGCAACTGGCGTAAAAGTTTCCATCGTTACGGCACGGTCACGCATCACAAGTGTATCGGTTGTGGCAACTTTCATGCTTGTCAAGTCTATCTCATATTTCAAATACAAGGCATCTCTGTCTTTGTTTCCCCAACTATTTTTCTCTCCTTTTTTCACAAATACGCCCGAACCAGTAGCTGTAAAACCGCTTGTACTAGAGCTAATGGTACATTTGCCTTCGTTGTCAAATTTGAGTAGCAAGGTAACATTGATGTTTTTGCCGTCTTTGTCTTTCACGACTACAGGAAACTCCAACTCGCTCAAAGATTTGGTGGAAAGTTTGTTTACTTCGTCTTTTTCCACATATTGTGCATGACGTACAATGGTTTGGTTGAGCGAACCCGTTACGACATCCTTGCCCCTTCTGAGGTAATTGCCATGCCAAGGATTCACAAATTTTACGGCATATAAAACAAAATGTTTTCCGTATAAAATAGAATCAGCATCGGTTACTTTGGTCATGTTTAGAGGAATGACGTAGGTATTTTTGATGGCTTTGGGGTCTGCGAAAAACGCATCTGTCAATTGTACATCTACGCCCCCAGCAAGCGTTCCTTTCGGAATCACAATGTTGTTGGATGCCAAGGTGTAATAATTGCTCGGCATGGGTAATATTTCGTCTTTTCCTGAGCCAAAGCGTAAGCCACTACCTAAAAGCGAGTTATTCACATTTACCGCAATAGATACATCTTTTTTGCTGTAATAAACGCCTCCTGTGGCGGCATAAATTTGAAATTTATGCTGATTATCAAGGTCGGTGTTTACATACGTATCTTCGCCGAGTGTGATAGTTCTGATAGGGTATTGATACGCAAAATATACCGTTTGGTATTTATAATCAGGAAATTCTTTCTCGGCATTACAAGAAAGTAACCCCATCATTCCTAAGCCCAGTATATAAATTAATTTCTTCATGAATAATGTAATTTTAGAATAAATGAAATATCAGAACATGCTTAATTCCAGCCTTGGTTTTGTTCTAAAGCATTGAATTTCAATAACTCAGAGTAAGGAATTGGACCATATTTCATATAAGGCTGATACACCCGTGATTCTACACTAGGCAATACCGAATAAGCCCCACTTCTGATGCTCATTCCTTTGGCTGTTTCGGTAAGGTTGGCATCCCAGCGACGTAAATCCCAAAAACGGAATCCTTCAAAACAAAGCTCTAAGCGGCGTTCGTTACGAATCAACTGACGCATGAGTTCTTTGTCGTTCTTTACACTTTCGAGGTAGGCATCGCCATTACTTACGCCAATACCTGCCCGTTGGCGAATGACTCTTACGATGTCGTAGGCAGAAAAACTGTTTGTTCCCGTGCCAGTAGGTCCCCAAGCTTCATTGGCAGCTTCGGCATACGTAAGGGCTATTTCTGTATAGCGAATATGGGGTTTATAATGCCGTTGGTTGGTTGCCGATGTGGGGTTGAGGTTTACATCTTGTCGTAAAAGTTTACGCATATAATAGCCCGTTCGGGTAGAAGTGGCTACTTTATTGAGCCCGTCGTTGGTTGTTCCATCGGCTGCGGTATTGATTGCCGTGTTGTTTACCCCTGCTGTACTGCCATTGACCAAAATAAACATTCTTAGGCGAGGGTCTCGGTTGTTGTAAGGGTTTGCTTGGTCATAGCCACTAGAAGAGTTATTGATTGGATAACCATTCAAGGTAGGAAAGGCATCTACCAAATTTTGCGTAGGATTGATGAGGCCATTGCCAAATAACGTAGGCGGAAAATTGGCTTGTTCTAAATCTCTGTTTTCGCCCCAGTTGTTACGCCAAAGTATTTCAGGTGGGTTTGCACCATCTTTGAGGTTGGCTATTTCACTTGTATTGGCATACCATGTAAGACCACTGGCTACATTGGAAGTAATAGCACTAAGGCCGCCTTTGAGGTTGAGTACTTCGGCAGCGTAGTTGGCTGCTGTGACCCATTTGGCAGTGTTGTTGGGATTAAAGGCCGGACTTGCCGCCAACAAGGCAGCTTTGGCTCTGATAGCCTTAGCGATGCGTCCGCTCAACAAACCGCTGAACGTCACCCCAAAAGCTCGGTTGTACTGCTCAAGGGTTACTTTACCAAATTTGGCAGGAATCAACGCTTCTTGTCCTTGTGCAAGATTTTGGTAATCTAAAGGCAATTTTACGTCGGCACTATCTAAATCTTGGTAAATTTGTTTCATACAATCATCAAACGTAGCTCTAGGCAAATTGTAGTTATCGGAGGTTGTTTGTGGTTTTAGTAAAATAGGTACACCCAAAATTGCTCCGTTTTTTCCTACGCCTGCATGGGCTTGTAGCAGGTGATACATAAACAAAGCCCGTAAACCATACGCTTCTCCTTTGATGCGTGTAGCAAATAGCTTGCTGGCAACGGGGTCGTTTACCCATTGCACTTTATCTACTTCGCCTAGCATAATATTGAGGTACTGAATGGCAGCGTAGCCATTTGTCCATTGGTTGGCTGGGTTGTTGTTGGCTGTCCATTGGCCTGTTGCCATTTTCAAATAGCCATTGGTTTGGTCGTTGGTTACGGCATCGTCGGTTGCCACATCATTAAACGACCATCCATTGCTAGGAATACGGTTGTAGCCATTAAGCAATATTCCGAAAGGAAACCTCGAATCGCTTGGTAAATAAGCACTTGGGTCGAGTTGCCTGTTGTTTTCTTGGGCTGGTTCTATCAGGTCTTGACAGCTCGTGAGTAGCAAGATACAGGCAAGTATGGTTAAAATTCCTTTATTCATCATCGTGTATAAAAGTCTGTTTTTTTAGTTTATCCTTAGTATTGTACGAGCGTCTGAAAAACGATTGCAGTTTTTTCATTCGTCGTACAATACTCGTTTAGAACAATGCTTTCAATCCTAAATTAAATAACCTTGTTTGAGGTGCACTCCCTACGTTCATTTCCAAAATTTCACGGTTAGGGGCTACCGTCAACAAATTGAAACCACTTACATAAACGCCTAGTTCTTTGACAAATGCTTTCATTTTCAAGGCACTTGTTAGGTCGTAGGTCACTTGTACTTTAGACAAATCAAAACGATTGGTTGTGTAAATCCAGAAATCCGAAGAACGGAAGTTGTTATCGCTGTTGAATGTTGTAAGACGTGGATACGTAGCGGTTTGCTTGTTGGCTTCTGTCCAACGATTGCGTACTATTTCCGAATATTTACTTTCTCCGCTAACCCAGAAATACGAGTTATTACGCATGGCATTTGCTCCAAAGCGAGCTACACCTAAAGCAAAAAAGCTCAAGTTTTTCCATTTGGCTGATAGATGTAAACCCATCGTAAAAGGTGCACCAAACCAGCCTCCTTTACCTAAAAATACCTCATCACGAGAGTCGATGATACCATCGCCGTTTTGGTCTTTGTATTTGATGTCACCGGGTTTTACTTGTCCGAAAGTCTGCGAAGGAGAGTTTTTAATATCATCTGCATCTTGGAAGAATCCTAAGTTTTGTAAACCCCATATACCGTCTAATGCTTTTCCTTGGCGGTATTGGTAGCTATTTTCATAAACTTCTGCTCTTTTCGCAGCAGTTGTTTCGTAGTAAGTACCATTGACACCAATATTCCAATCAATATCTGCTATCTTTTTATGAAAACTTGCCCCAAAATCGAAGCCAATGCGTTGGTCTTCATTGTAATTAACATAAGGAATAAAAGAAGAAACGGGCCATCCTGTGGTAAAATAAGAGGGAAATAAAACACCCGCTTGGATAATATTACCTGTGATTTTATTTGTAAAAAACGTACCATTTACCTGTAAACTATTGTTGAAAAATGTTCCTTCAATACCTACGTTAATTTCTTCTCTTCTTGGAAATTTCATATTGGGGTTATCCCCTCTACGAGATTCGGTTGCCTGAATCCCAGTTCCATCTTTCCAACCATACCACGAGCCAGCACCTGTATAAATACCTTGGTATAAATAATAATCAGAGATGTCTAAGTCGGTATTCAAAATACTTGCCGAAGCCGTAAGCTTGAGGTCGTTGATGGCTTTTACATCTTTTAAAAACGGCTCTTGGCTGATACGCCATCCGAGCGTAACCGAAGGCGAAAGGGCTTGGCGGTTGGCTGGCGGTAATTTAGCCGAATGAATATATGCCGCACTAAAATCGAGGTAGTATTTATCCTTGAAATTATAGCTTGCCAATAAGCCTATATTGGCATTGCTTGTGCGGTGATACACCGCCGATTCCGATTGCTGAAAACCATTGGCCAAGGCTATCACCGACAAATGATGGTTGGCGGCAAAGGTTCTGTCGTAGTTCAATTGTCCCGTAAAAGCAATGGTCTGGCGGTACCAGTTACCATTTACGTTTTGCGTTCCCGATTTGGTATCTTGGTTATACACGGCAAGGCTACTAATCAAATCTGTTCCGCTATAATTATTCCAAGTGGGGCTATAAGTTGCGTAAGTGTAGTTATACGAAAGCGAGTAAGCTGTGGCATAATCTACAGCAAATTTCGACTGAAACGACAAGCCTTTCAATACATTACCAAGGTTGGCTTTGAATCCTGTATTGAACTGAAACTGACGGTTGGCGTACTGGTTATTACCTCCTGCATAGATAGTCGCAATAGGGTTTGATTGGTCTAGCTGTGTACCGCCCAACAAGTATTTTCCATCGATGAGGTTATTGCTATTCTGAATCCATATTTGAGAAGCAGCATCCTCTTTTTCAATCAAATCAATCGGAATGAGTGGGGTAAAACGGTTTGGACGCACCGAAGCGGCACTGCCCCAATAGTCGGCATTTACGCCCCTGCCTGTATAGAAAATGGCGGTTGCGTCCACGTTCAAACTGATGTATTCGTTGAGATTTACGTCGATATTTCCTCTAAAATTAAGTCGGTCGGCATTGCTATTATTTTTGGCTTCGCCGAAGTTGAGTAAAGAACCCGTTGTAGTAAAGCCCAAATTGGTATAATACCTGATGCGTTCGTTTCCTCCCGAAATTTCCGCCGTAGCATCGTAACGCATAAAGCTATTTTTCAAATAATCGGCAGAATAAAAATCGACATTCGGATAACGGTATTTGTTGCGACCCGACGCATAATTATAAATATCTATTTCCGAATACAAATCGGTCAAACCATCGTTTCGGCGGGCTTCGTTGTAGAGCGTCATGTATTCGGCAGAACCCAAATATTTAGGATACGCTTTGGGTAAATTAATACCGCTGTTTACTCTTAAATCGAAACGGGTTTTGTTGGCTTCTCCTCTTTTCGTAATGATATTCACCACGCCTTTGGCAGCACGGCTACCGTACAAGGCAACAGCGTTTGCTCCTTTCAAAAATACAATTTGCTCAATTTCAGTAGGGGTTACGTTGCCCGTTTCACGAGGTACGCCGTCAATCATAAACAAATAATTACCCATGCCCCAATTGCTGTTGCCATTGAAGCCTGATGCCAACGATTCCATGCCTTCGAGGGTGTAAGTAAAGTAATTTTTCTGTAAAAGTTCATTTACATTTACATACGACACCCCTCCGAGCAAATGTTGTTTGGCAACATCCCGAAAAGCGAGATGTACCATATCGGTAGCTTTCTCTTCGATTAGTACAATTTCGCTAATGGGTTGTGTGATGGTTATGTATTTAGTTTGAAAGCCCTTGGCCGAAACCGACAATACTTCGTTTTGAGGAACTTCTAATTCAAACGTTCCCCATACGTCTGTTGTGGCAATTTTCCCGTTTTCCGCCGAGCTACTCACAACCGCCCCTTTGATGGGCTGGCTGTTGCTGTTCCAAACGGTAGCTTTTATTTTTATGGTCGAAACCTCCTGTGCCTGTAGCAGATGGGTCGAGCATAGCAACCACGTGCACAAGATTGTTAGTAATTTTATCAACTTCATTTCTTTGTTTGTTTATCTAATAAAATGAAATAAGTATGAGCTATGAATTAGTGGTGAGCTGGACATTTAAAAAATAATAACAAACTGATTATCAAATATCAAATGCACAACTCACCTTTTTCACTTAGCTTACCATCCTGGATTTTGGGCAAATTCTAGGTACAAATTAGCATCGTTGTTTTTCAAAGGAAGCCAATAATGTTTATCCGTAAACTTGCGTTCTAAAATCACTACTTCCCTCAAATTGACCACTTTATTTTCTTTAGGGTCTTTGTTGGGGTCGAGTGGTGCAGCTCTGTCAAATTCAATAGATTTTTTGAGGGTATAAGGGTTTTGGGTTAAAAGCAACCAACGACGAAGGTCATTGAAACGATGTCCTTCAAAAGAAAGTTCCACCGCTCGTTCACGACGCAACTCTTCCATGAACGCATCGAGCGAAGCCGAAAACTGCGGTGCTACACGCCCTACGCCAGCCCTATCACGAAGCATATTGATGGCATCTACAGGCGTTTTGGCATAACTCGCAGGCTTACTTGTGGGCGAGCCGTAGCCTTGTGCAGCCGCTTCGGCATACATCAAATACACATCCGCCAAACGCATATAAGGTAAATGCACGTTCAAGCTTTTGTCGTAGCTATAGCCTTGGTCGTATTTATTGGCCGTTCTTGGCACAAACTTAAAGAGTAAAAATCCTGTACGACTTCCCGTAGCAATGTCACGATACGAGCCACCTGTATGCAAATTGGCATAACGGTTATTGGCTTCGTTGGCATTAGGAATACTTCCAGCCACCATTTTTACGCCATCGAAAACAATATCGTTGTAAAAGCGGGGGTCACGTCCTTTCCAAGGATATTCTGGATTATACCCCGATTCGGCATCGGCTTTGGTGATGTCTTTGATAGGTAAACCATTGGCCATGCCGTAGTAACTTACATAATTGGAAGTAGGCAGAAATTTCACATCTCCTTCACTGATAATCAGAGGTGTATATTGCTTACTTGTACCCCAGTTAGAGCTATTAGCACCATAATAAGGGCCTCTAAAAATCGCTTCTGTGCCTCCTGGAATATTCCAGTTTTGTCCAGTTGTATAAAAATTAGTATAATATTGGGCAAAAGGCACTAAGCTATAAGGAGCGGTTCCGTTTTCGCACAAGGTTAACAGTTCGGCAAAAGCATCAGCGGCTTTTTTGCAGTAATCGGCATTATACGAACGAGTACCATTAGACACCAAGTTCATCAATGGACTACCGGCCCAAAGGTAGTTTTTGCCGAGGTATCCCAAGGCCATAATCTTGTTGATACGCAATTGGTTTTTACCAAGAGTTCTTTTTCCTGCGGTAGTATTGTCCCAGTTGGCAGGCAATAAATCGGCGGCGGCTCTAAAATCAGCCGCAGCTTTATCGGCACATTGGCTGTATTTGAGGCGTGGCAAAGTAAGTTTTTCGTCGCCCGGAAGTACGGTATCAATGTATGGTAAACCTCCAAAATATTGCATAAACATAAAATGAAACCACCCTCTAAAGAACAACAATTGTCCTTTGATTAAGTCTTTTTCCTCTTGAGTCCCATCGGTTAGTTTATCAATATTGGCAAGCCCCATATTGGCTTTACGGATACCATACCAACCCAAACCCCAAAGCGATTTAGCAAAACGGTCGTCGTTGGTTTGGTTGCTGTTTCTGTCCATCCATCCTGCCTGCCAGCCGTCAAAATTGCGTTGCCATCCCCAAAAATCGCCATTGTCTATTTTTACACAAAAGTGAAACGTTTGGGCTGTCGATTGAATTTCGTCTTCGCCCCAGTTCCATGAGTTGGTCCAATAGGCATTTGTAAAATCAGGAATACAATGATATAACTCTTCGGTAAATCCTTGAAAATTAACGAAATTCTTAAAAGCATCTTTGTCAGATACCACAGATTGCGGGTCTCTGGATAAAAAATCTTTACAGGATACTACTCCTAAAGTCATGCAAAGACCTAGCGACATTACTAAAATTTTAACTCCCTTTATCATGATTTTATGTATTAAAATGTAATATTGAGTCCTAAATTGAATCGTTTTACCGTAGGGTACGCTCCTTGTGAAGCCCATCCTGTACCAGCAAAATTCGACTCTCTATCGTCTGGCATTTTACTCCATGCTATCAGGTTATTTCCATTCAAATAGATTCTCAGATTAGAAAGGCCCAGTTTTTTACTAAATTCTGGCGTGAAAGTATAGGCTATTTCGGCATTTTTCAGACGTAAATAAGAGCCATCATACATGTATTGCGTACCTCTGTAATAGCCCGAAGGCGTTGTAAGCCAACGAGGCATAGGCGTACCGTCGGTATTGCTCGGCGACCAATAAGCTCCTTCCTGATAAACCGTGTGGCTTTGTGAACTCAAACTAGAAAAAACTACTTGTCGAGTTACGTTGTTAACTCCATAAAACTGAACGAATGCCGAAAATCCTTTCCAATCCAAGCCAAAAGTAGCGTTATAGGTATTGGCAGGCCAACCTGTGTAGCCGTAAGGAATATTGTCTTGGGCATCAATCACGCCATCGCCATTGTAATCAACCAAGTAATAATTGCCTAAAAGTTTCTGATTGTCGTTGGCATTGTGTATGGTGCTGCCATAGAGTTGGTCCCAAGTATTATACATACCACGACTTACATACGAGTAGGCTTGGTTGATCTGCATTCCTTCCGATTTTTGATAATCTGGTAGTAATTCAGGGTTGGCCGCTTCCAAAATTTTGTTTTGCGTATGTGTCATGTTTAGGTCTGTCCATAACCTAAATTTGCCAAGCTGTTTGTTTAAATGCAATTCTAACTCATAACCACTAGCCTTTACTGCACCAAGGTTTGCCACAGGAGGGGTTGCTCCAAAATAAGTAGGAACGTCTGTACGGTTGGCCAACAAGATTTTGCTACGATTATCGGTAAAAAAGTCGGCTTTTCCTTTGATAAATCCACTCAAAAATTCAAAATCTAGTCCGACATTGTATTTTTCTGATTGTTCCCATTGCACATTAGGGTTTCCAACCACCGTTTGGCTATACCAGGTGTAAGGACTTTGCTCGGCACCTTCGCCACTAATACCCAAACGTGACTTACCACTGTATTGCCATTGCTCTAGGTATGGCCATCTAACACCCAAGTTATCAAAGCCTGTTTGTCCATAAGAAGCACGCAATTTCAGTTGGTCCACAAACTTTAAAGACTTGATAAACTTTTCATTAGATAATACCCAGTTGACCCCACCCGATGAGAAAAAGGCAAAGCGATAAGGAGCAGCAAATTGCTCAGAACCGTTGTACGCACCGTTGTATTCAACCGTATATTTATTGTTGAAAGTATAAGTTGTTCTAAAAACCCAGTCTTCACGGTACGAAGGAATCATACTTCCACTGGCATACACGTTGCGGTTCATCAAGCCCATACCTGTCACATTGTGTTTGCCTGCAATAGTACGACCATAGTTGAGTTGTAATTGATAGAAAGTTCTTCTATCACTTGCTCCAATAGACCCTGCTGCTGGCGACCATTTGATACCTTCCTGAAAATCAAAACCTGTGATACCATCAATGGCTTGTCGGTAGGTTACAGCACCGGTTTCTGGATTGACCCATTTACGTTGAGTATCGTTGTACAAGTCGTTGATACCCCTGTCACTTTCTACAAAAGTATTATCTAACGAAATCGTTCCTGTAAACCTGAGTCCTTTCGTTATCATATCTAGCTCTTGGTCGAGGGTAAAATCGGTCGTAATTCTGGCTGTAGTCTGATACAAGATACCCCCAATCGCCAAGCTTCTAGCCGAGTTTTCGGCACGGGCTTCGTTGGGTGCATAATACCCCCAAGAGCCATCTGAATATGTTGGTAAAAACAAATCGGGGGCAGCATTGTAGGCATCTATCCAAGGGCCATATTGCGAACCCGTAAAGCCCCAAGGACTCTTACGAACCCCATACGAACCAGATAAATTGGTTTTGAAAAGTGTGCTGCGTGTCAACTGAAAATCGAGGTTGCTACGCACATTGATACGGTCGAAGCCAAAGCCTTGTTCGTACCCACGATTATTATTATACGTTTTGAACAAGTCTGCTTCGTGCAAAAAGTCGGCACTGGTAAAATACTTCACCGTATTTGTACCTCCCGTAATATTGAGGTTGGCATTGTTTGACCAAGCAGCTTCCTTAAACAAGGCTTTTTCCCAATCTACGTTCGGGTAGCGTTCGGCTTCGGTCACATCGGCAGGATTGCGGTATTTGTTCAGAATATCGTAGGGTAAATAATCTCTCCAGCCATCGGGCTTGGTTGCCAATTCATACTCTATAGCCTCGTTGCGAATGCGTAAAGCATCGAAAGAATCATATTTGCCCGGTAATTTCGACGGCGTTTTCATGATGGTATTCACCGTAGCCCTGATAGAGGCTTTTCCTGTTCTACCTCGTTTGGTCGTAATCAAAATTACACCGTTTGCACCTCTCGAACCAAACACCGCCGTGGCCGAAGCATCTTTCAATACAGTAACGGTTTCTACAGAACTGATGTCCACGCTGTTCATAGGACGTTCTACGCCATCGACCAAAATCAAAGGAGATGAATTGTTCCAGCTACTCAAGCCACGAATCAAGATTTGAGGGTCTTCTCCTCCAGGCAAACCAGTACTAGCATTTGTAATAAGACCCGGTACGTTACCCGTTAGGGCTGCTCCAATACTCGATACACCCCCAGCACGCTCTAGCACTTTGCCTGTTGTTTGGGTAACAGACGCTACAACGCCTTCTTTCTTTTGCTTACCATAACCCACAACTACTACTTCATCTAATGCCGATTGCTGTTCTTCTAGCACTACATTGATAAGCGTTTTGTTGCCAACGGGTACTTCTTGGGTCTTGTATCCGATAGAGCTAATGACTAAGATTTCTTTAGGAGAACACTTAATCGTAAATGCTCCCTCTCTACTAGCATTGGTTCCTCGGGTTGTTCCTTTTACAACAATGGTTGCGCCAGGAATTCCTTCACCAGTTACGGACTTCACCGTTCCTTTGACTGTTTGGGCTTGCAATGCAAAACCCGAAAACAGGAACAAAAATAAGGTACACCAAAGGGTAAGGTGTCGCTTTTTTCGTTTAGTTAAAATAGGTTGGTAATCTTGCTTCATACAATATAAATATGATTCATTTAATAAATAATATAAAAATTATTGCACAAAGTAAGGTTGCTCATCAAAAATACAGTAGCACTAATCACAAAATCTATAAGACAAATGTTCATCTCTTCGATAATGGATAGATTTCTTGTAAATATTTATGGTTGGCGAAAGTGATAGCTTGAAAGTATCTCTGAAAACATGATAGCTGAAGTATAACCATGCGTCACGGCTGAACTTGAATCGTTGGTGTAAACAATGCTATTTTGTTGGTAATTCGTCAGGGTGATGATAGAGTCAGATAAGATTTTTAGGGTTATAAAGTCTTAGGCATTTTTTAAAATCTAATAGCAATAGATAAATAGTGATTGGGAATACTTAGCCTAAAATTGAAGTAGATTAAAACCTGAAAGCCCAATGCAAAGGTTTTGATTTGCTTCTTTGCAGTTACAATATCTTTGAAAGTTATATTTGTACATTTTAATTTATAATTATAAGAAGTGTTTATATTAGCATACCCATGATATAAGTTTTTTATAATCAAATATTTAACTTTATTTTATCGTAAAAAAATACCATATTATTCCTGTAAATTTAAAATAATATTTTAAATTTACAGGAATAATATACAATTATGATTCAAAGAGAAATTACATCAGAACTACTATTTAGAGTTAAGCATTTTCCTGTAACTGCCATTCTTGGCCCTAGACAGGTGGGTAAAACAACACTTGTTAAACATTTAAAAGCGTCTTTACCTCGCCAAAGTGTTTACTTTGATTTAGAAGTTCCTTCTGATTTTATTAAGTTTTCAACAGACCCTGAACTATTCTTGAAAAGTCTGCAAGATAAAACGGTCATACTTGATGAAATCCACCGCCTACCCGATATATTCGTGCTTATTAGGGCCTTAATTGACCAACAAAGAGAAGCTGGACGTTTCATTTTATTAGGTTCTGCCTCTCCCGAATTACTCCGAAACACAGCAGAATCCTTAGCTGGGCGTATATCTTATTTGGAAATGCACCCCTTCACCTATCGTGAATTAAAGCCTGATACCTACCAATACCATTGGCTGTGGGGCGGTTTCCCTACTGCTTACTTGGGAAAAAGTGACCGCATCAAAACGATTTGGCTTAACGACTTTATGATGACCTATCTCGAAAGAGATCTCCCTCAATTAGGCTTATCGGTATCGCCATTACTCATGCGAAGGCTCCTGATGATGATTGCTAGTATGCAAGGAGGCAGCTTAAATTATTCAACCTTAGCTAATTCTTTGGGGGTAAGCCAACCAACTATAAAAAATGCAATTGATTTTTTAGAACAAGCATTTTTAGTGAGACGACTCCAACCCTATTTTGTCAATATTGGCAAACGCCTAGTCAAGAGTCCTAAAATCTACATCCGTGATAGTGGACTGTTGCATCACTTACTTACCATTAAGAACATCGACTCTTTATTAGGACATCTTGTGGCAGGAGGCTCTTGGGAAGGCTACATTATTCAAGAAATCATCAGTAATTTGCCACAAGACGCCTTACCATTTTATTATCGTTCTCAAGATGGAGCAGAGCTAGACCTAGTAATTGAGCAAGGATTGGGAATCAAGTTGGCTATTGAAATAAAACTATCCGATTCGCCTGTACTATCGAAAGGGAATACCATCTCTCTGCAAGACCTTGGCAATCCTCCTTTATTAGTTGTCACGCCATCGGCTCAAGATTATCAACTACGCCCTAATGTTTGGGTTTGTAGTATTACGACCCTAGCACAAAACCTTACTCAATTTGGATTAATTGCTTTAGACGACTAAAAAACGAATGAAACTCAAGTATTCCCATTTGTAGGAACTATGATAATTGGTATAAGTATTGTAAACTAACAATGGGCGTATTAAGCAGTAAAAATCGTAGTATTTGGTGAGTACCAGAAAATGGACGTTTTTCGTGAATGTAAAGATATATTTTTTGTTTTTCTAATAAGTAGTGATTAACAAGAAAATCAACCACTCGCTCACTTACGAGATTGGTTATTACCAATGTTGATAAATGAGCAAGTGGTGGTTGAGGGATACGCCAAAGAGCGTTTTAAAGTTTCAAAATAAATTTGTGAAAAGCTTCACAACACAATCAATAAGGCTCTAATTTTTGCCCAACCAAACTGCCATCGGCTTAATATCTCTGTGTCCCCAAACTACATAGGGAACCATCTGAATAGGGACTTCTTGTTTTCCTTCGTTGGTATTTATCCAGCCTTTCCCCTTCAAAATGGTTACTCCATTTAGCAGATTTTTTTGATATTCTGCCGTCAAAGGGGATTGTTCGTTTAAGGAAATGTCTAAAGCATGATTGTTATTGTCTTGTGCTTCTACGCAAAATAACATTGGTCCTCTTTGAACAGCTACTTTATTTGTATTTGCTTTGATATTTGGATTACTTGTCAAAGTTTTGTTTTCCATCGGGAAACTTATACTTACTTTATCGCCACTTTTCCAAGAATGATTAATCAAAGCGTAGCCATTTTCTATTTTATATGTTACCGCTTTCCCATTTAATTTAATGATAGTTTTGGCAGTTGAAGTGGCGTTGAAATAGTATAGATCGCTTGGTACGGCTTCGTTTTGCGACCAACCCGGAATACGAATCCGTAAAGTAGCAGGCGTTAACTTTGACGTTTTAACCGATAAATTTACATCGCCACTCCAAGGATAATTGGTCGTTTGGGTCAATTGAATGGTTTGATTTTTTACCGCTAAAGTAGCCTCCGAATTCATAAATAAGTTGACAAAAACACTGTTATCTTTTACGGCATACACATATCCCGAAACCGAAGGGACAAATCTTGAAAGATTGGAAGGACAACATGAACAGTCGAACCATGGACTGCGACAAGTAGCTCCTTGATTGAATTTCTCTTTTCCATCAAATACAAGTGGATTTGGATAAAAGAATTTGTCTCCTTCTAAAGACAAACCAGACATCAAACCATTGTACAAAGTTCTTTCTAAAACGTCCATGTATTTAGATTCGCCATGCAATAAAAACATACGGTGATTCCAATAAACATTGGCAATAGCCGCACAGGTTTCTGCATAAGCGTCGTTTGGTAAAGCATAGGCAACATCAAAACCTTCGATACCATGTGCAGCACCCAAACCACCAGTCACGTACATTTTTTTGCTAACAATATCTTCCCAAAGTTTATCTATCGCCTTTAGGTACGCTTTATCGCCTGTAATAGCTGCAATATCAGCCATCGACGCATACATATAAACTGCACGCACAGAATGCCCTACGGCTTCGTCTTGCTGAGTTACAGGCAAGTGGTCTTGTGAATAAGCAGGACTATCGAAGTCGGTCTTTTTACCTGTAAGTGGCTGATGACCACGCCTTTCAAGCAATAGTTTTGCTAAGTCAAGGTACTTTTTATTATTGGTTACTCTAAATAATTTAATCAAACCCAACTCTATTTCCTGATGCCCCGAATAGCTTTGTAAACCCTTATTGAAACATAAATCATAAATCAAATCTGCATTTTTAGTGGCAATATTCAAGAATGACTTTTTGCCCGTAGCAACATAATGGGCAACCGCCGCTTCGTACATGTGACCAGCGTCATAAAATTCGTGGCTCATTTTTTCACCCAAAAATCTACCTTTAGGGTCATAAGAACAACATTGGAATTTGTTGTAATCATTCGCTTTCAAGGTCCAAGCAGTGTACAAATAGCCATCATCTTCCTGAGCAGCGGCTATGTACGAAATTACTTTGTCCAAATAAGCGTCTAATTTAGGATTACGCTCGTTCATCAAAGAGTAGGAAGCTCCTTCGATGATTTTATAAACGTCCGAATCATCAAAGCCAAAACTTCCTTTGAATTTTCCTTCTTGGAGTCCGCCAGCAAAAATAAAATTATTGATTCTACCCGTTTCCTCGCATTTCTGAAAAGCATAAGGAATCGTTTTGTTTTCAACAGTATCTAAACGACTCTTCCAGAAACCGCCCGTTACTTTTACTTTGGTGAAATCAATCGGTCTGATGGGATAATCAAAAGAAAGTTTTTGGGCATTGGCATAAAAAGCCAAAAGCCAACACACCATTAAGAGTACTTTTTTCATAGTATTTATTGTTGATTTTTAAAAAATTGAAATAATTGTATATGTTCGCTATTATTGGCAATCAAAAGACAATCACGATTTCCAAGCCGAATAGCTTGAATATCTCGTACTTCTTTTGACATAATTAACCCACTTTGATGGGCTGGTATAGCGTTAAAATCACCTTTTGAATTACCTTCTGAATAAGTACCAACACTTGCTTTCATCATCCCAATATTGGGTTTGAATCCCGAGAAATTACCGCCAGAAACCAAATCAATTTTCCTGTCTTGATTAAAATCTTTGGTACAAAAAGCGTAAATCGGAGCAAACTGGAAATGTTTCGGAAGTACTTTTGTTTGAAAATTACTTTGTCCGTCATTGATTAATTGTAGCGATTCAAACGTTTCTACTTGTTTAATCACTGCATTTTTTTTGAGTGCTTCTGGAAAAATATCTTTCAATTGGCTCACCGCAAAAAACTTATATTCATGGAAACGATTTTGAATCATGGGCATTTGTTTTTTGATTTCGTCCAAACCTTCATACAATCGTTCTTTCCCGTTTCTGAAATGGCAAATAATGGGGTCGGTAGAAAAACTATTGTCGAAATCTTTCACCATCAATGTCACAGGAGTTTCAGTAGTCGCTCTTAAATCTGAGTTAATGCCTCGGTTTCCTGCCAAAATATCAAGGTCTCCGTCATTGTCTAAATCACAAGCTTTTAAACAATTCCACCAACCAGCCGTATGTGCGATGATTCTTTTTGAGAAAGTACCATTCGCTTCTCTTTTCAAAATAGTAATCGGCATCCAATCTCCAGCCACGACTAACTCTTTACTTTTGGGCAACCATACCGCAGAAGTAACCATGCCTAAATTTTTGAAGACCGCTGTTTTTTCACTCGTATCTAAAGTAAATTCACCATTTCCTCTATTCATCAGCACATAACTATCTGCTGAAATACCATATTGTTTTACGATAGAACGCACGCCGACAAAAATATCCATTCGCTTATCACCATCGAAATCTGCCGTGACTAAACATGATTTATTACTCCAAAGCAAAGGCATTTCTTTCGACGAACGACTAAAATTGCCTTTGCCATCATTCAAGTATAATCTTAACGGCGTAAGACTCGCCTCATTCGTTTGTCCTCCTGCACTGAGTATCAACAAATCTAAATCTGTATCATTATCAGCGTCAAAAAACTGAATATCTGCATCTTCGTATTGTTTATCCGCCATAAATGCCTGCTGATTTCCCTGTACAAATTTGTCATTTTTCTGTAAATACAAAACGCCAGCTTGGTTCATAGCTCCGCCCACAAAAAAGTCTTCCAAACCGTCGCCATTTACGTCTGCTACTGCTATTTTTGGCCCTTGTGTAGATAGCATTTGTGGCATTAAACGTTCATTGGCAAAATCTAAATAAGAGTTTTCTTGATGAACAAATTTGAGATTACTTTGCTCAGTAATATCTTGCCAAAGTGTTTGTTTTGCCTTTTCTGGTAAAGGTTTTTCAGGAAAAGCATTCTTTTCAGAAAGGATAAGTAATTGATTAACAGGCCTATTTTTCAATACTTGTACTTTACCATTTGCCCAAGTTACTTTTATTTCTTGAATCGTTTTAATTGCTCCTAAACCGAAATTCAAGATATAGTCCATCGAAGAAAGCCAACCACGAGTAGGCTGTAATTCCTGAACTATTGTGCCTTTTTGAGCGACTATTTCTACTTTTGCTCCAATACCAAAAGGATTTTTCCCTGCCCCTTTTAATTGAATTTTTAAGTAATGATTTTCTTCGGCATTCGATTTGTTTTCATAGATAGAAGCCAAAGCATTGAGATTATTGATAACTAAATCTAAATCGCCATCATTGTCTAAATCAGCGTAAGCTGTTCCCATCGAATAGCCTACGGTTGAAAAACCCCAAGCTTGCGAAACGTCCTCAAATTGTAAGTTACCCTGATTTCTATACGCAAAGTTATGCTCTGCTCCACTTGGCATCATTTGCGAGAGTTTCAAAGAAGTACTTTTTTTGACATTTTTCTGATAAGTATAATTGATATAATCTAAATCATTTGGGCGACGATAAATGCCGTTGGAAACAAAAATATCCTTCAATCCATCATTATCTAAATCCGCCAAAAGTGTTGACCAACTCCAATCGGTAGCATCCACGCCTGCCAATTGACCAATTTCTGAAAATCGGCAACCAATTTTTCCATCTAAATTTCCTTGATTCAATTGCAGCATATTTCTTGGAAATTGTGCTTGATAACCAAAACTAAGTTTGAACTGAAAAATATCAAATGGGTCTGCTCCTGCCGATTGTTTTCTGACAATATCATCGTCGGGCTTCATGTCTAAAGTCATAATATCCAATAAACCATCATTATTAATATCGGCGATGTCACTTCCCATCGAAAAATTACTGGTGTAAGTCGTAGCTTCTTTACTTTTTTCTAAAAAAGTACCATCGCCCTGATTGAAATAGACATAATCATTTTCATGGAAATCATTGGAAACATAAATGTCAGCAAAGCCATTATTGTCTAAATCTGCTACACCCACCGCCAAACCATAAGCAGCAGCCCAACCCCAAATGCCTGCTTTTTCGCTGACATCAACAAATTTCCCATTATCATTTCTTAGTAACTTATCGCCTGCCAAAGGGTCTCTTTTATTGCGAAGACTCGTGTTAAGATATACTTCTGGGCTATGAACCGAATGATTCAATTGATATAAATCTAAATCGCCGTCGTTGTCATAATCAAAAAAAGCTGCTTGCTGGCAGTAACCAACCAAATCAAGCTGATACTCTTTTGCTTTCTCGGAAAAAGTAAGATTATGATTATTGATAAATAATAGATTTCTACCAGTAAAATCTTTATAACCAGACATTTGACTTACATAAATATCTAACCAACCATCATGATTAATATCCACCATCACTACACCAGTAGTCCAATAATTTTTACCTGAAAATCCTTTTACGCCTGCTTTTTCTGTAATGTCTTCAAAACTAATTTGTTCATTTTCTTTACTTTTATTCAGATACAAAGTATTGCCAGATTGATTAGCCGTGAAGTACATATCTGGAAAGCCATCATTATTGATGTCGCCAACCGCCACGCCACCGCCATTATAGGCATATAAATATTCGTTCAGGTTTACTTCTTCCGTTTCTAAAAAGCGATTCACGAAGTCAACTTTCGTATTTTTATTCTCTAATAATTGAAACAAAGGCTCTTTGTCAGAAGAACAAGCAACGAACAAAAGCAGACACAAAAAAGCTTGAACAACTCTTTTGAAGTATAAATCATTACAAATACTGTTTGCTTTTTTAAAAATCATTGCATTTACAAGTGGTTATTTTCCCTTACAAAAAACCTGAAACTTAGCCCCATTTTTAGCTACCATTAATACTTCTTTTTTTCCTACTTTCAAGGTTTTGAAATCTCGAATTTGCCCTTCTACATAAATACCCGATAATTTATTTGATATAACAGAAAAAGTCCCGTCGCCTTTGCCTAATAAGCAAAGCACACGACCAGCATCGTATCTGCCTACTTCTGGTTTGGCTTCGTAGAGATTTCCACCTAAAATTAAATCTGGAAATTTATCATGGTTGATGTCTGTAACATGAATGGCATAAATCGGAAAAAGCTGTGCTTGATATGGCAATTTTTGTATCCTAAATCCCTCTTTTTGTTGATTGATTAGTACGACACTTTCTAAAGTATTTACTTCCAGTTGCGTCGCTTTTGATAATTGCTCTTGGGTAAATAAATCATTGATTTTCTGATTTTTATAGCTTTCATTTTTCAAATATTTAGTCTTCAAATAAGGCAATTGAGCTGTGATATTTTGGTGTAAAACTAAAGGGTAAGATTCTTCGCCATTGTAAGTACACAGAATTTGCTCAAAGAAACCATTGTTATCAAAATCACTGGCAAAAAGTTGAATAGGCTTGCTTTCAGAAGCTCTAAATCTGGAATTTAATCCATTATTTCCGAGTATCAAATCTTCATCACCATCGTTATCCAAATCAGCTGATTGAATAGTATTCCACCAACCTTTTACATTTGATACGCCTAATTTTTCGGAAATATCTTCAAATTTTCCATGCGAATTTTTGAAGATATGAACACCCATCCACTCTCCAACAATTACTAAATCAAGCCGTTTGTCTTTATCAACATCAATCCATTTTGCATCACGAATCAAACCGATTTGATTTAAAGCCGGAGCAATTTTTAGCGTAATATTACTAAAAAGCCCTTTGCCATTATTTTGCAAAAAATAGCCATTTTGTGGCAAACCATAATGTCGATTAGCAGCACGAATGCCCACAAACAAATCAATATCGCCATCTTGGTCGAAATCAGCAGGTTTTACACAAGCTGTATTTTCAAATTTAATCGTTGGTAAAAACTGGAATGATTTTGTAAAATTCCCTTTGCCATCATTAAAATACAATCGGTCGCTCAGTTCATTACTTTGCTCGCCTGCCTCACTCCCACCGCTTGCCACGTACAAATCCAAATCATGGTCTTGGTCGGCATCGAAGAAAACGGCATCCACATCTTCGGCATTTTTGTCCATTTCCCAAAGCTTTTGATTGGTCTGTACAAAACTGCCATCCGCTTTTTGTTGTAATAATTTGGCAGGAAATCCTTTGCCAGTACCAATAAAAACATCTTCCAAACCATCGCCATTGACATCTGCCACTGCCAAATGTGGGCCTTCGGTCGAGAGCATTTGGAAGAGTAAAGGCACATCGTCAAAATCGCTATAAGTATTTTCTTGATGTGAAAAATCTACTGAAAAATCCTTAGAAATGTCTTTCCAGAAAGTACTATTTTGCTTGCTTGATTCTGGTTTTTGCTGAAAAGTTGAAGCTGTTTTTTCATCAAAAACCAAAGTTTGATTTACTTTTACTTGATAACTTTTTGTGAATCCCCCTCTTGGCCAACGAATCAGCATGGAGTCAATTTTAGCATTTTTCCCTAAACCAATTTGCAACAAATTACTTACCGAAGATTGAAAACCACGAGAAGGAATTTGCTCAACCATGTACTGTTTTCCTGCTGAAAAGGCTATTACTTTTGCTCCAATCGCAGCAGTATTCTTATCTTTTCCTTTGAGTTGTATTCTCAGAAAATTGCCTTTTTCTTCCACTGTATTACTTTCGTTTCTATACACAAAAGCAGGCATGTTGACGTTGTTTACAACCAAATCTAAATCGCCATCATTGTCTAAATCGCCATAAGCCGAACCATTAGAAAAACTAGGTTTATCCAGCCCCCAAGCTTTAGTTTTGTCTTCAAAAGCTAAATCTGCTTTGCCTGCAAAAACGTAGTTTTCAATCGGTTTCGACGGAATAATGTCGATTAATTTTTTATAATCTACACCATCTTTTGAGATAACCGTTTTGGCAAAAGCGTCGCTTGAAATAAATTTCAAGTAATCTTGATTCAGAATATCTTTATAAATGCCGTTACTCACATAAATATCTCGCCAACCGTCGTTATCAAAATCTACCATCAAAGCTCCCCAACTCCAGTCGGTCGCTTCTACGCCTGCAAATCTACCAATTTCACTAAATGAACCTTTTGAAAGCTCGTTTGCTCCATTGTTGAGCTGCAACATATTGCGTGTAAACTGCTGATGATAACCATACTTTTGGTTGTATTGATACTTATTCCAATTCTCGAAAGTCATGGAAGTTTTCAACCTTTCTTCATCTTTGGGCAACATTTCTGTTACAAACAATTCGGGTAAAGCGTCATGGTTTAAATCGGCGGCATCTGCACCCATACTTGCCTGTGAAATGGAAGGCATTTGCTGAGTAAGTTCTTCGGAAAAAGTACCATCGTGCTGATTGATGTAGAGATAATCTCGTTCAAAAAAATCGTTACATACATACATATCCAACCAACTATCATCATTAAAATCGGAAACAACCAAGCCCAAACCAAAGCCAATGGCACTGCCATAAATATGTGCTTCCTGACTAACGTCTTTAAATTTTCCGCCATCATTTCTGTACAATTTATCGCCTCCTAATTCATCTCTTATATCTCTATCGATGTTCGCCAAATTAAATGAGCCAATCGGACGATAAGAATTATTCAGAATATAAACATCCAAATCACCATCTTGGTCATAGTCAAAAAAAGAAGCGTGCGTCGATAAACCTTTGTCTGCCAAGCCGTATTCTTCGGCTTTTTCGCTAAAAGTTCCGTTTTGATTATTGATAAAAAGTTCGTTTTGTTTGTCGTCGCCTTTTACATCTCCCGAATTACACACATAAATATCTAACCAACCATCGCCATTTACATCTGCCATCGTCACGCCAGTTGACCATGCTTTTGTACCTTCTACGCCTGCTTTTTTAGTAATATCTTCAAATTTTCCATTGCCTTTGTTCAAGTACAATTTGTTTTTCCCCATGTTGGCGGTGAAGTAAATATCTTGCCAACCATCGTTGTTGATGTCGCCAATGGCTACGCCACCACCATTATAAAAATTTCGGTAAGTATAAATATTGAACTCCTTGCTATCGGTAACGGTATTCTGAAAGTCAATACCTGTTTCGGCAGCCGACAATTCGGTAAACAAAGGTTTTTCACTTTGATTCCACTGACAAGCCCAAGCTGTAAATGATAGCATCAGCACCCATATATTTCTTTTCAAACCTTGCATGAACTACTGTTTTGGGGCTAATAAATCTATAAACCTTACATTGATGGCATTGCTTTGGGCTTCTTCCGAAACTACAATTCTACAATTGCCCCGAACCGTTACAAAAACATCATTTTTGAAAAAGTAAGGACTATTTATCTTAATAAACTTTCGCTGATACCACGATTCTAAAAGCTGAATTACATCACTCAAAAGCTTGTCATTACTTGCACCAACCTTCCAAGCTACGGCATCCTGATAATAGAAAGCAGCATTTACTTCGGCAATTTTTTGGGCTTTAAAGGTTGGGAAAAAATTGATTTCTAAGGTTTTATGCTTGGGTATTTGTATTTTAGTTGTAATCCAAGAGGCATTTTTCTGTCCGCCTTGAAAAAAGTCTTTATGAATGTTTTTCTTCAAGCAAAAATCAAAAAAAGTAGAATCTTTCATGCCCAAGTAAAGTCCTTTAAAAAGCTTGTCGTAACGAACTTTTGTTGCTAATTCTTCCGACTCCAAGCTTAGATACTGTTCTTCTGGCGTTTGTTTACAAGCTCCTAAAAGCAATACAAACAGCAAAGCGTAAATATATAATTGATTGATTTTCATGAATTCACCTATTACAAAGTATGCTTGATAATACTTATTTTTTCGTTTTTCTTAGTAATTAGCCAATGTGCTTTCCCTTTGATTGTTATTTTGTTGATACTTCTAATCTCTCCTTTGATACACAAACCAGACTTTGCCATTGAATAAACTTTGAAATGCCCTTTTCTATTGCCTTTTAATAATTGCCCAACGCTGGCATCGTAAATACCTACTTCTGGTTTGGCGATATGTAAATTTCCGCCACAGAGTATATCTAATTGTTTGTCTCCGTCAAAATCATTGATGACTAAAGCATAAATCGGGGCTGTTTGAGCTTCAATCGGTAAAGCCTTTACGATAAATGCCCCTCGCAGATTGATAAAACAAGTGGATGCCGTTGTAACCACAGAAGATTTTTTTGCCTGATGTAAAATGTCTTCCTCAAACAAATCTTCAATTTTGGTATGAGCATAATCTTTCGCTAAAGGCAATTTGCGTTTCAACAAAGGCAATTCTGCTAATAAATCTTTGCGAGTTGCCAATGGATAGGCTTCTTCGCCATTATATGCCGTGATGATTTGTTCGTTCTTTCCATTTTGGTCAAAATCATGAGCGTAGATGGTTAAAGGTTTTTCTAATGAAGCTCTTAAACGAGTATTTTCGCCTAAATTTCCTGCTACAATATCTGGAAATCCGTCTTGGTTTATATCAGCCACCGCAAGACAATTCCAAAAACCATTACTATTTTCAAAACCTACTGCTTTACTTTTTTGGGTAAATTTCCCTTTGTTATTTTCAAATAATTTAATGCCCATCCATTCGCCTACGAGTACAAAATCTAAATCATGGTCTTGGTCATAATCCAGCCAAGCGGCATCTGTCACCATGCCAATTTCTTGTAAAGCAGGAGCAATTTGCTTACTTACTTCCTTGAAATTCCCTTTACCATCATTTTGTAAAAGATGAGCGTTCACAGGAAATCCATAGTAAAATGCCTTTGCTCTTGTGCCGACCAGTAAATCTTCGTCGCCATCTTGGTCAAAATCTGCTGATTTTACACAGGAAGTATTTTCTAAAATATTCGGTAAAGCATTTTCTACCAATTGAAAATTTCCTTTTCCATTATTGATAAAAAGTCTATCCTTTAATTCTGGAGCATGATCAATAAAGGCAGTTCCGCCACTGGCAATGTATAAATCTGGAAAAGTATCACCATTGGCATCAAAGAAAAGTACGGCGGTATCTTCATGAAATTGAGCTTTTTCAAAACAAGTTTGAGTCGATACTTCAAATTTCCCTGCTTTGGTTTGGAGATACAATTGTCCCGCCTTTCCAAAAGAACCTGCCACAAAAAAGTCTTCTAAACCATCGCCATTTACATCTGCCACTGCCGTCTGAGCACTCTTATTTTCTATGGCATGAAAGAGTAATGGCTCACGATTGAAATCTATAAAAGCACTTTTTTGATGCCGATAATTTATGCTAAAATCCTTGGTAACGTCTTGGAAAATTGTTTTTTCAACTATCTGTTTCTGAGCTTGAATAGGTTCAGCTACTTCTTGTTGAATCGTTAAAGACTGATTAGTTTTCACTTTTTTCAGTACTTGTGAGCTTTGATTTGCCCAAAGAATTTGGATAGAATCTACTTCCTGAATATCGCCTAAACCAAAATGCAATCTATTATCTACGGTAGATTGGTAGCCTCGCATGGGTGCTAATTCTTGATAAAAACTTTTCCCTTGTTTATATACCGTTATTTGTGTCCCTAAAGCAGCCGTATTTTTTCCCAAACCTTTGAGCTTGATACTTAAAAAATGTTGGTTTAGATTCATCGCTCTGGCATTATTTCGCAAAACCATGGCGGGCATATTTACATTATTGATGACCAAATCTAAATCGCCATCATTGTCTAAATCACCATAAGCCGAACCATTTGAAAAACTTGGAATGTCCAAACCCCAATCTTTGGCAACATTTTTAAACTGAAAAGCTGAAGCTTTATTTCCTTGATTACGAAATACATAATTCGGCAAAGCATTAGAAGGAATAGCATCAATCAATTCCTTTAAAAACTTCCCTTTTTCCTGCATCAATCTTTTAATCGTAATTGGGTCGGCGTAATAGTTGATATAATCTAAATCGGTTAAATCTTTGAAAATACCATTTGCCACATAAATATCTTTGAACCCATCGTTGTCTAAATCTACCATCAGAGCCCCCCAGCTCCAGTCGGTCGCACTTACGCCTGCCAAGCGAGAAATCTCACTAAAAGCCATTTCACCTCTTTGGGTTTTTCCTAAATTAAGCTGTAAAATATTGCGGGGAAATTGTTTGTGATAGCCCGTTGAGATATTACTTTGGTATTTGTTCCAATCTTCAAAAGCCGTTTTTGTTTTGATTCGTTCGTTACTTTCGGGCAACATTTCGGTAACAAATACATCTGGATAAGTATCGTTGTTAATATCTGCCATGTCTGCTCCCATCGAGCCAAGACTAATTTCGCCCATATACTGTTCTAAAGATTCTGAAAAAGTACCATCTTTTTGATTGATATAGAGGTAATCTTTTTCAAAGAAATCGTTTGAAACATAAATGTCTTGCCAGCCGTCTTTATTAATGTCGCCAATGGTTACGCCCAAACCAAAACCTATAGCACTGCCATAAATTCCTGCTTGTTCGCTAACGTCCTCAAAAGTATTTCCCTTGTTTCGGTATAATTTATTCGCTCCTTTTATATCACGAATCTTGCGTTGGTCTTTGATTAAATCATAAATACCAACCGTTCTGATAGAGTTATTGAGCAAATACATATCCAAATCTCCATCTTTATCATAATCAAAAAAGGCTGCGTGGGTCGATAGCCCATAATCTGCAATGCCGTACTCAGTAGCTTTGTCGGTAAAAGTGGGAATATTAGTCCCTGCTTTTACACCATTGTTGATGTATAATGAATTTTTGCGTTCAGCACCGCCCGGTTTTCCCGATTTGCAAACATAAATATCTAGCCAACCATCGCCATTCACATCTGCCATACTTACGCCTGTTGACCATACATCTTGGGTAGTTAAACCTGCATTTTGGGTAATGTCTTCAAAACTTAAATCACCTTGATTGAGATACAATTTATTGCTGACCATATTGCCACAGAAGAAAACATCGGGCAAACCATCATTATTCAAATCGCCAATGGCGACACCGCCACCATTGTAAAAGTTTCGGTAGGTATAAGTATTAAATGCTTCGGTATAAGTAAGGTTATTTTCAAAATCAATATTGGTTTCAGAAGCGGGCAAATTGCTAAACATCTTTTGTTCGCCAAAGTATGATTCCATTTTCTCGCAAGAAAAAAGCAAGCAAAAAAATGGAATCAGCCAACAAAATCGTTTTTGAACAAACATGTATTTCTTTGTTTTGGTGTTTTGACAATCTCTTGTCATTACTTGTATCTTCACAAGCAATTTATAAATTATGCTTGAACGCATTGTCACCCGTGACAACACAGACAAAGGCAAAAGGGTAAATCTATCTTTAGAATAAGAAATTCCATCTTTTAGATAGCTCAATCCCATTTCACAGGTAGAAGCCCCATCATTTTGATGCCTTATCTTATCTTTGAAATAGGTCGATGATTCATTTTTGCGGTTTTTTGCGTGAAAAAGATAGGAAATCCTATCTTGGAGATAGGTTAACCAATCTTTTTCACGCAATTTCCCGTATAAAAATAAATAAAACCGCAAATACAAAATGAAAGAAAGTTGTGAATTTTGAATGAACTGTATTAAAAAACAAAATTTTAGGCAAATATTATTTTGCGAGAGCTGTTTTATTTGCCTGAAAATCATTTTGAAATACAGTGTTGTTTTTAATAATTGCGAAAGCTTGTCTAATTAATT
>JAAFJE010000028.1 GCA_013298025.1 Cytophagales bacterium | reverse complement strand
ACCTTATCTAAGATTTCCTTAGTTTTGTCATCAAGTATGTTTCTCATGCCTAAGCTGAATTTAGTGTGTTTTGTCGCCACAAAATTCAGCTTTTATTTTGTACTATCAAAAATCATCGGGTAGAGTAAAAAAGGTGGCTTCTTCATTAGTAGATATAAAATAGGTACAAATCTTTTTACTAAAAATATTCAAGGAAAATATGTACCAATAGAATGGGCAGATATTTTCAGTCAAATAAAAGGAGATAATTTTGATAGAGAGGTGTATTTAGGTGGTTCAAAAGATAAACTCAAAGTTCGTTTACATTTACAAAAAATACCAGAAGACATCGCTCAAAAACGTCTAAAGAAGTATGAAAGTAGAGAGAAAAACCAATCAAAAAATAGAAAAATCCCCTATCGAAACTCTGATTTCAAGAAAGAGTTAGCTCAGTATAATGTTTTCATTACAAATGCACCACATGAACTCCTAAAAACAAGTCAAATATCCCCTTTTTATAGGCTTAGATGGCAAATTGAGCCGGGCGGGCGACCCCGTTCTTTTTAAAATTTGGAAGAGTATTTTTGAAATTAATAAAATAGGTAAAATGAGTATTGCTCGGTTTGAATGTTATCTCTATGGAAAGCTAATTGCCATTCTTTTGAGTGGATATATTCAGAGTCTTTTTAATGATTTTATAGGAGAACAAATAGACTTTGAACTTAGTGAATGGAAAGCCTATAAAATTGTAAAAAAAACTTAAAAGTATTTTGGAATCATCTTCAAAAACGAATGATAGGGCTAAAAAAATGGTTGAAATGTATTTTTGAAGAGCTATGGATGAGAGCTAAAAAAGAGAAAAAAAGACTGGAATCAAACAATACAAATCCTACATTAAAGATATTATCAACTCATAGCCTGACGGCTATGGAGATAACTCCAACAAGGGCGAAAATAATTCTTAGTTTTTTCAAACAGATAACCCCCCTTTGCAGTGATGCAAAGGGGGGGGTGCGTATAGAAAGCTTAGTTAACAACTGAAAAACAAGCATTTACACTTCAAAAAACTATAATGACCATGCAGAAAATGGTATTTAAAACAAGGAAATGACAATCTACACAGAAGAAAACATATTTCTCGCCTTCTTTGGAGTTTTCTCCAAAGAAACGAGCGTAAGCAACTCGCTAAATGTGAAATAAGAATTAAACTTGATACCTACGCACATCTTGTTGAAGATAACTCCAACAAAGACATAATCTTAAATTATTTCCGCTTTCTTTGGAGTTTTTTCTAACAAGGTTTTTAAAACCTCGTAGAGGTGAAATATTTGCGACCGTTGCTACGGTAGTAGCATTGAGCTAACCTCCAACGATTCCTTCTAACATACAAAACAACCTCGTAGAGGTGAAATGTTTGCGACCGTCGCTACGGTAGTATTAATCATATAACGATACATCTCTAGCCCCAACGGGGGGCCGTTGGGAGGGGAATAAACAATATTCTTCTGCTACCGTAGCGACGGCCGCAAATATTTCGTTCCTAACGGAACTATTGAATTAAGAACAAAAATTTATGTTTGTGCGTAAGTAACGCACACATTTATTTTACATTTCTTATGTCACCAATTATTGCAAATCCCATTAGCCCTGTCTTTTTTTGAACCAGTATTGAATCTCCGTTTTGTAGCAAAGCACTAATGGTTTTAGGGATTTGTACGCTCATTTCTTCTCCGTCTAGTTTTACTAAGGCTTGTGAAATATTTTTCTTATGCACCAGCTCTCTGATTGGCACAAGTGATTCCTCTGTATAAATCTCATAAGTTCTATTTACAAAGCTTGCTAGTGGAATAGTCATTAGCGTAACTGGGATAAGAATATGAAAAAAATCCTCTATCCTTAACTCTTCTATTAGTGCTAACTTATAGAGAAGAATGATTGTCCCGAATGTCAATATAAATCCTACAATGATAAAAAGCCCTAAGAATATTATCGGAGATACTAACGTAACTATAGAACGTACTTCTATAGCCAACCCCAAAATACTTATTACAAGTAAAATGTTAAAGAAAATGAAAATCCTTGGCTTCTTTCTCTTTTTATTTGTCTTTGTATCACCTAAGAGGTTAAAAATATTTACAAATAGGTCAATAATGTCCCACAAATTCATTGCTAATAATTTAAGCTAAACTGTTCATTTTACTACTCATGGCATGACTAATATAACAGGTTGCTTATACTCAAAATAACCTAATAAGTTACGCCATGCGTTTGCCTTTGTTTTTTAAAACCTCGTAGAGGTGAAATGTTTGCGACCGTCGCTACGGTAGTATTAATCATATAACGATACATCCCTAGCCCCAACGGGGCGAAATATTTCGCCCCGTTGGGGCTGGAGGTAAATAAACAATATTCTTTTCTACCGTAGCGACGGCCGCAAATATTTCGTTCCTAACGGAACTATTAAATCATTTCCGACTTCTTTGGAGTTTGCTCCAAAGAAACGAGCGTAAGTAAATCGCTAATTAATTGATAACAAAAGTCTTTATTTGGTGTCTTGGCCAGCAGTCCGAGACTGATTTTAAGACAAGACAGGCACTTCCAAGTTTAGAAACGTGGAAGTGCTTGAACTATCTATTTCGTACTAATTTTTCAAATTCAGCAAACGTTAGTACTTGTGTTTTGTTAGTCCGTTCCCAAACAAGTCTTTTAATTTTATATTTATAAGTTTTATTTTCAAATTCTAATAGTATGTTTTGGTCGTCATTTTCAATAATATTTTCAGCGATAAAGGTTTCTGTTTTGTTGTATATGTCATTTAGTAGTTCTTTAATGTCTAATACAAACCTTGCCTTTTCTTTGAAGTTGTCAGATGTAGAATTTGAAATATCGGGAAATACACATAAAACATATTTTTCGGTGCAATTTACGGCAGTTTCAGCTTGTTTTTTTGTCATTAAAACAAAATTCCCATTTTTACTTCGCGATTTTATCTCTAAACGTATGCCTATTTTTAATAACGAAGTCATAAGTAAAAAATCCTGTCCATTATCTTTCACTTTTGCATCACTGCCTGTAATTTTTGTAAAAATGTCTTCAACAGTTTTTCCTAAACTACGGTAAAATTTTTCTTGTTCTATTTTTTCATCCGCCTTTTTTAGGTTATCTAAAACAAAAGTCATTAATATGCTTTTATCCCTTTCATCATGTTTATCAACGACTTGTACAATTTTAGATAATTGGCTTAAATATCCACTATGGATAATTTTGCCTGATTGTTCTTTTTCAACTATGCTTAATGTGTTATAGGCAACTCCTGCTCTTACATCAAAAAAGCGTCCAAATGCTTGCTTTATTTTTTTTATTTCGTTCTCATCAGATGTTGATATTTTTTTAGAAATCCAATTATCTAAATCTCTAATTGCTTGTTTAATGTTTGCGTCTGAACTATCACGAAACTCTATCACAACTTCATCAAGCTTTTTGCAAATATCTTCTGTATCTTTCTGTTCGTTTAGTAAAATGCTTACACCTGTATGTCTTAAAATATTTTTAAAATCATATTTTTGTCCAAATTTTACTAAAATATTTTTTAGGTCAGGCGAGATTTGTCCTTCATAATTATGTTTATTTTCTTGTTTGTTGTAGTTTTCTTTATCATCTACATCATTGTATAGATTATTATTATAAATGCAAAAATCATTATTTTGATTTGGAATAATTGCAAATTTAAGCAACAAATCTTTGTAATATGTTTCAACAAATGATATGACTGAGTTAATAAATTCATCTACTTCACTATCATTATTTGGAATATAATTTCTATTGAATATCAATAATGCTAGAGAATTTAAGTCTTTTAATCCGTTTGCTTCATTGAATTTCGATAAAATATGGTTTATAAGCCAATCGTTTGCAGCATTCCATTCAAAGTGTTCTGCATTTAGGATAGTAACATCCACATTTCTGTTATTTTGCTCATTTACTGGGTAAAATTTGAGAGCAATTTCATGTAATGCCGTTTGCTTTGGTAAACTTTTTTCGTTACTGTATGAAATCAAATTAAGTATTGCAGATAAAAACCTGTTCCCCGTATCTTCTTTGCCTTCTTTGATGAACTTTTCTATGGCAGATTTAACAGTATTTGAAATCTTAACGACACTTTTTTCGCTCTCACTTATAAAAACATCCTCAAATTCAGGTTTTATTAAAATTTTAGAATAATCATAGTCTGTCCCGAACAACTTAACAGTTTCAATTAATTCAATAGGTATATTTTTGTTTTTATACAATTCGTTTTTTAAAACAAAATTGCCTTCTAAATTTGGTAAAATACTATACGGGTTTTCAGTTCTTGTTAATAAATCAAGTTTTTCATCTTCAAGGAACTGTATAACTTTCTTTATTTTATCGGTTGTTTCTGAGATGTCGCCATTAAAAAAAGTATCGCTTGTTGATTGTAAATTTTTATTCTCGCCTTGTATTAAAGCAAGTAATTTTTCAATATCAAAACAGAAATCTATATTCCAAGATTTATATTCAGTTTTAGTAGGGTAAATAATCTTTTGCCAAACTTCGGCTTGTTCTAATACTGGTATTTTTTCGCCAATAAATGAAACGCATAAATTCCAATATTTTTCAAATTGTTTATCATTTTCATAATATGGAAATAAAGTTTCTTTAGGTTTTAGTAGCTTTCCTTCTTTGGCTGGTTGAACTATTTCAGAATCTAAAATTTTATCTCGTATTTTTTGTTGAATCCCATTAAACCAATCTCTATCAACTACTTTTGGCATATTTGACTTTGCCAAAAAATGAATATTTTGCCAATTATTTTTAGAAGCATGAGCAAGCAATGTTAAATACAAGTCGATTATATTTTCATATATTTTCTTATTTAACTTTGCTTTACTTATTGAAATTTCATTGCCACTTAAATCAGTATCAGATTCTATAATAAGACGGTCTCTATCATTAACTGTGTTAAAAAGAGGACTATTTACAATTACTGGGAATTCAAAATTATCATTGCTTATGAGTGGAAAAGAAATATATTGAGTTACTAATTTTTCGTCGAAATTTACTAATGAAGTAATTCCCTCATTAGTAATAATTGGTACTGCTATTTGATATGCATTGTATTTTGAAGACACAACTACAAATTGTATATTCTCTTCATTTTCAGAAATATTAACAATATTTACACCTTCAATGATATTCGGCGATACCTTTTTGAAAATTTTCTCCTCTCCACGAATATTTAATTTTAAGGACTTAATTACATCTACAAAAGCAAGAGTATAACAAATAGACTTTAACAAGTCTTGCACTCCACTTTCTGCATTTTTTTTTGCTATTTCATTTTCATTAAAAACATACTTGAAAGTAGTAAAAAACTCTCTTGGCTTAAATGGAATAAAATTAGTTTCATTCAAGTTTTTAATTTTATGGAAAATCTTAAATGAATTACTTACTTTTTCTTCCATCAAAGGTAAACTGTCAGCGTCTCTATCTAAGTCAATTTCAAGTATTGCAAATTTATTATCATCTTTTTTATAGACTGTTTTCAAGTGTATAATTTTACTTAAAAGGTACGTCGTCATAAAACCTGTTCCAAATCTTCCTGTTTTTAAGAGAAATTTTTGCAACTCATCATTTTCAATATTTTCGCCAGATATGATTCTCTCGAAAAAAATATATTTTTCATTATCGCTGTAATCTGGTGTTTTAGATGAATCTTTTGTAAGCAAGCCAATAACGTCTTCTTCGGAAAAAGGCATACCATTATGAGAAAACCCTATATATTCATCTGTTAGTTCAATTATCACATCTACACCGTCTGAAAAAGCACAATCTTTTGCATTTTGAAGTAATTCCCAAATCCATCTTTTTGTGGCATTTACGTTTGGCTCTGCAAATTCCTTTAATATTTCTTTGGCTATTCGGTTTGGTAAGCTGTCTATAAGTTTTTGATAAATATCCATTTTATATGCCTGTGTAAGTTTTTTTTAAATCAAGCCTAACGAGTACCCACCCGCTACAATGTAAAATAAAACGCCACAACAATCAAGCAATAATATACTCAATCATTATGGTGACTTTATCTTCCTTAAAACATTCCTTTAGTAGACAACAAATCCCACACAACCTACTATTTTCCCACAAAATCTCCAAACCCCAAGCCAACAATTTCCTAGAAAACTTAGTAAACGGTATGTGGCTTTATTTCTACTTATTATTTCTTGGTAACAAAACTATATTTCTTAATTGTAAGTAGTTAATTATCAATTATTAACGGTTGTTTCTTTTATGCAAATGGCTGTTTTTTTTGTGTATCTAGTTGTTTCTTGCGTATAGATGGTAATTTCTTTTTTTAATTGGTTATTTCCTTATTGTAAACTATCGTTTCTTTATTGTAATTGACCATTTCTTTTGTGCAATAATTGTTTCTTGGCTTTGATTATCTGTTTCGTAAATGTAAATACCTGTTTGTTCATTGTAAATTGTCTTTTCTTTAATTTCAAATGCGTTTTCTTTATTGTAGAAGATATTTTCTTCGGTGTAAATTGTCGTTTCCTTGTTTTAAATACCATTTTCTGCATGGTCATGAGGGTTTTTTGAAGTGTAAATGCTTGTTTTTCAGTTGTTAACTAAGCTTTCTATACACAAAAGCCCCTTTGCAGTGATGCAAAGGGGCTTTTATCTGTTTGAAAAAACTAAGAATTAAGTTTCAATGCTAAATAGTTAATAGTCAATTGTACAGTAAAATTTTTGCTATCAAACCTTTACAATGTAATGAATGAAAACAAAGTATAAGTGTCTGAAAATAAAAATTAATTCACCATTCACAACTCACGCATTCACTAACTTATTACTTACACATTAATTTCTCCAACCATGTCTTCTGGTTTTACCCAAGCGTCAAACTCTTCGGCTGTTAAGTAACCTAAAGCGATAGCTGTTTCTTTTAACGTTGAACCATTTTTGTGTGCTGTTTGTGCAATCTCAGCCGCTTTGTAATAACCTATTTTAGTGTTTAACGCTGTTACCAACATCAATGAGTTATTTACGTGTTTCTTGATATTTTCGTGTAATGGCTGGATACCTTCGGCACATTTGTCGTTGAAAGCAACGCATACATCTCCAATCAAACGAGCCGAGTGCAAGAAGTTATAAATCATCACTGGTTTAAACACGTTTAATTCAAAGTGTCCCATTGCTCCTCCGATATTGATGGCTACATCGTTGCCCATTACCTGTGCCGCTACCATTGTCATGGCTTCGCATTGGGTTGGGTTTACTTTTCCAGGCATAATTGACGAACCTGGCTCGTTATCGGGGATATATATTTCGCCAATACCCGAACGTGGACCCGACGATAGCATACGGATGTCGTTACCTATTTTCATCAAACTAGCCGCTACTGTTTTCAATGCACCATGTCCTTCTACAATGGCATCATGTGCTGCTAGGGCTTCAAATTTATTTTCTGCTGTGATAAAAGGTAAGCCTGTGAGGTCGGCAATATGTTTTGCTACATTTACAGCATAATCTTTCGGTGTGTTAATGCCCGTTCCTACGGCTGTACCACCCAAAGCCAATTCGGCAAGGTGTGCCAACGTATTGTTAATGGCACGTAAGCCGTGGTCAAGTTGCGATACGTAACCCGAAAACTCTTGTCCTAATGTCAAAGGCGTAGCATCCATAAAGTGAGTACGACCAATCTTTACGACATGCTTAAATTCTTTTGCTTTTGCGTCTAAAGTATTACGTAATTTAGTAATACCGGGAATGGTTACTTCCAACAAAATTTTGTAGGCAGCAATGTGCATTGCCGTTGGGAAAGTATCGTTAGAAGACTGCGATTTGTTTACGTCATCGTTTGGATGCACAAATTTTTGTTCGTCCAACAACGAGCCACCATTGATTACGTGTGCACGATAGGCAACAACTTCGTTTACATTCATGTTCGATTGTGTACCCGAACCCGTTTGCCACACCACTAATGGGAATTGGTCGTTCAATTTACCTTCCAAAATCTCATCACATACTTGTGCAATAAGGTTTTTCTTCTCTTCCGACAACACACCTGCATCAAAATTGGTCAAAGCGGCTGCTTTTTTCAAATAAGCAAAAGCTTGGATAATTTCTTTAGGCATTTTATTGATGTCTTGAGCAATTGGGAAGTTCATAATTGAACGTTGCGTTTGCGCACCCCAATACACGTTGGCAGGTACTTGCACCTTGCCCATGGTGTCTTTTTCTATTCTGTATTCCATTGTCAAAAATTGAGAATTGATTTGGTTTGGCTAATCTTTATGATTAATTGTAAAATCCTAACAAAGGTAAGGCACAAACCAATGGCATGGGAATGATTTTTATTTTTTTGTGGTAAAAAGTAATAGGCGTTTACCAAAAAACAAAAGGGTTTTTCGCTTTGTCAATGACCTTATGCTTTTTTTCTAAAGTTGCTAGGCGTATCGCCTGTGTATTTTCTGAATTGTTTGCAGAAATGGCTTTCGTCGGTGAAGCCAAATTCGTCGGCGATTTCGGTTAATGTATGTTGGCTATAAAGCAAACGGGCTTCAATAAGTTTGATGCGGTGTTTGGTAATGTATTTTTTCAAGGACTCGCCCGTATTTCTTTTAAAAAAGATACTGATATATGCTGGCGAATAATGAAAAACGCTTGCCAAATGCTCGATACTCAGGTGGTTGGGCTGATAAATATGCTGCTTGATGTATTGTAAAATGGTTTCTACCGAAGTATCTGGCGGTTGAGTCTTGAGGGTGTTTTGTCGGAATAAATTTCTTGCCAAAATCATCATCATGCTTCGCATTAAATTATCTCTAATTACCTCAAAATAGGGCAAAGTTTGGTTTTCGTATTCGTTTTCGAGTACGGCAAGCAAATGATGTAGCTTTTGTTTTTCTTGTTTGTCGGCCACAATTGAGCCTCGGCTTTGCGAAGAAGTATAAAGTAAAGCATCTATGGTTTGTTGCCAAGCATGACCTTTTTCTCCGAGTTGTTTTTTATGAAAAGATTCGTTGAAACGAATAAAACAAAATTCTGTTAGGTCTTTTATGTCGAACGTATGGAAATCTTCGGGACCTAATAGAAACACATCGCCTTCGTTATATTGATACACATTGCCATTGATGTTATGCACGCCGTTTCCTTTCAAAATAAAAATAATCTCAAAGTATGTGTGCTTATGTACAGCGTGTTTCCATGTTTGGGCTTCAAAATGGTAAATGTTGAAGGGCGTATGCAGGATGTATCGTTTCATAACAGTAATAATTATATACCAAGATATGATGCTTTTTTACAATTTTCAAATGCTTGTGTTGCATTAGCTTTGCAATATCATATTTTCCTAAACGCATATTGTTGTTATGAAACACATTTATTTGATAGTCAGTGTTTTGTTGTCTTTTTTCTTGTTTTCTTCTATGCAAAAGAAAGAAGAATGGACATTTCTTTTAGATAAAAACCTCAGTCAGTGGGATACTTATTTAAGTTATCGTCATCAAATAGGATATAATGGAAAAATACCGACCGATGCTTCAGGTGTAGCAATCAAACCGATAGGTTACAACCAAGATAGCACTCATGTTTTTAGTGTATTGTCGCAACCAGAAGGACTTATCCTCAAAGTAAGTGGAGAAATTTACGGTTGTCTTTTTACAAAAAAAACATACAAAAACTATCATCTCAAATTACAGGTAAAATGGGGACAAGCAAAATACAATCCCCGCAAAGACAAACTTCGAGATTCGGGTATTTTGTATCATTCCAATGGTGAAGCAGGAGCCGATTATTGGCGTTCTTGGATGCTCTCGCAAGAGTTTCAAATTATGGAAGGACATAACGGTGATTTTTGGTGTCAGGCCAATTCGGCGATAGATATACGGGCTTTTCCTTCGGAAGGAGTCATGAATTGTACGGCCGATAGCAAACAACCTTTCATAACTTTTAAGTCGGGAGGTGATTATTATTGTAAACGCAGTGCTAACTTTGAAAGTCCTTCGGGCGAATGGACAACCCTCGAACTGATTTGTTTTGAAGGCAAGAGCATTCATCTTGTGAATGGACACGTAGCGATGGTGTTGCAAAACTCCCGTTATATCACGCCAGAAGGCAAAGAAATTCCGATGACAAGCGGAAAAATACAATTGCAAAGTGAAGCCGCCGAAGTGTATTTTAAAGATATAAAAATCAAGCCATTAACTATTTTACCCCAAGCTTACGCAAGCTTGTTTTAATCCCAATAACATGAAAAAAATGCAAAGACGCTCGTTTTTAACGCAAGCAGCCGTAGCCACAACCGCTACTACTGCCGTGGCGTTGCCCACCACAGCCAAGAAGAAAGTGTTTATTCATCACGTGTATTTTTGGCTCAAAAATCCTTCCAATGAAGCCGATAAAGCCAAGTTGATAGAAGGACTCACGGCACTTTCTAAAGTACCAACCATTCGTTTTCATCATATTGGTACGCCTGCCAGCACGAATCGTAGCGTAATTGAACGAGGTTACAGCGTATCGTGGATGTTGTTTTTTGATAATTTAGAAGAAGAAGAAATTTACCAAAAACATCCCATTCATTTGAAATTTGTAGAAGATTATTCACACCTTTGGGAAAAGGTAATTGTGTATGATTCTGAACAAATTGGATAATTTCCCCCGTAGAGACGTGGCCCTGCCACTTCTCTACGGGAATGAAATTATTTCTAATGTAATCAAGCAACGTGTAGCGATAAAAAATGGTAGGCTTGTTACCAAGGAAAAATGAGATAGTTTTATGGTGACTTCTTAAGCCATATCTTAATTTTAATATAAATTGTAGATAATCAGTCATTCCTTTCATTATTCTATTTGCAACTCCCTGATTATAACTGAGTATTTTTCAAATAACAAGCTTTCTAAGAGATTAAAGTTTTGAATATTATCTTTAAAATCAACAAAAAAGTGAATTCTCAAAGTAAAATATATTTGAGAATTCACTTTTGTTAAACCATAAATCTACCTAAACACACGCTTTTTTTTTAGAATTTAAAATAAGGTTACTTTATAGAATTGGTATTAGATATTATCCAGAACACACTTCTACTATTTACAACTATCAGAAATATAAACAGCTTTTAAGGTAGCAGTATTACTTGCGGCATCATAAGTAACTGTTCCAGTAAGACCAGAACCTCCACCATAAGGTACAACGGTTGAACCCGTTTTACTGAATTTAAATCTACCTGTGTAACTGTGTCCTGCATTGTAAACATCCATATAATAATCATAGTCTTCAACAATTTGTAAACTTAATTTCCCTTTATCTAAATAAACTTCTTGCACATGATCATAACCAGATAAAATGTCATCGAAAAGAACCCACGCAGAAGGTTTGATATCAATATTTTTATTAGAGCATTTAGCAGTAACATCTACATTTAATGTAATTGATGGTGGAGGTGGGGGGGTATCGTTTATTGAAACCACTGTGCTGCCAGAACAAGGATCGATAATTGCACTCCCAACTACTTTTCTACGAAACCAACCAGCTTTTGTAAAATCAAAACTATCTGAGCGCATCACAGTTAATCTGACCTTGCTAAAGAATGGAACCCTCTCTAAAGTAAAAGATGCTCCATCATACACCTCCTGATAGTTTAAATAATCAAAATAGTTTGCAGTACGTCCATCAACATCTCTTAAAAGTCCTTCTATGCTTACTGTATAAGGATAGCTCGCTTGCTGTTTTGTTAAATTTGATTTTACATTAATTGTTAAAGTAGCATTGTTACAAGGATCAACTAGATACCAAGCTAAAGCCCAACAAGATGGGTGCTTGGCTTTGAAGTTAGCTACTAAATTGTCAGAAGCATCTTTTGTGATAGTTGCTATTCCTTCTTCTTTCCAAGCTCCTATTTCACTATCCAAGCTCCAAATAGGAACTGTATCCCCCTCTTTTATAGCAAAGCCGTTAGTAGGATTTTCTAATCCTTTAGAAATACTAATGGTTACATCAATAGGCGTTGAAAAGTTTTTAATAGTTTTGCCTCCAGCATCCATATTAATGGCTACAAACCCAGCAATTTCAAAAGTAACAGGTTGTTTTTTACCATCTATTGTAGTAGCATTATATGCAATAAAACCACCAGGAAATGCTCGAAGAGCTGACTTGTTTGCAATATCTCTATCAAGATAATTAAGATAATTAAGACAGGCAAAGGTAATTTGCATATTCAAAATGCTTGCGTTAATAACATTTCCATTAGCATCTTGAATTTGTGTTCCAGCTGGAATGGTAATAACATTATTATCACACCCTGTTTCTGATTTTCTATTTGGGGCTGTTACCTGTACTATAGATTTTGTCACATTTCCTCCTAGTGATGTTAGCTGAATTATTGATTTTGTTACACCCCCAATTAGAGTTGCGGTCTGTTGTGATACTGTAACACCTTGGGGGGGAGCTGTCACTGAGACTAACGGGACATAAAACTTTAAAGTACTTTTTGTATCGGTAACTCTTATTGTTTGATTAGAGCTAACAAAACCATCACATTTTACAAACACATTGAAAACTATAGGTTTTGTAGGTGAAGGATTAGCTTCTGGTAATAAGTTTAGGGTTAGTACCCCATTTACCATTTTTATATCATTACCTTTATGTCCTAAATCATCTACTACAAAATTTGCACCATCACCAGAAATTGTAGCAACAGCATTGCTTGGAAGTACTTTTGAGCTTGCATCTGCATTTACAGCTCTTACTAAAATTGGAGAAATATATACATCATTGTTAATGATTAGTTCAACACCATCGAATGGGTTTATTTTTTGACAGGCAAACACAAGGGAAAGCCCAAGAAAAATGCAGATTACAGGGCGAACGAGAGATGTAATTTTTGTTTTCATTACTGTTAAGATTAAAGTTTTGGAAATAGATTAGTTTAATACAAATGCACTTCTTAAACTAGGTAAGTACCAATGCAGAACTACTTTATTTGTTTCTTTTTACGAAACATAACCGTAAAAAGAAACAAATAAAAATAGAAGAAATTGATTATAGCAGCTTAGTTGTTTTAGCGTTGAAACAGTTTATACTTTCATTAATTTGTTAAATTTTCTTATAAAGAAGGCTTTAGAATCAATAAAATAGCCATCCAATTTTGTTGATTTTACGTAAGAAAATGACTGAGAATGCGATAAAATGCCACCACCATTTTTAATAGATGTATGACTAGCTACTATTTCTAATATTAAGAAACATGAAAAGCTTTTATGGACTTGAATGTCTATTTTTTTATAATACTTGAAATATCAATCGGTAATCCAATCGACAGGTTAAAATACATATTCCCCTTCCCAAATGATTTCAAGTCACCAGCAATAATGATATTTGAAGGCACTACTCTAATAAATGCTTTCACTGCTACAAAGGCATGACCTTTTGTATCAAGGGTTTGGCTTAATGTTGGTTTTTTTACAATTTCATAATACGTAACCCATCCTAATGATGGTTGTAAAAAGAATTCACAATTAGTCGTATAGTTTTCAAATATTAAACCTGCACTAAAGAAAGTTTGATAAAGAAGCCGAGTAGGGATTATCGTCCTATCAGTAGAGATGGGCATACTTCCAATTACTTTAGAGAAATCTTTAGTATAAACAGTTGAGTCTATGATCTCTGAATTTTTAATTTCTGGAACTCCCGTTTGTTCTCTATAAGTAAATTCGATACCACCAAATGCTTTTATCAAAGTATTTTGAATTTGGTCATCTACATCTCCATTTTTTCCATCTGATTTACTACTTAAAAGCGATGGTGAGATAATATTAAAATATCCTCCCCAAGCTCTAATATTATGAGTAACCCTTATGTCGTATTTTTGCGTGTAAATAATACTTTCTCCTTCTTTTAATCCTTTTCTTACATCTGGTGAAAAATATAAAGTATTGAATGAAGTAGAATCTGCAATAGAGTTTTTATTCGTATAAAAACCAAACCTTCCTTGCCATCCATTTGGTTTATTTGAAAAATTCAGCCTTTTAATCAATTCAAACGAAGTACTTGTTACTGCACTTTGTCCCAATGGGTCAATATTCGTTCCACCAAAAAGAAAAAAGTCCAGTGGTTTTACAATTTCCTTTTCCTTCTTTGTTCCTGCACCTTGAGAAAATAAAAAGAAAGGAATTAATGAAAATAATGCTAATAAGAGTTTAGTTTTCATATTGTTCGCATTTAAATAGTGTATATCTTTTCTAAAAAAATGGTTGAATGTTATGGATTTTTTTCTATCAATCAATGCACTCCCATTTTGCTGACTCAAAATTATCTTCAACGCACATCATAAAAAATCCCCCTTTAGGGGGATTTTTTTAGGGAAACTGAAAATATATTTTAGATACCATGATATGGTATTGAAGCAATAAAATGTTAATTTGAGGTCAAAGCATAAATCTAAATGAAGCAACGCTATAGGATTTTATTTTTTATATTATTTTTCGTAAGAACAGGCTTGGCACATAACATTGTGCTAATCTATCCCAATTTTCGCTCAATAGAATTGGGCAGTAGCCTTTCTTACTTTGTTGATGCTACAAATACAAAAAATATCCATACACTGCACCTAAATAAATTTTTGTTGTATCCTAAAAAGAGTGTCAATTTAGGATTAACAGGAAATATCGTATGGTTAATGTTTCATTGTAAATCGAAATGTAATCATGTGAAACACTTAGTCTTGGATATTGATGATGTATATTCAGCAAATGTTAATTTTTATGTGTTTGAGAAGAGTAAGCTTTTGCGTAAATATGAAAACTATGACTGGAAAACAAAACTGAAAAACCGTGTTATTAAAACAAGGTATTTTGCCTTTCCGCTTGAGATTAAACCTAATCAAGAACTTAGGGTTATCTTTAGCATCCAAGAAAAAAATGGCTTTTTATTTGTTCCAGCAACATTATATGAAAAAAACTTGTACGAAGAACAGTACGAAAGGTTTGATATGCTATATTCAATTCCTATTATTTTTATAGGTATTATCTCCCTTATCACTTTTATTTTATGGATTGGAGCAAAGGAACAAATATTAGTCTATTATTTTCTATATCAATTTGGGTTTTTAATTTATGCCTTAAATAATGAAGGTATCATGGCTCAATACTTTCCTACGTTCTTAAGTTCTCCTATTTGGTATGTTTATGGTATCACTATTAGTTACAGTGGCAACTTATTATTTGCCTTAAAATTTATACTTATATCCTTAAAAAAAGATGACTATAAAGGAATAAGCATAATTGTTTACTCTTATATAGGTTTTAGCCTTGTTTGGTGTTTGTTTTTGACTTTGATGAATTTTGAGCAAAAATTCACCAGTATTACAACATCAATAGCCAGCTTTTCTTACGTTTTAATTTTTGCCATAGCATTGTTTGGTCTAATAAAAAAAGCACATAATGCTAAACTCTACTTTTTTGCTACACTGCCTTTCCTCTTATCGGCTTTACTTATCAGAATCGTAGTGTTGGATTTTATAAACCTTGATTTGAATTTTATCAGTAGTGAAGTCATGTATTTAATGAATTACTATGCTCCATTATTTGAAGTGATACTACTGGGCTTGGGGTTAATATTCTTTTTTAGAAGAGAAAGGGAGAAACTGTTGATGAGCCTTTTAGATATTGAAAAACAAAAGCTTCATACTCAAGAAACAGAACGTCGTCGTATTGCACAAGACCTTCATGATGATTTAGGCGGTACACTTTCGGCTATTAAAGGAAGAATGTCAAATGAGAGTACTGCTGCAGATACTATTAGTTTGATAGAAAAAGCTATTGAAGATTTACGTCTTATTTCCAGAAACTTAATGCCTTCAGAACTAGCTAATGAAGGACTGACAAAAGCAATTTCTCATACCATTGAACGTTTACAAAGTGCCTCTCAAATCAAATTTATTTATATCATTTTTGGGAAAGAAGTACGACTTTCAGAGGAACAAGAACTCAACATTTATCGTATTGTGGCAGAAATGCTCAATAATATAATTAAGCATTCAAAAGCAACCGAAGTTGTGCTTCAATTTATATTTTATGAACAATATTTATTTATTTCTTTGGAAGATAATGGTATTGGGATAAAAACGGATAGTAATACTTGGGGAATTGGTTTAAAAAATATAAATTCCAGAATAGCTTTTTTAAAAGCAAAACTAATCACTGATTCGAGTAACAAAGGAACAACGTTCATTATTGAAATACCTTATTCCTAAGCGTAAATTAACGACACACCATGAAATATAAAGTTCTAATTGCCGACGACCATACCCTTTTTAATGAAGGAATCAGAGAATTGTTATCAGATACTTTCGATGTAGTAGCACAAGTATATGATGGTAAAGAAGTTCTTCCAACAATTTTTCTCAAAAAACCTGATGTTATTTTATTAGACATCAACTTACCATCAATTAATGGCTTCGATATTGTCAAAGAAATAAAATATTCTTTTGAGTTGTTGAAGATAATCTTTCTTTCGATGTATGATGAAACTAAGTTTATAGAGCAATCAAAACAGCTTCAAGTTCACGGATATATGCTCAAGCATTCTACTAAAGAAGAACTAATTAAAGGAATTAATGCTGTTTTGTCAGGTATAAATTATTATGATCCAAAACTTAAACAAATTGCAGGAAATCTCCATCATGACGATTTATTTGTCAAACTGTTTTCGTTAACGCCACGAGAAATTGAAATTATAAGACTCATCAAAATAGGTATGAACAATGCTAAAATAGCAGAAAAGTTATTTCTCACTGAGGAAACGATAAAATCTCATAGAAAGAATATTTATTTTAAACTTAATATCCATAAAGTAGCTGAACTCATTGCTTTCGCTGAAAACAATGGAATTTAAAGAGTTAATTCATTGATTAGTTACACTATTTTTCATCACATCAGCATTATTTTCAATGGTAATTAAGCAACGTATTGTGATAAAACAGCAAATTTGTTGGAGAAAGGGCGGAAAATCCAAATTCCCCTCCAAATCCCCAATCCCTCGCATTGTTAAGGTTTTCGCAAATCCTGTAAAAGTTTGCTAGAAAACAAAAACTCGTTCAATTCAGCAACATCCGAATGCAAAATACTATGCTTGTCGCCTTCCCAAAGTTTATACCCTTTGTACAAAAACATAATACTTTCGCCAATGCCCATCACCGAACTCATATCGTGGGTAATAACCACCGTTGTAATATTAAACTCTTCGGTAATTTCTTTGATTAAATCGTCAATTTTAACCGACGTGAGCGGGTCGAGGCCAGAGTTAGGTTCATCGCAAAACAAGTATTTAGGATTCATCACAATCGCCCTTGCAATGCCAACCCGTTTTTTCATACCACCCGAAATCTCAGAAGGCATCCGTTTGCCAGCATTTTCTAATCCTACTCGTTGCAAGCAAAACTCAGCCCGTTCAATTTTTTCTTTTTCCGACATATTCGTTAGCATATCGAGCGGAAATTTGACATTTTGCAAGACCGTTTTCGAGTCAAACAACGCTCCCCCTTGAAACAGCACGCCCATTTCTCGCCGAATTTCCTTTCTTACCTCATCACTAACATGGTGAAAATCTCGCCCATTGTATAGCACTTGTCCAGCTTCGGGTTTTACAATGCCAATCATACATTTGAGCAAGACACTTTTCCCTGTGCCACTGCCTCCAATAATTAGCGAAGTACTTCCGGGCGTAAATTGCCCATTGATGCCAGCCAGAATGACCCTGCCATCGAAAGATTTATGGATGTCTTTTATTTCAATCATAATAGTCAAAATTAGTAGAGAAAGCTCGTTAGGCAATAGCCAAACACATTTTTTTATCAAACGTTTATTCGGATAAAGACTTGTGTGGGTTGTCTGATGAGAGAATTTTTTGGCGATTGGATGGCTTTTTGGTAATTTTAAACAACCAATGAAGCCATAAGTGAAACTTCCTTCTGAAATCGTTTAAGACATTTATACAAACGAATCTGACATCAGATTTATCTTACGCATGAAAAAACTCTTTTTGCTCGACGCAATGGCGTTGATTTACAGGGCACATTTTGCCTTTCAAAAAACACCTCGCATTTCGTCGAAAGGCTTGAATACCAGTGCTGTATTTGGGTTTGCCAATACCTTGCTTGAAATTCTTGCCAAAGAAAAGCCTACGCATTTGGGCGTAGCTTTCGACACGCCAAAACCTACGTTTCGCCATATTCAATTTGAAGCCTACAAAGCCCAACGCCAAGAACAACCCGAAGATATTACCGTGGCGATACCTTATGTCAAACGCCTCGTGGAAGCCATGAATATCCCTTTGCTTATTATGGATGGCTACGAAGCCGACGACGTGATTGGAACGATTGCCAAACAAGCCGTAAAAGCCAATAGCGAAATGGAGGTGTATATGATGACTCCCGACAAAGACTATGGGCAATTGGTAGAAGAGCGTATCAAAATGTACAAGCCAGCTTTTATGGGCAAAGGTGTTGAGATTTTAGGACCAAAAGAAGTGTGCGAAAAATGGGGTATCAAAGATGTGATGCAGGTAATAGATATGTTGGGGTTGATGGGCGATGCCGTTGATAACATTCCGGGCATTCCGGGCATCGGAGAAAAAACAGCCCAAAAGCTCATCGCTGAGTTTGAATCGGTCGAAAACCTCATTGCTAATGCCGATAAACTCAAAGGCAAGCAAAAAGAAAATATCGTCAATTTTGCCCACCAAGGACTTTTATCGAAAGAATTGGCAACCATTCTCTGCGAAGTGCCTATCAGCTACGACGAAGAAGCCCTGAAAATTACGGAGGTAAATCGGGAATTGCTTTCACCATTATTAGACGAATTAGAATTTAGAACACTTCGGAGAAGACTTTTGGGAGAAGAAAGCACCGCCGAAGTCGTTGAGCCAAGCGTAGCATCCTCGAAGCCAGCCAGTAAACCTACAGGCGGACAAATGGATTTGTTCGGTTTTGCCACGCCAGCAAGTGATGCCGAGGCAGTAGTTTCGACCAAGCGAACGATTCATGATACGGTGCATGAGTACCATTTGATAGATAGCCCAGCTTTATACCAAAATTTAGTACATTTTTTACTTTTACAAGAAAGCATTTGCTTCGATACCGAAACCACCGATGTCGATGCCGTTGAGGCCGATTTGGTAGGCTTGGCTTTTGCTTACCGCAAAGGCGAAGCATTTTACGTTCCTATTCCTGCCAACCGTACCGAAGCACAAGCGATACTTGAAGTGTTTAGGCCTGTTTTTGAAAATGAAAAAATCGAAAAAGTAGCTCAAAATATCAAGTACGATTTGATGATGCTGCAACAATACGGCATAGAAGTAAAGGGGAAATTGTACGATACCATGTTGGCTCATTATTTGATTGAGCCAGAAAAACGACACAACATGGATATTTTGGCAGAAGATTTTCTCAATTATATTCCTGTTTCGATAGAAGAATTGATTGGAAAAAAAGGAGCAAAGCAAGGCAATATGCGTGATGTTTCGGTAGAAAAAATCAAAGAATACGCCGCCGAAGATGCCGATGTTACCTTGCAACTCAAGCATAAGTTGCACCCACTTTTGTCTGAAAATGCCAGTACTGTAAGTTTATTTGAAAAGGTTGAAATGCCTTTGACACAAGTGCTTACAGCCGTGGAGCTAGAGGGCGTTCGGATTGATACCGACTTTTTGGCCGATATGTCGAAAACCCTCGAAAACGATATGCGTGAGGTACAAGACCAAGTTTTTGCCTTGGCAGGAGTTGAGTTTAACATTGGTTCGCCCAAAAAATTAGGGGAAATTTTATTCGACAAACTCAAACTCGACCCCAAAGCCAAAAAGACCAAAACGGGGCAATACATGACGGGCGAAGAAGTGCTTTCAAAGCTAGAATCGGAGCATGAAATAGCGAGAAAAATATTGGATTTTAGAGAGTTGCAAAAACTCAAGTCAACTTATGTAGATGCCTTACCGCAATTGATTTCACCTCGAACAGGACGCATCCATACGTCGTTCAACCAAGCCGTTGCCGTAACGGGGCGTTTGTCGAGTACCAATCCAAACCTCCAAAATATTCCGATTCGTACCCCACGTGGGCGAGAAATTCGGAAAGCATTTATTCCCAAAAATGAGGAATATACCATTCTTTCAGCCGATTACTCGCAAATTGAATTGCGTATTATGGCAGCATTTGCCAAAGACGAGTCGATGATAGAAGCCTTCAACCAAGGCAGAGATATTCACGCTACTACTGCCGCCAAGGTATTTAATGTAAGCCTCGACGAAGTTACTTCTGAGATGCGTAGAAAGGCAAAAACGGTCAATTTCGGGATTATTTATGGCGTTTCGGCTTTTGGATTGTCGCAGCAAATTGCCATTTCACGCACCGAAGCCAAAGAAATTATTGATAATTATTGGCGAGAATTTCCTTCTATCAAAAAATACATGGATATCGCCGTGATTGAAGCTCGTGACAAAGGTTATGTCGAAACCATTTTGGGCAGACGCAGGTACCTGCGTGACATCAATTCGCAGAATATGGTAGAGCGAGGTTTTGCCGAACGCAACGCCATCAATGCCCCCATTCAAGGCTCGGCAGCCGATATGATTAAGGTAGCGATGATTCGTATTCATGATTTTATCAAACAAGAAAAGCTCAAATCACGCATGATTCTTACGGTACATGACGAATTGGTTTTTGATGCTCACCTTGCCGAAATCGACCTGCTGAAAGAGCGTGTCAACGAACTGATGATTCACGCCATTGATTTTCCTGTAAAAATGGAAACAGGCATGGGCACAGGTAATAACTGGCTTGAAGCACATTGATTTTGATAAGCTATAGGTTTGCCAACTTTCAACAGTTGGCAAACCTAGCTTTTTGTCATGGTATGAGTGAAGTATTTTTAAAAAAAGACTTTAAACTGAAAGGTTTAATTCTGGGCTATATTCAATGTTGGATTCTTTGGAAAGGAACAACTCGATCTCATTGTTGTAGTTGAAACCACCCGTTTTTTGTCGGTACATGGTGGCAATTTTGGGATTTTCAATTTCAAGCTTTCTTTGTTTGCCTATATTCAAAAACGCTTCCTCTTGGTCTATTCCTAAAAATCTCCTATTTGCTAAATTTGCCGCAATTCCTGTTGTCGAACTACCTGAAAATGGGTCTAAAATCCAAGCATTTGGCTTGGTCGAAGCCAAAATCAAACGAGTTAAAACTGATAAAGGCTTCTGTGTTGGATGTTTACCACAAGATTTTTCCCAAGGTGCAATGGCTGGCAATTTCCACACGTCTTTCATTTGTTTGTCACCATTCAATTGCTTCATAAGTTCATAATTGAAATAATGAGGCACATTCTTATGCTTTCTGGCCCAAATAATTTGTTCGGTTGAATAAGTAAAGTAACGGCAGGAAAAGTTTGGCGGTGGGTTTGTTTTCTCCCAAGTAATCACATTAAGTATTTTGAAGCCCAATTCTGTTAATATTTGACCAACTGAAAAAATGTTGTGCATGGTTCCGCTAATCCAGATCGTTGCATCATCTTTCATTTTATCACGAGCCAAAGAAAGCCATTTTCGATTGAAGTCGTTGATAAATTCAAATCCTTCTGACTTGTCCCATTTTCCTTTGTTTACGCTTACAATTTGTCCGTTTTGGATTGACAAACCATTATTTGATAAAAAGTAAGGCGGATCGGCAAAAATCATGTCAAATTTATGTTCAAATGCTGGCAACAGTTTCATGGTATCTCCATGAAGAAGATAGAAGTTTTTGTCGTCAGATTTGAAAAATGGGCTTATCATTTATAGATGTATTAATTTGCAGATTTTTAAAAAGTTAAAGCTTCTTCATGTTGGATTTTCTTGATAAAATCTTCAAGTGTTGTCAAATTATACACACTTGGTATAATGTTGTATGCTTCTTCTAATTTATTTTTGGCAGAGAGCCAGCCTTGTCCGTCTGTAATCCAAACAAATTCGTAACTTTCGTACTGATTAATTTTTGGAGCAACATCAGAATAGGCTCTTGCTGTTTCATTGAGCTTAGAACCGTTGCTGTTGTAGTAGTTAGTTTCAATTAAATAGGTCTTCATTTTGGTTTTGATAACAAAATCAAAACGCTTTACGTCTTCACCTAAACTGGTAATATCCTTAAAATCAGTGCTATTTACCTCTCTTTTGTAAGGTATTTTAGCGTTTTTAAATTGTAAAGCTACGGCTTTAGACATATTATCACCACCTCGATTTTTCCTTGAATGTGTGTCAAATCCAGTTTCTATTCCAAAAACATAATCCACCAAATTTTTAATGTTTCTATTTTTAAAAACTTCACCCAGTCCTGTTTCGTGAATAAACTCAATAATAGAATCTACATTGTGAAAATACGATTCTACTAAAACAATTTTGCCCTCGTTATTAAAAGTCTTTTTCTTTTCTTTGGTTCTTACAGCAATCAAAATATCCAGCACAGTAAATGCCTTTGGAGTTTCTTGGTATAACTCGATTATGGCTTGGTTTAAATCTTCTTTACCAATTAAATAATTGAGTTGGTTGAGCTTTAGCTCAATTTTAGAAACATTGTTAATTATTTTTCCAAAATCAGTAAAATAATCCAAGGTAGCATTTGTTTCTGATAATTGAGATAAGAAGGTTTTAAATGACTCTGACATATTCTTTGCTATTCACTTGATTTGTAATTAATAATTCCGTCAATACGCCTCTTTTCTCTGGATTTGCGTTGATACTTCGTCTTGCTTCAACACGCTGAATATTAAAATCAGCATATAAATCGTCAAAGAAATGAACGCTATCATCTTTTCCTTTCACGTCCGAATTACTTAAAATCCAAGTGTGATTTAAGAGGTCTAATTTTGAACAAAACTCTTTTAAGCGAATCTGCTCATTGTCGTTAAATACATCTTTTGCATACGAATTGAAGCTTGATGTTTCGCTTAATGGTTTGTAAGGGGGATCAAAATAGAAAAGTGAGTTTTGTTCAGAAAAATCAAGCGTTTGCTCAAAATCTCCGCACAGGATTTCTACCTTTTGTAGTGCGTTACTTACGGCTAAAATATTCTCATTATCGCAAATAGTTGGTTTTTTATACCCCCCCATCGGAACGTTATATTCGTTCCTTCTATTCACCCTGTAAAGTCCATTAAAGCAGGTACGATTGAGAAAGATAAACAAAGCGGCTTGTCCGATTTGCTCTTCTTTTCTTAAATTATACAGTTCTCTTTTTTGGTAGTAATAGCTTTTTTTATCTTCTTCGTTTCCTTCTAAATTATGGTATTCATTTTGTAGAATTTGCAAAATTGAAATCAATTCTTTCGGTTTTGAAGCGATGGTTCTATAAGTATTGATTAAATCTTCGTTGATGTCATTAATGATAGCTTTTTTCAGATGAGGAAAGTTATGTAACATCCAAAAAAGTACCGCCCCACTACCAACAAAAGGTTCGATATAGGTAAAGTTTGTTCGTGTAATGTGTTTCGGCAAAACACGTGCAATCTCGGAAATAAGCTGGGTTTTGCCCCCTGCCCACTTCAAAAAAGGTTTTGCTATGTTATATTCAGTCATTATTTTTGGTCAATTATACATTCAAATTTACGACATTATTTGGTAGAACACTATGGGTAAATTTGAAGCTCGAAAATATTACATTGCTTTTTAAATAGCTCTCAGGCATTGTATGACTGCCTGAGAGTTACCGAAACAGTCATGCCGTGAGTTTTATTTAACGTTTATCAGTCTTTGGCAAATTTTTCAATTAATTCTTCGGTCAAAAGCCTTTCTTTGATGAATGCCCAATTACCTTGTGCATGGGGAAATCCATTTCTACAATAACCTGCTCTATCTTTGAAGTCAAAAATGGCATGATAATAATTGTTAATTGATAACACAGCTTTCATTTCATCTTTTGTCCATAAAATTTTAACATTAGATGGCTTGTTGTTGTCTCTAACATTTGCAACATCATAAATATGGAGTGCGTCTAAAATACGAATACTGTCAGTTCTATCAACTGCATAAAAATAACCTGTTTCTTCATTATCTTCAAAAACAACGGCATTTCCGTTGTCTGCGACGCTGTCAATGAAAGTATCTTGACCAACACTAAAAGTTTGGTCTGTGTAAATTATTAGCGTGCCTTTGTCATTCATGATAATGTTTTAAGGGGTTATTGTTCAAAGCCTTCCTTCAACTTTGAACAGCGAGACGAAAATAAAATACTCCGTAGGAGTAAAATATTGGTAGAATTATTCTAATCAAAGATAAGCATAGTTCCGTAGGAACGAAATATTTGCGGCCGTCGCTACTGTAGCAGAAGAATATTGTTTGTTTACCTCCAGCCCCAACGGGGTGAAATATTTCGCCCCGTTGGGGCTGGAGATATATCGTTCTATGATTAATGACTACAAACATTTCACCTCTACGAGGTTTTAAAACCTTGTTAGAAAAACGCCAATAAAGGCGGAAACAATTTAATAGTTCCGTTAGGAACGAAATATTAATAGCAGGAAAAAGTATAATTTGTTTACCTCCAGCCCCAACGGGGCGTAATATTTTGCCCCGTTGGGGCTGGAGGGTGTTATATTGTTTTATGATAACTGCTACCGTAGCGACGGTCGCAAAGATTTCACCTCTACGAGGTTTTAAAACCTTGTTAGAAAAAACGCTAATAAAGGCGGAAACAATTTAATAGTTCCGTTAGGAACGAAATCTTTGCGGCCGTCGCTACGGTAGCAGGAAAGTATAATTTGTTTACCTCTAGCCCCAACGGGGTGAAATATTTCGCCCCGTTGGGGCTGGAGATATATCGTTCTATGATTAATGACTACAAACATTTCACCTCTACGAGGTTTAAAAAAAACAAAGGCAAACTCATGACATGACTAACAAATACCTCTCTTCTTCTCAAAATTTACTAAAAGTAATGCCGTGAGTTTGTGATGAAACCTTACTGCAACTTGCAGGAGCAAAACATTATGTGGTGAAACCTTCCTGCAACTTGCAGGAGCAAAACATTGCGTGATGAAACCTTCCTGCAACTTGCAGGAGCAAAACATTGTGTGGTGAAACCTTCCTGCAACTTGCAGGAGCAAAACATTGCGTGATGAAACCTTCCTGCAACTTGCAGGAGCAAAACATTGCGTGATGAAACCTTCCTGCGTATTGCAGGAACAAAATATTGTGTGATAAAACCTTCCTGCGTATTGCAGGAGCAAAATATCGTGTGATGAAACCTTCCTGCGTATTGCAGGAGCAAAAAAATAGAGCTATGTTTCTCCAAAACATAGCTCTACAAATGAAAATACTTGGCTGTTGGCTTAAAGTGCAATCACTGGAATATCGCCTTCAACGATTAATTTGCCTGCTGTGGCGGCTTTTACTTCGTCGATGCTCACTTGGGGGGCTATTTCTAACAGTTTGAAACCGCCCGTTGGCACAACTTCAAATACGCCCAATTCTGTAACAATCTTTTTCACACAAGCGATGCCCGTCAGGGGCAACGAACAGGAAGGGAGTAATTTCGATTTCCCATCTTTACTCACGTGTTGCATCGCTACGATGATGTTTTTGGCAGAAGCCACCAAGTCCATCGCACCGCCCATGCCTTTGACCATTTTGTTAGGAATTTTCCAGTTGGCAATGTCGCCATTTTCCGAAACTTCCATTGCTCCCAAAATCGTCAAGTCCACGTGTTCGCCTCGTATCATGGCAAAACTTTCGGCAGAACTAAACAACGACGACCCTGCTTGCATGGTTACGGTTTGTTTGCCTGCGTTAATCAAATCGGGGTCGATGTCGGCTTCGGTTGGAAATGGCCCAATCCCCAACAAACCATTCTCCGACTGTAGCGTAACCTGCATTCCTTCGGGGATATAATTGGCTACTAGCGTCGGGATGCCGATACCAAGGTTGACATAATAGCCGTCTTGGAGTTCTTGGGCAATACGTTTGGCAATTTGGTGCTTGTCGAGTCCTTTGCTAGTGCTGGTCGTTGTGGTGGTACTTGTGGTATTGGCGGTGTTTTCGATGCGAATGGTGCGTTGTTCGATGCGTTTTTCATACGCCGAACCCTGAAAAATTCTTTGCACATAAATCCCCGGCACATGAATATCGTTGGGGTCTAAGGTTCCTGCTGGCACTAATTCCTCTACTTCGGCAATGGTAATTGCCCCAGCCGCCGCCATCATTTGGTTAAAATTACGAGCCGTTCCTTTAAAGATGAGGTTGCCGGCGGTATCGCCTTTCCAAGCTTTGATGATGGCAAAATCGGCCCGTAACCACGATTCCAACAAGTATTTTTTTCCATGAAATTCTCGTATTTCTTTGCCCTCGGCTACTTCTGTTCCTACGCCTGCTGGGGTAAAAAACGCTGGAATCCCTGCTCCACCCGAACGAATCCGCTCGGCCAATGTGCCTTGTGGGATGAGTTCTACTTCAAGTTCACCCGAAAGCAACTGTCGTTCAAACTCCTTATTTTCACCTACATACGATGAAATCATCTTTTTTACTTGGCGTTGTTGGAGCATCAGCCCAATGCCAAAATTATCAACCCCTGCATTATTAGAAATACAAGTCAACTCTTTTACGCCTTTGGCTACTAAGGCAGCGATACAATTTTCGGGAATGCCACACAGCCCAAAGCCACCGAGCATCAGCACAGCACCATCGGCTATGTCGTGTATGGCTTCCTGTGCATTTGTTACTAATTTGTTCATACGTTTGGATTTTCTATAATCAAGGCACTAGCTCCACCACCGCCATTGCAAATAGCCGCTAGGCCGTATTTTGCTTGTTTTTGTTGTAAAAGATGGGCAAGCGTTACCACAATTCTACTGCCTGAGCTACCCAAAGGATGCCCCAAGGCAACTGCTCCGCCCCAATGATTTACCTTTTCGGGGGCAATGCCCAAGGCTTGTATAAATGCCAATGCCACTACGGCAAAGGCTTCGTTTACTTCAAAATAAGCTATATCGTCGAGATGAAGCTTGGCTTTTTGTAATGCTTTTTGGGCAGCAACGATGGGGGCTGTTGTAAAAAACATAGGGTCGTGTTCGGCTTCGGCGTATGCTACGATACGAGCCAAGGGCGTTATCGCCTGCATTTTTACATAACTTTCGCTTGCCAATACCAAGGCACTAGCCCCGTCGTTCATCGGACTAGCATTGGCGGCCGTGGCTGTACCATTGGGTGAAAAAGCAGGTTTAAGCGTCCGCATTTTTTCAAAATTAGCCTTGGTATAAGCTTCGTCTTGTTGTACGATGCGAGGCTCGCCTTTCTTTTGTGGTACAGATACCGCCACTGTTTCCGCTTCAAAATGCCCCTCAGCCCAAGCGTTGGCGGCTTTTCGGTACGACATTTCAGCAAAATCGTCTTGTGCTGCTCTCGAAATCGCATATTTTTCGGCTGTTTTATCGGCCGAAACGCCCATAGAGGTTTGGTTATATACATCGGTCAAGCCGTCTTTGGCTAGGCCATCTATCAGCAGGTTGTTGCCATATCCCAATCCAAAACGAGCATGAGGCATATAATGTGGCACTTGCGACATACTTTCCATACCGCCAGCAATGCCCACCGATACATTGCCCAAGGCGATGTCGTTGGCAAGGATTTGAATGGCCTTCATGCCCGAAGCACATACCTTATTGACGGTCGTGGCACATACAGTATCGGGCAATCCTGCTGCCATCGCTGCTTGTCGAGCAGGGGCTTGTCCGAGGTTGGCCGACAACACATTGCCCATGACCACTGCTTCAATATCGGCAGGGTTTATTTGGGCTTTTTTTACGGCATCTTTGATACTCAGACTTCCGAGCGTAGTGGCCGAAAGCGTTGCCAAACTGCCCCCGTAACTGCCCATCGGAGTACGAGAAGCCGACAAAATATAGGTATAATTTAACATACTTTTGTAGGAATATTTTTATTTTTTTATATTAAAGTACAAAAATATGCTATAAAGAGGAGATTTTATTACGCAAAAACAGATAAGAAATATGCAAAATCAGGTAATCGTTTAAGTGTAGGTGTATAAAGGATACTACTGCTGGCGGATGTAAAGCTATATTTTAGCATTCCCTCAAGGTAGTTTTGTTAAAACAAAGCTATCTTGAGGGAATGTCATCAGACATACTTCTTCAACTTAGGCGTTCCACCAATAGGTCAATTTTAGTACGATAGAGCGGTCTTTGATACCAAAAATTTCGGGTACGTAGTTGTCGGTATAAACCAAAAAAAGGTCGGATGCAGGCTTGTATCGCCACTGCAAACGGGTGTTGAGGTTGACATTTTTTTGCTGTTCGTTGTACTGAAAATAGGTTGTCCAATACAGTGTATTGCTGAAAGTAATGTCTATTTTGGAGCGAACCAACAAAAAATTAGCGGATTGTCGGCTCATTTCTTGGGTTGTGCTATTAGCAACCCATACTTGCCTAATGGCATTGTAATCACCCCCAACCGAAAGGCTTACGTAAGGCTGAAAGCGGTAGCCAACTGTACCTGCAAATGCCGTTCGTGTTCCTTCGCCATAATATCCACCAACCCTGCTCGAAAGGGCAAATGTTACCTTCCGTTTGGGCGTAGAGGTATAATCGAACCCTGCCGACCGCCAGCTATGTTCGCTTTGGCTTGCCACATAAAAGTCTTTGGCATAAGGATTAATGGGATTGAATTTGTTTTGCAAACGTACAAAATCGGTGGCTGTCCAAAGTGTCAAGGCACTGCGGTCTTTCATCTGGAAGCCATAAAACAGCACATTGGTGTTGTCGGTGTGTTGTTGTTGGGTATTCCAAAAATGGATGGATTCTACGGTTGGTCCATGACTAAAAATGGGACTCGTAGGCTTTTTAGGATAAAACAAATAGGTAGCCAAGGGGTCTATTTTGACATACCCCACTCGTGGCACATAGCCTACTTCGGGGTTGTAATTTTTGCCTACAGATTCGTACTGCCATTGTACAATCAGGTGTTTGCCATTGTGAGTAAGGTTCATGGCTTGTACGTATTCGTCCTTGGCATCGGCAGGTATGGGGCTAAACGATTTGAGTAAGAGCAGTTTACCTGTCCACAAATTACTCGCCGAAGCAAGGTTGTATTCGAGTCCGATGTTGCGGTTGAATTTGGTATAATTGGTCATGGCATTGGCATCAAAGCCAAGCGATTCTTTGTTGAGGAGCATCAGGCCAATGCTGGAGCGAGCAAACAATTTGTGTTGTAAAACCAAGGTAGAGAAGTTTTGGGCAGGGCGTTGTTGGTTTTCCATGCTTCCTGTTTGCATATTCATCAGCCCAATTCGGAAGTTGTTGTTGATTTTGCCACTCAACCTCGCCCCAAACTGAATAGGCACACCCAGCCCAATACGGCGAGAGAAAAACGGACGAATATTTTTGAAACCAAAATTGTTGAACAAGTCTGAGTTTTCTAAAAAAAACTGTCTTCTTTCTGGAAAAAATAACTCAAATCGGTCGAGGTTGGTTACTTGTTGGTCAACGTCCACCTGCGAAAAATCGGGGTTTACCGTCAGGTCTAAATTCAGGGCAGACGATACGGCAATTTTGGCATCCATGCCTAGGTCTTTTCTGGCTATGGTATTGCTAGAAGCATCTGTATAATTTTTCGACAAACCCGTCAAAATATAAGGAATCACCGAAATATTACTTTTGGGCGTTGGCGGAGGCGTATCCCAAACCAACACACCCGTATAAGCCAAGGTAATGCTAAAAAACTGTTTGGGGATTCTTGCCCAACTTGATTTTTCATTTGACTTTAAATCTAAACGACTGAAATTGAGTCCCCAACGGGTTTCTCCAGCTTTATAACGCAAAGTTTTGAAAGGAATAGCCGCTTCAAAAATCCATTTATCGCCAAGGTATTGAGTAGCCGAGTGCCATTTGTTGTCCCAGTTCGGATTCAGGTTTGTGCCTTCCGAAATAATGCCATCAAATTGTGCTCCTGCGGCATTTGCTCCAAAGACAAAGCCATTTGTAAGGTCGTTGAAAGGCTCTAAAATCACCCAAAGGTTGTCGTTGTTGCCAAAAGAAAAGTCCCGTTTGAGCGATTCTACGATATAGCCTTTGTGTTTGATTTTTTCATAACAAACCACACCAATGTACAAAAAGTTTTCGTCGTAAGTCAGCCTAAAATCAGTTTGAGCACTGGTTTGAGCGGTGTCGATAGGCGTAATCATCCAGAAGTCTTTGCCAAGTTCGGTTTGTTGCCAAGCGGCATCGTCGAGTTTTCCATCAATGGCGATTGTTCCACGGGCAGGTTTGATGTGGTATTGCACCGCCTCATTGATTTTTTGAGCAACGATTTCTTGCAGCCCCAACACCGACAATAAAAAGAGGAGTATATATTTTTTCACAAGCTATAAATTGTTAATTGGATAATAAAATGAAAGGTAACTATCATTTAGTCTAGTAAAAATAAGCACATCTTTTCTCTCAGAATTGCGGATGTATAGGGTAGGCGAGGTGATTTGTGGTGTAGGTATTTGTAAATCTGCCTATTCCTCTGTAATTTGAGAGTTAGACAATTAAACAAACGACGACCAAAACCACCGTATGCAACATTCTCCCAAAAATCAAGGACAGCTAGTTCGTTCTATTGGCCTTACCTCTGCCATTGTATTTGTTATCAGCTCTGTGATTGGCACAGGCGTATTCAAGAAAATTGCCCCTATGTCTTTTGAATTACAATCGCCAAGCTTGGTGCTAATTGCTTGGACAGTAGCAGGGTTAATCAGTTTGGCTGGAACATTGAGCATTGCCGAAGTCGCCAGTATGTTGGTCGATTCGGGCGGAGATTTTGCGTATTATCGTAAAATTTATAATCGCTTTTTTGCCTTTCTTTTTGGGTGGACCAACTTTGCTGTGATTCGTACCGCTTCTATTGCCTCGGTGGCATACGTCTTTGCCCAGTCGCTCAATAGCCTGATTCCTATTCCCAATTCCTCGCAAGAACTTTCAGACATCAGTATTTTAGGGCTTCATTTTTTTGATAATTTAGGCATAAAACTTGTGGCCATTGCCCTTATCATAGCCCTTACCGTTTTCAATGCCCGTGGACTCAATTTAGGCGAAAAGCTCAGTAATGCCCTTGTATTAATCATGTTTGTAGCGATGTTGCTGATTATCATTTTGGGGCTATCGTCAAGTGTAGGCGATTGGAGTCATTTGCAACAAAACAGCGTTCGTTACCAGTCGGAAACCATGACAGGCAGTAATTTATTCAAAGCCTTAGCGTTGGCGTGTTTGAGTGCTTTTTGGGCGTATGAAGGCTGGAACAGCGTTGGTTATATTGGGGGCGAAATCAAAAACCCACAGCGTAATTTGCCCTTGGCTCTTACCATCGGTACAATTTTGATTATGGCGTTGTACTTGCTCATGAACTTTGTGTATCTGTACATTTTGCCCATAGATGAATTTATTAAAATTTACGAAGAAAAAAATGGCATTGGGGCTGTAGCCGTGGTGAATCACTTTTTGGGCAGTTGGGGCGGAAAGCTGATTTCGTGTTTGATTTTAATTACCACTTTCAATTGTACCAGTAGCACAATCCTGCTGGCTTCACGTCTTTTTTATGCGATGGCGAAAGACAAGATGTTTTTCAAAGGACTCGACTACATTCACCCACAATTTAATACCCCATCGAAGGCTTTGTACGTACAAGCGATATGGTCGTCGTTGTTGGTACTTTCAGGTACATTCGACCAACTTACCGATATGCTTGTGTTTGCTGCCTTTATTTTTTATGGAGCAACCACTTTAGGCGTGTTTATTTTACGTAAAAAAATGCCCGACGCACATCGCCCTTACAAAGTGATAGCATACCCATTTGTACCAGCCATTTTTATCTTATTTTGCATTGCCCTGCTATTCAACACCCTTATCGAACGCCCTTCCGAAGCCCTCATCGGTCTTGGACTGATGGCCACAGGCTTGCCTTTTTATTGGTATTGGCAGCGAAGCAATAAAGATGAATAGCGATTATACGATGCCCTAAAAGCGAAGAAAATGTGATTAATGTCATTAATCATCTCTTCTGTTTTTGAAACCAACAGGCTTTTGCTTAGATTTGAACAGCGAGCGTACTCCAAAGGCGTTTGGCTGTAATTAACCATTGTCTGTCCAAAAAACAATCATGAAAAGAATCAGTATCTTTGCCTGCGTTATGGCATTTTTAGGAAGTTGTCAAACGCAAACATCTCAAGAAAAACAATCATCTGATAGCCTACAAGTGTCTTCCGCAACTGCTCCTGGCGACAGTGTGCCGCCTATTGGTGCAATGAAACTGCTCGATGAGGTGCTTGCTTGTCAAGATTATAATGGCCTTGTGGCAAAATATGGAGAAAAAAATATCGAAAAATTAGCGAAGGTCGAAACGGGTGAAGGGACTTTTGAGGTAACAAAACTCTTTCCCAATACAAGCGAGGAACTAGAGATTTATTGGAAAGAAGGACAGCAGTTCAAAAAAATCCAAGATGTACTGGCTAGGCTACAACTGAAAGATGGCAAGCCTGTCATCACTGCTACTTGGGCTTCAAAAGCGGGCTTATATTTGGGAATGCCTTTAACCGAAGCGGTAAAAGTAAATGGTAAAACCTTTACTATCACGGGCTTTGGCTGGGATTTGGGCGGTAGTGTCGTAAGTTGGGAAGGCGGAAAATTGGCCGATAAAAATGTGAATGCAAGATTTGAAGATATGAGTAGCAACAATGGCGGTTTATCGTCTGAGCAATATGCCGAAATTTCAGGAGAAAGAGAGTTTGATGTACAACACGCTTCTATCCAAAAACTCAATCCTGTAATTAAACAACTTTCAGTATTTGAGAAACCTAGTTTCGATAAAGCACAAGGCAATAAATTGTACAAACAAGTCGAAGAAAAACAAATGCCCAAACACTAATGGGGTTGAGTTGTGTCGGAGTTTTGAAAATCCTTCTCAACTCCGACCTCTTGCTTTTACTGATTATGACGCAATTGTACCGATTTTTCTAAAATAAGACCCCATCAGCCCCCCAAACAAACAGGGAAAGGGTGAAATAAAAGAAAGAAAACTAAAAGTGGCTTGGTTGTGTACAGCCAAGTGAAGCAAGGGTACAATAAAATACCCCGATACGATGCCTGCCATAAGCAATAGGGCTGTAATCCACCCTTTTTTATATTGCCAGAAACCTAAACCCAAGGCACATACGAAGGTAATCAACAAAGCAAAATGAACTGCCTCGGCAATGCTGTTGCAATAAACAGCCAAAATACTGGCAACTAATGCCGCTAAAATACTGGGTATCATATCTTGTTTTTGCTATCGAGAATAATCGTTACTGGGCCATCGTTGAGTAAGGCTACTTTCATATCTGCTCCAAAAATTCCCGTATAAATAGATTTTCCTAAATCGTTTGTCAATTGTTTAATCATGCTTTCGTACAAAGGAATGGCTACTTCGGGGCGGGCTGCTTCGATAAAACTCGGACGATTCCCTTTTTTCGTGCTCGCATGAAGTGTAAATTGACTGATGAGTAAAATATCGCCATTCGTGGCTCGGAGGTCGAGGTTCATTTTGCCTTCTTCGTCCGAAAAAATACGCATACCTACTATTTTTTTCGATAACCATTCTACATCTTCTTGCGTATCTTGATGCGTAATGCCCAGTAACACCAATAATCCTTGCTGAATGCTGGCTTTTACTTGTTGGTCTATGGTGACAGAGGCTTCTGAAACACGTTGAATAAGGGCAATCATGGTTGTGATGTGTTGAAACAAAGGCACAAAGGTTGTGCCTTTATGGTGGGTTTATGCCAATAAATCGAGCAAGGTTTGATAGCTAATATCGGTAAAATCAGGGGCTTGCAAGTGTGTATGTGCCAACTCTTCGGCGGTATGCGAAGTGGTAATGCCAATGACCTTCATATTGGCACTCAGTCCAGCCTGAATCCCTTGGATAGCATCTTCGGCTACTACGCAATTTTCGATAGGGACACCCAGTTTTTCGGCTGCTTTGATATAAATATCGGGTGCAGGTTTGCCGTTTGTGACCATTGAGGCATCTACAATTGCATCGAAATAAGATTTGATATTGGTTTTTTCAAGCGTAAAATCAATGTTTCCTTGCGAGGCCGATGTGCCTACCGCCAATTTTACGCCTTGTGCTTTCAACGATTCGAGCAGGGCAAACAAGCCTTTGGCTGGCTGAATATGGGCAGCGTACAACTCCCGATACATGATTTCTTTTTCTTCGTTGAGTTGGTGTGCGAGGGCTGGTTCTACTTCTTTTTTATAGAAATAATTGATGGTATCTTGGGCGTTTTTACCATTGAGGTTTTGGTAAAACTCTTCTATCGTCAAAGGAATGTTATGTTTTTGACAAAATGCTAACCAAGCGGTTACGTGGTAAGAAAGATTATCGACTAGCACGCCGTCCATGTCGAAAATCATAGCAATGGGTTGGTCTTTTTTCATAAAATGATTGAATAGTTTCACATAGAAGTCAAATCTCTAAAGATTTGCTCCAAACTTTTACCGCTTGCTTTGAGTGTAGCAAGTGATTGGTCTTGTACAATTTGACCTTTATTGATGATAATTACACGGTCGCAGATGGCCTCTACTTCTTGCATGATATGGGTAGAAAAAACAACGGTCTTTTCACGTCCAATCGTGCGAATCACACTTCTAATTTCGGCTAATTGGTTGGGGTCTAGTCCTGTGGTCGGTTCATCCAAAATCAATACAGGCGGATTATGAATCAAGGCTTGAGCCAAGCCTACACGCTGGCGATAGCCTTTGGAAAGTTGCCCAATTTTTTTGTGCTGCTCTTGTCCCAATCCTACCAATTCGATAACCTCGGCGATACGTTTTTGGCGGATGTCTTTTTTTATTTTATAAATTCCACCTATAAAATCTAAAAACTCTTTGACGTACATATCGAGGTATAAGGGATTGTGTTCGGGCAAATACCCGATGTGTCGCCTTACTTCGTTGGGGGCTGTACGTACATCATACCCACAAACTTCTACGTTTCCGGTGGTGGCAGGGATATAGCCTGTGGCAATTTTCATGGTGGTTGATTTGCCTGCACCATTGGGCCCTAGAAAGCCCACAATTTCGCCTTGCTTTACCTCAAAAGAAATATCGTTTACGGCTTTTTGCGTACCGTAGAGCTTGGTAAGATGTTGAATTTTTAATGACATACCTTTACTTGTTAAGAAAACATTCCACCCAAATCGAACCCTGGAATATTGGGAAGAAGCCCATTGGTGGCTTTTTGTAAATGCTCTTTTACTTTGACATCTATTTTTTGTAAAGCAATATTGGTGGCAGCTACAACCAAATCTTGTACAACATCACGGTCGGAAGGCTTAAATAAATCTTCGTCTATTTCCACTTTGAGTACCTGTTTTTTACCATTAACAAGTACTTTTACCATGCCAGCACCCGCTTCGCCTTCTTCTAGGAGCGTATCTAACGTATCTTGTGCTTCTTTCATTTTTGCTTGGAGTTCTTTTACTTTTCCAAGCATTCCCATCATATCGAACATACTGCTTTGTATAAAAAAAGTTGATTGATACTGAATTTGTCGGCATTGCACAACAATTTCGGTACAAAGTTAAAACCATAAGCTTGAAAGGCTATCAAAACTTTGATAAAAGTATGGTAAGTTTAGACAAAAAATTAATACAAAACCGTTACACTTCCTTCTTGTACCAAGGTATTGCCCGTATCGTCGAGGACTTCTACCCGATACGAGTACGCACCCGGTGCGACGACTTTGCCTTGGTTAGTACCGTCCCAACCGAAGGTCGGATTGGCGGTGTAATTGGGATTTTGTACAACGGCGACGAGGTTGCCCCAACGGTCGTAAATCCACATACGAAACGATTGGATAAAACGCCCTTGCACATAAAAAGTATTATTGTGGGCATCGCCATTGGGCGTAAAGGCTTTTGCTAAAAGTATCTGAGCTTTTTGTGGATACGCCACTTCGTTAGAAATAGACGTAACACCCCATGCTCGTTGGCGTGCTTGTACAACATAATAGGGTGTTTGGTTGTTCGTTACGTTGAGTACCGAGAGGTCTTGGGTATTGCTCGTCGGATTGGCAACGGCACTGCCCAAAACGTAGCTTGATGGGGCTACTTCGTATAATGTATAGGCATCGACTGCCGCTCCTGCAAAAGGCGATTGGGCTGTCCATTGCAATTGCTTGCCCTGTATGCTTGCCCATATTGTACAGGCTTGGGCAGAGGTTTGTTGTTGTTGCTGACAGGTATTTTGCCAAGTAAGATAATAGCAATATTGATGCTGTGGGGTTTGTACGGCATCGTCGAGCCATGTAATACTGTTGCTACTGCTGGCAGATGGGGGCAAGTTGAGAGGAACAAACGTGCCGTTGGCATCGGTACTTCTGAAAAGCTGCCATTGTAAGCCTTGAATATCGCTGGCAAAATTGGCCGAAATACTCACCCTTGTATTGCTTTTTACTTCAACTACCAACTGCTGTATGGGCGGCGGAGGCATATTGGTACTCAGTTTTTGTATGGCAGCACTCGACTTTTCTTGGTAATAGGTAATAACCTGATAGCTATATTCTTTGCCACAGACAAGAGTACTTTGGTCGGTATAAGTAGTTTGATTGATGTCGGTAAAACGAGCCAGTACTTGCGTTGTGGCATCGGGATTGATGCGGATAATTTCGTAGGAAACAAAAGGATTTTGTACAAGATTGCTTGGGGCTTTGCTCCATTGTACCAAGATGCCATTGGCTTGCTGACTGACACGCATGGGCGTTGAACAAATCTCGTTGTCGCTCCAAAGAATTGGGTCAAGCTTGGAGGCATCGCAGGTGTTCATTACGCCTAAACGAAAGCAATATTGGGCATCTTGAGGTAAATCTATCGTAACAGCATCGTTGCCCAACGAGGAGTAGATGCGTTCGGGATACTGGCCATAAGACGGCGTAGTTGCACTACGCATAAAGACACCATGTGCTTGGTTGATACCATTTTGCACAAGCAAAGATAGTTGTTGCGTAGGGTAGCCTTCGAGGTTAGTAATGTGTGGGGCAACAAAAGGCTGGGTTAAGTCAAGGTTTTTTATAGTACTGCTACTACAACCGCCAGTAGCCGTAAAGCCTTCAATCGTAACTTTATAATTTTTTGACGACAAATAAAAAACATTTTCGTAAGGGTAATGACTCGTTTTTTCATTTCGTACAAAAGATTCACTCGCATCTGATGCTGCAAACAGAAGCGTATAGGCATCGAAAGGCTCGTTGTTGGGAGCGTTTTCCCAAATAAATTTCACTTGGTTAGGCGTACACGTTTGAATGCTTACCACAGGGGCTTGCACGGCCACCACTTCTATCACTTGGCAACCATAATAGCCTCCCGTTCCAGCAGTAGAACCCAAGCTCATAAGATTGTACAAGCCTGCTGTAGTAGGAGCTTGTATCCTGAGTGAACCATTGACGGCAGGCGTACCCGTTGGAGGAATGCTGTTGAGTTGATTAATGCTAAATTGCTGTGTAACGGCCGATTGGTTGTTGTCATACAACGTAAGCCATTCGCCCGCACATACCTTGAGTGGCTGGTTGTTGCTTGTCGTGGCATCGCCGTTGCCATCGCCCACAATCCGAATTTTTTGGTTAATGGTAAAATCACCTGTATCGAAAAGAGGCTTATCGGGGCATTGCCCTAGTACAACTTGCGAAAACAACACGACAGCCAAGCAAACCCACCTCCAAGGGTTGGTAGCTTTCAAAGCCATCAAGCCACCCTTCCATTGTATCCTACAACCGCTATGCTTTATTGTGTTATGTGCTACGTCTATATATTGCATTTCAAGAAGTATTTCTTTGTTTTACAAGTCTTTCCAACAAAGTAATCTCATCTGCTTACCTTGTTGGTAACTATATCCCGTGGTTTGTGCAGTATTTTTGTATGATTTTATTGATGGTAACATAATCTATTTTATCGTATGCCTCAATTAATGCAAGTTTATCTAATGAATCAAGCATACTAATATGGGGGATTCTTAATTTTTTTAGTGTCTGAGCTTGAAAACGAGGCAAGCCGCCATTCATGCAAATACCAATTTGAGAAAGCTGTTCTCTGATAAAGTCAGACATTAAAACACAAGCTAAAATCTTCAAATCTGATACCGTTTCTCCAAGTATATAATAGAGATTGTGATGTGGGTAATAATGCCCCTCATCAATAATCAATCGATTTATTCCTGCTATGTCTGGGAGCAATAATTTGGGTTTATGAATGAGGTCGGGCTTTATCTTGTCAATCGTTTTATACCATTTGCTGGGATTTTTTTGTACGGTATGGCGTTTTAACAAAATTTCTTTTTGGCTTTCCAAATATTGCTTAAAATTGGGATAGTCATCTAACTCACAAAGAATACCATTGTCATAAGGGTTGAGTAAATATTTGTTGTCCCAATTTATTCCCGTGTCCGTTAAATCTCTGGCTGTTACGATTGGTAGAAGGCGACTCCTTTCTATATTTGAAATTTCAGTTTCTTTTTTGATAAACACGTTGTCTGCACCAGTTGCAACGCCAATGCCTATCTCAAAGTTTTGCGTTAGAATACTCGTTAGAGCGTAATGTTCAAGATTATATGATAGAAATAAATTTTGCCACGAATCATTTTTTGGCGTAGGCACTTTTGAAAAGTTAATGGTCTCTAAATCTATATCTTTTATACCTGTTTCGTAAAATAGTGTATTGCTTTCTGAACTACTATTGGTGATTGTTGTAATGCTTGGATAAGCTATGACGCTTTCATCAAATGGCGATGCTTTCTCCATATTTAGTAGCTTTTGAAGGTGATATGATTTGGCAATTTTATCACGTAGCAATTGTCCATATTGATTGTACAGCCAACGGTTTGAACAAATAAACGATAAAATACCGTTTTTATTCAATAACTGTAGTGAACGTTCGAAGAATAATATGTACAAATCGGCACGATACTTAAATGTTTCATAGCGCGATTTGTATAACTCCTTCAATTTAGTAGGGATTAATTCATGCCTTATGTATGGAGGGTTTCCAACGATACAATCAAAATTATTGTCAAAATCAAGGGTGAGAAAATCGCCCTTAACTATTGTTTTTGAGTGCTGTATGTTATAGTCTATCCCAAATGAAAATATCATTTCCTCTAATTGAGCAACGAGCTTTGCATAATTGTCTTCGTTCAATTCAACAAAACGAACGTTTGCTTCAAAAGCTTCAACAAAAGAAAATCCATACAGCAATGAAGATTCAAATAGTCTTTGAGTAATCTCTGTTGCGAAAGCCCCCGTTCCTGATGAAGGTTCAAGTATTTGCACAGACCTCAAGTCTAAATGAGCTTTGTAGTTTATCTCATTGAGTAAGTAGTCAACTATGCGGTTATCAGTAAATACTTCACCGTGATTTCTTCCGCTTTTTCTCTTGATGTGTTCTTTAATTAAACTCATGGAGTTGTCCTATTAAATGACCGATTAGAGAACGAATAAAAGTGTCGATTGAAATGCTTGGTTCGACCTCTCCAAATGAACAGTCTTTCGATGACCAAACTAAACCACATTGAGAATAGTGTCTTTCACGTATGAGCTTTTGGCACAGAATTGTATATCTGTCGAGGTATGAAGTCCCTTGAAATTCACGAAAAGATTGAAAATGTGGCTCGTTAATTTTTATAGGACTTGTTGATTTATCACATTTTTCAACTAACATGAAGTAGCCTAACCAAGGAGCAGGTTGATTTGGGAAAGCTCCTTCTCTAAATGCAGTCCAAAAATCAACCGCACTACCTAGTGCTTCTTCTGTCCTATTATTAAAATTATTGCCAAATGAACCAACCTGAGATTTAAGTTCAATCACGGCAATAAGCTTTTGGGTTGGTGATATAATAAGCATATCCCAGTCTTTTGTTGGCCTGAAAAAGCCAGGAATATGATTACCTTTTAAATAGATGCAGTTGCTTGGGATGCCAGTATCAATGGCGATGGCATGGAGTAAATCCAAAAAACCGTCTAATTGTTTTCCTCCAGTCACGGCACTTCGATTTCCAGTATCTTGGATTTCTTTGCCATTTTGGTCAAGCATTTGTTTGTTTCTTGTTTCCCAAAATTTTTGTACAGCAATTATTATCTGGTCTCTATATTTTTCAACATTCATTATCATTCAATCTTTTCGCAAATATACAAATTTAACATTGCTCTCTTTATTTGGTGCTGTTTCACCATAAGACAACTCTATTTCTAATATAAAACCCAATGATTATTTATTAGGCAATTGTCGGAAAATGCACAAATGTCTATATGGTTGTCCGAATGGCTCAAAAGCTGATTTTGCTATTCAAGCAATTGATGAATAAGGTTGTTCTCCCCTAAAACTACAAAAAAAAACGCTTAAAACAGGACGGAGGAATTTTCAAGGAACAAAAAGCCCTAACTTTGCAGTTTTAACAAAAACGACAGTCTCATATTTTTCGTACAATAAACACTGACTAAGATGTCAATCATTAAACTAGATACTATAGAAGAAGCCATTCAAGCCATCAAAAACGGTGAAATTATCATCGTAGCCGATGACGAAGACCGTGAAAACGAGGGCGATATGATTTGTGCCTCGGAGGCAATGACTCCCGAATTGGCCAATTTTATGATTCGTGAGGGAAGGGGCTTGATGTGTGTTTCGCTTACCGAAGAACGTTGCCAAGAACTGGGCTTAGAGATGATGGTAGGAACGAACACGGCTACCTACGAAACGCCTTTTACGGTATCGGTAGATTTGATTGGGCATGGCTGCACCACAGGGATTTCGGCCCATGACCGTGCCAAAACGATTCAAGCCTTGGTCGATGCCAATACTACGCCTGAAGATTTGGGTCGCCCGGGGCATATTTTCCCACTCAAAGCCAAAAAAGAAGGGGTTTTGCGTCGTACCGGCCACACCGAAGCGGCAATGGATTTTGCCAAATTGGCAGGCTTTCAACCTTCGGGGGTATTGATAGAGGTACTCAACGAGGATGGAAGTATGGCTCGTTTGATGGATTTGCGTAGAATTGCTGATAAATTCAATCTCAAATTGGTGACAATCAAAGACTTGGTGGAGTATCGCCTCAAGCACGAGTCGTTGATTCAAAAAGAAATCGCTGTGGACATGCCAACCGAATGGGGGCATTTCGATTTGATTGCCTACAAACAAACGCAGTCGGGCGACAACCATATTGCGTTGGTCAAAGGAACTTGGGAAAAAGACGAACCTGTATTGGTGCGTGTGCATAGCTCTTGTGTGACGGGCGATATTTTTGGCTCGTGTCGTTGCGATTGCGGCGGACAACTCCACCGTGCAATGGAAATGGTCGAAGAAGCGGGCAAAGGCGTAATTTTGTATATGTCGCAAGAAGGCCGAGGCATTGGTTTAATCAATAAACTGAAAGCGTATAAATTGCAAGAAATGGGCCGTGATACCGTGGAGGCAAACCTCGAATTGGGCTTTAAAATGGACGAGCGAGATTATGGCGTTGGGGCTCAAATTTTGAGAGATTTAGGCGTTTCTAAAATTAAGCTTATTTCTAATAATCCTAAAAAACGGGCTGCGTTGTTGGGCTATGGCCTCGAAATTGTGGATACTGTACCGATTGAAATAAAGCCTAATCCCCATAATGAGAAGTACTTACAAACCAAAAGAGATAAAATGGGGCATGATATTTTGAAAGGATAATTAAGCTTTGTAAGTTAAAAAGCCACCTAATAGCTACTTTAATAGGGCTATTAGGTGGCTTTTTTTTACCCTAAAACTGAATACCTAAGCGTTGGTAAATAAAACTCAACAACCACGCTGGCCCTATCATAAGAAATTGTATATCTTTGAAAAAAGAAGGTTTTTTCCCCTCTATTTTATGCCCCCAAAATTGTCCAATCCAAGCTAACACAAAGATATTCAAGCAAAATTGCCAAAGTGGTGCTATGGCTAGTTGCTCTATCATGACGCATAAGGCCCAACAGCAACAAGAAAAAATAAACATTCCTACCGACAAAGCTTTCGATAGTATAAAATAATAGCCCGTTGTGAGCAAAAGTACCAAGGCTGCTACATTGCCCGTAATGCCAAAAATACTGAAAAAGGGAAGTTTAATACTAAAAAGTAAGCCTACAAGGCTAAAGAAAATTAAGGGTACACATACCCAATGAAGCGTTTTATTAGTGGTATTTTGGTGGCTTTCTCCATATTCTGAGAGCCATTGATAGATAGTTTTCATGCTTACAAGTTTTTAAGAAGTCAAATTTAGTTAAGTTCTAGGAAAAATTATAATTATTACTAATAATATTATATAAAAATCAAACTAAAACAGGGTATAACAGAACGTTTTGATGAAAAACGTTTGTTGGGTCTATTGTCGAAGGTGATTTTAAAATATTCAACAGAAGTTTACTAAACTGAGATTGTCTTACTGGCTTGTGTGAGTCTTAGGCAATAAGGCTAATATAATGAATTTATCGGAAACTGCCAAACGCTGTAACTGTATCCAGTGTAAAAGCCGTATCTTCGTTGGGTCAATTAATTTGTTAATTTATTTCGTTTGTAATCGTGTTTATAGAACCTTATCATAACCAAAATCATCAACAAGAGCAAAAAGCGGGTTGGATAGAAGTCATTTGTGGCTCGATGTTTTCGGGTAAAACAGAAGAACTCATCCGCCGCATCAAGCGTGCCAATATTGCTAAACAGCGTGTAAAAATCTTTAAACCTAGTGTCGATACCCGTTATCATGCCAACGATATTGTGTCGCATAATGCCTCGTCTGTTGAAGCGATTGCTGTGCCAGATGCCCAACAAATCCTTTCGCTTGTGGGCGACTGTGCCGTGGTAGGCATCGACGAAGCCCAGTTTTTCGATGCAAGCATCATTGCTGTGGCCAATCAATTGGCAAAGCAGGGCAAACGGGTAATTATTGCAGGGCTCGACATGGACTTTATGGGTAATCCTTTTGGTGCAATGCCGCATTTGATGGCGATTGCCGAGTACATCACCAAGGTGCATGCCGTTTGTGTGGTGTGTGGCGATGTGGCGAATTATTCTTACCGTAAAACAGCCGTGCAAGCTCAAGTATTGTTGGGCGAAACCGATGCTTACGAAGCTCGTTGTCGGCGGTGCTTCGACCAAACATAAAACTATTGAGATACAGGGTTGTATGCCATCCTTCAACTTGATACAACCCTTGTTCTCAAATAAAAAATAGAAAATTGGGTTAGGTAAATATTCTTCTATCTCGTGCTACGATTTTCCAAGCACTATCTTTAATTTGTTTATTTTCAACTAAATAAACTTTTTCATACAAAGCTACCGTAGGGCAAATATGCACAGGCAAGCCATACATACGTGTGCCAATAGGATAAGCTTCGGGCGTATCTACTTGTACCACCAAATGCTCTTCGCTTTGCGAAATAAAGGTAGCTTCGGGAGCATTCAAAAAATGAATGCGTCGGCTCAATTCGTTTTCGGCAGCAATTGATTTATGCCCAATATCAATGCAAAGGGTATGCTCGGTTGGTTTTGAAATGACTGTTCCCAACACCAAAGCCGCAGGAATAAAGCCTTGTTCGGGACAGCTTTCGGCATAACCTTTATCCCAAAATACAAAAGTACCGGGGCTACACTCAACCGTACTTTTCTGTATATGTACAGGGAAGGAAGGCGAGCCTCCCACAATGGTTTCGATGCCACAAATGCCTTCTTCGAGCAAAGCTTTGTGAAGGTCTTCAACGGCTTTGTACGCTTCATTGCACGCCTTGGTGCGTACTACCAAATCGGTGTGGCGAATATGCCCATCATACACGTGCAAGCCTTTTACCGTAATGCCATGCAGGTTTTGAATCGCCAACCATAGCTCTTTGGCTTTATCTGGGGCAATCCCCGTGCGATTCATACCTACGTTCAAATCAATATACACCGAAATGTTGCGGTGCAAGTCACAACCTGCCTGAGCGATGACTTGTGCTACCGACAAGTCATCTACTAAGCAAGAAAATTGGGTAGTAGTATATAATTCAATAAGGGTTAAAAAGCGTTGTAATTTTGCTCCAACAGGCTGATACGCCAGCAGTACATCGGGGGCTTGGCATAGGCCTAGCATTTCGGCTTCGGCAATGGTCGAGCATTTAAACTTGGTAACACCTGCTTCTAAAAGCATGGTTGTTATTTCTTTACACTTATGCGTTTTGACGTGCGGCCGTAAGCGTGCCACATCGTTTATCATTTGTATAGCGAGGTCGATGTTGTGTTGAACTCGCTCAGGATACACAACCAAAGCGGGAGTATCCCAAGCGGTTGCGTTTTCTAAGTTGTACCAAGTAGTCATTCGTTTATGATAATAGTGGTAATAAGTTTACAAAGCAAGGTAAGTTACAATAGCGTTACTGTGGTTCAACAACAAGGTTATGCAATCAAGTTGTTGCTGCTTGAAATATAAAAATGTAATATATTGCCGATTTGTAAGTTTTTTATAAATACTTATCAATATTAATATTTTTTTTTAAAAAGCCTATCATGTCATCACAAGATTTGATAGATTTTACCTTTTGGTAAAAAGAAACGGAGGTTTTTACTAGCTATAGTAAATTAACAGTTTTTAACATATTGTTTTCTTAAAAATGTGTATCTTTACCGCCGTATTGTGGCAAGGCAACTGTCCCAACACAAGTCTTTTTCCAAAAAAACACAAGGTATGAAACTCTTTAAGCAATATAAATGGATAGCAATGTTGTTGCTCGGTATCGTAGCAATGCAGGGATATTCGTTTGCCAACCATGAAGAGCCTACCAAAAACTTGAGAGGTGTATCGAAAATTGCCAAGAAAAGAACTTTCGGACGGCAGTTTGAACAAGAGAATCATTTACTCTTAGATACCCAAGAAGAAAAAGACGAAAGCCACGAAGACACCCATTGTTTTGTTGCCAATACCGCTTTATATTTTCAACAAGCTACCGTAAAATTTTTAGCATCAAACCGCAAATGGCTTGCTGAACAAGCGTCGGTATATCATTTCAAGTTATTTATTTTGTATTGCGTTTATCTAATTTGAGATACGCTTTCCTTCCACTCATTGATTCCCTAAAATTCCTTAAAAACAAAGTATTTTCATCAAACGCTATCAACTTAGGCAAATGCTGAGGGCATGGAGCTTGGTTGTGGGCTATGCAATTGTTGGGCTGTATCAAATAACCTGTGTTTCAATAGGCCTTTGTCTGCTATCAGACCAATGTTGAGTCCCTTGCAAATGCCATCCGAGTTTATCGTTTGGTTAAGATTGATGAAAAAGCTTTACTTTCCAGATAATCAGGATGATTGTCTGCTACAATGTTTGATTATTAACTAAATTTCAATCACTTGACAGTTACAGCCATGAAACCATTTTTGGTATGGAGTATGCTCTTTTGCTTGTTTGTTCCAAGCCTAAGAGCCCAAAAAAGCGATACGCTACACATAGCGATGGACGAAGCCGAACAGCTATTTATCAAAAATAACTTTACCTTATTGGCTCAAAAATATGCGGTTGAAAGTGCAAAAGCGGCCATCTTACAAGCCAAATTATTGCCCAACCCAACAGTCAATATCGAACAAACGCTCATTACTCGTTCGGCTGTTGCCAACGATGCCAATATCGGAAGCCTAGGACAGCACGCTTTTCAATTACAACAACTGATTCAGTTGGCAGGCAAGCGAAACAAGCAAATTCAAATGGCTCAGTTGAATGCCAATATCACAGAATATCAGTTTGTTGACTTGATTCGTACCCTCAGTTTTCAGTTGCGTAGCAGTTTTTATAATGTTTATTTTTTGTCGAAAACCTTGGCAACTTACGAAGCCGAAATAGGTACGTTAAACAAGCTGATTAGTGCGTATCGCTTACAAATTCAAAAAGGAAATATTCCTGAAAAAGAATTGATTCGCCTACAGTCGTTTTTAGTAACCTTAGAAACCGAACGCAGCGATATTGCTATGCAAATAGCTGATAACGAAGCAATGTTGAAAACATTACTGGCGGATACTTCTACCAAAACGATTGCCCCTGTGGTCAACGAATCGGTGCTTGCCGATAAAGATTTAGACGATATTCATTTAGGCGAACTCAGCAGTATGGCCACCGAAAATCGCTATGACCGCAAAATTCAAGAAGCGTCGGTGCAATTGGCTTCGGCAAATGTACAATTGCAAAAAGCTTTGGCCACACCCGACCTTACGCTGGGCTACAGCTATGACCGAGCAGGCAATTATGTAAACAATTACCATGCCCTAACGCTTTCGATGGCTTTGCCCGTGTTCAATAAAAATCAAGGAAATATCAAAGCGGCGACTAGTTTGGTACAAGCCAACCAACAGTATCTGGCTCAAACCGATACCCAAATCGGTAACGAAGTACTGCAAGCCTTGGTAAAAGCCAGAGAAGCAGAAAGGTTATACCGCTCGATGGACAAAGATTATTTGCCCAATTTCGATAAACTTATCAAAGGCGTAATCGACAATTACCTCAAGCGTAACATTACGTTGTTGGAGTTTATGGATTTTTTAGAATCATATAAAAACACGGTAGCACAAATCAATACTTTGCAAAATAGCCGTATGCAAACTTTTGAAAATCTGAATTTTACGGTAGGTAAAAAAGTGCTTTAATACAAATATATTCTTCGTTTTCCAGTATTTGATAAACAGACAAAATCATGAAAAAGACATTCATTCATATATATATCGCTCTTGCGACAGTCGCTTTGTATAGCTGCAACCAAAGCCAAGCCGATTCGGATACCAAACAAGGTAAAAACTTCGAGCTTTCCAACCGCCTCAAACAAGAATTGAGCCTTGCTACTGCCGAGCTACAGCCCATCGAAACCGAGTTGCAGCTTACGGGTAAAGTGATGCCTTACGAAGACAAACAAGTGAAGGTATCTCCCTTGGTGGATGGTGTAATTGAAAAACTTTCGGCAAACCTTGGCGATTATGTAGCCAAAGGACAAACCCTAGCTGTGGTACACTCATCGGATGTAGCAGATGTAGAAAACCAAACCGTAAGTGCCACCTCCGATTTGTTGTCGGCACAGAAAAACTTGCAAGTACAAAAAGATATGTACAAGGCTGGTTTGGCTTCTGAAAAAGACGTAACCTTTGCCCAGAACGACGTATTAAAAGCCCAAGGAGCTTTGAAAAAAGCCCAAGAGGTGTCATCCATTTATGGCATCAGCCATGCTTTTTATACCTTAAAAGCACCCATTGCAGGGTATGTCATTGATAAAAATAATGCCATTTCTGATAAAATGTCGTTTCATGAAGGCGAAACAGGGGCATTTTTTACCATTGCCGACTTGTCTAATATCCAAATTGTAGCCAATGTATATGAGGCCGATATTGCCAAAGTAAAAGTGGGTTTACCTGTTGAAGTAAAGCTCATTTCGTATCCAGATAAAGTATTTCGTGGAAAAATTGATAAAATGAGCAATGCCCTCGACCCACAAACACGCACGTTACAAATTCGTATCAACCTTGCCAACCCGCAGTCGTTGATGAAGCCAGAGATGTTTGCCCAAGTAAACGTAAACCTCAACAGTGCCAATCGCTGTTTGGCGATACCTTCGTCGGCTATCATTTTCGACCAAAATAGAAATTTTGTCGTAGTCTATAAAAGCGATAAAGACTTGGCGGTGCGAGAAGTGCAAATCGTGAAGCAAAATGCCAATACAACCTATATTATGAGCGGCTTGGAAGCAGGCGAAAAAGTCCTAAACAAAAATCAATTGTTGGTCTATAATGCCCTGATTCAATAATCATGTTTTATTGCGTAATTTTTGTGTTTAATGAATTGCTTTTCAATGAAATACAAAATGTTTTACGCTGTAATCTTGTTGCTTTATTCGCTCTTTTTCCATTATCAACATCCATTTTTGTCATGAAAAAATTATTGGCATTATCGCTCAGATATAAATTTGCGGTTTTCTTTTTTACAACCGTAGTCATCATTGGCGGCATTTCTAGTTTTATGAATACGCCCATAGATGCCTTTCCAGATGTAACCAACACCCAAGTAACGATTATTACGCAATGGCCCGGTAGAAGTGCCGAAGAAATAGAAAAGTTTGTAACTGCCCCGCTCGAAATTTCGATGAATGGCGTACAGAAAAAAACAACGGTACGCTCTACTACCTTGTTTGGATTGTCGGTCGTAGTGGTGATGTTTGACGACGGCGTAGATAATAATTTTGCCAGAATCCAAATCAATAATGCCTTGCAGGGAGTCAACTTACCCGATGGCGTAGAGCCTGAAATTCAGCCTCCTTATGGCCCAACAGGCGAGATTTTTCGCTATACTTTAGAAGCCAAAGGACAAAGTTCTCGTCGCTTGAAAGAGGTTCAAGATTGGATTATTGATAGAAATTTGCGTTCTGTGCCGGGTGTAGCCGATATTGTAAGTTTTGGAGGCGAAGTAAAAACGTATGAAATCAGTGTAAATCCTAGTCTTTTACAAGATTATAAAATCACGCCTTTAGATGTATTTACGGCTGTAGAAAAAAGCAATATCAACGTTGGAGGTGATGTGATTACAAAAAATAATCAATCGTATGTGGTAAGAGGTATAGGTTTGTTGAAAAACATCCGTGACATCGAAAATATTTTGGTCGATAACATCAATGGCGTGCCCGTATATGTAAAAACCGTTGCCACCGTAAGCGAATCGGCTTTGCCTCGCCTCGGACAAGTTGGTCGTGGCGAAAACAACGATGCCGTAGAAGGCATTGTGGTGATGCGTAAAGGAGAAAACCCTTCGGAAGTAATCAATTTGCTCAACCAAAAAGTAGAAGAATTAAACAGTAAAATATTGCCGAATGGCATTAAAATACAAACTTTCTATAATCGCCAAACCTTGCTTGATTTTTGTATCGAAACGGTAACACACAACTTGGTTGAAGGCATTGTATTGGTCACATTGATTGTACTTATCTTTCTTGCCGATTGGCGTGCTTCCTTGATTGTGTCGATGATTATTCCTTTGGCATTGCTTTTTGCCTTCAGTTGTTTGAAACTTTTAGGCATGAATGTCAACTTGCTTTCATTGGGGGCGGTCGATTTTGGTATTATCATCGACGGCACAGTGGTAGTGGTGGAAGGTTTGATAGTAGTGTTGTCCCATAAAGCCGAAGAAGTAGGCATGGAACGTTTCAATAAATTGGCAAAAATGTCGATTGTCAAACGCACAGGGTCGAGTATGGGTAAGGCAATTTTTACCTCTAAAATTATCATTCTCATCGCTTTGTTGCCCATTTTTGCCTTTCAGAAAGTAGAAGGAAAAATGTTTTCTCCTTTGGCATGGACCTTGGGTTCGGCTTTGTTGGGGGCGTTGATTTTTACGCTTACGCTTGTGCCTGTGATGGTAAGTTTATTGATGAACAAAAATGTCAAAGAAAAGAGTAATTTTCTGGTTAACTTTATCATGAAGTATTCCATGAAAACCTTCGAGTACTGTTTTCAGCACAAGCGATTTACGTTTATCGGTACAGCACTCATCACGGTAGTAGGCTTTTGGACGCTCACCATTCATGGAACAGAGTTTTTGCCTCAACTCAACGAAGGTTCTATTTATGTGCGTGCCACCATGCCACGCAGCATTAGCCTCGACGAGTCGGTGCGTTATGCCAATGCCATGCGAAAAGTGTTTGAAGGCTTTCCAGAGGTGCGTCAGGTGCTTTCGCAGGCGGGCCGCCCCAACGACGGCACCGACCCCACAGGCTTTTATAATGTGGAATTTCACGTAGATATTTATCCACAAAAAACATGGAAAAGTGGCTTGACAAAAGCACAGCTTATTACCAAAATGGAAGAAAAACTGGATGTCTTTCAGGGCGTAACGTTTGGCTTTTCACAGCCGATTATGGACAACGTGGAGGAGGCTGTTTCGGGGGTAAAAGGCTCTATAGCTGTCAAAATATACGGCAACGATTTTGATTTTATAGAAAACGAAGCCGAAAAAGTAGAAAAAGTGTTACGCCGTATCAAAGGCATCGAAGACCTAGGCATTATTCGTAATCTTGGACAACCAGAATTGCACATCGAATTAGACCAGCAAAAAATGAATTTTTATGGCGTACAAACCGCCGATGCCGAAGCGGTAGTTTCGATGGCTATTGGTGGACAAACCGCCAGTCAGTTGTATGAAGGCGAGCGTAAATTCGACATTCGGGTGCGTTTTCAACCAGAATACCGCAAATCAGAACAAGAAATTGAAAATTTGATGGTACCTTCTATGAGTGGAACAAAAATTCCTATCAAGCAAATTGCGGAGGTAAAAACCCTCACAGGGCCCAGTTTGATTTTCAGGGAAGATACCAAGCGTTTTATTGCCGTAAAATTCTCGGTACGAGGCAGAGATATGGGTAGCACCATTGCCGAAGCCCAACAAGCCGTAGCCAAGGTGATTCCGAATTTGCCGAAAGGATACGACATGAAATGGAAAGGCGATTTTGAAAACCAACAACGAGCCACCAAACGTTTGGCACAAGTTGTTCCGATTTCGATGATTGCCATTTTCTTTATTTTGTACATCATGTTTGGTAGCCTCAAAGACGCTGGATTGGTTTTTACGAATGTGCCATTTGCCATCATCGGAGGCTCGGTAGCCTTACTGGTGACGCATACCAATTTCAGTATTTCGGCTGGTATTGGCTTTATTGCCTTGTTTGGGATTTGTATTCAAAACGGGGTGATTATGATAGAAGTATTCAAAGAAAACCTGCACAAGCGAATGTCGCTGATGGAGTCGATACAAGAAGGAGTAAAGTCGAGAATACGCCCCGTAATGATGACCGCCATGATGGGAATATTCGGGATGTTGCCTGCGGCGGCTTCTACAGGTATCGGTTCCGAATCGCAAAAGCCTTTAGCCATTGTTGTGATTGGCGGTTTGATAGGAGCAACTATCTTGACCTTGTTTATCTTTCCGCTATTTTACGAAAAAGTGTATAAAAATAAATAATCGCAATCGTTTTCATAACCGATAGCATTAGCATTTGCTATCGGTTCATCTAAACTGCGAAATCACTTTACAAAAACTTAAATAATCTATTTGTCTGTTGATGAATCGCTGTTGGCTCTGCTGACAGCGATTTTTGTTTGGTTTCGTTATTTTCAAACTATAGTATTTCAGGATAAGTGCAAAAAAAACTATATTTGTCATATACAACTATTTAATCCAAAGAAGATGAAAGGTTTACTTACACTTACTACGCTATGTTTTGTCTTGCTACTATCGTCTTGTGCCGACGAGTCACTTGTTCCGGGGCCAAGTGGTCAGACCAAAACCCCAGAGCCAGCCAGCATTGTTGGTAAATGGCAACTACAAGCCCTTGGCATGATTACAAACGTGAAAAGCTACGAAACAACGCTAGACGAAATCAATACGGCGGCAAAAACCAATACGCAAGTAGCTAAAATGACTCAATACCGTTGCTACCTACGAATTTAAAGAAGATGGCACTTATGCTTTTGGCATAGATGCAGGCAAATGGACTTTGTCGAGCGACAAAAGTAAAATTGTGCTAACTTCTGCTACAATGGGCACACAAGAGCTTGTGATAGAAAGCCTTAGCAGTACAAGTACCAAACTTTTGGGCAAAAAATATGCTGCTTCACAAGGAAACGTTACGACTACTTTCGGTAGTCTTGAAGAAACCGTTGCTTTTAGTATCAGTCTTTTACCTATGGCGATTAAAATGACAAGTCAAAGCGAATTGA
>JAAFJE010000027.1 GCA_013298025.1 Cytophagales bacterium | reverse complement strand
CTAAGCTTTACTTTTACAAATAAATTTACAGCAATGGAAAGAAGAAGGATTTTTGCTTGCAGATGTCAAATGTGTAAAATGCTTTGTTAGCCCCTATTACTCATTTACGAACTATCTTTTGTAAAATCATTATCCACTTCATTTCCGTTCATCAATACCATTGGAAAAAAAATTTGCACATACATTCGACCACAAAATTTGGAATATCAGAGCCGATGAGCAATTTTTGGTACTCGAATTACGAGATGAAATCAAGCGAAAAGTATATTTAGCCAGCATCGACTTATCGAATGGTGCGTTGTTGTGGTGCTTGGCAAGTCCTATACAAACTTGGTGGCAAAGCCTAGCCGAAGTAGTCGATGGCACTATCCAATTAGTCGAATTTTCATCCGAACAACAACCCCGCATCTTGAATAATTATTATTTATCAGCCAAAAATGGCACATTAATTGAGAGCAATGTAGGCAATGTAACGCATAAAAAAACGAACGCAACTATTATTCAACCCATTCATTACACGGAGGAGAGTAGGTTTTTTCCAGCAATTTTCAAGTTTTTTTATCGTTTATTCAATATTGACATACAAAAAGCTGTAGATTACTTGGAATTTAAAGATAAAATTATTATTTCTTACTATCTTTACAATAACAATTCTTTTAGTAATTACCTATTAATCACCAATAAACAGCAGGATGTTTTACTGAATGAGCTGATAGCAAACTCAGAAGGTTTAGGAATGACTACCTTTGTCGTGAAGCCTGATATACTGTTATATGTTAAGCACAAATACCAAATACACGGTTATGAAATTTAATTTAAAATACTACTATGCCCTCGTTTGGCTCTCTGGCTCATTGGCTAGTCACTCGGCTCTTGCCTCTGAGTTTATGGTAAAAGATTCTGTCGGTTTGACAAGAGATGGCAGCCGTACTTATGTGATGTACAAAGTACAGCCCAAACAAACCTTATTTTCTATCTTGAAAAGATACGGTAGCAATATCAACGAATTTAAAGCGGCCAATCCAGGTACTTCCGAAAATGTACAAATCGGACAAGTAGTACGTATTCCATACAAAGGCTTTGCTTCGGCACCAGGGGCTTATTTCAACAATACCCCCACGGCAGCAAACAAAACAGCAGCCCGTACTACTACCGCTACTACGACTCCAGCACCAACCAGTGTCGTACCAGCTTCGCAACCTGCACTCCCTAAAACGGTGACGCACGTAGTAGAAGCAGGGCAAAATTTGTATGCTATTGCAGCCAAATACCATATTGCTGTGGTTGATTTACGCAAGTGGAACAACTTGGCTTCTGAGCATTTGGAAGCAGGACAAGTATTGGTTATAGACCCTGAATACGCAAAAAAAAATCCTACGTCACAGCCAACAGGCACTAATACGCAACCCACTACCAATTATCAAGCCCCAACCACAAGCCCTATTGCTTCTGCTCCAGCAAGCGGTACGCCTGCACCGGCTTCGACCTTATCTGATGCCGATAAGACAACCATAGAGGTGATGCGTTCGGCGGCAGGCTATAAAAAAACGCTTGAAACGGGTTATGCCGAACTGATTGACGTAGAAGATAAATCGGGTAAATACCTTGGCTTGCACCGCTCTGCACCAGTTAACTCGTTAATCAATGTGAAAAATGTAGCCAATGGTCAAAGTATATGGGTGAAAATTATTGGTCGCCTTCCCGATATTGGTGCGGATAAAGTGATTATCAAACTATCGCCAAAAGCCTTTGAAAAATTGGCACCTGCCGATAAAAAAATAAGGATAGAGCTTTATTATACGAGTATTTAAACATTAATGTCGAATTGTAAGTTATGAAATTAAGATTTTTACTTTCAATTATCTACATTTCGCTTTGATTAAATATATTTCTGAAAAAAATATTTAAAATACTGACAAACAGCATTTTAAATCAAAAATAAAATATCCATTTTAAGTCAATTATTCAGTACGAATGTAGCTTGGGTCTGGTGGCAAAGCTACAATACCGCAACTACATTCGTGCTTTTTTATATTTTTTAATATGCCCAGACAAAAACGTCCTTTGACTACCGGCGGAGTCATTTTCAATATTTTATATACATTGGCTTTTCCTGCCATTGCCAGCTTTGCCTTTTTATATACCGTTTTAGTATGGATTTTTTCTATTCCATCTAAATTAATTGCTTTTGTTGCGTCTAAAATCAAAAAGTAATTTGATTTAGTCCATCAACAAAAAGCCTAAGATTTATGTATCATATCAACACTGCTATAGTATCTTTACTGGAAGAAAAATTCATTCAATTCAACCAGCCTAATTTTATTCCCAACGACCCCATCTGTATTCCGCATCAATTTTCTCATAAGCAAGACATTGAAATCATGGGCTTTTGGGCGGCTATCCTTGCTTGGGGGCAACGAAAAACCATTATCAATAAATGTAATGAGCTAATTCTGCTCATGGACAAAGCCCCTCACCAGTTTATTACTCAGCATCAACCACAAGACCTCAAGCGTTTTTTAAGTTTCAAGCATCGGACTTTCAATGCCACCGATACCCTCTATTTTATCGAATGGTTTCGGCAATTTTATGCCCAACACGACTCGCTAGAAGTGGCTTTTTGCCAACATATTACCCCAAACGACCCCCATATTGGCAAGGCTTTGGTAGGTTTTCATCAAGATTTTTTCTCTTTAGAAGATGCCCCAGCCCGTACCCAAAAACATATTGCTACGCCTGCACGCCATTCTTCTTGTAAACGCATCAATATGTTTCTGCGTTGGATGGTACGTCATGATACCCAAGGCGTTGACTTTGGTTTATGGAAAAAAATCAAAACTAGCCAGTTGGTATGCCCATGCGATGTACACGTTGACCGAGTGGCTCGAAAATTAGGACTTATCCAACGACCAAAACCCGATTGGCAAACCGCTCTCGAACTCACCGAAAGCCTCAAGCAACTCGACCCCAACGACCCCGTAAAATACGATTTTGCCTTGTTTGGGCTAGGTGTTGAAGGAGAAATGTAGGAAAAAGAAGCCTTTCGTATTCCTCTGCATTTTGAAGACAAGCAGATTTGTCTTTATTTTACAAATTCAATTGTCATTAAAGCACCGTAGTTGTCGTTGCGTAACCTATTTTTCCCATGCACATTCAACAAAAAACCTTCGGACGATTTACTGAATACGTCTTATCTAACCCTGAAACCCAAGAATCGGTAGCGATTCTGCCCGAATTGGGCGGTATCGTTCGGCAATTGTGGCTCAAAAACGACAGTGGCCTTCACCGAATTATCCAATGTGGCGACACCCAAGAAGAACTGCTGAATAGCCTTCCGAGCTATCCGTCAACCCATTTATTTCCTTGGGGCAACCGCATCAAAAATGGGCAATATACTTTTGAAGGCACAGCTTACCAATTGCCCATCAACGAAGTACCACGCCAAAATGCCCTGCATGGCTTTGTGTATTATGCTCCTTTTCAAGTCATCACAGCCGAAGCTACCGCAAACGAAGCCATTCTAACGCTAGGCTATACCTACAAAGGTGGTTATTTTGGTTATCCGTTTCCTTTTCAATTGAGTATTCAGCATACCCTTTCAGCTCAGGGGCTTACGTTGACTTATACCATTGAAAATACGGGAGAAAGTAATATGCCTGTTTCCTTGGGTTGGCATCCGTATTTTAGTATTGAAGGCGAAAGTAAAAGCGACTGGACTATCGCTTTTCCGAGTACGCATCAGTATTTACTCGACGAACAGATGTGTCCTATCGACCGTTTTGAACAAAACTACGCCACGGGCGTTGACCTAGCAACAGTATCGCTCGATGCGGTGTTTGCTGTTACGCAACAACCAACCGTAGAAGCGGTGCTTTCCTCGAAAAAACAAGACATAGCCATTCATCTTTGGCAAGAAGCAGCCTCAGAACAGTTCAATTATACCATTGTATATACACCCGACTCAGGGCAATGTGTAGCCATAGAACCCATGACAGCCCCTACCAATGCTTTCAACTCTACCGAAAGCCTTTGGACAATCCCTGTGGCTGGTAGCAAAAGTATTGCTTGTGGCGTGTATGTAGGCAATCGCTCATAACTTTTGATAATTGATGTAGGTGCAAAGCTCATTTGTGCCTACATCTCTGCTCAATTCATCATTTCCCAACGCAATTGTAGCTTCAGTTCTGAACGATGTGGTACGGCTATTTCGTCTAACCCACTGCCGTAAGTACTGGTATTGAATAAGTCGGTGCGAGACCAACGCAACCAAAGCGTAAGATGTTTGTGCAAATGATACGACAAATTGAAATAATACCGCCATCCTACCCCATTGTATGCTGGAAAGCTATAAGCATACATCACATCCGACTCATACACATACTGCCGATTATCGTAATCGTCGGTATGAAAATAGCCCAATCGGGCTGAAAATGCCAAGGCTCCTAAGTCCCATTTTACGTCTTGGCACATCGCCCAACCATACGTAGTAGGCAGGTGTTGAAAGGTAAAAGTACTTGCCAATACCCTCGATTGTATGCTCAACTGAGGCGATAACTTACGCCAGAAAAGCCCATTCACACTCCATTTGTACCGAGGACGTACCTCCGTGATGCTTCGAGTACGGACTTTCCCCTTGCTATCGACATAGCTTTCTTCTATACTTACGTTTTCTTCTTTGTTTTCCAGTCGTGCTTGCAGAGCATATTTTATCGTTTTCGTGGGCTGAAATTGTCCTTTTCCCAGTATCTCAAACCCATTTGTAGGGGCTTTATCTATCAAATATTTATACCAAGGAAAAGTAAAAATATCGCCATACGCCGTTAAAGTCCAACGCCGATTGGGTGTATATTTCCACCCTATATACAAGCCTGTTTCGTTCACATTTTGGCTGTTTTCACTAAAAGCATTGGCATATAGGCTTTGAAAATTGGGTGTATATTTCCTAAAAATCAAAGACATATCTGTTTTTTTACCTAAACTCCCAACCCAACCTGCTAAAAGCCCATACCCTCCATTTTGTGAACGAGCCATTTCGCCAAAAGCATAATGACTACCTAGGGCAACGTTGTAGCTCACACTGGCTAAGGCATTTTGCGTACCAGCAAAAGCGTATTGATTATACAGTTTATTGGCTTTCAAGAGCGGCATATCGTAAGTAGTATGCCAATACAACGCTCCTACAAAAGAGCGTTTACCATTCCAACTGTAAGTCAGGTTGCTTGCCATGTTTCGTTCGTAAAGGGCGTGATAATCGGCTATTTCGGAGGCGGTTCTATGCAAACCCGACGTTTGCAACGACGTGACCCATCGGCTCGAATCGCTTTGTTCGACGTTGGCATCTCGTTTGACAAAAGAAAGCAACTGCGTCATTTGCCAGTTTTTCCATTGCCATTCTACGGCAACGCCCCGCAAAAAGTTCATTTCCATCGTCGAGGTATAAGGTCGTATGCCCGTTTGATTGCGTCGGGCAAACAAGACTGTTTCTGAACTTTTACCTAAATAAAAGCCTGCTCCTGCCACCAAGCCTTGTCCGAATTGAGCCGTATAATCGCCTAGTATTACTTGCTGTACGATACCTCTATGTTGGATTTGGACATACCCCGAGCCAAAATCGTTCCAAGTTTTTTCACCTTCATCTTTTTCAAAAGAAAAACCTACGCTCAGGCGTTTGGGAACAGATAACCGATAACGCAATAAAGTCCGCAAAGGACTTCCTTCGTAGCGTACCTTGCTGCGTGTGTCGGGTGGTGTAAAGCCTTTTTTTTGTTCGAGGTATTGGCTCGTTCTGAAAATTAGTCGATGCTGTGCTTGTTGCCAATCTTGGGCAAACGTGCGGTTGGGCAACGAAAAATAGACATAAGGCAAGAGGCGTTCGATGGTGACTTTGTCGAAAAGTGGAATCACCTGTATTTCGTAGAGCGACAAAAACGGCCCATATACTTTTCGGTAAGTGACAAAATTTTGGATTTGGGCTTTTGATAAAACACCCAGTAGTGCAAGCTGTTCGGCAGTAATGGCATTGATAGCAATAGGTTGGGCATAAACCTGCATCAGTTGCTCTAAGGCTTCTTCCGAAATGCCTTCCGAAGGTGCTACCAATATTTCGTCGAGGTCTTGCTGTGCCAGTACCGAATAGCCCAAGAAGCAAGAAAGCATAAATGTGTAAAACTTTTTCATAAAACCAGCGTCGTTTTGTCTGTAATATTTAGACGCACCGTTTGTACGAAAGTCACAAAAAAGGTCTTTGCAGCCATCGCTACAAAGACCTTTTTTTATAGGTAAAACGCTATTTTATTGGAACTTACGTGCCACCACATCGAGGAAGTCATTGGCTTCTTCGGCGGCTGTAATCCAGTGATAGCGAGGAGCTAATACATTATTCATGAAAGTTTTGGCTTCCGAAAAAGAACGCATCGAATCTAGTTCGTCTAAAGCCTTGTTGTACGCATTGATGTCGCCTTCAAATAGTTTTCCGATAAAAATAAACTTTTGATTCAAGCTAATCGCCTCTACAATGCTTTTCACAGGTCGGTGGAATGCCAAGTCGGAAAGCGTAGTTTGTCCGATAAGTTCTTTTTTCAACAAATCGTTTACCGTAGGCAAATCATCGCTAAATGAGTCATTCAACGAAGTAGCCACTTGTACAGGGGCTTCTTCGAGAGCAATGCCTTCTTTGTCGATTTTGGCTTGTACCGTTGCTACGGTAGGCAATACGTCGTCGTCGGTATCGGTTTCATTTTCAACAGGATGGTCGAAAAACGATTTTATCACCCAGCCACTGCCAGGCGTAGGAAGTTCGGGACTTGTACCGTTACCATTCAATTTTGTTTTTTTCTCAAAATCCTCCTTTGCTACAGGCACTGTGGCACTGAGAATTTCAAGGTATTTATCAGGACTTTCAAAGGCTGTTTCGTTGGCTATTTCGTTAAGCCAATTGAGTGCCGTGGTCACATACACTTTATCGGTATCGCCTAGTTTTTCTTTCAATCCTTTAGCAAAAACGCCATTGATTTTGGTGTATTTTGCCAATTGATTTACACGTTCTTGTGTAAGCGAAAAGTCGGGCGAATCTCTGAGATAGTCGTCGAAATACTTACTCGGGTCGAGTAGTAGATTGATTGTTTTCTTTACGGCTTCTATCAACAAAGGCTCGAAATGCTCACGGGTGACAGAAATTTGGTGCGAAACCGTATTCATAAAAGTTTGCAAAGCCGCTTTTACTTCCTCATTTGAAAAATCAAAGTAAGGACTTTTAAAGGCTTCGGCCGTAACTTTCCAAGTTTCGTACAAGTCGGCAATAACAAACGTATTGATTTGAGCTACATTACTGAGCTTCATAATTTGCTGGCCAGAGATTGTATTATTTCTATAAAAAAAATCGTCACAAACCTTGGTGGCATATTGCTTTGCGTAGCGTTCAATTGCCTGAAAGTCTAGTTTCATGATAATACGGATTGGTTTTATCTTATCGAATTAGGCATTATTACATTTGCCAGAAGTAACAACTCGGTGTGTATAAAATGTAAATTTATCAATTTAACCGCAAATATTGCACCAAATAGACCAGAGAATCGGGAAATAATTTGCACAATTAAAAAAAAGAGGCGTACATTTCTATACTCAGACGATTGCTAACTCACTAGCTATTAGCAATAATACGCATTTCTGGGCATTTATCCACGACTTAAATTACAAATATTTTAATTGCTCTATTTACAACGCAACAGTGCGGAAAAAATTATTCGGCGAAAAGAAGCCTTTACTTATCATATTGTCGAGGAGTATAATATTTATTAGAAAAATACAATTATCCACAAATGCTTTTTTACCTGCTACAACAAAAAAGGCTCAAGTAAGGAATCCTTCACTTGAGCCTCTTTTCTAAGAAACGTGTAGTTTCTAGTTGATTTCTAATTTTTCACAGGCTTTCATGGCAGCCGTTTGCTCTGCTTTTTTCTTAGAATAGCCTTGTCCGACCGCAAAATGGTCGTCGTCCACATAAATAGTGGCCGTAAATTCTTTGTTGTGTTTCGAGCCTTCTTCCGAAATGTCGAAACGAATTTGCTTCCCTTCTCTTTGGGCCCATTCAATCACCAATGATTTGAAATTGGGGTTGTTAGAAACCACAAGGTCTATATCGAAGTGTTGGGTAAGAATAGATTTGACAATGAATTTTTTGGTAAACCTAAATCCTTTATCAAGGTAAATAGCACCAATGAGGGCTTCGAGGGCATCGCCATACATCGACGTGCGAGCCAGTACGGTGCGTCGGTTGCCATCGTACTCGACCAGTTTGTCGATACCGATTTTTCGAGCTACCACATTGAGCGATTCACGACTGACCATTCTTGAGCGGATTTCTGTAAGAAACCCTTCATCTTTGAAGGGGAATTTCTTAAAGAGGTACTCCGCCGTTATCATTCCCAAAACCGAGTCGCCCAAAAACTCCAACCGCTCGTTCGATTCTTTATACCCTTTCGCAACGGTTTCTTTCGACACCGAAGAGTGCATAAAAGCCAGTCGATAAAGCATCAAATTGGAGGGTTTTTGTCCTATTATGTTTTCTACAGCCTGCCTAAGCTTTTTGTCTTTGGGGTCGCTAGAAAAGAAATCTAAAATGGGTGATAACATACACGAAAAATAAGAACGAATCTGTTGGTTAATACGAATAAGTAAAGGTAACATTCCCTTGACGAAATAGCAATACTACACCGCACGTACCGTTTAAAACTTTTCGGCTTGTGCCGTAGCGTACTGCTATTTCGGCTATTGTATAGGCCTACAGTTTCTTCTTGCCAATTACAATTTTCTGAATATAACCGTAGCATTATGCCCACCAAAACCAAAACCGTTGCTCAACACCACGTCTATTTTGCGTGCTTGTGCTTGGTTGAGCGTCAAGTTAAGGCGATTGTCCACCGCTGGGTCTTCTGTAAAATGGTTGATGGTTGGTGGCACAAGTTGATGTTGCATAGCCAAAATAGAAGCCACCGCCTCTACTGCACCTGCACCACCCAACAAGTGGCCCGTCATCGACTTGGTAGAGCTAATATTCATATTGTATGAATGCTCGCCAAACAATTCGACAATGGCCTTCAATTCCTGTGGGTCGCCGAGTGGCGTAGAAGTGCCATGTGTATTGATATAGTCAACTTCTTCGGGGGCAATTTTGGCATCGTCTAAGGCATCTTGCATCGACAAAAACGCTCCGTAACCCTCTGGGTGCGGTGCGGTGATATGGTAAGCATCAGAAGAGAAACCTCCGCCTATCATTTCAGCATAAATTTTTGCTCCTCTGGCTACGGCGTGTTCGTATTCTTCTAAAATCAAGGCACCAGCCCCTTCGCCTACCACAAAGCCGTCACGGTCTTTGTCGTAAGGACGAGAAGCCGTTTTGGGGTCGTCGTTGCGTTCAGACATGGCACGCAAAGCCGTAAAACCACCCACACTTGCAATGGTCACAGGCGCTTCTGAGCCACCCGTTACACATACATTGAGGCGGCCAAGGCGAATGTAATTGAAGGCATCGATGATGGCATTATTGGCTGATGAACAAGCCGACACCGTTACGTAGTTTACACCACGGAAGCCATGACGGATAGAAATAACCCCAGAAGCCGAATCGGCAATCATTTTAGGAATAAAGAATGGGTTGAATTTTGGCGTACCATCACCTTTAGCAAAGTTGAAGCATTCATCTTCAAAAGTACGCAAGCCTCCAATGCCAGAGCCCCAAATCACTCCTACTTTATTTTTATTTACTTTTTCTAAATCTAATCCAGCATCCTTGATAGCTTCGTCGGAAGCAACAATTGCATATTGTGCAAAAGCATCCATTTTGCGGGCTTCTTGGCGAGGAATAAAATTAGCCAAATCAAAGTTTTTGATTTCGCAGGCAAAACGTGTGCGAAACTTTTCGGCATTGAATTTAGTGATATAATCACATCCACTCACACCGTTTTTCAGCCCTTCCCAGTATTCTGGTGCTGTATTTCCGATAGGAGTCAAAGCTCCTATTCCAGTAACTACTACTCGTTTAAAGCTCATGTGGCGAAGTTGAGTTTCAAGTTCTATGTTTCAAGTGGGGACATGGGCATAAGTACCCAAAACGCCTATTTGCGTAATATTTTTCGTACTTATGTAGGTAGGTTGCATACTTGCATTACCCACTTTCATGTCAAATATAGATGATTTTGTAAATCTATCGAAGAAAATTGATAATTTATCTAGTATTTACGCAATTAAGGCTCGGGTTAAGCACATAATTTATACCAAAAAAAAGTGCTAATTTGACCAATGCGTATGACGGATAAATGCCATCGAAACACTGTCAAATTAGCACAAAAGGAAATGTTCATTACTTCACATTTTCTTCGAGGTATGAAATCGCTTGACCAACAGTTTGAATGGCTTCAGCTTGGTCGTCTGGAATAGATACATTGAATTCTTTTTCGAATTCCATAATCAATTCTACTGTATCCAAAGAGTCTGCGCCCAAATCGTTTGTGAAAGACGCTCCTGGTGTTACTTCTGCTGCGTCAACGCCTAGTTTCTCGACGATAATGCTTTTTACTTTTTCTGCAATTTCTGCCATTTTTTAGAACGATTTTTGGTTAGAAAAACGGTGCAAAGATGACGATTAAAAATTAGATTATCAAAATTTTTTTTACGTCAATATTGCATTTCTGAGATTTATTGGAACTTTTCAAACAAAGCTTGGTATTATTTCTTTCAAGCTCGTTTTTTTTTGTTCTGGTGAAACAATTAAATTAGATTTTTTCGTTGTGGACTCCCTTTAAAAAAGCGAAAGAGAGGGTTTTTGAAGGTAGCAAAATAGTATTTTTTCGTTGTAAAAAAAAGGCTACGCTACGCTTTTATACCTAGAAACACAAAGAAGCTGCACCCAATAAGCCTGCATCGTTGCCCAAGGTAGCACGTTTAATGCTCAGGCCATCGGCATGGTATTTGGTAAGCCATTGGTTTAATTTACCCGTCATGCTTGGTAAAATGTAATCGAATGAAGCCGACAAGCCTCCTCCGATTAATATCAAATTGATGTCGAGGATTGCTACTAAATGACAAAGGTTTTCGCCAAGTAATTCCCCTACTTTTTCAAACACTTGTAGGGCTAAAACATCACCACTCGATGCGGCCGCTACCAAGCCTGTTGTAGAAATTGTACCGTCGTCGGGCAATTGCGTTTCGCCTACAAAGGCAGCACGCATTTTAGTAGCCATATCGAGCAATTCGTTTTTACCGATGTTGCGTTCTAATACTTTTCCGTTGATAGATGGCGTATGACCTGGCTCCATTGCATTGCCTCTGCCTCCCTTAAATACTTTCTTATTAAGAATAGCCGCTCCGCCTACACCTGTGCCAAGGGTAATAAATATATAGCTCTCGTCGATGCGTTCTTCACCAAAATAAAACTCACCTAATGCTGCGGCATTGGCATCGTTTTCTAAAAAGAAACTCACGCCTGAAAATTTCTGCTCTAGGGCATCAACCAAAGTCACACCGTTGAGTTCGGGAATAGCCGTAATTTCTACAGGAATTCTACGGGTAGAATCAATCATACCGGGCAAACCGATGCCTACCTTGTTTACATGTTTGTGGTCGTACAGTTGCAATGCAATAGCCTCAGCCAAACGCTCCACAAAATGCCCTGATTTACGCCAGCTAACGCTGTCATGACTGTAAAAATTTGAAATTTGACCAGTTTCGGAGTTAACAATGCCCATTTTCACATTCGTGCCTCCGATATCAATACCTAAATACTCAACTGCCGCCATTTATAAAGTGTGAGTTTGAAAGTTAAATTATTGTTAATATGATTAGTAATTGGGATTTCTATATTTTAAATTTTCTTCAAAATTAAAGGAAAAGTTTATAGTTTGGAATTAAACCTTCGTTTTGATGGTAATATTATGATAATTTTAGCGTTGTGTATAATTTTTTCGGTAATATATGTAAGAATACGGCTTTGGTACGAAAGAAACGTCAGGGCATTTGTTGTTTAAGTTGCTCAACAATAGCAAATACGGCAGGACAAACTTTGGTGTTTTCGAGGGTCAACTTTAAAATACCAGCCATGTTTTTGCGGTCGGTGTGGGGATATTCTCGGCAAGCTTTCGGACGTACTTCATAAATCGAACAATAATTATCAGCCCCCAAGAAAGCACAAGGCGAAGCGTTGAGTACATAATCTTGCTCGTCGTCGAGGTGAAGGTAGCGTTCTATCAACTGCACCGGACGCATTTTGAGGTGCTTGGCGATGCGTTCAATATCGTTATCCGTAAAAATCGGACTAGTCGTTTTGCAGCAATTGGCACAAGCCAAGCAATCGGTTTGCTCAAATACCGCTTCGTGCAAAGCGTGAAAGGCTTCGTCGAGGGCTTTGGCTTTTTTGGTTTTTAGTTTAGTAAAAAACTTCTTATTTTCTGGAAATTTGTTTAGAGTAGCCTCCCTAAACGCCTGAATAGAATGCTGGTCGTAAATCATGGTCTTCATACAAAGTACAAAGGTAGCAAGTTCTGCTGAAAGTTAGTTGCTTGATACAGGTAACACCTCACCGCACCACCGCTATTTTCCCAATGATGGTTTCGGTGCCATCGGCGTTGCTTGATAGCACGAGGTAAATTCCCGAACTTACTTTTTGTCCGTATTGGTTTTGTATGGGCCAAATGGCACGTCCGCCATTGGCTTGGGTTTGGTACACCAATTTGCCAGCGGCATCTGTGATTTTTATCCATGCTTGTGCCACCAGTCGGTCAATTGTAATAGCCCCTTCGTAGGTAGGCGGCACAGGATTGGGATATATCAAGAGCGAGTCGGCTTGGGTATCGCCCGAAGCCAAGGCTGTACCCTGATACGATACCATACCATTGGTCGTTCTGATAAACACCTCGCCCGTAGCAGGGGCTATCCGAATAGATTGGATTTGCTTGCTCGGCAGGGGAGCGTTGTCGGGGCTGAAATAATCGACCAAGGCTGTGCCTTCGGTATTAAACAAAAATAAGCCATTGTTTGTGCCTATCCATTTACGATTGGCCCCGTCGATGGCAAGGGCATTGACTGTTTCGTTGCTTAGTAATTTTCTATTTTCATAAATCGGGATGTACGCATCAAAATTTCGTCCTGTAAAAACATTGGGCGGATAATCGAACACCGCCACTCCTGCGGTTGTGCCAACCCACATACGTCCTTGGGTATCCAATGCCAACGTTTTGACGGTCGTGCTGGGCAAATTTCCTGCTCCTTGACCGGCATACAAATACACCCGTTGCTTTTGCGTATTTTCAACCAAAATCCCCTGATACGCTCCGAGCCTCGTCCAACGACTGTCCTGCTCGTCGAGTACCACCGAGTCGATACGACTTTGGTAGAGTGTATCTTCACTACTGGGGCTGTACGAACGCCAAGTGCCTGTATAATTGCTCAACAAGCCATATTGGGCATCGGCAACCCATCGTTTTTGTTGGGCATCAAGTAGGATTTGTCGGGGCTTTTGTAGCAATGATTGTGAAACAAGCGATAAGCTTTGCGTAGCAAGGTCATACTCTCGTAGCACATTGCCTGCCAGCACCCAAAACAGCGTAGCACTCAAGGGCATGAGGCGTTCAGTGGCAGTGTTGAGCTTGAAGAGCGTCTGCCATTTGCCTTGAGCATAGCGTAAAACATTGCCTTCGCTTGTGCCTACAATCAACTCATTGCCGAGTGAAGTTTGTACGGTTTGTCCCTTGATGAGCGTTTGCCAGTTGCCAAAATATTGTAAATTTATATCGGTACGCAAAGGAGCTACACGCAACCCTTGCGATGTACTAATATACAGGCTATCTGCTACAATAGCCGTTTGTGAAACGCCCAAAGCTTCGCCTTTTTCACCTAAATAAAGATACGTTTCTTTGATTTCTTGTTTGTTCAAATCGAGTACAACCAAACCAAAATCGGTTGATAAATATGCCGTTGTTTGGCGTGTGACAATGGCATTGATTTGTTTGTTGCCTTGCAAAGAAGTAGTTTCTTTGATAAAACCCAGTGGCACAATTTGCTTGGGTTCGTAGGTGGTATTGAGGAACACAAGGTCTATCATACCCGATTGGTAGCCAACAATCAGCATATTCAAACCTGCGTAGTAATGCAAGGCAGTAAATTGATTTTCGGACAAACCATCGAGCATTGAGAGCTTAGTAGCTTCTTGCATTTGGCTGTCGTAGTAAAACATTCCTTGCCGACTGATGGCATAAATATGGTTTCCTGCTTGGGCTAAGGCAAGGCATTCTTTGTAATTAAAATGCGTTCGCCACGTTTCCATTGGCAAGTTGATTTGTCCGAAGGAAATGGGTGTATAACCAAAAGCACATAACCCAAATAGCAATATATATCCAATACTTTTTTTCATCACATTCAATTCTATTGCTCAAAATTAAGAGAAAATATGACAATCATTGCAAAACACAAATGGAGCTTTGCCTAACAAATAGTTAAACAAAGCTCCATTGCTGGGTGTTATCATTACAACACCTGTTTATTTTTTAGATGCCTCAATATAATCGTTATATAACTTCAGATAAGTTTCTTTGTTATTAAAATCATATTCTCCTTTATCTATTTTGGCAATAACACTAGGACAATCAGCAAAATACTCTTTCAAGGCTTTGCGTCTTCCAATAAATTCTGGAGCTACAAAAAAACCTTCCTCACTAGGACGCTTAAATGCGTAGCTATCTTGAGGGAAAAACTCTTGCATGAGTGCAATTTTATCATTTGATTTTATAGCGTCAAAAAGAGCGAATCGCTTTGTGTTAACGAGGTTTTTACTAAATACCAAGTTTGACGTTTGCCCTGTTTTTCCTGTAAGATAAACTTTTCCATCTTTATCTTTGAGTGAAACGATTTTCTTGAGATTGGTTCTTTTTGGTTTTTTTTCTCCCTCAATAAAAATCCACACAGAACTTTTATCCGACCCTACTTGGTCCATTAATTGTCCTAAATTAGAGCGGGTTTTTTCTGTTCTATAATCAACCAACTCTGGATAATCGCTCAATAAACGTACTTTGCCCGCTATTTTGTTGTTATCGTCGTCTGTAACCTCTGCCTTTTCAAATTCGGCAAATCTGAACGCATTAGGGCCTTTTTTATACTCATATACAAATGGTTCTGGAGCAATAGACTCTACCTTTGTCGCATCTTTTTTGGCATTGTTCGCCGCAATTACGTCTTTTTTCGCTTTTTCTAAATCCGAATAATAGACACGCATACCAAGAAATGACTTTTCATTCTCCTTAACACCAGGCATATATTTGTCGAACTCATCTAAATTACCAAGAAATAAAGCCGCTACAGCTAAGTTATAATTAGCATTAAATCGAATATCTTGTTGTAAATCTTCGTCATCATCTTTAAAGTCAACAAGTCCTTTCCAATATTTTTGTGCTTCACCCAATAAACTAGACCAGTTACTTCTTTCTACGTCCAACAGGGCTGGCAACACTTGGGTAGATTGATTAAACTCTTCTTCATTGAACGTCGATTTTGACTTTTTACGTTTTTTCACATCAAAAAAGCGTAACGAATGTACAGGGCTATACAAATAATAGCTTTCAAACTCGTTGAATAATTGTATAAAATCTGTTAGAACGATTTTATAAGCCAAATTATCGTATGTTTCTTTTACATCTATCACATACATTTTCACTTTAGGTGTATTATATCGTTTATAGATAAGTTTACCTTGCTTGTCTTGGATAGTAAGGTTCGATTCTAAGCCAATATAATAAGCTGGGGCATTTTGATACGAATTTTCAAGATAACTTTCATTGGTGATAAGCTCGTATCGTGCAAGTGTATAAGTAATAGTAAAATCGCCATCATCTTTTTTCTTCAAGCCCCAAACGCCAAGTCTTTCGTTAAAAATTGCTTCTGAATAAGCCATTTTTTTAGCCTTAAACGATTCTTCAAAGCCTTTGTCCAAACTTATTTTCATGCTATATGACCTATAGTTTGCATAAGTGGGGTCTATCGGAGCGACCGAACCTCTCATTGACACAACATTTTTTGCATCATCACTTTTAAAAAATTGTGCTTGTGTAAGGTGGGCAACACACAAGAGCATTAATAATACTAGGGTATTTTTCATGTTTGTTAAACGTATAAAAATTTATAATAGAATTAAGATTTAGATTACTATTTCAAGCTAGGGTTATGACGGGAAATAAAGCCTGTTTGAGCAAAAATATCTTTCAGTTTGGTAGCGTCTTCAATAAGATTTTTACCGTCTTTGGTATCATAATCGTTGGCAATGAGTCCTTCTGCTTCTTTGATTACTTTGTCGGGCATATCTAAATAATAATAGATTTTAGCAAGATTATAGTAAGCAGAATAACGCATCTTACGACCAGATTTATCAGAGGATGTATATTTCGTTTTGAGCGATTCAAAATAATCAATCAAAGGTTGTAAGTTTTTTGCTAATTGCTCGGTTGGTTCATCAGCTTTCATGCCTTTAAATAGTTCTTTCACCGCTTCTATCGCCTCTATTTGTGTTTTTCCTTCTTCATTTTTAGCATCTAAAATCCAAAGGATGTCACGTGTTTGGATAGCGGGAAACCCATACGTTGTATTGAGTTTTTGATTGACGATTGTAATGGATTGGTTTACAAAATCACGTAGCTTTTGTTCATATATGGCATCTTTTCCTGTGTTAAAATCTTGTACAGCCGCATCACGAACAGTTTTTTTATTGGTCGTAAAAAAGAGTTCTCTTCCCAATGCAAGCGTCTGGTTTTCTCCGCCTGTATTATCAGCAGGTTTTACTACAGCATTAGCTAAAAACTTATTGGTAGCTTTGGCTTCTTCTTTCTTTTTGGCTTGTTCAAGTGCTTCTTTACTTGGAGTAAATGGGCCTTTGTAAACGGCATAGCCTCTTGCACTGTAACGTGCTTCTACCCAATAATAAGTAGTTGATTTTGTGATGTTTCCATCTTTGTCTTTCTCATTTACTGTTTCGGTTTTTACTTCTGTTCCTTTAAAAATGAAATCTTCAAGTACAAAATCAACTCCAACGGTGGGATTCGATTCTACTTTTTTCCATCCATCAACATTCAATTGCTCATAAATTCTTGAGTCAGGAACGTACTTGTTAAATCCATCTGTACTTTTGATATGTATGCCAAAGGTACGTTTCTCTAAAGGAACGTTTTCTTTAGGAAGTGCTTGATAGGCCACATCAAAATGGAAGCGGTCTAAATCTACTTTTTGGGCAAAAGAAGGCAATGAAGCAACAAGTGCTAGGGAGAGGAGTAGTTTTTTCATGAAAGTGTATGGTAAATGTTTAGGTTAAAATACAAAAGGGTGGCAAAGGTGTTTATCATAGATAAACCCAAGGAAAGCATTCAATATTACAGGCAAAAAGATGAACCAGACATATTGAGTAGCCGATAGAAAGAGAAGGGTGTGTTGAGTATTTAGAGGGTTTCATTGGTAGAAAGTAATCATTTATTAAGGTTATATTAGTTCGACAAAATTAGAATTTATTTTTATAAGAGCAAAATAATTCGCATTTATTTTTATTTTTCATCATTTACCTATATGTTGGCATGTTATGAGGAAACTTTGCATGGGTTGCCCACATCATCCTTTTTTCGTAAATTCCGTTACATTAAGCAAGCAATACCATGAAAATCGAAGCTTTCCAGATAGCAGAAGTACTCAACCTCAAGAAATTTAAGCAAGAATATACCAGCGAACCGCTTTTGAGCAACAATTCGGAACTGTTTTACCAAACCCAAACAGGGCAATATGTGTATTTGTTGAGCTACGGCGTGGTAGTTTTTGCCGACTTTAATCCTTTAGAGCAAAGTTCCTTTATTAAATTTACAAAAAATTATGCGGAAAATTGGGTCGAAGAGGTCTTCCAAGACGACTTCGATGTGCAAATCAATGCCAGTGTGCTTACAGAGGTGATTAGGCATAATTCTATCACGGTGGCTACACTCAACGACGACGCTATTCGGATTATGATGCTCAATATTGCCCAATCGGTTGCCCTCGATTACTACGAATCGCTAACGTATGCTATTTTGAAAAATACCCGCCAAATGACCGACCAACTAGAGCTACACGGCAAATTGCATAGTTCGCAAAAGGCGTTGCTGCGGTTTATTGGTAAAACGCTCAATGTAAAAAACAGCATTATCGACAACCTGTATATTTTTGATTCGCCCGATGAAACCTGGGAAAACGAATACCTCGAACGCATCGACAAGGGATTGAAAAAGGTATTCGACCTCAAAATGCGTTACCAAGATATTGACTACAAACTCAAAATAGTACAAGAAACCCTGACGCTTTTCACGGAATTAGTCCAAAATCGAGAAAGCACACGCCTCGAATGGATTATCATTGTGCTTATTTTAATAGAAGTATTTGATTTGTTGTTGCGAAAGATTTTTTAGGATTTACTTGGGCGAAATAACCGCCCAAGTGTAAGCGAATACAGCTTTACCAATCCATTTGGGTGTTGTTTTATCCTAAATTTTTACGCAAAAAATCTTTCATAAATAGGTTAATTTCCCATTGATTACCAATCGGTTGTTGTGTAAAAGGTAAGGCGGGCATATAAGGACTAGGACCAAATTCGGGCGTAATCGTGAACGTATCCGTTGCTCGTTGCCGATGATACGCCACCATTTGTTTCCACCAACCTAAAAAACGATGCAGGTGCGGCTGCCATTCGGGGGCTGCAGGGTCGCTTACCTGCGAGGCTTGTTGGCTTCCAACCCGTGCGTGTATGTGCTTGATATGAGGAATGATTTGTTCGATAAAAGCTTCTTGTCCTTCCAACAAACTTTCAGACACTACGCAAAAATGAGAAAAATCGCCCACCAACGACAACGACGGAAAACGCTGTAAATAAGGCACTAAGCTTGGTGCATGAAAAGAAAATCGTCCTCGGTGTATTTCATGATACACAGGAATGCCCGTTTGCTGGCTCAATTGCTCATATACTTCGAGAATACGGCTATTTTCGTCGAAAGTAAAATAATCTTTTCCTGTATGCGAGTTGATGCAGGTTGGCTCAAATGCTGCCAAATACAGCCAATAACGCTTGATTTCAGTTATGAAGTCGGCAATATTAGCCGTTTGAGGTGATAAAATATGCTGTAATATCAGCGTAAAATGAGGGTCTTCTTGTCTTATCTTATCTACTTTTTGCATAAAATCTCGACAAAAATCGGCTTGGCGTGGCAGGTTAATTTCTATGCCTTCGTAGCCGTTGTTTTGTACACGTTCGACAAATTCGCCTGCTGTGGCTTTTTCCGAACCCCAATGCGGACATATATACTTGATATTCATGGCGTTGATTGGTTATGAAGCTATACAATTACAGGATTGAGTGGCGTGTCGATTACCTCGCCAATCCTTGCACCAGTACACCATTTTTCCAAGTCTTTGCGTTGGTTTTCATTTTCGGGAGCTTTCAACACCATGTTTTTATCCATATAAATCATGGTCATTACTTTGCGGGTTTGGTTGGTTTGGTTCGCTCCTGCCCGATGAAACACCCATCCCGAATGAAAGCTGATTTCTCCTAATTCATACGGTTCTACCACATGGGCAAAGTCGGTAACACGCAAGCGTTGGGCTATTTTTTGCTCGCTGGTATCGCTGATAGACAATTCTCTGCCTTCTACAATCTGGTGACTACCAGCACTAAATTCGAGCGGACCCATTTCGAGTGGCACGGGTTGCAGTGGAATCCATGCCGTGATGGTTTTGTCGCTCGACAAAGGCCAATAGTATTGGTCGGCGTGCCAAGGCGTAATGCCGCCACCTGCTTCTTTATACAAGGCTTGGTCGTGGTACAGTCGCACGCCTTCTACTTGCATCAAGGCAGCCGCAATTTGCCCGATTCTTTTACTCAAAACCAATGCCCGACAAGTATCATCTTCGAGCCACAGGTTAAAAATTTGCAAAAAAGCCTTCCCGTAAGTATCTCGCTGGTCGAGTTGCAAGGCTTGCTGATTGAGGCGAGCAACCTGCTTAGAAATGGTCGTTTCATAATACGCCAACGTAGAGGCATCTAGCACTTGTTTGAGCTTGATGTAACGATTTTTTTGGTAAAAATCAATGGCTTCTTGTGTGAGCGGATAAGGCTGATTGAGTAAATCCATCATGTTGTTTCAAAAGGTTTTGTTACAACAAAATTGGTAAAACAAAGAGGTTTTTACTTTGAAAAAATTTCCTTATACTTGTCTTATTTTATCATAAAACTCAATATTCCTTTGGTATTTATGTAATATTATAACAAGCTATGAGAGCCGTATTCGAGAAAATAGACCCCGAACAAAGCAGTTCGTTTACCATTCGGACCATTGCAGTGCCTGTATTCGATGCACCCTTTCATTTTCATCCAGAATACGAACTCACGTGGATTATCAGTGGCGAAGGACAACGGTATGTGGGAAGTCAAATAGATGATTTTCAGGCAGGTGACTTGGTTTTATTGGGCGAAAATCTTCCGCATTGTTGGCTCAATCAATATACCGAAGGCACAACAGCCCAAGCCACTGTGTTGCAATTTCGGGGCGATTGTTGGGGAAAAGACTTTTGGCATCTGCCCGAAATGAAAGCGATTCATACACTTTTACAACAAAGCAGTGCCGGATTTCAGATTACAGGTTCGACTCAAAGCCGTGTTACGAGCCTCATGCAAAGGATGTTGCAAGCCTCTGCCACCGAGAAGCTTTTGGGTTTATTGCATATTTTACATGAACTAAGCAACAGCAACGAACTTCATAGCATCGATTACTCCTTTCCTACACAACCATCCAACCAAACCGACATCATCCGTTTTCAAAAGGTTTTTGCCTTTATGATAGAACATTTCAAAGAAGACCTTTCGCTCGAAACAGTAGCCCACATTGCCCATCTTTCGCCTACGTCATTTTGTCGGTATTTTAAGTCCATTACGCAAAAAACATTCATCGAAATGCTCCACGAATTTCGCCTACATCACGTTTGCCAATTGCTCCAAAAATCTGATTTGCCAATCCAGCAAATTGCCTTCGATGCAGGTTTTAATGATATTCCTTATTTCAATAAACTTTTCAGAAAAAAGTACGGCATTACGCCCAACGATTACCGCAAAGCCATGATAAGCAAAAACTTACAAATAAAAAAGCAAGGATAAAACTTACGTTCGTAGTCTTACCCTTGCCCAATCCTTCGTGCTGAAGGGCTTATTGCAATAAATTTTCAATCGCTTGTTCTACTTTTTCAAAACCAAATCTCGCCACAACTTCCTGCATCATTTCCGTAATTTGGGCATTGCAAAGATTGCCAATGCTACCCTCGTGCGTATGTTGTAAATGTCGATTGGGTTGGTATGCACCGTTGTTGATTTCGTTGCCAATAATGCGATAGGCTTCACGGAAAGGCACACCTTGCAATACCAATTCGTTGACTCTTTCTACCGAAAACAACAAATCGTATTTGGGGTCATCTAAAATGCCTGTCTTCACTTCAATACCCGAAAGCATAAAGTGCGTCATGTCGATACAGTCTAAAATTTCGTCGAAAGCAGGCATCAGTACTTCTTTCAACACCTGCATTTCACGGTGGTATCCTGAAGGTAAATTGGTCATTACCAACATAATTTCATTGGGTAAACCTTTCAAACGATTGGTTTTACCACGAAGCAATTCGGCTACGTCTGGATTTTTCTTGTGTGGCATAATCGAGCTGCCCGTTGTCATTTCGTCGGGAAGTTTGATAAAGCCAAAGTTTTGAGAATTGTACAAACATATATCCATTGCCAATCTCGACAAGGTAGCGGCGATTTGGGCAATGGCCGTAACGGCAAAAAGCTCCGTTTTTCCTCTCGACATCTGGGCATATACAACATTGTAATGCAGGTTATCGAAGCCCAGCAATTGGGTGGTCATGGTTCTGTTGAGAGGAAACGACGAGCCATAGCCAGCCCCCGACCCAAGCGGATTTTTGTTGGCCAAGCGATAGGCCGTTTGCAACATTTCCATGTCGTCAACCAAGCCTTCGGCATAAGCCCCCAGCCATAGCCCAAACGACGAGGGCATGGCAATTTGCAGGTGGGTATAGCCGGGCAACAATACATCTTTGAATTTATCGCTCAATTGAATCAATAATTCAAAAAGTTGCTGTGTAGCCGTTGCCAAGGTTTGTAGCCTCGCTCTGGTGAAAAGTTTCAAATCGACAAGCACTTGGTCGTTGCGAGAGCGGCCAGAGTGAATTTTTTTTCCAGCTTCTCCCAATTGGCGAGTCAAGAGCAATTCTACTTGTGAATGCACATCTTCGATGCCTTCTTCAATCACAAATGCCCCCTGTTGAATCGTCTGGTAAATATTTTTCAACTCGGCTTGTACGGCATTCAATTCTGTATCTTCCAATAGCCCGATGCTTGCCAACATACGAGTATGGGCCAACGAACCCAACACATCAAATTCGGCTAAAAGTAGGTCAAATTCGGGGTCACGACCTACCGTAAATTTTTCTATTTTTGCATTAACAGCAGTATTATCTTTTTGCCAAAGCTTACTCATGGGTACAGGAGTTTAAATAATCGTGAGCGTTGTGCCAAAGTTTGCCAAGCCCCAACGCTTATAAAATGGTTTTATTCAACATTTTGATATATAAATCAATGCCTTCTTCTATTTCTTGCAAATAAATAAATTCGTCGGCAGTATGCGAGCGTTCGGAATGACCAGGGCCCAATTTGAGCGATTGACATGACAAAACCGCTTGGTCGGAAGTCGTGGGCGAGCCGTAAGTAGTACGCCCCAATGCCAAGCCAGCTTGTACAATCGGATGATTTTCGGGAATCGACGAAGGCCTTAAACGCACCGAACGGGGATTGGCTTCGGAGGCGATATTGGTGCGGATGGTTGCTAAAACCTCTTCTAAAGTGTATTGTTCTGTCACCCGGCAGTCGATGGTAAAAGTACAAGAATCGGGTACAACGTTGTGTTGTTTGCCTGCATTAATGACTGTCACCGACATTTTTACAGGGCCTAATACAGGCGATATTTTCGGAAATTGAAAGCCTGTAATCCAATTAATATCTTGAATCGCCTTATAAATTGCGTTGTCGCCTTCTTCTCTTGCCGCATGGCCAGCCTTGCCATGTGCTACGCAATCGACCACCATCAAGCCTTTTTCGGCAATCGCCAAGTGCATTTGGGTAGGCTCGCCAACAATGGCGAAAGCTATTTCGGGTAAATCTTTTTCTTCCAGCAATAATTCTAATCCATTGACTCCCGAAATTTCTTCTTCTGCCGAAGCCACAAAAAGCACATTGTATTGGAGGTCGGTGCGGTAGTAATAGTAACAAAACGTAGCCAACAAACTCACCAAACAGCCGCCAGCGTCGTTGCTACCCAAGCCAAAAAGCTTGCCATCTTGTACGATTGGTGCAAAAGGGTCGAGTGTCCATTTGGGATTTGGTTTTACGGTATCGTGGTGCGAATTGAGTAAAACGGTGGGTAAGGCAGGATTAAAGTGTTGGTTTCTCGCCCAAATATTGTTGATTTTTCTACGAAAAGGAATATTTCTTTCTCTGAAAAACTCTTCTAAAATATCGCCAGTGAGGTTTTCTTCCCGACTAAATGAAGGCGTTGCAATCAAACGTTTCAACAGTTCGATTGCGTCTTGGGTAAGTTGTTCTTGTAAAGTCATATCAATGACAAATGCCGATTTTTGAATGGTGAGCTTTGCTAAAAAAACTTCTGAGCAAAGCGTTGACTTAAATCAATAATATCATCTTTGCGTTGCATTCCTTCTACCCATACTTGTGGAATTGCCTCGAAGCCATAGTAATAGCCCGCCCAAGCGGCTGTTACACTGCCGATGGTGTCGGTATCGTCGCCCAGATTGATACCTTTCAGTACAGCATCGGCAAAAGATGTTGTTGTAAGAAAAGACCACAGGCACGATTCTAAGGTATGTACAATATAGCCCGATGAAAAGATTTCTTCTTCGGGCGTATGCGTAATGTCGTCGAAAAGAATGCGGTTGTATAATTCCAATTCGCTGGTTTTTACCTGCAAACTAGCGAGGTAATCACGCACAAGGTTTTGGGTATCGAGGTATGCCTCATATTTTTCTTTACCTTTCATCAAAGCAATCAAATATTCTACGGCAAAAAAGCAACCAATTACCGAGCGAATATGGGCGTGTGTAATACCCGACACCTGTTTGACCAAGGCAAACCTATCGGCAATCGACTTATTTTTCACATAATACGCCAAAGGCAAAATACGCATCAGCGAGCCATTGCCATTGGAATACTCATCGCTTTCACCCGAATGTAAAGGCGAAACACCTTTTTGAAGTCGGTCGATGGCGTTACGTGTAGAAACTCCTACATCAAAAATATAGCCGTGGGTACTCCAATAAGCATCGTTGTACCAGCGACAAAAACGATTGCCTAATCTTAGTAAATCGAAGCCTTCTATCAATTCTTCTACCAAACAAAAGGCCAAAGAGGTGTCGTCAGACCAAGTACCTTGGGGCTGATGGTGCGTTCCGAAGGCACGCAAATCAACTACAGGATTGGTCTTTAGGTGCTTACGACTCATAAACTCGACGGGCACACCCATTGCATCGCCTAGGGCAATGCCAAATATAAAGCCTTGTGTTTTCATCAGATTCGTCATAATTACAAAAGCAATGTAGTGCCAGCCGTGCCATCTTTCACGGCAGCCAATACTTCTTTGGCATGACAGATGGTTACTTGGGCTACGCCTTCTTGCAGGGCTTTAAAGGCATTATCTAGTTTTGGAATCATTCCTTTGTTGATTGCCCCTGAAGCTTTGTAGGTAGCGTATAAATCAGGTTTTAGTTCGGCTATAACCGAATCGTCATCGTCTGGATTAGCCAAAACGCCCTTTTTCTCGAAACAATATACCAAGTTTACGGTAAAAGCAGTGGCCATTGCTGTAGCGACCGATTGAGCTTGCGTATCGGCATTGGTATTGAGCATATTACCTTCCCAATCGAACGTCAATGGAGCAAAAACAGGCGTTAAGCCTTGTACCAGCATTCCAGCAATTTGTTGGGCATCAACCTTTTCAATGTCGCCCACAAAGCCATAATCAATTTCTTTGACAGGTCTTTTTTGGGAACGAATCACACCGCCATCGGCACCGGTAAGTCCGATGGCGTTGGTTTGTAATGCTTGCAATTGGGCTACCAGCGATTTGTTTACCAAGCCCCCATACACCATTGTCACCACGTCGAGCATAGCTTTATCGGTAATACGGCGGCCTTCTACCATCACGGTTTCGATGCCTAATTTTTCGGCTATTTGCGTAGCAATTTTTCCTCCGCCATGTATCAAAATTTTAGGTTGAGGTATTTGAGCAAAATCTGCTAAAAATTGGCTACACAAAGTTGGATTATCAATCACATTGCCACCAATTTTAACAACGGTTAGTTTCATTGGATACGATATAAAATGCGTGTTGTGTGTTGAGCGAGTTACTCGCTTCAAGCTGTGAGTTTTACAAATCTCACAAGAAGGTTATAAAAAACCTTGTGTTTTGCAACACAAGGTTGACCATTTCATTAGAATAAATAAGGACTTTCTTCACGGATGATTTTGAGCAACAATTGCTTTATCACGACCTGAGCCGCCCAAATACGGTTGCCTGCTTGCTGTACTACCACCGAATGCGGCGAATCGAGTACGGCATCTTCTACCACCACATTGCGACGCACGGGCAAGCAGTGCATAAATTTAGCATTGTTGGTAAGCTTCATTTTGTCCATTGTCACCATCCAAGCAGGGTCTTGGTTGAGGATTTTGCCATAGTCTTGGTACGACGACCAGTTTTTGGCATAGATGAAATCGGCATCGGCAAAAGCCTCCTCTTGGTTGTAGGTGACTTTGGCATCGCCTACAAATTCGGGGGCAAGCTCATAGCCTTTGGGGTGTGTAATCACAAAATCAACGTCGGCGGCGTTCATCCATTCGGCAAAAGAATTGGGTACAGCCTGTGGTAAAGCCTTTACGTGGGGAGCCCACGTGAGGACCACTTTCGGACGAGGCTTTGGTTTGAGTTCTTCTATGGTAATCAAATCGGCCAGCGATTGTAAAGGGTGGCGTGTTGCCGACTCTAAGCTCACGATGGGGCGACCTGTATATTTCACAAACTGGTTGATAACGGTTTCGTTGTAGTCGTCTTCACGGTCGGTAAGCGATGGAAAGCTCCGAATACCCACAATGTCGCAGTACTGTCCAATCACAGGAGCGGCTTCTTTGATATGCTCGGCTTTGTTGCCATTCATGATAGCCCCTTCGGCAAATTCTAAGCCCCAGCCATCTTGGCTTACATTCATCACTATCAGTTCAAGACCTAAATTTTGAGCAGCCCTTTGTGTACTCAAGCGGGTTCGTAAACTCGAATTGAAGAACAACAAGCCCATTGTTCGGTTTTTACCGATATGCTTGTCAGCATAAGGCGTTTTTTTATACAACAAGGCCTCTTTCACAAGAGCCTGCACATCAACAGCATCTTTAACCGATAAAAAGTGTTTCATTTTAGCAATACGAAAAAGCGGTTACTTCCGAAAATAATACCAGCTTTTGTGCAATAATTCGGCTATTACACAAAACTTTTGGGTTTAGCCCCTTTTTGGTAAAAAACGGCTAAACAATTTGAGAATACAAAGTTATTTCTAATTATGAAAATCACTACTGTATTTTTGTAAAACTATTCGTAGGGCAAGGCTTGAAAGAAGCATTTAAGGCTAAAAAATTTGGCGAGCATTACCAATGCCCGCCAATATTGCATCACTAACACACCAAAATGAGACTCTGTAGCAAGCTACAAAACCTATTTCATATTGTCTTCAACAACGCTATTACCATTTGTGTAAAACGATTGTTATAGAAATAGTCATTTTTTTAAGAATAAATACATACCAAATGTTGGCACATCAAATATATCAGACAGACATTTTTCGTAAAATTTCAGTGAAATGTTGGTAGTAAAACCTTATTTTGGTTTTAGCTTTGTTGTATTTCTTTTTTGTAAAATGTTGATAAAACAATCAAAAACTTACCTTTATGATGGTTTATAAGTTGTTATTTTTTACGATTGCTCAGTGCATTCCATTATTCATTTGGGCACAAATGTTCTTCAAAAAAAGGCAATATCATGTTGATTGGCGGCTTCTTTTGAGCTATTTTATTTTTGGCTCGTGGTTTGGAATGTTTGGAGAATTATTCCTATTCAAGATTATAGATTGGATTTTTCATACCCCTATTTGGATATATCGTACATTACCCATTCATCGGGGTATTACTTCTTCCTATGGCCCTATTATGTGGGGGTTGGCTTCGGTATATATTTGTTTTCACAAAAACTATCAATTATCTCCTAAGAAACGGGGACGATTGATGACCTTTGTCTTAGAGTCAAGTTTTTTATTGATACTAGAGTTACTATTTAACTTTTTAGCTTATTTTATCTTTAATGATTATTTTTTCTATTATTTCGTTCCAGACTTATTACATTGGTCGAGTTTTACGAATATGCCTTTTTGGTGGGCAGGTTATCAGATAATGGTAAGATATAGTAAAGTAATGTATCAACAAGAAAAACTGAATGTATCTATTGCAATTGTCATGATTATTGTTGCTTTTGCATACCAACAATAGCCTATACGAAGGATTTACTGGCTATAGTCGAAATGTTTGCAGCAATTGAGAAAAGCCCTTATTTTACTCAATTTGAGCATCATGCGACAGATAGTTAAACCAGCAAAATCCTTCGTACAGCCCTTATCTATAAGTATATCTTAGGCGTGCCTTTTTGATATACCACTTTGTACTTCACAGCAAGGTTGATGATTTGTTTTGGTTTTAGGTTCAAGCTCCAAACCAAGCGATTATGCTCTATGTCGAAAGTAGCATTGGAATGTTGCATCAATTCCAACTCAATGCTAGGCTGATGTACATCGGGTAGCAGTTCTTCGACTCGAACCATAATTTTTTTCGATAAAATATTTTGCACTTTTATCGTTATAGTACGTTGCTCTGTCACAGCGTTTCCTTGGGTATGTTGTTCCCGTTGGGTTATTTTTCGCTGGATTTTGAGCTTAGTTTCGGTATTAATATTTACCGATAACGTATCGACGGGCAAGGGCTTCGTTGCTCGATGATGCCCCAACATCGAGTAAAATGAAAACAATAAAGAAAGTATAAACATACGAATGGAAAGTGAAATGAGTGTTTGGTTTATCATGTTTGTAAGGATTGTTATTTTAAAACTTTAGGCACTTTCATCAAATATTTCTTTGTAATTTTGCCCAATTATTTGAGAGCGGTAGTTCTTAGCTACCTTTGCAAAGGTACAAAACATTGAGCATACGTAAAGGCTGTAAAGTAACAAGCGTAAGCGTTAGTTTACAAGCCAATCATGTAATAATTTTTTTCAGCATGGTTTTTCAATATACACAACTGCAAGAATTTATCAAACAAGTTTTTCTTGCCATAGGCTGTCCTGCCGAAGATGCCCAGTTGGCTTCCGAAGTTTTGATTTCTGCCGATTTAAGAGGCGTTGATTCCCATGGCATTGCCCGTTTGAGTGGCTATGTACGCCTATACGACCATGGACGTTTAAACCCCAATCCGCAAATCAAGGTTGTACATGAAACGCCCTCCACGGCAGTGATTGATGGAGATAAAGGCCTTGGACTGGTGGTTGCTCCTAAAGCTATGAAAATAGCGATGGAAAAAGCCGACAAAGTAGGCTCTGGCTGGATTTCGGTACAAAACTCGAATCACTTTGGTATTGCTGGCTATCATGCCATGTTGGCACTCAACAGCGACATGATTGGCTGGGCGATGACCAACGCCGCACCGTTGGTAACGCCAACTTTTTCTAAGGAAAAACTCCTCGGCACAAACCCTATCGCTGTGGCTGTACCTGCGGCAGAAAACCCTCCTTTTGTTGCCGATTTTGCCACAACAGCCGTAGCTTATGGCAAAATGGAAATTCTGCAACGCAAAGGCTCGCCTGCGCCGTTGGGCTGGGTACAAGACAAAGAAGGCAACCCCACCGATGATGCCAATGCCGTAAAAAATGGAGGAGCTTTATTGCCCTTGGGGGGCGACCGAGAACACGGCTCGCACAAAGGCTATGGCTTGGGGGCTATTGTCGATATTTTTTCGGGTGTGTTATCGGGGGCAAATTTTGGGCCTTGGGTACCTCCTTTTGCCACGGCTGGCTTTATGGCGGCTGGCGAGCAAGTGGGCAAAGGTACAGGGCATTTCTTGGGTGCCATGCGTATTGATGGCTTCCGCCCTGCCGATGATTTTAAGGCTGATATGGACAAATGGATTAACCGATTTAAAGCCGCCCCTGCCATCGAAGGTAAACAAGTACTGATTCCGGGCGACCCTGAGCGTGAGCTAGAAGCCGAACGCAAAGCCAATGGCATCGACCTGCTAGAGCCTGTTGTAAACGATTTGAAAGCCTTGGCAACACGCTTTTCTATTGCATTTATTTAAGCATTTCAGACACGCATTTTCCCTACAATCATGCAAAAAAATAACACCCTGCTACGCTATTTGGTATTGGTAGTAGCCCTATTTGCCTCTATGTTTTCTTTTTACGTATGGCAAATTTTCAAAACACCTAATTATAAAGTTGACGAGAACAAAGGCTTTGCTTTGTTGATTCCGAAAGGAGCTACTTTCCAAACGGTTTGGGATTCGCTACAAGCACATAAGGTGGTAGTGGACGAGCAATCGTTTAAGTTCTTATCGAAATTGCTGAAATACCGTGAAAATGTCAAAGAAGGACGTTATTTGATTACGGCAGAAATGGGTAATTATGAATTAATCAAAAAGTTGAAAAGTGGCAATCAAGACGCTATCAAACTGACATTCAACAACATTCGTCTGAAAAAAGATTTAGTGCATAAAATTGGCAATCGCTTTTCATTCGATTCTACGGCTTTGGCCAAGATGCTCAACGACCCCGCTGTGGCTAGTAAATATGGCTTTTCCACCGAGACCATCATGTGTATGTTTTTGCCCAATACTTACGAAATTTACTGGACAGTTACGCCTGATGAGTTTTTCGATAAAATGAATATGTGGTATAAAAAATTCTGGACAGAAGAACGCAAACAAAAAGCCGAAGCGATAGGATTAGACCCCATCAAAGTGCAAATTATGGCTTCGATAGTAGAAGGTGAAACCAAAAAAGCCGACGAAAAACCACGGGTAGCAGGAGTTTATATGAACCGCCTTAATGCAAAAATGCCTTTGCAAGCAGACCCAACGGTGGTGTTTGCTCACCAAGATTTTAGTATCAAAAGAGTAACAAGTACGCTTACCAAAATCAATTCGCCCTACAATACCTATAAAGTCATTGGTTTGCCCCCAGGGCCCATCAACCTACCAGATTTGAAGTCGATAGATGCCGTGTTGAACTATGAGCATCACAAGTATATGTATTTCTGTGCAAAAGAAGACTTTTCGGGCTATCATAACTTTGCCGAAGACTACGACGCACACCTCAACAACGCCCGTATTTATCAAGAAGCATTGAATAAATTGAATATCCATAAATAATTGAGTGAGTTGTGAATGAGTGATTGAGTGATTTTATTTAACTGATTATCAATACGATACACCCCCACAGAAATCAACCATTCACTCAATCACAATTCTCTCAATCACAATTCTCTCCCCCATGTATCAGCACGAATTTACCTATCGAGTACGATACGCCGATACCGACCAAATGGGTTATATGTATTACGGCAATTATGCACGCCTGTATGAAATTGGGCGTGTAGAAGCCCTGCGTTCGGTGGGGTATAGTTATAAAGAAATGGAAGAATCGGGCGTAATGATGCCCGTGTATGAAAATAAATCGAAATACATTGCCCCTGCTTTGTACGACGAAGAACTTAGCATTCGCACCAGTTTGCATACGCCTCCTGCCACAAGAGCGGTGTTTATTTATGAAATTTTCAACGAAAAAGGAGCATTGATCCATACTGGCGAAACAACCTTGGTGTTTGTCAATCGGCAGAATAATCGCCTTACCAAAGCACCACAAGCCTTGTTAGATAAACTACAGCGTTACTTTACTGCTTAGACAATTTCAGTCTAAACTTCATTGCAAACACCTATTCCTTGCTTATCTTTGAGGAAGCTGTTGGTAGGTAGGCTCTATTGAAGTATTCATTGAAGTGATATATTTGGATGCCAATGTTGCAACAGCCCATCTCAATACTTTACGCTAGTTTAGTAAGAACATTGACCTTTGCTTAGTAGTTGATACGCTGGCACAACCGCCATAACCTTTTCTCTAAATTGATGATTCGTAAAATAAAAAATACAACTCTTTACAAATACACCTTGTATTTTTTGCAAACAACCCATTTGCAAAACACCACCGCTACGATTTATCATGTCTTAAAAATTTTAATTCATAAATTATTACAATTCGACATCGACGTGCGTGCGGCTGCCGTGGCTTATAATTTTACACTGGCGGTTTTTCCAACCCTCATTTTTTTGTTTTCTTTGATTCCTTATATTCCTGTCGATAACCTCGACGAGCGAATTATGAACCTGCTGGCACAAGTAATGCCCCAAGGCATTTATGCCGAAGCCCAAAGTACCATCAAAGAAATTGTGAGTAAACCCCGTGGAGGCGTGTTGTCGTTGGGCTTCTTTTTTGCCCTTTATGCTTCTACCAGTGGCACAATGGCCTTGATGCGGGCTTTTAATTTGACCTATACCGCCAAAGAAAAACGGGGATTTATCCAAGCACGTTTGATTGCTGTGATGATGAACTTTTTGCTTACGCTGGTCTTAATTGTGTCGATTGTAGTACTCATTGTTGGGCGTTTGATTGTGGATATGTTGTTTGAAGGCGGGATGCTCAACCCCAATCTTACGTTTTATTTACTCCAAACGCTTACGTATCTCGTCATTTTCTCGCTCTTTTTCGTCGTCATTTCTATTGTTTATTATTGGGGACCAACCATTCATAAAAAATGGAAATTTGTCAATGTAGGCTCTATTACGGCTTCTATTTTGACAATTGTGATTACGAATGGATTTTCTTTTTATCTATCCAACTTTGCTTCCTACAACCGTTTGTACGGTACTATTGGCACTTTTATTGCGTTGATGGTCTGGCTTTATTTGATAGCGTTGGTGTTGATTTTAGGCTTTGAAATCAATGCCAGTATCGACCACGCCATTAATCCACCAGAAGGCTCGGAAGATTCATTTTTGGCAAAATAAATACAAAACCCCGAAAAACTACCAAATTGGCCATTTTTCGGGGTTTTGTATTTTCAAACGGGCAACCAAAACGCTAGTGGAGAATCTGCACCCTGCCTGTAGAAGCCTTTTCTTGGTTGGTAATTTGGTAAAAATAATTGCCTTTATCGAGGTGTTTGATAGGTATTTGCAATTGGCTTTCAAAGGTTTCTTCCAGTACCTTATTCCCCAGCACATCGAATAAGACAAAGTGGGTTGGGCCTTGCAAAGTAGTCATGACCCGCAGCACCTCATTGGCAGGGTTGGGAAACACCAGATAAGTGGATTCCTGTAGCAAACTGAGGTTTACGTCGATTCTTGTACTAACAGCCGTTTGCCCCTTGGTGGTATCCGTTGCCGCCGTGATGGCTGTGGGTTTAATGATTATGGGAAGCGTATTATTAACTGTGACCGAATCCAAAGATTTATTGTCCTTAGCATATTTTGTACATTCATCATATTTACAATCAACCTTAAAGACTGTTTTCGTTTTTTGTATATTTACTCGTAGATTTTTAGTATTGTTGCTTATGATAGATTTAACCTCAGTGCCATCTTGATACCATTTTTCTATTGTTCCTGGGCAGCCGACTGCTTCTAAAAGCACTTCAGGAGATTTGCAAAGAGGGGTAATTTGAGTCCAGTAGCTGGTTTGGTTTTGTGCGTCTATCGTATAGCCTCCTAACAGCACTTTATTCGTATCATCAATAGGTGCCATAGAAAGCAGTATTGCGTCTTTTGAGCCAGCCTCAAATGTTTTTGTCCAAATCGTATCTCCTAGACTTTGCTGTTCTGTATTTATATTAGCAATACCGAACTTAAATTTATTTTTCTTTGCATCAAAGGTTCGTCCGCCCAACAGTACCCCATCACGGGTAGGTATCATGGCTGATAGTACGTTATTGGTGTTTTTGTCAATAGATAGCGTTACGTCTTTTATTGGTTGAAGGTCTTCCCCTATTTTTATGACCCTAAAACTATTAACATCAGCCGATGTACTAGCCGTACCACCTATCAAGAAAGTTTTATCGTTCAGTGCGAGTATGCTACTGACATAATCATTGGTAGCCTTGTTGAATGTAACCGAATCCAGTTTTGTACTTGTTCTTATGGTATCAATCTTACACAGGAAGTAATCAAATCCTTTGGACGACAGCGAAGAACCTGCCAATACAATAGCTTTTTTGTCGGAAGTAAAGGCCATCGCAGCAAAGATATTTTCATTGGCATCGCCTATGGTTTTATCCCATTTTTTATTCCCCTTATTATCTATTTTAATAACCCAATAGTCTGCCCCCCCGTTTGAGTTTGCTGATTTATCACTATCAGCTTTGGAATTTGAAGTACCTCCCAGAAAAATCGTTTTACCATCATCAGGCGATAGCATCGTTTGAAGATAGTCGTTGCCACTTCCTCCAAAGGTTTTATCCCATATTTTATTCCCCTTATTATCTATTTTAATAACCCAATAATCTGCTCCTCCCTTTGAACCATCTGTTTTATCATCGGCGAGATTAGAGTTTGAATACCCACCCAAGAGATAGCCATCCGACAATTTTAACATACAGGTTAGGTTATCGTTTGCCTTTCCTCCAAAGGTTTTATCCCATTGTCTTTTGCCATACTTATCCGTTTTGATAATCCAGTAATCAAGCCCACCTTTATTTTCTTGCGTTTTTACGGTGTCTTTAGTGCTTTTAACCATAGACGAAGAAGATTGCCCTCCAAGCAGAAACCCATCTCCTTCAATGGCAACTACCGAAGTCATTTGGTTTAAGCTAGTAGGTTCGGTTATATAAGTATTTGTGACATCTCTTATTTGTAGAACCTTAGTTTCGGGTATTTTAGCTTTTACGGTGATAGTTGTTGGGGTTATATCGCTAAGACACACCAGTTTATTTTCATGTTCCAGAGAGAAATAAGCCTTGTATATAGTCGTTTGTACCTTACTACTATCTTTGGTTATCATCCTTGTGCTACTACGAATAGAAGAACTGTCTAACCAATGTATCGTGTACAGATTATTATTGGTAATTACAATCGTGTCTGCATCATTATAGCAAAGGGTCGTTTTATCTGTCAAATTAAATGCAGGTGCATTGATTTTATCTTTTACCTTAATCGTGATATTAGTAGCCATATCACTTTTGCTACAGCTATCTTTATCAGTACAAATAGCTTCAAATACAACATCCTTTTTCAGTGCACCTGTATTCAACCTATCGCCAGTTTTGTAATATCGTTTACCATCTTTAAACCATTGGAGCGTTTGCGTGCAACCAAGGGCTTGAACGGTTGTTGAATCATTATAGCAAACGACAATTTTGTCTGCTGTAAGTAATGGCGTTTTAATTTCTGGCTTTACATTAATCGTAATACTAACTGCATCGCTTTTGCTACAGCTATCTTTATCAGCACAAATAGCTTCAAATACAACATCCTTTTTCAGTACTCCTGTATTGAAACTCTTGCCAGTTTTGTAATATCGTTTACCATCTTTAAACCATTGGAGCGTTTGCGTACAACCTGTGGCTATGACAGTTGTAGTATCATTGTAACACACAATTGTATTTGCTTTAAGTGTTGGTTTATCTATTTTATCTTTAACCTTAATTGTAATACTTTTCATATCACTTTTGCTACATTTATCAGCACCAATACAAATGGCTGTGTAAGTTGTATTAATTAGCGGTGTGACGGTAATAGTACTGTTTGTTTCGCCTGTTGACCATTGTATAGTGCTATTCGTGCAAGAGCCAGTGAGCGTAGTTGATGAATTGTAGCAAAGAGAAGAATCTTTTTCAAGAGTTGATTTCAATGTAGGAGCTACGATTTCAGACTTTACCTTAATCTTAATCCTAGCTGTATCACTATTACTACAGCCATCGGTACAAATAGCGGAAAAAACAACGTCTTTTTTCAGTACTCCTGTATTGAAACTCTTGTCTAATTGTGTTGCTACCCCATCTTTAAACCATCGGATTGTTTGGGTACAACCTATGGCTTGGACGATTTTAGTTTCATTATAGCAAGCAATGGTATCTGCTACAAGAAACGGAGTTTTAATTTCAGACTTTACTTTAATCGTAATACTAGCTATATCACTTTTGCTACAGTTATCAGCACCAATACAATAGGCAGTATAAGTTGTCTTGACTAGCGGCTTGATGGTAATAATCTTGGTTGTGTCGCCTGTTGACCATTGTATAGTACCATTATCCTTAGTACAAGTGCCTGTGAGCGTAGTTGATGAATTATAGCAAAGGTCTGATTCTTTGAGTGCTGATTCTAGCTTAGGAGCTACGATTTCGGGCTTTACCTTAATCGTAATCCTAGCTATATCACTTTTGCTACAGCCATCCGTACAAATAGCGGAAAATACAACGTCTTTTTTCAGTACTCCTGTATTGAAACTCATGGCTGATAGCGTTGTATCTTTACCATCTTTAAACCATTTAATCGTTTTTGTACAACCTAGGGCTTTGATAGCCGTTGAGCCATTATAGCAAACTGTGTCATCAACCGCAATGACTTGGACTTCTATTTTATCTTTGACCTTAATCGTGATACTAGCCATATCACTTTTACTACAGCTATCTTTATCAGTACAAATGACGGAAAATACAACGTCCTTTTTCAGTACTCCTGTATTGAAACTATTGCCAGTTTTATAATATCGTTTACCATCTTTAAACCATTGGATTGTTTGCGTACAACCTGTGGCTTGGACTATTTTAGTTTCATTATAGCAAGCAATGGTATCTGCTGTAAGTGTTGGTGTTTTAATTTCGGGTTTTACCTTAATTGTAATACTAGCCATATCGCTTTTGCTACAGCTATCTTTATCAGTACAAATGACGGAAAAGACAACGTCCTTTTTCAGTACTCCTGTATTGAAACTATTGCCAGTTTTATAATATCGTTTACCATCTTTAAACCATTGGAGCGTTTGCGTACAACCTGTGGCTGTTACAGTTGTTGAATCATTATAGCAAACGACAATTTTGTCTGCTGTAAGTGATGGCGTTTTAATTTCTGGATTTACCTTAATCGTAATACTAGCCATATCGCTTTTGCTACAGCTATCTTTATCAGTACAAATGGCGGAAAAGACAACGTCCTTTTTCAGTACTCCTGTATTGAAACTATTGCCAGTTTTATAATATCGTTTACCATCTTTAAACCATTGGAGCGTTTGCGTACAACCTGTGGCTGTAACGGTTGTTGAATCATTATAGCAAACGACAATTTTGTCTGCTGTAAGTGATGGCGTTTTAATTTCTGGATTTACCTTAATCGTAATCCTAGCTGTATCACTTTTGCTACAGCCATCGGTACAAATAGCGGAAAATACAACGTCTTTTTTCAGTACTCCTGTATTGAAACTATTGCCAGTTTTATAATATCGTTTACCATCTTTAAACCATTGGAGCGTTTGCGTACAACCTATGGCTTGTACGATTTTAGTATCATTATAGCAAGCAATTGTATCTGCTACAAGAAACGGAGTTTTAATTTCAGACTTTACCTTAATTGTAATACTAACTATATCACTTTTGCTACATTTATCAGCACCAATACAAATTGCTTTGTAAGTAGTAGTAATCAACGGTTTGACGGTAATAGTATCAGTTCTTTCACCTGTTAACCATTGTATAGTGCTATTAGTGCAAGTGCCTGTGAGCTTAGTTGATGAATTATAGCAAAGGTCTGATCCTTTGAGTGCTGATTGTAACTTAGGAGCTACGATTTCGGGGCTTACCTTAATCGTAATCCTAGCTGTATCACTTTTACTACAGCCATCCGTACAAATAGCTTCAAATACAACGTCTTTTTTCAGTACTCCTGTATTGAAACTCATGGCTGATAGCGTTGTATCTTTACCATCTTTAAACCATTTAATCGTTTTTGTACAACCTAGGGCTTTGATAGCCGTTGAGCCATTATAGCACACAGTTTCATCCACTGCAATGACTTGGACTTCTATTTTATCTTTGACCTTAACCGTAATACTAACTGTATCACTTTTGCTACAACTATCTTTATCCGTACAAATAGCGGAAAAAACAACGTCCTTTTTCAGTACTCCTGTATTGAAACTATTGCCAGTTTTATAATATCGTTTACCATCTTTAAACCATTGGAGCGTTTGCGTACAACCTAGAGCTTTGATGGTTGTAGTATCATTGTAACAAAGGTCTGTCTTATCTGCTGACAAGCTAGGAGCATTTAGTTTTCCATTAACCGTAATTTTTATTGATTTTGAAGGAAGACTAACACATTCCTTGCTGTAACAAGTAGCGGCAAAAGTAGTAGTAGCTTTAAGTGGGATAACAGGTGTACCTTTGTAGAGATTTCCTGCACCCGACCACACAACATTACCAGAGCAACCACTTGCCGATAACGTTACACTTTCGTTATAGCAAATAACCCTAGCACTCGCTGACACCTCGGGTGTAGGAGGTACAGGATTAACTGTAATGGTTAAGCTATTAGACACTGGACTTACACAGTTTCTTACCGTACAAGTAGCGGTATAAGTGGTGGTTTGGGTTAAGGAAACAGTGATGGATTTTCCTATCTGCTTATCAGACCAAGTAATCGTACCATCGCAGCCACTAGCTGAAAGCGCAGTGCTTGTGCCGCTACAAATGGTGTCTTGGGCGGCTAAAAGTGTAGGGGCTTGAGGGATAGGATTAACGGTGATAGTGACAGCAGAGGCATCGCTACTTACGCCATTTTGCGTACATTGTACGCTGTATGTAGTTGTTTTTGTTGGACTAACAGTAATGCTAGAAGTATTTTGTTCTGTACTCCAAGTGAGTGTGCCATACTCACAGGAAGAACTTAGGGTCACAGAGCCTCCTACACAGATAGTATTGCCAGCAACGCTAGAGCTAATAGCTGGGGCAACAGGTTTGCTTGGTACTACAATGGTCAAGCTTGCTTCCTCACTTGTACAATTGGTCGTCTGGCAAGTGGCGGTATAGGTCTTGTTGGTTGCCGCAACGATAATGCTCGTACTTTTTTCTCCTGTACTCCAATTGACTGTACCAATACAGCCTTGTGCCGTGAGTTTGAGATTACTTTTGTCTTCGGCTATTTTTACTAGCCAAGAAGAACGATTAGAACTGGAAGAAAATGGATTATTGCTTGATTTGTCACCACTTTGACTTGAGGCAGAATATCCCCCTATTACAAAATCTCCTTCGGGAGATAAAAGCATATCTCTAAACTCATCACTGCCGTTGCCACCGAGGGTTTTGTCCCATAACTTTTTCCCTAGGTTGTCGAGCTTCACTAACCAATAATCAAGACTTCCCTGATTTGCTTCTGATTTGTCACCACTGATAGTTGATGTAGATGTTCCTCCCAATAAAAAGCCTCCATCTGGCGTTTTCAAGATTTTTAAAAGTTTATCACTTCCGTCCCCACCAAAAGTTTTATCAAAATCTGTATTTATATTACCTTGGCTATCAAGCTGAATAACCCAAAACTTTGGATTTCCAGTTCCATAAGTATAGCCTCCTACCAATATCTTACCATCAGTGGTTGAAACAAGAGATGTCAGGAAATCAAAGTTATTTTTGCTAAATTTCTTTTCCCATTGTTTCGTTAAATTTTTATCTATTTTTATCACACCGTAATCATACTCTACTACTTCATTGAAAACAGAAGAAGCATCAACCGTACCGCCCAATATATACCCATCTGATGTGGCAACGATTGTACTTGCATAAAAACTCTCTCCGCTTTTTACATAATAGTTATTGTCGCCATACACTTCGTTGTTCCACGAACTTACTCGATTGTAGTGATTATCTATCTTTACAACCCATAGCTTGCTGTTGCTTGTATTGTTCTGATTTACAACACCACCTAGTAAAAAGCCATCATTGTTGATGGTCGGAATGATACTATTGAAGCTCGAAACTTTCCAGTTTTCGTCTGGACTTATCATAGATTCTTGTTGTACTTCTCCATTGGCATTTACTTTGATTAGATCAAATACAGTTCCCGTCATACTCGCATTAAATGCTTTAGTACCTATCAGATACCCTCCATCTGGTGTATTAGCAATGGCTACTTTATAGTTGTAAACTGGAAATCTATTGCTGGATTCATTAATCTCTCTACTCCAAATAATCGAGCCAGTAGCATCTAATTTGACAAGCCACAGGTAATAGTTTTCACTGCTACTAGCTTTACAAGCCATCAAATACCCTCCATCGGTAGTGTTGATAATACTCGACAAAAAATCTTGGTAGTGTCCTTCTATGGTTTTATCCCATGTTTTTGTAATATTCGATTGAGATGTCAACGAAGGAGCTGTATTCACCGTCACCGTCACCGTAAATGCCGTTGATGAATCACTCACCATTCCCATCGATGAGCATACGGCTCTGTACGAACGGGTTTTACTAGGTTTTATGGTGATGTTGTCGCCCGTTTTTCCGTCTGTCCATTCATACGTTCCACCTTCGCAGCCAGTAGCTGTTAGGGTAAGCTCTTCGCCTGGGCATATTGCTGTTTTCGGGGCTGAAATAACGGGGGGACTGAGAACCTTGTCGGTATCGGTGGCAGCCATGATGTTGGCTTGTAAGCAACAGATAAGTACCCACAAAATCAATAGTTGTAGTTTGTAGCTCTTGAGTAGGGTGTAAACAGACGACCAACATAGCATTCGTTTGGGGTTCGACATGGGTAAAAAAGTACTTTTCATAGCAAATAATGCGACCATTAAGTATTCGTTAGACAAAAGTTTCCTATCAAGCCAGTATTGACTTGAGGATGATTCATATCTTTTAACAAAGCAGGATGATGGAATGGATATAAGCTTGATTGTATTGAAAAGCTTTGAAGTGCTATTTTCAAGTCGGTAAATAAAAACAGAAAACCTTGAAAAACAAACGAAAAAAGCAAATATTGAGTAAACGGTATATTATGCTATTGGTTTGTCTTCCAAGGTATATGTATAAGCTTGTAGCTTACTAACGATAACTTTCTAGCTGTACAATGGGCTGTTGGTTGGCGTAGAGGGTCAACAAGCCTCCGTTGATTTCAAAACGAGTGGCCGATGCTAAAGCTGCCATAAAACGACTTTCGGCATCTAGCTTCTCGCAAGCCATTTTGGTACTGATGATATTTGTAAACTTAATCGTGGCTTCGCTTGTTTCGAGGTCGCCACGTAGCCTATTGCAGCCTCCTGTACCAGTAAAGCTTTTCAAATCTTTCATAATAGTAATATAAGCTGATTTACTATTAGAGGCTACCCATTTACCGCCTTCATAATAACTCGCCAATATCCATTGCGAAGCCAAAGGCAAACGAGGGGCTTCGGGTTCTTGCTTGGCTACTAATCTAACTAGCGTCCATTTGATTGAGGAAGCATCTGCTGGTGGATTCGCCACTTTGGTTTCTTTGATTTTTAACTCGTACTCAAAGCCTTCTTCGTACATAAATCCTTCGATGGCATCATAGTAGTTGGTCCAAACGCCATCGGGTTCGTATTTGACCATCATACATTTCATTGGAATCACGCCTTGGCAATCGACTAATTGTGGTCCAATCCAAATGGTTTTGTAAGGGCCACTCGACTTGGCATAATGGCGGTTGTGGCGGCTATGGCGACGGCTATGACGGCTACGGGTACTTCCGTGTGCAGCACGTTTACGTTTGCGTGGACGTGCTTCTGTAGAAAAAATAAAGAAAAAAGCGAAGAATAACAACAAATATCTCATTACAAGCAATGGGTTTATTTCTTTTCAGGTAAAATTACATAAAATACAGGGTTTTTAGCAAAATTTTATCATAAGTCCTACCATTCTGGCGTAACGCCTCCCCTCACACGAGAGTTGAGGGCTATCCTGATGATAGGCATAATGCTCGATGAACTCGGTGAATCTTTCGTAAAACGGCCATTTTCAATACGATAGCCAAATTCTACCCTAAATATTCGAGCAATGCCGTCGATGCCGTAACCAAATTCGGCATAATGGTAGTTTTTGTTGGCTGTATAAAGATAATTGGCAAAAAACTCTTCTCGTAAAGCCAATTTTTTGGCAAAATTCAACCGACTAATCAACAATTTACGAAAGCCCATCATGGTCATAATGTCGATGTACGTGCCATTGGTCGAGTACTGAAAGGGGTCTATAAATTTCTTGCTTGCTCCCCACACGTAGTTATCGTAAAACCCTACTAATCTGTGGGTTGTAAGCATATTTCCAATCGAAATCATATTATTGTTTCCATTAAAATGCTTGTAATCAGCAAAGGTCATGGCATTGGTATTGAAAAACGTACCTGCTTGTGCGATGTAATTAAAATTGGTGTTTATGCTTACAGGGAAATTATGTGTAACGCCCAACTCAATGGTGTGATAGTTGATATTACTGTGCATTACGCCGTTGATAGCTCCTCGGTATTTGAATGTAAACAAAGGCGATGACGACAAGTCAACGAGTCTTAGGCCATTGCGGTATTGCTTTTTGAGCGTAGGTCGATAATTTACTTGAAAACTTACCAAAAATGCGTCGTTGGTTTGAAATTCGGTATTGGGCAGTTCTTTGTTACTGGGAGAATTGGGCAAATACGATTCGTTTAGGAGGTTTACCCAATAATAATCGGTCGTGTTTTGTAATAAATGACGCCTCGCCCACTCAACCGACGAGCGGAAGGTCCAAGTATTAGAAAAACGTTTCAACAGACTCAAATTGACAAATTCTTTCTCATAAATTTTTACATAATTTTTCTTCAAAAGCAAGGTCGAAAGTGAGTTGAGGTCGAAACCAATGGGCGTATCTACATTGTATTGCGACACAAACTTGCCACCCGTGATACTGTAATCTTCTTGTTCGGTTTTCCAGCGTATTTTGAGCGTTCCCGACGATTTTTCTAGGTCATAAGAATAACGCCAAGTGGGGTCTATTTCAAACCAATTGTACCGAGCCGTGCGGTAGCGATACAAAGTACCCATGTTTTGTACGAAACCTTCTACGGTGTTGAAATTAAAATCTAATACGGGCGATTTGTAGTAAATTTCATGCGGATAAAAGCCTTTTGAATTGTTGCCCCAAAAGAACGAACGGCTAAACAAAATACTTCCAATACCAAATTTTAGGTTGGTTTGTCGGTATGTTGCATACTCGTCGGGTTGCGGAGGCAAGGTATTTTTTTCTTTAGAAGCAATCGGCAAAGGCAAACCAAACGCCGCCAAGCTGTCTGGACGAACCTCCTTCCACCAAGCATCGGGCTGTTGATGTGCTTGTGTGTTTACCACTACCTTATCGAAACGCCCTAAACCCGAAGCCATGTTTGCCTCGCTCCACATATTTTGAAGGTTGGTGGCAAGGCTGTGCATCACTTGTTTAAACTGCTGTATTTCAAAATTTCGTTCTTGAAGGTTATAAATTTCTTTGAAAGAATCTTCCGCAGGGCGTTCACAAGGCTTTATTTCGCCCAATTGATAATGGCTGATATGAGCAGTATATTGGTATTTGCCTGTAAAGCCCATCAATGCACCCGTCGTTTCGATATGATAAAAAACAGGCATATACCTATCGCCCACAGGTGCATAACTTGCCTGAATGTGGTACAAAATGGCATAATGCTTCACCGTAAGGTTTACTTCTTTGAGCCAGTAATGCTGGGCATCGAGGGTAATCGTACCACTAAAAACCTTTTCGTCGTTGTGGTATTTCGGCTGAATTGCCAATTGATACGCCTTTCCTTGGGGTGTATCAAATGTTCTTATAAGCTGAAAATCATACAGTTGCAAGGCTTTCGGAGCAAGTGGAGAAATCGCACCGGGGCCTACCAATGCCTCATAAAAATTCGGATTGACATACCTATCGGCACGGGGTGCTGTATGAAAATTGTTGCGTACACCTTGGTAAGTATAACAATAGTTGTAGCCTTTATCTACTTCGAGATGTGCATACGACTCTGATTGATACACGAGGCTATCTTGCACGCCCTCTTTTGCTAAGAGCGATTGCAACACTTTCGGAATTGTCTGCCAGCTTCCTTGGTATTGCAAGAAAATATCTGCGGCATAATTGCTCGTAGCCTGCCTATGCTGTGGCGCTACAGCGATGGCTTGACGGATGATTTGTTGAGAAGTTGTACTATCTACTAAGGAAGCTTGCGAAATAAAAGTACCACAGCACAATATATACAAGATGATGACAAGCGTTCGTCTGCTATATCTAAAATACATAATTAAGGGCAAATCAAACGTTTGACTTGCTTTAGTATCATTTTTTGAGTTTGTTTAATAAAAAAATCTCTTTACGGCAAAATACTCATGTTTTTCTACCTACTTTAGTGGTTCATTGTAGCGTAACTAAGTAATAGTATTTCGTCTTACTATCCTCATAACAATTTCTTAAAGAGATTTTCTCACTAAATTAACAGAAATATTTTGTATCAACAAATTACAAAAGTAGCTTGGTATATTTTCATAATTGAACCAAACGCTTTATCATAGCATACAGCCCATGTAGTTTTTAGTTTTTCCCCATGTCCGCTCATGTGATGTATTTACCTTTTATCCGTATTTGTTTAGAATTTTTCTAAACAGATACGAACAGAACCGAAAAATTCGTTGTTATAACAATAATTACTCAAACAAATCACATACAAAACTATGCAAAGCACTCAGTTAAGCCTTATCATTAAGAAACTGACCGAGTTTTACGGAACAGACTTTAATCATTTTACACAGCAAGCTCCTTTGTCGGTTGTGAAGCAGTACGACAAAGACCAAACTTTTAGCTTTGTAAATGACCTCATTGAGGAAGCCCGAAAACAACAGTTCTTAGTTGTAGAAAACTATGCACACCCGCACGATTTTCCAACGCTCATTCAAGAAAACTCCCATCCGATTGTTTTCTTTCACCAACAAGGCAATCAGCTTGTTCCGATTATTGCGGCCAGAAGTCTGAAAGACGACAAACCGTTTTTTTGGCAGATTACCGAAAGCCAAGCCGTTGCCGTTGATGCCTCCACAGCTTTTGTACCGCAGCAGTTGTCCAACAATCCCGACACAACGCTCAACGGAAAAGTACGTTTTCTCACGGTATTTCCTTTAGAAAGTATTGGCGAAGAAAAACCCACACAGCAACTTTCGCCTTGGGGTCGTTTGCTAGGAATGCTTCAAAAAGAGAAAAAAGACATCACAACCATTTACATTTATGCCATTGTGGTAGGTGTGATTAGTTTGACATTACCTCTTGGTATTCAGGCAATTATTGGTATGATTTCAGGAGGTTTGTATTTTAGTTCGGTGTATGTTCTGGTGAGTGTAGTTATCATTGGGATTATCTTTTCGGGCATTTTGCAGATTTATCAACAAACCTTGGTGGAAGTCTTGCAAAGGCGGGTATTTGCCAAAGCTGCTTTTGAATTTACGTACCGTATTCCAAGAGTAAAGTCAGAGTCGCTATTGGGCGTGTATGCCCCCGAACTCATGAACCGATTTTTCGACATTCTGAATGTACAAAAAGCCTTACCCAAAGTATTAATAGATGTCACGGCGGCCGTCATTCAAATTTTATTCGGCATTATCTTACTTTCACTTTACCATCCTTATTTTATTGCTTTCGGTGCGATTACTATTATTATTGTTTCGCTTGTGGTGTACCTCAATGCACCCAAAGGACTAGAAACCAGCCTAATAGAATCGAAATACAAATACAAAGTAGCTCAATGGCTCGAAGACATCGCCCGCACGTTGTATGCCTTTAAGTCGGCTGGCTCAACCAATTTACCTATGCAACGCATGGATTATTTGGTGAACAATTATCTCAAATACCGTAAAAAACATTTTAGTGTTTTAATCATTTTATTTGGTAATGCCCTATTTTTCAAGGCATTTATCACAGGTATTTTATTGATAATGGGTACAGCCTTGGTTATCGACCGCCAAATTACATTAGGGCAATTTGTTGCCTCCGAAATTATTATCGTATTGGTGGTAAACTCGGTAGAAAAGCTCATTGCCAGCATCGAAACCATTTTTGACCTACTCACAGCCGTAGAAAAAATGGGACACGTGACCGACCTGCCTCTCGAACGCCAAAACGGTATCAACTACGATTTTCACCAAGAAAATAAAGGCTTATCTATTCAACTTAAAGAATTAAGCTATAAATATCCCGAGGAAAGCAAATATGTATTGAAAAAACTCAACGTAGCCATTGCTCCCAACGAAAGTATCTGTATTACAGGCACTAATGGTTCGGGCAAAGAAACCTTGCTCAAAATTCTTTCAGCCATTTTTACCGATTACGAAGGAGCGATTTCGTACAATGGTATTTCTATCAGAGACCTCAACCTCAACGCCGTGCGTGATGCCATAGAACGCAACCTTGCCATTGATTTGATTTTTGATGGAAGCTTACTCGACAACATTGTCATGGGTCGCAAAGGCGTTAGTTTTGAAGATGTGCAGTGGGCCATTAGAAGCCTCAATATGCAAGACACCATTGCTCAACTACCCATGGGGCTAGACACCCAAATGATTGCTGGGGGCAAGCGTTTTTCAGAAAGCTTTATTGCCAAGCTGTCTGTAGCCCGGTGCGTAGTAGAACGCCCCAAATTGTTGATGATTACAGACATCTACCGAGAGCTACATAAGTCAGAACGAATGAATTGTATTGCCTTTTTGACAGACAAAGCAAATCCTTGGACACTCATTACCATCTCAAACGACCCTATGATTATGGCAGCCTGCGACAGGGTTTTGGTGATGAACGAAGGTGAAATTGTTTTAGACGGCAAGTTTGAAAACTTGATAAAAGAACACACTTTTCAAGATTTAATTGACTAATCCCCTAATCGGCTATTGTACTATGTTAAATATATCGAAGCAAAAAATTCATGATAAAGTTCATGCACAATTTGAGCTACATTCGCTCAACACCTTGCATACGCCCCGTTCGGCCATTGTTCTTAAACGTTGGCTTACAGCTATAGGGCTGGTTTTGTTCATTGTTTTGTTTGTTCCTTGGCAACAAAACATCAACGGTAAAGGCGACATCACGGCTTTAACACCAGCCGACCGCCCACAAAATATCCAAAACATCATTGCTGGAAGAATTGAAAAATGGCTTGTAAAAGAAGGTGATTTTGTAGAAAAAGGCGATACGTTACTTGTTATTTCAGAGATAAAAGACGACTATTTCGATGCCAACCTCAACTTGCGTTTACAAGAACAATTGAACGCTAAAAAAGCGGCCATCGAAAGCTACAAAATCAAAACACAAGCCCTTGATAATCAAATTGGTGCTTTACGACAAAACCAAGTTTTTAGCTTACAAAAAGCCCGCAACAAGGTGAAGCAAAGTCAGGCAAAAGTGGTATCTGACAGTACCGACGTGATTGCCGAGCAAGTACAAGTGACCATTGCTCAAACCCGCTACGACCGTGGCGAAGACCAATATAAAAACAGTGGTATTATCTCGCTGACAGAGTTGGAATCTCGTAAATTGAAAGTACAAGAAACCAGGGCCAAATTGGTTTCGGTACAAAACAAATGGCTCGTTTCTAAGCAAGAATTAATCAATGCACGCATCGAATTGAGTGCCATTGAAGCCGAGTACGCCGAGAAAATTTCTAAAGCAGAATCAGATAAAAGCTCTGCTTTGTCGTCGTTGGCAACGGGCGAATACGAATTGGCTCAACTCCAAAACAAGGTAGCCAATGTCAACTTCCGACAAGGACAGTACATCGTCAGAGCCCCACAAGATGGCTACGTAGTAAAGACTTTTAAAGCAGGTATCGGCGAAACCATCAAAGAAGGCGAGTCGATTTGTACCCTGCAACCTTATATGCCAGATATGGCAGTGGAGCTGTATGTAAAAGCCATGGACGTGCCACTTATCCAAGAAGGCAGAGAAGTTCGCTTACAGTTTGAAGGTTGGCCTGCGTTGGTTTTCTCTGGTTGGCCATCTACCTCTGTTGGTACTTTTGGCGGTACTGTAAAAGTAATAGATAGAGTTGATAGCAAAGATGGGCAATATCGTATTTTGGTTGTACCCAAAGCTAAAGACGAGCCTTGGCCCAAGCAATTGCGGATGGGTTCTGGTGTAGTGGGTTGGGTAATGCTCGACAACGTGCCAGTATGGTACGAAATCTGGCGACAACTCAACGCCTTCCCTGCCAATTTGAAGAGTGAACCAGAAGAAAAAGAACCAGCCAAAAAAGAAGCGAAAAAATGAGAAAACTATTTTTAAGTACAATATGTTGGCTCGGATGTATCGCTGGGGTTTCGGCACAGGTGTTTAGTTTTGAAGATTTTAAGAGTTTAGTCATAAAAAATCATCCGACCGTCAAGCAAGCACAGCTTTATTCACAAGATGCCGCCGCAGAATTGATGCAAGCCAAAGGAGCATTCGACCCCAAATTAAGCTCTACTTACGAGCGTAAAGCATTAGATGGTGCAATCTATTACGACCGTTGGGAGAATGCCCTGAAAGTACCAACATGGTATGGCGTTGATTTCAAAGTAGGCTACGATAATCGGGTAGGGAAAAAATTACTCCCCGAAGAATCGCCCGAATTGTTTGTGGCAGGACTTTCAGTACCCATCGGGCAAGGCTTGTTGATAGATGCCCGCCGTGCCACCTTGCGACAAGCCCAGTTGGCCCAAAGCATGGCAGAAGCCGAGCGTACCAAACTCGTCAACAAAGCTATTTTTTCGGCTGCCAAAGCTTATTGGGAATGGTGGTTTGCCTTTCAACAAAAACAAATGGCACAAGAAGGTTTCGAATTAGCTCAAAAACGCTACTTTGCCACCAAGCAACGTGCCACCATTGGCGAACAAGCGGCCATTGATTCGGTAGAGGCAAACATCTTGTTTCAAGACCGCCAAGTACTTTTAGAACAAGCCAGCGTTGATTTACAAAACGCCCGTTTGATTTTATCAAATTTCTTGTGGGATGCCCAAGAAACGCCTTTAGAGTTGCCAGAAAACGCCCAGCCTCCGCAATTGCTTTTTCGTAAATTAGACGAAACCACCTTGCAACAATTGGTTTTACAAGCCAAAACGCAACACCCAGAATTGGCAAAATTGCAGTTTAAAATACAGCAATTAACATGGGAAGAAAAGCTTCGGAAAGAGATGCTCAAACCCCAATTGAATGTAAACTTTAATTTTATCAACAAAAGTTTGGGCAGTTCGGCTTATGGCGGCACACCTTTGTCGTTCGATAATCACAAGTTAGGCTTTGATTTTTCTTTTCCTTTATTTTTACGAAAAGAAAGAGGCAAGTTACAGCAAGTACGCATCAAGCAATTATCCACAGGCTTTGAATTGGATTTAGCCAAACGAGAAGTCATCAACGACATTTATGCTGCTTATAACGAGGTAAAAAACCTAGAACGCCAGTTGAATATCCAACAACAAGCAACCCAAAATCAAGCCCTGTTGTTGCAAGCCGAGCAACGCAAATTCGACATCGGTGAAAGCACCCTGTTTTTGGTCAATTCGAGGGAAAGTAAATATATTGATATGAAAATCAAGACCGAATCGCTTAGAGGAAAATACCAAAAAGCCTTGGCGAATTTGGCTTATTTGGCAGGAGTAGCAGAGGTGTAAAGTAAAAAAGCCTAGCAAAAAAAACCATTGATAAGTCTTTTTGCTAGGCTTGAACATTCAAGCTATATTTTATTTCGTAAACAGCTTCACGTCGGCTTGCATCATATCTTTCACTAATGCGGGTAAATCGTATTTTGGAATCCAGCCTAGTTTTGTATTCGATTTGGTTGGGTCTCCAATCAATAATTCTACTTCAGTAGGGCGGAAATAGCGTGGGTCAACCAATACTACTACTTTACCAATCTCTATTTGGTATAAAGGATTTGTACAAGCAACTACTGTACCGATTTCGTCAACACCTTCGCCTGTAAATTCAACTTCGATACCTACTTCTGCAAATGCCATGCGTACAAAGTCACGTACACGTGTGGTAATACCTGTAGCAATTACGTAGTCTTCTGGTACGTCTTGTTGCAAGATTAACCACATCGCTTCTACATAATCTTTCGCATGACCCCAGTCACGTTGGGCATCTAAATTTCCTAAATACAAACGTTCTTGTTGCCCCAAAGCAATTTGAGCAATTGCTCTTGTGATTTTACGTGTCACAAATGTTTCTCCTCTTCTTGGTGATTCGTGGTTGAACAAGATACCATTCACAGCAAACATATTGTACGCTTCACGGTAGTTCACGGTAATCCAGTAGCCATACAGTTTAGCTACAGCATAAGGCGAACGAGGATAAAATGGCGTTGTTTCTGATTGAGGCACAGCCTGTACCAAACCGTACAACTCAGAAGTAGAAGCTTGGTAAATTTTTGTTTTTTCTATTAAACCCAACAAGCGTACAGCTTCCAAAATACGAAGCGTACCGATACCATCTACTTGTGCCGTATATTCTGGCTCATCGAAGGATACTTTCACGTGTGACATCGCACCCAAGTTATATATCTCATCTGGCTGTACTTCTTGAATGATACGGATGATATTGGTCGAGTCTGACAAATCTCCGTAGTGCATGATAAACTTCACTCCTTCTTCGTGTAAATCTTCATATAAGTGGTCTATTCTCTGTGTATTAATTAATGAGCTACGACGTTTGATACCATGTACTTCGTATCCTTTTTCTAATAATAACTCTGCTAAATAGGAACCGTCTTGTCCTGTTATACCAGTGATAAGGGCTTTTTTCATACGTATATATTTGAATTTTTAATATTACACTCTCCAGTAAAATTATAATCTAAGATGATTATGATTTTCTAAGAAATCCTGATAAGCCATTTTAATACCTTCGGCAAGCTCAATTGTATGTTTCCATCCTTGTGCATGCAAGCGAGATACGTCCATTAGTTTGCGAGGAGTGCCATCAGGCTTATTTGTATCCCAAACAATATTTCCTTCAAACCCTACGGTATTTTTAACAATATCTGCTAATTCTTTAATTGTAACATCTACACCTGTACCAACATTCAAAAAAGGAAGGTCACTATAATTTTCCATTAAAAACAAGCAAGCTGCGGCTAAATCATCCGCATGTAAAAACTCACGCATCGGCGACCCCGTTCCCCAGAGCGTAACATCTGGTAAACCTTGTTGTTTTGCTTCATGGAATTTACGAATCATGGCTGGTAATACATGTGATTTTTCAAGGTCATAATTATCGTTGGGTCCATACAAGTTTGTTGGCATTACGGAGATAAAATCACATCCATATTGTAAACGATATGATTCGCACATTTTTATCCCTGCAATTTTGGCAATGGCATAAGGTTCGTTGGTATGCTCTAGGTATCCACTCAAAAGGGAGTCTTCACGGAGAGGCTGAGGTGCCAATTTCGGGTATATGCACGACGAGCCCAAAAACATTAGTTTTTTCACCCCATAAACATAAGCATTGTGAATAATATTATTTTGAATAGCTAAGTTTTCATATATAAAATCAGCCCGATAGGTGTTATTGGCAACAATCCCTCCTACTTTAGCAGCGGCCAAAAAAACATAATCTGGACGCTCTTTGGCAAAAAAAGTTTCTACTTGTTGTTGGTTCCTTAAATCTAGTTCTTGTGATGTTTTGAGAATAAAATTTGAAAAACCTTCTCTTTGTAATTTTCTTAAAATAGCTGAACCAACCATACCTCTATGCCCAGCTATGTAAATTTTTGACGATTTATCCATTGTAATGATTGAATTTTACCAAAATGGTCAATTGCTCTATTTCCTTACCCTACATTAAAGCATTTTATCTTCTATTGCTACGCTTTTTCTTCCTTTGTCGTTTAGTGATACAGCAATTTATAGAAAATTTTGTAAAAGCAAGTATTCTTTCTAAAACAAATTTCTTTTCGGTTGTAATTCAACTAAAAAGAGCAATAGACCTAAACAAAAAACCACTCATTATTGAGTGGTTTTTTGTTTATTCATTCAAAGCTTTTAAGCAAATGGCTAAACTGTCACGCCAATAAGGTATTTCTATGCCTAGTGCTTGTTTAATTTTACTTTTATCCATCACTGAAAAAGCTGGACGTTGTGCCTTGGTAGGGTATTCGCTTGTTTTTAAAGGTTTTACTTTAACAGCAACCTTACCTAACTCAAATATCGCCTGTGCAAAATCATACCAAGAAATAGCTCCTTCGTTGCTATAATGATACAAGCCATATTGGTCACTTGCTGTTTCGATGATATGCAAAATACAACTAGCCAAATCTACTCCATACGTTGGCGTACCTACTTGATCGGCAATAATGCCTAACTCGGGTCGCTCTTTACCCAAACGCAACATCGTTTTTACGAAATTGTTAGCAAATTCAGAGTACAGCCAACTAGTACGCAACATAAAGTACCTGGTCATGCGTTGGCTGATTTCCTGTTCTCCTTCAAGTTTAGTCAGGCCATACATACCAACGGGATTGGCTTCATCTTCTTCGTTGAGCAGTCTAGGAACATTGCCTTCAAATACGAAGTCGGTGGACACATGAATCAACACCGCATCATACTTTACACAAGCATCAGCCAAGTTGGCAGGACCAACCTTATTAATGTTTCTTGCCAAAGCAACGTCGTCTTCTGCTTTATCAACAGCCGTATAGGCCGCACAATTGATTACATACTGAGGTTGATATTGTGCAAAAACCTCATCCAATAATGCCGTATCCAAGATATTGCCATTGAACTCATCTAAATAGATAATGCCTGCTATTCCTTTCGTATCGGCAACTTTTTTGATACATTGTCCAAGCTGGCCAATGCCTCCAAATATCAAAATGCTCATAAAATGCTAGAAAAAGGATAATAATTTTACAATTGTGCTAAATATTCTTCAAGAGTTGGCAAGATTTGATCTTTTTCTGAAACATTTGGCGTTTCTATAGGCCACTCTATTTTCAAGGTAGGGTCATTCCATACCAAGCCTCCTTCAGAAGCTTTATGGTAGCCGGCTGTACACTTATAGGCAAAAATACTATCTTCCAGTGCCAAAAAGCCGTGAGCAAATCCTACAGGAATATACACCATCCGATTTGATTCTGCATCTAACTCATAAAACTCCCATTGACCAAACGTTGGTGACTCTGGACGAATATCCACTGCTACATCCAACACTCTTCCTGTGATAACACGTACTAATTTTCCTTGTGCATAATCTCCTTTTTGAAAGTGTAATCCTCTTAATACCCCTTTGGTTGAAAAAGATTGATTATCCTGAACAAAATTGGTAGGCAATCCTTTTTCGCCCCAAGTAATACTATTGAAGGGTTCAAAGAAATACCCACGGGCATCCTTAAATATGGTTGGTTCGATGATTAATACATCTTTTAATTTAGCATTTGAAACTTTCATTATTATAAAAATATATATTTAACATAATTTCAACGTAAAAACGGCATTGTAGTTAAGCTACAATGCCGCCAATCGTAATTTTTTATTTCTGCTCGATTAACCTGAGTAGATATTTTCCATATCCACTTTTCACTAAAGGTTCAGCTACTTTTTTCAATTGTTCGGCATCAATAAAACCCATGCGATAGGCTATTTCTTCAATACAGCCTATTTTAAGCCCTTGACGGTCTTCTATTACTTGTACAAACTGTCCTGCTTGCATCAAAGATTCTATCGTTCCTGTATCAAGCCAAGCCGTACCACGGTTCAACACGCCTACTTTCAATTTTCCTTGTTTTAAATACTCTTTGTTTACGTCGGTGATTTCATATTCACCTCTTGGCGAAGGAGCTATATTTTTAGCAATTTCAACGACTGAGTTATCATAGAAATACAAGCCTGGCACAGCGTAGTTTGATTTAGGTTCAAGCGGTTTTTCTTCTATAGAAAGTACGTTAAAATCATCATCAAACTCAACTACCCCATAACGCTCTGGGTCATGTACTTGATAGGCATACACAACGCCACCATCAGGGTCATTGTTGGCCTGTAACAATTTACTTAAACCACTTCCATAAAAAATATTATCGCCAAGTACTAAAGCCACTTTATCGTCACCGATAAATTCTTCGCCAATTACAAAAGCCTGTGCAAGCCCATTAGGCAAGGGTTGTTCGGCGTATTCAAAACGACACCCAATTTGAGAGCCATCTCCTAAGAGTTTCTTAAAATGAGGTAAGTCATGAGGAGTAGAGATAATCAATATCTCACGAATGCCCGCCAACATTAGAATTGATAAAGGGTAATAAACCATTGGTTTGTCATAAACAGGCATAAGCTGCTTACTAACGGCTAAGGTAAGAGGGTGCAATCGAGTGCCAGAGCCTCCTGCAAGTATGATTCCTTTCATGATATTAACGGTTTTCGTACATTGAATCGTAGTATTTTTGGTAATTGCCTGAAGTCACATTATCAAGCCATTCTTGGTTATTTAAGAACCAATCAACCGTTCTTTCAAGTCCTTCTTCAAACTGAAGAGAGGGCTTCCAACCCAATTCATTCATGATTTTGGTAGCATCGATTGCATATCTAAGGTCATGTCCAGCACGGTCAGTAACATAAGTAATAAGTTGCTCCGAAGTACCTTCAGGTCTTCCTAGTTTGCTGTCCATGGTTTTGCAAACTAACTTGACAATATCAATGTTTTTCCATTCGTTGAAACCACCAATATTATAGGTTTCACCTGTTACGCCTTTGTGAAATACCGTGTCAATAGCACGAGCGTGATCTACCACAAATAGCCAGTCTCTTACATTTTCTCCCTTCCCATACACAGGTAGCGGTTTATTATGTAAAATATTATTGATCATCAGAGGTAATAACTTCTCTGGGAAGTGATTTGGGCCATAGTTGTTAGAGCAATTCGTAATGACAACTGGCAACTTGTAGGTATTGCCATACGCTCTCACAAAGTGGTCGGAAGATGCTTTTGATGCAGAATATGGAGAACGAGGATCATAAGGCGTGGTTTCAGTAAAGAAATCTTCTGGATTGTGTAATTCTCCATACACCTCATCTGTTGACACATGATAGAAGCGTTTACCTT
>JAAFJE010000026.1 GCA_013298025.1 Cytophagales bacterium | reverse complement strand
ACAACGCATAACGCCTTCATCCTGCACGCGGCATGGCTGGGTCAGAGTTGCCTCCATTGCCCAATATTCCCTACTGCTGCCTCCCGTAGGAGTCTGGCCCGTATCTCAGTGCCAGTGTGGGGGATTATCCTCTCAGATCCCCTACCAATCATCGTCTTGGTGAGCCGTTACCTCACCAACTAACTAATTGGACGCATGCTCATCTATCAGCACCATAGTTTTAACAGCTCCGAGATGCCCCAGTACTGTCTTATGCGGTATTAATCTCCGTTTCCAAAGGCTATCCCCCGCTGATAGGTAGATTGCATACGTGTTACGCACCCGTGCGCCACTATCACCCATTGCTGAGTGACCGTTCGACTTGCATGTATTAGGCCTGCCGCTAGCGTTCATCCTGAGCCAGGATCAAACTCTCCATTGTAAATATTTTTCAATGTCGATTATCTTCCCTTTTTTTCAAAAGTTGCGTAATCAACACACTTCTTGTCTCTTAGAATGTCGTATTTGCTATTATTTCCTTATCAATACCTCAAAGAACTCTTTATCTTGTTTACCTTCAATTCTTTACAGAATTTTAATACCCAAGATTTGATGCTATCACTCGTTCGCTCTAGCCTTTTCCCGTTGTTTGGGAGTGCAAAATTAGAAAAACTTTTTTTAACCTCCAAATATTTTTTGAAAAATATTTTTTCGCTCTCTCATCTCTTTTTCTCCTCCCCCGTCGTTTGGGAGTGCAAAATTCCTGCTTTTTATTCTTCTTTCCAAATAGTTTTTGAAAAAAATTGAGCAAAAACTACTATTCCTTTTAATCTCAATTACTTACGGAATAAATTTTTTTGTAAAAAATTATACCTTAATAAGGCAATTATCAATTGCCTTATTAAGGTATAATTTTTCCTTGGTTTTATTATAGTTTAATTTTTGTCATCCATTTATTGAAACACAGGAAAGGGGTCATTAAATGACTTTTTAGCCTGCATTTGTTGAATTTCTGCTTCATTGCATAAACAAGCCTCCAACTCTTGTAGGATTTGTGTTTTGTCTAACTCTTGTCCGATGATGACCAATTCGTTTATTCTATCGCCAAAGCGTTTGTCCCAGCGTTTCATGAGTTCTTTTTTATTTTCTTTCCATGCAGCATAAAAAGGGCGTTCCCATTCGGGCACACCAGCCCACCACGTGCCTGCGGCATCGGCACGGAGCGAGCCTCCGGCTTGTCCCCAATTGAGGGCATCTTTCGGGCGAGAAGCCAACCAAAACAATCCTTTAGAGCGAATAATACCTGCTGGCCAGTTTTCCGTGATGTAATTCCAAAATCTTTCGGGATGAAAAGGACGAGCATCTCTAAAAACAAATGAACTAATACCATACTCTTCTGTTTCGGGCGTATGGTTGGGCTTAGTCAATTCTTGCATCCATCCTGCCGACTGTGAAGCGACTTCAAAATCGAAAAGTCCTGTACGCAAAATCTCTTGAGGGGCTACTTTACCAAAAGTACTTGTCAGGATTTTAGCATCAGGATTTAGTTTTTGAATTATCGCTTTTAATTCTCCTAATTGGTGAGGCGTTAATAAATCCGTTTTGTTTAAGATAATAACATTGGCAAATTCTATTTGGTCGGTTAATAAGTTGACAATAGTACGCCCATCATTGGGGTCGCTTTCATTTAGATTTCTTGTAAAAATGGTATCGAATGAACCAAAATCTTTGGCAAAATTAAAACAATCGACAACCGTTACCATTGTATCGAGTTGGGCAAATTTTGACAAATCAATACCACTGTTTTCGTCTATATAAGAAAAGGTTTGAGCCACGGGCAAAGGTTCGGAAATCCCCGTTGATTCGATGATGAGATAATCGAAGCGATTTTCCTTGGCCAGTTTTTCTACTTCTACCATCAAATCTTCTCGCAAGGTACAGCAAATACAGCCGTTCGACATCTCTACGAGTCGCTCTTCGGTACGAGATAGCACATTTTCTTGTTTCACCAATTGGGCATCTATATTGATTTCGCTCATATCATTTACGATAACAGCCACTTTGAGGTCTTCTTTATTATGCAAAATATGATTGAGCAAAGTCGTTTTACCCGAACCGAGGAATCCACTTAGGACGGTTACTGGAAGTTTTTTGTTTGACATTTTTTACAAAATCTTATGTTAAAAATATGTATGATAATCAACAGCAATGAAGCCCCATAACCCAAGTATGGAGCAAAAACAAAATCGTCTTCAAATAAAATGGCTACAGCAAAAGCACCAAATGCAAGCCAAAACGCCCATACCAAACCCACAGACTGATGCGTTCGGGTGGTATAAAAAACAGCGATGAAACAAATGAGAAGAAAACAATAATCCCACCAAGCCGCCTCTAAAAAATAACAACATTCATACCAACGCAAAATCATCAATACTGGCGTTGCCAAACAGTGTACCAAACAAAGACTCGAACCCGCAATGCCTACGTAATCGGCAGTGCTATTGATGAGATTTTTCATAAATTACCATTCTTATATTTGCAACAATATTGCAAATATAAGAGGTGAAAATATATATTTGCAATATTGTTGCGAAAACATTATAATTATTCTTTATTTTTGCAACACTATTGCATTATATAAACTATATCAACAATAAATCAAATGAGACCTTACACAAAACCAGTACTATTTCTTTTGTTATCAAGCTTTTTTGTCGTGACAAGTTGCAAGAAAGATGAGCCAAACCCCGTAGATGATAGTGAAAATCTTACTACGCTCAAACTTACATTTACAGATAAGGATGGCAAGGCAAGCATTTTTACTTATAAAGATGTAGATGGCATTGGAGGCAATGCTCCCACTATTGATAAAATAACGCTCAAAGCCAACGCTACTTACACCTTGGCGGTGACGGTATTAGACGAAAGTAAAAATCCTGTAGAAAATATTACCACTGAAATAGAGGAAAAAAGCGATGAGCATTTGTTTGTTTATACGCCTACGCCCACTAGCCTGATGACCGTAAAAAGAACCGACAAAGATAGCCGCAATTATGAAATTGGCTTACAAGCTTCGGCAGTTGTAGGTGCAGCAGGAACAGGAAAACTACAGGTAGTGCTTTACCATCAACCTCCTCAAAACGGAACACCAATCAAAGATGGAACAGCCAAAGGAAGTACCGATTTCAGTGCTGAGTTTGAAGTGACTGTAAATTAGCGATTGAATGAGGCAAAAAGCGTGTACGAAAATGGGAAAATCTCTTTTTGTACACGCTTTTTGTATTTATCATACTTGCCTTCGTTGTGTGTATTGAGCAATTTGTTTACGATACTTATCTAGCAATTCCAAGACCCTAGCTCGCTCTGGCGATTGCACAATCAAACCTACTTGAAAATCTTCATCCATTTTCCAATAAATTTCAGGGTCTTCAAAAAGCAACACATTCGGCAGTCGTTGGCGAGTAGGCGCAGTGAGCATTCCTGCGTAGTTGTAGTGCAAGCTAGGCAATTGATAAGGAATACCCCATGCTACCGCCGTTTCGACCATAGCCCACTCATGCCAAAGATTGATACCCGACGAAGCCTCTACCATTTCGGCGGTGTGTACGCCTCCAACAATCGTTTCGGTATCTAAAAACAACAATTCGCCCGTTTCGGCATCTTTGATATATTCAGAATGCAAAGCACTGTATTGCATCCCGAAGGTTTTTAGGATTTTATCATTTAATTGCGTTAAAATTTGTTCTTCTTCTGAACCAAAAGGCAAAATTGCCGAGCGAAAAATACCCGAACTCAGCACCACATCGAAGGGTGCTTCGAGGTATTCGCTGCAACGAGAAAAAATGATATGACCGTGCATCCCAAGGGCATCGACATGATAGACGGTACCCGCACGAAACTGCTCTACCAGATAATCGGGGCGATGCTCGCCCAAATGATGCACCACTTCCCATAATTCTGCCGCATTGTTCACTTTTTTTACACTAAAAGCCGAAGTATTGAAGCGAGGCTTTACCACGCACGGAAATTTTACTTTTTGGGCAAAAACAAATAAATCATTGTCGTTGAAAAGCGAAGAAAAAGCTGGTACAGCAATGCCTGCCTCAATTGCCTTGATACGCATGGCAAGTTTATCACGAAAATGGCGACTGGTGCTTTGCCCCATGCCCGGAATCCGAAAATGCTCACGCAAAGCGGCGGCGGTTTCTACATCTACGTCGTCGAGGGCCACAATTCTGTCGATGCGTCGGGTGCGCATCACATAGCTCATGCTCAGGATTGTTGCTTGTAGGTCGAGCGAACCATCGTATTTTTCTTCTAAATAAAACGTATTGTCGATGCTATCCCAAGCCCAAGGGCGATGCTGTAACTGCCGATGGGTAAGCAAATAGACTTTATTCCCTGCCAATTTGAGGGATTTCAGAAAGTCATTTCCTTTAAAATGGGTCGATATGCACAGAAAAGAGAAGCTATCAAACATAATTTTTAACAAATTTCAGCTTGGGTAAGGACGTTCTAATATAGCTAAAGTTAAAAATTATGCGTGATTTTTGAAAGAAGAATGCTGAAAATAATCAAGGAAAGTGTGTTTTTCCTTGGGAAACCTAGCCATAAATTACGCTCTTGGTGTATATTTTATGGTTAAAATTTTACTTTATCTACGAAGTGTGCTGTTTTTGTTTTTTCAACAATGGATACATTAAAACTGATGCGAGGATAATACCAGCCCCCCAATAAAAGCCCATCGACATTTGTTCTTTTGAACCAAAAATAAAATAGGCAAACAAAATACCATACACAGGCTCAAGGTTTAAGGTAAGATTGAAAGTAAATGCAGAAAACTTTTTGAGTAAATCAACCGTACTAGCAAAAGCATATACCGTACAAACTAACGACAAAATACCCAGCCAAAGCCAATCCCATGTTTGAGGAATGATTTGGTTGAAAGGCAACAATGGTGAGCCTTGCAGAACCAAAAGCGTAACCAAAGACGTAATGGCCGCCCCAAGCATTTCGTAGAACGTAATCACTTGCGGCGTATGTTCATGGGCAATTTTGGCATTCATGACCGAAAATAAGGCACTAAGCAATGCCGCCAAAATTCCAAGCGAAAGCCCTAAGATATGTCGAAATTCAAACAAAAAAATCAAATACAAACCACCAATCACCACCAAGCCCAAGGCTACTTCCAACAGGCTTACTTTACGCCTAAACCATAGCGGTTCGATAAGGCTTGTCCACAAACTAGCCGTTGAAAAGCCCGCCAAAGAAATAGCTACATTGGATACTTTGGCGGCATAAAAAAACAAAAACCAATGCAATGCAATGATAAATCCTATACCAATGAGTTTGCCCAAGGTAGTACGAGGAATGGTCAACGAAATGCCTTTATACCTTGTATATAACCACAGCCCGACGGTAGCCATACCTGTACGAAAAAATACTGTACTCAACGAATGCACCGAAATCAATGCTCCTAAAATGGCTGTAAAGCCAAGAATGAGTACAATAAAATGTAATTGAAAGTAGTCTTTTAGGGGTCGTTGCATGGCTTTTGTACAGGAAAAATGCTAAACTTTATCGAGGAACGGTATAATACATAATTACGCCAATGCCTCCAAAAATGATATTAGGCAACCAAACCGCCACAATAGGTGGCAAAGCCCCCGACTCGGCCATACCTTTGCTCATCATAAAAAACATAATATAAACAAAAGCCAAAATAAAACCCAAAGCTATCTGAAAACCAACGCCTCCCCTCGCCTTTCTTGCCGATACAATCAGCCCCATAGCCGTAAGGATGATGATGGCAAAAGGGTTGGCAAAACGCATATATTTTTCAACAATAAACACCTCTATGCCATCGGCACCACGGGCGTTGAGTTTGTTGATGTGGGCGTTTAACTCTGGTAAAGTGAAGGTTTCGTGTAATTGATAATTGCTATCAAAATCTTTCGGCGTAAGGTTGAGCGTTGTGTCTATTTTTGTTCCAAATTGAAGCTTTTCTTTGCCATCGGGTAAAAAAGTACGAATGCGATAATCATGGATAGTCCACTTGTGGCGGGTAGAATCCCAAGTGATGCGGTCGGCAGAAAGCTTGGTAGCTAAGGTATTATCTGTGATTTTTTCTAGGGTAAATCTATAGCCTGTATTAGAATTGCTATCGTAGGTTTCCATGTAGGAATACACTTCGGGTGCAACCTTGATATGTACATCTCTTCCGCTAAAATAATAAGTTTCTTTCACATATTTTCGCTCGAATGCTATACGGGTTTTGTTGGCAATCGGAATCACCCACGCTACCATAAAAAAGGTAATAATTGCCACGATGGTTGCCCCAAGCATATAAGGACGCATGAGGCGTAAAAAACTTACCCCCGTGCTTAGAATAGCGATGATTTCGGTACGAGCTGCCAAGTTGGCAGTGAAAAATACCGTGGCAATAAACACCATCAAGGGGCTGATATAATTGGCCCAATAAGGGATAAAATTAAGATAGTAATCAAAGAGAATTTCTTTGGTAGGTGCTTTTCGGTTGATAAAATCGTCCACTTTTTCGGTATAATCAATTACCATAATGATGCTCACGATGATTAGTACCGCAAAAAAGTAGGTTTTTAAAAATTTTTTAAGAATATATAAATCAAGAATTTTCATCATACAGAAAAGTTAGTCATGCCAAAAGGAGGTTGTACAAAAGTCTGTTACCATGCTTGGCTGGCGATTTTAGCCCAGTTGTTTTGCATTGCAATCTTTACAAACGCCCTGTACCAACAAATTGGTTTCTACACGTTTGTAGCCTTCGGGTAGCACTACAGCCGGAATCACCACGTGGTCGAGACAAGTGGTAAGTCCGCAGGAACTGCACTTAAAATGCACATGGTCGTGGTGGTGATGGTGGTCGTCTTGGTGACAATTATCTTTGCATAAAGCGTATTTGATACTACCTTCGTCGTCGAGTACTTTATGGATTAACCCTTTGTCTAAAAACGTTTTCAGGGTACGATACACCGTTACTCGGTCAAATTTCTCTGACATTTGTGTTTCTACATCGGCATGGGCCAACGCATGAGCTTTGTTGAGAAAAATTGCCAAAATTTCTTCTCGGCACTCGGTTTGACGAAGGCTATATGCCTTGAGTGTATGTTTGATAGCCTTGGTATCCATAAATTATTCGCCAATGAGGCTGCTTTCATATTGTAATTTCACCAAATTTGCATAAATTCCTTCTTCGAGCAAAATTAAATCGTCGTGTTTACCCGATTCGGCAATTGCCCCATCTTTGAGTACATAAATGGTATCGACGTGGCGGATGGTAGCCAAGCGGTGAGCAATGATAATGGTAGTTCGATTTTGCATCAATTTATCCAAGGCATCTTGTACCAGTTTTTCTGATTCCGAATCTAAAGCACTGGTAGCTTCGTCTAAAATCAAAATAGCCGGATTTTTCAAAATGGCTCTTGCAATGGCGATGCGTTGACGTTGCCCACCCGATAGCTTTACGCCTCTTTCGCCTACAATTGTTTGGAATTTTTCGGGGAAAGATTCGATAAAATCTAAGGCATTGGCTTGCCTTGCTGCTTCTCTGATTTCGGCTTCGGTTGCTTCTGGTTTTCCGTAGGCAATATTTTCATAAATTGTGCCTCCAAAAAGCATCACTTCTTGCGGTACAATGGCAATATGGCTACGCAAGGCTGTGATGTTGTAGGATTGTAAGTCTTTGCCATCGACCAAAATTTGTCCTTCCGACAAGCGATAGTAACGCATCAACAACGACACAATCGTTGATTTTCCTCCGCCCGAATAACCGACCAAGGCAATTTTTTCGCCTTTTTTTATTTGGAAAGAAATATCTTTCAACACTGGCACATCAGGACGAGAAGGATACGCAAAAGCCACTTGCTGATACGCAATTTCGCCTTGAATTGGCGTAGAAGGAATAGGGCTTTGTAAATCTATTTCTTCTTTTTCGTCTAAAATTTCTAAAATTCTTCCTGCTGCCCCAATCGTTCTTTGAATTTGGGCATACATATCGCCCAAGCCCCCAACCGAGCCTCCGATAAATCCTGTATAAATGATGAAGGTCAGGAGTTTATCGAAAGTCAATTCATGGTTTTGTACCAAATGACCACCGTACCACACTACGCCGACAATAGCCCCAAAAAGCACAAAAATGATAAATGATATAAAGCTTCCTCGAAAGGTTGCGGTTTTCAAAGCCCAATTCAATACTTTTTCAAGCGAAGAGCCATAGCGTTGGATTTCCAGCCGTTCGTTGGTAAAGGCTTTCACTACGTGTACCGATTGTAACGTTTCTTCGACAATCACATTGGTTTGAGCCAATTCGTCTTGTACTTTTTTGGCATTTTTACGAATAAATCGACCAAAGAAAAAGGCGGCTATCACCAAAAAAGGAAAGGTAGAAAGCATGAAAAGGGTGAGTTTTCCAGAAAAATATACAATCAAGCAAATACCACCAACCAACGTAAAAATTTGTCGGAAAAACTCTGCCAAGGTAATCGAAAGCACATCTTGCAACTGGGTTACATCAGACGTAATACGGCTCATCAAATCGCCTACACGGTTTTTCTCGAAAAATGTCAAAGGCAACGACATGATTTTGCTATACAATGCCTTCCGAACGTCACGCATCGACTTTTCTGAAACCCTAGAAAAAGTATATACCCTAAAAAACGAAAACAAAGCTTGAGCCGCCAATATCACCAAAAATAAAATGGTCATTTGGTCGAGCGATAATTTGGGCAATCCCAATACGGTATCTTTCATTTGCCGCCCCAAAGGACTCGCCCCCAGCATGGCACTGCTAGGTAAAGTTTGATTAGATGCCGTTTGATTAGGGCCTAAAATCGAAGAAACCATTTGTCCCATGAGCAAAGGTACACTCATAGACGTGAGTTGAGAGAGTATCAAAAAAATAAAGCCAATGGCAAATGTTCCTTTATAGGGGCTTGTAAATTTGAAAATAGACCATGCTTTTAATAAGCCGTCTTTGTTGATTTTCTTTTTGTCTTCGGCTTCTACTTCTGTTCCGAAATTGTTATGTCTTTTGGCCATGAGTTGTTAATATCCAATAGTTTTGACGACTATGATGGGGTTGTCGTGCTACTACAAAAGGATGTTTAGTTGCTAAACACCTTTCTGCTTATTTTAGTTGGTAAAAGTATAGGTAAAATTACAATACAGCGAAAGCTTCAATCGCATATCGGGTGTTGGATTGCTGATTTCGGGCATAAAAAACGTTTTTACTCTTCGTCGGGCAGTCCTTTATAACCCGACGTTTCAAAGATTTGTTGGGCGTTGGGATTTTTCATTAAATCTTGAATAGTCAATTTTTCATCTTCGTAAAAATATTTCGATACAATCCGATAGCCCAACCAACGACCTATTTCCCCTGGACACGCCGAGGCGATTTCGGGTGTAGAGGGGCGTTCGCCGATGTATTTTCCTTTAACGGGGTCTTGGGTATTGTACAGCAATTTTGCATCAATAAAATGAGCCCAAATCACCGATTGGTTGTCGTAGGCATCGTCGAGTTGCTTGCCTGTGTAACGAATAAACACGCTATCGGCCTTAGAGGGCATCATGGTTTGGGCAAAAACATAGCTTTTGCCATACCAAATCATCTCTCCTAAAAGCGTTTTATCGGCTGTATTGTATTGGTTGAATGGAAGCGACAATTGCAAAACCGTCTGAGGAACAATGGTTTGCGGATACATTTTTTCTAATTGATACGAATACACATCAGGAACATATTTGCCTTTTTTACCCATAAAATAATCTAGTCCTAGTAAAATAGCATCTTTATGCACCTGCAATTCGGGAGCAGGAAGCGTACCTAAGCCATAAAAGCCCGTAAAAAACACATAAATCGTGGGTTCTTTGAATGAGGGATAATAGTGCTTGATATGCTGAAACGCTTCTGTAAAATCGTTTTCGAGCAACTGATTCCCAAAAAATTCGGGTTGTTGGCTTTGGACATAAAAGGCTTTCAATGCAGGATTGCTCACCATCCCAAACAAAGCTTGTGCTAAGGCAGGAAACTCGGTAGCTGGTTTGTTGAAATATTGGCTACAAGCATCAGGGTATTTTTGTAAAAGAGCCAATACGGCGGCTTGGCTTTGGCAAGCAAACAATTCTTTGTCGATTCGCTTAATATGGAGGCTAATTTTTACGTTACTAACATCGGGGTCGCTGGTGTTTTCGTGTTGACAAGAAGCCAAAGTTATCCACAAACACAAGAGAAGTAGTATTTTTGTAAAGTATTTCATCAATTTATGCTTTATGTTGAAGTATTTAGTCTAAAAATTCGAGCATAGCTTCTACTTTTACAACTAAATTGGTACAAAGCTCAATCTCCTCAAATTGGATGTTCTTCAGACCGACAGGTCGGTATTGAGGAGGTAGCACTATTTTCAATCATTATAACTACAAAATTATGAAGAAAAACGTATTATTACCCCTTTTTATTCTATTGTTCATTGCAAAGGCACAGGGGCAACAATGGATAGGCACTTCGACGTATCCAACTTTTTCTCAAATGTATCCTCGCAGCAACTTTTCGAGTGTAGCAATTGGCTTCAAATTTTCACCTGTTATTTCTTATGCCTCTTTAGAATCGAGCAAGGAAATGAAGGATTTATCGGCAGGGTCATCGGGCTTGAAAATGACACTTGGGCCTATTGTCGATTTCTATTTCAGCGAGCGGTATGCCTTTAGTACAGGACTCTGGTACACCGTAAAAGCCGTCAATTTCGACGTAAATGCCAATTTTTATAACAACCAAGCATTTGTAAGTGCTCCCCTTACAACAGACGAAGAAAAAGGCTCAAAAGCCGAGTTCAACCTGCAATATTTACAAGTACCTGCTACGGTAAAAATGTTTTCAAGTGATATTATCAACAACTTGCCTTTGTTTTTACAATTTGGTGGCACATTTGATTTGAAAATCGCAGAAAAACCCCAAAACATCGCAAGCAATGCCTTGGTTCAATACCGTGACCGGGTAGCACAGGGCGACAAAATTTTTGGCTTAGGTGATGTAAATGTACTCTTGGGCGTAGGAGCAGAAACGCCACTGGGCAGAGGTTCTGAAAAACTTTTTTTCGGCATACAATACCAAAGAGGGCTGGTAGAAATTAATTCTTTCAACAATATGATTACCAAAAACAACCAGTTTGTTTTTGATTTAGGCATTAAGTTCTAACAATTTTAAATCAAGATAAAAGGCAAAAGTACATGAATACTTTCGCCTTTTATCTTGATTTAAGCAACCAATTCGTTGGCAATCGCCAAGACGCTTTCTACGTATTCTCTCGAATTGCTCAGGCGAGGCACTTTGTGCTGACCGCCCAGTTTGCCCTTACTCCGCATCCAAGCGTAAAAGGTTTCTTTAGGCACAACATTCACTTTGGGCATACACAGCACCATATCTTTGTAACGCTTGGCATCGTAATCGGAATTGACCTCACGCAGGCTTTGGTCTAGTATTTGGTTGAACATGGCTTGGTTGTCGGGCATTTTATCAAACTCGATAAGCCACTCGTGGCAACCACTTTTTCCGCCGTTCATATACACAGGCCCAGCCGTATAATCGTTGATGATAGCCCCTGTTGCTTCGCAAGCTTTGGTAATAGCCCAGTCGGTATTTTCGATGATAACTTCTTCGCCAAAAGCATTGATAAAATGCTTGGTTCGGCCCGATATTTTAAAACGATACGGATTTTTAGAAGTAAAACGCACGGTATCGCCAATTTTATAACGCCACAAACCTGCATTGGTAGAAATCACGATGGCGTAATTTTTACCCAATTCTACTTCGCCCAAGGTATAGGCTTTCGGGTGCGTTTTGTCGAGTTCTTCTAAAGGAATAAATTCATAAAATACGCCATAGTCGAGCATGAGCATCATTTCATCTTGGCGACTGATGTCGTCTTGTACACCAAAAAAGCCTTCTGAGGCGTTGTAAATTTCGAGGTAATTGACTTGTGAAGAAGGAAAGATTTTTTGTTTGAACATCTCACGGTAAGGCTGAAAAGCCACCGCACCATGCACAAAAAACTCGAAGTTGGGCCAAACCTCCAAAATATTGTCTTTTCCTGTAATTTCTAAAATTTTCTCAATCAAAACCAAGGTCCATGTAGGTACACCCAAAATACTGGTGACATTCTCTTCGGCGGTTACTTCTGCCATTTTCTGAATTTTGTCTTCCCACACATCCATCAAAGCAACGTCGAGCGAAGGCGTGCGGATGATTTGTGCCCACACAGGTAAATTTTTCATCACCACCGCCGACACATCGCCCATGACGCTGCGGGCGTTGAGTTGGTTTGAAGACAAACTTCCGCCTATAGACAAGCCTTTGCCGCTAAAAACCTCCGTATCGGGCTTATTTTCGACCAGCAAGGTCATCATATCTTTACCTCCCATGAAGTGACATTCTTCCAGCGACTCTTTCGATACAGGAATAAATTTGCTTCGAGCGTTGGTTGTTCCAGAAGATTTGGCAAAGAATTGAATAGGCGAATGCCACAGAATATACTGCTCGCCCTTGATGATGCGGTCGATGTAGGGATATAAATCTTCATAAGACGAAATAGGCACTCGTTCCTGAAACGCACGAATAGAAGAAATACTACGATAATCGTATTTCTTGCCCCATTCGGTTGCTTTTGCAGCCTGAATCAACTGCCAAAATACAACTTCTTGCGTATCCATTGGTCTGTCCATAAACGCCTTAATACGAGGGAGTCGTCGTTTCAATAACCAGACGAGCGTTTCATTCAGAAGATCCATGCTTCCACCTTTAGTAAGTATGTTGAGATGTGTAAACTTAACAGAAATATTTGATTCTGTCAAGCTTGCTTTCTGTAGTAGCGTGCAACATCGTTTTGCCTTCTACTTCTGTTGCACGCCCCCTTCATTTATTTTCTTCTTTTCAAAGCCAAATCATGTGCCGTATCGTAATAAGTTCGGAGATTCGACCAGTCGAATGTATCCGAAATGCTTTCTACACGGTTGCGTTGGGTAATGCGTTCTCGTAAGCTTTGCTTCACAAACTTGAGCATTACTTCCGAAAGTTCTTCGGCAGCTTTATAAAAATCTTGTGTTTTTCTATTCACCACCATTACGCCCCACTGCTCGTAATCACGCATGATTTGCATGATATAATCGCCAAAACCCGAAAGGTCGGATGTAATGGTTGGTACACCTCTGGCGATACATTCTAGTGGCGTATAGCCCCAAGGCTCATAATAGCTTGGGAATACCCCCAAGTTACAACCTCTTACAAATTGCCCATAATCAAGCCCAAACAAGGGGTTGGTCGAAACGATAAAATCGGGGTGATACACCACTTTCACTTTATCGTCGGGGTTGTTCATCAAATTAGATTTTTGTAAAAAGTTGACAATCCCGTCTTCTTGTTTGAGCAAATGCGTAACCACTTTGGGGCGTTTGTTATTTTTCCAGGTTTGCACTGTTCTTCTCAAACGCAAACGCCAGTATTCGTCCACAAAATTATTGAGGTCGGGCATTTTCAAATCATTTGACGAAGCCGAGGCTTTAAAGAGTTGGTCGCCAATTTGCTTTTCAATCGAGCTACACGTTTCTCGGATTTCGTCCATCACCGCTCTCGAATGCAGCACTTCGGGGTCGATAGAATGATAGGGTTGTTTGGTAATAAAAAACATCACGACCGTTTTATCGATGCGTGCTTGCTTCATTTTCCAATTCAAACGAGCCAAGGCTTCGAGCGTAAGGTCATAGCCTTTGTTGGTATATTCAAAACGCCCAGACGTAAAGAAATACAAAGTTTTTTCAAGGCTAAATGGTTGGCTTTGGAAGAAATGCCCCATCACAAACTCATTGATACGGTCTTTGTATTTGGTATGCAAGTTTTGGTGTTCGTGCATGGCCGAAAACCTTGTGATATTCAAGCCATTAGGAAGAATCAAGTCGGGTACTTTACCCAGCAAAAACTCACATTCACGAGCGGTTACATCACTCACCGTTGTCATGGTATGTGCCTGTTGAGCGGCGAGTCGTTCGATAGTCGCTTGGGCTTCGATGCCATAATGTTTGGCTTCTTTGAGCCAGTCGAACGTATGTAATTTTTCGTAAAAATCGGGTACATTGCCAGCCAAATAACGCCCCAACATGGTAGCGTGGGTTGTAAACACCGTGGCTACTTTTACTTGGTCTTTGCGTAAATCTGGCACAGCCGATGCCGCCATCCATTCGTGAAAATGGGCTACAATATCAACCTTGTTGTGCTGCTCTTTGGCAAGTTCTGTCAGAAATACCCTTACCATTTCGCCAAAAGCAATCACATGACCAACCAATTCTTCGGCATTGAGTGTTGACACCTGATGGCGTTCCCACAAGCCTGCTTTCATGGCATTGATATTGCCATAAATCGACCAAAAATCAAATAAAACGATACGAGGTTTTCCTGTAACCAGCCAATAACCATAATGTACGCTATACCCCATCGAACGCATTTTTTGGATAGTTTTACCCAAAATTGAGTCGTCCAAATCATGAATGGGCTCAAATTCTGCCGAAGCAGTTTGCGGAAAATAAGGGCCTAATAAAAAATAATCGTCACCCCACTTTTCAACCATAGAAGGCACTTTCGTGCGAATTACCGTATAAATTCCTCCTACTTGATTGCAAGTTTCCCAAGCGATTTCGATTAAGATTTTAGGTTTGTGGGTAGATGATTTCAAAGGATTTTGTATTTCCATTGTTTATTAGTTATAAGGTTGGGCTGCTTGTCCTACATGTAAATGATTGCTAATATAGGATGATATTCATGGATAACGAAATGATTGAGAAAAAAACTATTTTACACAAAATTTATTATTTCATAATTTTTATTAATATAATCATAAAATAATTTCATCAAAAATTACTTTTTACCTTTATTAAATACAATTCAAATATTTTAAAAACCGTATAATTACCTGTTTTTTAAATAATTATCTATAATAAAATCAATACATCCTTTTATATATACTATTTTATGGCATCTTTCATGTATAGGTAGATTCATATTGCTAAAATCTTTTTAAAAAGCTTTTTTTTCTCTGCTATCAAGCAACGTGGTAAGTAAAGTGTAGCTAACATACTAGAATTTTGGGTGATACACAGGACAAAGAAATACGACAAAACCCGACAGCCACCCCAAACATCGACAAATAATTTGTAAATTTGTTAGTAAACCATTGTACATAAAAAATGAAGGCAATACACCCTTTGCCAACTTTAGGCGGTTTGCCCTTCATATTTCTGTATCTTGCGTTTTCAATCGCAATCCTAAACAATTGGCATGAAATATTCATACAACTTCATCAAAATCGTATTGTTGCTAAATCTTGTTAGTTTTGGCGTACAAGCTCAAAAAGAGCTTTTTCCTAACGCTAACGAAAAATGGGTAGATTCGGTTTTTAAAACCCTTTCGGTTGACCAAAAAATCGGGCAACTCATGATGCCCCGTGCCAATTTCAACGCCACTACTTACGATACCACACGCTTGTATCAAATTGTGCGTGATTATCATGTGGGCGGCTTGGTGTTTTTTGCGGGCTATCCTACCCGACAAGCGACCTTGGTAAATACCCTACAAAAGCTTGCTAAAGTTCCTTTGCTCATTGGTATGGACTTGGAATGGGGCTTGGCGATGCGTCTCGATAGCACGGTGCGGTTTCCATACCAAATGGCTTTGGGTGCGATGCAAGGCAATGAGCAACTCATTGAGGCAATGGGCTATCAAGTAGCATTGCAATGCAAACGCTTGGGCGTGCATATCAACTATGCCCCCGTGGTAGATGTCAATAATAATCCCAATAATCCCGTCATTAATTTTCGTTCTTTTGGCGAAAACAAAATAAAAGTAACCCAGAAAGCCATCGCTTACATGAAAGGCTTGCAGCGAGGTGGCATTATTACATCGGCCAAGCATTTTCCCGGGCATGGCGATACTGGCACCGATTCGCATTATGATTTGCCATTGATTGCCCACGACCGCAAACGACTCGACAGCCTAGAGTTGTATCCTTATCGAGAACTCATTAAAAACGGTTTGCAGGGCGTAATGATAGCACATTTGAACATTCCGTCACTCGATACTACCAAAAATTTAGCCTCTACCCTTTCTCGCAAAGTGGTGACAGATTTACTCCGAAAAGACCTACAATTCAAAGGGTTGGTCTTTACCGATGCAATGGATATGCAAGGGGCTGTGAAGTTTTTTCCAGAAGGAACAGCCAATGTAAAGGCTATTTTGGCAGGAAATGATATTTTAGAAACCTTTTCAGACGTACCATCGGCTTTTAATGCCATCAAAAAAGCCTTACTCAATGGCGAAATCACCCAAGCCGACATCGACGAGCGTGTCAAACGCATTTTGCTTGCTAAAGCATGGGCAGGATTAGATGCCTACAAGCCCATCAAAATCGACCATTTGATAGAAGACCTCAACCCTCGCCGCTCCGATGCCCTCAACCGTGCTTTGGCCACGAATACCGTGACCTTGCTGCGTAACCAAGACAATATTATACCATTACAACATTTAGATACCCTCAACATCGCCTCTTTGGTCATTGGCACGCCTGCTTTTGGCTCGAAACCAATGACCGATTTTCAGAAAATGCTCAGTAATTATACCAATATCGACCATTTTAATATAGATGAAAATACGCCCGATTCTACCGTACAAAAAGTACAGGAAGCCCTCAAAGCTTATAACCTTGTACTCGTAGGCGTAAATGGTCAAAACATTCGTCCAGCTAAAAACTACAGCATTTTGCCTCGGATACAGGAATTAGTAAAGCTTTTTTCCAACGAAAAAGCCATTGTCACCCTTTTTTCCAACCCTTACACCCTCGGCAAGTTTGAAAATTTAGACAAAGCCAAAGCTTTGATTCAGACTTTTCAGGAAACACCCTACACCCAAGAAGCGGCGGCTCAAGCAATTTTTGGAGCAAATGCCATTACGGGAAAATTGCCCGTGACCGTCAATGCCCAGTTTCGTTACAACGACGGCATCCATACCACTGCTTTAGAACGCTTGGGCTATACCGTACCCGAAGCGGTAGGTATTGATGGCAAGTATCTCCAAACACGCATTGATTCTGTGGTCAACTTGGCTATTAACCAAAAAGCAACACCCGGTGCAGTAGTATTGGTTGCCAAAAATGGTAAAGTGATTTTCCATAAAGCCTACGGCAAACATACCTACGAAGGCACGCAAGCCGTAAGCCTCAACGACCTGTACGATTTGGCTTCTGTCACCAAAATCAGTACTTCTGTGCCAGCCATGATGCGGATGCAAGACGAAGGCAAGTTTAGCCTGAACACTACGATGGGCGAGTTGATTCCTGATTGGAAAAACTCGAACAAAGCGAATTTAGTTTATAAAGATATTCTCACACACCAAGCCCGTTTGAAAGCATGGATTCCTTTCTGGATGGACTGCATCGACTCTACCAAAATGGTGTTGGCAAGTGAGCAATATCGACAAAAGATAGCATCAGGCGAATACCCAAGAAGCTATAAAATTGGCTTTTTTGAAAAAATATTTAGCCATAAAAAAGCAATGGCAAGAATTAACCGCTTGATACAACAAGACAAAAAACTGTGGAAAGAAACCGTTAATATAGCCAATCAGTCAACCATTTGGAAAGCCCAAACCTTTGCCAATCGTAGCTCCGACGACTATCCGATACAAGTCGCAGACCAACTTTGGATTCATAAAAATTACGCCACAACCATTTACAAAGCCATAGAAGACTCCCCTTTACGAGAGAAAAAAGAATACGTGTATTCCGATTTGTCGTATTATATGTATCCACAAATCATTCCTCGCCTCACAGGCAAAGACTGGGAAAGCTTTTTGAAAGAAACATTTTACAAACCATTAGGAGCAACAACGCTTACCTACAACGCCCGTTTGCACTACGATTTACGCCGCATTGTTCCTACAGAATACGACTCCTTGTTTCGTAAAAACTTGATACACGGACGTGTACACGACGAAGGAGCCGCTATGCTCAACGGCATTTCGGGCCATGCGGGTCTATTTGGCAACGCCAACGACCTAGCCAAACTCATGCAGATGTATTTGCAAAAAGGCTATTACGGTGGCAAGCGATACATTCAAGAACAAACCTTACAAACGTGGACAAGCTATCCCTTCTCGGCAGAAGAAAACAGCCGCAGAGGCATTGGATTCGACAAGCCCGACCGCAAAAAAGCGGGCATCAGTGCGGCACCAAGTGCCAGTGCAGCCAGCTTTGGTCACTCAGGTTTTACGGGTACTTATACATGGATAGACCCTGAGCATCAATTAGTTTATGTCTTTTTATCAAACAGAGTATATCCAACCCGCAACAACAGCAAGCTTTCAGATTTGAATGTAAGAACCAACATCAACCAAGTGATTTACGATGCGATTAAGATAGGGGTAAAATAAAAAAGCTTGTAGGCTAGTTTTCTGATAGTTAGGCTTGTGCATTTTCGATGTGCAAATAAAAAAATGTTTTCACAATCCATTTTTTAACAGTATTTTTACACAGAAATTCTAATATGATTAAGGTTTTATCACTATTTTACGATTTAGTACGACAAAAACCTTTTCCATCATACCATCATTCAATCAAAATTTGCGGAAATGGCAACAGCAACTTTCACGCTCGAAAGAGATACTGAAATTTTCAATTTGATTCAAGCAGAAGCACACCGTCAGGAGTTCGGCATCGAGCTTATTGCTTCTGAAAACTTCACTTCAAAACAAGTAATGGAAGCACAAGGCTCTGTGCTTACGAATAAATATGCAGAAGGTCTTCCAGGCAAACGCTATTATGGTGGTTGTGAGGTAGTTGACCAAATTGAAAACATTGCTATTGAGCGTGCCAAAGCTTTGTTTGGGGCAACTTGGGCAAACGTGCAGCCTCACTCTGGTGCACAGGCTAATGCGGCGGTGTTTTTATCGTTTTTGAACCCTGGCGACAAAATTTTAGGCTTTAACTTGGCACATGGCGGACACCTTTCGCATGGCTCACCTGTAAACTTTTCGGGTAAATATTTCCAACCATTTTTCTACGGTGTAGAAGAAGAAACAGGCTTAATCGACTGGGATAAAGTAGAAGCTACAGCATTGAAAGAACGTCCAAGATTGATTATTTGTGGAGCTTCGGCTTACTCTCGTGATTGGGACTACGTGCGTTTGCGTGCTATTGCCGACCAAGTAGGAGCAATTTTATTAGCAGATATTTCGCACCCTTCTGCCTTGATTGCCAAAGGTTTATTGAATAACCCCATGCAACATTGCCACATCGTCACAACTACTACGCACAAAACGTTGCGTGGCCCTCGTGGTGGTTTGATTATGATGGGACAAGACTTTGAAAATCCGTTTGGTTTCAAAACACCTAAAGGTGACTTGAAATTGATGTCAGCTTGTTTAGATGGTGCTGTATTCCCAGGTACGCAAGGTGGCCCATTAGAACACGTCATTGCTGCGAAAGCCGTCGCTTTTGGCGAAGCTTTAACCGACGATTTCCAAGTGTATGCCGAGCAAGTAAAGAAAAACGCTCAAGTGATGGCCCAAGCTTTTGTGGACAAAGGATACAAAATTATCTCTGGCGGTACAGACAACCACTTGATGTTGATTGACCTCCGTCCGAAAGGATTGACTGGTAAATTGGCTGAAAACACGTTGGTAAAAGCCGATATTACTATCAACAAAAACATGGTTCCGTTCGATGACAAATCACCATTTGTTACGTCGGGTATGCGTGTAGGTACAGCCGCTATGACTACTCGTGGCATGAAAGAAGCAGAAATGTTGCACATCGTTGAGTTAATCGACAGCGTGTTGATGAACCACGACAACGAAACTTACATTGCTTCGGTAAAAGCAGAAGTAAATAAATGGGTAGAAAATTTCCCACTTTATAGATAAGCGATTAGTGTTAATTCTTATCACAAAAATGAAAAAACCCTGACAACGACAAACGCTGTCAGGGTTTTTTGCGTTTTTGGTGTAACTTTGCGAATAAGGCATTGCTTTTGTTTCGAGCAAAAGCTACGAAAGAGGCAAGACACCGTTGTTGAGTTAAGTCAGGGTAGCATAAATACTTAACTGCCCCAAAGCTAATATTAAAACACTAACTATCTCATTATTAACTATTAAACAAACTCATGGCACTAGACCAAGAATTTGACGAAGAATTAGCAGAAGGTATTGAAGGAAAAGAAATGACCTTCATTGAGCATTTAGAGGAGCTTCGCTGGCACATAATCCGTTCATTGGCTTCTATATTGATTTTTACCATTGCCGCATGGATTTACCGTACCGAAATATTTGGCGGTATTATCATGGGGCCTGCTCGTTCAGACTTCTGGACAAACAAGATACTTTGCAAGGTTTCGGCACTGACAGGTTTAGAAGGGCTTTGTTTCGAGCAAGCCAATTTTATTTTGCAAAGCCGTGAAGTTTCGGGGCAGTTTATGATGGCCCTTACGCAATCAATCATTGTAGGCTTGCTGTTTGCATTTCCTTATTTCTTTTGGGAAGTATGGCGATTTATCAAGCCAGGGCTAAAAGATACCGAGAAAAAAGCCGCTCGTGGGGCTGTGTTTTGGGTATCGTTGTTGTTTTTTACAGGCGTATCTTTTGGGTATTTTGTGGTAGCACCTATGGCTATCAACTTTTTAGCCAATTTCAAACTAGATGAAAGCATTCAAAACCAGTTCGACATCAACGACTACATTTCGTTGCTTTCCATGCTTACCTTGGCTTGCGGCATCACGTTTCAGTTGCCTATGATTTCGTATGTACTCTCGAAAGTTGGTATTCTTACACCCACTTTTATGCGAGAATACCGCCGTCATGCCTTGATTGTCATTTTGATTGTAGCCGCCATTATCACACCCTCGCCCGATATGATTTCTCAATTGCTGGTAGCAGTTCCGCTCTTGGGTTTATACGAAATTAGTATCTGGGTTTCGGCGAATGTCAATAAACAACGAGAAAAAGAGTTGCTAGACTAATCGTATAAAGAAATAGTAAAAAATCTTCACAGACCACGATTTTTCAATGTTAAAAAAGGCATAAAAAGTTCAGAAAGAACTTTTGTGCCTTTTTCGTATTCAAACTGTTTGATAGTTCAAAACGCTAGAAGATTCAAATTCAATACGTAGCCTAAAAATACCACAAGAGCAAAGTTTAAAGTATGGCAGCAAAACCAAGATAATACCAAGATATTTATACTATAACTATTATTTATGCTTATGTTCATTCGCAAATTTTACTACTTATCATGCCTCTTACTCATGTGTTTTCAGTGGAGTAATGCTCAGGTTAATCTTTCTGTAAGGTACGGAAAAGGTATAGTCAATAATGCTGAAAGCTTCTCTCCCAGAAAACTGGAAAGCCAACAAACACTAGGAGAAGACGATCTCGCATTGGCGTTACAGTTGCCTATTTTCAAAAAATGGGGTTTATCTCTGCAAACCGAAGTGGAGATACAAACCAAACGTTATCAGCAAGTTATATATATAGATAACACTACAGGACTTCAAAACATGCCTAATCTTTATTACAAAGTGCAATACAAAGACTTTCAAATACCTTTATTCGTAAGAAAAGATTTTAAGCTAAGTTCTAAATGGGGTATATATGTAATGGGAGGTGCGTGGCTTCTCAGTGGGCAAATAGGGTTAGACTACGATAATTTTTATGAAGGGGATGTCTATAACCCCAGCGCTACTTTCACCTATACACTTCCTTCAAACAATATCCTTATCATTGAACCCCAAGATATAAAAATAGCCCAACGTCAACTAGATGCACGGAAATTTGGCACACATATCCTACTGGGTACAGGATTCACCTATCAGTTGAATCGTTTTCGCTTGGGGCTAGAATATCGATATACCAATCGACACATATTACCTTCGGACTTACAAGCCTATCAATCAGCTAATATTTTTCTAACTTATATTTTATCTAAACAACATGAAAAATAGAAGTAGTATGAGAAAAGCTTTTTTTTACTTCGTCTTTTTTATTTGTTGTGAGCCTATGTTGCATGGCCAAATAGGAGATGTTGATCAAGGTTTATTTGTGCCTTTTGAGTATCTAAAATCTCTTCCACTAAGGCTCAATGAAGATGAAGCTACCATTCATTATTTAAACCCTGTACAATCTGTTTGGATTCAAAATAAGACTTTTTCAATATTATTATTTAATGGCGAATATCATGATATACCAGTAGAAGCCTTACGAATTGGGAAGAGGACTAAATTGGAAGATATACATTTTTGGTATATGCCACATGATTTTACTGAACAAAGTATTTACCTACAACCTATTGATAAAAGTAGTTTTACATTGGAGCTATTTTTCGGTAGTCAGTTGGTTAAAATAACTACTTTTATTAGGATAGATAATCCTTTTTACAACAAAAACTGGCTTCAATTAGCAGAAGGATATCCACAGTCTTATTTATACTACTCGAATTTTATAGGAAAGTTTATTGTATATGATAAGCATGGACAAAAGAAAGGAGCGGTTGTTATCGATGAAAACCTTAGAACAAATTCAAGCTATATTGATAATTTTCGGTTAATTATTTTTAAAGATTGGATATTAAGAGAGAAAGAATACGGATACTTACCGTTTAAGTATTCAACTTTCGAAGTAACTATAGAAGGGAAAAAACAAAAAGTTATGATAAATTATTTTGATTTCTTTTTCTATGTTTATAGTATCAAAGATGGACACGCCTCGGAAGTTCTACTTAAACTGGAAGCTCGTTGATTTTATGCAGTGCTATGCTGAAGCTTTAGGTCCTTGTCGAAAGTTTAACTACCTTATGGCGGCTGTAAAGGTGTAGCGAATTTAATTATGGTAGGAAAGCAACCCAGATTTTGGAAATCTAAGACCTACCGTTACACTTATTACTTGAATCCGCCCAATAAAATTTACTTTCTTACAGACACCAAAGCAACACAAGCAACGTTGATGAATATTATTCGGTCATAGCAACAGAATCTTTTACCGATTGTTATACTACTGACGAGTATGTTTCAACAACAAATGAATCTTATATGAAAAAAATACTATCCGTTTCCCTTGGTTTACTCTGCTGGGGACATACACTTTTGGCACAAAAACAAGCATTATATGCCAGTGAACAATATAAAAAAATACAAGCCGTAGCCACAAGCATAGCCAAACTCGAAAAAGATAGCTACACCAAAGCCTTAGCTTTAGCCACTAAAAACAACTGGCTCGTAACTGGTTCGTATGGAAAAGGAAAGCAATTTGCACTAACAGGACTCGACGACACAGGGCATCCTTTGTATGTGAGTACCTACAGCAATGCCCAAGCCAGTGCTACAACCAAAACTAATACCCTTTATGCAGGCGGAAGTCTGGGGCTTTCGCTCAATGGCAATAGCTCTTTTATGAGTGGAAAACTGGGCGTTTGGGATGGCGGACAAGTACTGGATACCCACGTAGAACTTACAGGCAGAGTAACCCAACAAGACAGTCCGAGTAGCACCAACGAGCATTCTACCCACGTAGCTGGCACGATGATAGCCTCTGGGGTTTCGGCTGTAGCCAGAGGAATGGCATTTGGGGCAAACCTCAAAGCTTGGGATTTCAACAGCGACAACTCGGAAATGTCGGCCGCCGCCAGTGGCTTATTGGTTTCTAACCACTCGTATGGCTATCTGGCTGGCTGGAGTTATGACGATACCAAAAGTGCTTGGCGTTGGATGGGCAACACGAGCATCAGCACATGGGAAGACTACAAATTTGGATTTTATGATTCTTATACACAAGCTTGGGATAAAATCGCCTACAATGCTCCTTACTACTTGATTGTCAAATCGGCGGGAAACAACCGAGGCGAAACAGGGCCTTCGGCTGGAACGGTTTATTATTTGGGAAACACAAGCGATACCAGTACAGTAGCCCGAAGCAAAAACGATGGCTATGATGTTATTTCTACCACAGGAACAGCCAAAAATATTCTTACTGTGGGGGCTATCAACCCCATCGACCACGTTCCGTTCCAAAATTCAGAGATTTCGATTGCAGATTTTAGCAGTTGGGGACCAACCGATGACGGGCGTATCAAACCCGATATTGTAGGGGTTGGGGTAAATATTTATTCTACTTCCAATGCTTCTACAACCAGTTACACCATTATGAGTGGTACGTCTATGGCAACCCCACAAGTATCAGGCAGCTTGTTATTGCTACAAGAACTCTATGCCAAACAAAATAGTGGGCAATTCATGCGGTCGGCTACGCTCAAAGGATTAGCCCTACACACCGCTGACGACGCTGGCAACGCTGGTCCCGATTATATTTATGGCTGGGGTTTATTGAATATGGAAAAAGCAGCCAAGGTTATTCTCAACAAAGATGCGACCTATGCACTTACGGAAAGAACCCTAAGCCAAGGTGGTACTTATACCGAAAAAGTGGTAGCTTCGGGAAAAGAACCTTTACACGTGACCATTTGTTGGACAGACCCAGAAGCAAGTATCACTTCTGTTTCGGTAGCAAACCTCAATAACCGAACCCCAAAATTGGTCAATGACCTCGATATTCGGGTGAGCGACGGTACAAGCAACTACCTGCCATTTGTACTCGACCCCGCCAAACCTAGTGCTTTGGCAACCACAGGCGATAATATCAGGGATAACGTAGAACAAATTTTAATTACGAACCCTATCCCTGGCCGTACTTATACCGTAACCGTAAGCCACAAAGGAACGCTCACCAATACAAGTCAAAACTATGCCCTTCTCATGAGTGGCGTTGGAGGCAAAGCCTATTGTAGCACTACGCCACAAACAAGCCAAAATTTGGTTACGAGTGTAAGTCTTGGCACAAACAATACGGTTTCTATTAATCAAAAATATAGTTTAAAAATTGGGTTTAATACAGGTACAAAATCATTTAAAGTCTTTGCCGATTGGAACGTAGATGGCGATTTTGACGATGCCAACGAGAGTATTCTCACTGAAAATGGCATTACGGCTACTACTTATACCAAAGATATTACAACCCCAACAGGACTTATTGTAGGCAATGCCATCAATTTACGGGTCATTTGTACCAGTGCCAGTACCGCAAGTGCCATTACGAGCTGTGGTATTGCCGATAAAGGGCAAATAGTGGAAACAGGCTTACAGGTGGTTAATCCGATGTACGATTTAGTGATAAAAGAACTTGTTGCTCCTAGCACAAGTTTGACCTGTGCTAATACCGCCGTAACGAAAGTAGGAATAAGCCTCTATAATGCTGGTACTACTACTTTGAAAAATATTCCACTGACGCTCAAAATCAGTAATTCGGCAGGAACAGTAGCAAACATTACAGGGACATTGAACGATACGATTGGGTCTTTTCAAGCAAAACTTGTTTATTTTACGACTAACTTCACACCAATAAGTGGCGAAAAATACAGTTTTAATTTAGTTGCTACGTTGGCAAGCGACCAAGACCAATCGACCAACAACGCCACATTTACTCGTACCATTAGCAGTCCTACTGCACCAACGGCATCGGTGGTAGCCTGCGATGGCGGTAGCACAGCCACCATCAAAACCGTGAGCAGCACCGATGCGTTTTGGTATGACCAAGCTACTGGAGGCAACCTCTTATTTTCAGGTAGTACAGGCAGTTTTACGAAACCTAGTTCCAATAAAGTCTATGTAATGTCAGGCGGATTATCGGGCAGTGTAGGTGTAAAAACCAAGGCAGATTTGGGCGGAGGAACGTACTACGAAAATTTTGGGCCATCTATTATCATGACCACACAAGTACCTACCTTAATTAAAACTGCTAGAATTTATGTAGGAACAGCCGGTACAATCACATTTACCGTAAGTAAAATGACCGACAACTCTCCTGTAGCTTCGGTTACATTGGCTGTGCCAGCTACCAGAACCTTGGCCAATAGCACTCGTTCTAATTCTCAACTCATAGACGACGCAACCGACCAAGGCGTAGTGGTGGACCTCAATTTGAGCATTCCCGAAGCAGGGACATACCTCATTTCACAAACCTGTAGTGATGGGGCATCTATTTACAGAAGTAATAAAAACCTTAGTAGTACAGCGACAGACATTGTTGGGTATCCTTTTACCTTAAACAATAGTGTTTCAATCACAGGGGCTTACTACAATGGCAGTGTTATCAAAACGGGCTATTATTATTTATACGATATTAATGTAGGCTCCTTGACTTGTGCCAGTGCCAGAACCGAAGTAAGTATTCAAAGTCTTACGTCACCTAGCGTAAGCATAAGCCCAGCCTCTAGCGTAACGTTCTGCTCTAATGCCAGCACTACGCTAACGGCCACCAATAATGCTAATTACAGTTATCAATGGTACAAAGATAGCCAAAGTATCAGTGGTGCTACCCAAAATACTTATACAGCCACTGCCGCAGGAAGCTATACCGTAAAGGTAATTGACAACGGGGCTTGTAGTGCCACTTCTTCGGCGGTGAAAGCTACAACTATCAGCCCAATTACTCCTTCGCTTAATTTGAACAATGGCATTCTTAGCATTTCATCAGGAACAAATGCTTATTGGTACTTAAACGGTACAGAACTCACCACTTCGCAAGGAAAAAGTAGCATAACTACGACGCAAACGGGTAGCTACAGCGTAAAAGTAACTGATGCCAATGGCTGTAGTGCTAGTTCGAGTAGCGTAAACGTTACCATCACAGCCATTGAGGCAGAAGTTGCCGCCAACGGAGGCTATAAAATTTTTCCCAATCCAACCAAAGGAAAAATAACCGTACAAGTAGCAGCCGATAATCCCCTGTCAACAGCCCAAGCCGAGCTTATCAATCTGACAGGCACGACCGTCGAGAAAAAAGCCCTCGATTACCAACAAAGCATTTATACCACCGATTTCGATTTAGCATCTTTAACAGCCGGTATCTATTTTATTCGGGTAACAACCGATACTTATACTAAAATATTAAAAGTTTCTTTTGTACAGTAAAGCATTTTTGCAAATACAAAAAGCCCAGTAGTATTTAACTACTGGGCTTTTTTATTGCTAGATTTTTAACTAAAAAAACAAATATTCTATTGCTTTCGGAAACTCTTTGCCCCATTGCACCTCACTTTGAATAGCATCGGGGTCGATAGAAAGAGCTATTTCTATCTTTTTATTCCCTTTACGTTCAAGGGTTTGCTTGAGCTTCTCTACATTCGGAATCATCGTTGAGCCTTCGCCACCACCAGCATATACGTACAGTTTGGCAGGCAAATGACTCAAAAAGTCGATGGCATCGAAATAAATATTAGGCGAAACCCACAAAGCTGGCGAAAACAACATCAAACGCCCAAATACTTCGGGGTACATCAGTCCTCCATAAATACTCACCAATGCTCCTAGCGAACTGCCACCCAAGCCCGTAGCTTCACGGTCGGGGATGGTTCTGAAGTTTGCATCAATATAAGGCTTCAAAGTACGAGCCATAAACTGTACATACTTCCGACCTTCTCCCTTGCCCAACTTCGGATTATTATAAGGCGAATACTCTTTAAAGCGATTTTCACCTCCGTGTGCTATCGCTACAATAATTACATCACTATGCCCTCTCGAAGCTAGTACCGCCAACTGGTTCTCTATACCCCAAGTGCTTGTAGCAGTGTCGCCTCCAAACAAATTTTGGGCATCCTGCAAATACAACACAGGGTAGCGTTTGGTACTTTGCTCATAATCATGCGGTAATACTACATACACTGCCCGTTTTGCCTCCAACTGTGGCATAGCAAATGTTTCTGAAATCAGGCGAATTTCTGGCTTTAGGTCTGGGTTTAGGTTTGTACCATCTAACCTCCAATGAGGCACAAAATCGTGCAATACTCCAAGGCGTTTGTGTACAATTCTATTCTGTGTAGCATTGCCAAACTCATCTAACTCAACCTGATTCCAACCGCCTTTGGTATATTTATACTCAAGGGTTTCGGGGACTTGATAGTTTGGCGGAAACTTTAGCATATATTTCCCCGATTCGATTTTATGCAACTTAAAAGCCTCTTTGTCAGGCAACCAGTTATTAAAATTTCCTGCCAGATAGATAGGACGCTCATCTTCTACAGGAGTGGTTAGCTCGAAATACAAAATATTGTTACTCATAACTACTGTATTAACTAAAAGTGTTATAAGTGCCTGAGTGGATATTGGCGAGGGTATCTATTCATCCCTTTTTGCTCTTTAGTATAACCAAAGTTTCTCCCCTTCTTTGACTTACAACAAGTGATTTAAAATTGTTGATTTAATACAAAACGCTCTATAAAACGTTGGCGTATCAGCCAATATTTACAAAAAGTGAATGTAAATTTAAGAAATAAACAATTCTGTTCTATGCTGTTATTCAAAGAAAATCAGCAAATTTAGGATATAACGTAGCTTACTTTTTCATGAGGTTTATCAATAGGTTTATATTAAATAAAAAAAATACAATAAATATCTATAAAAATGAGGTATATTATCTAAATAATTCTATTTCAATTTATTAAACGGTCATTTTGCATTTAAAAAAAAATAGTACATTTGTCAGATAAATAAATCAATTCGTATGAACTTAAATATCTCTTCGACCTCGACTAAAGCTGAAGTTTTTGAGTTAATTGCTGCCGAACTTCAAACATTGGGTTTCAATGTTGTAAAACAAGACCAAACCCGCCCTTGGGGTGGCTTTTTTGTAATTGATGAAAGCCAAGCGGCTGCTTTTGCTGCCTTGTATTTCCCTCATTTACCTATGTCGGAAATTCAAATTACCAATAAGTTAAGTCCAAAAATTTTGGTCGTTGCTCCCGAAAAACGCCTTTCTTGGCAATACCATTTCCGTCGTGCAGAAATTTGGAAAGTAATTGCTGGCACTACTGTAGGCGTAAAAATTAGCCCAACCGACGAAGAAAGCGACGAAATCAAACGCCTTGAATCAGGAAGCTTTATCCAGATGGACAAAGGCGAACGTCACCGCTTGATTGGCTTGGAAGCTTGGGGCGTAGTAGCCGAAATCTGGCAACACACCGACCCAGAAACTCCTTCTGACGAAGAGGATATTGTACGTTTGCAAGACGACTTCGGACGCTAGAAAGGAGCATAATAAAGATACAGAAGTCAGCAAATGACTATATTCTTCAACATTGCTGACTTCTCTCCTATGGCTTTTGTCTTGAGGTTTGCTATGTGTAAATCTCCCATTCGATTTTACCTTCTTTGATTAATGCAATAATTATATTTTTTATCAAATTATTTCCATCCCCTAAATTCTCCTCTCTACTATCGTAATCCATTCATATTTTGTTTTTTCCAATCAGCCTTGCTTATCAACCATTTCTCCTAAAAATCATAAAAAACTTTGAACCTTTTGAAAGTTTCCATAGTTTTGTTTATAAAACGCCTCTTTTTACTAGCGTTCCTGCCTTATTTAATCCAATTATTATTCTGGATTTTACATGACCACACAAGAAAGAATTATAGAACATAGCGCAAAGCTGTTTTTTCGGTATGGAATCAAATCCATTACCATGGACGATATTGCCAAAGACCTAGGTATTTCTAAAAAAACCATTTATCAACATTTTACAGACAAAGACGAAGTGGTATTTCAGGTATTTAGCAAAGAGCTAGAAAAAGACAAATGCAGCTATTTATCGCTTCAATCGGCCGAAGGCAATATCATCGACAAAATGGTACAGGCCATCGAAATGTTTAAGAAAACATCAAGTGAAATGCACCCCTCGCTCATTCACGATTTACGCAAGTACCATCCGAGAGCCTGGGCTTTACATACCGAATACAAGCACAATTTTATCTTTGAAGCCTTTAAAAAAGATTTACAACAAGGCGTTGAAGAAGGGTTATTCAGGGCCGATATTCATATAGATATTTTGGCTCGTTTTCATCTAGGCTCTATGGAAATAAGCTTCGACCCTCAATTGTTTCCACCCAGCTTATACAATCTTTTCACGGTACAACTCATACTCATCGACCATTTTATTAGAGGCATTCTATCGGAAAAAGGATTAAGCATTTATCTAGCATACAAAGAAAAATTCAACCATAATCTATAAGACAGACCTTCAACAAAACACGTTACAATGAATACTAAACTTACGAGTAGCCTGCTGATGATAGGCATTTTACTCAGCTCAACACTCGCACAAGCCCAGCAAACCTTCTCGCTCAAAGAAGCCGTAGCTTATGCCGTAAAAAACCATACCAATGTAAAAAACGCCCAAATAGATGTGCAAAGTGCTGCCGCTAGGGTGCAAGAAATCAAGGCGGTAGGCTTACCACAAGTAAACGGCAGCATTGGCTATACCAACAACTTGATTATCCAAAGGGTATTTATTCCAGCCAGAACCTTCGACCCCAATGCCAAAGAAGGCGACGTAATTGCTGCCGAATTTGGGGTTCGCAACAGTGGTAATGCAGGCATTAGTCTTAGCCAATTGCTTTTCGATGGCTCGTATTTGTTGGGGCTAAAAGCGGCTGATGTGTATAAAGAACTTTCGCAAAAAACTTTGGTTCAAACCAAACAACAAGTAGCCGAAAATGTGATTAAGGCCTATTATAGCATTTTGGTCAATGAAGAAAGACTCAAATTACTTGACCTCAATATTGGTCGTTTAGACTCTACTTTCAAGCAAACCCAAGCCATGAATCAGCAAGGTTTTGTAGAAAAACTAGACGTACAACGCCTTGAAGTACAAAGAAATAACCTTGCTATTGAAGTAAAAAATGTAGCCCGTTTGCAAGAATTAGGGTATTTGTTTTTGAAGTTTCAAATGGGATTACGCCAAGACGAAGCCATTCGCTTGACCGATAAGATGGCAGACGTTGACCTCAATGCCTTTGTACCAGAAAGCCAAACGCCATTTACCTATGCCGACCGCATCGAATATTCTATTTTACAAACCCAAGACAGACTAGCACAACTCGATGCCAGAAACATCAAAGCAGGCTATTTGCCTCGTGTGCTACTCACGGGTTCGTATGGTTTCAGTACTGGTCGCCCAGCCTTTACAGATTTGATTACGAAGCCTTGGTTCGATGCAGCTACCATTGGCTTTAGCATTCAAGTGCCTATATTTGACGGTTTTGCCAAAAAATACAAGCTCGTTCAATCAGAAAATACGCTGCGTAAACTCAAAGAAGGCAAATCGTATTTAGAAAGCTCTATCGACTTGCAAATCCAACAAGGACAAATCACCTTGAAGAATGCCTATGAAACGTTGCAGGAACAAAAACTCAACATGGAACTTGCCAAGGAAGTGGTACGAGTATCGAAAATCAAATACGAGCAAGGCGTAGGCTCAAACATTGAGTTAATCAATGCCGAAATTGCCTACAAAGAAGCCCAAACTAATTATTTCACAACCCTTTACAATGTACTTGTGGCGAAAGTTGACCTCGACAAAGCCAAAGGGAAACTTTACACAGAATAATTTTAACCGAAATATCGCAATCATCAAAATATGAAGACTCAATACATAACCTTAGCCTCTGTCGTTTTATTCGCTGCTTGCAATAAACCTACTGACAAAAAAGCTGAATTAGAAGCCCTTCAATCGGAGCGTCAAGCCATAGAAACCAAAATCAAAGCCTTAGAAAAAGAGCTTGGTGCCGCCAATCCTGCTAAAAAAGAAGAGCAGAAAATCATTACGGTAGCCGTAAGCCCGATTCAAGCCCAAACCTTCAAACATTTTGTGGAAGTGCAAGGCGTAGTAACTTCTGAAAACATCGTGCAGGTAAGCCCACAAATGAGCGGACAATTGACAAGCGTACTCGTAACGGCTGGTCAGGCAGTGAAAAAAGGACAATTGGTTGCCACTATCGACAACACCATTTTGAAACAAACCATTGCCGAATTGAAGCAACAACTAGACCTTGCTACGACGCTGTACAATAAGCAAAAAGCTCTTTGGGACCAACAAATTGGCTCGGAAGTGCAATACTTACAAGCCAAAGCCAACAAAGAATCGTTGGAAAAACGCATGGCTACCATGGATGCCCAATTGGCTATGACCAAAGTGTATGCCCCAATAGCAGGAACAGTAGAAGTGGTTCGTCAAAAAGTAGGCGAAATGGGTATGCCAGGCAATCCAATTTTCCAATTGGTTAATGTAAGCAACCTAAAAGTTACAGGTAAAATAGCCGATACCTATCTAGGTTCTGTTAAACGTGGCGATGCCGTAAACGTAAAATTCCCAGACATCAACAAAGAACTTGATACTAGAATTACGGTAGTAGATGCCCTTGTGGACCCTGTTTCGAGAACTTTTGGCGTAGAAGCTAAAATCCCGAATTTGGGTGGTTCGCTCAAACCCAACCAAGTAGCGGTACTCAACATCAACGACCAAGCCAAAGCCAATAGCATTGTTATTTTACAAAATTTAATCCAAAAAACAGAAGCTGGCGACCTCGTATATGTAGCTACTACCGAAAACGGCAAAAAAGTGGCGCGTGGCCGTAAAGTAAAAACCGGCTTGAGCTACAACGGCAACATCGAAATTACCGAAGGATTACAAGCAGGCGACTTGTTGATTACAGAAGGCTATCAAGATTTGGTAGATGGCTCATTGATAAGCTTTTAAGCTTTGTTTTTCATCAAGCCAATAGCAACGCTAGGCATAGCAAATAATCATTATTCATCATGGAAAATCAAGAAAAAGATATACAAGAATTACCTCATGGCAGCGGGGGAATATATAAAATGATTGGTTGGTTGGCAACAAACCAAACCACCGTATATATTTTCACTTTCATGGTATTTTTGGCGGGTTTAGGTATTTATAAAAGCCTTCCCAAAGAACAATTCCCTGATATTAAAGTGCCACAAATTTATGTACAAACGATTTACTTCGGTACAACACCCGCCGATATTGAAAACGTTATCAACAAGCCCATTGAAAAGCAGTTGAAAACCCTTTCAGGTGTAAAGCGTATCAAATCGAACGCCTTACAAGATGTATCGGTGATTTTGGTAGAGTTTAATCCGAATGTAAAAGTAGAAGATGCCCTACAACGGGTAAGAGATGCGGTGGACAAATCGAAAAGAGATTTACCGCAAAAGCTCGACTCGGGGCCAACGGCACAAGATGTAAACTTTTCAGAATTTCCTATCATGAACATCAACTTGGCAGGAAATTATCCTTTAGAAAAACTGAAAGATTATGCCGAAGAATTGCAAGATAAAATAGAAGGTTTGCCCGAAATTACGAGAGTAGATATTGTAGGAGCTTTAAAAAGAGAAATACAAATCAACCTCGATTTGTACAAAGCTCAGGCCGCAGGTTTAACTTTCGGAGATATTCAAATGGCTGTACAAAGCGAAAATATCAATATTTCGGGTGGTGAACTCAACGTTGATGGCGTGCGTCGTACCATCCGTGTGGTAGGAGAATTTAAAGCGATTGAGCAAATTCAAAACATCATGCTTCGCTCGTCGGCTGGTGCCATGATTCGCTTGGGCGATGTAGCCGAAGTAGTGGATAGCAACGAAGAACGCCAAGATTTTGCTCGCCTCGACAACCGTGCCGTTGTAACGCTCAACGTCATTAAACGAAGCGGTGCAAACTTGATTTCGGCTTCTGAACAAATCGAAAAAATCTTAGACGAATACAAAGAAGAGCATTTGCCACAAGGCGTAGAAGTACGTGTTACCGCCGATTCGTCGGAACGTACCAAAGCCGACCTCGACGATTTGATAAACACCGTAATCCTCGGTTTTATCTTTGTAGTATTGGTATTAATGTTCTTTATGGGCGTTCGAGATGCCGTTTTCGTTGGTTTATCCGTACCACTTTCGGCATTGATAGCCTTCATTCCTTTGTATTTTTCAGGCTTTACGCTGAATACCATTGTGTTGTTTGCCTTCTTGTTGGGCTTGGGTATTGTAGTAGATGATGCCATTGTGGTCATTGAAAACTCGCACCGTATTTTTAACCAATTCCGTAAACTAAGCATTATAGAATCGGTAAAATTGGCTGCATCAGAGGTATTTTTACCCGTATTATCTGGTACGCTCACCACCATTGCACCCTTTGTTCCTTTGTTGTTTTGGCCCGGTATCGTAGGAGAATTTATGAAATTCTTACCTATCACCTTGATTTATACGCTATTTGCTTCCTTGTTGGTAGCCTACGTAATGAACCCTGTTTTTGCGGTATCATTCATGAAACGCCACGACGAAGGAGTACACGAAGCACAATCAAGCTTGGCAAGTTTACGCAAACCCTTGATTATTTTGAGTGGATTGGCCTTGGTTGGGTATTTAATCAATGTTGGATTGGGCAATTTCTTTGTATTTATTTTAGCCCTTTATTTATTCAACCATTTTGTACTAACGCCCAAAATCATTGTTCCTTTCCAAGATACCGCACTGCCAGCCTTCAAAAACTGGTATAAAGGCATCGTATCGTGGGTAATCAATGGCCGTCGCCCAGTTTTTGTGGTAATCAGTATGTTTGGCTTGCTCATTTTCACCTTTTTCATGATGGGTGTCGTACAGCCGAAAGTCATATTCTTCCCTAGTGGCGACCCCGACTACGTTTATGTATATCATGTAATGCCTGTAGGAACGGATGCCCGTACAACCGACTCGGTGACGAAGATTTTAGAGAAAAAAGTATTTGAAGTAATCAAGCAAAATCATGCCGAAAAAGCGGTCAACTCGGTGATTTCAAATGTAGGTAAAAATGCTGGCGACCCATTCAACCCCGACCGCTCGGCAACGCCACAAAAATCGAAAGTAACCGTTGCTTTCGTGAAAAAGACCGAACGAGGCGACGTTTCTTCCGAAAAAATGTTGCAAGAAATTCGTAAAGAACTCAAAAAAATACCTTTGCCGGGTTCTGAAATTTCGGTAGAAAGAGAAAACAATGGCCCACCAACAGGTAAACCCATTGCCATAGAAATTGCTGGAGATGATTTTGTTGTTTTACAAAAATTAGAAAAAGAGGTACTTGACAAAATCGAAAAATCGGGTATTCAAGGCATCGACGAACTCAAAAGCGACTTGATTACCAACAAACCCGAAATCATCGTGGACGTTGATAAAGTGAAGGCACAACGAGAAGGCATCTCTTCTTCGCAAATTGCTATGGCTATTCGTACAGCCTTGTTTGGTACAGAAATTTCTAAATTTAGAGACGACAAAGACGAATACCCTATTCAGTTGCGTATCAAAGAACAAGACCGTAACCAAATTGAGAAACTCCTCAGTTTGAATATTACGTATCGTGATATGAACATGGGCGGACAGTTGCGTAAAGTGCCTTTAAGCTCGGTGGCATCTATTCGTTATTCGACTACTTTTAGCCAAATCAACCGTAAAAACCAACAGCGTGTGATTACGCTCGGTTCAGACGTAGTGACAGGCTATAATGCCAACCAGATTGTAGGGCAAATTCAAGAATTGATAAAAGATATTGACATTCCAGGTGGTTATACCGTAAGAATGGGTGGCGAGCAAGAAGAACAAGCCGAAACAGCCAACTTCTTGGGCGTAGCGTTTCTTGGAGCTATCTTGTTGATTTTCTTGGTATTAACAATCCAGTTTAACTCTGTTTCAAAACCAATTATCATTTTTGCCACTATTTTGCTTTCGTTCATAGGCGTGTTGCTTGGCTTTATGCTCTTTGGCATGACCTTCTCGATAATCATGTCGGGGGTAGGTATCATTGCACTGGCAGGAATTGTCGTAAAAAATGGTATTTTGCTCATCGAATTTACCGACGAACTACGAGGCAGAGGCTATGCGTTGAAAGAAGCCATTATTGAGGCAGGAAGTGTTCGTTTAACACCCGTATTGCTTACCGCTTCGGCAGCTATTTTAGGTTTAGTACCACTCGCCGTAGGTTTGAGTATCGACTTCGTAGCCATGTTTACCGAACTGAATCCACACATTGCCTTTGGTGGCGACAGTGCCGTATTCTGGGGTATTTTGGCTTGGACAATCATCTTCGGGTTAAGTTTCTCTACCGTATTAACCCTTGTGATTGTACCCTGTATGTACTATATCAACGAAAGGATTCGTACAAAATACTTTAAAAAGAAAATTGCCTAAGCTTTCGTTTTAGTCATACGTAACCAAGGATAACAAAGGTACAAAGTAAGCCATTATAAAGCTTATTTTGTACCTTTGTTGTTATTTCGACTTACAAAACTTTACACAATGAAACCCATTTTTGCCCAAAGACAACAAGCATTTGAAGAACAAGCCGCTTTTTTTCAACAAAAATACAACCAATGGGCGATGGTGCGTGCCGTATTTTTTGTAAGCTACGCAACACTGCTTTATTGGATATACGCTTGGGGCAATCCTTGGGCGACAGTGATGCTGATACTAGGCGGTATTGCTGTTTTTTTGTGGATGATAACCAAACATTTACAGCTAAAACAACAAAAGCAACGCAATACCATCCTTGCTCAACTCAATTGGGACGAGCAACAACGCCTTGAAGGTATTTTTACTAGACCAGAAACAGGCGAAAACTTCCTACAAAACGCTCATTTTTATGCTGCCGATTTAGATTTGTTCGGCAAGCAATCGCTTTTTCGTTTGCTCAACCGCACCCATACTTACCAAGGAGCGGCTATCCTTGCCGACTGGCTACAAGCACCAGCCCAAGCAACCACCATCGTCAACCGACAAGCAGCCATTACCGAAATGAAAAACTACCTCGACTGGCGGCAACTCCTCGAAGCAACTGCCATTGAAATACCCTCGGTAGCCGAACCCACCGACACATTACTGGCTTGGGCTACACAGCCAAGTTTGGCGTTACTCTCCAAAAAATGGTTATTACAAGCCCGTTTTTTGCCTTGGGTAAGCATTCCTGTTGTACTTGCTAGTATTGTAGGCTTGTTGCCAATGGCTGTCATCGTGGTAGTGATGGCTTTTCATGGATGGTTGTTGAAACAAATTTCGGGTATTATCAGCAGCTATCTTTTACAAACAGACCAAGTAGTTGGGGCATTACAAGCATATAACGTGTTGTGCAAAACAATCGAGCAACAACATTTTCAGTCACCTTATTTACAAAAGTTACAGGCAACCATCGCCCCAGCAAGCACACATATTGCTGCGTTGGAACAACTATTGGCACGCATCAATAACCGCCAGAATCCGATATTTCAACTTTCGGTGGGCTTGCTTACTTTATGGGATTTACAATATATACTAAAGCTGGAACAATGGCGACAACAACACGCACAAGCCTTACCCCTTTGGCTCGAAACCCTAGGCACTTTTGAAGCCCTCAATAGCTTGACAGGACACGCCTTTGCACAGCCCAACACCATTTTTCCAAGCATTAGCTCCGAAGCTTTTGTTGTAGAAGCCAAGGCATTGGGGCATCCGCTTATCAAAGCCCACAAACGCATTCACAACGACGTTACTCTCAAAGGCTTGGGCAACACCATTGTCATTACAGGCTCTAATATGTCGGGTAAAAGTACCTTTCAACGCACCGTTGCCACCAATGTAGTATTGGCCTTGATGGGTTCGGTTGTACACGCCCAAAGCTTCATTTGCTCGCCTATGCAGGTATTTACGAGTATGCGAACCCAAGATTCGTTGGCAGAAGATACCTCCTCTTTTTATGCCGAACTCAAACGCTTGGCACAACTCATTCGATGGCTCGAAGATACGCAACAGCCATTACCAACCTTATATTTTTTAGATGAAATTTTAAAAGGAACAAATTCAAAAGACCGTCACGACGGAGCGAAAGCCTTGTTGCTACAGCTACACACTTGCTACGCATCGGGCTTTATTTCAACGCATGACGTGGCATTAGGCGAAGAATTTGAGCAAAGCGATTTTGTAGAGAATTATAGTTTTTCCTCAGAAGTAACGCCTACCGGATTGCTATTTGATTATACCCTTCGCAAAGGTATATGCCAAAGTTTCAATGCCAGTGCCTTGATGCAACAAATTGGCATTCGGATGGAGAAAATATGACTCCTGAATTGCGAAATATGACGTTATTACAACATCGTATTTTTATCTAATCATCTATTAGGCAATTATTTATAACTATTCATCCTACACAATTCTTCAACATACTAATCGTTTACTAATAAATGTATTACTGCAACGAAACCATACATCGAAAAAAACAATTTTAATTAGTTTTTCGTAAAACTTATTCTTTTTTTTGTATGCTTAATAACGCAAGTAATAGTTATTTTACATGACCTTTTGAGGTATATTTTACGTTAAAAACTTATGGCTACTTCACTTCAATACCCACAACCGCCATCTTTGGCTGTAGTAAGGACTGTTAGCAATGGTTTTTTAAGGAATAATGCGCGCTATCATTATAACACAACTGACGCTTTAGGGTATTTCTATGAAACATTTTCAAAAATAGATACGCCAAAGATTAGTGGAAATGAAAGGACAAACTTAAAGAACGATTTGCTGATGTTTTCACAATTTATACAAAACACTAAAGCAAAGGCTCACGAATCATTTTCAAAAGAACTTCATGTTAATCTAGAATCATATAGTTTATATACGTCTGTTTTGTCGGAAGTAAAAGCAAATTTACCAAATCTTGATAAAGCTATTGATGTATTTGAAAATACGAATAGAGAGCAATTTGATGATTTTACGCTATTGATAGACACAATTATAGATGACTTAAAACAACTAAAATCATGGTTTGTCTATTTTAAAGAAAAACTTGAGTTGCTATTGAATGAACATACCCCCCCCAAAGATGGAGTATATTTCAAAATAAAGACTCAATCTGAACTAGATGCACTTAGAAATAAATCCTATGAATATTTTGTATAAATGTTTGACTCACACTATCCCGTTACATTCAGATTTAAAGAAAAAAATAAAGATGATTCGACCATAACATCACATATATATCACTTCTATTGCAACAAAAATCAAAAGTATGTTATTGTAGTCGATGAATATCCAGAAGGTTTTTTTGTCATACAATTTTACTTGTGGAAGCATAAGAAAAATAAAAATAAGTATTTGATTAAAGCAGGTTCTAACTCTTCAAACGTTAAAGTTATCTCAACTTGCTTACACATCATGTTGGTCTTTTTAAAAAAATACCCAAACGCTTCTTTTGCTTTTCAAGGTATTTTAGACCCAAAAGAACAAGATAAGCCAATATGTGTCAATCAAAGAAAGTCACAAAGGTATAGAATCTATGAATATATGGTTTCTAGCCGTATTTCTAGTGCTGTATTTCACCATGCAACGTATGAAGAAGAAAATGCTTATTTGCTTGTAAATAAACGAGATAAAAGAGAAAACATAGTACAAATCATAGAAAATCGTTATTTGTCATATTTGAGATAGACCTCTATTTTATAGAGGTTTTTTTATTTATCCCCCATGAAATTCACACAAAACTATTAACTTATGCGTTCTAATGATGTATTTAGAAACAAATAAAAACTTCATCCAAACAACGCAAAACTATGAAAACGCATAAACCTCGAACAGATGCTTTTGTATCGCCTGATTTTTATCAAATAGACGATTTACTCACCGTAGAACACTGCTTAATTCGACAAAGTGTAAGAGATTTTATCAAAAGAGAAGTGTCACCTATCATCGAAGATGCAGCACAGTCGGCTACTTTTCCGTATCAGCTTGTCCGAAAATTTGGCGAAGCTGGCTTATTTGGGTCAACAATTCCCGCAGAATATGGCGGTAGCGGCCTCGACTACATAGCTTATGGCCTCATGATGCAAGAAATCGAGCGAGGCGATTCGGGCTTGCGTTCGATGGCATCGGTACAAAGCTCCTTGGTGATGTACCCCATTTATCAATACGGCAACGAAGCCCAACGACAAAAATACTTACCCAAACTAGCCAACGGCATCTTGCTTGGGTGCTTTGGCTTGACCGAACCCGACTTTGGTTCAAACCCTTCGGGAATGCAAACGCATTTTTACGAAGAAGGCGATTATGTGGTATTGAATGGCTCAAAAATGTGGATTTCTAACGCCCCAATGGCAGATGTGGCCGTAGTTTGGGCAAAAAACGAGCAAGGACGTATCAAAGGATTACTCGTCGAAAGAGGCATGGAAGGCTTTTCTACTCCCGAAATTCACAACAAATGGTCGTTGCGGGCTAGTTGTACAGGTGAGTTGGTATTCGACCATGTGAAAGTACCCAAAGCCAATATGCTTCCTTTAGCCGATGGACTCAAAGCTCCTCTGAGTTGCTTAGACTCGGCTCGCTATGGCATTGCTTGGGGAGCTTTAGGGGCAGCGATGGATTGCTACGATTCGGCTTTACGCTACTCGCTCGAACGGATTCAGTTCGATAAACCCATTGCTTCTTTCCAACTTACCCAAAAAAAATTGGCCGAAATGCTTACCGAAATCACCAAAGCCCAATTGGTTTGCTGGCGTTTAGGCACTTTATTCAACCAAGGAAAAATCAATTCGGCACAAATATCGCTTGCCAAACGCAACAATGTAGCCATAGCCCTCGACATCGCCCGTGAAGCCCGACAAATGCACGGCGGCATGGGCATTACGGGCGAATACCCTATCATGCGTCATCTGATGAACTTGGAATCGGTTGTGACGTATGAAGGCACACACGACATACATTTGCTTATATTGGGTGCTGCCATTACAGGCATTTCGGCTTTTAAGTAAAAGGATTTTTTAACAAAACCATAAAATACAATACCATCGCTCCTGCTGTTTACCTGCTACTTTTGTCGTAACAGGGTGAAACGATATTTTCCATCAACCATGATACAAAAGATAATGTTAGCGATTTGCTTGTGCTTGTGTTATGCCAGCACAGCACAACAAATAGATTGGCAGGGACATCGGGGATGCCGTGGTCTTATGCCCGAAAATACACTTGAGGCTTTCAAAAAAGCCTTAGATTTGGGCGTAACGACCCTCGAAATGGATGTTTGTATCAGTCAGGATAAACGAGTAGTGGTTTCGCATGAGCCGTATATGTCGGCTTTGTACATGAGCAAACCCGATGGCACGCCCGTTTTGACAACAGAAGAAAAGCAATTCAATTTGTATCAAATGCCTTACAAACGCATCAAGCAGTTTGACAGTGGAAGCAGGGGCAACGAAAGGTTTCCGACACAGCAAAAACTGCCTACCTACAAACCTTTGCTCAAGGAGGTTATCAAAGCTTGCGAAAAATACCGCAAACAGAAAGGCTTACCTTTGGTAAAGTATAACATAGAAATCAAATCGGAAGCAAGCGAATATGGCATTAGCCAACCAACTGTGGCGGAGTTTTCGGCCTTGGTCTATGCCGAAATTATCGCTTTGTTGCCTCCTCAAAGAGTAATTCTACAAAGCTTCGATTGGGCTGTTTTACAATATTGGCAGCAACAAATAGAGCAAAAGCATTATAAAGCAATAGCCTTGTCGGCACTTACAAGCGATGCTTTGCCACAGGTTTTGTTTGAGCAGTTGGGCTTTGTTCCAGCTTATTATAGTCCTTATTTTAAACTACTTACACCAGAAGTGATTAGTTTTTGTCATGAAAAAGGAGTCAAAGTTGTGCCTTGGACTGTCAACGAACCCACCGATTTGCAACACATACAAGCCTTGGGCGTTGACGGCATCATCACCGATTATCCTGATAGAAAGCCCTAAGTTTAGCATACAATCATCTCAGAACAATTACAAATTCCTTATCCCTTGAAAAAACTACTTTTGATGGCTTGTCTTTTACTAGCAACTTTCGTGAAAGCACAAGACTATGGCATCGACCATGCCCACGCACACAACGATTATTTACACGAAGTTCCTTTTTATCAAGCCTTTGGACTAGGCTTTGGCTCGATTGAAGTAGATGTTTTCCTCGTTAATCAAGAACTCATGGTGGCACATACGCCCGAAGAAATCAAGCCTACACGCACTTTTCAGCAATTGTATCTTGCTCCTATTTTGAAAGAAATTAGCCTACACCCAGCAGGCATCAGACCATTTCAATTGTTGATAGACCTAAAAAACAATGGTGCTGAAAGTTTACGTTTGCTACAAACCCAACTTGCTCCTTTTCGTACTTATTTCGACCGAAAAAACAATCCGAATGCCATTCAAATTGTTATCAGTGGCGACAGACCCGCACCAAGTTCATGGCATAGTTTCGATGAAATTTTTTATTTTGATGGTCGTTTCAACGAAAATTATCCAACCGATGTGCAATGGCGTGTACCATTGATAAGCGATAGCTTTGCTCGCTACAGCCGTTGGAACGGACTAGGGAAATTGCCCGCAAACGAAATGACCAAAGTGCAGAATGCCATCGCAAAAGCTCATCAACAAGACAAAAAAGTTCGCTTTTGGGGTAGCCCCGATACCCGTACAAGTTACCAGACGTTTATTCAATTGGGAGTCGATTGGCTCGGTACAGACCACCTTCATCAACTGAGCGATTATTTACAAAAACGACCAGCCAACCTAGTAGCAACACACGATTCTTATGCCTTGTATCAGCCGAGTTATAAAACCGATGCTTCGACCAAGAAAGTCAAAAACATTATTTTATTGATTGGCGATGGCATGGGTTTGGCACAGCAATATGCTGGTTTTACCGCCAATCATGGGCAACTGAATCTTTTTCAGATGCGAAACATCGGTTTATCCAAAACCAATTCGGCAGATAATTATCATACCGATTCGGCGGCAGGAGCAACTGCCATTGCTACTGGACAAAAAACAAACAATCGTTACATTGGCGTAAATACCCAAGGTGATAGCCTTGCCACCATTCCAGAAATTTTACTTACCAAAGGTATAAAGTCGGGTTTAGTCGTAAGTGAAAGCATCACAGGAGCAACACCTGCCAGTTTTTATGCACACCAGCCCGAAAGAAGTTGGGATAGGTTTATTTTTGAAGATTTATGCAAAAGTCCAATAGCCTTGAGTATTGGGGCTGGTAGAAGTCTTTTAAACGACTCACTTGTACAAGCAAGTAAGAACAATCGTTTATTTTTCAATACTTTACAAGAAATTCCTGCAAAAATAGCCGACAAAAACATCAGTGTTTTGGTCGATGAAATGGCGGTTCGTCCGAAACTAAAAGGCAGAGGCAATTATTTGTCAGAAGCTTTTGACAAGGCCGTTGGATATTTGAAGCAATCGCCCAAAGGCTTTTTCTTGATGCTTGAAGGCTCACAAATTGACCACGGAGGGCATAACAACCAGTTGCCTTTTATTGTAGAAGAAATGCTTGATTTTGACCAAGTAATCGGAAAAGCCTTGGCTTTTGCCGACCAAGATGGCGAAACCTTGGTACTCGTAACAGCCGACCACGAAACGGGCGGTTTGACCCTACACGATGGCAACTTTGAACAAGGAAAAGTAGAAGGAGCATTTGCTACACCCGACCATACCGCTACGCCCGTGATGGTGTTTGCCTACGGCCCACAAGCCCAGCAATTTGCAGGTTTTTACGAAAATACGGCGATATTTAAAAAATTGCTAGAGAGCTTGCGGTAGGAAAAAGTTATGGGCTTTTGGATTGCAGATGTCAGCAATCCAAAAGCCCATAACAGCTAGGCTGTAATACCTTTAAAGTAACGTTTCATCCACGAATCGGCGGCTTTCAATTGCCATTGCGTTTCAAAATCGCCTTTGGTCGCAACAAGATTATTAAAAATAACGGTATCGGGCGTAATATTGCCTAATGCAACTTCTTGTTTGAGTTGCAACATTTCTACCGAAGCAATAGACTGATTTTTCCAATAACTCACCGAGCGGTCGAAAAAGTTGAGTTGTAGGTGTTCGCCCAAGGCTTTGAGCCAACGAGTAGAGGCATCAATAGAACACCCAGAAGCCGCATTTTGGGCTTCATCTACTGCTACAATCACAAAACGGTTGTACAACACGGCAAAAGCTCCCACCAAAGGACTTCCGTGAGCCGCCCACTGGGCCACTTCGTTTTGTAAATAGGTACTAATCGTTTCTACTTCCTGCTGGGTTAGGATTCTATCGGCTTGGTATATCCACACCCTTGCCGAAGGGGGTAAGGTTTCAAATGAAGTCAACATGATGTTCTGGTTTCTATCGCACAAAAATAGCTTAAATTTTATTCTTAGGACAAACACATCGTCCTTATACCCCTAAAACTACAGTTGAGAAGCAATCAGTTCCGCAAGGTCATATACTTGTACGGTATTTTCTTTCTCTTTGTTTTTCACGCCATCGCTCATCATGACCATACAAAAAGGACAAGCCACGGCAATGGTCGATGCCCCTGTAGCCAACGCTTCTTCGGTGCGTTCGAGATTAATGTCTTTTTGCCCTGATTCGGGTTCTTTAAACATTTGTCCACCTCCAGCCCCACAGCATAGTCCTTTGCTACGACAACGCTTCATTTCTACCAAATCGGCATCGAGTGCCGCCAGTAAGGCTCTTGGTGCTTCAAAAATACCATTGGCTCGCCCTAAATAACAAGAATCATGATAAGTGATTTTTTGCCCTTTAAATGCACCTCCTCCTTGCAATTTGATACGACCCTCGTTGATGAGTTGTTGTAAAAAAGTACTGTGGTGTATCACTTCGTAATTACCTCCCAAAGCTGGATATTCGTTTTTGAGTGTATTGAAACAATGCGGACACGCCGTTACAATCTTTTTTACCTCATAGCCATTCAATACTTGGATATTCAGACTTGCTTGCATTTGGAACAAAAACTCGTTGCCAGCCCTGCGTGCAGGGTCGCCGGTACAGGCTTCTTCAGTACCTAAAACGGCAAATTTGATGCCTACTTGTTGTAAAATATGACAAAAAGCTCGTGTAACTTTCTTATAACGGTCGTCGAACGAGCCAGCACAGCCTACCCAAAATAATACTTCGGGGGTTTCGCCTCGCATAGCCATGTCGGTCATTGTGGCTACAGGTTGAATCGAAAATGTATTCATAGTGCATTGTTTTAAGGAAAAAGAATAAGCCTATGGTTTATTTTACTAAGGCATCTAAAAACTGAGCCGTTTCTTTTTCAACGTGTTGATAATCTTTGGATAAAACATACGAGCCAATGACGTGATTACCAGCATTAGGAAAATTAACCAATTTTTTCTGACTAGCATTTACACCTAAATTTTCGTACATCTCAAGAATGGCTTTTACCGAAACAACCTTGTCTTGTTCGGTTTCATTTTTGTAATAATAACCTACAAAAGTTGGGCATTTTACTTGGGCGAATGTTTCGGGAGTCATCAGATGCGTCAAAAAGTTTTGCAAAGCCACAATGCCATCTACGTGGTAATGCGTACACCAATATTTTGCATGAAGAGTGTTGTAGGGTTTAAAATCACGAACATCAGACCCCAAAACAAAGCGTGACAAAGTTTTGCCCCAGTGGTTATCTATCAATTCGGCTTTGTCGTCAAATATTTTGATACAAGGCGAATACAAAGCAATAGCCTTGATTTCGGGATGGTGTGCCGCCAAGTATAAGGTTAAAGCTCCACCAAAAGACGTACCCACAACGATTACCTCATCGCCTAGTTTTTGGGCAATGGCAAGGGCTTTTTCGGCAGAAGCGATAAAATCGTCGCTCTTGCTATTTTGCATGGTCGAATCGCCCAAATTTGTGCCATGATGTGCCAAGCGAGCCAAATACAAATTGGCATGATAGCGTTGAGCCAAATGCGTATGAATAGGGTCGCCTTCTTCTTGACTTGCCGAAAATCCATGAATGTACAAAATGGCTACTTTAGTCTTGCTCGGATGCAACGAATCGGCAAAAATAATTCTGGCTTCGTTGTCGGGTCGAATGCCCACAACGGCTTTTTCTTCCGTTTGAATCTGCTGGGCTAAGGTAGTCAGGCTGTCGGGCAACGCAAAAGTATAAGTTTTGAGTTGTGGCGGTGCTGGCTTTTCTCCTGAAAGATAGACGAGCCACAGCCCAACAACAAGTATGCTCAGAATAATGAAAAATCGTTTCATGTATTTTAGGTAAAATCTGGTTTACATTTGATTCCAATTGAATCGGTCTGATGGCGAAAACTTCCAAGGAGCTTGGTTGTTTTCAAGATTGCCAAACATCATATTCCATGAGGCAGGAGCGTTGGCTTCTTCCATAATCTGATAACGACGCAATTGTAAAATGATGTCTAATGGCGATAAATTTATCGGACAAGCATCTACACAGGCTTGGCAAGTAGTACAAGCACGCAGTTCTTCTGACGAAATATAATCGCCATACAATGCCTTGCCGTCGTCTGGGCGTTGTCCTTGATTGGCTTGGATTGCTTTGCCCACTTCTTCGAGCCTATCTCTGGTATCCATCATAATTTTTCGTGGCGACAGTGCTTTACCTGTGAGGTTGGCAGGGCATTGCGAGGTACAACGCCCACATTCGGTACAAGCGTAGGCATCGAGCAGGTTTTTCCAAGTAAGGTCTTGAATATCTTTTGCCCCAAAACGTTCTATTTCGGTTGTGGTGCTTGGGGCTTCGGCCAATCCCAACATGATTTGTACTTCTTGGGTTACGGCTGGCATATTGGCCATCGTTCCCGAAGGCTTCAAACTAGCGAAATACGTGGCAGGAAACGCCAAGAAAATATGTAAATGTTTAGAATACGTAACATATACCGCAAAAGCCAAAATCCCGACGATATGCAGCCACCATGTAGTACGTTCGAGCAGCACAAGCCAAGGCGTTTGCCAATTTTCAAAAAAATGCACCATTGTGCCACTCCACCAAAATGTTCCTACAGCGTGATAGCCCTCTACGTGTCGAGCTTGCAGTATGGCATCGGTGGCATTCATCACAAGCAGGCATTTCATCAAAATAATTTCGCTCCATAAAATCACGTTGGCATCTATCACAGGAAAGCCCTTGAGTTCTCGGTGTTGTTGGGCTTGTAGCCTTGGCACGTGCGTAATATTTCTACGAATCAGAAATACCACACAAACCACCAGCACGCCTACAGCGAGGCTTTCAAAGAAATTAATTAAGGCTGGATAGGCACTTCCCAATAAAGGAGCAAACAAACGGTGCGTACCAAGCAAGCCATCGAGAATGATTTCGAGTACCTCTATATTGATAAGAATAAAGCCCAAATACACCACCAAGTGCAAAATTCCCACAAGAGGGCGGTCAAACATGCGTTGTTGCCCAAAGGCGAGTTGTATCATCATAGCCCTGCGTCGTTCGGGCTGGTCGTGTCGATTTTCGTCACGACCCAACAAAATAGTTTGGCGGATAAGCTGTATCCTTTTCCCAATCAAATACCCCGCACCAGCCAGTAAAAGGGCAAATATGATAGACGATAATATGTGCATAGCCATAGCAAAAGTTTAGTTCTTTGTTTTTTCTTAAAAAAACATGGAAAAAGCTATTTTTTACAAATATCTTTATTTTAGCAATAGTATGCAAGCATACTATTTTAATTTTTTTATACTTTTTTTTGAAAAAAGCAAAAGCATTAAGTTGTTGATTTTTAGTTATATGATACGAAAAACAGCGTTGTACGAAAAAAAAGTTTCATTTTTTTCGTAGTAAATTTTTGTATTTTAAAATCTATCTTCTAATTTTGCAGTCCCGAAACACACGAACGAATAACGAAAATGTAAACGGGACACAGTACGGTGAAGTAGCTCAGTTGGTAGAGCATCGGACTGAAAATCCGTGTGTCGGCGGTTCGAGTCCGCCCTTTACCACAAAAACCCTCTCAGATTCAATTCTGAGGGGGTTTTGTGATTTTTAGCCCTAGGTAAAGATAGGATTTTATGGGCAATTCCTGCCTTAATCCCAAATATACCTTTTATATTTGCCTCTCTCAGTTTTAACGCTTTTCCCTTTATACCGTAGTGAATATTTCGTTTATTGGTGCCGGAAATGTGGCTTGGCATTTGTCACAAGCACTCGAAAATGCCGATTATCGTGTTTCGGAGGTTTACAGCCGCCAAGTGACTCATGCCCGTGCATTGGTCGAGCAGCTCTACGATGCCAAGGTGCATCGGAGTTTAGACTTCTCATTTTCTAAATCGAAGCTCTTCTTTTTATGTGTGCCAGACGATGCCATGGACGAGGTTGTATCGAAACTTACGTTGCCTGTCAATAGTATATTGGTGCATACATCGGGAAGTCGCTCGCTGACTTATCTGCAAGATTTAGCCCAGCTTTATCTTGACGAAAGTATAAAAATTGGCGTATTTTATCCGATACAGACCTTTTCAAAAACGTTCCACGTGGATTTTAGCAAAATTCCTATTTGTTTAGAATCCAGCGATTTAGATGTGGAAAACTTGTTGATAAGTGTAGCACAACGCCTTTCAGACATCACCTATGCCGTAAACTCGGAAGAACGAAAAGTTCTCCATTTGGCTGCCGTATTTGCCTGTAATTTTGCCAATCATTTGTGGGGAATTGCCCAAGAAATCATGCAGAAAAATGATTTAGAATTTTCTTTACTCAAACCCTTGATGCAAGAAACATTACGCAAAGCCCTAGAAGCCGATAATGTATTTGAGGTACAAACAGGTCCTGCTCGTCGCAACGACCAAAGCATTATTATGGAACATTTGGCTATGCTGCGACAAGAGCCCGACTTTCACCAAATTTATCAAAACCTTACCCATAGTATTATCGAAACCCATACCTTATGATTCCTGTAGAAAAACTCCGACAAATTACCACTTTTGTATTTGATATAGACGGCGTAATGACCGATGGGGCTGTACACGTATTAGAAACAGGCGAGCATTACCGCACGTTTTATATCAGAGATGGGTACGCCCTCGAAAGAGCCGTGCAAGCAGGGTATCGCATTTGTGTCATTACGGGAGGTAAGCACGAAGGCGTAAGAAAACGCCTACAAAACCTAAAAATTCAAGACGTTTTTATGGGTTCGGGCGGTAAAAGCAAGCTAGAAATTTACGAAAACTGGCTGACTGATGTCCAAATTCCCGAACACGAAATGCTCTATATGGGCGATGACCTACCCGACTACCAAGTGATGGTGCGTCCCGATCTGCTGGCTACTTGTCCTGCCGATGCCTGCGAGGAGATTTTGGCAATTGCCAATTACATATCGCCCAAAGCTGGAGGAAAAGGAGCGGTAAGAGATGTGATAGAACAAGTAATGCGTGCTAAAAACGAATGGCTGCAATTTTAGTTAATATTTGTTAAACATATACAAAAAAACAGGAATAGCCGTTATTGCTCCATAAACCATCAATAACTTTCTCATGAAAAAAATCATTCTTTTCTTTATCGCTTTTATTGGTTTTATTGGTGCTTCAAAAGCACAACAAACTGAAAAAGAACCTATTAAAAAAATAGAAGTAACAGGTTCGGCAGAAGCAGAAGTATTACCCGACAAAATTTTTGTATCAATCACCTTGAAAGAATATTTCAAAGAAAAAGACAACAAAAATCGTGTGGATATACTTGTGCTGGAGCAGCAATTGCAAAAAGCAGTAGCCGAAGCAGGTTTACCCAAAGAAAACCTCACGATTGGCGGTATCAATGGCTACAAAGAATGGTGGGGCAGAAAAAAACCACTCAATTTTTTAGAAAGTAAAACTTATACCTTGTTGTTGCCAAACTTGTCTAAAATTGATGCAATTATCAATAGAATTGACGAAAAGGGTATAATTTCCGTCAATATTGACAAATACGAGTACTCAAAAATAGAAAGTTTGAGGAAAGAAGTAAAAATCAAAGCCCTACAAGCGGCCAAAGAAAAAGCCCAATATTTGCTTAGTAGCATCGACGAGCAGCTAGGTGGTGCTTTAGAAATTTACGAGTCTGAAACACCTGTGTATTATCCACAACCTATGTACCGCAATGCTATGGTAAAAGCCGAAGCAATGGCGGTAGCCGATGCCCCAATGGTAGAAAGCACCGTAGATGTTGAGAAAATTAAGGTACACTACGATATAAAAGTAGTATTTAAGATTAAATAAAATCTTTATTTTAAGTTCCCAAAAGCATAGCACGATTCAAAAAATCGTGCTATTTTCGTTGTAAATACTTCAAAGTTAACTACTTCATTAACAAATTGTACAACGATGAAACCACTTGCTTTCCTGCTCATTGTATCACTATTCCCACTTGCAGCATTTGCCCAAGACCAATACCTCTTGATTAAACCAGCTAGGGTTTTTGATGGGGAAAAAATGCACGATAATTGGCAAGTATTGGTCAAAAATCAATCTATTGAAGCCGTTGGCTTGCAAGTGGCGTTGCCGACTAATGCCCAACTAACCGTCATAGAAAGTCCTCATACTACGCTTTTGCCTGGTTTGATAGAAGGGCATTCGCATTTGCTTTTGCATCCATACAACGAAGTAACATGGGACGACCAAGTATTGCGAGAATCTCGTGCTGAACGCATTTTGCGGGCAGGCGTTCATGCCAAAAAAACATTACTAGCAGGCTTCACGACAGTCAGGGATTTGGGAACAGAAGGAGCAGACTACGACGATATTGGCTTGAAGCAAGCCATTGAAAAAGGTGTTATTGTTGGACCACGGATGTTGGTGGCTGGTCGGGCGTTGGTGGCCACAGGAAGTTATGGCCCTAAAGGCTTTCAAAGCGATGTACAAGTACCGCAAGGAGCAGAAGAAGCCGATGGCGTTGACAACCTCGCCAAGGCCGTTAGAACCCAAATTGGCAAAGGAGCCGATGTTATCAAAGTATATGCCGATTATCGTTGGGGCTTGATGAAAGATGCCCAACCTACTTTTTTAACGACAGAATTGCAATGGATGGTTGATATAGCCAAAAGTTCGGGGAGAGATGTGGTAGCCCATGCTTCTACCGCAGAAGGAATGCGGAGGGCAATTATGGCTGGTGTACGAACAATAGAACACGGCGATAATGCTACGACAGAAGTATTTGAGTTGATGAAACAAAAAGATGTCTGTTTTTGTCCGACCTTGGCCGCAGGAGATGCCATTAGCCAGTACCGTGGTTGGAAAAAGGATAAAGAGCCAGAACCCGAACGCATTACAGCCAAACGCAAGAGTTTTCAGCAGGCATTAGCGATGGGAGTAAAAATTTGCATGGGTGGTGATGTGGGCGTATTTCCGCATGGCGACAACGCCCGTGAAATGGAGCTAATGGTCGCCTACGGTATGAGTCCCTTGGCGGTACTGCGTGCCAGTACGGCTGTAAATGCCGAAGCCTTCAAACTGCCCCTCGCAGGCAGAATCAAGGCAGGCAATTGGGCCGATTTAGTACTTATCGAAGGTAATCCTGTAGAGAATATTCAGCAAATAAGACAAATAGTATGGGTTATGAAAGCTGGGCAAATCTATAAAAAAGATTAATCGACCATGTTTGCTATTTTTGTCGGCTGATGTGGTAAGATAGTCCGTTATTTTTAGAAAAAAATTCTACATTACTGACAAAACCAAAAGGCAAAGCAAAGTTTTTATTGGTAGGAACATAAGTTTTTACAAGATAAAATTTTCAGGCATTTTTTGGACAATTCTAAGAATACAAACAATTGAACAGGTTTTTTCATTAGATTTTTTCCTTATACTAATTCTTGCAAAAAAAATTATCAATAATTCAGATAAAAATTTACCTTTGTAGAACAACATAATCTAACATTTGAATCAAAATATTAATTTAGCAAGTAATACTTCTTACCCAAAGCGACTATGTTTTCAGAAAAAGACCTTTTACAAATTCAAGCCAAAAACATTGACTTAGCTACAGTTGAACAACAAATTGACGATTTTAAGAATGGATTCCCATTTATGCAACTTGAAAAAGCTGCTACGGTAGGAGATGGCGTAATTCGTTTGTCGGATGAAGAGGTAGAACAATACGAAAATCTCTATGCTGAAAAATCAAAAAGCTTAGACTTGTTGAAGTTTGTTCCTGCTTCTGGGGCTGCTACTCGTATGTTTAAGTCGCTTTTTACATTTTTGACCGATGACAAAGCCGACAAATCTGTTGAGCAATTCTTCGAGTTATTGCCCAAGTTTGCTTTTTACAAAGACCTCTTAGATATTTTGCCTGAAAATGCCGATAGAAAGACAATTGTAGAGTATTTTCTTACAGAAAAAGGGCTTAATTATGGCTATTTACCCAAAGGGCTTTTAAAGTTCCACTCATATCCAGACGGTAGCCGCACTCCACTCGAAGAGCATATCATCGAAGCAGCCAACTATGGTGCAGCCGAAGGAAAAGCGAATTTGCATTTCACCGTATCACCCGAACACAATTCGGGCTTCAAAGGACTGACCAAAAGTGTATTGTCGTATTATCAAAGAACACTCGGCGTAACATTCAACGTGACGTTTTCAGAGCAAAAATCTTCTACCGATACCATTGCAGTAAATTTGGATAATACGCCATTCAGAGAAAAAGATGGAACTTTGTTGTTCCGTCCTGCTGGACACGGTGCATTGTTGGCCAACCTCAACGACCTTGATGCCGACGTGGTATTTATCAAAAATATCGACAACGTTGTGCCTGATAGCATCAAGAAAACAACCTTTAGTTACAAAAAAGCCCTTGCTGGCGTATTGTTGAGCTTGCAAGAGAAAATCTTCCAATACCAAGCCCAATTGGCATTATCGGCATCGGTAGCATTGTTGGCAGAACTGGCAACATTCTTCGAGAAAGAACTGTGTGTAGCACCTCCTGCCAATTTTGAAGCATTGACAGAAGCAGAACAAGTGGCGTATTTTACAGCTAAACTTAACCGTCCGATTAGGGTTTGTGGAGTAGTGAAAAACACAGGTGAGCCTGGTGGTGGGCCATTCTGGTGTAAAAACAGCGATGGCACAGTGAGCTTACAAATTGTAGAATCGGCACAAGTAGATGTGGATAACACTGCACAAAAGCAAATTTTCAACGAATCGACACACTTCAATCCAGTTGATTTGGTATGTGGTTTGAAAAATTACAAAGGCGAAGCTTTCGACTTACTTTCTTTCCGTGACCCTAAAACGGGCTTCATCACGATTAAATCGAGAGATGGGAAAGATGTAAAAGCCCAAGAATTACCAGGCTTGTGGAACGGCGCCATGTCTGACTGGAATACCTTATTCGTAGAAGTACCATTGATTACGTTCAATCCAGTAAAAACAGTGAATGACTTATTGAGAGCAGAACACCAATCGTAAGTACAAAATACCGATAATCAAAAAAGCCGAAGCTCAGAGCTTCGGCTTTTTTGATTATGTTTTTTCTCTTACTTCACCACCCACTCAAGCACGCCAGCGGCGTTGTCTGTTGGTAGTTGAATTTCTATCTTTAAGCCTGTTGTATTCACGGGTTCAAATTGCAAAGCGTTGAATTGGTCTTTAGCAATCGGACTTTGTTGTGTTACAGTTACGGGCAACCAAGCTCCGTCTTTTTTGTAATAAACTTTATAAGAAAGAGGTATCCGACAACCGCCCCAAGGACTGTCGTCTAACCAATAAATACTCGAACTCGACACGGTATAACTTTGGTCGAAATCGTATTGAAGGTACTCTGTCGTATTCTTTTTGGGCCACCAATGCAGGTAATTGGCACTTTTGTCGTTGGAGTTTTGTACTTCAAACTGGTCGTTGAGGGCTTTTAGCATCAATTGATTGCTCACCGACCCCGAAACTTTACTCTTGCTGGCGATGGTTGGGGCTGGTTTTGGTCGTGCGGCTGTTTCTTCATAAGGAATCCAAACGGTCATTTCGGTTGCTCCTCGGTTTGCCCAAGCATAATACGGAATGGCTTGTATAGCTTGGCTGGTTTTGATTAATTGCTCTGAATTGAGTTGACGCTCGGTGGCAAAGCCTTGGGCTTGGAGCGTCATTACGCCGTTTAATAAATTGGGCTGAAAAGTGGCTTTTACTTCGGCATTTTTGTCTAATACCAAACTCATCACCGAGGCGTTGGTATTGTCGTGTCCTTCTAAACAATAGACCAAAGGCCCTCTTTGTAAAGCAAATTTTGATTTATCGGCTTTTACTTCGTCTTTTGCCAGTACTTTTCTTACGTCCATTGGTAAGGTAAAGCTTACTTTATCGCCTTTTTTCCAAACTCTTTTTATCACAGCATAGCCTTTTTGAAGGGTATAGGCAAAAGGTTTACCATTGACCAAAATCGGAATATTGTTGACAGGTGTTTCGTCTTTGTATAAATCGCCTGACAGTGGTTTACCCATAGCCCAACCCGGCATACGAACGTGCAAAGCGAATGAACTGGTTTTGTTGGGTTGTACCGTAATGTCATTTTTACCCTGCCACGGGTACGCCGTTTCTTGCGTAAGCGTTACGGCAGTATTCGGTAGTTGAATGGTGGCTGTTCCACCTACAAACAAATTGACATAAATATTTTGTTGATTTTGGGCATACGTATAACCCGGCACAGAAGGCAAAAAGCGTGTCATATTCGATACGCAACAGGCACAGTCCCACCAAGCACGACGCTGGTGTTGTCCGTAAGAAGCCAAAGGATTAGGATAAAAGAATTTATCGCCACTCAACGAAATACCCGAAAGCAAGCCATTGTACAAGGTTCTTTCTAAAACGTCGATGTACTGGGCATCGCCATGCAACAAAAACATCCGATGGTTCCAATACACATTGGCGATGGCGGCACAGGTTTCGGCATAAGCACTCATATTGGGCAAGTCGTAATCATCGCCAAAGGCTTCGCCATTGCCCGTAGCTCCGATACCGCCTGTGATGTAAATTTTTTTATCTACTACGTCATGCCAAATGTCGTCTATGGCGGATAGGTACTGCTTGTCGCCTGTCAACGCCGCCACGTCTGCCATACTCGTGTACATATAGGTTGCTCGCACGGCATGACCAACGGCGGTGTGCTGGTCAACGACTTTTTTATGCGACTGGCTGTATTCTTGGTTGAGGTGTCCTTCTTTTCCACGTAAATCCAAAAAGAATTTAGCCAAGTTAAGATAGGCTTTTTTGCCTGTTACCCTGTAAAGTTTAGTCAGCCCTGTTTCAACAATCTGATGACCGGGAAAACGTTCTTCTTTACCCCAACCGAAAGTTTTTACCAATAAATCAGCATTTTTAATGGCAATATTCAAGAGGTTTTTTTTGCCTGTAGCCTGATAATGTGCCACTGCCGATTCAAACAAATGTCCTGAATTGTACAATTCATGGCTCAAATCTTCTTCTTTTTCCCAACGTTTGCTGCCCATCCATTCATGTGGTGTTTGAATAGGCATGGTTCTGAAAGTATAAAGATAGCCATCGGGTTCTTGTGCTGCTCCAATAATGGCAATCAGCGAATCGAGGTAAAGTTCCAGTTGTGGATTTTTCTGGGTTTGCAGGCTGTACGATGCACCTTCGATTACTTTGTATAAATCGGTATCGTCGAAAGTAAATGAAGTACTTTTATCGGCAGGAATCTGTTTGGCTGCTTTGCGAAAGTTATCAATCCGCCCCGTAATTTTACACTGATTGAGGGTGTAAGGAATGGTTACATTGGCGTTTACTTGCATTTTAGGCAACCAAAAATTATCCTTAAAATGCACTTGCGTAAAGGCAACGGGCTGAATGGGATAATCGCCGTTTTGGGCAAAACTTCCCCAACAAGTAAGGATTAAAAAGCTGAAAAATAATGTGTTGCGTATCATAGTTATTGAGTGATGGAGTGAGTTGTGAATTAGCAAATTGTGAGTTAGGAAATTAGTTGTGAATGAGAGAATTAGTGATTGAAATAATGATAACATATCAATAATCGCTTTCCATTTACAAATTGACAATTCACTAACTCACAATTCACTAACTCACAACTCACTAATTAACAATTCACTAACTTTTTTTCAGTACATAAAAAACAGGAATGCCCAAAAGTACCAAGCCTAAGCCGGGCCAAGTGTAATTGGGTTTATAGATTAGCAATAAAACACAAATACAAGCCGCCGTGACAATGTACAACAATGGAATAAAAGGATAACCAAAGGCTTTGTATGGACGCTCAAGCTCTGGTTTTTTAATCCGTAGTCGGATAATGCCGAGTATCGTTAAAGCATAAAAAATCAATACCGCAAAAATAACGTAGTCTAACAATTCGCCGTACTTGCCACTCAAACACAAAGCCGAAGCCCAAAAACATTGAATCCACAAGGCTTTTTCGGGTACGCCATTTTTGTTGAGTTCGCCTACTTTTTTGAAAAATAAGCCATCAGTTGCCATCGTATAATACACCCTTGCCCCCGAAAGAATCAAGCCGTTGTCGCAACCAAAGGTTGAAATCATTAAGAAAACCGCTACAATCATTGTTCCTTTTTCTCCGAAAATCATTTGCGAAGCTACAACTCCCACACGGTCGTTTTCTGCAAAAGCGATGGCAGGTAAATCTAATACCGAAACGTACATAATATTGGCAAGCATATAAATACTCGTCACAATGAGTGTACCTAAAAATAGGCTCAGACCAATATTGCGTTTGGGGTTTTGAATTTCGCCCGCAATAAAGGTAACGTTGTTCCAAGAATCACTACTGAAAAGACTCCCAACCATACTGGCGGCAATTGCCCCGAAGGCAGCCATACCTGTATAAGGCAAAAAGCCCGTGGGCGTAAGTTGCTGAAAAGTAAAGCCTGTTTCCCAGTTCTTATGCCAAGTATCGGCGTTGGCTGTTAGGACGAAACCAAAAATCACCAAGCCAAATAAAGCTAAAAGTTTGGTGACGGTAAAGATAGATTGTACGTATTTGCCGTATTGTACGCCTTTGGTATTGATGTACGAAAGAAAAATAATGAGGGCAATAGAAGTAAGTTGTGCCGCAGAAATTTGTAGTCCTGCTATGGAAAAAAGGATGTTTTTTTCGCTTAATACAGGAAAAAGGTAAGCCGAAAATTTACTAAAAGCGACCCCAACGGCGGCAATAGACCCCGTTTGAATCACCGCAAAGAAACTCCAACCATACAAAAAGCCTATCAAGGGATTGAAGGCTTCTTTGAGGTAAACGTACTGTCCGCCTGCTTTGGGGAACATACTGCTGAGTTCGCCATAACTGACGGCAGCCGCAACGGTAAGTAAGCCCGTAAGTAACCACACAACGAGCAAGCCTCCTACCGAGCCAACATTTCGGACAATATCGGAACTTACGATAAAAATACCTGAGCCAATCATCGAGCCAGCCACAATCATGGTGGCATCGAATAGCCGAAAAGAGCGTTTGAAAGAAGGTTGTTCGTTGGACATAGTTTGTTGATGAGTAATTATTTAATTGTGAATGAGTGAGTTGTGAGTTAGTGAATGAATAATTCTATTATGAAAATATCTGGTATTAACTTATTCACAATTCACAATTTATACATTAGTTAATTGTGAACGAGTGAGGGGGTGAATGAGCGACTAAACTATTCTATTTAAAAAAAACTATTATTCACTCATTCACAATTGACTAACTCACAACTGATTCACTAAAGTACCTGAAAACCATACGCATACGGGTCGTCTTCTGGGTCGATGCTGATGGTATTGTAGCCATAAATTCTTGCCCAACCTTCAATACTTGGTTTCATGGCAGGCTTGCCTCCTACGCTTGTTTCTTCCTCTATTCTGCCGATAAACTTAGAACCAATAATACTTTCATGAATAAATTCATCGCCTTTTTTCAACTTCCCTTTGGCGTACCATTGTGCCATACGTGCCGAAGTACCCGTTCCGCAAGGCGAGCGGTCGATGGCTTTATCGCCGTAAAATACAGCATTACGAGCCGTTGAACTTGGGTCTAACACATCGCCTGTCCACAAAATATGCGAACAACCTTTGATGGTTTCGTTTTCGGGATGTACAAAAGAATATTGTTCGTTGATACGGTTTCGCAGTACTCTACTCCAACTAATCAGTTGGTCGGCAGTATAATGTTGTAAGCCTTTGAAATTAGCTTGCACATCAACAATGGCATAAAAGTTTCCACCATACGAAACATCTACGGTAATCATACCCAAATCAGGACATTCTACACTCAAATCGGTAGCCGCCAAGAACGATGCCACGTTGGTTAGTTTTACACTTTTTACCTTTGTGCCTTCTTGTTTGTATTCAATCAATACCAAGCCAGCAGGTGCTTCCATACGGATTTTGCCTTGCTCTTTGGGCGTAATTAAGCCTTCTTCTACGGCAATGGTTATCGTGCCGATAGTACCATGCCCACACATAGGCAAGCAACCACTGGTTTCGATAAAAAGTACAGCTACGTCGTTTTCTGGACTATGAGGCGGATACAAAATACTCCCACTCATCATATCGTGACCACGGGGTTCAAACATCAGCCCTTTTCTAATCCAGTCGTAGTTTTGGAGGAAAAACTGGCGTTTTTCGCTCATATTATTCCCTTCGAGCGTAGGGCCGCCACCAGCGACCAATCGCACAGGATTTCCACAAGTATGTGCATCTACACAGAAGAATGTTTTTTTCATGTTAATATATTGAGTGATTGAGCGAATGAGTGGTTTAGTGATAAATTGTAAATTGTGAGTTAGTGTTTGTCCTTGCCTAAAATAGGTTGCCTTCAAAAGGCAACAAATAATGGCAAATTCAAAATCAAAAACTGGAAAAAGTACAAAATACGAGATTCGTCAAAGTCGTATTTTCAGTGAGTCGTTCAAACGA
>JAAFJE010000025.1 GCA_013298025.1 Cytophagales bacterium | reverse complement strand
CGATAGAATCTGCAAACAAAGAGGTTATTCAAAAAAGATTGAAACTATCGGGGCAGAGATGGACTTTAAAAGGTGCTCAACAAATAGTTAATCTTAGAATTAAATTGAAAAATAATCAATGGCAGGAACTGGTCAACCAAATAAAAAAGGCAGCATGACAAACTTGTCCTACACCCGTAAGAATCGACAATATATATGATGTGATATAATTTGTTATGAGTGCTAAGTTTACTGATAAGGACAATAGCAAACAGTACAAAAATATCAAAATGAATGATAAATAAACACCCCTACAAGAGGGGGGAAATAGATAAAATTATTGTGAGAAACACCCCTCCAAGAGGGGTGTTTTTTGTTAATAATCAGATAGTTATTGTATTTTATATCAAAACCTTCTATATTTCCTACAGTCTTAGCCAATTAAACTGATTTCAAGTGTATGAAACAGCATGAATATAAAAAAATACAAGAATTTGCCCGAAACCACTATGCAAACGGGTGTAGGACAAGTTTGTTAAAAAGTAAAGTTTATTCATATATTCTTTGGCAAAGCAGAAAGAATCTGTTTTGCCAAAGGCTAATTTTATGAAATATTTCAAAAATTAAGGCTTTTTCTCATACTTAAATTTAGCTATGCCAAATAAAATTTGGAGCTTTTTTTTAAACAAACAAACTTGTCCTACACCCATGCAAACCCTTCATCGTATATTTTTAAAATTTCGGAAGAACAGCAACAAAACGAACTCCATAAACTGAAACTAGGGCTGCGAGAAGAGCAGTTTTTTGTAGTTGTTGATTTGCTCAATTTTACTATCATTGATTTGGGAGGCGTGGAAAGCCTTGGTTTTGAGCCTAAAACCTTTACCCTCAAAAATTACTTTGACATGGTTGACCCTCAAGGCGTAATGCCTATGTTGACGGCATTGGGAAAACAAACCTTTCTTTTTTCCAAAACAGACCTGATAGATTTCTTAAAACCTTCCTACATCGTTTTGACCCCGATGATTCTCAAAAAAAACGATAATATACGGTATCTAGTGAAACGCATCATAGCTCCTTGGCAGGTGACAGCTTGTGGGAAAATTACGGCTTATCTTACACATTGTACCCTCATCAAAGAATACGAAGGCGAGGCCTTGTATCCTAGAATAGAGGGTATTCCTGCGTCATATCGTGCTATGGTAATGAATGAGTTTCAAAAAGAATTTTCACAGCTCAAACCCAAAGAAAATAACTTTGAACCTAACCAAAGGATAATTTTACAACATCTCTTAACAGAAAAAAATCTGGCGGTAATTGCTGGCAAAATGGGCTTAAAACTGTACACCGTTAAAAGTTACACGAAAGATATTCTCGAAAAAGCCCGTAAAATGTATGCCGATGATAAATCTCAACACAATTTTAGAACAGCCAAAGATGTGGCGATTTATATGAAAAACAACGGCATTATAGTACCCACTTCTGCTACCGAGAAGAAAGAACCATCTTGATGGGACTTTCGAGCCATTTTTCTTTGAAAGCCTTCCATTCGGCTTTTACTTGGTGCCAAATGAGCGTATGTAACAAGCGAAAAGATTGATATTTTAAACTAGAGGCTTCTAAAAAATAAATCATAACAGCAGAACCATCAATCTTGGCTAATGCTCCTGTTTCTTGTGGAGGCTTGATGCCTAAATAAAAGACATTAGAAAAAAACTGCTGCTGAAATCTTTGAATGGTCAATTCTACAGAACCGCCAAACACATACTTATATCGCTGTGCTTCTACAACTTTGATAGCTTCCGATAGCATCACCCAATAATAGTAAATCCTTTTGTAGGGCGATAACTTGCGGTGCATCCAAATACATGAAATTTCAACAGCCTCGGTTTCATTTACGCCATACTTACGTTTGAGTGTTCGCAGAATAGCCTCTCCTGTAGGCGTGTGTTGAAAAATGCTAAAATACCGAAAATCATTGCCGTTTGCAGCAGATGATAAAACAAGCCCTCCTACCATTTTAGGCCCATGAAAAAAACAGTAAGTATCAGCTTTTTGTAGGTATTCAAGCGAAACAACGGTTTTAGAAGCTGCTTCATAAGCTGCTTTATACATTTCTAAATACGTTGTTTCAGGGTTGCGGAGGTAATAAAATGGATTTGACATAATATAAAGGTTGTGTTTTTAGATGTTTATATAATCATCCAGAAATGGGCTGTTGGCGTGAGGTTTATTTTTGACTTTTTTCAAAAATATTTATTATACACATTCTCTCACATAGATGATAGAATGTAGATGTACAGATGAACGTCATAAAACCAACAAAATGAAAACATGGATGTTAGGAGTAGTACTATGTATGTCTATTCAGTATTGTCAAAGTAAACAAACCGATAGTTCATCTGTATCAAATCAGCAATTGCTGACACATTACAGATGGCTATTGTTTGACCAGAAGGAACAGAAGATGTCAGGAAAAATGTATGTGTTTTTGCCTAATGGTTCTTTTCTTATGAAAGAATATCAGAATAATCAAGAAGGGTGTATTATTTGTCGAGGATTTTGGCATATCGAAGCCAATTTTTTACACCTGCAATTGATGGAAGGTGATATTCTGACTAAAAGGATTATTTTATTGACAAACAGCCAATTAATACTAGAAAGTAAAGCTTTTTCTCCTCCACAATATTTATCTGCGTCACCATAATTTATGATTTTTACGCTAAATCAACCCACTGATAAACTGCGTATTGGAGCTTTACTCCTTCATACAAATGAAGGACTCTACTACGGTCATAAACCTCCTCGACACCATGCTCATACCATTCTCGTGGCTTGCATCAAAAGGATAAAATATATCCAAGATGCGTCTGCACATATTGATAAGCTATTAGCAACGTGGGAAACCTTATCTTTTGAAGACCCAAAAACGCAGCGTAAACTTTGGTACCTCATCCAAGATGCCAAAGCCTCTCCGTTGGTATTAGATAGGGAAACGAAGAAACTTAAAAAATACCATGAGCATTTTGCCAAGACAAGCCTCCCTAAAAAAGGTACAATCGCCCGATTTATCCTAGATGGCTTTGAGCAATATTGTCTAAATAATCAGGTGTCAAGACCTGAAAACTTGGATAGGTTTCTTCATGAAGGTATCTCGAATGGTTTTGGGGGACAAACGCCACTTAAACGCAATATCCAATGGTTTATCGAGCAGCAAATGCCTGTTCAACAAGATAAACTACATAAGTTGCTGTTGGCAAAACAAGCGTCTTTTCATTTTTTATTACAAAATGAGACCATACAATCGTTACAAAAGATACTGAATACCCCTGTGTTGCAAGATTTCTATAACCATATTTCACAAAATGAGCTACAGGATTTTAATATTTGGTTGACTCTCAAAGAGGTGGAGGATTTCGTTAAAAAATTAGAGGAGTTAATCTTATCGTTTGAAGCAGGATTAAAATGGCTAAATCAATTAATAGAAAAATCTGCAAGAAACAAAACCTATACGCCAGAAACACAAATGTTGGATTGGGGTTTTGTTTCGGATAATATTCTTGTGAATCTCTGGAATGGCTCGATGAACACAACTAACTTACAAGGCTATATCAATACAATTATCATTAAACGAACAGCAACGCCAACAACTCGATATGAAAAAATAGTTGACGACGATGAGGATGAGGAGCAGGAAGAAGATTTCTCACAAGAACAAGAAACAACTCCTCTGGACGAACCAGCAATATTACCCAATGAAGAAGAACACAACGAGCCAATTCCTATAAATTTGAAGGCTTTTTTTACTGAAGAAGAAATAAAAAAACATATTATTGAAGATATATTGAAAGAACTAGACCTGCTTACACTACCTTTTGACGAGAAACGACAAAAAGATAAAGGGGTAAATGTTGCGTTGTCTTTTTTAGAATACTTAGGTAATTATGAGCAAGTTGTAACGAATATTTATGGCGAATTGTCGAAGCAACATTACGATAGTGCAAGAAAAGCCAAAGAAGAAGGCAAGAAAAAATTGATACAACAAAATAGCGTATTTAATCAATGGTTTAAAGCTATTGAATCATACTCTTACAAAAGATAATCACAAATGGAACTTAACGAACATAATTTATATAGGTATCAAAATGGGTTTATGTCTATCGACGAAATACTTGATTTTGAACAACTGTTGGAAGAAAATCCTCAGTTTATGGACAAAGCCCTTATTTCCACCCAAACCGTTCATAAAATCATTACCCACAACCATACCATGTACCAAACAATACTTTCGGAAGCACCTAGGCAGGTCTGGTACAAACTGCCCATAGTGGTGTTGGCGGCTTCTCTTGGTATTATGATTGGCGGTGTTTGGGTGTTTCTCAATATAACTCGCCCTCAGCCTTCACTTACTCAAGACTGGAGTTTACTTGTTGAATATGCCGATGCTAGTGCTGAAACCAAACGTTTTGCAGGGCCGTCTGTGCCTGTTGAAACGGATAGTTTGTGTAATTGCCAATTAAACCTGAGAAATAGGTTTGAAAACGACCCCGATAATTTGGCCATTTTCTTACAAACTTGGCAACCTCAAACACCTAGCCAACAACAATGTAAATTGTATTGGGTGGCTTGGACAGCCCTTTTTCAGGGTAATCAAGTACTCGCCAAGTCCACATTTGCACAATTATATCATACTACCCCTCACAATCAAGTACGACAAAGGGCGATGATTGGGTATATGAAGGTGTTGATTTACCAAAAAGATTTGCAAGTCTTTGAGGTTGCCAATCAATTGTTGAAAGAAGAAAAACTATGGGACGACACTTTTCAACTGGCAAGCCAAATACAAAAAGTACAAAAGTTTGATTGATATAAAATGATTTTTTAGGTTTTAAAATGGAATCCATATTTTAATAAACCCCTATTTTATGTTACATAAATCGCTGATAAATCTTGGTTTATTGCTGTTGATTGTTGCCAATAGCCTTGTCGCTCAACAGGCAAATCAACCGCCTAAATATGCCTTTATTGTCCAAAACTTTACTTTCAAGCCAGGGTGGCCTTCGATGTCTAGCATTAAGCATAGCTCTACTACTGTTGTTTCGTTGCTCAGGCAACAAGGCTTTACGCATATATCAACATATACCAATCTTACGGCAAAGGAGTTCAGGCAGCAATTAGAGGCGTTTATCAAGACATTGCCCAAAGGAGCTATCTGTGTGGTGTATTTGGGCTCGCATGGTGCACAAACCAAGGATAATACAGGTGACGAACAAGCAGACCAAAACGACGAGGTGTTTATTTGTACCGATAGTCCTGCCTCGATAAGTACTGTGTCGAAGAAAGTTGATAATGCTAAAATGGACTTCTGTGAAAATGCCATCATTGATGACGAATTGGGGCTATATAACGAAAAGATTTTAACAACAATCGGAAAAGAAGGACATTTCTTATTTCTCGCCGATTTCTGTTATTCTGATAAATCCTCTAAAGGTGAAAATAATCAACTGCAAATCAGAACTGCTGCCGACTGGGTAGATAATAAATCCATAGGTCGTTTTGTGGCAATGGCTGCTACCAATAATCAAATCCTCGTTGCCAACAATCAAGCCAAAAATAGTTATTTCGTTGAAGCACTTGCACGTAGTTTTCAGTATAATTATGGTAGTAGATGTCCTAATTATCAGGCTTTTTTTGGCTATTTTAGTAGTTTTTTAACAGCTATAGACAATAAAACCGACATTAATCATGGTGTGCCAACACTTGAAACAATACATGCAAAAGAGCTTGTATTCAAGGGAGCTTTTAAGATTAATCAACAACACAATAGCCTTGTTACAGGAAAAAAAGGTGTATCAGTAGGTAAAAAAGGAAACGATGATGATTTGCCACAAATTATCGCCTTACAGGTACAAGACCCTTTTATTTTTGAAGAAGAAACAGCGGTGGAGGTGTATCAAGGGAACAAGCTTTTGTCAGTAGCTAAAATTAAGAGCATCGAAGATTCTACGCTTGTGTTGACGTTACCTAGTAAAATCAACACAAGCGACATTACAACTGTGGCTATTCCCCAAAAAAGGCAAAAGGCTTCGGCGTTGTTTCAAACGATTAATACACGACAAGAGCTTTACCAAGTATTACAACTGTTACATGAGAAAAATATAGGGGTAAAAGTGCAAGGATGTGTGAATTGCTATCGAGAAGTGAATGGTGCCCTACAAACCCAACCTGGACAACCTTTGGTAAACGGTCAATCATTGACAACCTCCGACAACATCAGCATTAGTGTACAAGTGCCTGATACCTATTATTATAATATTTTAGATGTAACATCAAGAGGCATCGTAAGTTGTTATCAGACAAAAACAAACCAACCTTTCTTTGCTTACCATCACTACAATAAATACGACGAAAGAGATGTCTTTCGTTCAATCATTAATGAGCCATTTGAAGCGTCTGCCTTATGGGTTTTGGTAAGTGACCAGAATTTTGACAGTGAATACCTAGATACATATCTGACTGATAAATCACCTAACCAACCACTTAACGATTTTCAAAAGTCACAACTTTGGTCTATTGTCAAGCATATCAAGTTTTTTTATCCTTTAAATTATACGGTAGTTAGAAGTAAATGAAGGTATAAATCCAATGGTCAATACTTTGCAAATCAACGTATTGACCATTGGGGGGGTATGAGCTACTTACGCCACTACAGCCGTAAATTCAATTTCTACTAAATAATCGGGAGCTACTAATTTCGAGATTTCATAAATGCCTGTGGTGGGTTTGATGCTCCCAAAATAAGCACCGTGTGCTTTGGCAATATCGTCGAATTTGGTGATGTCGGTTGTGAAAATACGGGTTCTTACTACGTCTTCCATGCTTGCTCCAGCTTCTTCCAATACTTTCGCAATGCGTTCTAAGATGTTGAGGGTTTGAGCGTAAGCGTCATCGGCTTTTACTTTTTCTCCGTCAACGATGGCCACTGTGCCAGAAACTTCGATGATGTTGCCGATTCTTACGGCACGACAGTAACCCATTTTGTCTTCCCAAGGTGAGCCTGTCAATATATTTTGTCTTGCCATACTAAAGATTGTTTTTTGGTTATAAGAACCACAAAGATAAAACCGAACACTGGCATTTTAGCGTGGAAAAGATATTTTTCCCATACTCACCGAAGGAATGCCTTTTCTTGTGCCAAAATCTGACTTGCCACCTGCCAAAGTTTCGTTGGCTAAGAGGGCAAATAAGACGGCTTCTTTGGCATCGCCTGCTATGCCGAGGCTATCGGTTGGAGCAAAACGAGCGGGTAAAAGTTCTTGCAACCATTGCATCAAGAGTGGGTTGTGCATGCCGCCTCCAGAGGTGTAAATGCTAAAGTCGTGTAAATCTTTGCCCAGTGCTTGCATGGCTTCGGCGATGGTTTCGGCACTGAAACGGGTGAGTGTTGCCAGTAGGTCGTGTACGCTCAAATCGCTCGTTTCACTGGCGGCTTGGGCTTTTTCGACGAAAGTTTTGTTAAAAAGCTCTGGACCCGTTGTTTTGGGGAAAGGTTTGGTAAAAAAGGAATCGGCTTTCAAGGCTGTGAGTAAGGACTGTGAAACGCTTCCTTGTTTGGCTAAAAGGGCATCGGCATCGTACTGTTTTTCAGGAAAATAATGTCTTGTAAAAGCATCGAGCAGGGTATTGCCTGGCCCAGTATCGGTTACAAATACTTCTTCGGGGTTCATCGAGGCAGGCAAATAGGTAAAATTTGCGATACCGCCCATATTAAGCATCAAGCGATTTTCTCCTTTTTTCCCAAAAATAAAATAATCGCCATACACCGCCAAGGGTGCTCCTTCACCGCCAGCCGCTACGTGTTTTTGTCTGAAATCAGATAAAGTAATAATACCCGTTGTAACGGCAATGTGGTCGCCGTCGCCAATCTGCAAAGTGGCGTTTGGGAAGTTGGCTAAACCGTGCAAAATTTTGGGCGTGTGCATCACCGTTTGGCCATGTGAAGCTATCGCATCTATTTCTTTTACAGCTACTTGCCATTTTTCTAAACAAGCCAAAATCATCTTGGCATGAAGCAACCCAATCCATTCATTGAGCATCGCCAAATGTGGAAAATCGATGGTTTGCTGGGCAAATACTTTCCGTATTTCCACCTTTATTTCTTCGGTATAAGGAATGGTTTCAAAAGCTTTGAGCTGTACTTGGGTATGTTCGCCACTGCCTGTGATGGCACAAAGGGCTACGTCGAGGCCGTCCATTGATGTACCCGACATTAAGCCAATAATCGTCCGAACGGGCTTTTGAGCAATATCGTACAATTGCTGTATTTGACTGTTCATAGTTCGTCTTTCAAGAAAAATGCGGTATAGCTTCCTTTGACCTTTGCTACTTCTTCGGGCGTTCCTTCGGCAATGATTTGTCCGCCTTTGTTACCGCCTTCTGGACCTAAATCTATCACATGGTCGGCTACTTTTATTACATCGAGGTTGTGTTCGATAATCAATACGGTATTGCCTTTGTCAACCAATTTTTGCAATACATCCATCAAGGTTTTTATGTCTTGAAAATGCAAGCCCGTGGTGGGTTCGTCTAGGATATAAATGGTTTTTCCAGTGTCTTTTTTCGATAACTCTTCCGCCAATTTTACCCGTTGTGCTTCGCCACCTGAAAGCGTAGTGGCTTGTTGCCCGAGCGTCAAATAACCTAAGCCTACTTCTTTGAGGGTTTGTATTTTTCGTAAAATTTTAGGCTGGTTTTCAAAAAATGCCACGGCTTGCTCTACGGTCATATCAAGTACATCGGCGATAGATTTACCTTTGAAACGTACTTCCAAGGTTTCTCGGTTGAAGCGTTTGCCTTTGCAGGTTTCGCAAGCGATATGTACGTCGGGTAAAAATTCCATTTCTATCTTTTTCATCCCTGCTCCTTCGCAGTCTTCGCAGCGACCGCCTTTGACATTAAAGCTAAATCGCCCTGCTTTGTAGCCTCGTATTTTCGATTCGGGTAGTTCGCAATAGAGTGTCCGAATGTCGGCAAACATTCCTGTGTAAGTGGCAGGATTGGAGCGAGGAGTACGCCCGATAGGCGACTGGTCAACTTCTATTACTTTATCCAAATGCTCCAGTCCTTCTACCGTTTTGTAAGGCATTGGCTCTCTTTTGCTATGGAAAAAATGTTTGTTCAGAATCGGGAAAAGGGTTTCGTGTATCAACGACGATTTGCCCGAACCGCTTACGCCTGTAATGGCAATCATTTTGCCTAAAGGCAAACGTAAATTGACATTTTTTAGGTTATTGCCTTTGGCTCCTTTAATGACTAATGCCTTGCCGTTGCCTGCTCTGCGTTGTGAGGGGACTTCAATTTTGAAAGCTCCACTCAAGAAATTGGCGGTGGTCGAATTATTTTGCAGAAAAATATCAGGCGTGCCTTGTCCTACGATAGCACCACCGTGTCGGCCAGCACCGGGGCCAATGTCAACGATATAATCAGAAGCCAACATCATGTCTTTGTCGTGTTCGACAACCAAAATAGAGTTGCCCAAATCACGTAAATCTTTGAGTGCCTGAATAAGTTTTACGTTGTCACGTTGGTGCAAACCAATGCTTGGCTCGTCCATGATATACAACACATTGGTGAGTTGTGTCCCAATTTGCGTAGCCAATCGAATGCGTTGGGCTTCGCCGCCTGAAAGCGTTCTGAGTGGCCGATTGAGCGTTAGGTATTCTAGTCCGATGCCTGTGAGAAAGCCAATGCGTTTGCGAATTTCTTTGAGAACTTCCTTGGCAATGAGGTTTTGTCTTTCGCTCAAACGAGTTTCTAGGTTTTCGAACCAGCGAGCCAAATCTGTAATATCGAGTTGGGCGAGTTCGGCTATATTTTTACCGTCAATTTTGATAAACAATGCTTCTTTTTTCAATCTTGCTCCCGCACATTCTGGACAATCCCTGATGACCATAAAGTCTTTGAGCCATTCTTGAATTTTCTCCGACCCTGATTCCTGTTGGCGTTTCAAGAAATTGATAATACCTTCGTATTTGGTGTTCCATTCTGTTCCTTCGTATTTCTTGGAAGGTACAGGCACTGGCTCATCTGAGCCATAAAGCATGATGTCAATGGCTTCTTTTGGAAACTTTTCGATAGGAGTAGTCAAGCCTATTTTGAAGGGTTTGAGTAAAACTTCTAATTGCTTGAAAATCCACATTTCACGGTATTCTCCAATCGGGGCGATTGCTCCACGGTTGATGCTGAGTGTTTTATCGGGTAGAATTGATTCTTCGGTAATTTCTTCTACCACACCCAAGCCTTGGCAACACGGACACCAGCCATAAGGCGAGTTGAACGAAAAAGTATTAGGAGCTGGCTCGTCGTAGGAAATACCAGAAACAGGGTCCATGAGGTGTTTTGAGAAATTGCGAACAAGTCCTTTTTCGTCGCAGGTCATCATCAAGCCTTTTCCCTGATTCAAGGCTGTTTGGACAGATTGAGAAATTCTAAAGCGGTCGTCGGCACGAACAATCAATCGGTCGATAACAATTTCTATATCGTGAATCTTAAAGCGGTCGAGTTGCATTTTGGGCTGAATATCCATCACTACCCCATCTACACGTACCTTGGTGTAGCCCAATTTGGCAATTTGTACAAACAATTCACGGTAATGCCCTTTACGGCCTTTCACGACAGGAGCAAGGAGTATCAGTTTTTGTTCATAATATTCTTTTAAAATCACGTCGATAATTTGGTCGAGCGATTGCTTAATCATGCGTTCTCCCGAAACATAGCTAAACGCTTCGCCTGCACGAGCAAAAAGCAAACGCATAAAGTCGTAGATTTCGGTGACAGTACCAACGGTAGAGCGAGGGTTTTTCGACGTAGTTTTTTGTTCGATAGAAATTACGGGCGAAAGGCCATTGATTTTATCGACATTGGGGCGTTCCATGCCTCCAATAAAGCTACGGGCATACGCCGAAAAGCTTTCCATGTAGCGGCGTTGCCCTTCGGCATAAATGGTATCAAAAGCCAAGGACGATTTGCCTGAGCCGCTGATACCAGTAATTACCACCAATTTATTGCGAGGGATATTGAGGTCGATGTTTTTGAGGTTATGTTCTCTTGCACCAAATATTTCGATTTGGTCATAACCAATAAGGTCTTGTTTGCTGCTTGACATACGTTTATAATCTCGTGATATGCTCTAAACACGAATCATAAAGGTAAAGTTAAGGAAAAAGTAGAAATTTATGAGGGGATTAAGAAGTCGGTAGTAAATTAGTTTGGGTAAAAGCACCTTAAAGTACGATTTACCCAAACGTAGATATGTTGTGAGAATGATGGTTGATTGGATAGATTAGATTGTAACGCCTTTACTTAATTTTTTCCGTATGGATTTGTTAAATCACCAGTCATGACTTTTTTATCTAATTCTCCTGTTCTTTTCTTTTCTTTCAAGAAACCAATGATTTCTTGGGGTGAATAAGTATTAGGATTGGTTTCATTGATGGCAGTATTAAACTCATTCGATTTTAAATAAGAGACAGTAGGTTTCTTTTTGTTAGAAAAAGTAAAAACTTCCATTCCTTCTACAGATTTACGAGCCGCAACCCCTTTAGAAAATACAAGAGGCGTTTGTCCTGTTGTATAAAACAAATTGTTTTGCTCGTTCTGTTCTTCAATTTTTGAGGTTGCATCAGCGTAGAGAACAAGGTAATAGGTTCCTGTGAGTGTTGTAGGGACTTTATACGTTCTCTTTACCGTTGATTGTTGAAAAACTTGATAAGCAAAATCGTTACCTCCTGTGATAGAGTAGTTGAATGAGCAATCTGTACTTGACGAACAACTATAAGAATTAGCCTTGACCGTAGTGTTAAATTTATCTTTAAAAATCACTCCATAATCATTTGCATTATAAGCATTGTAATAAATATAGTAGAACTCCCAGCTATTGCTTGGATCCGCAGTTTTAGACCCTATGTTGTATAGATTAAACTCTAATAGTCGTTGATTTGCTATGCCAGATGTTTTAAAGTCAGATTCATCTGCAAATACATAAGGTGTTAAATCAACGCCAAAGTCGGTATTTACTTTACTGGTATTTTCATCACCCATGATGTATAAGTTGCCTGGTCGCACAAGCTTATTTACTAATAAATTATAGTCTATCCAACAATAGCCTGATTGTCCCCAAGTACTCCCCCAAGAGTTTGCAACTTTAAAAGCATTTTTGGTATCGTCGAATCCTACAATCAGCATTGCGTGGCCATCCGTACCTGCCCAAGAAGCATCTGCCATAATTTGCCCTCCATAGCTTCCCCACACAGTTGAATTAATTCCAGCACCTATTACGATTGGGATTTTGTTTTTCAAACTAGCTTTGATTGCTGCAACAGATTGCTCTATTTTTCTATAGTATCGTATTTTATGCTTTTGAGACTCTGATGACCCTGGTTTGGCAGATACTGCACAGGATAAAGATTCATAAGGCGAGTCTGGCCAAGTTAAAGCACCTCTTCTTTGAAGCACATCCAACGCCAACGATATTTGGGTTCCTTGACAGTTGGCGCCTTTGAGAGAAGCGTCTATTCCTTCCCATATATCTCTTGGACTTATCCTGTTTGCATCATTCTGTAAATCGGATGGGCTGAGGTTTTTTCCCACAGCTTCCGTTATAGTTTTGCCATGTGCAGCCGCCCAACACGTACAAGTACCCAACTGACCTTGTGAGCGAATGGAGGGAAGATATTTACTGAGATCAACCGATGTCTCCGAACTTGTACTGCTTTGTCCGAACGTTCCTAAAAAAGAAGGAACTTGAGCAGGAACATCTCCTCCATTCCAGCCTGTTGGAAAGTTGTTGTTATTACTTGGTGTTGTTTCGTCGTTAATTTTTGAACAAGAAGCAAGTAATGCTACAATGATTAACACAAGAGTTACACTTCTCATTTATATCCAATTTTAAGAGTTGAGCCATTAGTATAAGCACATTCATGCAAGGTAATTTTACTGTCACTAGGCGTAAAACTAAGCCAACCCATAATTGTACTATTTCCACTTTTATACTGAAATGCGGCATAGCCCGTTTCGTTTACTTTGAAAGAGTTGACATACGTATAATAATAAGCATTGGTAGATTTGGTATAAACAGCATTTACAAAATAATTTGTACCGCCTGCATTAAAATCATAATCATCAATTACAGTTCCATAAGCATATTTTTTGATGTATGTATCCATTGCCCATCTAAAGCCTGAAGGAGGGTTGTTGAAAAATGAATACTGAGAAGTTGTACTGTTAATAGTACTCAAGGATGTAACAAAATCAAGCGCAACCTTTATATTATTACCAAAATCAAGTGTTTGAGATTTGACAGTGTTGATTGGTATAGTCAAATTATTAAAGTTTATCGAATATATTTTTTGTCCCTGAGTATCGATACCCTCTACGATAGATTCCTCGTTACACGACATCAATATGACAAAGAAGAAAAATAAATATTTTATAGGCTTTTTAAAATAACTTTCCATTTCTGATGAGGGTTATATTGTAAAATGTTTGATTCCTGTTGATAAATTGTTTAGGATAGTTTACCTGCCCCCCGATAAATGTATTTTGGCTGATAGAAAAATCAATTTCTAATTCACTTAAAATATTAATATTGAGATTTATCGTTTTGACAGGCGTTTGTCCTTCTAACAAAAAAGATGGTTTTTCTAAAAAAAAGCCAGGTTTTATCCAAAATTCTTTATCATCAACAATGGTATGATAGGTTATCCCCCCCCCAAGTTTTAGGACTCCATAGTCAAGTTTCGAGCTAAACGGGTCTCCATTAGTCCCATCCGATTGAAAACTGCCTGAAATTTTTCGATAACCCGAGTGTACAAATAGCTTGAATTTTGATTCAGCTTGTGAAGCAAAATAGCCAACTAAATCACCGCCATACTCGTTGATAGACCCTTTATTTCCTTTGATTATTTCAGGAATTTTAAAGGAATAATATGGTTTCAAATTAAAAGAAATAGCACTCCTTTTAAGAATACCTAGATTTAATCCAAACAAGACATCTAGCGTGTGGATTTTTTCTGTAGTCGAATAGTTTATCGCGTTTACAACTAATGGCTGTTGCGACAAACCAATTCCTATTTGCATTTTTAGAAATGTAGGCTTTCCTGTATAGCGATCTGAAATCATCAACAGTGATTTGGCAATATCTCCTGCTGCACTGAGTGATTGAGAATTGTAGTTAACTTGGCTATTACCAGAACTTTGATAATTCGGCGATACTTTTTCTTTTGCGGCTCCGTTTTGCTGTTGTTCTGTAGGCCTATTAGTTTCATTCTTTTTAGTTTCGTCCTTTTTGTTTCTATTATAAGGATCTTCTTGACTCCACGCCTTTAATGAACAAATCATTAAAATGTATAGTAGCACATATTTCATTAGTTTAGGAGAATTATAATTGACCCCTACTTTCTGTTTTTTGGTGCTTTTTCGGGATAGTCCACCATGAGAAGCCAGTGTTGCATAATTATCATAGGTATTGACTTGCTAATTTTATCTATCAACTTTTGTTTATAAGTATAGGAAAAGTTGTACTATGGCATACGACTTTCTCAAATCACAAGGTGACTTTAAGTATAGAGAAAAGAGCTAAAACGGTTGTATTGTACTTAGCAATAAACAGAGCAAACGCATGAGATTGCTTTTATTTGATTTGAAAAAGGAGCTAGGTTGAAAACATTCAAAAAGCAAAAATTTGATACTTTTTAATGATGCTAAAAATTATTTAGCTCAACAATTTACTTAAAAATAGATAAAATATCTGCATATGTGTTTGATTTAATTCATATAATCGTTCTTTTTAAGAAAAACACTTCTTTTTTTCAACAAACTTAGATAATTAGAAAAGCGACAGCAATACCTATAATTAGGTATTTTTAAGGAGAATAATTCTGGGAGATATGATATTTTAGCCCATTAGTACGAATTTTAAATAGTCTGGTGCATAAATAAATACTATACCCAGCCTTCACTAAAGGCTTTTCTTACCAATTCAATAGGAGTTGAAACGTCCGCTTTTTTCAATATATTTTTACGGTGAACATTTACGGTATGAAGGCTTATAAAAAGGAGATTGGCTATTTCTTTACTACTCTTACCTTCTACAATCATTTTTAGTATTGAGTGTTCTCTGCGTGTAAATGGTGCTTGTGACAGCATAAAAGTATTGCTTTCCACAACATTATAGTAGGACGGTTCTCCGTCAAGCCCTATGATGGAAAATGATGGTGTGCCCTCGGGCTTGATATGCGTTATGTCTGTATCAATATCTAAAGTACGGTAATAGTTTGTTTCATCATAGTCTATTTGTATAGCCTGATGCAATAATCGAATGTAACGATTGTCTTTTGTCCGCATCCGAAAATCATACTGCATTTTATATTTAGGTATTTTCTCGAAAGGTAAATCTTTGAAAAATTCCGTGATGCACTGCTCAAATTTCAAAAAATAGGGCTTATCTTCTGGATGAATTATCTCCAAGAATAGATGAATATCCATTTCTTCAGGAAGATAGCCTAATATAGTCGTAACACTCGGACTGACAAAATCAAAGTCTGCCTGAAAGATGTTAAATACATAATAGTAATAAGTACCAGGTTGAAATAGATTAAGTAGTTGTTTGTGTAAATCTAGCTGCAATTTCAATTCAAGTGGATGGCTTGGCTCTTCGTTCACCACTGTTTCCCACATTTTTTTAGCTCTCAAATATATAGAAGAATACTGATTGGACATAGCTGTCAATTGGCTTGAGTTATAGATTGTCTTGCTTCTGTGTATGTTGCAGATGTGCGGAACGCACTTGGTAAATATACTATTTTTATCTGAGATAAAAGAATGCTGCTTGAAGCTTGAATTGGGACTAAACAAAAAGTCTTACTTGTGTGAAGACGAAGTAGCATTAATCCAACACTGTGTCCTAGTGCTTGGGTATAAATAAAAAAATCCTAGCTTCTGCACATAGAAGCTAGGATTTTGCTGCAATCATGATTTTTATGGCTTAAATCGCTCATACACTTCTTTGCCTGTTGCTATATCTTTGCCCCACAACTCTACGTATATAACCGAAGGCATCATGCCACTTTCATCCACATTCACAAAAACTTTTTTCAAAATTTGCATTTTTCCATTAATTGGGAAAAGAGCAATAGCCTCGCCTTTGGCATCTTGTTTGACAATAAACCTTCTTTTGCGATAAGCCAAAAAATGTCCTTCGTAGGCATTTATTTCTCCTTTGATAGGGCTTGTATGCAAGCCATAAGCCAAAGTACGCTGGATGCTTGTAAGTTCTTGTTTTTTTCCTCCGTCTGTATAACGAATCCAATACGTGTGTACAGGGTTTTTAGGGTCTAACTTCTTGTCTGTTGTAAAGTTAGCGTCGTACAAAATAGTATTAGTATTGGAACTTCGTTGGATATAAAATAAGCGATTCTCGGCATCGGGAGGCGTTGGAAATTGTTCAACAGAAGCGGGTGTTTCGTTATGTTTATTTTTTTGAGCGGGGCTAATGAGTGAAGGAATAAGCAATAAGCAGAAGAATATTCCTAGACGAAATGCGATAGTCGTGATGTTTGAGCGTTGCATTATACTAATAAATTGCGATTTTAACATTAAGAACGCAAAGGTACATAACACAAACGGCTTAATCATATAGCAACAACGCTATTATTTTATATTTCCGTATTGGATATGAATTAATATTATTATTTTACGAAAAAACAATATTAATTCATGTTTTATCTTGGTAAAGCTTTGTAAATAAAGTGATTATTGTACTATGGGCGACAACTTTTAGGCTTGTCGCCCACTTGAGCCTACGCAAGGATTTAATTCTGATCTTTATTTAAAAAGTTGAGGAGCAAATAGCGTAAGATAAATCCGCCAGTTTTTCCAGATATGTCCTTCTTCGGTTTCTACATACGTATATTTCAAGCCTATTTCATCTAATTTTTTCCTAAAGTCCACATTGGCTTTGTACAGAAAATCGTCTTTACCAATGGCTATCCAATACAGTTTCAATCCGTTATCTTTTTGTGTTTTCAACGACTGGTCTAGTTGATTATACACTTTTCCTGTAGCATCTTCTCTTGGCATAATTGCGGCCGAAAATAGCCCTACATAGTCGAAGGTATTAGGGTAAAAACGGCTGATGTGCATGGTATGAAAGCCGCCCATCGAAAGCCCTGCAATAGCCCTGTTGGCTTTGTTTGCTTTTACCCGAAAGTTTTTTTCTACATAATTTACAATGTCCATAAAATGGGCTTCATATTCGCCATTCATCGACCTTGGCAGTAAAAACTCGGGTTTATAAAAACCATCTCGCCCGTAGCCATAGCCTGCATCTTGTATGACGTTACCATTGGGCATTACCACAATCATTGGTTTGACCTTTCCTTGGGCTATTAAATTGTCTAAAATCTGGATGGCACGCCCGTGTGCCGACCAAGACTCTTCGTCGCCACCAGCCCCATGAAGCAAATATAATACGGGATATTTTTCGGAAGACTGCTCGTATCCTGCTGGTGTATAAATGGTTACTCTACGACTCATGTTCAACCCTGTTGATGAGTACCACCCATGCACCACAGTGCCGTGGGGTACGTCATTGGTCTTATATACATCACCCACACCTTTGCCCACAATGAAAATATTGGTCAATGAAGCCCCATTGCGTAAGGCATACGGACTGTTGGGGTCTGCCATTTTGATGCCATCTACCACAAAAGCATAGCTGTACAATTCTGATGCAAGGGGCTTGGAGGTATAAGTCCAAAGGCCATTTTTGTCTTTAGTGAGGCTTGTTTTGCCTGGCCCATCAACCAAGCCAAAGCGACTCATCACTTTGATAGGAGGTAGGAAGTCGGCCGTAAGATGAACGCTGTCGGCTTTAGGGGCAAAAAAACGAAACGTTACTGTTTGGTCTGGGTTAACTTGCGGAGAAATGATATTTTCTAACTCTTTAGGAACTTCTTGTCCAAATACTTGTGATAAGCCAAGAAGGAAAATAAAGATGAATAAGGAAGCTTTCTTTTGCATGGATAGCTGTGGGTTTGATGGTTTCTGGTAAAGGTTTCAGTGTATAAAATAAAGGCTATCGTCGAATGAATTTACTGATTTTTCGTTGCTGCAAAGAGCGTCTTTATTTTCTTGATAACGTTTTATCAGCATCATACCAAAGCAAGCAAGGTGTTCGTTTGTTTCAAAATAACACTAATTTTGTATCACGCAATTGTATTATTACACTAAATTTATTTCCTATGTCAATACCTATTTTCCCCAAATTGTGTGTTGTTGCTTGCCTACTAGGTTCGAGTTTGTCGGCATTGGCACAAACGCCCGAAGACTTTGTGCAGTGGAGTGCTACGCAAAAGCTCAACGTGAGCGACTTTGTTATCAAGCCCAAAACCAACCAGCAAGTATATGCTACGGCACAGTTTACCATTGAGTATCAGGTAAAAGGACTAGATTTTTTAGCCAGAAATTTCAACAAAAAAGTGAGGGCTTTATTGGTTAAATCGGCTTCTAGTATTGATACCTCTTACAATGTGGCTCAAACCTTAACCTACCAACAAACGCTTTTCGACCTGTTGGAAATTTATACCCGACAATTCAGAAAAGCCTTGAAAGACAACAAGTCGAAACTGAGCAAAGGTACAGCCATCGCCGAAGAGCTAAACAAAAAAGTGATGGCCGATTTTGCGAAAAGAAAGGCTTTGTACGAAGCAGAAACCAATTTTGGAACAAGTCCAAGTCAGCAAAAAGCTTGGGAATCGGTCATTTTACAAGAATTGTTTATTTTAGATCGCTATGCTTTTGAGCGTTGAGGGTGTTTTGTTCATTAGGCTTAAAAGTTCAAATGTTTGAACTTTTAAGCCTTTTCAATCGTTGTATAGTTCCCCTATTTCAACAACGACTGATACCATGAAAAACCTTACGCTTACCATTTCTTTAAAAGCATTCGACGCAGCGTCGGAATTGCCCCCTCAAGAACAAGCTTTGTTGCAGGCTGCTCGTAAAGCCACGTATCAATCGTATGCCCCTTACTCTCAGTTTCATGTGGGTGCGGCGGTTTTATTAGACGATGGTAGCATTATCAGTGCCAACAACCAAGAAAATGCCGCCTTCCCGTCGGGTTCATGTGCCGAGCAATCGGCTATTTTTTGGGTAGGGGCCAATTATCCTGATAAAATCATCAAAGCCATTGCGGTTATTGCTCGCCCCGGCAAAGGCGACGATTTTAGGGGCGTGCCTCCTTGCGGAGCGTGCCGACAAGCCATGCTTGAGTACGAGGTACGGCAAAAAGCACCTATCCGACTTTTAATGCTTGGCACAGATAACCAAATCATTATGACCGAATGTATTGGCGATTTATTACCTTTGAAATTTGATGAGTTTTAAATAGCAAGGTAGCATTGTATATTGGTGCTCAACCTCAAAAAACGTCCCAAGCTGATAAGCACACTTGTACCATGTTTGATTTTTTCAAGAAAAATACCTTTTCCATTATTTATACTTTTTTCTTAGGCATCATGCCCTTGATGGCAAGTTCGTCTATTACCTATTGGGTGATTTTTCACGAAAAAGAGATTCAAACATGGGCTTTGTTCTCTTGGGTGCTGGTGTTTCTGTTTGCCTGTTTGAGTATGGCGTTTGCCCTTACGCCGACCACTTTTGTTGCCTTGTTGAGTGGCTATTTTTTAGGCTGGCAGGCCATTTTGCCCGTGGCCATTACGTATGGGCTTGCTTCGATTATTGGCTTTAAAGTTGCCGAAAAAATTGATGGTGGACGCTTTATGGCCTTATGGCAACACAAGCCAAGCGTACAACAACTCATTGCCAACTTACAAAAGCAAGAATTTAAAATTATTATTTTTGCTCGGCTTTCGCCTGTACTGCCTTTTGCTGTAAGCAACGTATTGCTTTCTTGTGCCAAAGTACGCCTACAAAATTTTGTTGTAGCAGGCTTTATCGGTATGCTTCCACGCACATTACTTTCTATTTGGCTTGGCACACAAGCACAGGCTATCAAAACGCTCATCCAACATCCAAGTCAAGGAAATAGTACTCAATTTGCCTTTATTTTGTTGGTTGTGGTATCGGTTTATGGCTTATTTTCTTTAGTAAAAAAAGCCTTACAAGCCCCTCAATAGCCTTTAAATCTTCCTGTAATCCAAACATTTTGACTAACTTGCAAGCCTTTATAACTAAATTTCTATGAAAAAAAGGCATCAAGTATTATTGGTTTTATCGCTTTTATCGACCATTACTTTTCTCGACCGAATAGCCATTTCGGCAGCCGGCGAACGCATCGCCACCGACTTACATATTTCGACAGTGCAATGGGGTTGGATATTAGGAACATTTACGCTTGCTTATGGGTTATTTGAAGTACCCGCAGGACTTTTGGGCGACAAACTTGGGGCTAAAAAACTGCTCATCAGGGTTGTACTTTGGTGGTCGGTTTTTACGGCATTGACAGGTTTTTCCACGGGTTTTGTGATGCTTTTGTTGGTACGTTTTTGTTTTGGCGTAGGCGAAGCAGGGGCTTATCCCAATATTTCTATTGCACTCAGCAAATGGTTTCCTGTGTTTGAGCGAGGTCGAGCACAAGCTGTCATTTGGGCGGCTTCTCGCATCGGGGCTGGACTTACGCCTATCTTGGTGATTCCGATACAGCAACAATATGGCTGGCAAACGTCCTTTTATGTACTGGGTTTTACAGGCTTGTTATGGATAGCCTTTTGGTATAAATGGTATAAAGAAGAGCCTAGTCAGGCAAGCGATATACAGCCCGATGAGCTACAATACATTCTCGACAACCGCCAACTCGACGACCATGCACCCAAGCATTCGTTGGGGCGTATTTTACGAGATAAGCATATTTGGCTGTTGTTACTTACGTATTACTGCTATGCGTCGGGGGCATATTTCTTTCAAAGTTGGATGCCCAAATACCTACAAGCAGGGAGGGGTATTTCGGAAGAAAATATGAAATGGATGGCTTCTGCTCCCTTCATTTTAGGGGCTATCGGTTGCTTTCTAGGCGGTGTATTGAGCGATAAAGCGGTGGCTCGTTTTGGTAAAAAATGGGGTAGAAGAATTGTTCCTTTGTTGGGCATGGCGATGTCGGGCATTTGTCTGATGAGTGCCGCCCTAACGCCCAACGATACCTTGGCAGTGGTGTTGCTTTCGGTCGGACTTGCCACGATGGACGTAACAGCCCCTGTGGCTTGGGCGGTTTCGATGGACATTGGCGGTACACAAAGCGGTACGATTTCGGGAGCGATGAACTCGGCAGGCTTGTTGGGTGCATACCTCAATACCGTGGCTTTTGGGTATTTGGCCAATACCTACAGCTATCTTTTGCCTGTGATGCTCATTGGAGGGCTTTTGCTTGTAGGTGCATTTTTGTGGTTGCGTATCGATGCCAACTATCGACTCAAGCACGACTAAGACCTAAGATATTTTTTTATCATGAGAAAAAATAACAAATAATTGAAAATTAGATAATTACCATAAATTTAAAACGGTATCTTTATACGAATTACTCGAAAAAGTACAAGAATGTCGTATCCTAAAATCATGACTTTTTTTCATTCAAATGGGTAAATCTGCGGTGCTTAGATAGCTTTAAAAAAGCAAAAAACAATCAGACAAATACCGTTTTTTTTACAATTTCTGTGTTATCTTTGAATGTAAAAGAAAAGTTTTAAGTAATAAAAAGAAACAATTTTTCGATACAATTTGTAGTACTAAAGGCAAATAGAACGAAGGGCGTTTGCATCGTCATTGATTCTATTGGCATAGCTATTGTAAATCCTTTTTTCGACTAATTATATAAACAATACCATGACTGCAATGACAGAACCCTTGCTTCACGAAGACCCCAATCGCTTTGTGCTATTTCCAATTAAACACGATGATATATGGCAATTTTATAAAAAAGCAGAAGCTTCTTTCTGGACTGCCGAGGAAATAGACCTTTCGCAAGACCTCAACGATTGGGACGATCGCTTGAACGCTGACGAAAAGCATTTTATATCGCATGTATTAGCTTTTTTTGCAGCTTCAGACGGCATTGTGAACGAAAACCTTGCGGTGAATTTCTTATCGGAAGTACAATATGCCGAAGCCAAGTGTTTTTATGGTTTTCAGGTGATGATAGAAAATATTCACTCTGAAACCTATTCACTTTTGATAGATACCTACATCAAAAACCCTATTGAAAAAGACAAAATGTTTAGGGCTGTAGATACCATCCCCTGTGTAAAGAAAAAAGCAGATTGGGCTTTACGCTGGATTGGTAGCGATAGTTTTGTAGAGCGTCTGATTGCTTTTGCAGCCGTAGAAGGTATTTTCTTTTCGGGTAGCTTCTGCTCTATTTTCTGGTTGAAAAAACGTGGTCTGATGCCCGGCTTGTCGTTCTCTAACGAATTGATTTCTAGAGATGAAGGCTTGCACTGCGACTTTGCTTGCTTGCTTTACACCGACCACATCATCAACAAACTTCCGAAAGAAAGGGTATATGAAATCATTTTAGATGCCGTAAGCATCGAGAAAGAATTTGTTACCGATGCCCTTCCGGTGTCGCTTATTGGTATGAACGCCAATTTGATGTGCCAGTACATCGAGTTTGTTGCCGACCGCCTCTTGGTTGCCTTGGGTTGTCAGAAGCAATTCAATGCAAGCAATCCGTTCGATTTTATGGAAATGATTTCTTTGCAAGGCAAAACCAATTTCTTTGAAAAACGGGTAGCCGAATACCAAAAATCAGGCGTAATGTCAGAAAAAGAATCCATGTCATTCTCGCTTGATGAAGATTTTTAGTTACATGAAAACGAACAAAATTGACTTGGACTTGGACTTTATCGGCGGACAAGGTTCGCTGACAAAAATCGAAGAAAAGCAACTTAGTGATTATTTCAAGAGCCGAAAATTGTCAGCAAAATCAACTATCAGACGGAAAGTTAGAACAAGCCCACGAACAAATGTAATAGCTTGAAAATTCGATAATCTAAAAGTATAGCATACAATCATAGTGAGGTAGATAGCATAAGATTATGGTTTCTATTGATTTCAGATACTTCTTTTATAAGTCTATTCCGATGGTTACAACAAAAAGGCTCAAAGCAAGTGCTTCGAGCCTTTTTTATTTTGGCAAATACTTTGATATAAATAGGTAAACTGTACACAAGCGGTTCAATAAGTTGCCATACTAGGCATTGCTTACCGTCTTTCAAATGAGTTTTTCTCCCTTTGGACTTTCCTGGCTTATGCACATCAGCTCATTTGCATCTATATTTATTTTGTACTCGGTAGTCAATTGTGGAGCATAATCCCCGCTGTACAGGCGTACAGCGAGGCATTGTATTCATATAATTGGATAGATAAAAATAAATAATTAGGGTTATTGAAAATTCTTACAAGTCTTGTTTTATCAATGATTCATGTACTTTGCTAACTTATTACAACTATTTTAGCCTTAGTTAAAGTTTTGTTTGTCAGATAAATACATCGAAAAAGTTGGTAAATTATACACGCAAATACCCAAAAATGATTGATTTTGTTTTCAGGAATATTTGAGTATTTTTACTTTTATTGTTAAATTGACCATGTTTTAAACTTATGCAAAATAAAAAGTTGAGTAAAAGTATATTTTTCTTTAATAAAAACTTCTTATGTTGAGCTTTACACAATTATACGCTTGACAATAAGCAACCATAATATAACTCTTCCTTTAAACTATTACTACTATCCTTCCAGTATTATTCGTGCTAAATTGTTCGTTTTGTTCATAAAAAGGCTATTAAACGTTGAGTATAATAGGCAATTTTATGCTTTTTGAACAAGCATTGTATCATTTTGATACAATATTACTATATTTAATTTAATATTACAATTCTTTTTTTAACTTGAACAAAATTTATATTTAAAGAAATGAACGGAAGGTACGCTGACTTTTTATACCAAGAACAAGAAATACTGCCAGCAGTATCCATCGACTGTGTAATATTTGGTTTTCACGAAGGCCAACTGAAGGTGCTATTGGTTAATTTTGGAAATACCCAACTATATGGATTGCCTGGCGGATTTATCAAAAATCATGAAAGTTTAGACCAAGCCGCCCAACAAATTTTGTATCGAAGAACGGGCATTGCTAATACATACTTAGAACAATTTTACGTATTCGGCGAACCCAATCGGGTGTATAGCGATACCCATAAATTTATTATGGAAAGCAATGGCGTAGAATTGCCCCCCGAACATTTCTTACTCAGAAGATTTGTGTCTATTGGCTATTACGCTTTGGTTGATTTTACGAAAATCCATCCCAATTCACAAATCGAAAATGAAGCGGGGTATTGGTGCGATATTTACGATTTGCCCAAAGCCATCGCCTTCGACCATGAGCGTATTATTCAAAAAGCTTGGGAATCGTTGCGGATGATGCTCGACCACAAATTGGCATTTTTCGACCTTATGCCCGAAACTTTTACGATGAACGAGCTACAAAGCTTGTTTGAAACCATTTTGAACAAAAAGTTTTTGCGTGCCAATTTTCAACGAAAAATGCTTGGCTTAGGCATTCTACAACGATTAGACAAAAAGTGGGGAGGCGGTGCGCACAAAGCACCTTATCTATACAAATTTGACGAAGCCAAAGCTCGTGTATATGCCAATTCGACTACTTGGGAACAGCCCTAGCCGCCGCTCACCGGTGGAATCAGGGCTATTTCGTCGCCTGTACGTAGGCGTAAATCCGCTTCGGCATATTCGCTATTAACGGCAACTGCCAGCGATTTGAGGGTTTGTAAGGCGGGATATTGCTGTTTGAGTTCCAACATCAGTTGTGCCACAGAAGTCTCCTCGGCTAAATCTACGCTAATAGATGATTTGCCTACGATTTCTTTGGTGATGCCAAAAAGTATAATAGTATAGGTCATTATCGTTTTTGTATAGTATTTTTGTTAGACAAAAAATTGAACTCCGCTATCATAGCAAGTGTTGTGGCATAAAAGCCTCTACGCAAGATAAAGCATTTATCAAGTTTAAGCAATCTTTTCTTTACTCGAAATCAGCAATTTTGTGATAAATCAATCCGCACATACAGCCAATCAAACGCAAGTACTATACGACAACCACGGTCGGCCGATAACGTATTTGAGACTGGCAGTAACAGACCGTTGTAATTTGCGTTGTTTCTATTGTATGCCCGAAGAAGGCATCAACTATTTGCCCAAAAGCAAGTTATTGACTTACGAAGAAATGTTACGCATCGTTGGAATACTAGCCACGATGGGCATTAGTAAAGTACGGATTACAGGCGGCGAACCTTTTGTGAGGCACAACCTAACAGATTTTTTATACCAATTAAAAGCCATCGACGGCATACAAGAAATCAACCTTACAACCAACGGCGTGTTGACAGGGCAGTACATCAAAGCCCTGCAAGACATAGGCATTCGGAACATCAACCTAAGCCTTGACACGCTTGACCCACAACGCTTTTTTGAAATTACTCGTCGAAATGAGTTCGACAAAGTATATAAAACCCTTTTTGACTTGCTCGACGCTGATTTTTACGTAAAACTCAATGCCGTAGTAATGGAAGGAAAAAATACCGACGACCTCATTCCCCTTGCCGAGCTTACCAAGAATTATCCTGTTGGCGTGCGATTTATTGAAGAAATGCCCTTTAATGGTGCTGGAGCAAACTATCCTATTTTGCACTGGAATCAACGCCGTATTTTGGCTACTTTGCAAGAGGCGTATCCGCATTTACAAAAAATAACAGATAGCCCTTCCTCAACTTCTGCCAATTACCAAATACCCGGCTACCAAGGAACGGTAGGCATCATTGCCGCCTTTTCTCGCACATTTTGTGGCACTTGCAACCGCATTCGGATGACCGCCCAAGGCGAACTCAAGACTTGTTTGTATGACGAAGGTGGACTAAGTATCAGAGATTTAGTTAGAAGTGGCATGAGCGACGAGCAACTCAAAGACGTATTCGCACAGGCATTTCGTAGCCGTGCCAAAGATGGCTTTGAGGCCGAACAACGCCGCAGCAACCGTGTCACAGAATCTATGACAACCATCGGAGGCTAAGTTCGTTGGTAGTTGAGTGAATTAGTGATTAAATAATTCATTTTCAACTAATTAGACTTTAATTCAAAAAGTAATTTTCTGAAAACAAAACACTCATTCACAATTTTGTATTGATACTTAAAATTTTTTGAGGGTATCTATCAAAATATGTAGAGCCGTTTCAAGTTCTGGTAAATTCATCGAAGCAAATCCCATCCGACAGGCATTCAATGGCTGATAGGCTTGTCCATCAGACAGGTACAAACCTCTTTGAGCTACTTTTGTTGCGAGGTTTTTCAAAGGAATATCAGGGTCAAATCTTGCCCAAATTGCCATACCTCCATCAGGAATTTGGTGTTGAATCCATGCCTGAGCCTCTTCTTGTAAAACACGAGAAGTAAAGTCCCTTCGGGTTTGATAAATTTTCAATGTTTTATGTGTATATCTTTTCAAGGTACCATCAAGCAGCATATCGGCCAAACAATTTTCTAGGAGCGTATCGCCTTGTCGGTCGATAATCCTACGTATTTTCCCCAACTCGGTTATCAACTTTTCCGTAGCTACCACATACCCCACCCGAAAGGTTGGAGCAATTTTTTTGGTAAAAGAACCCACATAAATTACCCATCCCGCAGTATCGGCACTTGCCAAAGGCAGTACGGGTTTGTTGGCATAATGATAATCGTAGTCGTAATCGTCTTCAATGATAAAAAAGCCATAAAGCTCCGCCAATTGCAATAGCCGAATACGCCTTTCAGGCTTGAGTGTCACCGTTGTAGGATGATAATGATGCGACGTAACATACACCGCTTTGATGCGTTTTTTACTACAAATAACCGCCAATTCCTCTACTTGCAAACCTTCGTCATCGACAGGAATGGTTTCGATAGTTGCCCCAAAATGTTGAAATGTTAGCGTAGAAGCCGCATAGCTCCATTGGCCCACCACCACCGTATCTTGTGCTTGTATCAAGGCGGCCGCCACCAAATAAATCCCCATTTGACTCCCTCTTGTGCTAATGATTTGAGCGGCCGATACCGACAATCCTCTGGTTTGATTGAGATGTTGGGCGAGGTTTTCTCTAAAACGGTTGTTTCCCAATACAGACACATATTGCAACAAAGCTGGCTCGCCATACCGAATATAGTGAGCATACAAACGAGCCAATTCTTCTCTTGGGGCTAAACGCACATCGGGCAAACCGTCGTTGAAAGCCCATTGCTGACTGATAAACACAGGCAAATGAATAGGAAAATTGGGCAGGGCATCGGCAGGACGCAACGCCGCCGTCGCCACGATTTCGGTAGGCAAAGGCTTGGGTTTGACTGTAGGCAAATGTTGTGCAACAAAACATCCCTTGCGTGGAAAACTCTCTATCCAACCTTGTGACTGTAGTTCTTGGTACGCCGCCACCACCGTCTGCCGATTGACTTCGAGTAGTTTTGCCATTGAGCGACTGCCCAACAAAGGCGTGCCTTTTTTCAACATACCTTGTTGTATTTGCTGAATAAAAGCATTGGTAATTTGAACATATATCGGCAAAGGATGCGTCGGTTGAATCGTAATCAAAGATTTAAAAGGTACTTCCATCTGGACTATCGTAAGAGTAAAAAGTGGACTAGCAAACTATGCCAGCTAAGATACAACTTTGTATGTACAACACAAACTTACATTTTTACCCATGACACACGTAGGAACAACCCCCAGAACCACGCCTAGTCGTTTGGCCAAAAGAAGTACACAAGAGTTAGAACAAATTTATGCCATTTTAGACGAAGGCTTGTTTTGCCATATTGCCTATATCGAAGGCAACAGTCCCATGCTTTTACCCACAGGCTATGGCCGTATTGGCGACAAGCTGTATATTCACGGCTCGGTGGGTAGCCATTTGATGCGTAGCCTCGCCGATGGGCGAGAAGTATGCCTGGCGGTATCGTTGCTCGATGGTTTGGTACTGGCTCGTTCGGCCTTTCATCATTCGGTCAATTATCGGTCGGTTGTCTTATTTGCCAAAGGTGAATTAGTCACCGACGAACAAGAGCGTTGGGATGCCCTTGAAGCCTTCACCGAACACGTCATGCCCGGTCGTTGGGCAGAAGTACGCCAGCCTTCGGCATCAGACATGAAAAAAACGATGGTGATTGCCTTTCCTATCGTAGAAGCCTCCGCCAAAATGCGTACAGGCAATGTCAATGACGACGAAGAAGACTTATCATTGCCCGTTTGGGCAGGCGTTTTACCCTTGTCTTTACAAGCTTCTAGCCCAATCCCAGACCCAATATTAAACCCTGAAATTGCCGTACCCGCTTATGTTGAGCAGTACAATCGCCAACGAAAAGCCTAAGTTTTTATGTATTTTTTCAAAAAATATAGGGTAAATTCTAAAAAAATACGCCTTTTTAAGAAAACACTCAAGAGGATGGCATAACTCATGCCCTTATTTTTTACTTAGAAAATCCTATAATATGCCTTTAGAACAAACATTTCGTTGGTTTGGTCCAAAAGACCCCGTACCCTTGTCGCATATTCGTCAGGCTGGTGCTACAGGAATTGTCACGGCTTTGCATCATTTGCCTAATGGTGTAGTTTGGACAAAAGAAGAGATTTTAGCACGTAAGGCCATGATAGAAATGGCAGGTTTGCAATTTTCGGTAGTCGAAAGCGTACCTGTACACGAAGACATCAAGAAGCGGACAGGCAACTACGCTCAGTATATCGAAAACTACAAGCAAAGCTTACGCAATTTAGGGCAAAGTGGCATTGATACCGTTTGTTATAACTTCATGCCAGTGCTTGATTGGACTCGTACCGATTTGGACTATCCTTTAGAAGACGGCTCTACGGCTTTGCGTTTTGATGCCACCGAGTTTGCAGCTTTTGAAGTATTTATTCTCAAAAGAAAAAATGCAGAGGCAAGCTATACCGATGCCCAGTTGGCAAAAGCCCAAGCATGGTTTGCACAAGCCAACGATGCCGCCAAAACCAAACTGATTCGCAATATCATTGCAGGCTTACCCGGCAGCGAAGAAAGCTTTACAGTAGAAGAATTTGCGGCTGTTTTGGCCACCTACGACGAAATAGGCGACAAAGAATTAAGAGAAAATTTATACGAATTTATCAAAGCCATTGCTCCTGCCGCCGAAGAAGCAGGCATCAATCTTGCCATTCACCCCGACGACCCGCCGTACCCGATTTTGGGCTTGCCAAGGGTGGTAAGTACCGAAAGCGATGCTACGCAGTTGCTACAAGCTTACGAAAGTCCCAGTAATGGGCTGTGTTTCTGCACAGGTAGCTATGGCGTAAGACCAGACAACGACTTGGTAGGCATGGTAGAACGATTGGGAAGCCGTATCAACTTTGTGCATTTGCGTGCCACCAAACGTGACGAAGAAGGCAATTTCTACGAAGCCGACCACCTCGATGGCGACGTAGATATGTACGGCGTAATGAAAGCCTTGGTACAAGAGCAACATGGCAGAATAGCCGCCGGTCGTGCAGATTACCGCTTGCCGTTCCGTCCCGACCACGGCCACCGAATGCTCGACGATTTGAACCCCGAAAAACGTACCAATCCTGGCTATACAGCCATTGGTCGTTTGAGAGGCTTGGCAGAACTAAGAGGCTTAGAGCTAGGTATCGAACGACATTTAGGATTGAGGTAAAATATCCTCACAAACGATAAGGAGCATAAAGATGTTTTATCAAACACTTTTATGCTCCTTCTTTTTTTAATCAATTCATCTATCTATTATGCCCTATTCATGCTTCATTGGTTTTTACCTTGTATTTTTGTAAAAACTTTTATCAGTACATAGACAAATGCAAAAATTCACTTGGATTGTATTCTTACTGTTGTTTTCCTTTTTCTTAATAAAACGACATTCGCAATCGTCGCCCACCAATAAAATGCTGGTGACAACCGATTCGCTTATCAAGCCTCAAGGAGCGTTGAACTTTTTGGTTGTGGGCGACTGGGGGCGAGAAGGCAAAGACCACCAAAAGCCTGTAGCCTATCAAATGGGCGAAGTGGCCAGCAAACTCAACGCCGATTTTATCGTAACAACTGGCGACAACATCTATTACAATGGCGTAGCTGATGAATATGACCCGCTTTGGAAAGCTTCTTTTGAAGATATTTATACCGCTCCTTCCTTGCAAAAAAACTGGTATGCAGTGCTGGGCAATCACGATTATGGTAAAAACCCCGAAGGAGAAGTTGCCTATACCAAGGTAAGTCCACGCTGGAAAATGCCTGCTCGTTATTATACCCAAACCTTCAACATCAATGGCAATGCCAAGCAGCAAGTACGCCTAATTTTTATCGACACCAATCCTTTGGTTCCGGGCTATTACAAGCATTCGACCTTGAAGCATACCGTAAGTACCCAAGACAGTACCGCTCAAAAAGCATGGCTCATACAGCAATTGGAATTGGCACAAAAGACTCCTTCAGTTAAATGGACATTTGTGGTGGGGCATCATCCATTATTCACGGCTACCGAATTGAGAAGAGAAAGCGACGATACTCGTGCCATCAGAGGTTCGTTAAGAAAGCTTTTCAAAAAATACCAAGTAGATGCCTATATCTGTGGCCATGACCACGATTTGCAACATTTAGTCAATACCGAAAAAACGCAATATTTTGTATCGGGGTCGGGGTCGGAAGCTACAGACATTGGCGTATTGCCCATCAGTAAGTTGGCAAGCAAAGAATATGGTTTTATGGTATTTTCGGCAACGCCGAAAGAAGTATTGGTGCAAACAATCAACCACGAAGGCAAGGTGATTTACCAAACCAGTTTGAAAAAGTAAGTCTTGGCAACAAGTTACACACACAAAACCCCTTTATTGGCTAGGCAATAAAGGGGTTTTGTATGGAAAGTAACGAACGACTAAACGTTCAAAGTACCTTTGCGAGCAGCGTCAACCAAAGCAGCTTCTAAGCCTTTTTTGTTGATAGTACGAATCGCTTTAGCCGATACCTTCAAGCTAACCCATACACCTTCAGACTCTAAATAGAATTTTTTAGTCTGCAAGTTTGGATAAAACTTTCTCTTAGTTTTGTTATTAGCGTGAGAAACGTTGTTACCCACTTGAGTTCTTTTTCCTGTTAATTGACAAACCTTCGCCATGATAAAAATGCGTTAATTGTTTATGTGTTAATCACCTCAGTATCAAACAATTCTTTACAATGAATACAACAGTGCATTGCCTTAGTAGCTGATAAGCAACGCTCATTGTGCTATTTTCAGAATTAAAATTTTGCTGTAATCGGCGATGTAATAGACTTGATTATCAGTGATTTCTGAAATTGGAACGCAAAAGTATAAATTATTTTGTAAAGTAGCAATTTATTATAAAAAGATTTCTCGTATCGTATGAAGATTTTGTAAAAGGCATCGTTTTTCTTAGAAAAAATCACATTTTTGTAAAAGATTCGGCAACGAAAAACAAGAATAGTACAAAAGCAAGAGGTTTTTATATTTTATTGAAAACGACGAAGTTAGTATCTATCTTTTCCTCAAAACTTCGTGGTAATTTTCTACCAAATTTATCAGATGCTAAAAAAAGTTGCAACGTCATTACTTTGGCTCATAAGTTTACCTTGGTGTATATATACCTTATTAGCCTATTTACTGGGTTATACGATTGTCTGGGAACATTGGATTGCTGGCTTTATCATGCTTTCTATTCCTCTAGCACAATTGGGTTGTTTGGTGTTATTTGTGGCTTGGCTTTGCATCAGACCAACCCGCTCGGTATTGCCTCTGGTAATTTTACTGGTAGGCTGGCCATTTGTGCTACGTACCCTGCAATACTCGCCCCTCAAACCATACCCCAAGCACAGAAAAGCCTCTGAACTCAAAGTTTTTAGTTATAATGTATGTGGTTTTAGTATTCCACAAGACCTAGAAAATATAGAAAAGCGAACCAAGCTTGTCGATTATGTTACAAATTTCGATGCCGATATTAAGTGTTTTCAGGAGTTTTCGGCAGTATGGCTACCTTCTAATAAAAATGCCTATGAGATAGTAGCTAGTAAAAATGGCTATCGAGCCTTCGATACTCAAGGAAGCATCTATAATAGTAAGCTGGTTATCTTTTCAAAATACCCCATTATCAAGCAAAAAGTTAAAATTTGGCCCGATTATGGGCAAAGCAATGGCTACCTCTATGCCGATATTGTGCTACCCAATGATACCATTCGGGTAATTAATGTACAATTGCAATCGATGGGCATTCGGGTGGGGCGTGTAGCCCGTGCTATCGACGATTACAATAAAGCACAAGATGAAAGCAAAGATATTCTGCGTTCGCTCAAAAGGGGCTTTATTGCTCATGCCGAAGAAATCAAGGAAATAGAACGCCTCATCGACGAAAGCCCTTACCCAACGCTTGTATGTGGCGACCTCAACGAAATGCCCTACGGCTTGGTGTATGGGCATATCAGCGATAGGCTTTATAATGCTTTTGAGGAAGCAGGCAACGGGCTTGGTTTTACCTTGAATCGGAGTCCGAGATGGGTACGCATCGACAACCAATTTTTTAGCGAAGAATTTGACATAAAAGGCTTCAAAACGCATCATTTCGACCTTTCCGACCATTTTCCTATCTCTGCTATCTATGAATTAAAAAGTAAGAAAAAAGGACTATGAAACAACAAACGATTTATGAAGTCGCCGTTATTGCGATTGGTTCGCTCAATAGTATTCGTACCAAAGAACCTGTCATAAGTTATTTTTCAAACCTACAAAAATGCCTGAGCCATCTGCTGGGCAACTTGGCCATTCATGGATGGGAGCATTCTATCAATTACACGGCGGTGTATAGAAGCCTGAAAGCCAAGGGTAAGTACACCACCGAATTTAGTTTGGCAGGAAATAAAATTTTCAAAATCGTAATTACGCCTCGCATCATCAATCCTTCTATTAGCACCTTGGGCATCGAAGAAAAACCGCATTAGCCCATTCCATAAGGATTCACCTGTTTGATTTGCATAAAGTTTTCGGGTTTATCGAGCGGCTCAAAACCATATTGGGCATACAAGCCGTGGGCATCGTAAGTTGCCAGTAACCAACGGCGTAAGCCTTGTAAATCGGGATGTGACAATACCGATGACACAAGCCATTTCGATAAGCCTTTTCCTCGGTATTCTTCCAAAATAAAGACATCTGCCAAATAAGCAAAGGTGCTTAAATCGCTCGTTACCCGACAAAACCCTATTTGTTGGTCATGATGATACACGCCAAAAGCAATAGAATTTTCGATAGAACGCTCTACTGTGCTTTGAGGAATGCCTTTGGCCCAATACGAACGCTCGGCAAGATAAGTATGAATAACAGGTATTTGTAGGCGATTTTTATCTGTCGAAATGCAATAATCGCCTTGCTGTAGGTTAATTATCGTCATAGTGTATTTGGGCTTCTTTTTGTAAAAGGGCTTTATTGATAGGCACAACGCCTACCGACTCGCAAACCAAGCCACCGCCGAGGTTCGATAAACCTGCCACCAATCGTGCTGGTAGCCCAAGAGCTACACAACAAGCCGCAATCGAAATAACGGTATCGCCTGCTCCCGACACATCGGCGATTTGTCGCAAATGAGCGGGCAAATGTACTTCTTCGCCTTGATAATTGATAAAAACGCCTTGCTCCGACAAGGTGACAAAGGCCCCTTCTACCGCCAAGGTTTGCTTCAATTGGGCAACGGCTTGTGCCAAAGAACTGCGGTTTTTTACGTCTAAAGAAATATTCAATCCTTCTTTTAGTTCTTTTAAATTAGGCTTAAATAACGTGGCTTTTTGATAGTGTAAAAAATTACGCTTTTTGGGGTCAACTACGGTTGGAATGCCTTGGGCTAGGGCCAAATCAATAACATCACGAATGAGGTCTTTAGACAAAACCCCTTTGTCATAATCTTCAAAAATAAGCACATCGGCTTGGGTTGCCAAACTTTTGATACGGGCAAGTAAAGCTGTGCGTTCTGCTTCCGTAATGTATTGGTCGGTTTCGGTATCGATGCGTACAATTTGCTGCGAACCAGCAATAATCCTTTCTTTGACGGTAGTTATACGAGTTGGCGACTGAATGATACCTTCGGTAGAAAGGGCTTGTTTGTCCAATAAATCTAAAAGACTATCGCCAAAGGTATCGTTGCCAATCACCGAGCAAATGATTGCTTTTGCCCCCAAGGCTTGTACATTCATCACCACATTTCCGGCCCCACCCAAACGGATTTCTCGACTCGTGACATTGACCACTGGGACGGGTGCTTCGGGCGAAATGCGTTCTACTTTGCCCCAAGTATAAGCATCTATCATCAAGTCGCCAATCACTAATACTTTTAATGATTCAAAACGTTCAAAAATTTGGTTAATAGTCATGTTTACAACCATGCGAGAATAATGAGAAAGGCTGATTTGCCCTAGGGTTCATCAGCTATTTTTGTGCCAAAATTAGTACAAAAGTTTGGCTGTAAAAATACAATAGCCTTATGCTCAACCCAAGCAATACTGTAATTTTACCTATCCTATACTTCGATGAAAGAAAATGGAAGAAAAAAAGAAGAGAAAAATATGTGTAATGTTTTTAAAATCAACTATTTAATGTATAAAATAGCTATTTAAAAGTTTTCCACAAAAGAATCAATCTCTTGATTCTTTTGTGGAAGAAAGCTTTGTGTATTGTTATAAATACTTGGCTACGGCTTCTTCAAACCCTTCTAATTTGGTTAGGTCTTCGCCCCAAAGACTGGTATTGGCCAATACTTTTTTCAAATCGAAGTTCATCCAAGCATCATAGAAATAGCCTGCATAATTACAAGTAATCGGATAATGGGCGCCATTGCATTCGCCATAATAAACGCCGTTTACATATTTATCGGCGTGCATAAACTGCAAAAATGCCGCAAAGCCCATGGCAAACAATTCGGGTGCTCTGCCAAATTCACGGTAATATTGCAACAAAATAGGCACATTACGCATACGCATTTTGGTGGTGTATTGCACCGTAATATCCAGCAATTTATGGTTGATATAAGGGTTACGGAAACGGTCTAATACCATTCGACCAAAACGGTCGGCCACTTTTGAATCAACCTTGTAAGGAATAGCCAAGGAAAGTTCGCCGAGCATCAAGTTGGTAATAATACGACTCAAATAAGCATTCGACATCACATCTTTTACATACTTAAAGCCCAACAAATACGCCATACCACACGTAAGGGTATGCGTTCCGTTCAAAAGACGCAGTTTTAGCTCACGATAAATTTCAATATCACGCTCAATAATCACGCCTTCGTCGGCTTGGGCAAAGCTCAACACTTTGCGTACACGCTCATCGCCCTGAATCGCCCACAAGCGATACACCTCAGACATTACCACAAGGTCGTCTTCGTAGCCTAATTTTGCTAAAATTTCCGTAGCATTTTCTGGTTTTCCCGGTACGATTCTATCAACCAAGGAGTTACAGAAAGAATTTGCCGTATGCAACCAGTCGATAAATTCAGCTTCTAAGGCATTTCGTTTGGCTTGTTCTAATACAATTTCTTTGAGCTTATCGCCATTGCCAATAATCAACTCGGTTGGAACAATCACCATACCGCTATCGGCCGAGCCTTCAAAATGCTTCCAACGCTCATACAAAAACGCCAGCAATTTTACGGGGAACGACTGCGGAGGCGTAGAGGTAATTTTGTCGTTTTCGAGCAAAGAGATACCCACTTCGGTTGTGTTAGAAATCACCACCTGCATATCGGGACTTTTGGCACAAGCCAAAATCTCTTCCCATTGGGTACGTGCCGAAAGCGTTCTTGAAATAGACGCATTGATGATGGTTTCTTCCACCAATTTGCCATTTTCAAGTCCTCTTACACAATGAGTATATAAGCCATCTTGCTCATTAAACTCATCGGCCCCGCCTTTATCTGTTGATTTTACCACTACGACACGCCCATTGAAAACCCCTTGTTTGTTGGCTTTATCAATGAAATAATCGCATAACCCTCTGAGCAATACCCCTGTGCCAAACTGCAATACCTTTTCGGGTAAATCGAATAGCTTCTCTTCGGGCAATTGAACTTTACTTTTTAACTGATTAGCAGTTGTTGATAACAACGATTTTGTTAGTTTAAGATTCATCACACAACAGAATAAAATGAAATTACTTGGTACAGAAAGTAAAAAAATATAATATTTCTACTCTTTTAAGACAACTTAATATTGATGTTAAGGGACAGACAGATTGCTTCAATCTATCTTTTTTGTTTGTTGATGAGTCAAAAACGAGGTTTTGATTCGAGGTAAAACACGTTTTAAACAGCCTGCTAAAGTTGGAATACGTGCTTCTACGGCTTTTACGCCTCGCCAATAGGGCCACTGTAATGAGGCGGAAATGGAAAACCGCCATTGCTATCCTCGTCGATGTCGCCGTACATATCTTCGTATTTGGCAATATTGTCTTTCAAGGCATTCAACAAACGAAGGGCGTGGTCGGGCGTAAGAATCACCCTTGCTTTTACTTTTGCCTTGGGCAAGCCCGGCATCATTTTAATGAAATCTATTACAAATTCGCTTTGAGAATGAGCAATCATGGCAAGGTTGACATACTCGCCTTCGGCCATCTCTTCGGTTAGTTCTACATTGATTTGATTCTCTTCTGATTTCTTTGCCATAAGTGAATAAGGAATTGTGATATAACTTTGTTTTTCAAATTTAAACAAAAACCTAAGCTTATTGGCTATATAAAGAGGTTATTTGCATAATATTTCTACTCATAACCCATAAGCCAAATTAGCTAAAGACTAGCCTTTTCATGGAAAAATGCCATTTATTAGGCTTTTGCTCAATACGTGCGTTTATGTCGTTGCCTTGTTGTTTTTTTCCTATTTGGCACGCCTACACAGCTTTAGTCTATACGTCTTAAAAAAATGCAAGATACGCATTCGTTCCTGTATGATAGGTGAAAGCATCGGGCTGGCACGGGTATGGCTCGTCTGAGCTACAAGCAATGTCCCAAGCCAAAGCCGCATCGCTGTACTTTTTTTAGGCATATTCTTGATGAGCGTAAGATAATAGAGGTAAAGATTGAAATGTATTCTTGACAAATTAAACCAAACTTGAAAGTATTTCTACACACATGGAAAATAGGCTATTTTTTACAAAAAATATTCTATTGATATTTGTCAATATATGTACATACAGATAACTTTGTTATACCTAAATAACTAACCGCAAAGACTTGATTGTAATTGTATTAAATCAAGTTGATTTTTATGATACTACTTCTAACTAATTGGGCTGTAAAAGCCTGTATTGGTTAGAAGTTTTTTTATGGTAGTTTTTCTCCCGTAATGGTCAAATGCCGTACAACAAGCTTTAATCCAATTATAATCCCATCTTTTCGCTCAAATGATACCTTGATTTGGTAATTAGGTTCTTCAAATTCGTCCAATTCTTTGGCAAGTAATCTGGCTGGCGGATAGCCCTCTACCAAGCCATACAAGGCTTCGTCTTTATAAAAAATCTGCAATTTTCCTACGTAGCCTTCTGTCTGAATCCGATAAAAGCCATAATAGTCTTTAAACGCCAACGAGTCGGATTGCATCTGATGGCAAGTGTTGGGGGCAAGGACAAAACGCTCAGAAGGCTGAGGCGTTTGGAGCATTGCAAGCATAATAAGGTATAACATAGCAGTAGCCGAAGAAAGGTTGATGGAACAAATCTGATATAAATTCATTATTTACCAACAAGTTAGTACATTTTAGGGAGGAACAAAAGGATATAGGTAAAAAGTGTTTCTGTACTATTTTTTCAGTATTCTATTATTTTATCCCTGCCTTGATAACTTTGTCTAGGAGCGGAAAACGTTGCATAAAAACGGCTGGTTGTTGGTATAAGGTATCGAGGGCGGGCATGGTTTTGTCGCCATAACCACCGTAAAGTGCCTCCACGACTTCCATGCCTTTGATGACTTTGCCAAAAGGCGGAAAGCCCTTTACGCCATTGTAGGTAATGGTATCTAAACGAACATTGTCTTTGAGGTTGATAAACAATTCTCTGCCCCTCGAATTTAGACCATCACGGGCGTAGCTCAACGTGCCTTTGAGGTTGCTCGCTAAAACGGCTTCGTCTGGCACAGCGTGTTGCATCCAAGGCACAAAAGTGGTAGAGTCGCTTGTGCCAAATTGGGCGACAAAACGAGGCACAACCCGATAAAAGAGGGCTTTGTCATAGAAATGGTGGGTAAGCATCTGGTAAAACCTATCGGCTGCCAACGGCGACCAAGCACGGGTTACTTCCACCTCGAAACGCCCTTTGCTGGTTTCAACATACGCCACAAACTGTGCTGGTGCTTGCTGGTTTAGCCATCTTTTTTTAAAAACGGCCTGCCCACAGCCCACACAACAGGCTAAGGTAAAGAAAAGGAGGAGGGGTTTCATGTTCTGTTTGAATAAATGATAGTTGCATGATGGCATTATAAATAACCCAGTTGTGCATGGGTTGCTTTAGTCTTTTGCTTTAAACTTATTCCATAAGTCGATTAATTTAGGAAGGTTATCTATAACGGCAACTGGTATAATGCCATCCATTCCCTCTTTAATCATTTTTAAGAAAGAAAATGAGGTTTCTATAATGCCTTTTTGAACCGACTTATCTTCTGCCTCCTCTAATTTGGTAAACTCATCCAAACATTTCACTAAAGTGCTTTTCCAAAGCTCATTATTTACATTGGCTTCTTGCAAACTCAATAAAATTGCTTTTATCTCATTAAATTCTTCACGTTTACTTGGCTCTAATTGGGTAATGATTGTTTGTGTGTTGTCTTTGCCTCCAATTTGAGCATTTTGAACATTCCCATTAATAATAATTGTATCTCCTTTTTTCTGTTCCATTTCTTTTCTTATGTTTAGTTCTGTTGTTTTTGCATCTTCAAATAAATCTAAAACGGCTAAGACATCAATGTTGCTTATTTGATATGTAGGATGATAAGCAATAATGCGAACCTTATTCTTTAAAGAATTTAACATTTCTTGATAAGGCAAATATACTTCTCGGTTATCTTGTTTGTACAATACTTCTTCTTGGTAGCTAAACTTTTTGTAAATACTAAAAATCTCTTGAAAATCTCTACGCATAGCCTCCCAAAACCCTCTGATATTATCTCCTTTAATCCAGAAATCAATTCTTGAAGAATAAAGATTGGTTTCAACCAAGGCAAAAGTATCACTGCTATTGTCTTTGATAAAAATACCCGACTGCCAATAATCTTTACCTTGTACTTTCGACAGGTTTTTAGCAATAAAACGATGAATAATCAACATTTCAAAAGGTGAGTCAAATTGAATGCGATAATTCCTTGCACCTTGTTTATGAGTTTCATAATTGTTATGAGGTTTAGCACCAAAGGCAGCAGGAATCAAATACTCGTGCTTATTAAACGGGTTTTCTTGACACAAATCATACGATAACATCAATTGAATGATATACTGAAAATGATGCTCCTTGTACGTGATTTTAATTTCTTTGTTTGAAAAAATTTCAATTTCTTTTTTAAAAATTTCCTTCAAGTCTGTGATGTTCAAATGACCGTTTTTGTCTTTGGTTAATTTTGCGGTCAGAATTGCATAAGCACCTGTGGTAATCCACTCTGGATTAAGTACTTGAAGATTGTTCAAAATGGGTTTATCAAAAAATACTATCGACCCTATTTTATCTAAAGTAACTAATAAAGCCTTTTGGTCGGATTCATCTTTATAATCGAAATCATTACACCAATTTTCATAAGTTTCGTAATTGATAAAGCTTCTTCCGATAGATACATTTTCTTCTAATTTCTGTTTGATATTAAACCATTTCTCTGGATATTCTTGTACAAGTCCCTCATTTTGAAGAATGGCTTTTTTTACATTTTCTCTAAATTTTTCTACTCCTTCACCCGTTTTTACCGACAGCACAAATGGCTCTGGAAGTCGATTGTACTTCTTTCGTAGTTCGTAAAAACTACTCATATAAGTTGCCTCCAAATCCTTTGGGTCTTTCCAGTTATACACCACTAAAACCGCTGAATTTGCCCCTAATTTATCAATTTGCTCTAACCAATAGGCGGCTTTTTCATCATTTCTTGGATTAAGTACCAATACATAAATAACCCTTTCTGTAAAGAAAAACTGGTGTAGTGAATGTTGTATATCTTGCCCCCCAAAATCCCAAAGATTAACCCTTACTTTTTCACCATCGGTATTTTTGATTGCTTCCCATGCAATTTTATTAATGCCATGTGTTTGCTTTTCATTTTCATCAAAGGTATTCTGAACAATACGCTTCATCAAACAAGTTTTTCCTACGCCTCCTTCGCCTACAAAGATTAATTTGCATTCGTTCAAAGGTCTAAGCTTACCTGCACTAAAATACCTTAATACCGCCTCATTCCCTTGCTCCACAATATGCAAAGGCGGAGTAGTAATAGGATTATTATAAAGATTTATCTTTTGCCTCCAATCGTATTCTTTAAGCGAACTTGCAATCCCTTTTTGAATTAAGGGTACAATGGGCGTAATATCTGTAATTTGATTTGAACTAAGGCTTAAAGCAGTAATATTCGTTAATTTTCCTAAAACTCGAATATCTGTAATTTGATTTGAACTAAGGCTTAAAGCAGTAATATTCGTTAATTTTCCTAAAACTCGAATATCTGTAATTTGATTATAACTAAGGTCTAAGGAATTTAGATTGGTTAATTTTTCTAAAAATCGAATATCTGTAATTTGATTATAACTAAGGTCTAAGGAATTTAGATTGGTTAATTTTTCTAAAAATCGAATATCTGTAATTTTATTAGAACTAAGGTATAAGGAATTTAGATTGGTTAATTTTTCTAAAAATCGAATATCTGTAATTTTATTAGAACTAAGGTCTAAGGAATTTAGATTGGTTAATTTTTCTAAAAAACTAATATCGGTAATTTTATTGGAACTAAGTTTTAAAGTAGTGAGATTCGTTAGATTTTCTAAAAATTTATAGTCATCAATTTGGTTTCTAAAAGGATTTAATGAATTGAAACTCGTTAGTTTTCCTAAAACTCGAATATCGGTAATTTTATTAGAACTTAGGTCTAAAGTAGTGAGATTCGTTAATTTTTCTAAAACTCGAATATCGGTAATTTCATTGGAACTAAGTTTTAAAGTAGTTAGCTTTGTTAGATTTTCTAAAACTCGAATATCGGTAATTTTATTAGAACTTAGGTCTAAAGTACTTATATTTGGTAATTTTGCTAAAGAGCGAATATCTGAAATTTTATTATAACCAAGGTCTAAATTAGTGAGATTCATTAAATTTGCTAAAAATCGAATATCGGTAATTTTATTAGAACTAAGGGATAAAGCACTGAGATTCGGTAATCTTTCTAAAAATCGAATATCGGTAATTTGATTAGAACTAAGGTCTAAGGAATATAGATTGGTTAATTTTTCTAAAAATCGAATATCTGTAATTTTATTAGAAGCAAGGTCTAAGTAATTTAGATTGGTTAATTTTTCTAAAAATCGAATATCTGTAATTTTATTAGAACGAAGGTGTAATGTGGTGAGATTAGGTAAGTTTACTAAATCTATCAATTCATTCCCTACAAGTGAATTAGCCCCTTCTTTATTCGAGGAGAATATCCATTTCCCTTTGCTAACATAATACCCCCAACCAAGGTTCAATCGCTCCAACCAAACACAATCCGATAATTCATCGGGTAAATAATTTTCAAGACCGCAGTTTCCCAAATCTAAAAAGGGGTTTTTAGTCTTTTTGTTTTCAGCAATCAGTTGTAGGGCAAGTTCGCTCATCGTATTTGGTTTTAGGAGTATTATATTAATTCTTCATTTCAAGCCTAAATTCTACTTCCTCTCCAGCAGTTTTTTCAAGGCAAGCATTTCATCTCTGAGGCGAGCGGCGGCGATAAAGTCGAGTTCTTTGGCGGCTTTTTCCATGTTGTTTTGTACCAATTTGAGTTGTTTTTCTAGCTCTTCCTTGCTCATGTATGCCGTTACGGGGTCGGCGGCGAGTTCGGCTTTTTCGGGTTCTATGTAGTAGTTTTGTTTGGTTGGTTTACCCATCATGTCGGCAATAGACGTTTGCTCCATAATCTCCTGTTTCGAGCGGAGAATGGTGCGAGGCACAATGCCGTTGGCTTCGTTGTACGCCATTTGTTTGGCCCGGCGGCGGTTGGTTTCGTCAATGGCTTTTTGCATCGAACCCGTCATACGGTCGGCATACATCAGCACCTTGCCACGGTCGTTTCGGGCGGCACGGCCTATGGTTTGTATCAACGAGCGAATATCTCGCAAAAAGCCTTCTTTGTCGGCATCCATAATGGCCACCAACGAAACTTCGGGTAGGTCGAGTCCTTCACGCAACAAGTTTACGCCCACCAATACATCAAACACCCCCAAGCGTAGTTCTCGCAAGATTTCTACCCGCTCCAATGCCTTTACTTCCGAGTGGATATAACGGCATTTGATGCCCACACGCTCCATGTATTTAGAAAGCTCTTCGGCCATGCGTTTGGTAAGGGTCGTAATCAACACCCTTTCTTCTCGCTTGATGCGTTCGTGTACTTCTTCGAGCAAATCATCAATTTGGTTGAGGCTTGGGCGTACTTCTATTTCGGGGTCGAGCAAGCCCGTCGGACGAATGATTTGTTCGACCACCACGCCTTCCGAGCGACGCAATTCGTAGTCGGCAGGGGTGGCACTCACAAAAATGGTTTGTCCGCTAATTTCCTCAAACTCTTGGAAGGTCAAGGGGCGGTTGTCCATGGCACTAGGCAAACGGAAGCCATAATCGACCAATGCCTCTTTGCGTGAGCGGTCGCCTCCCCACATCGCCCTGATTTGGGGCATGGTTACGTGGCTTTCGTCCACGACTAATAAGAAATCTTCGGGGAAAAAATCGAGCAAACAGAAAGGTCGTTGTCCTGATTTTCGTCTATCAAAATACCGAGAATAGTTTTCGATACCCGAGCAATAGCCCAATTCTCGCATCATTTCCATATCAAATTCGGTGCGTTGTTTGATGCGTTCGGCTTCTTGCAAACGCCCTTCACTTTCAAAGAATTTGATTTGTGCCACCAAATCGTCTTGTATTTCGTAAATGGCTCGTTGCAAAACATCTCGCCCCGTTACAAACAAATTGGCAGGGAAAATGGCGACCATTTTTTCGTCCGAAAGTTTTTTACCCGTCGCAGGGTCAATGCGTTGGATTGCCTCGATTTCATCGCCAAAGAACACAATTCTATACCCAAAATCGGCATAAGGCACATTGATGTCCACGGTATCGCCTTTTACCCGAAACGTGCCTCGTTGAAATTCGACCTCGGTACGGGCATATAAAATTTCGACCAAACGGTACAAAAATTGGTTACGAGAAATAATCTCGCCAAGTCCGATGCGTAAAATACTTTTGCGATATTCCTCTGGATTCCCCATCCCGTAAATACACGAAACCGATGCCACCACCACAATATCACGCCTTCCCGACATCAGCGAAGAAGTCGTAGAAAGGCGTAGTTTGTCTATTTCTTGGTTGATAGCTAAATCCTTTTCGATATAGGTATTGGTTGTAGCAATATAGGCTTCGGGCTGGTAGTAGTCGTAATACGAAATAAAATATTCGACTGCATTTTCGGGAAAAAACTGCTTAAACTCGCCATACAACTGTGCTGCCAAGGTTTTGTTATGGCTCAAAATCAAGGTTGGGCGGTTGAGTTGGGCTATCACGTTGGCAACGGTAAAAGTCTTTCCCGACCCCGTTACGCCCAATAAGGTTTGGGCGGGTTCTCCCTCCTTGATGCCGTTTGACAAAGCAGCAATTGCATTGGGCTGGTCGCCCATTGGTTGATACGAAGAAATAAGCTTAAAATCCATACGGTTGTTGGCTAAATTAGAAGGCTAAAGTTCTAAGACTTTAGCCCCAAAATAATTATTTTCGATAATCTAATGGAGGCTTTCTATCGCCTGCCAAGGATTTATATTCAAATGTTTTTGTTTCTCTTCTTTGGTACAATTCTTCTTTGGCTTGTTCAATCAAATTAGGCGATTTAAACAAATTTTGTGCCGTAAGGGCAATCGTTTGGGCGGCGTTCATCATGCCTTTATGCCCGATACTCATGCCATTGCAAGCAACCGCTTGCCAGCTATGGGCAGGCACGCCTGGCACCCAAGTAGCTGTAGAAAGCCCAGCCGTAGGCGTTACCCAACTCACGTCGCCTACATCGGTAGAAGCAGGAAACGCCAAGCCCGTGGTATAAGGACGCACCGTTTGGGCCGAACTGATGGGGGCAAGCGTTTGGGCGTTTACCGTCTGGCGAATCTTTTCGGCAAAAGCGATTTCTTCGGGTGTGTAAGGCACGCCCCCAACTTTTTCAAGGCTTTTTTGCATTTCTTTTGCCAAAATATCATTGGGTAGTAAATTGTACAATCCTGCCAAAATTTCATAGCTCATTTTCGTTTCTGTGCCATGAGCTGCCGCTTCTGCGGTTTTGAGGAGGCGTTGCCAAATTTCTTCTAAACCCTGTGCCGTAGGATTACGAATCGTGTATTCGACCATCGCATAATCGGGTACGATGTTGGAGGTTAGTCCGCCGTTTTTAATCACATAATGAATACGTGTTTCGGGAGAAATATGTTCCCGCATCAAATTTACCATATAGTTCATGGCTTCAACGGCATCTAAAGCCGAGCGACCTTTTTCGGGACTAGCCGAAGCATGAGCCGCCAAGCCCGAAAAGCTAAAATTAGCTACCCGATACGCCAAAGACGAGTTCGGACTAGCGTTGTTGTTGTCGCCGGGGTGCCAATGCAACACCGCATCAATATCTTTGAAAACACCCTCTTTCACCAAATAGGTTTTGCCACCGCCAGCACCTTCTTCGGCTGGTGTGCCAATCAGGCGGATAGTTCCTTTGATACGGGCTTTTGCCATCCAATTTTTGGTGGCAATGGCTGCCGCAACCGAACCCACACCAAACAGATTGTGTCCGCAAGCATGGCCATAAGCATTCATAAATTTGGCTTTTCTAAAAGGCACGGCTTCTTGCGATAAGCCGGGTAGTGCATCCATTTCTGCCAAAATACCAATCACGGGGTAGCCCGTGCCATAAGTAGCCACAAAAGCCGTTTGTATCTCACCAACACCTTTTTTCACCTGAAAACCAGCCGCTTGCAGTTCTTCTATCAGGGCGTTGGCGGTTTTATCTTCTAAATACCCTGGTTCTGCCCATTGCCAAATTTTATCTGACAACGCAGCGTATTGGATGTATTTTTGTTGTAATTCTTGGGTAATTTCTTGTTGTGCCATCGCACACGGAATGCCTCCCCAAAGGCAAAGGCATACATACAGTAGTTTTTTCATGGTTTTAGTTTGGGTGAATGAATGGAAAACAATCTTTTGACGTATCTTCGCTAAAATCAAATTTAACCCAAGTGTAAGTCTAAATCAAGCAAGTAGCAGAAAGTTATTTTGAAAATACCCAAGCAAAACCTTTCGCAAGAGAAAACATTTTTTTTGAACCATACGTTTTGTAAAAGCAACCAATAGCCCATAACCCTATGCCCACACGTTACCTAAGTACAATTCTTTTTGTTTATATGCTTTGTCAACTGTTCGCCTGTACTACGCTCGACAAACCCAAGGCTGTTTTTGAAGCCACACCTTTTTGGCAAGACGAATTTCAATATGAAGGCTTGCCCGACCCCCAAAAATGGTATTATGCCCAAGGCGGTCATGGCTGGGGCAACAACGAACACCAGTATTATACGGCTTTTCGCCTCAAAAATACCCGTGTAGAACGAGGCGTGTTGGTGATTGAAGCCCACAAAGAAGATTTTGAAGAAAATCATTATACTTCGGCACGATTGACAACCCAGTATAAGCAAGATTTTATGTATGGTCGGATAGAAGTACGGGCGAAACTTCCGACAGGAAGAGGCACTTGGCCTGCCATTTGGATGCTTTCTTCTGAAAAAAAATACAGGCCCAACAATTGGCCACAAAACGGCGAAATCGACTTGATGGAACACGTAGGTTACGACCCGGGCATGGTTCATGCGACGGTACACACCTATAATTTATTGAAAATCAAAGGCGATAATCCTACCACTACCAGTAAATTTTTACCCGATTTCAATACCCAATTTCATACCTATCGCCTCGACTGGACTCCAAAGGGCATTCAAATGTTTGTCGATGACCAATTGTATTTCGAGTACCTCAATCCACGGAAAGGCTGGAAGGATTATCCTTTTAATCATAAATTTCATTTGCTGCTCAATATTGCCGTTGGAGGAGGCTGGGGAGGATTGAAGGGCATAGACGACAGCATTTTTCCGCAACGCATGGAAATAGATTTTGTAAGGGCGTATCGGTATAGAAATTGAGCGTAGAGCCGTTGCGGTGCAACGGCTTAAATTTAGTGAGTTGTGAATTAGTCAATTAGTGATTGAAAAAATGAAAAACATAAACAAAAAATCTACTTAACTCGCTAATTCACAACTCACAAATTCTTTACAATTCTTTCTTCACTTGGTATTCATCAGCAATAAGCTTAAACACATAGCCGCTAATCCACGCTACGTCGCCACCTTTGATGAAGTAAAAACGTTTCTGTGCACCATCACGGTTGAGTTCTTTTACCACCACATCGAGCAAGGCAGCACCAGCAATAATATCTTGTTGGTTGTAGATTTTGGTCGTGATAGTTTTTACGTCTTCCTCGGCCATTTGGCGTATTTTAGGGTCGGTAATTTTAGAAAAATCAGGGTTAATCAACTCTTCATAATTGGCAGCACTCATCTGACGGAACTTACGCACATCATCAATGCTTACTTCTACTGGGCGACCAATAATGGCAGCACGCTCTGGATGCAAGAACGCATTCATCACAAACACAATGCCACCCAGCAAGAATACATTTTTCCGATTTTTGATACCTACTTTTCGGTTCATTTCGGTAGAAAGCTCGTCTGCTACAGCTTTGATTTCTACATTTACGCCTTGGGTATATTCTTCGAGGTTGGCATCAGGCAATTTTTTCTTTACCACTTTTACAAAAGCCTTTGTTCCATAAGGAAAATTAACCGACTCGAAAGTATTGCGGTTGAACAAATAGCCTCCTTTGATATTGCCTCCGCCGATGTCCATTACCGTAGAAGAAAGGTGTAGCTCTGGGGCAATCATCGACAAGGCACTGTATTTGCCTTCGTCTTCGGCAGAAATCACATCAATCTTTTGTTCTGGATTTTTCAACGCATCTTTGATAGCCGCAACCAATTCTTGTTCTTTGCCCATTTGCTTGTCGGTCGCCTGTTTGAGTCCGCTACTCAACACAATAAATAGGCGGTCGTTCAAAATATTGTTGCGTACAATAGCCGTATCAGCCAAATCTTTCACCGCTTGGGCTGTTTCTCTGATGGCTTGGGTAGTTAAGGCACTGGGTTCGGTATTGATAGACAAGCTTTTTTTCAACGAATACGTTAAGCCTTTTTTATACGAAACCGTTACGCCAATGATACTCAGTTTTACGCCTTTCGAGCCAACATCAATACCAGCGTAGTACTCTTCGGTATCTTTTAGCCCATCGAGCAACTGGCTGATAGCCTTCTCGCTCATGCTCATTTTGAGTTTGCGATAAATTTCGATGGCTCTTTGAAAATTCCGAGAAGCCTCTAATACATTCTCTTGGTCACGGTACAAAAACCCCAAGTTTTCATACACCGCCGCTTCCCAATACTCGCTGCGTCCTCTTACAATAGACAGCGACTTGTTGAGGTACTCTTCCGACTGGTCAAACTGCTTTACTTCTCTAAGCGTATTGGCAATTTTCAAGTACTTGAGGGCTGTTGTTACATCCTGTGCCTTTACGGCATACACACTACTTACTGCCAAAAGTAGCATGACAAACATTTTTTTCATGTTCATTTTTCTATGGGTTTACTACGGTTGATTTTAGGCAAAAAAATACTGGGCTGTATAAAAATATACAGCAATAGATTGATTATTCAGCAAGTAAGGTTAATGGAAATAATTTACTGATTTTCGTACAAAGGTACTTTTACCTGTGTGGGGTCTAGCTCGGTTTCTGTAGCGGCAGGAGCGACTTTTTTCTTCTTTTTCTTAGATTTAGACTTGGCGGCGTTGGTTTTGGCAACAGTTGTGGCGGGCGTTGCTTTTTTTACGGGTTTAGTAGCAGTTGGTTTGGTTTGTCCTAATGAGGCTATCGAAAAGATACCCATCAGCAATGCTAACAATGCAATTTTAGGACTCAAATGTAGCCTACCATTGAGAGCTACAAAGGAAATGTTAAATAATTTCATAAAATAGTACCGTTAAAATTATCTACTTAGCATTTATCAATGATTTTTAGTAAATTAAGTGAAAAATAGGCAGGGTTTCAAGGAAAAAATAAGAAAAATATAACGAAAATTTTACCTTAAAATAGCTTAGTCATAAAATACAATCGGGTGTTTGCAGCTACAGCTACAAACACCCGATTGCTTTGTGGTAGGTACGTTGGTTTTAGAAGAAAAATCCGCCAATACGCAATACCAATGGACTACCATAAGGCGAGGTAGCTTGGTTGTAAGACAAATTATACAAAGCTGTTAGTTGAAAACCGCCATAACCAATCCCAATCCCTGCCAAAAACTGTGGGTCATAGCTAAAAGAATAGCCTCCTGCCGAGCCATAATATTGCTGTACTTCGGCCTGTGCAAAGGCTTTCGACAAAATCGACTCTAAAGGACGAAGGCGATACTGGGCAAAAATTCTGGGGCCGTACAAATTGGTGGCATCATAGTTTCTGTATTTGGTGTATTGGTAATCAACTGCCAAGCCAATGGTAGAGTTGTTGGTCAATAAATAGCCCGCCATAGGCGACACACTAATAACCGTTGGGTTGCCAAATTGAAGCCCTCCGATACCTCCCCCAAATTTGAGGCGTTCTCTAAACGTCAAATCTTTTACATCGGGTTCTTCTTCCGAATCGAGGTCGCCAGTAGCGCCCTCTTGCTTAATTACTACAGGGTCTTGTGCGTAGCTTTCCGATACAACAAACGCAGACAATAGAAAGAAAATAAAAAGTATTTTTTTCATGTTTTTTGTAAATTTCGTGGTAGTTTAGACCAATACCAAATAGAACGAAATACGCTTATCAACTAAGCAAGCCCTAAATTAACGTAAACTTTGTAGAGTTTCTTACTTCACAACAAAACAATCTTGTGTATATTTTTGTCTAACTTTGAGAAAGCTAATATACATAAGCTTAAATCAAGCATTACCAATTGTACGCAACTGCATGAACAACCCGCAAGCAAGCATTCCAAACGATACGTCGGTCGCCAACCTCGACCCGAAACAATACATTATCATCAAAGGTGCAAGAGTCAACAACCTTAAAAATATTGATGTAGCCATTCCTCGCAATAAGCTGGTGGTGGTAACGGGCTTATCGGGTTCGGGCAAATCGTCGTTGGCCTTCGATACGCTTTTTGCCGAAGGGCAACGGATGTACGTAGAAAGCCTCAGTTCGTATGCCCGACAATTCTTAGGCCGAATGGAAAAACCCGATGTCGATTATATCAAAGGTATTTCGCCAGCCATTGCCATCGAACAAAAAGTAAGCAGCAAAAACCCTCGCTCAACCGTAGGCACAACCACCGAAATTTACGATTACCTCAAATTACTCTACGCCCGTGTGGGCACAACGTATTCGCCTGTTTCGGGCAGTATTGTCAAAAAAGATGCCGTAAGCGATGTGGTAGATTGGCTTTTTAGTCACAACGAAAATCAACGGGTATTGGTTTTAGCCCCTTTGTTGCTCAAAGACCAACGAAGCCTCCTCGACGAGTTAAAGATTTTGATGCAAAAAGGCTTTACCCGTATTGTGGTAGAAGAAGAAACGGTATTTTTAGAAGAACTCCTAGAAAACCCTTCGGCACTTGAAGCATTGCCTCCATTCAAGCCTGAGCAACAAAACTATAAAATTTTGATTGACCGTTTGGCTATCAAAAAAGACCCCGACGGACAAGCCGACGAAGAAACCCAATTCAGGGCATCCGACTCGGTGCAAACGGCTTTTTTTGAAGGCAATGGCACGTGTTTCGTTCAAATTGTAGGCGATAAAAGCTATACTTTTTCAGATAAATTTGAAGCCGATGGGATTACTTTTGAAGAACCGTCCTTAAATCTTTTCAGCTTCAATAACCCTTATGGGGCTTGCAAGCGTTGCGATGGTTTTGGGAAAATCTTGGGCTTGAGCCACGAATTGATTTTTCCTGAAAAACATCTTTCGGTGTATGAAGGAGCGATTGCTCCTTGGCGAAGCGAAAAAATGAGCGAATGGCTCGTGCCTTTACTCCGCAATGGTATCAAATTCGACTTTCCGATTCACCGCTCTTATAAAGATTTGACAGCCGAGCAACAAGCAATCTTATGGACAGGCAACGAGTACTTTCAAGGCTTGAATGCTTTTTTTGAAATGCTCGAAACCGAAACGCATAAAATTCAATACCGAGTGCTACTGTCACGCTACCGAGGACGCACCACTTGTCCCGAATGCCAAGGCTCTCGTTTACGCCAAGATGCAGGGTATGTAAAAATTCAGGGGAAATCTATCATCGACTTGGTGCTAATGCCCATCAGTGATTTGACGACCTTTTTCGCCGATTTATCACTCGAACCGCATCAAATGACGGTAGCCAAGAGAATTGTGCAAGAAATAAGTAGCCGTTTAACATTTATGACTAAAGTAGGTTTGGGCTACCTCACACTCAATCGGTTGACCTCTACGCTTTCGGGAGGCGAATTTCAACGCATTAAATTAGCTACTTCTTTGGGTAGTGCCTTGGTGGGTTCGATGTACATTCTCGATGAGCCATCTATTGGACTGCATCCCAGAGATACCCAGCGTTTGGTATCGGTCTTGGCTTCTTTACGAGATTTGGGCAATACCGTGATTGTTGTCGAACACGAAGAAGAAGTGATGCGTGCGGCCGACGAAATCATTGATATTGGCCCCGAAGCGGGCAACCACGGCGGTGAAGTTGTTTTTCAAGGAAATTTCGAGGATGTAGCCGCCACGCCTGCCCAACATCCTAGCCATACGATTCAGTTTTTGACAGGCCGAGACCGCATAGCTGTGCCTACATTCAGACGCAAAGCTACGTCTTTCATCGAACTAAAAGGCGTTGAAGAAAACAACCTCAAAGACATAGATGTCAGTATTCCTTTGGGTGTGTTGACCGTCGTAACAGGCGTAAGTGGTTCGGGCAAATCGACGCTTATCCGTAAAGTTTTGTACCCTGCTTTAGGGCGACACTTAGATGCTTTTACCGAAGATATGGGGAGATTCAGAGAACTAGGCGGAAGTTTGAAGCAAATAGAAGCGGTAGAAATGATTGACCAAAATCCTATTGGTAAATCTTCTCGTTCCAATCCTGTCACCTATATCAAAGCCTATGACCCCATTCGTTTGCTTTATTCCGAACAGCCCATTGCCAAAAGTCGAGGCTATAAACCAGCGTCGTTCTCGTTCAATGTAGAAGGCGGTCGCTGCGAAACTTGTCAGGGTGAAGGCGAAGTAACCATAGAAATGCAATTCATGGCCGATGTACGACTCAAATGCGAATCGTGCGGAGGCAAACGTTTTAAGCAAGAGATTTTAGATATTAAATTTCAGGAAAAAGACATCGCCGAATTACTTGATATGACCATTGACGAGGCGATTGCTTTTTTTAATAAAGAAGAACCCAAAATAGCGGCTAAACTATTGCCTTTGCAAGAAGTAGGCTTGGGCTATGTCAAACTTGGGCAGTCGTCCAATTCTCTTTCAGGCGGAGAAGCACAACGGGTAAAACTGGCTAGTTTCCTTGGGAAAGGCAATGGAAATAAAGGCAAAACGCTCTTTATTTTTGACGAACCCACCACAGGTTTACATTTTCACGACATAAAAAAACTCTTGAAAGCCATCAATGCTTTAGTTGAGCAGGGCGATACCGTCATTATTATCGAACACAATTTAGAGGTTATCAAATCGGCTGATTACATCATCGACCTTGGCCCCGAAGGAGGCGAAAAAGGCGGTTATCTCAGCTTTGCAGGTACACCCGAAGCAATGGTACAGCAAGCCGAAGGCTATACGGCTCAATTTTTACGACAACATCTTAAAGCGTAAAGTCCATTTTACCCAATGTTTTAATCGTGAAAAACAAAAGCAGGCATCAGAAAAATGCCTGCTTTCTGTGTTTTTTGGCATTAGTGAAAAAAACCGTATATTTTTTGAAAAATAATTTAACAATTTTTCAATCATGAAACTTTTTATACACTACGCTCGTTTATATAGTAACTTCTCAGTTTTCCCGTTCAGTTTATTCTAAACAACAACTTCTCCGTACAAGTCAAACTCTTCTGCCGAAGTAATTTTTACGTCTGCAAAATCGCCCAAACGCACATATTGCGAAGCAGGTACTAATACCTCGTTGTCCACTTCTGGCGAATCAAATGCTGTTCTGCCAATAAAATAGCCACCTTCTTTTCTATCAAACAATACTTTGTAGGTATTTCCAACTTTAGCTTGGTTGAGTTCTAAAGAAATTTCTTGCTGTAAAGCCATGATTTCGTCGGCACGTTCTTGTTTTACTTCGGCTGGTACGTCGTCTTCAAAAGAGAAAGAATGCGTATTTTCTTCGTGCGAATAGGTAAATACTCCCAGACGGTCGAAACGCATTTTTTCTACAAAACGATAGGTTTCTTCAAAATCTTCTTCGGTTTCGCCGGGGTGTCCGGCAATCAACGTGGTGCGTAAAGCTATATCGGGTACTTTTTCTCTGATAGCCGTAATCAACTCTTCGGTTTTTTCACGGGTAATACCTCGACGCATCTTCTTCAAAATCGCCGTCGAACCCGTTTGTAAAGGCATATCCAAATAGTTGCAAATATTAGGGCGAGCCGCCATTACATCTAGCACGTCCATCGGAAAACCTGCCGGATAAGCGTATTGCAAACGAATCCAGTCAATGCCCTCAATGTCGGCAAGACGTTCGAGGAGGTCTGATAAATTGCGTTTTTTGTAAATGTCTAGTCCGTAGTAAGTCAAATCTTGGGCAATCAGAATCAATTCTTTTGTGCCTCTTTTGGCCAAAGATTTGGCTTCGATAAGCAAGTCTTCAATCGGGCGAGAGATATGTCCGCCACGCATCAACGGAATGGCACAAAAGGAGCAAGGGCGGTCGCAGCCTTCGGCAATTTTCAGATAGGCATAATGGGCTGGCGTAGTCAGCAAACGCTCGCCGATAAGCTCGTGTTTGTAATCGGCTTTGAGGGTTTTGAGCAAACGAGGCAATTCGTTTGTACCAAAAAAGGCATCGACGATAGGAATTTCTTTTTCCAAATCGTCTTTATAGCGATGCGACAAACAGCCCGTCACATACAATTTATCTATCAAGCCCGCTTCTTTGGCATCGGCATAACGCAAAATGGTATCAACCGATTCTTGTTTGGCGTTGTCGATAAAGCCACAAGTGTTTACAATTACGATGTTGGCATCGTCTTTGGCCGACTCATGCGTCACGTTCATGCCGTTGCCTTTGAGTTGCGTATAAATCATTTCGGAGTCAACCAAATTTTTGCTACAACCCAAGGTAACAATGTTGACTTTATTTTTTCTTTGTGTTTTAGTTTTCATGGAAATTTGCCTTAAAAAACGCCTCAATCACCGCTATTGCTACTAATGAAAGTTTGCAAAGTTACGACAATTTTAAGTAAGTTCTTGTGTAAATAGCTGATTTCGTGCTTGGTGTTTTTCAATCTGGTTATTTGAAAAAACTTTTTTACCTAAAAAAACTAAGAAACGAACTGATAACGGCGTAAGTGATTATCGCCTACACTGTGCTGCGAAACAGGCGTTTGGTTGAATAGGGGTGCGGCAATGCCTGATTGTATTTTTACCCAACTTTTCCAGACTTGTGCTTCATCCCACAAGCCTTGGTCAATGAACTGTTGCAACAAAGCACTGCCTCCTTCAACGATAAGCGATTGAATTTTGCGTTGGTATAAATCGGCTAGAACTGCGGTTAGCTGGGTCGAAGCATAAGGAATTTTGATGAAAGTAACGTTGTTGCGTTGTTCATTCAATTCGTCATTATAACACAGCGTTGCTTGTCCATCAGTCAACAGCAGATGCGTAGCAGGCAAAGATAAGTCTTTGTCAATCAATACCCTTACAGGATTTTTGCCCGTCCAAAAACGGGTATTCAATTGCGGATTATCGTACAGTGCCGTGCGGTAGCCTACCATAATGGCATCTTCTTCGGAGCGGAGCCTATGCACCCAACGCCTAGACAAAGCATTTGAAATTTGTACCGCTTCGTAATTGTTTTTAGCAATAAAACCATCCGCCGATTCCGCCCATTTGAGGGTAATATAGGGGCGTTTTTTTTCAAAAAAAGTAAAAAAACGCTTGTTTAATGCACGCCCTTCTTTCGCCAAAATGCCCGTTTGCACAGCAATACCAGCCGCTTGAAGTTTGGCAATGCCCTTGCCAGCCACCAAAGGATTGGGGTCGTCGTTGCAAACAAAAACCCGCTTTACCCGATGTTTGACCAATAAATCGGCACAAGGGGGCGTTTTGCCAAAATGTGAGCAAGGTTCTAGGGTCACAAATACATCCGATTCGGGCAACAAGCTTTTATCCGCTACATCGTTTACAGCATTTACTTCGGCGTGCCAATCGCCATAGCGTTGGTGCCAACCTTCACCAATGATACGATTTTGGTGGACAATCACACAGCCTACCATCGGGTTGGGCGACACATGGCCAGCTCCCAAAGCAGCGAGTTGCAAGGCTCTTTGCATATACCGCTCGATGTCGGTATCGGTTAAGTGATACGAATTATTGCTAGACATTGATTAATTTTGTGGAAAGTCTTCTATTTTACAAACAAATTCATGCTTTATCCTTCTTCCAAAACATTATTCTCGGATATAGTTTCCGAAATTACGGCAGTTTATCCAGAAAATGAAGCCAAAAGCATTGCCTATCTTTTGTTGGCTTATGCTGGTTCACTTTCTAAAACCGATATTTTGTTAGACAAACCCGTGGAACTTAGGCATGATATTGCTCCCTTGGTTTTGCGTTTACAACAACACGAACCCATCCAATACATCATCGGCGAAGGCGACTTTTATGGAAGATTATTTTACGTTTCGCCCGATACGCTCATTCCTCGTCCCGAAACCGAAGAGTTGGTGGCTTACGTTCTCGAAAACGCACCTTTGCAGGCTCATAAGATTATAGACATTGGCACAGGCACAGGCTGTATTGCCATTTCGCTGGCATTGGACTTGCCACAAGCACAAGTAACAGCGTATGATATTTCGGAAAAAGCATTGGCTGTTGCCCAGCAAAACAAGCAAAGACATAAGGCAGGGGTGCGATTTATCCAACAAGATTTTTTGGCTGTAGCCGAGCAAACACAAGTCGAGCCTTATGACATTATTGTGAGCAATCCGCCTTATGTAACACACCGAGAAAAAGAAGAAATGTTGGCCAATGTATTAGCGTATGAGCCACATTTAGCCCTTTTTGTACCCGACGAAAATCCTTTACTTTTTTATAAAGCCCTTGCTCAATTTGCTTGGCTGAATCTATCGCCAGCAGGTTTTTGTGCCGTAGAAATCAACCAATATTTAGGACAAGCCACCGCCGAAAGCTTTCAGAAAGCAGGCTTTGGGCAAGTTGAGCTTTTACAAGACTTTTTTGGCCGAGAGCGATTTGTGGTAGCGAGGAGGTAGGAGTCTTGTGAAAACCAAGGTACTATTCAGGTAGGATATTCATATTTACTAAATCTTTGATGGTTTTCATAGGTAAAAACATTTTACCAGAACTAGGTAAAAGAATAAAGCCATATTTTGCATAAAATGCTTGGGCATTATCATCAATAGGTTCTACTACAATAGCCAACGATCCCAAACTCTCTGCAATGCTCAAACTTCTATGTAAGGCATCTAACAACAAGATTGCTCCCCATCCTTTGCCTTTCATTGTTTGGTCAATCGCTAAACGACCCAGTAAAATGGTTGGAATATCGGCATAGCTTGGCGGTAATTTCCTGATTAAATCTTCTGCAAATTCTTCTCGCTTGATAGCATTGGCAGAAAGAGTATAATAGCCTTTTACACATAACTGTTCATCAATCAAGACAAAACAAGCCGATAAATCTCTGTTTACATCTTGTTTGGCTTGCTTCTTTATATATTCGTCTAAAAGCGTAGAGCCACAACTAAAGTTTTTTTTGTCGTGTTGTTTGGCTAACCTTGCTATTTTAAGCTTCATTAGATTCAAGAAATGTTAAGTAACTCAGTTGTGCTTTTTGAAGTTGCTTATTAGGCTGTGGAGGATTCAGGAGTGCATCAAGAAAAACCTTTTTATCCTCTATACTTTGTAGAATTTGATTATTTTCGATGATAATTTTATTGGCTTCTTTATTTACGCAAAAAAGAATAAATTCCGAAAGGTTTTTGAATCCACTTAAAGCACACGCAAACTTTATCAATTCTTTTTGTTCCTTGCTCAGACGAACATCAATTCTATCGTTTATTACATTTGCCATGTTTACTTGTTCTTTTTAGACACTTATCCATTATGTAAATGTACGGTTTTTTTCCGTACAAAAAAATATTTTTAACATAAATACATACTAACCCGCTAGAAACATCCAAAAGTTTGAATGTCAAAATACAGAAGTAGGTTGGCACTTAGTCCTCAAAACTTCTTCGTCTTTTATCGTAATATTCTTTTTATCATTAAATCTGCCAAATTACGTATCTTTGTGGCGTTTAACCATTAAAATACGACCATGCAACACGATATTATTGTTATTGGTGGCGGTATTGTGGGATTGGCCACAGCCCTCAAAATCAAGGAACAACGCCCAGCATTAAAAGTTTTGGTACTCGAAAAAGAAAAAGAAGTAGCCATGCACCAAACAGGCAACAACTCTGGCGTGATTCACTCTGGTTTGTATTACAAGCCGGGTTCTTTGAAAGCTACCAACTGTATCAAAGGCTACCATCTATTACTCGATTTCTGCGAAAAAGAGGCGATTCCCTACGAAATTACGGGAAAAGTGGTAGTGGCTACCCGTGAAGAACAACGCCCTTTGTTGCAGAATTTATACGTGCGTGGTCAGCAAAATGGACTTGAAGGATTGCGTAAAATTAGTCCTGCCGAGGTAAAAGAATACGAGCCTTATGTTTCGTGTGTAGAAGGGATGTGGGTGCCACAAACGGGTATTGTCGATTATAAAGTAGTCTGTGAAAAATATGCCGAAAAACTCCGCCAAGCAGATACAGACATCCGTTTTGGAGAAAAAGTGACAGGTATTACCAAGGGAAATTCTTTGTCAATTGTACAAACCGAAAAAAATACCTACGAAACAAAATTGGTGGTGAATTGCACGGGATTGTATTCCGATAAAGTGGCTCAATTGTCCCAAAAAGAGCCTTTGCACGTGCGTATCGTGCCTTTTAGAGGCGAATATTATAAGATTCGTCCAGAGAAACACTATTTGGTACGCAACCTCATTTACCCTGTTCCAGACCCGAACTTTCCATTTTTGGGGGTACATTTTACCCGTATGAAACGAGGAGGTATCGAGGCTGGGCCCAATGCTGTATTGGCTTTTAGAAGAGAAGGATATAAAAAAATGGACATCAATGCCAAAGAATTATGGGAAACCCTCACTTGGCCCGGATTCCAGAAAGTAGCCATGAAATATTGGGAAACAGGCTTAGGCGAAATGTATAGAAGTTTTTCAAAAGCGGCTTTTACCAAAGCTTTACAAGAACTGATTCCAGACATTCAAGAATCAGACCTCATCGAAGGCGGTGCGGGCGTAAGAGCCCAAGCCTGCGACCGTGACGGAGGCTTGCTCGACGATTTTGCCATCATCGAAGATGCCCAAGTAATCAATATCCTCAACGCCCCATCTCCAGCCGCTACGTCTTCGTTGTCTATCGGTCAAACCGTAGCCGAAATGGCTTTAAAGCGTTTTTGGTAAATAGTTGATTTTTAGGTATTTGAAATAAAGTAAAACCATTTCCAATAAGCGAGCATTTTGAAATTTAATACGACAAAATGCTTGCTTGTTGGGGATAAAATCAAAAAATGTCATAATTGTTGCAGCGACTAAATCGTTTACCGTGGTCAGCAATTTACGCATGATAGCTATACACAATCGTATTTCTTTCTTCATGAATTATTGCATCGTAGTTTGGTAGCAATCATCATTACCCTGTTTTTGCATACCTTTTTCTCCTTGTAGGCGATATAATTAAAAGTTGAAATTATTTTGATTTTTTGTGAAAAAGCTCGAACATTAGTTTTTATTCAAATCAGGAGAAAATTATAAAAAAACATAAATTTTATGTAGCTTTGTCTATAGAGCGAATAGAAATTACGGAAGAATGCTTATTCTTGTATTAGCATACTGCTCGGTCGAACCCTCAAAACGATAGAGAGCATCAAGAAACTAGATAATAATTATGATTTCCAAAAAAGCCAAATACGCATTAAAAGCCTTAAAAGTGCTGGCTCGTGAATACGAGAAAGGGCCTCTGTTGATTGCCAATATTGCTGAGTCTGAGCATATTCCTAAAAAATTTTTAGAAGCAATTTTATTAGAACTTCGCAATCACGGTATCTTACAAAGTCAAAAAGGAAAAGGAGGAGGCTATTACTTGCGTGTGCCACCAGACCAAGTAAATTTTGCTAAAATCATTCGTATCATCGACGGCCCTATATCGCCAACGCTTTGTGTGTCATTACATTTTTATGGCAAATGCGACGACTGTGTGAGTGAAGAAGCCTGTTCGTTGAGAAATGTGATGGAAAAATGGAGAGATGCCAATTTGACTGTGCTAGAAGAAACAACCCTACAAGATTTGGTTCAGTAAATAGCTTGATTTTCACTGTATTTAATCAAAAAAGTCTGTTGCGATGAGCAATAGACTTTTTGTGTATAAGTCCCTAGTTATCCACATTTACATGGATTAAAGTGTGGATAACTAGGGGTTTTGTGGATAAACAGGGCTGAAAAATGCTTTTTTAGGCTATTTATCCACCACAACCATCGAAACGGTAGGTTGCTTGTTGATATAATTTTTGGCAAAAATGCGGTAATTATCAAAGATTTGTCGGGTTGCTGTTCGCAGTATTTTTTCATCAATCACATAGTAAGGCGGTTTGGCGATACCTGCTGCGTAGCCCATCCAGATAGGCTTATTGGTATCATTTTCGACAAACTGCAACATCAGCGTTCCTTTTCTTAGGCGTACACGTTTGAGTTCTTCGCTCATATTTTCTTTGCCCAGTCCTCTAAACGAGCGTTGCAAGACCGATAAACTCACATCGGTAGGAAACAGGGCGTAAAATACAATCAGGTTGGGTTTTTCTTTAGAATCGGCATAACCTCGCAAACGCATTTGGGTGTCTATTTCATCCACAACAGCCTCTACTTTGTAGGTGGTGTCGATGGCCGTGTATTGCTTTTCGATACAGGTAAACGATTCGTAGTTGGGCTTAAAAACCTCGTCTTCAATTTCTCGGTGACAAGCAGACCCTATTTGAAAGGCATTTTTTGAACAGGCACTCAATCCTAGCAGCGTGCTTGTCAATAGAAGTACGTACCATTTTCTCATATTTGTCGGGGTTTAAAATGAAAAGATGTTTATGATGATGCAAAAGTTTTATATACCCAAAAGTATTTGTATTCAATCATCTTGCCGCACAGACAGGCTCACTCTATTAAAACTAGCCGTTCGATACCATTGTTTGAAGGTGATACTTGAAAGATTTTACCCTTTCGTGAATCTAATGATACCAGTATGTGTTTTACCGTAAAATAAACATAGATATTGATGAACTCAACAAATGCCCCCATTAGGATAGACATTATTTCCGACGTTGTATGCCCTTGGTGCTATATTGGTAAGCGTAGATTGGAAAAGGCTCTTGAAAATACGCATAATTCTGAAAATGTACAAGTTATATATCATCCTTTTCAATTAGACCCCGCTATACCTACGCAAGGAATCGACTTTCAGACCTATGCGTATGAACGTTTCGGAGAAAATTATTTACAAAAGTTTACACAAGTAGAACAAGCGGGTTCAAGCGTAGGATTAGCGTTTGATTTTGAAGCATTGCCTAAAGCAATCAATACCTTTCATTTGCATAGGTTATTGGCTTTGGCAGCAGAAGACGGCTTCCAAGCCGAGTTGAAAGAGGCTTTGTTAAAGGCTTATTTTATAGAAAAAAAAGATTTGACACAAGACGATGCTTTGATTGAAGTATTGGCAAACTTCGGCTGGTCGGCTGAAAAAACCTTAGCCGTTCTCCATTCAGACGAAGGTTCTGATACGGTAAAAGAAGCCATGCACTACTTTAGACAATTGGGGATTAGCAATGTACCGTTTTTTATTTTTAACAAAAAATATGCTTTATCGGGTGCTCAACCCAGCGAAGTATTTGAGCAGGTTCTGCAACAAGTACGCAGCGAAATTGCCCCTGTGACAACCGCCTCTGCCGATGTATGCGATACCGAAACGGGAGTTTGCTAAAAATACGAGGATTACATACTCGCAGTAAACAAAACTCCCACCTAGAACGAATATGCTTTGTACCAGGTGGGAATTTTTATTTTTTCAGAATAAGATAAGTGTAGGGTTCTAACGAAAGTGTGGTGGTTAGGTTGATATTTTGGTTAGACAAGGCATTTGTCCAAGCGGTATTTGTCAGGCTGGCTGGTAAATCTAGTAAAACCTTACTGTTGCGGACATTCACCAATATGAGTACTTCTTCTGTGCCAAATTTCTTTTTAAATACTACTACATCCGTGGCATTAAAAGCCTCAATACTTCCTCTTTTGATGGCGTTGCTGCTATTTCTAACAGTCATTAAACTTCTGTATGCTGCCAAAATAGCTGGATTGGCTGTCCAATCTATTTTAGTGGTACTATTACTAAAAAATGGAATTTTTCGGTTCTTTATGAAATTACTTGGTAGTTGAAGTCAGAGCAAACAAATCGGATAAGTTTTTTAAAGTTTTCGACATACCTAAAACCTTTTGCTACTCTCTTAATAGTTTGAATTTTAGCATTTATACC
>JAAFJE010000024.1 GCA_013298025.1 Cytophagales bacterium | reverse complement strand
ATTCCAAGATAAGTACCCATAACTAAAAAGAAAAAAGATGAAACAATTAAATGCCTATAAACAACATTGTGAGACGGGTTAAAATACCCAATGAACTGGCGGGTCGCCGCTCCGATCGTTATCAGCACTTGTCATGAAGGAGCAACCAAACATCACTCCAGTATCTAAGTACCATTGAGTGATCGGCTTGACTCCCTCATTACCAAATATTATTTTGCAAAGGTAAATCTACAATGAGTGAATCAAAATTGGATAAATAGGAATTCACCATTCACTAACTCACTCATCCACTCAATATCAATACCCAGGATTCTGCTTGAAGTTTGGATTACCATTCAACTGACTTGTTGGTACTGGGAATACTAATTTTGCCACGGTTGATTCTGGTTTTTCCCAACGAGCCTTTGTAAATCTTCCAAAGCGGATAGCATTTGTTCTTGAATGCCCTTCATAAGCCATTTCTCGCATGATTTCTTTGTAAAGATTATCTTCATTCAGTGGAGAAAGGTCTGGTAGTGATGCCCTACTTCTAATTTGATTAATCAAAGTAGCTGCTTCTACACTGTTGTTATCTAAACGCCAAAGAGCTTCAGCACGCATTAAGATTACATCAGCATATCTCAACAATGGAAAATCGTTATCCATATCTAACTGAATCCCTTTTTGAAATTCAAATTTTCCTAATCTTGCTCCAGCCTGACTAAAACATTTTGGGGTAAGCTCATTGATATACGGCGTAAAAATTAGTGGCGTGCCATCGGGGTCCTTAGCTCCTTTTGAATCCACTTCAGTAGCACCATTCGGGTCTTGAATTGGTTTACCGTCAGAAGTATATTGCTGCCCTACAATAAATTGTTTTTTACGAACATCGTTATCAGCAAAAGAATTGTAAAACTCTTCCAAAGCCGTGTAACCATTCCAAGGGCCTGTCGAGAAATTATATGTATCCTTGCTTAATGGGTGAAGAGTTCTCATGTGTAAGTTAAATCCGTTGGCATTTCCACTTTCATAAGGAATGATAAAGATATTTTCACGAGAAGCATTATTTTTTACAATAAAGTTGTTAAAATAATTACCTTCCAAAGCATACTTTCCGCCATCAATTACTTGTTTTGCTGTTGATGCTGCCAAAGCCCATTCCGTTTTTCCTGCATAAACACCAGCGTTCAAATAGAGTTTTGCTAACAATGTTAAAGCACTCCATTTATTCATACGTCCATAAGTTGTTGAATTTACGCCATCAGGTAGTTTGGGGATTACTTCGTTCAATTCTTTTACAATAAAGGCAAATACTTCTGCACGAGGCTTTCTTGAAGGATTAGCTTCGGCAGCCGAAAACGAAGTAATAATCGGAGCATCGCCAAACATATCAATCATCAAGAAATAATAATAAGCTCTCAAAGCTCTTAATTCTGAGACAAAAGCAGCTGACTTATCAGGAGGAGCTAAAGCGGTAAGCTGTTCAATCAAGCGATTACAAGTAGAGATGCCACCAAAACCCATATTCCAAGAAGTATTGAAGTTACCGAAATTTGGGCTAAACTGATGTCTGTGTAAAGCAGCCCAAACGCCACCATCGTCCCAAGGGCCAAATTTGGCTGGAGCGGCACTTGTTTCTGAACTTAATTCCTGAATTGTCCAAGGGTCGCCTGCATAAGCATACAACGGAGTATATGCTGTTCCAAGTGCTGCCACAAATTGGTCATCATTCTTGAAGAAATTATTTGGCGTAAGTTCACTATATAATTTTGAGTCCAAATCAGTACATGACAAGCATAAAAATGCAAGAATTGGCATGACCGATAATTTATACCATCTTTTCATAATACAATTTTTTAAAGTTCTTAAAATCCGATATTTACACCAAATGTGAACGTCTTAGTTCTAAAATATGAAGTACGTTGGTCAATCCCGGGTGCTAAAGGAGAACCCGTAGTGCCGTTTTCGTTATAGTGTACTTCAGGGTCAACGCCTGTATAGCCAGTAATTACAAATAAGTTTTGTCCAGAAGCATAAACCCTAATTTTCTTGAAAGCCGACTTTTTATTTAAGTTGACATTATAGCCCAAGGTAATATTATCTAACTTTACAAAATCTGCTTTTTCAACGTAATAGCTATTCCAAGATTCTCCTTGTTTTAAATTTGGTAGATAATATTTAGTTCTAACTGGGTTATAGTTATTTGAAGCAGCAGGGCTTTCATAATAAGCTCTATTGATGTTTACTAAACTATGCCCAAATGCCCCACGAATCAAAAAATTCAAATCAAAATTTTTGTATTCTAAACCGTTGTTCCAAGCCAATTCAAACTTTGGTAAGCCATTTCCAACCACTACATAATCATCACGAGTAATTTGTCCATCACCATTTTGGTCTTTGATAATTCTTGCCCCTTTGTCATCTACTCCTTCAAAAATTGGTGCCATAATATCACCAATTTTTTCACCTTCTTTCAAGCGAACAACCAAAGTACCATTCAAGCCTGGAGGGCCTAGGTTGGCTAAATAAATTTCAGATTGTTTACCATCAAAACTTACTAATTCTGTGTTGTAAGTAGAATAAACTAAACCAGTATTGTATTGTAAAGGGCTATTACTTGGTAATACAGCATAATTTACAGATGCCTCTAAACCATTACTTTTTAGTTTCCCAATGTTCAATAAAGATGTTCCATAAAAATTGGGTGGCACAGAAACGCTCACAGTTTGCAATACATCTTTGATATTTCTAACATAGTAATCAATAGAACCCGTAAGGCGATTGTTCATTAAACCAAAGTCGATACCAATATTTGATTCAGATTTTTGTTCCCATTTCAAATCTGGATTTGGATTTGAAGCTACCGCAATACTTGGCACGAAATTGCCCTCAAATAAGAATCTTGCACCTGTTCCCAAACGTTGTAGGTACTCATAGTTTTGGTTTGGTAAAGCCCCTGTTACGCCATAACCAGCTCTTAATTTTAAGGTTGTCAAGGCTGAAATTTTCAAAGCTTTTAATAAATCTGCACCACCACTTACTGAGTAAAAATCTCCCCAACGATGATTAGGTCCAAATTTTGAAGAACCCTCATGTCTTAAAGCGGCTGATAAAAAGTAGGTGTCTTTATAATTCAACATCGCACGTCCGAAAAATGCTACTAATATTGATTCCTCTTTGGCACTTCCTACGGAGGCTAACTTATTGGCAATGTCGAGTCCTAAGCCTAAATTATTATAAGATAAATCGTCTGTAATAAAATTTCCATTGGCTGCATAGACATTTTCAAATGATAACATTTGTCTTGAATAACCTCCTACCAAATTCAGTTTTAAGTCTTTGAAAGTCTTTTTGTAAGAAGTAGTCATTTCAAACAATTCGTTATTCCCATCTTGCGAAAACTTCGTTGCTAAACCACCTCTACCACTTGCTGAACCATATCTAATTTTTGAACTTAAATAGGTTGAAGCCAAATTATTATCAATTTGATTCGAATAGAAAGCACCTACATTCCAACCATCTAAAATTTCAAAATCAGCCCTGATACTTCCTACCAACGTTTTGATTTTACCATCTGAAACTGCTTCTTTGGCAATAGCTACTGGATTATGGAACTCTGGACTATTGGGTTCTAAATATCCTTGAGCAGGGTCGTTGTTGATATATACTGGAGCCGTTGGATTGGCAATAATAGCAAAACGAAGCCCGTCTGTAAAGCCATAACTTGCGTTACGGTTAGTAACGCCGACATTAAATGATAATGTCAAGCGGTCATTAATGGCTCTTTGTGTTAAATTCAAACGAGCATTAATTTGCTTGAAACCTGTTCCGATATAAATACCTTCTACATCTCTATAATTCACAGAACCTGTATAACTGGTTGAACCTGATGAATTTGAAAAAGATAAATTATGAACATTTGAAATACCTTTTCTGGTAACTAAATCCAACCAATTGGTTTTATAACCAAGGTTTTGTCCGCCTGCTTCAACGAATTGCTCTGGGGTTGAGTTTTGTACAAACTTGGCTACTTCCTCACTCGAAACATAGGTATTATATTCTATGCTTGCTTTTCCGTCGGTTGTTCCTCTTTTAGTAGTTACAATAATTACACCCGAAGAACCACGAGTACCGTAGATAGCTGCCGCAGAAGCGTCTTTTAATACTTCAATTGATTTAATATCGTTGGGGTCTAAAGCATTTAACGAACCGCCAATAACACCATCAATCACAATCAAAGGCTGTGAGTTTGCCCCAAAAGTAGAAAGCCCTCTTAAACGAATACTAAAATCTTCGTTGGGGTTTCCACCCGGTTTTACGATAGACAAACCCGCTACTTTACCTTGTAATAATTGTGCAGGGTTATTGACATTCCCTCGATTGAAGTTTTTTGCATCAATTTTAGCCACAGAACTTGTTAGTTCTTTTCTTTCAACTGTTCCATAACCGATTACAACTACTTCGCCCAATGTAGTATTGTCGTCTTCTAAAACTACATTAATTACTTTCTGTGAGCCAACAGCCATGCGAGAAGATTTATAACCCACAGAAGTAAATACCAAAACAGCTCTTTCATTCTTTACCGCAATACTATATTTTCCGTTTGCATCAGACGTTACGCCATTGCCTGTTCCTTCTTCACGAATACTTACGCCAGGCACACCTTCGCCTTTATTATTGGTGACAGTTCCAGAAACATTTAAGGCTACTAATTCAACAACGTTAAAGGGTGTTTCTGTTTTTTCTGGTTCAGCAGTTTCTGCCGAACTTAATAAAATTCTTCTTTTACTTACTTCATAACTAATTTTCAGAGGTGACAAAAGTCGGTACAAAACCTCTGCCAGTCGTTCATTTTTAGCATTAAAAGAAACTTTTCGCTTTGCCTGAATTACTTCGGCACTGTACATAAATTTGACGTCTGTCAATTTTTCTACTTGCGATAAAATCGTTTTGATGTCACGGTTCTCAACATTCAAAGAAATTTGCTGATTGAGTACCTCTTGTGCATGAGAATCCCGAGCAAACACAAGGCTCGTGAATAAAACAACCATGCAAATTTGAATCAACGTCACCTTCATAATTCCTAATAGTAATCGTTGTAAATTTTGCTTTTTTTTCATACTTTTGACTGTTTTGTACGGTTTTTAGACGATTCTGGACAAAATATTTTCCCGAAGGTTTTGTGCAAAAAAACCTTAAACGCAGGGATACAATAAAAGGAAGTCGATAGTGGTGCAAACACTGTCGGCTTTTTTCACGTAAGGTAAACTTATGTTTTCATAACTTATCAATGGGAGGGGGTTAAGATTTGTTTTTTTTACTATGGTTTTTCACTGTAATTTAGGTTTTAATATTGCTCAATTATCTAACGCTATTTTTATACGTTATATAATTAAGTGCTATTTATAAAGCATTCGTTCTAAAGTTTTAAAATCAAAATTTATTTCTTACAACTCTTTACATTCATCACAATTTGTCCATCAATCATTTCATAATTGCCATGAATAATTTTACTAATAAGATTTAATTTTTCAATTAAAGGTTCGTCTGATAAAGTAGCTGTAAGCGTACAATTTGCCACTTGATTTTCATCTACAACGATTTTAATACCATAAGCATTTTCTAATTTTTCAAAAACATCTATCAATGGCGTTTCCTCGAAAGTGAAATCATTTTCAGAAACAACAGGATTGATAATAGCGGGACTCTCAACTAATTTCTTTTCAAATTTTGCCGTTTCTTTTAAATACTCTACTTTTTGATTCGCTGTTATGATTACTCCATGAACAGCAGGATTAGTATTGTCTTTTAATTTTTTCCACTCACTATTTTCAAAAACCGATACTTTACCTGTTTTTACCAAAACTTGCATTTTATTTTCTCCTTTGGGAGCACGAACAGTAAAACTTGTACCCAATACTTTGACAACTAATTCATTAAAGTGAACAATAAAGGGCTGGTCTGGATTTCTTACAACATCAAAAAACGCCTCTCCTACCAGATTAACTTCTCTCAATTCTTCATCAAATTTTTCAGGATAACTTAATGAGCTATTAGGTTCGAGTATTACCGATGAGCCATCTGGTAGAAGCACTTTCATACTTTCTGACCCTCTATTTGTTTTTTCTATTTGACTCGATGGCTGATTATTGATAAATAGTTCTGCAATTAAGCTATTTACCCCTTGCTCATGCTTGGGCAATAAAACCCACATCAAGCCCACAATCAAACAAATTGATGCCGCCACCACAAGCCAATCCATCATTTTGAGGCTCTTTACTGATTTAATGTTTTCAATATTCAGTTTTTTTTCTTCTGCCTTTTGCCAAAAATCTTGTATCTTATTTTCTATATATTCTTCCGAAACATCAAGGTGTACATTATGAATATTCAAAAGATATAGCCTTGCCTTTTCCACTTCATGGTTATTTCCTTGGTTATTTGATAGCCAAAGCAATAAATCATGATGTTCATCGAGCTCTTTGTCGAATACCCAAGCCCTAAATGTTGGATGATTCACAAAGTCTATTGCCTTGAAATTATCATAATTATTCATATTATAAATCAAAAGTTTTTGCTCGTTTACTTAGATTAGAAAATGAGAGTGTTGAGATACTCATTTTTTTATAAAAAAGATGAAAAAAAATTGAATAAAAATTCAACAAATTGATTATCAATTTATTAAACTTAATAAAAATATAGAAGCTAACCAGTTATTTCTGATAATAACAATGCTTTGTTGGAGAAGGTTGGATACAGATTGTTTATTAATGTCCATAATAGCGGAGATTTCCTCATGACTGAGGTTCTCATAATAACGTAAGTACAAAGCTTCTTTCTGACGCTTAGTCAGGAGTTTAAAGTATTCATTAAATTTATAAAGTAACTCGTTCAAATCATCCTCTTGCAAGAGTAAGAATTCAATATTTTCAAACTCAATCATTTGTTCTTCATCTTCCTCAATGAGACCAATTGATAAGTTACTTTTGTTGACTGCCCGAATCAAATTATTTCTAAGAGCTTTGAATAAATAGTTTTTTACAGAAACTGGAGTAGAAAGGTAAGCCCTCCGTTCTAATAGTTCTAAAAACAAATCCTGAATAGTATCCTCAATCAAAGATTTATTTTTAGTGAATTTTGTACCATAATGCAAAAGGGAGCGAAAATATCTTCTCATCAATTCGCTCAAGGCATCTCCATCTCCATTCCTGAAGTTGAGCCACAATAGACTATCTGAAACACGCTCTTTTGTATCTAATGTTACAATTTTCATATTCAAATGATTCTCGAATACTCAAAAACTAAGGGCATTTGTAAATTTATACAAATACTACTTTATGTTTAAGACTAAACATTTTAAATGTGTTTAACTGACACAAAACTATATGTTTTTTTATAATTATAATACTTTCATCCAAAAATATATTTATATAATTAAATATTTCCGTTAAAGCCTTTCGATACAAGGTATTCGTCGAAATTGTGAAGACATACTTGATATTGTAAAAATAGTTTTTGTATCATGTTGAATACAATATTTTACCCATTTCAAACCAAATAGAATGTAATAAACATTCTCCAACGGTTGTAGAAAAATATGCTAGGATAAAATGGGACGCAGGAAAAGGTTTTTATTATTATGGACAGCTATTAATATGCCATTAACCATTTATTATGATGATTTCAAAAGTTGTTACCAGCCTCGTATTCGTACTGCTGCCTAAATACTAAGACACAACAACCCCTACAAAGAGCATTCCAGTCTGGTAATGCAATCACTAAAATTCGGAATAGAAATAATCCCCAAGTGGACGCATTACGTACAAACAAAAGATGCTAAAATCTATAATGAAGTCTATGACAAAGGACAACCAATTGTGTTGTTTCACGGGCGAAAACATGACGCATAAAGCTTTATAAAAGCCAGATGTTAGACACTACAAGAGCATACGACCAGCAACAAACGCCAATGCTTAATACTGCATAAGGCTTTGAAATAAACTATGAACGACAGAAGAAAGACGTAATGCCATGTTACCTCAAATTAATTGTTGGGCGAGCTTCATAAGCTGAACCCATTTCACAAAGTCTATCCATGATTTCAGCAAAAAGCTTAAACATGATTTTGAGTTTTTCTAAATCTTTGAGAATGCCAACCACCTCCAAATACAATTCATCAACGCCGTCTGGAAAGCTTTGTCCCCAAAAACCTTCATCATCTCGTACTTTTACTTGAAACTGCGATAAATCCGCCAAGGCCAGAAAATCATTTTTGATGTTTGCATCAGTAAACAACGCTTTGATTTTGTCTGGATTTTTACTTTTTAGTACAAAAGTATCGTCAAAGATTTTGTCTTCAATTTCAATATCTTGCATTCCAAAATACTTAGCGAGGTCTGTAAAAAGTCCTTCTGGATAAATCGTAAACCTAAAATCATCTTTGTTGATATAAGCACAACGCATCCGAGTATAAGGCGTTGATGTCTTTCCTGTCGAACGATGAAAGACATCCAAAATGATTGTCCAATTTTTATGTTCTAAAATAACTTTCGCTTCATTTGTCAAAAAACGCTCTTCAAAAATTAATCGAGCGTTGATTTCTTGCTCTAAATGTACCCAAACTTCTTCTTTTCTTGGTCCAAAAATATTTTTTAAGAATCCCATGATATTTGAAAGATATATTCCTCGATAAAAATCTGAAATTACCCAGAAGAATCCTTGCTTATTATGACAAATGGTAAAAATCCGTTTATCAGGATATTTTCGGCGTTACACTTTCGGTGCTTTGAGTGATTGAGTGAGTTGTGAATTAGTGAATGAGTCTATTTTTAGGCACTTATACGTTGAAATAACTAAGTATAATTTTGATTAATTCAAGATGTAATCTTTTAAAAATCAAAACACTAACTCACAACTCACTCAAGCACTCATTTACGACTTCGACATTTCGCTAGAGAAGGGTTGGTTGTAAAAACGCTTTCCTGTGCTTTTGTACAAAGCGTTGGCAACAGCCCCGAACACAGGAGGGAAAGGCGGCTCGCCAAGACCCGTTGGGTCGATGTTGTTTTGTACAAAATGAACGTCTATTTCTTTGGGTGCTTCGTTATGACGAATGATGCGGTAATTATGGAAATTACTTTGTTCGGCTGCTCCGTTTTTGTGGGTCAATGCCCCGTAAAACGCATTACCGATTCCGTCCACAACTGCTCCTTGTACCATGTTTTTGGCGGCATCGGGGTTTACAACAATACCGCAATCAATGGCACTGGTCACTTTTTCAACATACGGCTGACCGTCACGCATGACTATATCCACCACGTGACCAGCGTAAGAAGCATGACAAAAATAAGCGGCTACACCACGCTTTTTACCTTTATTTTCGGGTTTATCCCAGCCCGATTTTTCTCTGAGCAATTCCAATACGCCAGCGTAGCGGTCGGCATCGTATTCGTTGTTTTTGCCTACTGGATTTTCTTTGGCACGTTTCAATAAATCCAAACGCATCTGTATTGGGTCTTTGCCCATTGCTTCGGCTACTTCGTCTAAAAACGACTGTTCGGCCGCAGCGTTGAAGTTTGAGCGAGGTGCTCGAAAAGCCCCAATGGTAATATTAGAAGGAATTTCCCAAGCCTCAGCCAAGTAATTATCCACCGCACCAGCAGGGAAACGATTGGCATGAATAGGATTTTCAGGAATCCCCCCCCCTTTTACGTGAAAAGCAATCAGGTTTTTGTTTGCGTCTAAAGCGGCACGGTAAGTAGCCGTGTACATCGGGCGATAGATGCCGTAAGTCATATCGTCTTCACGGGTATAAATCAATTTGATAGGCACTTTCAAGCGTTGAGAGATGCGAGCCGCTTCATACACATATTGCCCATAAGCCCTACGCCCAAAACCACCGCCCATACGGGTCATCTGAATTTCGATTTTATCGGCAGGTAAATTCAAGATTTTTGCAAGTGTTGGCTCCATCCAACCCGGTGCTTGTAAGGGCCCAGCTACCAAAGCTTTGTCTTCGGAAACATGGGCGAAGAAGTTCATCGGCTCCATGGTATTATGGGCCAAAAAGGGAGCGTTATAAGTACGTTCAATCACCAGAGCGGCATTTTTGAAAGCTGTTTCTGGGTCGCCATCTTTACGGAGTTGTTGGGCTGGTTTCTTCCCATACTCAGCCATCAATGCCAATTGGTCGCTTGTGGTTTCTAATCTGCCCGGAATGGTTACTTCTCTTTTTCCCCCTCGTCCCATCATGGTTTCTTTGATGTCGCCAGTGGGTTCCCATTGGGCTTTGATTTTTTTACGAGCGTTCATTACTTCCCAAGTAGATTTACCCACAATGGCAATCATTTCGTTGGAAGTACGGGTATCAAAACCTGATTGTTCAAAACCATCGTCATAGAGTTTGAAGCTAAAAATATCTTTGATTCCGGGCATTTTTAAAGCTTGGGACGCATCAAAAGATTTAAGTTTCATCCCAAAAGCAGGCGGATGCTGAATCATGGCTATGAGCATTCCGTCAACTTTATAATCTATGCCAAAAAGCGGTTTTCCTGTAACAACTTTTAATCCTTCGGTATTTTTCTTTGAATGACTAACGATAGAAAAATCTTTTGGTGTTTTTAGCTTTACTTCTTTCGGAACGGGAATCGTAGCCGCCTTGCTCGCCATTTCGCCATACTTTGCCGACTTTCCGCTTGAATGCGACAAAACACCTGCTTGGGTCGTAATTTCACTGGCTGGAACACCCCAAGTTTGAGCCGCCGCCTCAATAAGCATTTGTCTTGCCGAAGCCCCTGCGTTTCTCAAAGGTTTCCAGTACATTCTTACAGAATTACTTCCGCCAGTAAATTGTGGCCCTAATTTTACGTTATCGTGTGAACCCATTTCTACGACCACGTTTTTCCAATCTACGTCTAATTCTTCGGCTACCATCATCGGAAGCGAAGTCATGACGTTTTGACCAAATTCGGGATTGGGACAAATAATTTTGATAACATTATCGGGCGTAATTTTGATATAGCCATTGAGTTCATTCCATTGGTCTGGCAAATTCATTGCCTCCATTTTGTCGGCAGCTTGAGCATTGGCAAGCCAGCTAAAACTCAATAGGAGTCCACCACCTGCCAACATGGAAGACTTTAAAAACGAACGACGGTTTTGTGTATTGGTATTTTCCATTTTTAATCAAGGTTAAGGTTGGTTACTTTTGTGCTGCTGCCTTAATCGCCTCTTTGATACGTAAATAAGTACCACAACGACAAATGTTTCCACTCATGTAATTATCAATATCTTCGTCGGTTGGATTAGGATTGGTCTTTAGTAAAGCCGTAGCACTCATGATTTGTCCAGCCTGACAGTAGCCGCATTGAGCCACGTCGTGTTCAATCCAAGCTTTTGTACGGGATGCGTGCCATCGGCAGATAGCCCCTCGATGGTTGTAATGGCTTGTTTGCCAACAGCCGAAACAGGGAGGCTACAAGAACGCACCGCAGTACCATCTAAATGAACAGTACAAGCCCCACACATAGCCATACCGCATCCAAATTTAGTACCTGTCATATTCAAATGGTCTCTTAAAACCCAAAGGATTGGCGTTGAAGGGTCAACATCTATTTGTTGCGTTTTCCCATTTATTTTTAGAGAATATTTTGCCATAATGCTATGTTTAATTTAACGGATAATTAACAAATTTATAGGAATAAATCAAGGATAAATAATGTATTTCAAACAAAAACTTACGATTTTCAAATAGTATTTGAAAAATAATTTTCCACAGATAGCCTGATATAATTTTAGCAAACATGATATATAACCTTTCTATCGCTGAAATGTTTACATAAGGTGTTTTACTTACAATAATTTGAAAATCAGTACAATTGCTATTGGAAGATGATATTACGATAAAATTATAGACAATTCCGAAGTAGGACTTATGGCATAGCAATAACCAATTCATAGCTGGCATTGCGTTAGTCGCACTTCGCCAAAGATGACATTGAGGACTTTATCTTGCCACGAAAAATTTGTCCAATGCTCGTATTCGTAAATAAACTTTGCCATTTGCCCATTTTTGCGGTAAAAACACGATTTATTTACCGCAAAAACTTTCACAGACAAGCCTCTATTCTTGAATGGTAAGGCCCATCAAGCCAATGATTACATCATTACAAAGGGCAATAACTTGAATAGATTTGATGGGTTTGGCAAGAATAGGAAACTGATAAACGTTGGCTGCTCCGCCATCAATTGCCCTATTGCTAAAGCCTTTGATGCTCGTATATTGGTCGAAATTGTTGACAAAAATCCCAGATTTCAATAACAAACGGGGTGGGCGTGTTGGCAAATCGTATTGAAAAGCCTTTCCATCAAACCCATAATCTTGCTCGATTGGCCACCAATTGTTAGGATTGTGCAGTGCAAAAGTCGTTTGCTCGCCACTTTCATAATGAACAACAACCTTTCCGTTGACCATTTGGCTTTGCATGGGGTTGGTTGTTCCAGCCATTAACAAATGAATATTTTTCCCTTGCATTTTTTCTTTGGGAAGAATCTGTAAGGTATCTGGAAAATTATCCCATTTGCTTGCAAAAGCAATATTGAATTGTGTGCTGTCGCTTGGAGTAAGGAAAGGAATTTGTTGGTAATAAATCTTGCCTTGTTGCTTTTGGGCTTTTGCTCGAAGTCCTGAGTCGTCGATTATTGCCTCAACCAAAGGATAACACCAATTGCCAATGCCTTGTGTGGGCAATTGTAAGGTAGCACTTTGTGGGCGTGGAGATAAGTACTTGTTTTTAAAAATATGGGTAATTTTATCGTTGAAATAAGTACTTAAATCAATGGTTTTAAATACTTGATTTTCAGAAGTTTTTTGTTGTTTTTGGTAAGTGATTTCAACTTTTTCTTTAACTAAATTAGGGTTTTTAGGATTCAATTGATTTCCTTCAAAGCATACTTTTACTACAAAACATTTCCCTTGTTTTGTGTTAATTTCTAGCATTGGCTCATCATTTCCGTTGGTTTTCCAAGTAAATTTTGTCGGTTTACCATTGACCAATACAGATTTTACCTTTGTATATTCGGCTGGAATAGTTAGGATGATTTGAGCGTTTTTCTGCCAAAAAGTTTTTATTTCATATAAATAAAGCTTCGCTTTTTTCTTAAAATCAAAAGAAATATCGCTTGTTTTAAGCTTGGCATACGCCCATTCGTTCGGAAAGCCTGGTTGGATAAGTAGCTTATTTTCCAATAGTTGCGGGCTGATGCCAAATAACCCTTCTACCAAACTTCTTCCAGCCATGCCAATACCATCGGCAAAATCTCGGTAGAGTTCGCCTCTCATGGCATCTAAACTGGATAGTTGTTCAAAACCACCCGGAGAAGCCGAAGTATAAAGGCTTTCGATGAGGGTGTTCCGCCAAATTTCGTAGGCTAATTTCTTATTTCCTGCTTGCCAACAAGCCAAGGCTGTATGCAAATTTTCGCCCAAGGCTACATTGTTGATACTCCAAGTATAAGGTTGCCAGTTGGTTGTACTGAGTTGGTAGAAATCTTGTTTAAGTGTTGGAATGGTAAAAGGAATATGCGGAATGTTTTTTTCTACATATTTTGTCATCAGGTATTGTTGCTTGGGCGAAGCCGCTTGGGCATCGATGGCATGGTAGATGGTCCAAAGTCCAGCCGAAGGGTGTACCAATTGCAAGCCCAAGGCATCTTTGTATTCGGCAAAGCAGCCCGTTTCGTCGAGCCATAATTTTTCTTGTAAAGCTTTATAAATCTTGTTGGCTTCGGCCTCATAAGGCTGCGGATTTTTACCTAATAATTTAGCCAAAAAAGCTGCCGAACGAAAAGCCCGATAATTATAAGCCGTTGCATGCGTAACGCCACCACCACTGTATTGCAAGGCATCACTGGCCCAAATACAGCAATAAGCATCGTAAAGTCCGTCGTTATCGGGGTCAAAATTATGTTTTTCCCAAGCCAAATGTTTTTCAATTGTTGGCCACATTTCACGGAGATAAGTAGTGTCGCCCGTCCAATTGAAGTGATTCAACAGTTGGTCGATATAAACCAAATTCATGTCATAATGATGAGCTCGAATATCGCCATTGGGGTTTCTACAGATGTATCCTTCTGTAAAAATACCTTGACCGATTTTCTCCATTTGACGAGCCAAGTGCATGACCGTATCTGGCGAAGAATGTGTTAAAGGAAATTCTTTCCCCACTTGCGATTTTGCATAAGCCGAAAAATGCGTTTTGGCTCTGTCGTGTTGCCCCAGCACGTCGGCAATATACGGCCCACGCCAAGCGGGCAAACGCATACGCCAAGCTACAGCCCCGTGCATATAAGTCGGGGCATCCCATATAGCATCGGCAGCCAACCCCAAGGCTTGTGCCATCGGATTCAAGAGCGTATCAGGTGTTTCTAGCTGAATCGTCTGGACGATTTTTTGACGCAACACTTTGTTTTTCTTTTGAAAATCAGCTATTTGTGTATAATCAAGCAGACTGTTTCCTTTTTGAATAAAGAAATATTGAGGATTTTTTTCCAAATTCCCTACGGCACTGAGGCAAGGATGCGTAATGTTTTCAGCAAAACTTTTGACCAATAAAGGCGATTGTTGGACATTTGCTTCTGCCAGTGCTAACGTATAGTTAGGAGGGAAAAAACCTGATACCACTTGCGTGGCATCATTGGGTTGGTATTGGATTTGGAAGGTATTTTTTGATATTTTAACAGTGTTATGCGTACAATTTTCGGGTTTCAGATAAAAACTACTTTCTGGGTCGGCACCAATATCGCCATCTCTTGAAAATTTCTTTCCTGTAATGCCCCCAAACAGAACTAATATTTTGGTTTGTTTGGGGGCATTACCTTCATAATGATATTCAATCAGCATGGCTTCATGGGTATAAGCGGCTGTTACTTTCAATACCAACATGGCATCGCCCAAGAGTTCATCTCGAATTTTGTAGAGCATCGCACCTTCTTGATATACGCTTTGAATCTGCGTTGCTTCCGAAAGCCATTTACTTTTTGTGCCATTCCATAAGCCAATTTTACAATTGCCACCCATGCCAGGCAAATACAAAGCAAACTCTGGAAAATCGCCAGCTTCTACCCTAAAAGCCGTGTTTCCACCATACAAAGCACGATTGAATTTCTGTTTGGGATTGACACAAACAAATCCTTTTCCTTGAAAAGGTTGGTAATGCAGGTGCTTAACCACAGGTTGTATTTGTGCCATCACTTGCATAGAAAATAGGAATAAGTAGGTTAAATAGTATTTCATCAATATTTTTCATTTGAGCGTAAGTATAAACATAAGGCTTCATTGGCCTTTTTTTACCCTATCTCCAGAAAATTAAATGCTTTGTCGGCGTTAGGTTGGTTGTTGATTGCAGCGGTTGTACCTGTTTCCACGAATTTTGGCAAAAAACGCATGGCATAACTTATCAACTGATGTTGAGGAAAACCAGTCTATTGCCAGTCATGCCGTGAGTGGGTGGCGAGGGTAATGTTTAGGAAGTACTTTTTTCTTCCATTTTCAATAATAGTTTCTCTAAATTATCAGTGTCTTTACTCCACCTTTTTAGATTAGATCTGATATACTGTTGGCACTTGCATAATTCATTTTCAAAGCGAATAATATGCTCCCAATAATTTTTTTGCCATATTTTAGCGGATTGTTGTTGTATTAAGTGCTTATCTTTTAAATATTTATAAAATGTATGAAAAACTAAAGATTTAAAGCTCCCGATAATATTCCCTAAAAGTGTGTGTTTGGAGAATCTCAACGTAGCCTTATCGTACTGAATCTTGTTTTTATTAATATGAATAATGGCATGAAGATGATTTGGCATAATTTGAAAAGTATTTAGTTCAACCGAAGCAAAACGATTTGGTAGATTTAGCCATTCTGTTTCAATAATTGAACCTAGATAGGATAAATGTATTTGTTCGTCTATTATTTCTCCAAAAATATGCTCACGATTGATTGAACAAATCGTGATAAAATATGAGCCACCAGCCGAATAATCGTGGTTTTTGTATCGAATAGAATGTCTTGATTTTTTGTTTGGCATAAGATTAGGTGTAAAATATTGATTCCATTTCGGCAACCGTGAAGGTTGCCGCTACACAATTTGAAACACTATAGCAATATAAAAACCGTCGCAACCCTTGTAGCGATAACCCTTGCGGTTATCAATTACACAATTTGAAACACAACAGCAATATAAAAACCATCACAACCCTTGTAGCGATAACCCTTGCGGTTATCAATTACACAATCTGAAACACTATAGCAATATAAAAACCGTCGCAACCCTTGCGGTTATCAATTAGCCTTATTACAATTTACCAATTTCTGCCAAAATTTCCAAATTCCTTCCCCCCGTTCCTTCTCGCACAAACCGTGCTAAATCGCACAGTTTTTACATTATTTATTTTTTATAAACACCTAAAAATCAATAATTTACACCTTGGCATTGTGTTTGGAATACTAATAGCAAATCTTATAGTATTATGGACAAAGAAATTTCTCAAAACCTGATTAATCAACGGAAATCAAAAAAATGGTTTATCGGTTTGTCGCTTGTGTTTGCCTTGCTTGTGCTGTTGTATTTTTTTAGAAATTCGCTTCAATCTTCTTTGGAATCTTCTAAAATCAGAACGGCGTTGGCTGAAATCGGTAGTGTGGAAAATACCCTCACGGCTTCGGGCGAAGTAATTCCTGCTTTTGAACAAAGCATTACCAGTCCGATAAAAGCCAGTATCAAAAAGGTGTTTTTTAGTACGGGTGCTGCCGTAAAGGCTGGTCAGCCGATTATGGATTTGGATAAATCGCTGACGCTTATCGAACTGGAAAAGCTCAAAGACCAATTGGCTTTGAAACAAAATAGTATCGGAAAACTCAAGATGGATTTGGATAAAAAAATCTACGATTCCGACATCAGCGATAAAATCAAATCACTGACTATCAATCGCCTCAGAGCCGATTTGGAAGATACCAAACGCCTGCAAAAAGTAGGCGGACGCACGCAAGAAGATGTCACCAAAGCTGAAAATATCCTGAAAATTGCCGAATTGGAAAAGGCTCAATTAGAAAATGAATTGAATTATCATCGCAAATCGGTGGGGGCAAATGTGCGTGAGTCGGAATTGAATGCTGAAATTGAAAGCAAGAATCTAAAAGAATTACAGCATAAAATCACGATGGCGGATATTGTTGCCGACCGTGCTGGCGTGCTTACTTGGGTGAATGATAAAATTGGTTCTGCCGTCAACGAAGGTGAAATGTTGGCTAAATTGGCTGATTTGGGCAGTTTTCGGGTTGAAGGCTCTTGTTCTGATGCCTATTCCGACCAATTGAAAGTGGGCATTCCTGTTATCGTAAAAGTCAATGAAATCAGTTTGCGTGGCATAGTCGTACAAATCAAACCTTCGGTAGCCAATGGCATTGTACAATTTTCGATTGCTTTAGACGAGAATAAACACGCTTCGCTTCGTCCCAATATGAAAGTAGAAGTGTTTATCGTCACCAATCGCATTGCCAATGCCGTGCGTGTTGCCAATGGCCCTGCTTTTAATGGAAAAAGAAAAACGACGGTTTTTGTCTTGGAAAAAGGCATTGCCAAAAGAAGAGAAGTTGAAATTGGTTTGTCGAATTTTGATTTTGTAGAAATTAAAAGTGGCATTCAAGCAGGCGAAAAAGTGATTATTTCGGATTTGAGTCAATACGAACATTTGCAGGAAATTAAAATTGAACAACGATGAAAAAGATTTTACTCGCTTTGTTGTTCATCAGTAATATTTCCTTTGCACAACAAACAGCATTAAGTTTAGAAGAAGCCGTACAAATGGCAAAAGATAAATCTATCGCCGCCAAACAGGCTTCTACCCAAAAGGAAACGGATTTTTGGCGGTTCAAATCTTTTCAAGCGGATTTCAAACCGCAGTTGAGTTTGAGCGGTGCTTTGCCAAGTTTTACCCGTTCCTTTATTCAGGTATTGCAACCAGATGGAGCGGTAGCTTTTCAGTCAGTTTCCAACAATAACTCTACTTTAACGCTTGCTTTAAGCCAAAGTATAGCCAAAACAGGCGGAACGATTTATGTGCAAAAGCAATTGCAACGCTTTGATGATTTTGAACGAAATTCCACTTTGTACAATGGCGTACCTGTGGCTTTTGGACTGAGCCAACCGCTTTTTCGATACAATCAAATGAAGTGGGACAAGCAAATTGAGCCTTTGAAGTATTCAGAAAGTCAGCAAGTTTTTCTGGAATCTTTAGAAAAGGTTTCTTTAAATGTAAGCGATTATTACTTTGATTTATTGATTGCTCAGGTGAATTTACAGATTGCCGAAAAGAACCGAAGTAATAATGACACGCTGTATAAAATTGCTTCCAAAAGGTTGGAATTAGGCAAAATTTCAGAAAATGACATTTTGCAATTGCGTTTGTCGGTGCTAAATGCCCAAAAAGATTTGGCTTCTGCCAAGCAACAAGCCGAAGTAGCCATGTTGCAACTAAAAGCCTACATTGGTTACAGAGAAGCCAATAAGTTTGATTTGGCGATTCCTTTTCAGCTAAAAAACGTTGAAATTGATGCACAAAAAGCTATTCAAGCGGCTTTGGGAAGTCGCTCGGATGCGATTGCTTTTAGAAGAAGAATCCTTGAAGCCGAAAGAGATTTGAACAAAGCCAAAGCCGAAAACGGTTTAAATGCCAATTTGAATGTGGCTTTTGGTTTGTCGAATCGTGGCACAAAACCTTTGGATATTTACAAAAATGCCCAAGACCGTGAATTTGTAGAAATTCAGTTTACTTTACCTATTATGGATTGGGGAAGGTCTAAAGCCAGAACAGAAACCGCTAAAGCGAATCTACAACTTACCCAGCAAAGTGTTGAACAAGATAAACTGACATTCGAGCAACAAATTTATACCCAAGTAACACTTTTTGAAATGTTACAAAAACAAGTAAAGCTCACGGCAGAAACCGACGAAATTGCTACCAAACGTTATCAAATCGCACAAGACAGGTACATTTTAGCCGATTTGAGTATTACAGATTTGGGCATTGCTTTGCAAGAAAAAGACCGAGCCAAACGAGATTATATCGTTGCCCTCAGAGATTATTGGCGAGCGTATTATACTTTACGATATTATACTTTATACGATTTTGAACAAAACACATCTTTAAATCCTAGCAAATAATCATGATTAAATTAAGCAACATCGAGAAGGTCTATCAGACCAGCAATATTGAAACATTGGCATTGAACAATATCAATATCGACATCAAAAAAGGAGAATTTGTCTCCATCATGGGGCCTTCGGGCTGTGGCAAAAGTACGCTTTTGAACATTATGGGGCTTTTGGATGAACCTTCAAACGGAACAATTGCCATTGATAATAAGCCCGTCGAGAAGTTTACCGACAAAGATTTGGCGTATTTAAGAAACCAAAAAATTGGTTTTATTTTCCAAAGCTTCCACTTGATTAACGATTTATCCATTTTAGATAATGTTGAAATCCCATTGCTTTATCGCACTTCAACCAATAAAAGTAGAAGAGAAGCCGCCAAAGAAGCTTTAGAAAAAGTTGGATTAAGTAATAGAATGAAACATTTTCCGAACCAACTTTCAGGCGGACAAAAACAGCGTGTTGCCATTGCCAGAGCCATTGTAGGCAATCCAGAAATCATTTTAGCCGATGAACCCACAGGAAATTTGGACAGTGCGATGGGCAACGAAATTTTGAACATTCTGCTTCAACTCAATGCCGCAGGAAGTACCATTGTAATGGTAACACACGATGAAAACATGGCAAAGAAAACCCATCGTTTGATTCGCCTTTTTGACGGCACACAAGTTTCTTAGTTTAACCTCTAAACAAAATAAATCATGTTATTCAATTATATCAAAATAGCGTGGAAAGTCCTGCTTCGGCATCCATTCTATACTTTTATTACACTCTTCGGCATTACGCTGACGCTCACGGTGTTGATGGTGCTTACTTCCTTTATCGACCATTTGCTAGGAAGCCATTATCCAGAATACAAAAGAGATAAGTCGCTGTATATCATGAATCTGACGATACAAGATTCAGCCAGAAGTTCTATGAACAATAGTCCGCTTTCGTATAATTTCATCAAGGAGCATATTCAAAAACTAAAGACACCCGAAAAAGTGGGCTTTTCAACCTTTGTAAGTTTTGCCAATTCGTATTTGAACGGCAAAAAAATCAAGCTCAACACCAAGTTTTGCGACGCTAATTTTTGGGAAGTAACCGACTATGAATTTTTAGAAGGAAAGCCTTTTAACGAACAAAATATTGCCAACGGCGAACACGTAGTGGTGATTACCGATGCCATAAAAAAACAGTATTTTGAAGACGAAACCGCTTCTGCTGTTGGTAAAAGCATTGAAATAGACAATGAAAAATTCAGGGTTATTGGCGTAGTAAAAGCCGCTCCAGTTACCCGTCTTATGACTTTTTCGGATGTGTTTTTTCCTTATAATTTACCCAAAAGTAATTACCAAACAGCAGGATTGCAGGGCAATTTTACGGCCATTGTATTGGCCAAAAGTAAAAGCGATTTTAAGGCAATTCAAGAAGAATTTAATGCTTCTGTCAACCGTATTCCTTTGCCTATTGCACTATACGGACAAAAATATGATGTCATCGAAGTGCGTGCTCAAACTTATACAGATACCGTTTTGCATACCTTTATGAGTGGCGGACGAGAGATATATTTTTATATAGGAATAGTCTTCATTTTATTGATTCTCATGGGTTTGCCTGCCATTAATTTAGTAAATTTGAATGTGAGTAGAATCATGGAAAGGGCTTCAGAAATTGGAATTCGCAAAGCTTTTGGTGCACCTTCCAGTGCTTTAGCTTGGCAGTTTATTATTGAAAATATTTTCATTACGATGATTGGCGGTTCGTTTGCCTTAATTCTGACTCTCATCATCATCAGTATTTTCAATGACAGTGGTCTCATTCTTCATGCCGATTTGAGTATCAATTTTAGTGTATTTGGCGTGAGTTTATTGGTTTGTTTGGTTTTTGGTTTGCTTTCAGGCGTAGTTCCAGCCCTCAGAATGTCGAAAATGAAAGTAATTGATGCCCTGAAAAGTTCGTAGAGGCTGTCGGACTTCGGCTATCGGATTTCGGCATTTTAGCTTTTAGCGATGAGCTTTGAGTTTTTTTGATTAGTACAAATAAAAATAATCACTAAATCACTCACTCACTAATTCACAATTGAAGCAATCACTCACTCACTAATTCACAACTGCCCATGTTATCTCATTTATTTAAACTCATCTGGAACAAAAAACGACACCATACTTTATTGATGGTAGAAATTTGGGTTTCCTTTCTGGTACTTTTTGGCGTAATGTCGCTGATAAGTTACAACTTCAAAAACTATGTAGAACCCATTGGTTTTGAATACGAAAACGTTTGGGCTTTGGACTTGAACAAAAACCAAGATACCACAGCCATAGCCGACAAACTCCATATTATTTTGCAGAAAATTCGGTCATATCCAGAAGTAGAAGCCGCTTCACGGATGTCGAGCAACTCGCCATTTTCTTTCAATACCAGCAATGGAAGCATCAATTATAAAAAAACATCAGTGCATGGCGACTATTACGATGCCGATGACGCATTTATACATACGTTGGGCATCAAACCTATTTTGGGGACTTGGTTTAGTCAATCCGATGTTGTAGCAAAATTCAAACCTGTGGTCATTAACCAACAAGCCAAAGAAGGTTTATTTGGCGAAATCAATCCAATTGGAAAAATTATTGGCGACAACCAAAAGGTCGTTGGCGTTATTGGAAATTTTAAGGCAAAAGGTGAATTTTCAGACAACCGACCTTGTATTTTCAACCTCATCGACGACAAATATATTTTCAACAAAGTACTGATAAAAGTAAAACCCGGCACAGATGCCAATTTTGAAGCAAAGCTTACCAAAGAAATCGCCTCTGTTGCCAAAGAATGGACAACCGAAGTAAGTTATTTAACAGACCAACGCCAAAATCAGCATAATTTAGCCTTAGTCCCTGTGATTGTTTTTCTGATAATCACCGTATTTTTGTTGGTCAATGTAGCCATGGGCTTATTTGGTATTTTGAATTTAAACATTGCCAAGCGTCGTGAAGAAATCGGTGTTCGCCGTGCGATGGGAGCAACCGCTGGTAATATCAAAATTCAGTTTGTGGGCGAAATGTGGGTGATAGCGACCTTCGGCGTACTTATCGGGATACTCTTTGCGGTGCAATTTCCATTACTAAATGTTTTTAATATAGAAGCCAGTATTTATTGGATGGCCATTGGGCTTTCCATCGTAGTTTTATACGGCATCGTAACGCTTTGTGCTTATCATCCAAGCAGACAGGCCGCCAACATTCAACCAGCCATGGCTTTGCATGAGCAATAGCACTAAAACATGAACAAAATCCTTATCATAGACGACGATTTTGCTGTGCAGACATCCCTTTCGTTGATGCTTCGGCAAGAAGGCTTTCAGGTGAAGACTTGCTCTTCGCCTGTGTTGGCGATGGATGTTATCGGAGCATTTCAACCACAATTGATTATACTCGACCTCAATTTTTCTATCGAAACGTCGGGCGATGAAGGGATGAAAGCCTTGAGAATCATTCGTCATACGTTTCCAAACATTGCCGTGATTTTGCTAACAGGTTGGGGAACAATCAATTTGGCTGTAGAAGGAATGAAATTAGGAGCAAAAGATTTTGTAACAAAACCTTGGCAAAATGAGTACATCATTCAGTCTATCAACACGATTCTGAATCTTTCTCAACAAAAAATACAATCGCCCAATCGTAAAAAATTAGACCAACAATACCAATTTGAACACATCGTTGGCAACGACCCAAAGCTTTTAGCCATTCTTGAAACCATTGGCAGAGTAGCCATGACCGACGCACCTGTGTTGATTACGGGCGAAAGTGGCACAGGAAAAGAACTCATTGCCGAAGCCATTCACCAAAATAGCAAACGCCGACACAAGCCTTTTGTCAAGGTAAATTTAGGCGGTGTTTCGGCTACGTTGTTTGAAAGCGAATTGTTTGGGCATACTCGTGGGGCTTTTACCGATGCCAAATCGGATAGAGTTGGACGTTTTGAATTGGCCAATAAAGGCACTATCTTTTTGGATGAAATCGGCGATTTAGACTTATCGAGCCAAGTAAAATTACTCAGAGTTTTGCAAGACAGAACCTTTGAACCCTTGGGCAGTAGTAAAAGTAAAACGGTGGATGTACGGGTCATTTGTGCAACAAACCGTAATTTAGAAGAAATGGTGGCGAACAATACTTTCAGAGAAGATTTGTTTTATAGAATCAACCTGATTTCTGTAAAATTACCAGCACTACGTGAAAGACCCGAAGACATTGCCGCTTTGGCGGTTTACTTTGCCAACAATTTAAAAACTATTTACGAGCGTCCGAATTTGAGTATTTCACCGAAAGCAATCCATTGGCTCAAAACATTACCTTTGCCAGGAAACATCAGGCAATTGAAAAATTTAGTAGAAAAAACCATTTTACTAACGCCAAAAGACGAACTGACGATTGAAGATTTTCAACAAAATATTTCTATCAATACTTCGCCCAGCAACAAAAATACTTTGCCCGAAGTAGGAACGATGACCTTGGATGAAATGGAATTATTGATGATTCAACGAGCGATGGCTTTTCATCAAAACAAAATTTCAAAAGTAGCCCGTTCCCTCGGCATCACTCGCTTTGCTTTGTATAGAAGGTTGGAGAAGTTTAATATACCGTTTGCTATTGAGTGATTGAGCGAATGAGTGATTTAGTGATTCAAGTATTTGATATTCAGATTTTAGTAAATTGGAAAGTGGCTGCGTGAACGCTAACTATTTTTTACAATTGATTTTAACCATGTAAGCTATGAAACGCAATAGTTTTTCAATCTACAAATTAGATTTTTTACCTCTCATTAAAATATTGACTTTTGAAGTTGGGCATTGGTTGGTCATTTATTACGGTTATGCCCTATTTTCCATGCTATTTTTTGGAGAAGGTGACAATAGTTTCGTTTACACAGAAACAAACCATTTTATTCATTTAGGGCTAATTTTTATTCCAATAACCTTCTTTAATCTGTATCAATTCTTAAAATTTTATAGACAAAAACAGTTTTTAAAGTCGAATTACTACCTTTGGGTTCAACTATTATTGACAATTATATTCATCTGGTTTGTAGTAGTAATTGAATCTATTGAACTTTAAATTAATGCTTTACCGTAAATGTTTTGATAAATTTTGAGTTGGTGAATGTTGAGTTATGGCTTTGTACTTTCAATTTATGTACTCATTTAAAGCTACTATTTAATAAAATCACTAAATCACTCATTCGCTCAATCACTCAATAAAATCTTGTCCCTAAAAGCCAAATATATCCTTTTCGTTACGCTCATTCATGCCGTGATTATCTTCTTGATCTTTCAGCTTTTGAATGAGAATAAACTCTATTTTATCCTTTCCGAAATCTTGGTTTTGGCATCTATTGCGATGGCAGTATTGCTTTACCAAGACTTTATTCAGCCCTTGAAGTTTTTATTGATGGGAGCAGAAGCGATAAAAGACCAAGATTTTTCGGTCAAATTCAAACCCGTAGGCAAGTACGAAATGGATGAATTGATTGCGGTGTATAATGCCATGATTGACCAACTTCGCAACGAACGCCTGCAAGTAATGGAACAGCATTTCTTTCTGGAAAAACTCATTCAGGCTTCACCGATTGCGATAATTATTTTAGATTTTGATGGAAACATTACCAAAGCCAATCCCAAAGCCCAAACGCTTTTTACCTTGCCCGAACACTTTACTACGGCTTTTCCTCTGAGCCAAATTCAACATCCTGTCATTCCACATTTGCTTTTGTTAGCCAACAAAGAAGCCCAAACCGTGCAATTAAACGGCTTGGTGACATACAAAATCCAGCGTTCGTTTTTTATGGACAGAGGTTTTGAACGTCCTTTTTTGCTGATTGAAGAACTCACCAATGAAATTTGGGCAACCGAAAAGAAAGCCTACGGCAAAGTAATCAGAATGATGGCACATGAAGTAAACAATTCGATTGGAGCTGTCAATTCAATTGTAGAGGTTACAAAAAAATATATTGAAGAACCCGACCTACAAAATGCCCTAAACGTAGCCACTGAACGCAACGATAGATTGAATCTGTTTATGCGACGTTTTGCCGATATTGTGCGTTTGCCTTTGCCCAACAAAGAAATGAAAAGTATGAGTACTATCGTCAAAAATGCCGTTGAACTGATGCGTTTACAAATAGAACAAAAAGGTATTTCTTTGCAAACCGACTATCAAGAAAATGCAAAAGAAGTAGCCGTTGATGTTGGACAAATAGAACAAGTTTTGGTGAATATTTTAAAAAATGCCATTGAAGCTTGTGAAGGAAACGTTGAAAAAATCATACAAGTAAGCGTAAGCAATACGCAAATACGCATCAGTAATAATGGCAAGCCCATTCCAAAAGCGATTGAACAGCAACTATTTACGCCATTTTTTAGCGATAAACCCGAAGGACAAGGAATAGGATTAATGCTTTGTAGAGAAATTTTAAATAATCATGGCTTTACGTTTTCCTTAGCCACACAAGCCGACGGCTGGACGGTTTTTGAGGTTATTATTGCCTAATGGTTTTATGCAACGATGAGTATTTGGTCTAAGAATAGCTCTTGGTCAGCGTAAAAATAGCCATTTATTTGGCTTCTTGCCTGAGAGCTTTTATTTTTAGAAAACAATCAACAAAACTTAACTATCCATGAAACATATCTTCCGTTTTGGCGTAGTCTTTTGCTTACTTTGTACAAAAGCCTTGGCTCAATCCTTCAATAATTTACCCGTCATGACCCAAAAACCGCCCTTGCATGGCAAGCATTGGATGGCTGTTACGGGCAAACCCTTGGCTGCGGCGGCTGGTGCGATGACCTTCACCAAGGGAGGCAACGCCATCGACGCTGCCTGTGCGATGTTGGCGGCCACTTGCACCATGTGGGATGTACTTAGCTGGGGAGGCGAAACGCAAGCCTTGATTTATAATCCAAAAACAAAAAAAGTCATTGCCATCAATGCCCTTGGCGTTGCCCCAACAGGTGCTACCGCCGATTTTTACAAAAGTAAAGGCTTTAAATATCCGCCTGAATACGGCCCATTGGCGGCAGTTACACCCGGCACGCCCGGCGGATTGATGACCATGTTGGCCGAATACGGCACGATGTCGCTGAAAGATGTTTTAGCACCAGCGATGCAAATGGCAGAAGGCTACCCTATCGAAGCCCAAACCGCCAATTCAATCGAACGAGGCAAAGAGTTGATTAAACAATGGCCTTATTCCAAAAAGGTGTTTTTACCGCATTTGGGAGCAAAATATGAAGCCCCAGAAGCAGGTGAAATTTTTGTCCAAAAAGATTTACTCGAAACACTCAAAAAATTAGTCAATGCCGAGCAACAAGCACTTGCCAAAGGCAAATCACGCAAAGAAGCCATTTATGCGGCTTATGATGTTTTTTATAAAGGAGAAATTGCCAAAGAATTTGTGCGAGGTTGCCAAGAACAAGGAGGCTTGATTACCGAACAAGATTTGGCAAACTGGAAAGTGAAAATAGAAGAGCCAATGATGACTACCTACAAAGGTATTGAGGTGTATAAATTGCAACAGTGGACACAAGGCCCAGCCATGCTACAAACCTTGAATATTTTGGAAAACTTCGACATCAAAAGCATGGGCTACAATTCGACTCGCTACATTCATACCTTGTATCAGGCGATGAACTTGGCTTTTGCCGACCGTGATTTTTATTATGGCGACCCTGCTTTTGCCCCCGAAGAACCCATGAAAGGACTTTTATCGAAAGAATACGCCAAAGAACGCAGCAAACTGATTAATCCAGATGCCAATGACCCTAAAATTGGGCCTGGCGACCCTTATCCTTATGAAGGAAAAATAAACCCTTTCCAAGATTTACTAAAAAGTTGGAGCAGTGCCAGTTTGTTTTCACCCAAAAACAATGCGACTTTCGATGCTCAATTTGAAGAAAGTTTTACGGCTGGTACAACTTCGGTAGAAGCCACCGATGCCGAAGGATGGGTAATTTCGGTTACGCCAAGTGGCGGCTGGGTGCCGGCTTGTATTGCAGGCAATACGGGCGTAGGCATGAGCCAACGTATGCAGTCGTTTGTACTTGATGCCAAAGAAAATCCCTTCAATGTGGTAGAACCGGGCAAACGTCCTCGTGTAACGCTTACGCCAAGTCTTGCCCTCAAAAATGGCAAACCCTTTTTATCGTTCGCCAAACAAGCAGGCGACGAGCAAGACCAATTGCTTTTGCAGTTTTTCTTGAATATGGTCGAATTTGACATGACGGTACAAGAAGCTTGCGAAGCACCGAGTTTTAAAACGATGCAGATGTATTCGAGTTTTGGCAAACACGAACGTATCAATGGCGGTCTTACGCTCAACGAAGCTACGCCCAATTGGACACGCAAAGAACTTGGCAGAATGGGCTATAAAATCAATTACCAAGAGCGTACCAGTGGCCCAATCAATGCCATTTATTTTGATTGGAAACATGGGAGTTTTTGGGGTGGCTCAAGCAATCATGGTGAAGATTATGGCATTGGATGGTGATTTGTAAAGCCGAGGCAGTGCCTCGGCTCTACAATGCCTCGGCTCTACGGTTTATAACGCTACTCGCAAGCCAACAGAAAAATTGCGACCTGCGGCGGCGTTATAATACCGCAACCCAACCGCATTGAGGTCGGGACCAGCCGAGTAGCGTTCATTGCCAATATTATCGACACTTGCCCATAGATGCCCCTGTAACTTTTTGACCGAAAAACCATATTGTACTTTGGTATTCCAAAGCCTCGACGCAGGTAAAATATCGGTATTGGCATCATTCAAATAAATTTTATCTGTAAAAATAAATTGAGGAATCAATACTAATTTTTTTGTAATACTCACATTAGCATAGACCGACTGTATAAAAGGGCTTGTACCTGTCAGAAAATTTCCACTATAATTGTTTGTTACAGACGTATAATCTTTGAACCGATAATTTTGCCAACTTGTGGCAGTATGTACAGTGAACAAAGCTTTGTACTGATAATTCAATTCCAATTCCAAGCCTTTTTGTAGCGTTCTGCCTACATTCACGAAGTAATCTGCCCCATCGGCGGTGCGTCTGAGGGCAATGGTTTCGGCTAAATCGAACTGGTAAAGGGTAAGGTTATAAGATAATCCAAACGTGCTTTTACCTCGATAACTTAGTTCGTAATTCCAACCTTTTTCGGCTTTGAGCGTAGGGTTAATATCGCCACTCGACGGACGTATTTCGCCTATGCTTGGCGGAGAAAAACCTTGGGCAATTTTCGCCACCAAGCTATGATTGTTCTTGATTTTTTTACTCAGGGCAAGTCGTGGAGAAAAAATGGTTTCGTTGGCATTCAACTGCGTCCACATCCGATTCAAACTGCCTGAAAGTGTGATATTCCAATCATTTTTAAAAGCAAAATCATGCTGTAAAAACACCGTGAGCTGTCGAACAGAAGTATTTTGTTCGAGTTGTAAATTACCTTTTTCTCCTAAATTATTAGCAAATGTTTGACTATCAAATTGCCCCGTCAGGAACTCATATCCGACATCGGCACTGTACATTTCGTTCGATTTATTTTTGTAATGAATTACCCCTCTCGAACTAAAATTAGGTTCTTTGCGTATTTCATAATTCCGAATACTTGGGTTTTCTATACGATTGATTTGTAAAGCATTAGCCCACGACCATGATATATTTTCATGCCATTGATTCCCGATACTAAGTGCCGAAAAAAACGATTTTATATCAAATGTAGCTTGCTGCTCTACAGCCCCTTGGATTGTCCCAGCTTTGGGACGAGCCTGCGTCGGATTGGTTAAATATTGTGCCAAGGTCAAGCCCCCTGGTGTTTGGTAATTCAAATGCCCATAATACGCCATAAAATTGAGCGAGCCAGTAGTCTTGAAAGAACGAGCATACGCATAACTCACAAAGCGTTTGTGTAAATCGGATTGCACCCGATAACCCTCTTGGTTCCAGTAGCTTGCAAATATGCGATGCGTTGCCTGTCCTTGTTTTAGGCGTACATCCCAAGTTTGCTTATAACCACCCAAACTATTGTACAACTCTTCATGTGCCACTTGTGAAAATTGCTGATAAACAGGCGAATACAGCAACATCACGCCACCTGTACCAGCCCCATACATTCCGCCAGCAGGCCCTTTGCTGATGATAATTTCGTGGAAAAGAGCAGGCTCAAAAAGTTGAAAATAGGTATTATTGCCCGCATCGGTAAGGGGGATTTCGTTCCAATAAATTTTTACATTTCGTACCCCAAACGGCGACCGCAAAGCACTGCCACGAATGGCTACCCGATAGCTTCCCAGAGAACGTTCTTCTAGCCTAACCCCTGCTACCGCATTGAGCACAGGACTAAAACTTAGCCCATTGCTTATTTTTAAAAAACCCGAATCGACACGAGCCAAAGCATCGGGACTTGAGAGCAAACTTCGCTTTTTTTCAAAAGCTTTTACTTGTACTTCTGGCAAAACCGTTGTGCTATCTTGTGCCTGTATGGTATGTATAAAGCAGTAAAAGAAACAGAGCTTTAGGAATAAAATTACTCGTTGATGAAGCTTCATGGGTACAATTATTCATTTTGTTGTTTGGAACAAAAGTACGCAATAAGCCCCTGATTAAGAAAAGTAACCTCAAAACAAAAAACTCAACTGCACCATCAAGCGTTGATTGGCTCGTAATTCGCCTTTGGCTAACGATTGTGCTAGGGGCATTTGATGGGAAATGCCTAAAGCAAATTTGCTTGTAAAAACCTGTAATCCACTTGTGGCTGCACACCAATAGCCGCCTGTATTGGTATTGGGTTCTTGTTGTTTTTGGTCTAAATTGTTGTGTTCCACATATATGCCTGCACTGGGCATCAAGGTGATTTTTCCGATTTGTTTGGTATAAAATATCGACCACGCCGTACTAAAGCGATTGCCAAAACGGTACTGGTTGCTGTTGGAGGTATTGATTTTATAGCTTGCATCGGCATTGATGCCCCATGATTGATAGCGAAGTGTGTAAATGGCGTTGAGCAAAAAATCGGTGCTACCTGTACCCAACTGAAAATTAGGATTATCGACCTCGGCAGCACTACTGGCATCGTATCGGTAGCGACCCAAAGGCAGTTTTAGCCCACCTCCAACCAAAAGGTTATGATTGAGCACTCGATTGGTTGTATCCCATACCGTATTTAGCACATTGTAATGAACCAGCACCGTGGCATCGGCCAAGCCTTGGATGCTTGTTTTTTCTTGGGTACTTAGCATGGTTTGGGTATTGATTTGGTAAGGCAAAAATGCCATTACTTGCACCTTGGGGAATGGATAAAACCGTCCCCATAGCTCTGTAGTTTGAAAAAACTCATGGGTTTTCAAAAGCATACTGTTCAAATGCGAATCATACCCAGCAGTCCGATAACGCAAGCCTATAAAGCTTCGATGCGACTGAGGTAAAATGCCAAAAAAGGCATTTCCATTGGCACAACCACATATATCACAAGCCATTGTATGCCCGTATATTCCTAACATGAAAAGGGTGAAGAGTAGTTTTTTTCTCATGGTTATGTCACTTTAAAATCGTTTGTCTTGTAAAAATTGGGTATCGGTCAGGGTTTTTAAAAAAGCGACTAATTGCTTTTTCTCTGTAGCCGTCAAGGGAATACCCAAAGATACATTTTGCTGAAGAAGTGGGTCTAAATTGGGCGTTTGCTGTACGCCAGTGACATAGTGGTCTAATACGGCTTCGAGGGTATAAAAACGCCCGTCGTGCATATAAGGCTTGGTAACTTCTACATTTCTCAAGCTTGGTACTTTAAATTTATAGTAATCCTCTTTTTTTTCCGTAATACGCCCACGTCCCACATCGTCGCCCCCATCCTGAATGACGAGTCCATTGTTACGATACGATTGGTCTGTAAACAAAATACCCGTATGGCAAGCGGCACATTTGGCATTGAAAAGCGTAAGTCCAGCCGATTCGTCGGGTGTCAAGGTGGCTTCTTTGCGTAAATATTGGTCATATTTGGCATTAGCCGAAACCAACGAGAGCATATATTGAGAAAGAGCTTTCAAAAATCCTTGTGTGGTGATGTCGCTCGAACCATAAGCTTTTTTGAATTGGGCTGGATAATATTGTGTTTTACGCAACTTTTCTAAGACCTTGCCTATTTGTTCATCCATTTCCAAAGGATTTTCAATGGGGGCTAATGGCACAAAATCAACATCGCCCACGCCTCCATCCCAAAAAAACTCTTTTTGCCAAGCCAAGTTCTGAATCGGCAACGAATTGCGTGTTCCTTTTCGGTTTTCGATACCATGACTCAAATCATGCCCATGATGCGTAAAAGCATAATTTTGGTTATGACATTCGGCACAAGAAATGCTGTTATCTCTCGATAAAATGGGGTCATTAAAAAGGGCTTTTCCCAAGGCAAAGCCTTCGGTTGTAATCGGATTTTTATCGAAATTATAAACAGGCGTAGGAAAATTACTAGGTTTCTGAAAAACGACAGGTTCGTTTGATGCTTTTTCGGTACAAGCACCTACCAATATTCCTATCAGTAGCAGGACAAGCAAGTATTTTTTTCTCATGATTTTATGAGTAAATAACCAAACAACACTCCTACAATTAGGGGCATTAGTACAAAATGAATGACAATAAGGCTATTAACCAAATGATTTTCTGTTTCAAAAACCAAACGCTCTTGTAGCTTATCATACCAAGAGAGGTTTGGAAGGAACACCCCTGTTCCTTCCAAATGTTGGGCTAATTCACGACGACTCAACATGGTTTAATCGTTATGCACGTGGTCAACGGTAAACATACTTTTGTAGTTATTGGCAATGGGAATAGCAGCCGTTGGCGACATAATCACCGCTCCCGAAGCGATTTTCAAATTGCTTGCACCAGTGAATACCTTGGCAACGTCGGCTATGATATGAATGGTAGGAGCAATACTTTTACGCACCGTTGCTGTGCCATTCAATGGTAATGTAACAGTACGGAGATTGTTGGTGGTAGGAGCACCTACGGTTCTTCCGCCGTATCCGCCCACGTGGTATTGGTATTTGTTCAATCCAGCCGAATTGGCAGGTGCCGCCGAAGAGATGCCTTCTAATTTAAAGAAAATATAGCCAGAGTTCCATGACCAATACATATTGTCGTCGCCATACGAAGCAATGTCTAATACGCCTGTCCGTTCTTCTACCGCAGAAGCACTTTTGAGGCTATCGACCCCAATCGTGAAGGTAATAGCCGTATAATCTGCTGCTGGCACGTCTTTCAAAATGGGGGTTAGCGTATTGCTATCGGCCTGCCGAACCAAGAAATATTGTGTTGGAAACGATTGGCTTGTGCCATCTGCTTTTTTCAACGAAACATTGCTGATAAAATAGTTGAGGGTCGTTACGGTAAAATTTTCGCCAGAAGCATTTTGATAGCTTGTCGATGCCAAAGCCAATTTTTGCGACCCTACTCGGTTGTCAAATTCTAGGGTGACGTTATTTTTATCGCCCGGACTGATAGGGTCAACTTCATCTTTACTACAAGCAATAACAATAGATAATAAACCGATAAACGTGAGTATTCTTAATGGTAATGTTTTCATGATAGAAAATGTGCTTTTTATCTTACAGGAAACCCGTCGGGTTCTGTAAAACGTTTGTCTTTTAGAAATGTGTCGTCTGTAAGTGTGCGAAGAAAAGCAATGATTTTTCTTTTTTCTTCCGCCGTCATCGCAATACCTAAACCAGCATTTTGACGCATCAAAGGGTCAAGATTGGGCATTTCTGTAACGCCCGACGCATAGAAATCGAGTACCTCTTGCAAGCTGGTGTAACGTCCATCGTGCATATAAGGCTTCGACACTTCTATATTTCTCAGGCTTGGTACTTTAAACTTAAAGCGGTCGCTTTCAAGTCCTGTTACCCGAAAACGTCCTTCGTCTATGACAATTTGCAATACAGGTTTACCATTGATGTATTCTACTTTGGTTCGTTCAAATTTTGAAAGCCCCGTAGAACGAAACGATTCATCGGTAAATAGTTCGCCTGCATGGCAACTTTTACACCCTTTGCTTTCAAAAAGAGCCATACCTTCAAGCTCATCGGCCGACAGGCTTGCCCCAGCTTCTTTGCGTATGTATTTATCGTAGCGTGAATTAGCCGAAACCAAGCTCAACATAAATTGCGAAAGTGCTTTGAGCATCCGTTCAGACGTAATCGTTTCAGTTCCAAAAGCTTTTTTGAATAAATCTTTATAGCCTTGGTGTCTTTGAAGGCGAGCTACCACATTGGGTAATTTGTCGTCCATTTCGTCGGGATGTTCAATTGGTAAAATAGGTTGCTCGTCAAGCGTAGCCGCTTTACCATCCCATTGGAAGCGTTCACGCCAAGCCAAATTTTGTAAAGGCTGTGCGTTTCTTAGCCCGATGCGTCCGTCTATGCCATGACTCAAATCATGCCCATGATGCGAAAATGCGTAAGTTTGGCGGTGACATTCTCCGCAAGCAATGCTGCTATCTCTCGATAAAATACCGTCATAAAACAAGGTTTTTCCCAATTCAAAGCCTTCGCTGGTTACGGGATTGTTGTCAACCAAATACACGGGTTTAGGAAAATTGCTTGGTATTTCAAACAAAGCCGTAACAGCCGTTGGCGCAGGGTCGTGTGTTTTTTGGCAAGCCCATAGCAAGCCTGCACACACCAGTAAGCGAGTCGTGTGTTTCATTAGTTTATGCTAAAACAAGGGTATGACAATAGCTTATCGGATAGCATCAAAGCTTGTCTTAGCACTGGGGAGGATGAAAAATGCGGAAAAGCGAACCGACAAAATACGGTTCGAGATAGGAAAAAAATTGAATCACAGGCTTTTCTCCAAGCCAAATACCTTGCCAATCGAACGCAATGTTGTGACAGAACAAAACAATTTCAGGCATTTTTTCCAATTGTTCGGTTGCCTCTTTTTGTTCTTTTTCTTCGGCAGCTTTGAGCTTTTTCGCCAAAAAACACTTGCCATCGCAATGCAATTCTGGACGGTTTTTGTTCACACAAAGTTTTTTGGCAATATAGGATTTATTGACTTGGTAGTACACCACAAAACTCCACTTGCTGAACAAAGGAATGTTCAACAAAATCAATAACAGAATGGAGGTAAGTTTTGTAACCATGATGCAAAGATAAGGCTATTGTAATTATATAACGACGAAAACCCTATTTTATTGATAATTGTCATCGTGAATGTCGGGTTGATAAGTATGACATTTAGATGAAAAGCGTTGGTTTAGTACAATTGTTTTGAAACAATTGTATAAAAAACGCTCCACATCCTAATCAACTATCTCCAACCCGACATTTCGATATACGATTCCGTTGTTTATACTTGTCTATAAGCAACAATACATACAACTAGCATCGAAACAAACAAGAGCAGTAATAGCAGTAAAGCTCCAATCCTTCGTTTATGTTGTTGATTGGCTCGTTTTTTCATGAGTTGCGTAGTATTGTTTCCAACGTTCAGAGAACAGATTACCTTTTTTTTCAAGACTTGTAATGCTCACTAAAATCGTAACAGCCGTGAATATAATCGCCAAAGTAACAAGAGCGATACCTATAAAAATGGGTAACAACATATTTGTGCAGGGTTATTGTTTAAGAATAAATTTAGCTACATCCTGAATTTCTTGCTCGCTCAAACCGAGTGCAGGCATTTGCGGATAGTCTGGGCGTTTTTTGCCAGGTTTCAAAATCCAATCGTGCAAACCTTTTGGATTCCCCTTGTAAATTGCCACCATTTCTTTGATAGGAGGGCCTACAACTTTTACTTCTGCGGCATGGCAAGCACTACATTTACTTTGAAAAACTGCTTCTCCAGCATCGGCAACGCTAGTTTGCTTAGGAGGATTAAGCAAGGCTTCTTCGGTAGCTTTTTTCACTTCTTTCTGAAAATTAGCTGTTTTAGCTGCCATCAGTTTTTGGTGTGGTTCTAAGGCAACAGCCCTGTACAGGTGTCGGCCAGAACCCATAAACGTAACGGTGGTAAGTAATAGGGCGGTTATTTTCCAGAAATTTTTTCCTAAACTTTCAGGCTTACCCGTAATTTCTTTCCAAATCAAATACAACGCTGGAATAGCCACTACAGCACCTGTTCCGATGGTCAAAAGCAAATGCCAACTCATGCCTTTGGTAGGTAAGGTGAGTAGAACTACTGGGCCAATCAGAAATTGGGCAGCAGAAGCACCAAACGTGAGTGAATAGGCTTTTTTGCGTATTTCGTACCTTGTCAGTTCTTGAAAATGTTCTTCAAAATGGTACGTTTTTCGACCAAAATACCAACAAATAAACAGCCCTGTTGTACCCAACGATGCCAACAAGAAGTGTAAATAGCGAGGAAATACATTAGGCAACGTGAGTGCTTCGGCAAAACCAGTAATAGTATTCCATTTTTCAGGAAAGAGCATCAGGTTGATATTGACCAAAAAAATGAGCGGAATAAAAAGAAATATCAACACCGCCAGACCCATGATTGAAATGTGTAGGGCTTTGTTGCTGCCCAATACTTTCCAACTGTACTTGTGGGCATACGTTAGCAAAAACGCAACCGTCACCAAAGGGATAATGGCTATCCAAAAAATACCCGTAAGGGCGTTGGCCGAGTAAAAGTAAACGGTATAAAGTGTATTGATACTCAGCAACGGAGCTACTCCCAAAACTACCGCCAAGCTTTTATTTACGGTAATAGTTTCGGCTATTTCATGAGCTAATGTATCGTATTCTGGTTTACGAAGTCCTTTAATTTGACTCCAAAGCGTCAATATACTTCCCCCAACCATCAGGTTGACAAATAAAATATGCAATAAAAAAGATACAACCAGCAACACAACCAACACGCTATGAGGCAATGGGAGCGGTAAAGGTAAATCTCGTGGGATGGGCGTTTGAAGCAAAATATGATGTAACATGATAAAACAATTTTATGTGACTGTACTTGTAAATAGGTAAGCGTAGAAGCCAAAGCTGTACGCTTACCTGAAGGGTAATTACTTACTATTGAGGCTCGTTTCGAGCGGTTCAGGAGGTAAACCTGTGCTTTGGAGGTGCTGAATATAAGCCACCAAGGCTTCTAACTCGGCTTCATTTCCTGGAAATGGAGGCATAAAATAACGTGCGTTTTCGATGTGAGAAATGTAGTTTTTCATCAAATCTTTGTTCAGCGATTCGTTGGGCTTGAGGCTGTACATATCCTCAAATTTCTCTACCACCGAATTGATGCCGTGGGTGGTATGGCAACGACTACAGGCCAATAAAAACACCTGCTCACCAGCAATAAGGCGATTTTCTGGTGTTACTTCTTTTACAGGCGAATAGGTAGCGTGAGCCAACAGACCGTCCCGTTTGTAAAGCGGATAGTCGTCTTTACGAAGGGTATTCGAGTACATATAATTGCCTATTACATAAGGCTTTCTGATAAACTCACGAATACGCTCGAAGATGCCTGCAAATGCCAACATTCCCAATACTGGCAATACATAAAATGCACTAGGGATTTTTAGGTTTGGTCTGAAATATACCAGCCCTGCTATGATAATAACCGTACTGATTGCCCCAATGATAAATTTCACCAATAAATCATACCACGATTGAAACTCCATCGTACCAATGGCTACGGGTAAATTTCCAATCATCAAATGGGGGATTCGGAGGTAATACACGGTAGCTCCAATCAAGGTAAACGGCACGGCTACGAGCATCCACAATGCAATTTTCCTACCCGATTCTATCCTTATTTCTGAATTTTTAGACGTAAATATGCGTGCCAGCAACAAAGCCAATGCACCTGCCATCAACGCAGCTAAAGGTGTACGAAAAGCCAATTGTGGCAAATAAATTGGATTTGAGAACCCTGCTACAAAGGTTTTGTTTTCAGCCCAACTGCCACTGTCCATCATAAAACCTAGAATAGAAACGATAATAGACATGGTAATCCACGAAAAAATACTCAACGCTGTACCTAGCCTGATGTGTTTTGCTTTGGCTTCGACGCTTACCAAAGATTTTTTCCATGATAAATAATATATGAGTATAAGTACAACTTCTGTGACAAATACCAGCCATTCGACAAACCAAGCCCCATAAAATACCCGAATCAACGAGCCAATGGAAGCCGGATTGACCAACGACGACGACAACCAAATGCCTACGCCTGTCATGGCACCAATCGTTGTGGTAATGATAAATGCTACGGTCATCAAACGGTGGGCCAGCGTGTCCCACTCGGTATGTGTTACGGTGTTTTGTCCTCCTTTGTTAAATCCGATGTATTCAATCCAAGTGACCAAAGGGATAAAGCCTACAGCTAATCCGTGGTTGATTAATACATGCAATACGGCAATAATGGCTATCAATAGCCTATCGCCCATGAAATCGAGATGAAATATGGGAAAGTCCATGATAAAATCTTTATGTAATGATAAATGAAAGTGTATGCTGCATCTATTTGGATGCAACCAAGAGGCAATCAACTCGTGAAAATAGGGCATAGCTAGGCTTCACACCTACGTTGCTGTTGTGTTGATTACCGATACAAGAAATATTATAGCTGAGAGCTTTGGGGAGGATGCGGTATCTTAGGTAAAAGGAGGTGATAATATAAATTTTGGTAAAAAAAACGGTGGGCAATATTCATCCAAACGCATCTACACGTCGGCACATCAATGCCTATGCTATTGCAAAATAGGTTGAAAACCGATGCCAAATGACTTTGGGCTGGTACTCGCTCGTTGTCGTGAGTCGTGCTAAAATCTAGCAATATTTTGAGTTTAGCTTTCCAAGCTTGTTGCGTCGATGTCAATACCTGCTCGGTATGTGATATACCTTCAGAAAAATCTTGCTGTGCCGAAAATGAAAAAGCCAACAAATGAATGATTAGCCCTTGGGCAGCCATGATACAAACAATGGCTAAGACAACCATATTACGCACTTTTTGTGCTTGTTGCCGATTCAATTGTTTGATATGTTGACCCCAGTTGAACATTCCTATGTTTTCAGCAAAGTTACCACACAAACAATATACTTTGCTGTGAAAGCCATGAAAAAATATGAAAAAACCTTGATACGATGGTTAACTACCACAATCCGAGTATATTTAATCTATCTGTTTTTTAGCATATTTACGTTTTCTCCACCAAAGCAAAAAGCCTGTTATGGCCAATAAGCCAGGTGTAAGCCCAATTATCACATAAAGTATTTTGATAAACCAACCGCCATAATTTCCTGCATGAAGGGGGTAAAATAGGGCTTCTGTTTTTTCTGCTAAAGGCATATCTGAAAAGCGTTGTAATGCCAATAGTTGTCCTGTTTGTGCATCAAACCGTACCCAGTTGCCTCCTGCAAAGAGGGGATTTTGTCCTTGCAAATTGCCTCTAACCGTAAATTTCTTTTCGGGTTGTGTGGGCAAATACACGTAATGTGGCTCTAAGTCTGGCATTTGTGCCAGTGCTTTATGATACATCTGGTCTAATGATGCTTTTACCAGCGTATTCGGAGGCGTTGGGATTTGTTCGTTATGCCAAGTTTCAGCTTTAAAGGCAAACAAATTCATCCAAAAACCTGTAAAGAAAATAATGACGTTGAAAAACATCGCCCAAACGCCTACCACTCGGTGCAAATCGGAAGAGATGGTTCGCCAATTTTTGGTTTTAATTTTTACCTTAAAAAATAAAACCTGCCACAAAAACTTACGGTAAACCAAGGCTCCTGTGAGGATAGACAAAAGCATCAAAATGCCCATTGAGGCAGCAAATGCCGCACCGGGCATTCCCTGATGAAAGGAAAAATGGAATTGAAAACACCATTCTAGCCAATCTACACGCCAGTTATCGCTTCGTCCCGACCGAATGATATTGCCTGTATAAGGATTGATACTCACCAAGCCCAAATCGTATGTACTGAGCTGTGTATCATTGAGATATATCCTAAAAATATATGCCTGATTGGCAGCTCTTTCGGGATTAATCCAAGCGATGCCATCCAAATTGGGATATTGTTGCGTAATTTTTTGGTACATTTCGTCAAGCCCAATGGCATTCGGGCTTACTTTCACCGTATTGCTCTCGGCATAGCTCCACGTTGCGAGTTCTTCTTTAAACACCAAAATAGCCCCGCTCAAACCCAATAGCAATAAGAAAATGCCCGTAAATAGCCCCAACCACTTGTGAAGGCTATACAATTGACGATAAATTTTCATAAAAAAGGATTTTTGTACAAAGCATCTGTTTCAAGCTATTATGCTCAAAAACAATGAATTGCACGAAGATTGACATAGCTCAACATCATAAGTTAGTCAACTTATGTTTGAGGTTTTACAGGAAATAATTAGGAAAAAAGCAGGTGCTGTATAGGCGGCTTGAAAGCAACAGCAAAGAATTGGACATTGTACAAATTACAATAAGAAGGGTAACAAATGCGGTAAAGCCTAAAGTACAAAGGAAATGTTATTGCTGTAGAAGCAAGAGGCGTACAAGGTATTTCAAACAAAATTTTTGCCAAATCAGCCCCTTTTTCAGTCGTTTCTTTTTGTTCGGTTGCTGCAATTCTTTTGGCTAAATAGCATTGACCATTACAATGCAAAGCAGGACGAAAGCGATTTTCACAAAGATTTTTCTTGATAAAATCTTTGCGTAAGTTATAATCAAGATACAACAACGGCATTGCCATCATTCTGATAATCAGAATAAAACAAAGAGTTAAAGCTCCTATTTGAGTTTTTTTTGGCATTTGTTGGAAGTATCAATTCCGCAAAAATAAAGCAAAAAGCGTAGTTATCAAAAAAAACGCCTAGCGTACATAACATACACTAGGCGAAAATAGGGCTACTAAAAGCTATTTTTTCGCAATTCTGTAAAGTCGGCCTTGGTCGGTTACGGCGTACAAAGCCCCGTCGTTGCCTTGTGTCACATCTCTAAAACGTTGCGATTCTTCTGTAAGCAAACGCTCTTCGCCAACAACCTTATTGTTTTCGATAACCAAACGAGCAATGTGCATACCGCTCAAACAACCTACAAACAAATTGTTTTTCCATTCGGGTATCAAATCGCTGGTGTAAAAAGTAATACCACTTGGCGAAACCGAAGGGTCCCAGTAATATACGGGTTGTTCTAATCCTTCTTTTTGTTGAATGGCTGTTCCAATCTTTTTACCACTGTACTCAATGCCATAGGTAATAACTGGCCAACCATAATTTTTACCTGGGTTCACAAGGTTTACTTCGTCGCCACCTCTTGGACCAAACTCTGTTTCCCATAAGTCGCCCGTCACGGGGTGCAAAGCCAAGCCTTGTACGTTGCGATGCCCATACGAATACAACTCTGCTCGTGCTTCTGCTTGGTTTTCAAACGGATTGCCCACAACAGGTTTGCCGTCGGTTGTGAGGTGCAATACCTTACCTAAACTTGAGTTGAGGGCTTGTGCTTGCGGACGAGTAACGAGGTCTGAGCGTTCGCCCGTGCTGACAAACAACGTGCCGTTTTTGTCGAAAACAATACGCCCCCCGTAGTGTAAATTACTTTTGTGAGCAGGTGTAGCACGGTAAATCACAACAGCCCCTTCAATTTTCGACTCATCTGCCGATAGTTTTCCTTTGGCCACCGACGTAAGCGTACCGCCTTCTACACGTTCTGAGAAAGTCCAATAAATCATGCGGTTGCGTTCAAAATTAGGGTCGATGGTAATGCCCAATAAGCCCCCTTGTGCATCGTAATCTACGGCAGGCAAACCCGTAATAGGCTTGCTCAATTCGCCGTTAGGCTTGGCAATACGTAGGTTTCCAGCCTTTTCGGTAATGATAAATCGACCGTCGGGCAAGCTTTTGATGCCCCAAGGCAAGGATAATCCTTCCGACAATACTTTTACTTCGTAAGGCGTTTGGGTTTTTACGCCTTTTATTCTGGTCTGACCGGGAAAAGCGGATGGATATTTAGAATTGGGAGCTTGCGTTTCCACAGGAGGCAAGGCTTGCTGTGTGGTAACTTGCCCACAAGAAACAAACTTCACCGTACTTAGAGCCAATGTTGCAATAATTACTTTTTTCATTTTAATAATTGGGTTTTACCGTTAGTGTTTGATAGAATCAAGAAAATACGCCATTTTTAGTATTTTTCCTAGAATAATTCAAAAATATTCTAAGATTTCAAACAAACTTACGGTTTATCAAACGCAAATCTGTCTGGTAGCTGGTGGTATATCTGTACATCAAATCAGTAAAATTAATAACACGCTAGTTGCATTGGCATCGAACGTTATAGAAACACCCAAAGCACCAATCACAGCTACAATTTCCTGATGCTCTCCATTTTTTGTTCTCTCCTAATCATTCATGATTTAGCCTTGATATTTACGGAGAGAGAGAGAATAAAGTATTTTTCAAAAAAAGTAAAAAAATTATACAAATAATTTAAAATTTACTAAATCGCCAATATATAACTTACTCCATACCATTTTCTTTACTATGAAAAACAACGATTACTCTTCGAGAAGAAGGTTTTTACAACAAATTGGGGCTACAACCCTTGTTTCAGCAGCTTCGCCACTTTCTTCGTTGGCAACACAAGGCAAAGCAGAAGAACGTATTTTACAATACGATAAAAAAAATACGGCAAATGATAAAATCAGAATTGGCGTAATTGGCTATGGCGTGCAAGGGCATTTCGATTTGACAACAGCCCTCAAAGTGCCCGGTGTTGAATTAGCCGGCATTTGCGATTTGTACGCAGGTCGGTTGGAAAATGCCAAAGAACAATTTGGAAAAGAACTTTTTACAACCAATAATTACAAAGAGCTTTTAGATAAACCCGACATCGATGCCGTGCTAATTTGTACTACAGACGTATGGCACGCACGCATTACGCTCGATGCCTTGACCAAAGGCAAGCACGTGTATTGCGAAAAACCGATGGTCTATAAAATCAGCGAAGGACATCCCGTTATCGAAGCCAGTCGCAAGTCGGGTAAGGTGTTGCAGGTTGGTAGCCAACGGGTGAGTAGCATCGGATACGCCAAGGCCAAAGAATTATTGGCGGCTGGCGAAATCGGAAAACTCAACATGGTCAATGCCGTGTATGACCGCCAAAGCTCTATTGGGGCTTGGGAATATACCATTCCAAAAGATGCCGACGCCCTTACGACCAACTGGGATAAATTTATTGAAGTAACCGAAAAAATGGCATTCGATGCCAAGAAGTTTTTCTGGTGGCGTGCTTTCAAAGAAGTAGGAACAGGCGTAGCGGGCGATTTATTTATTCACTTGCTCAGTGGTACACACCTGATTACCAACTCGAAAGGTCCCGAAAGCATTTATAGCACAGGACAATTTAGTTATTGGAAAGACGGACGTAATATGCCCGATGTGATGTCGGGTGTGATGCAATATCCTAGCACAGCCGAACATGACGCTTTTCAGTTGACTTTACAAGTAAACTTTATCAGTGGCACAGGTGGCCAAGAAGTGATTAAGCTGATTGGTTCGGAAGGAGTTATAGAAGTAAACGGCAATAACATCACGGTAAAACACAGCATTATGCCAGAAGCGCCTGGTTTTGGCGGATACGATTCGGTATTTACTTTTGCGAAAAGTATGCAAACCGAAATGCAAGCCGAATACGATGCCAAATGGGCACCCGAACAAAGAAAAAGAAAAACCAAAGACGACATCATATTTAAAGCACCCGTCGGCTACAGCGACCATTTAGACCATTTCACCAATTTCTTTGATGCCATTCGTACAGGCAAAACCGTAGTAGAAGACGCTACTTTCGGCTTCAGGGCAGCCGCCCCAGCATTGGCTTGTAATGAAAGCTATTTTTCTAAAAAAATTATCCAGTGGGACCCTATAAAAATGAAGTTGAAGTAATGATAAAAAAATTAATAGGCTTATTCGGATTTGGACAAACGGTTCATAGCTTCAAGCAATAATGCAACGAGTGGGCTTACACCCACTCGTTTTTATTATCAAAGCAACTTTTTCAAGGCTTGAGAAGCCTGAATCAACTCATCACAAAGGTCTGAATTGGGGTTTGCTGCCAACTGTACGGCAAGGCTTTGTATTTTTTGTTTAAGCATTTCTTTCGTTTCTTGGTTGTCTATCGCAAGATTGATTGTACTTTTTTGAGGTGTTTCGATTTCAAGCAGATTCGATGCTTCTTCCAAAGACGTAATCGACATGGGCTGTACGCTATCAAGCTTTGCCAGTTGTTGTATCGTCGATTTTTTGGCTTTTACCTTTCCCGATAATATATCTTTTTTCAGGCTTGGCGTAAGCAAATCTATACCTTCCGCAAATTCAGCATCTCGCTTAATCGTCTTTTCACTCACGTTGTATTGCTTGGCAAGTTTGAGTGAAGTACTCTCTTTTTTGACCTCTAAAGCATAAGGGTCATTTTGACCCTTATGGTCATCACGGGTATATTTGCCTTTTTCAAGCTTCTCGTTGTTGTACCGAAGACCTCTCAAATAAGAGGCTTGCTCAGGAATCAAATTGCGTCTTCCTAACTGATTATCAATCATATACTCTTTTGCTTCTTTCAACGAATCGAAAGAAACCAAGTGTATTTTAAAATTGATTTGGTGTTTTTGACAAATACCATAGCGGTTGTGTCCATCGACCAAGACATACACCGTAGTGCTGTCGGCAGTGGTAGCGTCCAAGACATTTTTGGTAGTTTGCCAAATCATTAAGGCTTCTCTACAGCCTTCTGTTAAGATATTTTTTTCTAATTGTGCATATTCTTCTTCTTGCAGTGGCGGAATCAGGTCACGCAGTTCGTCGATAATATGAATTTGGTGCTTAATGGCCTCGTGATTCAAAAGGCTTTGGTCTTTTATGATAGAGGCTGTTCCGAGGCTGCCCATGTATTTTTTTGCCATAATCAAATAAGAATGAGTACTGGTTGTAACTTATGTATTGTACGGAAGTTTTAAGGCTATTTAGGATGCTGGATAACTGATTTTGGTTAAAAATATTTTTACCAAAACCTGTAAATCAAAATCTGCCCTAGGTGTGTGCACAAAACTCTTTGGCAAAATTCATGTAGTCTGTTGCCCCATTAGAATGCTCGTCGTAGTCGAAAAGGTTGATTTGTGAAATCTGCGATTCTTTTACGGCTACATTGTTTCTGATTTCTGTAGCATAAATTCTAAAGTTGTTTAGGGTTTGTTGGATGTATTCAATCATATCTCGGTGTACTTTCAAGCGTTTATCAACCATAGTTAGCACAATACCCTCTACCATTAGCTCTGGATTGATGCGTTCTCTTACCTGTGTAATGCGTTCAAACAAATTATTGATACCTTTCATGGCCGAAACTTCTGGTTGCAATGTCACCAAACATCCGTTAGAAGCCACTAAAGCCGAATTGGTGAAGATATTCAACGCCGGCGGACAGTCAATCAAGATGTAATCGTACTTGTCTCTCAAAGGATAAAGCTTGTTTTTGAGTTGGTTTACACCGCCCACCGCCTGCACCAATTCGAGGTCGGCAAAGGCCAATTCTAAATCGCTCGGTGCCAAATCGTAATGCTCGGCAATAGACACTACGGGCAGTTCTTCGTTTTGCAATAAAGCGTGAACTACCTGTTTTTCAGGGTTGTCAATGCCTAATGCCTGCGATAAATTGCCCTGAGAATCCATATCTACCAACAACACTCTAAAACCTAGCTTATTTAAGGCTCTACCCAAATTAATGGTGGTGGTGGTTTTACCTACGCCTCCTTTGTGGTTGACAATAGAAATAACCTTGGCTTTGTTGTGTTGCACTTCGTTGTATCCGTATTTGACCAAAATAGGATAGAGGGCGTTTAAGTGCTTGTTGTTGAGTATTCTATCGCCATTGAGGGCTTTGGCTAGGGTGCTCGACGGTAGCCCCGCTTCTTTTTCAAGAATGGAAACCGAAAGGGCTGGGTTTCTTCTAAGAAATAGTATGGTTTGTTCGTGAGAAAGCATAAGTTGTCTAAATTATTTGTCCTAAAATTAGGATAAATAATTTATTTTGTCAAATATATTTGACAAAATAGGTGAAAATTTTATGATGATTTTTAGTCTGTCTTCTTTACTTTTTATCAATTTTTTATAAAAACATTCTTGCCTGCTAATCAATCCAACACTACCATGCCTAAAAACACCTTTTTTTTGACACGAGAGGCACGATAAGGGCTTTTCTGACATAAGTACCAACCATTCCAGAAAAACGCCCAAATAAGGGCATATTTTACAAGTATTTTGATTGGCTAGGGTAGTCCTGTACAAAAGTTTTCAAGCTGATGTGGATTACGAATTGGGGAAAAGCCCCAAAATGCCTTTTTCCGATGAGTCTTTTTTCCCAAGCTTTTTATGCACAACACCTACGCAGCTTGACCCACAAGTTTTTTGAAAAACCATGAAGGGGGGGCGGCCGGAACTGGGGGGATAAAGGAAAAGAAAAAGCGTTTGCCTAACAAGTTTTTTTCTTTTTGGAAAACGCCCGTCAAAAACCGAGTCCTAAAAAACTACTATTTTTAGTAATGAAAAAAAGACAACACACAAAAATTTTCGTGTTGTTGTTTTTTAATAACAACAACTTTTAAATATTTTCAGGCTGTGTAACGCATTGATTTTCAGTTTTTTGCAAGCCCAAGTATCACAAATAATTCGGCAAGTATCACAAATAATTCGGAAATATGACATACATCTATCACAAATAATTCGGAAATGTATCACAAATAATTCGGAAGTATCACAAATAATTCGGAAATGAGAAATATTAAAAAAATACAATTTTTTAAGTCAATCAACAGCACTTAGCCTTGTCAAAAAGTAGGAAGTATCACAAATAATTCGGAATAAAAATCAATTGTAAAAAAGTCGCTCAAATGTGTTTTTAAAGGCTTAATGGTAAGTTTTTTTGACCTAAAGAAACGCCTAAGTGTCACAAATAATTCGGAAAAATACCTAGAGCTAATATCCATCATATTTAAAAATACACATGATATATCACTTGTGTTTTTAAATATGATAGATATATTTGTATTTTGAATAGCCTATCAATACTATGCCCCCTAAGAAAAAAGAATTACCTATCATAGAGTCTGACATCAAGCTCATTCGGAAAGCCAATGAGCTTGTAGAAGCACGCTATAAATTTGATATTTGGGAAACAAGGGTGTTTGCCTATATGCTTGTGTTGATTAAACACGACGACACCGATTTTAGGGAATACCAAATCAATGCAGGCGACATCGTGCGAGAATTTGGATTGCACGATTCGGGTCAAGTATATGACAGCATCAAGTATGCAGGCGAAAAGCTACTCGATAAAAAAGTGGGCATCATCAGAACCCTTGCCGACGGCCGAAAAGAGCAGTTTACTACCCATTTGGTTGCTTCTACCGCTACGCCCGAAGAGCGAGGCCGAGGCGATTATATCAAGTTGAGTTTTCATCCAGCACTCAAACCATTTTTATTAGAGTTGAAAGAACGATATTTGGTGTACGACATCCGCAATATCCTTAGCCTTTCAAGTATTTATTCTGTGCGGTTGTTTGAATTATTGAAACAATATCAAAAAATTGGGAAACGCAAATTTGGCGTTGATGAATTACGCACACTCCTTTCGATAGAACCCAACGAATATCAATTGTATGGTCATTTCAAAGGACTTATCAAAAGAGCCGAAAAAGATTTACGCAAACATACCGATATTTGTTTTGAGATAGAAGAAGAGATTTTAAAGAAAAAAGTGGTGTTTATTACGTTTCATATTTACGATAATCCAGCACACAAGCAAGAAAATAATCCTGACGAAACCCAAGCTACAGCAAGCGAAATAGCACCAACCAGCGAGCAAACAGCCCATGCCAACGCCGAGCGGATTTATGCACTTGTGAAACAATATGTTTCTAAGGCAAAAGTAAAAAAATGGATAGCAGAAGTTCCCCTCGACCAAATCGAGAAAGGCATTGCTTACACCATCAATTATATGCAAGCAGGCAACGAAGTAAAAAATATCGGAGGAATGCTTAACGCCATGGTATATACGCCAAACTTGTTTGATAAGTACGAAGCAACCCAACAAAACGCTAAAAAAGAAGTAAAGAAAAGACAAAACAAAGAAGAAAAAATCAAGGAAAAAAGAGAGGCACTTCAAACAATATGGCAAGAGTATAAAACCAAAGAATACCAACTAGAACAACGCTTGTTTGAGCAAGACCCAGCACTCAGACAAAAGATTGTGGATAAAATTCAAGCCAATAATTTCTACGACGCTAAGAAAAGTTTAGAAGAAAACCTCAAACGAGATAGCATCAAAGGGCTTTGGGTGGCAGTCTTAATGGCGATGTTTAGAGAATACGAAGAGTTGGTGAAATACTACGATGCCCAACTGAAAAAACTCAGAGAAGAACTAGCTTCATTAGGCTACAGAGAATAAGAATAGCATTAAGCAAAATACTACAAATGCGAATGGCGTATATGTTGAAGTCGGAGTTGAAAGCCTTTTTCAATGCTGGTCTTCAACATATACGCCATTTTATTTGATAGAAAATATTTTTTGTATATTTTTTTTATTTTCTATAATTTAAACTTGTTGTGTTGTACTTTTAAGGCATTAATTGGGCTACCTGCAAGCATTTGCACAGTCATTCATACAAAATACCCTTTAGAATAATCTTATGAACAGAAGAGATGTAATCAAAAATGTAGCCTTGATGCTTGGCGGTGCTTTTTCTGCCCCGACACTCATGGCGATGAACCATTGGGAAAATGCCACCCAAGCCCACGTCAACGGAACAGCCTTTAGCCTGAGTTCGTCGCAACGTACCATTGTGGCCGAAATAGCTGAGTTGATTCTTCCTAAAACCGATACGCCGGGGGCCAAAGACGTAGGTGTCCCTGCTTTCATCGAAATGATGATGAAAGATTGTTATGCACAAGCCGAACAACAGAGTTTTATGGAAGGATTGGTATTGATAGAACAAACCAAATTTTTAGATCTCAACGAAAGTGAGCGGAAAGGAGTGCTCAAATATTTGGAGCAAGAAACCAAGGCTGAAATGGTAGCCCGTCAAATGAAACAAACTAAAATGGGCGATAACGACGACCACGAGGACATCAAAAAAGCACCCAAAGGATTACCCTTCTGGCGACTCATCAAAGAACTGACGCTTTTGGGTTATTTTACGTCTGAAGAAGGCATTAAGGCTTCTTTTGAATATGTGCAAATTCCGGGTAAACTTGAAAACATCAAACTCCAGCCCAACCAAAAAGCGTATGCTTACTGAGTCCAACTTGAACAGATAAACACTTGAAAATAATGTATTTGAATATAAAAGCTACCAAAAATAACACGTTCGATGCCATTGTTGTGGGTTCGGGCATGACAGGAGGATTTGCCGCAAAAGAACTGACCGAAAAAGGGCTAACGGTGTTGATGATTGAGCGCGGACGTGAAATAAAGCATCCTGAAGATTATGATACCGCCATGAAACAACCGTGGGAAATTGAGCATAGAGGCAAAATTACGGCACATTCGGCAGAAGAACATTGGGCTAACAAACGCTTTGGAAATTTGGTTAATGAAGAAGCTGGCTCGTTTTTTACCGATGACAAAGCGAATCCGTACATCGAAAAGCGTCCTTTCGACTGGATTCGGGCTTATCATACGGGCGGTAAATCGATGCACTGGGGACGGCAGTCGTATCGTTTCAATAAGCAAGATTTTGAAGCCAACGCCAAAGAAGGCATTGGCATCGACTGGCCTATTCGCTACGAAGATTTAGCACCTTGGTACACCTATGTAGAAAAATTTGTTGGCGTAAGTGGACAAAAAGAAGGCTTAGATGTACTTCCCGATGGCGATTTTCTACCTGCCATGCCTTTGTTTGCACCCGAATTACATTTCAAACAAAAGATGCTCGAAAAATTCAACCGCCCAGTTACGGTGGGGCGTGTTGCCAATCTTTCGCAGCCCCAAGCATGGCATACCAAGCTCGGTAGGGCTTCTTGCCAATACCGCAATAAATGCGTGCGTGGGTGTCCGTATGGAGCGTATTATAGTTCACTTTCGGGGGCGATTCCTGCGGCCAATCTGACCAAGCGTTTGACCATGCTGCATGATAGCATTGTGGCTGAAATTATTTACGATGAGCAACGACAAAAAGCTACAGGCGTTCGGGTTATCAACCAGCAAACCAAGCAAGTAGAAGAATATTTTGCCAAAATCATCTTTTTGAATGCAGGAGCGATGAATACCGCCGCTTTGTTGCTCAATTCAAAATCAAACCGTTTTCAGCAGGGGCTAGGCAACGACAGCGACCAAGTTGGTCGCAATATCATGGACCATCATTTGGGGGTAGGAGCAACCGCAAGCATTGAAGGCTTCTTAGACGACTACGTGTATGGTCAACGCCCTAATGCCTTGTATATTCCTCGTTTTCGTAACTGGGGCAATGACAAACAAGCCTATTTGCGTGGGTTTGGCTACCAAGGCGGTGCGAGTCGTGAAGGTTGGAACAGAGGCGTAAATGCAGATGGTTTTGGAGGTGATTTTAAACAAAACTTAACCAAGCCAGGGCAATGGACTATCGGCTTTGGTGGTTTTGGCGAAGTGTTGCCCAATCCGGCCAATCGTATGTACCTCGACCCCAACAGAACAGACCAATGGGGCATTCCGATGATTGTGTTTGATGCAGCTTTCGGCGAAAATGAAATAGCCATGCGTAAAGACATGATGAACGCCGCAATGGAAATGATGGATGCCGCTGGCTTCAAAAACATTACAGGCTATAACCGTCCAGAGGTGCATTTGGGATTGGGCATTCACGAAATGGGAACAGCCCGCATGGGGCGTGACCCTAAAACATCGGTGTTGAACGCTTTCAATCAAGTACACGACTGTAAAAATGTATTTGTGACCGATGGGGCAGCTATGACTTCTTCGTCCTGTGTCAATCCGTCAATTACCTATATGGCACTTACGGCAAGAGCGGCAGATTATGCCGTAAAAGCCTTGAAAAAAAGAGAATTATAGGCAGGAAAACAACAGCTAAAAACGCCTGTGTTTGAAGCACAGGCGTTTGATATAGAAAGAGGATATAACGTGTTTAGAACAAACACGAGACCGCCAGCTTCCTTATGGATACTCTTTTTTGTACCTAATTGTCTTTCAAATACATAAATTTAGTATTTATCTACGTCGCTTTAAATTTATGCTAGTAGATAAACTTACTTAAACAATAGTTGTGAAAACAGAAAAATGTCGTGTCGCCAAACGGGCCAAGTATGTCCGCCAGCGTATTCGCTGTATTGGTACTTGATGCCCATGTCATCAAATTTTTTCATCATAATTTGGCAATTGGCATGAGCAATGTCTTCTTTTCCTCCCATCGAAATCCAGAAGTTTTTCAAGTTGGCATTGATAGCCGTGGTATTGTTTTTCATAAATTCATATTGTGGGTCAGACAGTTTGGTATTATTGGCCCACCAACCAGAACTAAATACGCCCAAGTGTGAAAACAAATTGGTGTTTCTGATACCTGCATACAGTGTTTGCAAACCGCCCATCGAAAGCCCTGCCAAAGCACGGTTTTTAGCGTCTGTTTCTACTCTCAGATTGCTTTCTACATAAGGAATCGCTCCGTTTAATAGCTCATTTTCAAAGGCTTTGAGTTGTACTTCGCCAAAACCTGCTACGCCGCCACCGTTGCCATAAAAGTTGCCATCAAGCATGACAATTACCATGGGTTTTGCTTTTTGTTCGGCTATCAAATTATCTAAAATCAAGTCGGTACGTCCTTGTATAGCCCAACCTCGTTGGTCTTCGCCACCGCCGTGTAGCAGGTACAAAACGGGATATTTTTCATTAGATTTGTCGTAGCCCGGTGGCGTGTAAACATACATTTCACGCCAAGCATTACTGGCTTTCGAGAAGTATTTTTTGATACGAATATCGCCATGAGGTACGTCTTTGAGGGCATAAAAACCGCCTTCTTTATAAGGAATTTCAATGCCACTTGCTTGGCGACCCATGCCGTAAAAGGTTTCGCTGGCAGGGTCGGCAAGGGCTACGTCGTCAATCAACAAAGAGTAATAATGAATCCCTCTACTGATAGAATCGGTGGTAACGTGCCAAAAACCGCTGCTATCTTTTACCATATCGTATTTTTTGCCTAAATCAATCTGTACTTTGTGTGCATTGGGGGCTTTTACTTTGAATACCAAACGGTTATCGGGTAAAATTTGAGGGTACTGAGCATTGCGAACGTTGGTGCTGGCAGGCGTACCCAACACCGTGTATTTGGTAAAAGAGGCTACATCGACAGGTTTAAACAAAAACTGTGCATACATATACAAGCCGTTTTTCCAAACCTTAAAGTCGTGTCCGCCGGGTTCTAAATAGTAAATGTGTGGTACGTCGTTTTGGTATAAATAATCGTGGGTACGTTTGCTAAACGAAAGTAAGCCGTCGTTATCGCCGCATGAAATCCATAGGAGTTTGAGTTTCTTTTTGGCTTCTTCAGGATTAGGCACTAATGCCTGCGGAACTTTGGTATTAGGAGCAGACGAAAAACCGCCAACCCATGCAAATGTGTCTAAATTTCCTAAGCCAAAGTTTAAAGACTGTCCGCCACCCATCGAAAGCCCAGCAATGGCACGGCTTTCACGGTCGGTTAAAGTCGGATAGCTTTTTTCAATAAAAGGAATTAAATCGTTTAATAAATCTTTTTCAAAAGTAGCAAAAGCTTGTACTTTATCAGGAGCCATAATATTGCCAACTGCACGGTCGTCTTTCATGGCACGACCATTGGGCATGACCACAATCATCGGCTGTATTTTTCCTTCGGCATATAAATTATCCAAAATCACCTGTGGTTTACCGCCATTGAGCCATTCTTTTTCGTCGCCACCGATGCCATGCAACAGGTACAATACAGGATATTTCGTTTTTTTATTAAACCCTGGTGGCGTATAAACCAAAGCTTTTCGGGTAGTGCCTACGGTTTTCGATTGATACTTGATGGTGTCTAATTTACCCGTTGCAATGCCTGTTCGCACTTGGTCGAAGCCTTTGGGTGCTTCTTTTTCTATTTTCTGTCCATAAACCATTAGATTCATGAGGAAAAATATAGAAAAATAAATGCTCGTTTTTTTCATATTTGTACAATTAAAAGGTTGATTGTGTTTTAATACGTTGTTGATATACTTAAATTAATCTATCATACTGCTCTGTGAAAGATAGCCCGAACCGATGTATGTTTCTTTCTTCCTTTTGGGTTTTTGGATGCTACTCTTTTGTGGTTGCATTTCTACAAAGGAAAGGAGCTTGTTGTTTCGCTGTGAAACCAAATACAAGTTTTTGCCGTCTTTCAAGTGCAGTTGAGCAATGGCTCTGGCATCGCCATTGACAAAGAAATTACTCTTTCGGACTGCTACATTTTTGAAATTTCCTTTGCCATCTCCTTGCAAATAGTTGCCAATACCAGCGTCATATCTGCCCGTCAGTACTTCTGTGCCGTAGTCGTTGCCCACGGAGAGGATGTCTAAATTTCCATCATTGTTAAAGTCTTTGACAAGCGTGCCGTACATCACCGAAAACTGTGCTTCGATGGGTAATGATTGTAGTTGAAAAGTACCATTGCCTTTGTTTTCGAGGTAAGAATTGGCAAAACAATACGCCTGTAAAGTGCTAACGCCTTTCAAATCGGTGGACGTAAAAGCTTGCTCGAAAGTCGTTTGTCCGTACTCTTTGAATGTTTTGAAACGCCTTCTCATGGCAATTAATTGGTCTATCAAAGCCCCTCTTGGATGTACCAAATATTCTTTGTCTTGGGTATAAGCCGTGAAAAGTGGGTCAACAATGCCATTTTCGTCAAAATCTTTAAAATGAACACTTACAGGCTGTGATTCGGAGGCTTTTAGTTTGGTGTTAAGTCCCAAATTGCCAAGTATATAGTCGGTATCTCCGTCGTTATCGAAGTCGCCGCCCGAAATACTATTCCACCAGCCATTTGATTTTTCTAAACCTTTAGGCGTGATTTTGGTGAACGATTTTCCTTGGTTATTTTTATAGATACACACGGGCATAAATTCGCCAACAAGCATCAAATCCATCCAAGAATCGTTGTCGTAATCTGTCCATAAAGCGGCTGTTACCATGCCGCAAAGGCTTAATTCTTTGATAGATGTTGCTATATTTTTGAAATGTCCTTTGCCATCATTTTGAAGTAAATACGATTCGGGCGAAAGGGGGTATTCGGTCGAGCGTACTCTTCCCCCACGGAAAATATCCAAGTCGCCGTCCTTATCAAAATCACAAGCATTGACACAAGCACCGCTTGATTGGGTGATGGGCAAGTAGCCTGCCGAAGCTTTGAAATTTCCTTTGCCGTCGTTTAAATAGAGTCGGTCTTGATACTTGCTCAGGTTGGTTGTAAACTCTGAACTTCCACTAACGCAATACAAATCAAGGTCTTTGTCTTTATCAACATCTATGAGCAATACGCCCATGTCTTCTTCTGTTTTTTCGAGAAAAGTTTTTTTACTAAACTTTCCATTGGCATTTTGGAGGAAAAAAGCCCCTTGTTTATGAGCCGAAGCTCCTACAAAAAAGTCTTCCAAGCCATCGTTATTGATGTCGCCAACGGCAATGCCACCGCCTAATTCTGAATGTTTATGCGGTAAAGTATGCTGAATTAAAAAATCGTTATAATCAAATTCTTCCGAACGCCAGTCAATATTATATTCCTGAGATACTTCTTTGAAAGTATAGACTTGTGCTTGGGGAAGCGGCTGGGGTGCAGATAAAGCATTTTTTTCGTAAACCGTTAGTACTTTATCTGGACTGATATTTCTGAGCCATTGTTCTTTTCCCGAAGCCCATGTGATTTTTAGGCTATCTATTTTTGAGGCATTTCCCAAACCAAAATGAATAAAATCCTCTACGGTTGACTTATATCCTCTGATGGTTTGATGTTCGGCAAATTGTGCTTTTCCCTGACACCAAAGCGATACTTTTGTTCCGTAAGCACTGGTGTTGGGTTGATTGCCTTGAAGTTTGATTCTTAAAAAATGATTACTGACTGTCGAAGCATCTTTTCTATTGTCAATCAATTTATTACGGTAAATAAAGGCTTCGTCGTCAATATTATTCATGACTAAATCCAAATCACCGTCGTTGTCAAAATCGGCGTAGGCTGTGCCATTTGTATAAGAAGCGTCGTCTAAACCGAATGCTTTTGTGGCATTTTCAAATTGTAAATTGCCTTTATTTTTAAACAAGAAGTTTGGTTTTTTTACGCCTGTTAAAGTCGCAAAAGCTTCTTGCATTTTTTTCATTCTTTCTTTTGGATTACCGATACTTTCAAAATCTCGGCGGTAAACGATAAAGTCTAAGTCGGTGACATCTAAGCGATAACCGTTGGTAATCAACAAATCTCGCCAGCCGTCGTTATCAAAATCTGCCAATAATGGACTCCACGACCAGTCGGTAGCCGCAACGCCCGTCAAGTAACCAATATCGCTAAAAGAGCCATTGCCATTATTGATTTGGAGTACATTCCGAACATATTGCGGATAAAATTGCTTTCTTAAATTATCTTGAAATCTATCGTATTCGATATTCGCAAACATGGTTTTCTGACGAAGATTATCGTCGGGAAGCATATCTAATACCACCAAATCATTCAAGCCGTCGTTGTTAATATCGGCCATGTCCACACCCATCGAATTTTGCGATAGGTGTCTGAAATACTCATTAATTTTATTGCTAAACGTACCGTTTTTGTTATTGATATAGAGGTGGTCGTTCGAGAAAAAGTCATTTCCGACAAAAATATCTGGATAGCCATCTTGGTTTACATCATTGACAATTACGCCCAAACCCCAGCCATCATCCAAAATACCTGCTTCTTTTGAAACATTTTTGAAAATCGACAAGCCGTTGGGATTGTTCCCTTCGTTTCTAAAAAGTTTATCAACTCTTCGCCCCGAAGCGTCGTGATGTTGCCCGATACTGCCGTTTCTGTCGTATCCTTCAATGGCATTGTTGAGCAAATACATATCCAAATCGCCATCTAAATCATAATCAAAAAAAGTAGCTTGTGTTCCATACGAATCATCCGCCAAGCCTACTTCTTTGGCAGCTTCCTTGAAAATCGGAACGCCGTCTTTGTCATTTCCTTGGTTGATAAACAGCAATTTAAGGGCCGATTTATCTCTGTTGGGATGAATGGTTGAAAGATAAATATCTAATTTACCATCTTGATTAATGTCAATCATGGCAACGCCTGTACACCAATCTTTTGTGCCAACCTTGGCTTTGGCAGTAATATCTTCAAAGGTTAAATCGCCTTTATTCAAATACAGTTGTGAACTTACTTGATTTCCTGCAAAAAAAATATCTGTTAATCCATCATTATTTACATCGCCAACGCCAACACCTGCACCATTATAAATGTATTCAAATTGCAATACATTTAATGAGTCAGAAACCTGAATTGTATTGTTGAAGGTAATATTGGTATGGTCGGCACTCAACTTCTCAAACAAAGTGTCTTCAGAAGAACAAGCACTCAACACGAGTAAAATAATGATGGAAAAACAGTATTTCATAGTTAAATATTCATAACGTTTTTATATATACGAAAGCTATACTATCTAATTTTATCTTAGCATTTATCATTCAAAAATAAGTAGTCGTTCAAAAAAAACGACTACTTATTAAATATTAGCATAAAAAAGACTTCTGTTAAGTATTTTTGTAATATTAGATTTACTCAATTGAGTTAGTAAGTATTTGAAAACTAAAATTTTAATTCACAACTCACTCAATCACTAATTCACTCAATAACTTAATAGCCCGGATTATTGCCTTTGATGTTTGGGTTAGTATCTATCTCCAACTGAGGAATAGGTAATAACTCATGTTTGTTGCTCACAAAGTATGACAATGGTTCTTTTTTCAATTTACCTTGTTTTCTCCAACGAACAATATCTTTAGCTCTTAACCATTCGGCGGCAAATTCTACTCTTTTTTCATGTTGAATAGCTGCAAATACTTGGTCTTTGGTGCTTACAGGATAATTTTTAGTTGGATACGCAGGCATTTGTACATCAGCACGGTTGCGGAGTTGGTTCAATAAAGCTACGGCGGTTGCTGTATTGCCCAATTCGTTTTCGCATTCTGCAAGGTCAATTAATACTTCTGCATAACGCATCACACGCATATTGATACCGCTCAAATCATAGAAACCGTCAGCATTTCTGTATAAAGCTGAGTATTTTCTCCAACTAATTCTTTGTTCTACGCCATCCAACATCGACGTATTTCCTTGTACTGGATAGTCGATTTCCAAACGTCCTTTACCTTGATTCACTAAATCACCCTTGAAATATAAACTAAAATTCATTCTTGGGTCTCTTTTAGTATCTCCTTTTTGTGGACGCTCAAATTCGTCAATAAGACTATTTGAGGGAATAAGGTTTCTCCAACCCACAGCAGAGTATTCTTGGTGACGAATAGACGACCTTTTTGGGCTACTTCCAGCAATGTTATCGCTGTCGCCATTGTCCCAGCTCATTCCGTTTTTGCTGTCGAAACCAATTTCAAAAATAGACTCTTTGTTGTATTCCGTTTCTTCCAAGAAGTTGTCTAAGTAATTGCTTGTCAGGCTAAAAAGTCCAGAAGAAACAATTTTTGTCAACTCGGTTTTCGCTCCAGCATAATCTCCCTTAAACATCAGTACTCTTGCCAATTCGAGTTGAGCAGCGTGCTTAGTGGCACGGCCTAAATCTGCTCCAGTATAAGAAGATGGCAAATCTGTTTGAGCTTCGTTGAGGTCTTTGATAACCTGAGCAAACACTTCATCTTGCGTACTACGAGGTTTGGCATCCGACGATTTTGTAGCACTACTTGTGTAAATCGGTACACCGCCCCACATTGTACTCAATTCATAATACGCCATTGCTCGCAAGAATTTCGCTTCTGCAACGATTCTTTTTTTCTTGGTTTCGTCTGCGGCATTAAGCGTTTTGAAATTATCTTGAGCATCAATTACCACATTCGCACGGTGAATCACACGAAACAGACCTGTCCACAATGCCCCCATAACTGAGTTTGTAGGCTGATGAACGCCCGTGAGGATTTGAGCTCTTGGGGCTTCCAGTTGTCCGCCACCAGTAGCAAAATCATCGGTTCTTAAGTCATTGGTAAAAAAATACTCTCTTCCAAAAAGATTTGAGCCAGTCAGTAGCCCATACACTGCGTTTACGCCCGATTCTAATTCTACGGTATTTGAAAAATAACTATCGGTAGTAAAAGCACCAGGGTTTGTTTTATTCAACTCGTCGCTGCATCCAAACGCAAGGCCGAGCGACAATGCTCCTATAAATATAAGACTTTTTTTCATGTGCTATGTATTTTCATTTTCTTGAAAATCAGGGATTTCAAGAAAAAATTTAAGGAATAACTATTAAAAACCTAATTGAAGACCAGCCATCAAAGTACGAGCTTGTGGATACTGTCCGTTGTCGATACCATAAACCAACTGAGCATTATCACGAGAACCAATCTCAGGGTCATATCCCGTATATTTGGTGAAAGTCAATAAGTTTTGAGCCGAAACATACACTCTTACTTTCGTGAGTGTTCCTCCTGCAAATGATTTCAAAATGCTTGAAGGTACGCTGTAGCCTAAACTGATGTTTTTCACACGCATAAACGAGCCTTTTTCAACCCATCTATTAGACGGCCGAGTCGTGTTGCCGTTAGGGTCACTGTTGACAGCTCTTGGAATATTGGTATTTGTGTTTTGAGGAGTCCAAGCGTTCAACACGTCTGTGGTAGCCCCAAACAAACGAACCATTCCTTGGGTCTGTGTTTTTAGGTTATTATAAATATCATTTCCTTGTACGCCTTGTAGAAATAGGGTAAAGTCGAAGTTTTTGTAGTTGAAATCGACATTGATACCGTAGGTAAAATCAGGAAGGGTATTTCCAATCATGGTACGGTCGGCATCATCAATTTTGCCATCGCCATTCAAATCTTTGAAACGAATATCGCCTGGAGCAGCTTTTCCACCTTGGTAGCTATCCCATGTTTTACTTTTGGCTAAAGCGTCATCTGCATCAATTTCGCCTTGCGTTTGGTAAATTTTATCAACTACGTAGCCATAAAGGTACTGCACAGGCATACCCACTTCTGTTTTGGTAACACTTGCCCCTGTTTCAGCGTGACCGCCAGCAAAAATTGGTGCTTCTAAGGATGTTACTGTATTGCGAACAATGCCTAAATTACCACCAACTCTCCATTTAAAATCTCCAGCATTGTGGTTGTAGTTGATTTGTAAATCTAAACCAGTGTTTTTCATACCCCCAAAATTGGCAATAGTATTGTTTGAATAACCCAACGATGAAGCCAAAGGTCTGGCAAGAATCAAACTGTTGTCTGAAGTTTCACGGCTGTAGTAATCGGCTGATAGCGTAATTTTATTTTGTAGTAAACCTAAATCGAGTCCAATATCGGTCATTTTAGTTGTTTCCCAGCCCAATTCAGCATTGCCAAGCTGATTCGTTGACAAACCAGGCGTTGCACCATTGGCAAAAACATAGTTCGTTGCCGCTCCTACTAATGACTGCCAAGCATAGTTTGGTAAACCACTTGTATTACCTACCAAGCCATAGCTTGCTCTTACTTTCAATTCATTAATAGAAGGAATATCTTTCATGAAAGCCTCTTCGCTGATTCTCCAACCAACCGAAACCGCAGGGAATGTACCCCATTTTTTACCCGGGGCAAACAAAGAAGAACCATCTCTACGAATAGAGGCACTCAACAAGTACTTTCCTGCATAATCGTAGTTGACACGTGCTAAGTACGACAAAATCGTTGTTTCGCTTTTACCGCCACCCACGGCTGGGCTTGTCACGTTGGGCGTAACGATGGTAAATGTATTGGTGGTATAATTGCCTGAAGCTGTGATGCTTTCTCCTGTGCCAAATTGCTGTTCAGCTACCACAATCGCATTGATAGAATGCTTTTTGAATGTTTTATCAAACGAAAGTTGGTTGGTATAAAGCGTACCGATAAACTCACCTCTTGTATCAGAAATACTATTGAATGGACTGCTCATTTGTCCAGCCGTATAAATTGGCGTGCGACTTAAACTTCTTGTGTTATTGTAGTCTAAGCCTACCGAGAATTTATATTTTAAATAATCTGTAAACTTAATTTCAGCAAAAATCGAACCTAATATTCTTGTATTACGGTTTTGGCTTCTAATCAATACCGCAGGAATCAAAGGGTTCACTGGGTCGGAGCCATCGGCATTGGTTGTACCGAAATACCCACCGATTTCCGTAGGGTTATACACTGGGGTATAAGGTAAACTTTTAATCACGTTGGCCAAAGCTGTACGACCACCCCCAACGCCTTCGTCTAATCTACTTCCCATCGCAATGGTAAGGGTTTGTCCGAAGGAAAAATGTTTGCCAAGGTTATGGTCTGAATTAAGGCGAAGATTACCTCTTTCATAATTTGTTCCAGCATAAATACCATCTTGCTTGAAATAGCCAAATGAAGTAAGGAAACGAGAATTGGCATTTCCTCCTGTAATGGTAACGGAGCTATTCGATACGCCTGCCGTTCTGAATAAATAGTCTTGCCAATCGGTATTAGTATTGGCAAACGTTACGCCAGAACCCGGATAGGTTTCGGTGTTCATCTGGCTCCAACGGTCAGGGAAGGCTGCTCCAGCAGCAGACAACAAAGCTTTACCATATTGCAGGTATTGTTGGGTATTGAGTACCGTTAATTTTTTCCAAGGGCTTTGTGTAGCAAAATACGTTTCTACGTTTACGTGCAGTTTGCTGTCTTTTGAGCCTTTTTTGGTAGTAATTAAGACAACGCCGTTGGCTGCTCTTGAACCATAAATAGCTGCGGCACTGGCATCTTTGAGGACTTCCAACGATTCTACATCTTTCATGTCTATATCGTTCAAACTACCCACTGGGTAGCCATCTACCACATACAAAGGGTTGGCTGCATAGTTGATAGAGCCTACTCCACGGATTCTTACGACTGGGGCAACCCCTGGCGAACCGTTGCCAGTTACTTGTACGCCCGACACACGTCCTTGTAAAGCTCCTTCTACACTGGGTACAGGAAGAGCCGTGAGTTCTTTCGTGCCGACCGACGCCACTGCGGCAGTTACCGACGAACGCTTTTGTGTACCATACCCCACCACCACTACTTCTTCAAGCGAACTGATGGTTGTTTTTAGCACCACGTTTAGTACGGTTCTATTGCCAATTTTTACTTCTTGGCTTTCGTAACCAACAGAACTAAAAATGAGGATGTCTTGTGGATTGGCACTGATAGCAAACGCACCTTTAGCATCTGTTGTGATGCCTATTTGCGTATTTTTCACTCGGATACTTACGCCTACCAGCGGAGAGCCGTCATCGGCGGCAACAGAACCTGTAATTTTTTTTTGAGCAAAGGTATATTCACAGCATAAAAGGCTGAAGAAAAGTAATAGTATGTTTTTGAGCATGATTGTCGAGGGTATATACTGAAATCAATTGGGGTTATTGTTCTGAAAAGGTTGTGACGATTTCAGGCACAAAGATGCTCTTCACACCTGAAATCGCTTCTTACACTTTTTTATTTAGAACCAAACGTTCATTTGCACCTACGGCTTTCGCCCAAAGTCTTTGGTAAAATTTCTCTCAATAATTGAATAGTTTAATTTTTCTCTCTGTTTAAAAAAAGACAAACAGCTACCCGACCGATAATATTCATCATCAGTGAGTGTTGTTGCCCTATAAATCATGCGTTTACAAGGTACAAAAAGCTAGGGTAATCGTTTTACAACGGATTACGGGGTTATTATACCATGATTTGGATAATTGTGTTTTTACCAAAAACTTTATACCTGTTATACAGCCTTCCTTCGTTCAGACGCCAAATCAGAAAAATGGAACACTATAGAACAGTTGGGACAAAAAAATACGTGCAAACTCCTTATCTTGTTTTCTCAAAAATGGGTGCATACCATTGGAAATGGTACAACAACACAGTTGAAAAATACAACATAAGTATGCCTAGCAAAATGGTCTTTCCATCTAAATGGAACACTATAGAACAGTTGTGACAAAAAAATAGAAACAAGCGACCCGATTTTAATATGTGTTAAGGTAACACATTTAAAAATATACACAGAGAGAGAATATTATCCGTCACAAAAATAATATTCCCTTGTGTAATATCCTATTTTTTATTTGAAAATTTCAAATAAAAATCCTATTCTCTCCTAAATTTTTTATTAATCAACAACTATTCGATAGATTTACCATCGACTAATATCCCTGCTCTCTTAAAAGTATATGCTCGATATATATAATTTATACATTAAAATCCTGATAATCAATTGTATTTTTAATCTAAAAAAATAGTATGAATTACTTCGGCTGAATGATTTGGTACTTTCCGCTAAGGTGCATCAAGCTGAATAGGTACATCAATCCGTCGTAATAAGGGTCGAAATAGCCATCTTCGTAAGGTTCTAATTTGGCATTCCAAACGGCTTTTACAAAGTCAACCTTATTTTTATCTTTGTTCACAAGCGAAGCTGTGGCTGCCGTAGCCACCAAACCGATAGAATGTCTAAGTTTTGGGACACTTCCTGCCTGTAAAATAAAATCAGGTTTTGTGCCATCTAAATTAAATTGGTCGTCATAAGTATCCATTCCTTTTGAGCGAAGGAAATTTTGAAATCTTTTAGCGTAATCTTCTTGCCAAGTTTTGTCTTTCCCAAACCAAGTATAATCCATGGCAATATTCATGGGTACACGCCATGAATCATAACGAAAACCTGGTGGCATCCAACGAGTTGGGTGAGGAGCTCCACTAAATTCTGTATAATCTGAGTTGAGTCCAGTTACGGGATGGCAAGCCCTGTGCAAGAAAACACGGGAAGTATCGGCACATGCTTTATAAAACGCTTCGTGACCGTCTTTGGCATATAAAGCCCATACTTCATAAAAAGCAGGTAAGTGATACGAAGGGTCTGTCCAGTTATAGCTATTGCCTTCTGGTACAAAGGTAATTTGCTTGTGTTCGGTGTTGATAAGGTTGTAAATATTGCCTGTACCATCTTTTTTCCACATCGCATCTAATATTCTGCGAGCTTCGTTGTAGTAATTGATACCCGTATTATTTCCCCATTTGTTAGAGGCAAATAGCAAACTGGTAACATAATACAATTCGCCATCAGAAGCCGAGCCTTCCGAGTTTTTCTTCATGATTTCGGGGTTGATACTCCATGCAAAATAGCCTTCACGTGGGCCGCTTTGGTGTTGAAGGTATTTTTTTGACCAACGCCAAATTTTATCAAAAACCTCTTTTTTATCCAATTGAACGGCAATCATCATTCCATACGAAAGTCCTTCGGTACGGGCATCATGATTTTTTACGTCTGATACATAAGCCATTGTATCGCCAACAGCAAAATATACTCGATTGGGGCCTTCAAAAACATCATAATAGGCTTTGGCAACTTTGGCATCAATTTCTTTCTGACTATAACCTGCCTCCAAGAACAAATTACGATACTTAGGAGCGAGTTTTGTACTTTGTTTGCGTTGACCAACGGCAACAAGTGGCATTGCTAAAACCCAAAAAAGTAGTAGCAAAGTCACTTGTTGTATGCTGTTGTTTTTTTTCATTATTTTTTCATCTATAAAATTCAAAACTCATCTATTTATTCATCACCGAAAGCATTTTATCGGCATAGCGTTTGCCCAGTTCTCGATAACCTGCCGCATCAAAATGAAGATTATCGGCGGCATCGGTACAGCCACTCGACGAAACGACATGAGCGTTTTTGATGGTTTGAGGCAACGTAGCAATGATTTTATTCATGCTTGCACAAATACCTCCTTGGTCGGCGTTGACGGTTTCGCCAGCAATCAAAGGGACTTTTTTAGCTTTTAAATGAAGGTCTTTGAGTAAATTATCATATACTACTTTTACTTTTTTTGTCCACAATGTATCATTGGTATTCGACTCGCCTTGATGCAACAAAATGCCTTTGATTATGCCATCTTTTTGTGCCAGTTTTGCCATTTCTACCAATCGTCCATAGGGATTGCCGTCGTATTCTTTCACCATATTTTTGAGCCAATTGGGCGTAGTAGCCACATAAGACTCATAGTTGTCTTTGTCGAAAAGTTCAATTTTACAACCGCCCACCGCTACATTAATTACCCCAATTCTCACATTTTCGGGAAGATTGGCAAGCATGGCTCTTCCAAAGTAATCCACAGGCGTAAGTCCAGTACGACAACGACATAAAGGAGGAATAGCCGTGTACCAATTGCCTTTAGTTCTGCCTAAATTTGGACAATCGACGGCTTCTAAAACTTGAAAACGACTATCGACATTGACCGTATCTTGAGGTTCAAATTTGGCGTTTCCTTCCATGTTCGACTGCCCGAAGCTCAAGAAAATATAAAAGTTTTTATCTTGTGAAAAACTTTTGA
>JAAFJE010000023.1 GCA_013298025.1 Cytophagales bacterium | reverse complement strand
AGGTATAAATGCTAAAATTCAAACTATTAAGAGAGTAGCAAAAGGTTTTAGGTATGTCGAAAACTTTAAAAAACTTATCCGATTTGTTTGCTCTGACTTCAACTACCAAGTAATTTCATAAAGAACCTCATATTTTCTTTTTTTGATAGTTGGCGAGTTGCTTACGCTCGTTTCGTTGGAGATAACTCCAACGAAGGCGGAAAGCAGTCTCCGACTGTGACTTTGCTCAAATTGAACCTACTAAAGTATTCAATCTTTGCTATTTCGCCATTGTTGGAGTTATCTCCAACAAGCTGTGCGTAAGCAACAAACCTCTATCCTATTTTCTTTTTTGATAGTTGGCGAGTTGCTTACGCTCGTTTCGTTGGAGATAACTCCAACGAAGGCGGAAAGCAATCTTCGACTGCGACTTTGCTCAAATTGAACCTACTAAAATATTCAATCTTTGCTATTGGTTGTACTGGTGGTGCAGTCGGAGACTGCACTTGATTTGTTGTTCCAAGTTGTTAAACTTGAAACAGCGAGGAGGGATATAACCTTCCTGCAAGTTGCAGGAGCAAAATATCGTGTGATGCAACCTTCCTGCAAGTTGCAGGAGCAAAACATTGTGTGATGCAACCTTCCTGCAAGTTGCAGGAGCAAAACATTGTGTGATGCAATCTTCCTGCGAGTTGCAGGAGCAAAACATCGTGTGATGCAACCTTCCTGCAAGTTGCAGGAGCAAAACATCGTGTGATATAACCTTCCTGCAAGTTGCAGGAGCAAAATATCATGTGATATAGCCTTCCTGCGAGTTGCAGGAGCAAAACATCGCACTCATGCCATGACTGACAATGGTATGGGTATTATCAGCCTTATGTGATAAGTCATGCCATGAGTATGAAAATTATAGGTCGTAGGGAAGCTTCGCTAAACCTACGACCAGACCAGAATAAGCCTCACTCGACATAGCCAATCAACCGTGGGTTGTCTATGCTCCTAAACTCATCATATAGCTTAAAAAATAGATTCCAGCTATCATCCTTTTCCATTAAATATACATCCCAACTTCCTGTAGCTTGTTCTTCTCTAAATTTTTCTTCGATAAAACGAGAAAAGTAATGCCTAAAATCTAGTTCATAAGGTAGAATATTTTCGTCATCCATTCGACAGGATAAATATCCATCTAAAAAAATTTTCAAATGAATTAATGTTTTTTCTCTAAAAACCATATTTGGTCTTTTTTCAGTCATTTTTAAAAGTTTATCAAGTTCCATTTTACCAAGTTTTAGTAGTCATTTTGTAAAAACCATCTTGTATCAATTCATTTATATCTAAATCATCTAACCAATCATCATATTTAATGCCTTTTCGCCCTTGTTGGAGATAACTCAAACGAAGGCGGAAAGCAGTCTCCGACTGCGGCCTTGCTCAAATTGTGCGTAAGCCCCCCCCCTAGCTGTTCCAAGTGTAGGAACTTGGAACGCCTAATAAAAAGCAGTCTCCGACTGCGACCTTGCTCAAAGCAAAATATTCAATCTTTGCTGTTTGCCCTTGTGCGTCAGCAACAAACCGCCATCATATTTTCATATCGTTGGAGAAAACCCAACGAAAGCTCCAATCGAAGAACGTCAATCCTACTTTGGGTAATGCTATGCGTTCGTTTTTTATGGGGTTAATGGATTGATGTGTATTTGTCCTCCAACAGCTTTCAAAACTTTCATGATTGTAGAAAATTGTGGTTTCGCTCCTTCCGATAATGCTTTGTATAAACTTGGTCTGCTCATGCCAGTTTTTTCTGCAATTTTAGTCATACCGATAGCTTTTGCAATATGCCCGATTGCGGTAACAATTTCAGCATCATTACCTTCTTCCAAAACTGCATTCAAATATTCAGCAATCATTTCGTTGCTGTCTAAATAATCTGCAATATCAAATTTTGATCTTTCCATTTTCTATTTTTTTATTTTTTCCCAAATATCTTTAGCTTTTTCAATGTCCTTTTGTTGCGTTGATTTATCTCCTCCAACAAGCAGAATGATAATTTTTCCGTCAATTTCTTTTAAATATACTCGATAGCCTTTTGCGTAATTAATTCTCAGTTCTCTGATACCATCTCCAACAGGTTCACAATCTCCAAAGTGTTCATCTTTCTCCAATTTTTGGATTCTGAGTAAAATCTTAGCTTTTGCTCTCAAGTCACTTAGTTTCTTGAGCCACTTATCAAATTCCGTTGTCTTTTCAATAAAGTATATTCTTTAAGTTGTATTCGTTTAGATACAAAACTGTAAAAAATAATTTAAACTTGCAAGTTAAGTTTCAGCGTTCTATCGGAGCAAAATGACGCATAACAAACCCCTCGCTATTCCAAGCCCCCACAAACCCCTTTGCTCATATATTTAACAACCGATAGCTTTACATTAGATTAACGTTGGTAGGAAGTTGTTAAATTTGTTATTTACAAATGATAACTTTAAAACAGGAGGCTTTCAATTTAGAGGAAATGAATATGGAAACGAATCATGTAGCTTTTGAGCGAAGAGAAATAATAGATTCTCATCATGGGATGTTATGGGAAGTACCATTAGAAGAGCATTTGGGCTTTGCTTATGTCCAAACCCTTTCAATGTCGGCATTCAGCCAATTAGGAACACTGGTCAAAATCCTAAATTATCGTTCTGAGCAGCCATTTAAGGGAAAAAGTGTTGACTTTTTTAAGAATACTGATTTCTTGACAAGTCCAGTTTTAGGAATTAATCCACCACCTCAGCGAGGCGAAAATAAATGGAAGAAGCTAGGCTATTTACCGATTTTAGAAGAAGATTTAAGAAGTCCTGAATTTAAAGGGGGAATAAATTATTCTTTAAAATTAGAGCTACATAAAGTAAAATGGAGTGTTTATTTTGGAATAGCAGCATGCAATTACTTTGATGAAGAATTTACCTACAACCAAGTAAAACATTTAAGCTATTTTGGGTTTACCAACTTACGCTTTATACATCATCGCATAACGATGGAGTGGATGAAATATTTAGATATGGATTATGAGTCTTATACCACGTCAGACTCACCAGCTTATATCAATCTTGATTATCAAAAGGAGTTTGTCAAATATGGCGTACATTATAGCGAAGTACCAAGAGAAATAAGAGGGAGGGCTATTAGAAGTTAGGCTGGGACTGGTCGTAGGTTTAGCGAAGCATTCCTACGAACTATAATTACTTAGAGCGTCCCGCTCGTTCTGGAAAAAGCTCATGGCATGACTGATAATACCCATACCATTGTCAGTCATGCCATGAGTGCGATGTTTTGCTCCTGCAACTTGCAGGAAGGTTGCATCGCAAGATGTTTTGCTCCTGCAACTTGCAGGAAGATTGTATCACATGATATTTTGCTCCTGCAACTCGCAGGAAGGTTATATCACACGATGTTTTGCCCCTGCAACTCGCAGGAAGGTTGCATCACACGATGTTTTGCTCCTGCAACTTGCAGGAAGGTTATATCACACGATGTTTTGCCCCTGCAACTTTCGCCCTTGTTGGAGTTATCTCCAACAAGCTGTGCATAAGCAACAAACCTCTATCATATTTTCTTTTTTTGATAGTTGGCGAGTTGCTTACGCTCGTTTCGTTGTGCGTAAGCAACAAACCTCTATCATATTTTCTTTTTGTTTTCGCCCTTGTTGGAGTTATCTCCAACAAGCTGTGCATAAGCAACAAACCTCTATCATATTTTCTTTTTTTGATAGTTGGCGAGTTGCTTACGCTCGTTTCGTTGGAGATAACTCAAACGAAGGCGGAAATTTCGCCCTTGTTGGAGTTATCTCCAACAAGCTGTGCGTAAGCAACAAATCTCTATCATATTTTCTTTTTTTGATAGTTGGCAAGTTGCTTACGCTCGTTTCGTTGGAGATAACTCCAACGAAGGCGGAATATGCAATCTTTGCTATTGGTTGTACTGGTGGTGCAGTCGGAGACTGCACTTGATTTATTGTTCCAAGTTGTTAAACTTGAAACAGCGAGGGCAACTCATGGACGTCTATACAGACTCATTAACGAAATTATGATTAAAGAAAGAGTACCAAAGAATGTTAAATGAAATAAAACATGGCTAGTAAACATCCCACTAAATCGAACATAGTATAATAGAAATAGGTATAATATAACTATTGCTAATTGTATTTTTACTGATGCGTTACGGGCTAATAATCTTAAAAATAAGAATATGATAACAATACACATCCACAATGCTAGTATTTCCTCTTTTTGATATTTCCTATCAGTATCGTACATATTAAAAACAATACCTAAACATAAACCCAAAAAGAAAACAATTGTAATACAAATTGTTTCGATCAAGATTAATAATACTCTCATAATCTTTTCATTTAAAAAATATGTATAAAAAATTTGTACCAATATAATAACCACCAGAATACTCACGACTTTTTCGCCCTTGTTGGAGTTATCTCCAACAAGCTGTGCGTAAGCAACAAACCATTATCATATTTTCTTTTTGTGCGTAAGCAACAAACCTCTATCATATTTTCTTTTTTTGATAGTTGGCGAGTTGCTTACGCTCGTTTCGTTGGAGATAACTCCAACGAAGGCGGAAAGCAGTCTCCGACTGTGACTTTGCTCAAATTGAACCTACTAAAGTATTCAATCTTTGCTATTTCGCCATTGTTGGAGTTATCTCCAACAAGCTGTGCGTAAGCAACAAACCTCTATCCTATTTTCTTTTTTGATAGTTGGCGAGTTGCTTACGCTCGTTTCGTTGGAGATAACTCCAACGAAGGCGGAATATGCAATCTTTGCTATTGGTTGTACTGGTGGTGCAGTCGGAGACTGCACTTGATTTGTTGTTCCAAGTTGTTAAACTTGAAACAGCGAGGGAATTCGTTGGTGAGGTTCTAACAAATTTTCTATATCTTCATAATAAACTACTTCTCCATTAAACATTACACCATCTTCACAAAAATCTTTCAAACCCAAATTCTCAAACTCAAAATCTGTAGCACAATACTCAAAACATAGTTTTTTTAAATCTCGTAAAAAACTATTGAAACGAGGAGTATTTAAGTAAGCTAAACCAGAATTATCGACAAAATAATCCAAATCATGGCATTTTTTATTATCTAACTCTAAATTAAAAATGTCGTTGTCTATATAACAAGTTAATACAATTTCATCTTGTTTTTCTCTCAACTCTATTATTAGTGGTGGTGCGAAGCTTACATTATCTACTTCTAGATGTTTAAGTTCTGAAATTGGGTCAATATTTACTATGTTTTTAAATGATATATCCTTTATATCAATAAATAATTTTGAAGGATAAACTAGTTCTTTTCCGTATGTGTACATACGAAACATAAGATACCAAGCACTCATATCATAGCCTTTTTTTTTATTTATTTCCTGCTGGTATAAGTCAAAAAAATTATCCTCATTACAATTTAATGGAATGGCAAAACCATATTTTTTACAAAGTGAAATATACTTTGTAAAAAATATCATTTCATTACTAATAAACTTATTTATACTATGTTCTCCTATCCATTTTAAATGATAATAAATAGATAATTCAGACTCAAAATCACACCAATAATTACTTGAATTTACTACTTTATCAAACTCTCTCATTACCATTCTGTATTTTTTATAATGATTCTACCTTGTCCATTTTCAATATGAAGTTCTTTTACAACATTAACTAATGTGTTTTTATCAACACCCGAATTATTGATATTAGGAAATAAATCTTGTCTAAATCTGTTAATTATTTGTTGCTTGTTTAGGTTGTAATATTCATTGGAAGCGTTACTTACACTTATTTTTCCATAATGATTTGGGTATTTATTTTTTATTACAGAGCTTAATTTACCTTCAGTAGTATATTTTTTAATAATTTCCAGCAAATTTGCCCTTAAATCATTCCCTGTAGCATTCTTACATTCTACCAAGCCTCTCTTAGTAGGTATCGTAACATCTACCTCATCAACATTTCCAGCCCATTTTTTAGAAATATAAACTTCACATTCTTGATCTATCCAATATTTACCTTCTTTAAATTCTTCTATTAAAGAATTTGCTCTGGTCAAATCAATATCTGCAGAAGATATTTTTTTTCCATTGAATTGTATTTTCTTCATACAGGCATCAATATTTATAAACAAATCTTCTGGATTTTTAAAGTTAGATGCACTTGCTAATTTCTCTATCAGAGATTGCATTTTATTACCCCCAATTTTATCATCAATATACATAGCTCTCAAAACTATATCATCTGCCATAGTGCTTGAAAGTCCTCTACTTATCAGCTTGTTTGTTAAGCTCCCTGCCCCCGCTCCACTAACCCTTACCAAATCGTCAGCTTCTTCGATAGCTGTAGTAGGTATTTCTACATTATCCAGTTTGCTGTGGGCTTTGGTCTTTGAAAGAGGTAGGCTTTCTTGTAATTGTGTAGGCGTAATTTGTGCTTCATCAATTAACCCCGCCATTTCACGAAGCCCCTTCCATAACTTTGACGTTATGGTTACTGCGGCTACCGTACCAACTAAGGCAATTGCATTGTGTTTTATGTTTTCACTAACTTGCTGTTTAAAGCAATCAACGTCTATTTTAGCATTCTTTATACACAACGGCATGGCTTGTATCACACTGCTATAAATAATATCAGCAGAAGCATCTACAAGTGCATTTTTTGCAAATGATGTACCTCCTGAAATCATAGCAATAGCCATATTATACACAGCCTCATCCATCATATTACCAAATGCTTCTCCTGCGGTAATACCTAAACGTGGATAAAACTCTTGCCAACTTCCCCACTTTTGAGAAGTGTTATCAAAAATAGTAAATCTATGAATGAAACGACCTAAAATTAATTCTTTCGTAATACAAATATGATGGTCGAATTTATCCGCAGCATAAAAATAATCTATTTTTCTTCCATCAGCTTCATCAAATGGTTGTCCCAAATAAATTAGCTTGAATTGTTTAGAAGGTATCGGAAAATTATGACAAAAATATCGAATACCATCAATATTTTTGGGCTTATTGTATGAATCGCTACAACTAGCAAGATCTGTTTTGGTAAGTTCAGCTTTTGTAGCTTCAACCAATGACGTAAATTCTGTTGCAATCATCTCAGGCGTTGCAGAAATTACGATTTCTCTTGTTGGCTTACGTTTTACTAAAGCATCATTGACTAAGGCTTTTGCTTGAAAGACAGCTTGTTTTTGCTGACAATTGATAAGCTTTTTATTACAATCACCTCCTTCAAGATTTTGTTGCTCAACACTAATTCTGTTTCCTGAATTGGTACAAGATTGACAAGTCTTTAACTCAACAATAGCTTGTTTTAAATTATCTAATGCCGTTCGAATCTCCTGTTTTTCCTCTACGGTATTCGTATTATCTAATACAAATGCTTTTTCTAAGTTATCTAGCTCTTTTTCTAATTGTGAAGTTTCAGAGCAAGAACCTGTAAATATATGCAGTATATCTTTTATACTAGAAGAAGCATTTTTATAAATATCTATTACGTTACCTAAATCCACCACATTCCCCAAAGTCGGGTCAAACACCGTCACCAACTTATTATCCGTTCCGTTTTTGAGCGATAAGCATTGGTTAAAGTCAACATTGGTAAACTGGGTTTCGAGGGCAATACCTTTGAGGTAAGGCACACTTACGGCGGCAGTACCACTAAACTTGCCATCGCCTGTAGGTTCGGCTGTCAGGATATTGGCTATAAAATCGCCAGCAAACACGTTGTCACCTACATCGAGGAAATTGAGGCGGGTGGTTTCTTCGGGGGCTTTCACTGCCGAGGCAGGGTTGCAGTACATGGCTTTTACCGTTTGGCAAGGCTCGCCCGAGAGGCTAACCTTGGCAGCACATTGGCTTGTACCACTGAGCATTTTGAGCGAGTAAAGGCCCGGTTTACTTACGCTAGGCGTAGCAATATTGCTTGTAAAGCCGTTAGGCCCCGTCCATTGGTACGTAATGCCGGCATTGACACCCCAAAAAGCAGTACCATTTTCGTTCTCATCAACTACCGATAGCGTAAGGGGTTTTACTACACCATTGTTGGCAGGGGCAAAAGAATAGGTTTCGGTGCTACCATCTGTAGCACTGATATACACAGCACAATCAGCAGTTTGGTTTACCTGTACTGTGGTAGTACTTGGTGTGGTACAACTACCAGCCGTTGCGGTGCACGTTACAGTATATGTACCAGCAGCAAGGTTTGGCACAGCAAGCGTTTTACCTGTGTAGGTAGTATTGTTGACATTCCAAGTATAGGTGGCGTTGGCATCATAAGCTTCTGCCGATAGTTCGAGGCTTTCGCCAGCCGCAATAGGGCTATTGGTTTGGAGCTTGAGCGTAAGAGAGGTATTTCCGTTTCCAGTTGTCAGCGAAGCCCCTGTACTTTCGCAATTGCCGAGCTTACATTTGGCGATGTAAGTTGTTGATGTGTTTACTGACTTATCACATAAGGCTGATGATACCCATACCATTGTCAGTCATGGCATGAGTGCGATGTTTTGCCCCTGCAACTTGCTACCTATGAAGTGAAAAGAAAATATACTATAGGTTTGTGGCTTACGCACAGCTTATTGGAGATAGTTCCAATAGGGATGGAAATAACTATTGGTAGTGTTAAAATTAACTAATTTCTTATATTTGCAATAATAAATGGTAGTTAGTCAACATACTTGGAATAAATGTCAAAGCGGAAAAATCGGACCGCCTATATGGTGGTTCACAAACCTATAAATGTATTGACTGTGGTTGTTGTCTAGTCTTATTTAGCGTAAAAAAGCCCAATCCTTAGCTGATCTTAAGACGACCATTGCCCCTGCGAAAGAAGATGACCAACTCGAACTTGATGAGGTTTTACCTTTTGTCAAATTCGTATCTGGATAGCTCTCAATAAACGAAATAGGCAAATTGTCTTTTTTCATATCGCTGATAGTTCGATGAGTTCTTCCAAAGAATTTTATCGAAAACTACTCGATGAATATTACAAGAAACATGGTTTCTCTGATTTTTGGAAAGCTTATGGTTGTATTCCAAATGAGTATCTCACTCACATAAAATATGTACCATGTTATCAGTCAAATGTTGTAACTTTAACAAATTATTTTAAGTTTAGTGTAGCTGTTTTATTACCCTTTTCCACATGAAAGCCCTCATTTGTACGGCGTATGGCTCAACGCAACACTTGGTTATAGACGACCTCCCCACGCCTCCCCTTTTGCCCACACAAGTATTGATTCAGGTAAAAGCCTGTGGCATCAATTTTCCAGATACACTGATGTTACAGGGAAAATACCAAGTCAAACCTGCCTGTCCATTTGTACTCGGAGGTGAGCTAACAGGACATATCGTTGCGGTAGGGAGTGCTGTACAAAACCTTGCTGTGGGGGCTACCGTCATCGCCTTCACGGGCTGGGGAGGCATGGCCGAATATGCAGTTGCCGAGGCTACAAGGGTGTATGTGTTGCCTTCGGCGATAGATTTGGTAAAAGCGGCTGGTGTTTTTTATAATTACAGCACGGCTTATTATGCCTTAAAAAATAGAGGTCAGCTACAAGCCAACGAGTCTTTGTTGGTATTGGGTGCAGGTGGGGGCATTGGTCTTGCTGCCGTTAATTTAGGGCATATTCTTGGGGCAAAAGTCATAGCAGCCGCTTCTACAAACGAAAAACTAGCCCAAAGCAAGCAGTATGGTGCCGATTGGCTACTCAATTACCAACAAGAAGATTTACGAGAAAAACTCAACGAACTAACAGCCAACCAAGGCATCGACGTGGTACTTGACCCCGTTGGAGGCACTTACACAGAACAAGCCTTTCGGGCGATGGCTTGGCAAGGACGCTATTTGGTTGTAGGCTTTGCCACAGGGCAAATTCCGCAGCTACCGCTCAATTTGGCCTTACTCAAAGGAGCTTCTATTGTGGGCGTGTTTTGGGGAGCATTTTCGAGAAAGGAAGAAGATGAACAAAGAGCCAACATGAACGATTTAATTCAATGGTTCTTAGCAGGCAAACTTGCCCAGCAAGCCATTAGCACTTGTGCTTTGAACGATGTTCCTGCTGTATTAGAAGCCATTATGCAGCGGAACTTTACAGGAAAAGCCGTTATGGTTTTATAAAACAAAAGGCATCTTTTGAATCAAAGATGCCTTTTAACAAAAACTATTTTTTCTTTCTCAAAGAGTTAATCCATGTAGCAATTTTTATGGCATCTTCTTTTGGAACGTTTTTCATCGCTGCCATTGGCGGATAACCAGGCCAGTTAGACGGCTTAGGATTAGCAATCAACTCAACGATTTTTTCGTTGGTATATTTCTTTTTCGCTACATCGGTATAAGCCGGACCAACCAATCTTGTATCTACTTTATGGCAAGCCGTACAAGTATATTTTGTCATCAAAGGTTTGATATCCTCTGGAAAGTCCTCAGCTTTAGCATTGATAGATAAAGCCGCAAGGAATAATGCACTTAACACAACTTTTTTCATTTGTTATTATAAGGGGTTTCTGGGAAAATGTAATACTACAATCAATATTTGGATTCACTAACAGGCGATACCTTAGACCTCAAAGTCTAACTAGCTATACTTGATTTCAACGTCAAGTTTACAACAAAATTTTTAGTTTTATTGTTAATAATATGTTAAAGACTTGCCTTGTACGCATCTACAGATTTACGCACACTGCCATGCTCTTTTAGTAATTGAGCCGCCGTATTTTTATCAACCCCTAATTCTTGCATCACCATGTTTTCGGCACGAGCCACCAGCTTGTAATTGCTCAGTTGCATATCTACCATTTTGTTACCTCGCACCCTTCCAAGCTGAATCATGATTGAAGTTGAAAGCATATTTAAGACCAATTTCTGAGCTGTGCCAGCTTTCATGCGTGTACTTCCTGTAACAAATTCAGGGCCAACAACCACCTCAATCGGATAAGCTGCTGCTTGTGCTAAAGCACTTCCTTGGTTGCATACGATACAACCCGTAAGCATACCAGCTGCTCTTGCTTTTTCGATACCACCAATCACATAAGGCGTTCTGCCCGAAGCGGCAATCCCTACAACTGTATCTAACGACGATATTTGGTAGGCTTCTAAATCTTTCCAAGCTTGGTTTACGTCGTCTTCGGCATATTCTACCGCTTTTCTGATAGCCCCATCGCCACCAGCAATGAGTCCGATTACCCAGTCGAAAGGAACGCCAAAAGTAGGCGGACATTCAGAGGCATCTACAACACCCAAACGACCACTTGTACCTGCCCCAATGTAAAATAACCGACCGCCTTGCTTCATCCGAGGTACTATTTCACTGACCAAGCTTTCAATTTGCGGCATTGCCTTTTCTACGGCGTAAGGCACAGTTTTATCTTCGTTGTTGATACCTTCTAAAATTTGTCGCAAAGACATCTGTTCCAAGTTCTGATAGTGCGAGCTTGCTTCTGTGGTAAGATTATCTAATTTGATTTCGTCAGACATGCCAGTTAAGATACAGTAATACTGCTGTAAATTTACAATTTTATCTCTAATTCGATATAGGTTATTGGGGGGATTTCAGATTTATTCATCAGTAAGGCAATTACCTTATCTGATTTCAGATAGACAAAGGGTATATTTTGATAAAAACACTTGGATTTGATTTATAAAAAAAGGGCATCTAACTCATGCTAGATGCCCTTTTTTATGGTTTATGAAAGCTTATGGCTTGTAGATATTTGTATTATTGCGATACCCACTAGCCGTATTAGAATACCAGTCTTTGTACAAAGTACCACCAGAAGTAACCCAATCAGCAAATTTCAAGTACGCCGATTTAATAGATTTATATTCTGCTGGATACTTGAAGCTATCGGTTGATACTTCGATACCCCAAGGGAAGCCTGTCAAGGTACTGTAGTATTTCACTTTCAAAGAAGCATCGGCCTGTGTACCAAACAATTTTGTATCAGCTAGTTTTGTTGGCACTTTACCTTTCAAGTGTGTTTCTCTTCCTCTACCAGCCGAGTTATTCCAAATAAACAAGTTATAAGAACCAACACCTAACGTTTTCAACAATGGACCATTGGCAATATCAACGCTGAAAGAGTATGCTTTGGTAGCCACCGCTTTTTCTGTTGGGATAGTGTTCCAAGCACCTAATTCTTTGCCACTATTTTGGAACAATACTACCACTAAACTATCGTGACCTGCCTCGATTGAAGCACCAGTAGTAGAGCTAAAGTTTTTAGCCGAGCCGCTAGGAAGGTTAAATTGTACCCCAGCACCATTTTGTAATGCTCCACCAGCCGCTTGCAATATATAGTTACCCTTGATTTGTACTACTTTGTTCGTAGCGTTAGTAACAATTTGGTATTTGTAGGTCAATACAACGTCGTTCAAATCGTAGTCACCCGTAGAAGGCCATTGGTCTTCAAACGCTGCTGTAGAAGGCGTTGAATAGCTATCAAAAGCTTTGGTTGGGTCGTTAGGGTAGCTATCTTCTGCATCTACGATACCATCGCTATCGGCATCTTTGATTACGACAGGGGCTGTACCGTTACCGTCGTTACACTCTGTTTTAGGGATATAAATACCTCCGTCTTTAGTTGATTTAGCATCTTTATCGAAGAAGCTTGCTTTCAATTTTCCGCTTGGTTCAGCAAATTGTACTGTACCTGTTACTTTCGTTCCACTTCCATTATTGATGTTGTCAGAAGCTGGATTCACCACTTTGAACAACGAGTAGTTAGTACCTGTACCTGTAATTTTTCCATCAAAAGTATTCAAGATGTTTGTCAACAAGTATGCACCATCAAACAAGTTTACTTTTCCAGAACTATTGATTCTTGTATAGTTACCAACGCTTACGAAGTTATAGTTGTTCAGAATGTTGTCAACCCCCAAGATAGTTTTAACAATCAATTTACATTTGTTATTAACGATACCATTGCTATTGATTTGCAATTCGTTTACAGTACATGAACCACTGTTGTTGAATGTAGTACTGCTATTTACCGTCATTTTACCCGTTACAGTCATGCTATTGCTATTGTCAATTGTCGTGTTAGAAGAGTTCAATTGTAAATCTTTAGCAAAAGTAGCTGTACCAGTATTCGTAAATGAGCCTTTATCATTGATATTAAAATTGCTTGATACCGAAACTGTACCACCGTTTACCAACGAAGTACTTGAAGAGTTTAGGTTCAACTCACCGCCTACTGTAAATGTGCCGTTTGTTGTAACTTTACCTTGCAAAGGAGCGTTTCCTTTGATGATCATTTTACCTTCGTTTTGAATCACAGCAGTTGAGCGTGTTTGCAATTCTGAGTTGGCATTTACAGTACCGTAGTTTGTAAATGTACCGCCAACGATAAAGTTTCCAGAGAAAGTTAATGTACCAAAGTTTTTGAAAGTAACATTTGGAGAATCCCAGTTGAGGTTACTGAAGTTGGCCGAACCTGTGCTTGTCACAATTACCGTGAACGTAGCGTTGTTTTGTAGGTTCAAATTGTTTACGGTGATGTTTGTACCGCAAATACGCAATGTACCTCCTTTGAGGTTATTTGAGTTGATGTTTACAGCATAGTTACTACCTGTCAAACATACTGTTTTAGAATCTAGCGTAACGTTTTTGTCAGACTTTTCATCAATTTTTACATCACAACCCGAATCACAGTTGGGGCTTGTTTCTGGCACTACAACAGCGTTAGTTTGAAGATATGTTTCTGTTGCTGCAAATCGACCAGAAGGCGTGCTACCGATAGAAATTTCTACGTTGTTTGTCGATTCAACGTTTACTTTTTCCGTAATCTTCGTACCATCTGGAGCAGTTTTTACGATAAAAATTTCTTTTAAAACTGTAGGCAGAGATACCAATGCACTGAATGGCGAATTGATGGCCGCAGCACCTTTGGCTAGAGGTAAAACCCCTGTGCTTGGGTCTTCTGCATATACAGAAATCACGTGTAAAGCATTGCTAAAACGCAAATCGCTTACGTCAACACTGAATTGTACATCTTTGGCTGTTCTCCAATCAAATGTAGTGGGAACATTGAGTGTGGTTAGTTCTGGCTCTGTTACAAGCGACTCAGGCGTACAAGCATAGATTACAGCACCTAGACTTAGAACGGTTGCTAATAATTTTAATTTCATGGCAATGTTAATTTTAAGATAGACAGAATTTTTAATTTTTGGAATTAATTTAAGAGTAAATATATGAATATAACAGATTGATATACAGACTGAGGGAGCGTCATAGCTTTCTACTTGTTATCGTTTGGTTTAGTGGAAAAAATAGAAAAAGTTGAACTTCACTCGGCGGACTATTTTACTGTCATTTTTTAGTATTATTTCTTTTGACTCGACAAAAATACATCGCACTTAGTCGGTGAACAAAGAAACAAACACTTTTTTTAGCAGAAAATACATACAAGTGTTTGATTTGGAGATATTTGAAGAAAAAACTATTCGACGTGCATACCTTTACAAAATTATAGCTCCTATAGCTTTGTAAATATGACGCATAACATACATCACAAAGCTATGGAGCTCCTCAATTTGATTTTATTTTTTACTACAAAAACACAAAAAATCATTTCTGTGCAAGTGCCGCATAATGTTGAAAAAACAAAGGAATAGTTTCGATACCTTTATAATAATTAAACAAACCGTAGTGTTCGTTAGGCGAGTGAATGGCGTCGGAGTCTAATCCAAAACCCATCAAAACGGTTTTTAAGCCTAGTTCTTTTTCAAATAAGGCTACAATCGGGATACTTCCACCGCCTCTGGTAGGCACGGGCTTTTTACCAAAAGATTCCTCCATTGCTTTTTCGGCAGCCAAAAATTCTATCGAATCGGTGGGGGTTACGTAAGGTTCGCCTCCATGATGGGGTCTTATTTTTACTTGTACACCTGCGGGGGCAATAGCTTCAAAATGCTCAATAAACATTTTAGTAATAACCTCCGATTGCTGATTTGGCACTAAACGCATAGAGATTTTTGCATAAGCTTTTGAAGGAAGTACCGTTTTTGCTCCTTCGCCAATATATCCGCCCCAAATACCATTTACGTCTAGGGTCGGGCGAATAGAAGCTCTTTCGAGCGTAGTGTAGCCCTCTTCGCCTCGCACTTCGGCAATGCCGAGGTCTTTTTTATAGGCTTCCAAATCGAAAGGCGTAGCAGCCATAGCTGTGCGTTGGGCTGCCGTGAGCTCGGCTACAGCATCATAAAAGCCCGGAATGGTAATATGATTATGCTCATCGTGCAAAGAGGCTATCATTTGGCACAATACATTGATAGGGTTGGCTACGGCCCCACCATATACGCCCGAATGCAAATCTCGGTTTGCTCCAGTTACTTCTACTTCTAAATAACTCAACCCACGCAAGCCTACATCTATCGAAGGCGTGTCATTGGCAATAATAGCCGTATCAGAAATGAGGATAACATCGGCTTGTAGCTTTTCACGATTGGCTTTCACAAAAAGTTCGAGGTTATTAGAGCCAATTTCTTCTTCGCCTTCAATCATAAATTTTACATTACAAGGCAAAGTATTGGTAGCCATCATGGTTTCAAAAGCCTTGATGTGCATATAAAACTGCCCTTTGTCGTCGCAAGCCCCACGAGCGTAAATTTTCTCGTCTTTTACGACTGGTTCAAACGGGGGCGAATCCCACAATTCATAAGGGTCGGCAGGTTGTACATCATAATGCCCATATACCAGCACGGTGGGCAAGGCAGGGTCAATTATTTTTTGTCCGAAAACAATAGGATGCCCTGGTGTTTCGCAAATTTCGGCGACATCGGCACCAGCCAATTGAATTTTTTCACATACAAATTCGGCCGCTTTACGTACATCTGCTTTGTATTGGGTATCGGCACTAATCGACGGGATTCGTAATAAATCGAGTAATTCGGCTAAAAATCTATCCTTATTCTGAGCAATATAGTCTTGCATAACGTTGATGATTCAATAAATTTTACAACTTAACACGTTTTTTTATAAGGGTACAAATATAGAAAGTTATGCCTGCAAACAAAACCATTGCAGGGCAACATTTGCCCATAAAAAAAGCGAAGATGGCTCTTCGCTTTTTTTACAAGTAAATCAAGGTTTACTTTCTTTTTCGTAAATAAATACGGTTTTCTTGTCCTCTCAACAATCGAACGATGTTTTTTCGATGCGTTACGACAATCATAATAAATAGTAAAAATCCGAAAACAATCACAAGGTCATTTTCTTTTCCGAAGGTTTTCAACAAGAGTAAAATCGGGAAGGCAAACGAAGCCACGATAGCCCCTAAAGACACATAATTGAACGATAAAAACACCACAAAGAAAATAACCATACAAACCAACGCAGCCTCTGGGTGTACCGACATCACCATACCAAGCAAGGTAGCAACGCCTTTTCCACCTTTAAAATCAGAAAAAACAGGGAAAATGTGACCAATGACGGCAGCAAAACCAAAAACCAGTTTCAATTGCTGGCAATCGTTCCATTCAATCAAATGTCCATAATACAACATCAAAGCCAAAGAAGTTGCAATCCAACCTTTCAGGGCATCTATCAACAACACCACGGTACCGGCTCTTTTTCCTAGCACTCTGAACGTATTGGTTGCACCAGCGTTGCCGCTTCCGTGCTTACGTACATCTATTCCAAAATAAGCCTCGCCGTACCAAATTGCGGTAGGGATAGAGCCGAGTAAATACGCAACAACTGCACAAGCAAAAATTAATGTGGTTAACATTTTAGGGGTTTTAAATCTGTTAATTTATGAAAAATGACTAACCTCAAACGGCATTCGATTACTGATAAATTTTTTATTTGACAGTTGAAAAAGGGGGTAATCGTTTGTCTATTTTAGATGGTTCAAAACAAAAATAAATGAAACTTTTCCTAAAACCTATTGTGTAATAAAAGTTCTTTAAATAATGCAAACAGTCCAAAATAAGTACAAAATGTTACGTATTTGTTACGTCATTTTAGGGCATTTTTAGGCGTAAAAAATAGTTCGTATCCATTTTTCTGCTTTCCAAGCCTCTTGTTGGGCTATTTTGGCTAGGCTTATTTCTCTCGCTCTTTCGATAAGGTTTTATCTTGTACGATGGCAAAGAAAGCTTCGGCATAGCTATCGCCTATCGGAATTTTGGTGGTTTTGTCTATAATAATTTGCTCGCCTTCTATGCCTGTAATTTTATCAAAAGCAACAATATAAGAGCGATGCACCCGCATGAACTTTTCGGCTGGAAGGCGTTTTTCTAAATCACTTATAGATAGATGGGTTGAAACTTGCTCTTCTTGTAAGTGCAAGGCTACATAGTTTTTTTGGGCTTCTATGTAGCGTAAGTCTTTGAAAAGAATTTTCTGAAACTTCCCTTTACCGTCGGCTTTCACAAAACAATATTCTTCGTGAGGCGTTGGCACAGCCACTGGCTCGTCGATGAGGGTCATTTGTAAAGGCATTTTATTGACGGCCATCAAAAAGCGGTCGTAGGAAAAAGGCTTTACCAAATAATCTAATACGCCTAGTTCAAAACCTTTCAGGGCATAATCTTGGTAGCCTGTGGTCATGACAAATTTTACCCTTCTATCGAATAGTTGTGCTAAATTTAAGCCGTTGATACGGGGCATTTTAATGTCGGTAAACACAAGGTCGATGTCTTGGGCTTGTAAAATACCAACGGCATCCATCGGATTGGTGGTGGCAGCGACAAGGTTTAAAAAGGGCGTTTCGCTGATATAATCAACCAAAATATCTAAAGCAGCCTGTTCGTCGTCAACGGCAATACAATTAATCATATTGTTTTGAGTTAAGGGTTGTACAAACTAAAATGAATCGTATAGCTTGTTTCATTTTCTTCTATCATCAGCGATTGAGCCTCGCCATGTACTAAATATAATCTTTTTCGGATATTTTCCAAGCCAATGCCCGTTTGTCCTTTGTCTATAAAAAAAGTATCGTTTTCGAGCTTTTTCAAGTTCCAAGTGCGAAAAGTAAATACGCCATCGTTTCGTATAGCTTCGATTTTCAAGGGATGATTGGGGTCATGCAACTCGCCGTGTTTAAAACAATTTTCCATGAGTGTAATCAGGAGCATCGGCATAATACGTACACAAGTAAAATCGCCTTCTTCGTAAAAATTTATTTGCAAATTATCTTGAAAGCGTTGTTTTTGCAACAATATGTATTGTTTCACAAAAGCTATTTCATCGGCCAAATCAACGGTATCTTGTTGCATTCTTGTGCTGGTAGCATACCGCATCATTTCGGCGAAAGTCAAAATCAGATGCCCAACTTGCTTCGATGCTCCTCGCACCTTGCTGTAGAGCATATTGAGGGTATTGTACATAAAATGTGGGTTGATTTGTGCCCTCAAAAAAGCCAATTCCATCATCATTTTTTCTTTTTCGAGTGTAGCAATTGCCGCTTCTTGTTTGGCAAGAGCAGCATCTTTTGCGGCAATCGCCAAGGCCTGTGCCGCCATTGCTTGCTGCTGACGAATGGATTTTTTAGCATAAAAATACCCAAAACTAAATAGCACATAAGTATTGCCATTGAAGATAGTCAGCGATACATACCTTTCTAGCACAAAAGAACTTTGGGTATCAATGCCAAATAAAACATTTTGTAAGACCAATTCTACCAATAAGCGGTAGGCAAAATAAACGCCAAACAAAGCTGTAAATGAGAGAATGAGTGGCAATATTTTTTTAGGTGTAAAAAAGCGAGGCAAGACTACGAGTGCGTTTCCGTAAAATAAAAAAGCATCCCCTAGCCGAAAAAGCACCGACGTAACGGCAAAGGTTATGGTAATAGGTTCTTTGTAAAAAAGATGCAATAAAATACTAAAATACACTGTGTAGGCACTCCATACCCCAAGGTGTTTGAGCATTTTTTCTGTATGTTGTTTTGATAGTTTTAATGGTACTGACATTTCAAATGATTTAGTTGTTGAGCTTGCACGCCAAAGGGATGCTACAAACGTAAGGATTTATCTATAAAAAAACTCCTACTCGGTTGCAGGAGTAGGAGTTTGAGTAAAAATACAGTTATTTTTTCAAATTCTGTAGCGTATTTATGTGGTGCTTTTTTCTAAATTTCGTTATCTTCTTGATTAAAAGCACTTTACTTTTTAGAAAGAGAAATGCACCGATGCCTTAATCGTAAACTTATCAGGACGTTTGCCATCAGGCGAAAGGTGGTCGAGGTAAGTCAAACGATGAAAGGCTTGCAAACGAAATATTTTTAAGATATTATCAATGCCATAACCCACTTCTGCATAAGGAATAGATGGGTCTAATGCCGAGAAATTGTATTTGGGTTCTACTTGTTTATGACGTGGGTCAAACACTGGCATTGCTTCGTCCATGAGTTTGAGGTTATCATTGCTTTGACTTCCGAAAAGGACATTGGCCGAAACCAAGAAACGCCATTTGAGTTGTCGAATCGCTGGGATTCTATTGAACAACAATCCGTCGAAATCGTGGGTATATTGCAAAGACGCATATTTGTCGCTCACAAACTCGAAATAGTGCATAGTATTGAATGCCGCTCTGTTGAAGAAAAACGTTTGGTTGCCCAAATGAGGAAACAACAAAGGTGCAGGCAAATGAGAAGGCGTATAACCTGCCTGTAAGGTATAACTAGAACGGCCCAACGTACCCAAGCGAAAGGTTTGGAACACTTTTGCCGTAAAGCGTTCATAGTTGAAATCGGCACTCATTACTCCTTTTACTCCTCGTTGGTAGGTAAGCGTTACTACTGGTACTCGTTTAGTGCCAAGCGTTACCCTTTCGTTGCCATCCATGATATAGGTTTCGTTTTTGGCAAAACGGGCTTCTAGGGTAAAGAAAGTATCATCATAATACGCTTTTGAAGGCGATAATGATCCGAGGTCTGGTTGCGTTCTGTACTGAAACTTAAACAATGGGTCGAAGCTCCGTTGGGTAAACGAGGCCGAAAACATAATGCCTTTGGTTGGTTCTGTTTTGAAAAACACCTCGTTTTCTGTTCGGAAAAACGCACCAGTATAATTGCCCCACCGGGTAAAGGCATAGAAAATTTTATTATCGGCAATCAATTCGGGAGTTAATCCAATGCGTTCTAAATCATACGTGTGCTTAATTCCTGCTACTGTCCAGTGTCTTTTTGAGAAAATATAATCCGCTTCGCCACCATATTTCAGCACTTGGTCTTTTGTACCATAGCCTAAAAATCCTTTAAATACCCATTTTTTACTAAACTGGGCGTTGGTTCTAAAGCCCAAACGCACACGCATTCCTTCTATCTTATTGAATGCCAATGCGTACAAATAGGGGCCTACTTCGATACCTCCAAAGCGTTTGTAGCCGCTGGCCACAATTTCGGCAATTTCTACATAAGTACGTACAATAGGCACATTCCGCACGGTGTCGATAAGTTTCGATGCCAGCAAATCTTGGGCTGTCATGGGTTCGTGCCGTGCTTCTTGCCAGAATTTAGGGTCTGGTTCTTTAGCATCTTCTGCTACTTCGATGCCTAAATCATAAAATGCCAAGGGTTTAGGCTGATTTATGACAAAATTGCGGTTTGAAATATACATTTTCAAGAGCATCCCAGCCGAGCCTTTGGTCAGTTCGGCAATGTCTATCAAAAAGCGTGTTTTGGCTGGCAACCAAGCACCTTCGGGCGTTTGTTCTAGCTCTTGTGATATTTTTATTTTATCAATAAAGTTGATATTGGCTTCGCTACCCACCGTCGCATCTATTTGCACCAAGGCAAACGACGTGGTGTCGATATAGGCTTTTCCCGTAAAAACTAAATCTTTGTCGTTTTTAGGGTCAAATTCCATGCCGTAGCATATATGCCCATCAATGTCGGTGGTGTCTGACAAATACCATTGGTACGTACCTTTCCAGTTGTCGCCCACAGGAGAAATAATGTCTTTACCCAAAAACGGCACGAAGTTATCGTAGAAGTTATAATTAGCCAACAAGTTACCTCCAACCAATTGCGATACAAAACCTCCTTCTTTTACCCCAACGCCTTTGACGTTGTTTTTAAGAATCATTTCTTTTTTACGAAAAGGACTTTCTCTGTAATAAAACTTAGAAACAGTTTCAGAAATAAACGTCGGAATGACGGGTTTGCCATCTTCGCCAGCGAGTTTTTCAAACTTATCAATAGCTCCTTGGATTTGCTTCATTACTTTCTTTTTCTTAAACTTCTCCGAGATGTTATCTACATCTAGTTCCATTTTTGAATAAGAATCATATTCATAAGCCGTCAGACGCTTACGGTCATTTTTTTCGGCATTTTCTCGAAGTTTACGTAAAATCTTGAAAGCAGGATTTTCACCCGAATACACCACCACTTCGTCTAAAGCTCTGGTTTCAGGCATCAATTGGAAGTCTATGGTTTGGTTGCTTGCTTTGGGGTCGAGGACTTTCATTTTGGTTTTATACCCTACGGTACTTACATAAATAGAATCGCCAAGCACCTTGGTTCGGAGCGTAAAAACACCTTCAAAACTGGTTTGAATACCTATGTTTTTTCCTTTGATTCCCACCGTTGCAAAAGGTAACGGGTCGCCATTTTTGGCATCGGTTACTCTTCCCGTAATGACATACTGTCCACGAGCAGCCCAAGAAGAGATACCAATCATAAACAAAATAAGTTTAAGTCTAAAGAGTGATTTTGCTGACATTTAAAGACAGATTGAATTAAATAAATGGTATGTTAGGTTGGTTTTCATAAAAGACAATTATGCTTTCCTATACCCTTTTTTTTGAAAAAGAAATACGTAAAATATTTTACAAAACTATGATTTTCAGTGCTTAAATACAATATAATTCTTGATAAAAATCAATAATATAGACCTTTTGTCTATTAATCCTATATAACAAGTATTTTATACAAAACACTAAACCATCAATTATTCAAGTGTTGAATGGAGCAACAGGATTATTTTGATGGAAAAGCTAAATCATTCGGTAAAATAGCCCTGACTCCTCCAAACACCATACTTCTACATCCAACATAGCAAGCGAATCACTTAGAAAACACGCTTTTTCAACTATTTTAATTCTTGCAAAAATGCTACCAGCTTTTGAAAAGCCCTTGCTCGGTGCGAAATTTGTCCTTTTTCTTGCATCGTCATTTCGGCAAAAGTCTTATCAAAACCCTCTGGTACAAAAATAGGGTCATAGCCAAAACCGTTTGTTCCTCGCAACTCATCAATGATATGCCCCGATACAATTCCATCAAACTGGAAGGTTTGTCCAGCTAAAATAAGCGTAATAACCGTTCTAAACCGAGCTTTACGCTCATTTAGCCCTTGTAATTTTTGTAACAAAAGAGCGATGTTATTTTGTTCATTTTTAGGCTCGCCAGCATACCTTGCCGAAAAAACACCCGGCTCGCCGTTGAGGGCTTCTACCTCCAACCCAGTGTCGTCGGCAAAGCAATCTATTTGATAGTTATCGTATAAATATTGGGCTTTTTGGGCAGAATTGGCTTCTAAGGTCAATCCTGTTTCGGGAAGTTCTTCGGTACAGCCTGTTTCCTGCAAGGATTGCAATTGAAACGCTTCCCCCAACAATGCCTGTATTTCCTTGAGTTTATTGGCATTATTGGTGGCAAAACATAATTTTTTCATAACAATAAAAATCAATTAAGATGACATAAGAAAGGCGACTTTTCGAGTCGCCGTTGTTATAATAAGAATGTAATTGCAAGGTTATTTTACGCTTGTTACCTCTACTTCAAATAAAACCGAAGCATAAGGCGGTATGTTATAGCCTCCTGTACCATTCGACACGCCTGAGCTTCCATAGGCATAGGCCGCAGGTATAAGGATAACACCTTTTTCTCCCTGCTTCAGTTTTGATACGCCTTCTTCAAAACCGGGTATCATTTGTGATGCTCCTGTGGTAAATTCAATAGTGCCTTCATCAAATTTTGAATCGTAATAAAGTACACCAAGATTGTCTATTTTTTTGGATTCAAACAACAAACGTCCTGTATATTTCACTGTAACGCTTTTACCCGTAGTAATACTTGTACCTGCGGCATTGGCAGTAGTCACTACATAGCGAACGCCTGTTGATGTGGTAGTAAAGTTACTGGTAGGATATTTTGTTGCTTGGAAATAATCTATGTATTCTGTTTCAGTTCTGACAGCTTCCAGGGTAAGTTCCAGCTTGATGGGTTCGCCACTCGACGAGCTATATTGCGGAAACAAAAACAAGCCTTTATTGCCTTGTTTCATTAAATTAACGGCATAGTTGAAAAGACTCGTTGTTACGCCATATATATATGATTGTGGAATATTCTGCTTAATTCTCGACGAATCTAGTACCGTTCCACTAATCGTAGAAATGATGTATTTTATAGAAACTACATTACCCATCACCGCCGCTTTGGTTGAGGTATTGCTGGCATCAACCGAATAATAAAACCCTGATGCGTCCTGCTGCATCGAAAGCTTATTGTCGGTAATGTATTTCTGTACCAACTCTTGGTTTTTTTTGAGTTGGTCTGTTGATGTAGGGTCAACATCGGTCGTGCCGATAGAACAGGCGTTCAATAATACGACGCAGGCGATAATTCCTACCCATAAAATTTTTTTCATCGTCAAATACAGTTGATGGTTTTGTAATAATACAGCCAAACCTCTGCTGGCATAGGCTTTTTGTTTGCTATCGAAATAGTTTTGCGACTAGCTATTGCTTGATGGATAGAAACTCTATTTCAAAAATAAGCGGTGTTTCTCCTGGAATTTTACCCGCCCCAGTCGTACCATAACCCATAGAGGATGGGAAAATAATCATAGCTTTCTCCCCTACACGCATCAACTCAACTCCCAATTGAAAACCTTGACGTATTGAACCACTTCTGTCACCTCCTGTTACCGTGAGGGTATCTGATTTTCCAACATTAGAATCAAACACTACTCCACTCAAAAACTTGCCTGTATATTTTACTTGTGCCACTTTGCCCGAAGCCAAATAATCGCCTGTGCCTTCTGTTAATCTAAGGTAACGCAAGCCATTCGAGTAGCGTCCAGTAAGGGTAATCTTGTTGTCACGCACATATCTATCAATATCGGCCTCTTCGCTAAAGGTTTTGAACCATTGAATATCGCAACGCAAAGGCGAATTGGCAGGCAAATTAGCCAACGTTTGGCTCCCCAAAGCCATGGTAGAAGGAATGATAAATGTACCTGTTTCGCCTTCATGCAAATACGGTAACAAATTGACAAACAAACTTGTACTATAGCCATTGATAAATTGGAAAGGCTTGTCTTTGTTCAGCACAGCACTCGACAACACGTAGCCATCGAGCCGAGAAAGCACATAGTTTACCCGCACGGTATCGCCAATAATCATTTTTCTTCCAGAAGTATCAACTTTGGTTACTTGGTAGTACACACCATTGGGGGCTTTCGTAGCGCTCAAATTATTGGCAGCAATGTATGCCTTTATCTGGCTTTCGTTTTGTTGTAAGATTTCATCATCTTCCAAGGTGATTTTGGATAAACATGAACTAAGCACGACAACCATAGCGAGCAGACTTAGCATATTCCAACTTAAAAACTTCTTCATCATTGTTGCAAATTATTAGTATAGTGATTGGCTTATGGAAAGCCAAGAAAGATAGACAACTTTTCAAATCACAAAGTTGCAACTATCTCTTGCCATTTGCTTGTTAAAAACTGTTAAATCCCAACAAAGCCCAATGCAATTAAACAGACAAAAGTGTAAGAGGCATACAAAAGAGCCACTTACACTTTTGGTGCTATAGTCCAATACAATTATTTTCCAGCGGGTTTGAAATCAAGTGCTTCTAAATCAAACACCAACACCGAATTGGCAGGAATAGGGCCTTGTCCGGCATCGCCATAACCAATTTGAGGTGGAATAATAAATGTACCTTTGCCTCCTTTTTTCAATAAAGTTAAAGCCTCATTGAAGCCCGGAATCATCTGACCGATAGGCATATCAATTGGTTGCTTGCTTTGGTCGAAAACTTTACCATCTAAGAATTTACCTGTATATAAACATTTACACACATCGCCATTTTTAGGATTTGCTCCAGTACCTTCTGTTTCGATGCTGTAGTACAAACCAGAAGCTGTTGTTTTAAATGTTTTACCAGTTTTGCTGATATAGTCGGCAATCAACTGTGGGTTTTTAGCTTTACGCTCTTCTGCCAAAGCCTTGTCTTTTTGTGCCTGTGCAGCCATGTCTTTATCGAAATCGGCACGGCTTTGCGTTTTAATCAATTTTACAGCATATTTCAAGTCTGTTCCTCTTTTGATAAATGGAGGCAATTGTTGTGCTCCTTTAGCTAAAGAGTCAACTGGCACGAAAATGGTTGCACTGTCGCCAAGAGAAAGTAATCTTAATCCATCTTCAAAGCTTCCTTTAAAGCCCGATGCACCAGCCGGCTGAATCATAGCACGAGCAGGTGCCGATGCTGGTGACTCTTGCAATAACGAATCTTTATCATTGAATATTTTTACAGAAAAAGTAATAATGTCCCCATCTTTTACCTTTTTAGCCTTATCGTCGTGGCTATGAATCTGAATTTTTACGTTTTCGATTACCTCCACACGGTTTTTGTTACAAGCAACCATAAGGGTGGCTACCGCTATAACAGCACTGAGTTTTTTCAACATTTGTTTAGTTTTATTAATAATTAAAAATTTAACGCTAAAATTAATGAGTGATGTACGTTTTTTATTTTCAAACACGTAGCTTAATTTAGATTAAAACCACACGTAACTTTTGAAAATCAAAACCCTAATCTGCAATTAACAATTCACCATTTTACATTGCTACTTATATAGGTACTGCCAATAATTCGGATTGGTATTCGGGTAAAATGCTCAAAAACCGTGCTACAGTAGCTTCCAAGCCTAAGCCTACGGTTTTGCCGCCAGCCGCATTTTTATGCCCTCCTCCGTTGAAGTACTTCGAGGCAATGGTATTCACCGCAAATTCTTCTACCGACCGAAACGACATTTTGATAGCCTCTGGCCTATCGACAATAATCACCGACATCACCGTGCCGTCTATCTGCAAACCATAATTGACAATACCCTCGGTATCGCCCGTTTGCGAATTGAAACGCTTGAGTTCTTCGGCTGTCACCACAAAATACGCTACCCGATATTCGGGGAGTACCACCATTTTTTCTGACAAAATATAGCCCAAAAAAGACAATCTATCGGCTGTCGTGCTATCATATACCCGGCGATGCACCAAATTGGTATTTACGCCCAACTCCATAATTTCGGCAGCAATGCGATGTACTTCTGGCGTGGTATTGGGATGACGGAAAGAACCCGTATCGGTCATGATACCCGCATACAAGCATTCGCCAATGGCTTGGTCGATGAGGTGCTTATCGCCCAGCAACACAATCAATTGGTAAATCAACTGTGCCGTAGCGGCGGCTTTTACATCGTGGTAAACAAAGGTAGCGAATTGTTCGGGGTTGGTATGGTGGTCTATCATCACTTTCGTAGCTTTCGACAAAGCCACTACCGATGACATACTTTCGATGCGTGCTATAGCGGAGAAATCCAAACAAAAAATAAGGTCGGCTGCCTGAATAAGCTGCTGTGCTTTTTTCTGGTTTTTAGCATCTTCGTAGTTGATTACCTCTTCGTTACCCGACATCCAGAAAAGAAATTTAGGGTAATCGGAAGGCGTAATCACCTGCACTTGATGGCCTTTTTTCTTGAGGTAGCCTGCCAAACCAAGCGACGAACCGAGCGCATCGGCATCGGGTTTGAAGTGAGTTGTAATCACAATCTTTTTCGGGGTAGCAATTATCTCACGAAAGGCTTCAATATGTTGCATTCTAGTAATTCCAACTAAATGGGAAAAAAATTAGGGTTTGTTAGTTCACAAAGTTACAAAGTTAGCCAATAGTTTACAGTTTGTTATCCTTCGGGCTAGGATATTTTTGTAAGTTCTATAGGATTGGGGGAAGCAAAGGAAGGGAATAAGATACGAGTGGGTTGGGCTATACTTTGAGAGATTACTTTTTGTAGAAATTTATTGAACGTAATAGATGTGCCATGAGTACAATAGCCGTTTGGCTTATTTACATTAGACCATATACTTGTAAACTCCGATATACTCATCTTTTGTCATGAAAAGACGGAATAATCGGAGTTTAATGTATGTACTGCCTTGCCTAAAACTTATACGAAACGGCAATCAATGGCAACAGGCTTTTATACCGCCAACGGTCGTTTTGTTCGTTGGCAACATTTACTTTTTGCGTAGTGGTGTATTCCGAAAACATAAAGCTCAATCCTGCCCTAATCGCCACCTTTTCATTGAGCCAATACCGTGCAAATATTTCCGAATTAAGGCTACCCAAGTCAGAATCACTGACCAGCAGCAAATTGAACGTGGTAGGCATTGCCTCCGACACCACCGAACCATTGGCAAAGGTTCTTTTGGAGGCGTTGGCAATTAAACGTCCTTGCTGATTAGCCCCGAAGGTAAAGCCAACGGCATCTATGTTCATTCCTACTTCCAATTTGCGACTGAGGGCATATTGTAGGTTGATAGATACATTGAGGGCATTCACCTGAACCGTATTCAACCGAAAGGTATCAATATTTGCGACCAAGTCTTCCGCAAATAAAGCCGCAAAACTAGATGTTCCAGAAGTCAGCGAAGCGGGTGCTGTACGCATATCAATATCTTTTGCCCAAAAAGAACTGAGCCTGATACCATACCCCACACCAAAACGTTTGTGCTTTCCTACACCAAATATTTTTATATAAGAAAATGCCGAAGAAAAACCTTTTCCTGCCGAAAAACCTGCGTCTATCGCTTGATAAGACTGAGCTGTAGTTTGAGAAAATGCCTGTAATGCGACAATAGTCAGGAACAAGCATACAAATATTTTTTTCATGAGTCTATCTTTTAATATGTGTTACTAAGCAATAAGGAAAAATGGTGAATTGTCAATGAGTGAATGAGTGTTTTGATATTCAAAACTTACACCATTTTTAATCAAAAATTAAATTTGTACGATTACTTACTTGGCTAATTTGGCACTTCCAAAAAGGACACTGAATTGCTTGCACCAGACAAGTACATACTGATGCTTTTCGGTGAAAGTACCCGTTGGAATTTCTAGGGTAAAAGTGCCCGTATTGGCTAATTTGACCACACTTACGGCATTGGTTGGACGGATTTCCTCTGATAGATAAATATATAAATCAGGGCCTTGCTCGGTATTGAACTGCTGAAATGACAAGTATTTTTTTTGTGGGTCTTGGCTATCGGTGACAAGCTTCACTGTCCCCGAAACAGTGTGTACGCCATTCATAAATACGCCTTCTGCCTCCATTACGCCATTTTGTACGCTAGGACTAGGCACTTGATTGAGCGGCTGTAATTCGATGTCTTTGACGCAAGACAGCAAACAAGTACATACCAGTAAAGATAAAATGATTGTTTTCATGGCTTTTTGATTTTAAGCCTAAAGGTACTTTCATCCTCAAAACGCAAACGTCGGCTAAATGACATTTTTCCAGAACGATTAGGATAAAAATCTATCCATTTCATTTTATCCCCTCAACACATTTGCTAAGAGCGTATAGCTTAGGTATTTTTTTCTTGGAACTTGACCGAAAGCCCACTAAATTTGTTTAAACTAAACATTAATAATACCCTTTTATGGCTACGAATAGAACTTTTACGATGCTCAAGCCCGACGCTGTAGCAGATGGACACACTGGTGCTATCATCAAAATCATTGAAGAAGCTGGTTTTAAAATTATCGCCATGAAAAAAACCTTGTTAACGCCTGCGTTGGCTGGTAAGTTTTATGAGGTGCATGCCGAAAGACCTTTTTATGCTGATTTATGCCAGTATATGTCTTCTGGGCCAATTGTTCCAATAATTTTAGAAAAAGACAATGCCGTAGCAGATTTCCGTAAGCTTATTGGGGCTACCGACCCAAGTAAAGCCGATGAGGGTACTATTCGTAAGTTGTTTGCTAAATCTATGACAGCCAATGCCATTCATGGTTCTGATTCAGACGAGAATGCTGCAATCGAAGGCTCGTTCTTCTTTGCCGCTACAGAACAATTCTAGGTTGTGGTAAACGGCAAAACACCACCGTTTTGTACAGTCAGCTCAGGACATGAGCTGACTTTTTTATGCAAAACCGCCATCCTAAATCGCTCAACAACTTTCCTAGACAACTAACGCACAACTTAAAAGGCTATGCTTATTGGTTTTATTCTGGCTTATCTTTCTATCAATCTATTCGTCGGTTGGTGGGCTTCTCGGAAAATCGTGAATACCGAAGACTTCGTGTTGGCAGGGCGAGGGCTTTCGTTGGGCTTATCGGCTATGGTAACGTTTGCTACTTGGTTTGGCTCGGAAACGATGATGGGTGCACCTTCCGAATTTATCGAACATGGCATTGCTGGCGTAATTGAAGAGCCTTTCGGAGCGGCTTTATGCCTGATTTTAGTCGGCTTGTTTTATGCCCGTACTTTCTACCGACTCAATATTTTAACCTTTTGCGATTACTTCAAAATTCGCTTTGGAGCTACGGCAGAACTGGTTTCGGCTGTGGTGATGATTCCTTCGTACTTTGGTTGGATAGCCGCCCAATTGATAGCGATGGGAACGGTACTGGAAGTAATTATGGGCTGGCCTTTACAAACGGGGATTTGGCTAAGTGCTTTGTTGGTGATGAGTTATACTTTAATGGGCGGAATGTGGTCGGTTTCGGTGACAGATTTTTTTCATAATATTGTACTCATCATCGGTTTAGTGATTTTATTTTTTGTTTTAGAAGAAAAAATTGGCGGCATTACTCCAGTACTGAATCAATCGCCTAAAGGATTTTTTAGTTTTGCTCCCCCTTCTTTTTCGGGTTTGGGAATAGCTCAATATATTACGGCTTGGATTACCGTAGGCTTGGGGTCGATTCCGCAACAAGATATTTTTCAAAGAGTAATGGCTTCAAAAAACGAAAATACAGCCGTAAGAGCCTCGGTGCTGGCAGGATTTTTATACATATCTATTGCTTTACTTCCTTTGTTTATTGCGTTGATGGCTAAATACTTACACCCAGAATTAATGCAAAGCGACAACCGAATGCTCATCCCGAATTTGGTGATGAAACATACCAATATTTTCCTGCAAATTCTCTTTTTCGGGGCATTAATTTCGGCAGTATTGAGTACAACGAGCGGTGCAATCTTAGCTCCTGCGTCGGTTTTAGGTGAAAATATCATCAAGCCATTTTTTCCACAACTGGCAGACAAGCAATTGTTACTTATCATCAGAATATCTGTTGTATTGGTAACATTTGCGAGTATCTGGATGGCTTCTTCCCGACAAGATATTTTTGAGTTAGTAGGCGAATCGTCGGCATTTAGTTTGGTGTCGCTGTTTGTGCCACTCACTGTAGGTTTATATTGGAAAAAAGCCAATGCTACAGGTTGTATCGCCGCTATGCTTTTGGGTTTGGGCAGTTGGGCAATTTGTCATTTTGTTTACGAAACTGCCTTTCCTTCCTCGCTTATTGGATTATTAGTAAGTTTGGGCAGTATGGTTATAGGTTCTTTCTGGAAAGAAAAAAGGGTTGTTTAAGCAACACTTAAACAACCCTTTTGATATATTAATACTGGTCTTGTTCGTCTAGGTCTTCGCCCAGCAATTTTGTTCCAATCCGTTTGATACTTCCCCAAAGTCCGCCATTTTTCTTTTCTTTAGGCGTTTCTACAGGTTTATCGGTTTCTCGCCTTGTTCTAGCCGTAGCCGAAGATACAGGCGTTGGAGCAGGCTTAGGCATAGGTATTCTACGCATTTCTCGGTAGCTATCTTCCCGTTCGTCTAAAGACCTGATACCATTCCAAACCAAACCTACAGCCGTGGCATAGGTAGGGTTTTTGATTTCTTCGGTAATGGTTTTACCCAAATTTTCGTTAGGATAGCCAATCCGTACATCACGCCCTGTCACACGCTCGAACTGCTCGCAAATATTAGGCATTTGTACACTTCCACCCGTGAGGACAATCCCACACGAGAGGCGATTGCCATAGCCAGAGCGATTGATTTCGGCACTGACCATTGCAGCCAGTTCTTTAACACGCTCTTCGATGATGATAGACAAGTTTTTGACCGACACCACTTTAGGTCTTCTGCCATTGATACCCGGAATAGACACCGTTTCTTCAAAAGGCACAGAAGTAGCCAAGGCATTGCCAAATTTTACTTTTAGCACCTCGGCGTGTTCGTTAGAAACATTGCAGCCTTGCTCAATATCGGCCGTAATAATATCGCCAGCAAAAGGCAAAACACAAATATGTCGAATGACATTTTTATAATAAATCACGATTTCGGTTGTACCACTGCCAATATCGACCAATGCTACACCGCTTTTCTTTTCTTGGTCTGAAAGCACCGCCAGCGAAGCCGCCAAAGGCGAAAACACCAAACCGCCTTCTATTTCCATTTTTTCTTTGGCACGCTCGATACACCTTTTGGTTTTATCAAGCACCGAAGTAGGGCTTGTCACCAACAGAAAATCGCCCTGCAATTTTAGCCCTGTGATACCTACAGGCTCGTAGATACCCGAACTAGAATCGACGGTATATTCTTGCGGAAGCGTATGTACAATAGAATTTCCTTGCGAGATAAAAGTACGTTCGGCATCGCTGGTAAGCTGGTCAACGTCTGTCACAGTTACTTCTTCACCCAAAGTATTTCTTGTAATCATGGCTTTGTGTTTCGCACCAGCAATGGCTGTTCCAGCGATACTCGCAATCACGCCACGAATATCGATATTGGCCTGTTCTTCCACTTGCTCAATGGCACTACGCACCGACTCTATTGTTCGAGCCACATTTAAGACTACCCCTTTAGAAACTCGGCCTGTGGTATCGGCTTTCCCCAAACCGAGTATCTCTAGCTTTCCTAAGCTATCGAGCCTACCAGCTACCACGCTGACCTGCTTGCTGCCTATGTCTAATCCAACAATAATTTCACTCATGGGATTTAGAAGTTTTTAGCAATACTATAGCATAAAAAGTGCCATATTCTTTGTCTGTACAGTATTCCTATTCACAAACAATCTGATTCCTGTATTTTATATTTATATGCTTATATTTGTCCCATCCTTTGGTGGGCAAAATATAATTGTAAAGCAATTTTAGTTTCTTAAACTTTGTGTCAAAATCTTTTGCCAAGCCAAACTCTATCACGTGCGTACCTACTTCGGGCAAGAGTCGAATACCACCATCTTTTTCTACGATAATTTGAGTAATTTGGGCTCGCCAAAATTCGTCTTCTTTGATATAGCTTATCAAATCAAGAATAGGTTTGCTGGGAGGGCTTTGCAAGCTTTTTTTTCCCATCAAATACGCCCCCGACAGTAAAATGACCCGTTGCGTATAATGTTGCGACATTCCTATAAAAGAACCATCTTCGGCTAAGTAATTATCGTATAATTGGTGATTGGTAGCGTTGGCGTTTAGCACTCTAGCTATGGGTGTATGTTCTTGTATAGACACCGTAAGCTCGCCGCTCAAATCTCGATGTACCTGACAAGATTTGACCAACTTTTTCTTTGCTAGAATTTTCTTTTCGATAGCCCTAAAGTCTATCTTTTCAAAAAGCTTTCCTTGAGGAGCTTCCAGAGGGTCTGCATTGATAACGCCCAATATTTCTGCCGCTTTCAATAGCCGATGCTCACCAGCACCCACTATTTCGACATTCACTTTTTTACATTTTTGTCCTTTGTGAATACTATTAGCTACAACAACAGCAGCAATAATCGAAATGGGAGCGATTATCAACCAGAGTAATCGTTTGGTATGTAACTTCAAAGACAAAGCAAAGAGAAAATTTAAAATTCTATCTTATTCTAAATACGTTAGCAATAAAACAATCTTGGGGCTTGGCTACTTATCATTATCAACTGCATAAATCTTTAACAACACCACCCAATACCCTTATAATCAATCAATTAATACTTTTCATTAGTCTTACAAGAGCCTAATGAACAACTTTTATCCTTTTTTTCCGTCGTACAACGACAAAATTTCTGATGATATTCACACGAAATTACTATATTTTTCTCAAGTTTGTTTAACATTTTTATGTTTGACCATAAGATAAATACGAAAAAACGTTGTGCTTCGTACAAGAACGCACGAAAATAAGGACAATTTGCTTTTTTTATTATACGAAAACTACGATAAAAAACAGAATATTTAGTTAACGGTCAATAAATTTTTAATGGCAGGAATTAAAGTATCTATATCGCCTGCTCCTATGGTTACGATTAAGGAAGGTTTACGGTCTTCTAAAATACCTAAAACCTCCTCTTTTTTGACCAATACTTTATCTGATAACGTCACTTTGTCGAAAATAATCTCAGATGTCACGCCTGCTATAGGCAATTCTCTGGCTGGATAAATATCGAGCAAAAGCAGGCTATCGGCCAACGACAAGCTACTGGCAAATCCTTCCTGAAAATCACGTGTACGAGAGTACAAATGCGGTTGAAAGATAGCCGTCAGTTTGCGGTCGGGATAAAGTGCTTTGACCGACTGTAAAAATGCCTCAATCTCAGTCGGATGGTGGGCGTAGTCGTCGATATAAACCACCGACGGCTTGCGTACATGGTACTCGAAACGGCGTTTTACGCCTCCAAAACTACAAATACCCTCCTTCACTTGGGCCGGCGTAAGTCCCACTTCCAACGCCACGGCAGTAGCTGCAAGGGCATTTTCGACGTTATGAAAACCGGGTGTGAGCAACGAACAATCTTCTATAACACCGCCCGGATACACGATGTCGAAGTGCATTTCGGCATTTTCGATACGTAAGTTTGTACTATGATAATCGCCTTGATTCAAAGAAAACGTAAACGCCTCGTTGCTGGTAGCAGCTTCTAATTCCAAGCCTATTTTTTGAAACAACTTTCCATCAGGCTTAATTTGCCCTACAAACATCCGAAACGACTCTAGCACGTGTGCGTGGTCGCCGTAAATATCAAGATGGTCGGCATCGGTAGAAGTCACGATGGTCAAATCGGGGAAAAGTGTCAAAAACGAACGGTCAAATTCGTCGGCTTCTACCACACAAATAATATCGTCGGGGCTTTCATTTATCAAAAAGTTCGTACCATAGTTTTGGGTAATTCCACCCAAAAATGCCGTAACATTTTTACCTGCATTTTTCAACAAATGTGCCACCATCGACGACGTGGTGGTTTTGCCATGCGTACCCGCCAAGGCAATGGTTTTCATGTTTTGCGTAAGCAAACCCAATACCTGCGAACGCTTCATGAGCGTAAAACCCTGAGCCTTCAAATAATTAAATTCCGTATGATTTGCAGGAATAGCTGGGGTATAAACTACCAAAGTTTCGGCTGTATTCGCTAAAAAAGAGGCAGGAATTTGTTGTACATCGTCGTCAAAATGAATACTTGCCCCTTCCTGCTGTAAGGCATCGGTGAGCGGTGTAGGCGTTTTGTCGTATCCTGCCAATTGATAACCATTGGCAATAAACCAACGAGCAATGGCCGACATTCCGATGCCTCCAATGCCCAAGAAATATACGTATTTTAAGCTTTTTAGATTCATTTTTTTGTTTTAAATATCAATTCAGCATTGTGATTGAGTCAATTGTGAATTAGGCAGTTAGTGAGTTGCGAATTAAGGTTTGTCCTTATCCAAAACTATTTTAGGCAAGGACAATTCACAATTTCACATTAATACTTGGCTTTTTTCTCACAAATACTTTCGATAATTCTAATCTGCTCTACCACCAACGAAGGTTCTACGGCCAGTGGTTTTCCTTCGGCAATCGCTTCGTAGATGTTTTGAAACAACTTACCCCAATCGCCTGTTTCGGTTTCGATATGCCCTTTGATGGATACACCTGCGATTTCGGTATTGAGCCATGCGGCTTGCGAAGTTGGCTCTTTGCCAAAGCCTTCCATGCCGGGCAGCAACCCAGCTTTGAGGTGGTCTTCTTGCATATCGATGCCGTATTTGACAAAAGACCCTTTTGTACCATGAATTTGGTAGCGAGGACTTTCTTCTTTGACCAACAAACTCGACGATAATTTTACGTGAAAAGTGGGGTACGATAAAAATATATCAAAGGCATCGTCGATGACCGACCCTGCTCGTTGGCGGTATGTTTTGCCCCAATAGTCGTCAGGTAAACCAAACAAAAGCAAGGCTTGGTCTAAGATATGAGGGCCTAAATCATAGATAATACCATTGGCAGGATTGGCTTCTTCTTTCCATTTTTTGGTATTCAAAATTGGTTTAAAACGGTCGTAACGTGCTTCATACGAAACAATATCTCCGAGTAATTGCCCCTCTATTACTTTTTTTAGGGTGAGAAAATCGGAATCGAAACGGCGGTTTTGAAAAACCGATAATAGCTTTCCTTGCTCTTTTGCCAATGTAACCAACGCTTCAGCCTCAGCAGCCGAGGAAGCCATAGGCTTTTCTATCAACACGTGTTTTTTTGCCAACAAAGCTTGTTGAGCATAAGCAAAGTGCGTATAACTTGGCGAAGCAATACTCACCAAATCAATGTCATCGGTCAGTGCTTCTTCGATGCTTGCTACCACTTTGGCATGAGGATACAAAGCCGTAGCCAACTGCTCGTTAGAAGTAACAATGATGGCAAGGTTGAAGTTGGGATTTGCCGCTAGAAAAGGCGCTTGCAAATAACGCCCCGATAAGCCAAATCCGACGAGTGCTACATTTAACATAAAAGTGAATAAGGATGAAGTATTAATGCAAAATTGTGAATTGTCAATTAGTGCTGTACAAAGGATTTTATGTTGTTCAAAAGCGTTCTTATCGTTAGCATTTTTGCAGTAGCGGCAACCCTTGCGGTTGCCATTTGGAATGTGGCAACCGCAAGGGTTGCCGCTACTGCAATTTTATTTTAGAAACAATACTTAAATTTTCGTACAGCACTAATTGCCAATTATGAATTAGTTTTTTCATTTTCAGTAATTTACGATTCATTTTAATCAAAAATAAATTTACAAGATTACTAAAAACAGCGATTAAACCGATTGTTATTTTTTTATCTTTGAATTAATGCCAATACTTGTTGGGCAATTTCGTAGGCAGCTTCGGGCTTGGCTAGTTGTTGGATATTGGCCGACAAGCGTTCTTGTTTAGCTGTATCTTTCAGCAAATCGAGCGTCACTTTGATGAGTTCCTCTCTTGCCTTACTATCTTTTACCAAAAGAGCGGCATCATTATCGACCAAGCTCAGGGCATTTTTGGTTTGATGGTCTTCGGCGGCGGCTGGAAAAGGCACTAAAATAGCAGGTTTCGCTGCCAAGCAAAGTTCCGATACCGACAAAGCCCCAGCCCTCGACACTACCACATCGGCCACGGCATAAGCAAAGTCCATTTCATAAATAAAATCAGACACAAACACCTTCCCTTTGAATAGTTCGGCAACCGTTTGAGCCCTTTCGATATACAACTTGCCCGTTTGCCAAACCACCTGATAGCCCGCATCGACCAAGGTGGTAAGTCCACCGTCGATGCTTTCGTTGATGGTTCTTGCCCCTTGGCTTCCACCAATCACCAAGACCGTTGGGATAGCGGGATTTAATCCAAAATGTTCAAATGCCTGATTTCTTTTGGCGGCTACATTCAAAATATCTTTTCTTACGGGGTTGCCCGTCATTTGAATTTTAGAAGCCGGAAAAAACTGTTCCATGCGAGGGTAAGCCACACAAATTTTCTGGGCTTTTTTAGCCAAAAATTTATTGGTTACGCCAGCATAAGAGTTTTGTTCTTGAATCAGGTACGGAATACCTTTCCAAGAAGCCGCCAGCAGCAAAGGCCCAGAAGCGTAGCCCCCTACCCCAATAGCCACATCAGGCTGAAAGTTTTTGATTACCTCTTGGGCTTTCGTCAAGCTTTTGATAAGTTTGGCAGGAAACGAAAGATTAGCCGCTATGCTAGAGCGATTAATGCCAGCAATGGGTAGTCCGATGATAGGATACCCTGCTTTGGGAACTTTCTCCATTTCCATTTTACCTTCTGCACCTACAAACAAAATTTCTGTTGCAGGATTGATTTCTTTAAGGGCATTGGCAATAGCAATAGCGGGATAAATATGCCCGCCTGTTCCTCCACCTGAGATAATAATTTTTGGCATTTTCAAGGCTAATACAAAATTTAAAAACTAAACTATGCGAAAATAGTAAGGCAAAACTTACCGCTTATACACAAATAACGCTATGCGAAAAGTCATTTGCTGTATTGTTTTTTTAGTAAAAAACACGAACAATCGTTTAAATAGCACTTTCTTGGGTTTTATCACGACTAACCGACAAAATAATACCCACCGAAATACCTGTAAAAATCAATGAGCTACCACCCCAACTCAGCAAGGGAAGCGGTTGCCCCGTCACGGGGCCCAAACCTGTGGCAACACCCATATTGACCATTGCTTGTATCACCAAGCTAAAAGTAAGTCCTGCCGACAGCAAGCCACCAAAAGCCCTACCAGAGCTATCGACGGCCTTCATACCTCGGTATAAAAACCAAAGATACAAGACCAGTACAAATACCCCACCAAACATTCCCCATTCTTCTATGACGATAGAATACACAAAATCGGAGTCGGCCTGTGAGAGAAAGTAGCGTTGTTGGCTTCGACCTGGCCCTCGACCGATAAAGTCGCCGTTGGCAATGGCATAAAAACTCCTTTCTATTTGATAATCAGCGTCTTTATCGGCATCTTTCTTTTTATTTCCCGTAACTCCATCCCAGAAGTTTGCAATACGGTTACGAGCCGTTTCGATACGGCTTCCCGTACCAGTCATCACAAGCAATGTACCAAGGATAAAAATACCTGCAATAGCCAAGCCCAAATAAGGCGTTGGTACACGCCCAAAGAACATCAGCAAGAAGCAGGTTAGAAACAACAGTACAGCCGTAGAAACGTTGGTAAGGGCAATACAAGCACATACCAAAATGATTTTGCCAATCATGGGAACTAGCTCCCAGAAAGTATATTGCACTTTTTGTTTGACCGCCAACATAGCCGCCACATTGGTAATCAACGAAAGTTTGGCTACATCGGAAGGCATAAAAGTCATACCAATCAACGGCAAACGCACCCAGCGACGAGCGTCGTTGATAGAAACCCCAAACTTGTAGGCGTATATCAACAACACAATCGATAAAATCACCCCTACATTAGAATAAGTAGCAAATTTATGGTAGTCTATCCGATGGCAAAGCCACATGGTAATAAGACTTGCAAATACCAGAAAAGCGTGTTTGATAAAGAAAGAAAATGTACCCGAATCCGACATAATCGCCAATTTGCCCGTCGCACTAAACACGACCATCAAACTGATAAGCGACAAAAACGCCACGATTGTCCAGATTTGGTAATCTCCTTTGAGGTTTTCTTTCAACCAAGCTATTGTCATAAATGATGGATAAGTTTAATTATTTTATACCTGGTTTTTATAGTAAATCGTTATTACCATCCTAAAGCTACTGGCAGTTTACCAAAAATAGCGGATAGTTCTGGAATTAGGTCTTTTTGTCTTTTCATTTCTTGCCAAACGGTTTGATGATTTGCCTCTTTTATACAAGCAATAATTCTTTTAAGCTTTGCTTTATCAGGTTTAATTACCTGTGATTCAAACCAATAAGCTTCTAAAGCATTTAAAAAATCTTGGTATGCTTTTTGGCGAGCCCTACACAAAACCCTTTTTCTTCCTATATCCAACTGCTCAAGTGTGTAGGTTGCTCTTAGCAAATCAACACCTTGTTTATGTGGATTCTCCACCAATGCAAAAGTACCATTGAATATATCGAGCATAAAAAAGTCTAAAGGATTTTCGTTTTCTGTATTCACATAGGCATATCGTCCAGACACGGGCGGAGTTCTATCAATAACTAGATGAGCTTTTGTTTTGGGAGGTGTAACATCTATCAATTGACCTTGGGCATTGATAATGGCACATTTATTATTTTTCTTTCTATTACAAGGGCCACAAACGTAAAAATAATTATTCCAATCATAACAGCACTCAGGATAAGCATCTTTAGGATAAAAATGTTCTACTTGATCTACTGCCGAATCTTCGCAATAATGGCAACGCTCTGCTCCGCTACACATTTCTTTTAGCTTACTTTTAACATGGTCGAAAACGGCATTTCCTACTACATTTTTAGTGGAAAAGTCATCTTTGGCAAAGCGAACTTTTGCTGAAAATGTCGTGCAAGCATCTACAGTCCTCTGATATTCCCTCAATTGGGCATTATGCGTAATGGTAAGAGAAGGTCTTATTAACTGAATCATTATATTGCAGGTAATATTTTTTTAATTTCGCTAATTCTCTCCTTTTCTTTGCTTGTAAGTTTCTCTCCTAAAAACACTCTTTTGCTCAATGCCGTTAATTCCTTTGCCAAATCAGCCCCTGCCTCGGATTGGCTCACATTTTCGCCAAAAATTTCAGTACCATAAGCATCAAGCACATCTCCATAGATAAGACGTTGCAAATCTGTACCCGTTACTTTACCAGAACTAAGTTCACTGCCAGGACTCGCCAAACGCCAAATACTGCCTTGCTCACAAGCCCTACATACCAACGGACTATGTGTAGTGACAATAAATTGAATATTGGGGAAAAACTTCGTAAACCATTGCCCAATTCTCGTTTGCCAAGTTGGATGTAAATGAGCATCTACTTCGTCAATTAGCACAACACCGGGCAAATCTATTTCATGAAAAATACCATTGGTTTTAAAAACATTATCAGTACCATACACCTCTATCATATACCTAATGATGTCGAGTATCATACTCAAAATAGACCTAAACCCATCGCTCATTTCCTGTAATGAAACTTTGACATTATTCCCATCGACCAATTTTATACCGTCAGAATCAATGTCGTCCGTTAATTGAGCACCGCCAGGCAATAACTGCGATGAATTGATAAATGCAATAATACCTTCTAAATTCTTTTTAGCTTTTGGCTTTTTGGTCGCATCAAGAGCCAAATTCTTCAACCACTCCGTTAGTTGAGTCAGGGCAATATCATCTCTAAAAGCCGTAATACAAGCACCAAGCCTAGGTCTTGAACTGATAACAGTTTCTGTATTTCCTCTCAATCTTCTGAATGGCCCATACGCAGCTACAAACCACCCATTATTACTGCTGTATTGCCCCCAAAGTGCTGTTTGCGGTGTAACTTTACCATTGATTGTCACTTTGTCATTACCATTTATACGCTCAATTGTGACATGAGAAGTAAACTTTTTATTTGATTTATATACGGGCATGTCATAATTGTTATCTCTCATTCCTTTTATTTCAATATTGCCTGTGACTTCATTGGGAGGAAGCCATGTAGCAAAGTTTTCAGAGAATGAAAGTGCTTTGGTATCGTCTTCTCCTAGTAGCCCAATGGCAATACTTCTGATGACACTCGATTTCCCAGACCCATTATCCCCAATAAGCACATGCCAACCTGCATGATTTTTGAAATCCATCTCAAATGTATCTATCGAACGGATGTTTCGTATCACTAGAGATTCTATGTACATAACCTATTGTCTAATTATTCTACATCACAATTAAGTACTAATACCGACTTAGAACTATTCACCCAAGCCCTTCACCGCTTCTTTGAATTGTCGGCCACGGTCTTCATAATTTTTGAATAAATCGAAGCTTGCACAGGCTGGCGAAAGCAATACCACATCACCTTCTTCGCCTAGCGACAAGCCCAATGCTACGGCTTCTTGCATACTTTTGGTATCAAAAATTTGTGGGACTTTTTTGCCAAAATAATCTAGTAATTTGTGGTTGTCTATACCCATACAAATCAATGCTTTGACTTTTTCGGCTACTAATTCATCAATTTGTGAATAATCGTTTCCTTTATCCACACCGCCCATAATCAAAATAATGGGGTTGCTAAAACTTCCCAAAGCATAAAACACCGAATCGACGTTGGTGGCTTTAGAGTCGTTTACAAACGAAATGCCCTTGATAGTACCTGCTGGTTCGAGGCGATGCTCTACGCTGGTAAACGAAAGTAACCCTTCGGTAATGGCTTCGTCCGATAAGCCCACGGCTTTGGCAGCCAACACAGCACAAGCCGCATTGATGCCGTTGTGCGTTCCTTTGATGGGCAATTGCTCGATTGGGAGCTGAAAGGTATTTCCTCGATAAGTCGCTTCTAGCATTCCGTCGATGACCGAGCCGCCTGTTGCCACTTTTTGTTTGATAGACACGGGCAAATACTGCACTGCAAAATGCTTTTCTTCTAGCACTTGGGCCAAGGCTTCGCTTTCCTGAAAATAGATAAAATCGTTTTCAGGAGTCATATTTTGTAAAATCCTAAATTTTGAATTGATATAATTTTGAAAATTATACTCGTAGCGGTCGAGATGGTCGGGTGTAATATTCAATAAAATAGCCACATCTGCCCTAAAATCGTAGCAGTTATCTAACTGAAAGCTAGACAATTCTAGCACAAAATAATCGAATGTATCTTCTATCACTTGTTTGGCAAAACTATCGCCTACGTTGCCCGCCAAACCTACATTGAAGCCTGCATTTTTGAGCAAATGGTATGTCAGCAAAGTAGTGGTGGTTTTGCCATTGCTACCCGTAATAGCAATGATTTTTGCTTTGGTATAGCGTGCCGCAAATTCTATTTCTGAAATAATAGGTTTTTTAAGTGATTTTAGCTTTTTGATAAGCTCCACTTTGTCGGGAATACCGGGGCTTTTGATAACTTCGTCGGCATCTAAAATAAACTCTTCGTTGTGTTGCCCTTCTTCATAAGGAATCCCGTGTTGGTCGAGTATCTCCTTATACTTTTCAGAAAGTACACCTTTGTCTGATAAAAAAACATCAAATCCTTTGTGCTTGGCTAGTAAAGCTGCCCCTACACCACTTTCTCCTCCTCCTAAAATGACAATTTTCATACAATGATTATTTAAGCAATAGTTTATGCAGTATCTTTTTCTTGCTGGAATGATTTGATACGCCGCCCCACACAAGCCTCCTCTTTTCTTATGCAAAGTAATTAAAAAAGCCTAATACATAACTAGGCTTCTTGATAAAAAACATCGCTTGTATCGCTTGTTTTTTCCACAAAGTATCTTTGTTAGGTATGCTCACAAAAGAGGTGTTGACTTACAAAAAAGGCCATTTGTACGAGCTAATTCGTTCATTATAAAAAATATATACTACTAAAGAAAACAAGGTATTGGGGTGTCCAATACCTTGTTGTAAAGCTTTTAACCTAGGCTTATGCTATTTTTTACCATCATTAAAGTTGTACAAAAAGCCTACGCCAAGGTTTTGGGCTACTTGCACATTCATGCTTTGGTCTTGGAAATATTGCACAATTACGTCGAAAGTAGTACTGATATATTTGTTGACTTTTGCCGTAAATTTAGCATCCAGACGGTTATCAATAGCCGCCAAGTTGTTGTATTTCACAAACACAGCATAGCGGCATTTCAGGTTGATATTTTTAGCAATTTCTTTATCTAAGTTTGCCACAATTTGCATCAAGGCAACGTCATTTCTTACCTTTTGTCCATCTGGCACACCGTAGCGTTCGCCAGCCTTGGGGGCAATACTTTGGTCTAAAACAATGGTCTGACGCAAAGCACCAGGGGCAAAAGTCATGTTGAACATCTTTGATGGCTTCCATTCCAAACCAATCGACTCGGTAAGAAAGGCGGGCGAAAACAAATTTGAAACTAACAAATCGCTCTTGGTAATTGTGCCGTTGGGATTGGTTACATCGGGGCCAGCACCATAATTATAGCCTTTGGCAAACTGCGTTTGGAAGTTGAAGTTGGCAATAAACAACCAATGAGGTGATATTCTTTCCCCTAATTTTGTGTCGAAGAAAATCCTATCAATGGTTTTACGCAAGCCCTGCCCATTGTCGAGCAAGCCATATTGCATCTGCAAATCGTTCACCCAGTTGAGTTTACCTCGGGTATATTCGCCTTTGGCATTGAAAAAAACATTCAATCCTACCGAGCCTCTAGCCCCTTGTACGCTTTGCCAAGCGTCGTTGAAACTGGCTTGATTGAAGGTTGCACCAAAAGAAGTTTTCTTCTTCCAGTAGGTTGTATCTTTGGGAGCTTCGGGTTTTACTTCTTGTGCCAAAGAAGTAAGGGTGGATACCAGTAATAAAAGACTTAGGATGGTGTGTTGGTATTTGAACATAGAAATATTGATTTTGATAAATTCAATCGTCGTACTTGGTACTGCACGAACGTTTGAAACGATGTGTATATTTATTGCAATGTTAGTAAAATTCTCGCAAAAAGCTATGCTTATCTGTAGAACAGTTATAGTACTTTTTTTATAAAAAAGGCATCAACATTTGCTTAGGAAAGCAAATATTGATGCCTTGGAAAAACAACCGCCACAGGCTTCTATTTCAACATATTGAACAAAGCCGTCAGTTTATCTTTCAGGTCTTTTCTATCTACGATAAAATCCAAGAAACCATGCTCTAGGACAAATTCGGCACTTTGGAAACCTTTGGGCAAATCTTTACCAATGGTTTCACGGATAACCCTTGGGCCAGCGAAGCCAATCAAAGCCCCTGGCTCCGAAATATTGAAGTCGCCAAGCATAGCATACGAAGCAGTTACACCACCCGTAGTAGGGTCGGTAAGCAACGACACATAAGGAATTTTTGCTTCTGCCAACAACGCCAATTTAGCCGACGTTTTTGCCATTTGCATCAGCGAGAAGCCCGCTTCCATCATCCTTGCCCCACCCGATTTAGAAATCATGAGGAAAGGCATTTTGTGTTTCAAGGCAAAATCAATAGCACGGGCAATTTTTTCACCCACAACCGAGCCCATCGAACCACCGATAAAGGCAAAATCCATCGCCGCAATTACTACATCTACCTCATTCATTTTGCCGTGTGCCGTCCGAACGGCATCTTTCAAGCCCGTTTTCTTTTCGGTAGCCTTGATACGGTCGGGGTAGCGTTTGGTATCCACAAAACTAAGTGGGTCGCCAGACGACATATAAGCGTCTAGTTCGGTATAGCGTGTTTGGTCGAATAACAATTCAAAGTAATCCTGAGAACCAATTTTCTCGTGATAATTGCAACTAGAGCAAGTCCAAGCAAAAAGGCGATGCTCACGGGTGTGCATCACTTTTTTACAAGAAGGACATTGGTACCAAAGCCCGTCTGGAGCTTCACGTTTAAACTCGGTGGGCGTTAAAATTCCCTTATCTTTTCTGGTAAACCAAGACATATTTCTCGTTTCTATTAGGAGGTATTACAGGCAATTGGTTCGATTCAGTTTGCTGTAATTAACCAGTTTATGATAACAATGAGCCACAAAGATAAATATTCCGCCGTCGTATTTTTACAAAAAACATAAAATTTATCCGTAAACTAGGTAGAATTTTGCTTTAAGGGCGGTAATCGACAAGTACTTTTTTCGGAGAAAAATCAGGATATTTTATCTGCTTGAATAAGATTTATTTGTACATTTATATGAGTTTAATCCTCTCTATTGCAGGAAAAATATCACTTTATGCTTATTCAACTATATTTAAGGACTGGTCGAAAGCACATTAATTGACCAATAACACCGAATAACGCTAAACATCCTTACTTTTAGAATAGTTAAAGAAATATTGCCTGCTTTAACCGAAACTATTGTTGTCAAAACGCTTCATTATGACAAATAACACTACTAAACGCCCTTTAAAAATGCTATTTTCGCTAGGTTGTTTGCGGCATAACCACGTATATGTGCCGCCCATTTCTCGCATATTCCTGTGGGGTATGCTTTGGCTTTGCAGTTTGTCTGTTGGCTTTGCCAAACGCCCATTGCCTCCGCCTTTGGCACAAGTCAAACTTGCCGACCTTACCGTCACGGGTACGGTGTATGAAATAGACATGAATGGCAGCAAAAGCCCGCTGGTGGGTGCTATTATTCGAGAAAAAGGTACAAAAAATGGTACGGTTGCCGATACCAAGGGCAAGTACCGCATCCAAGTAAAAACAGGTGCTGTCTTGGTTTTTTCGAGTGTTGGTTTCAAACCGCAAGAAATTACGGTAAGCAACCAAACGGTAATAGATGTTGTACTCGAATCTGACAACCAAAATATCGACGAAGTGGTGGTAACGGGCTACCAAAAAATAGACCGCAGTATGTTTACGGGTGCCGCCGTCAAGCTGAAAACCGACGAAATCAAAATTGCTGGTACGGTCGATGTAGGGCGTATGCTCGAAGGGCGTGCGGCTGGGGTATCGGTACAAAACGTATCTGGTACATTTGGGGCAGCCCCCAAAATTCGGATTCGTGGAGCAACCTCTATCACGGGTGAAAACAAACCCCTTTGGGTAATTGATGGCGTTGTGCTAGAAGATGTAGTAAATATCTCAAACGACGACCTCGCTTCGGGAAATGCCAACACCCTGCTTGGATCGGCGGTATCGGGGCTCAACTCTGATGACATTGAAAGCTTCCAAATCCTGAAAGATGCCTCTGCCACCGCCTTGTATGGAGCAAGAGCCATGAATGGCGTAATTGTAGTAACCACCAAAAAAGGACGCATCCAAAAGCCAACCATCAGCTATACTAGCAATATTTCGATGATGTTGAAACCCACCTACAGCGATTACAACATCATGAACTCGAACGAGCAAATGGGGGTTTATGCCGAAATGGAACGCAAAGGCTGGCTTACCTACAGCGACGTATCGCGCCGTGCCAACACAGGCGTTTATGGCAAAATGTACGATTTGATTAGTACTTATAATACCACCAATGGACAATTTGGGCTTGTCAATACGCCCGAATCCCGTTCGGTATTTTTGCAAAGATATGCCAAAGTAAATACCAATTGGTTTGATATTCTTTTCCGCAATTCTATCGCACAAGAGCATTCGTTGAGCATTAGCTCTGGTACAGAAGCCTCGCAGTACTATTTCTCTACGTCGGTGTATGACGATAGCGGCTGGACAATCGCCGACCGGGTGCGTCGCTATACCGCCAATATGCGAGCCAACTACAAACTCAGCGACCGACTTTCGTTGGGCTTTACTACCGTAGGAGCTATTCGGGAACAACGCACACCCGCTACACAAGACCGGGTAAACAACGCCTATCAAGGCCGCTACGACCGAGATTTCGATATTAACCCTTTCAACTACGCACTTTCTACGAGTAGAGCCTTGACAGCTTATGATGAAAACGGCAACCTCGAATATTTCAAACGCAATTATGCTCCTTTCAATATCATTCATGAAGTAAACAACAACTTTTTGGCACTCAATCAACTCGATTTGAAGTTTCAGGTAGAAGGACAATACAAATTCTCGAAGCATTTTACCTACGATGTGTTAGGTACAATTCGGTATGTAAAATCGACCCGTGAAAATAATACCTACGAAAACTCGAACATGGCAAATGCCTATCGTGCCGCCGAAAATGCTACCGTAAGAGCAGGAAACAAATTCTTGTACCGTGACCCCGATAACCCAGAAGCCGAGCCTATTGTGGTGATGCCTCAAGGGGGGATTTATAGAAGAAATGAAGATAAACTTGTGAATTATTATGCAAGACACCAACTTTCTTGGAATAAAACCATCGACCAAACGCATATCATGAATGCCTTGCTCGGACAAGAAATCAAATATGCCGACCGCCAAGAATCCTACTTTATTGGCTACGGCTATCAATTCGACAAAGGAGGCATTCCGTTTACCGATTACCGCATTATCAAACAATACCTAGAAGGCAACTTCGACTACTATGGGTTAGCCAACCAACGGGACCGTTTTGTAGCATTTTTCTCTAATGCCAGTTATTCTTACAAAGGCAAATACACCTTCAATGGAACAGCCCGCCTCGACGGCTCTAACCAATTGGGCCGTGCCACCTCCGCAAGATGGCTTCCTACTTGGAACGTCAGTGGGGCTTGGAACATCAAAGAAGAAGCATTTTTGAAAGATATAGACATTATCAGTAGATTGTCGTTGCGTGGTACGTATGGACTAACAGCCAGCATGGGAAATGCAAGAAACTCTACGGCTATTTTCAAAAACAGCGTAACCAACCGCCCTTATCTTTCTGAAAAAGAATCGGTTATTGCCATCCAAAACCTCGAAAACTCAGAACTCACTTGGGAAAAACAATACGAAACCAATGTTGGCTTTGACCTAGGTTTATGGAACAACACCCTTAATTTTGAAGTAGATGCGTACCAACGCAAAGGCTTCGATTTGATTGGCTTAATCAAAACGGCTGGTATCGGTGGCGAAGCCTACAAACTCGCCAATTACGCCGATATGACTTCCAAAGGTATTGATTTCTCACTTACCGCAACGCCTATCAACCAAACAGGCCTACAGTGGCGTTCGACTTTTACCTTGGGTTTCAACCAAAATAAAATTACAAAACTCAGTAGCCTTCCTTTGATTTATGACCTGACAAAAGCAGAAGGTGGGCCACAAGAGGGCTATGCCGTAAGAGGCTTGTTCTCGTTACAGTTTACAGGACTCAATGAAAATGGCATACCAACGTTCAAAAACGAAAATGGCGAAGTTAGTACCATTGTCGATATGCAAAGTAAAATCACACAATACCTCAAATACGAAGGTTCTGTGGACCCCACTTATACGGGCGGTTGGTCGAACAACCTCAACTATAAAAACTGGTCTTTAAACGTTTTTGTATCGTACCAAGGCGGCAACAAAATTCGATTGAATCCTAGCTTCGACCAATCTTACACCGACCTTACAGCCATGCCTAGAGAGTTTTCAAACCGTTGGTTATTGTATGGCGACGAAAAAATCACCAATATTCCTGTGATTATAGATGCCCGACAGTATCAAAACCTTCAGTCAGGAGAATTTCCTTATACCTTCTACAATATCTCTACAGCACGGGTAGCCGACGGCTCGTTTGTACGCTTGAAAAACGTTTCGCTGTCGTACAATTTACCTGCCAAATGGGCGAAGGGCATTGGAGTAAAAAATGCTTCCCTGAAGCTTTCGGCAACCAATTTGATGCTGTTGTATTCAGACAAAAAATTACTCGGACAAGACCCAGAGTTCTTTTCGTCGGGCGGTGTAGCCTTGCCTATACCAAGACAAATATCACTCTCATTCAAGTTAGGTATTTAAAATTGTTGAAATCATGAAAAAAATTGTTAGCTATATTCTGTTGGTTGCTGGCATCCTTGGGTTATCGGGTTGTGAAAAATACCTCGATACCATTCCAGACAACCGCACTGATATTAATACGCCAGAAAAAATATCAGAACTCTTGGTAAGTGCTTATCCTCGTGCCAATTACTCACCTTTTTGTGAGCTTATGTCAGACAACGTAGGCGACAACTACGAAGGAAGTGCTCAACCCATTTATTCAAAACCCTACTTTTGGGCAGATGTGCTACAAGACGACAACGACAGTCCGCAGTACTATTGGTTTGCCTGCTATGCCGCCATTGCCAGTGCCAACCAAGCCCTCGAATCAATCGCTGCCCTAGGCGATACGCCCAACCTTGCTCCGCAAAAAGGCGAAGCGTTGGTCGCAAGAGCATACGCTCATTTTATGTTGGTCAGTCTTTTTTCAAAATTTTATGATGCCACCACCGCCAGTACCGACCCCGGTATTCCGTATGTAACAGAAACCGAAAAAGTGGTAATCAAGCAATACGACCGCAAAACAGTAGCGTATGTATATGATATGATAGAAAAAGATTTACTAGCGGGTATTCCGTTGATTAAAGACCAAGTGTATAAAGTAGCCGCCTATCATTTTACCCAAAAAGCCGCTTATGCTTTTGCCACTCGTTTTTATTTATTTAAAAGAAATTACGACAAAGTAATAGAATATGCCACCAAAGTAGCAGGCACCAATGGTTTTGCCGAAAATATGCGTGACTGGAACAACGATTATTCAACCCAAAGCTTTACCGAAATATCGTATCGCTACACTTTAGCGACCGAAAAAGCCAATTTGTTGTTGGCAGAAACGGGTTCTTATTGGGCAAGATACTGGCGTTCAAACCGCTATATGCTCACTTCAAATCTAGGACAAGCCCTGTATTTTGGTAGTAATCCTTCTGGTGGTTTTTGGGCTTATTCTTTATTTGGAAGCGAAAGAGGCGTATTTTTACCCAAATACAACGAGCATTTTGTGCGTGTAAGCCCAACAGCCGACATCGGAAATGGCTACGACATGATTCCTTTATTTACGACCGAAGAAGTACTCTTTAACCGTGCCGAAGCGTATTTGTATAAAGGAAATAACGATGCTGCTATTGCCGATTTGAATACATTTTTGAGTTTACGCATCGATAACTACAATGCGGCACAGCACAACCTTACTGTAAGCAAAAACAATACTTTTTGGGGAACAACCAGCACAGCCAATGCCCTGCTCAATACGATTTTGTATTTCAAACGTGTAGAATTTATGCACGAAGGGCTTCGTTGGTTCGACATCCTCCGCTACAAAGTAAGGATAGTGCATAACAATATCGACGGAAGTAGCCAGACGCTTTTGAGTAACGATTTACGCAAACTGCTACAAATTCCACAAGAAGCTACTTTATCGGGAGTAGCCGCCAATCCAAGATAGTTGTTTACCAAACAAACACAGAACTTTTATGAAAACCCTACAAAAATTGATATATATCCTTGCCTTCAGCAGTACCTTGGTAGGCTTGGCAGGATGCTCAAAAACAGAAGATGTAAGTGCCACCGTTGACGGGCTAGGCGGCGATGTGTATCCTACCACCACCCTCGATACGTGGCTTAGAACCAACTTTACCACCCCCTACAACATAGAGGTATTGTACCGTTGGAATCCGTATGAAGTGCCTCTCAACAAAACGCTTGTACCGCCTTATGCCTCACAGGTACAGCCCATTATGGAAGCTGTAAAAGCTATTTGGATAGCCCCTTATGTAAAAGAGGCAGGCGAGCCTTTTATCAAAACTTTTTGTCCTAAACAATACGTATTGGTTGGTAGCCCCAACTACAACTCAGACGGAACAATCACCTTGGGTACAGCCGAAGGCGGACGCAAAGTAGTACTTTTTGACGTAAATAATTTTTCAAAAACCAATCTTGCTGGGGTAAAATTCACGTTGCATACGATTCACCATGAGTTTGCTCACATTTTACATCAAAACATTGCTTATCCTGTAGAATACAAGCAAATTACGCCCGGAACATATACTTCCAACTGGTATAACGTAAGCGACAGCGAAGCTTATGCACAAGGATACATTACACCTTATTCTATGTCGGGTACAGATGAAGATTTTGTAGAAATGATTGCCACCATGCTCGTAGAAGGCAGAGCTGGTTTCGATGCCATTGTGAATGCCATTCCAAGTGCAAGCGGACAAGCGGCGATTCGGAAGAAAGAAAAAATTGTAGTAGCCTATTTCAAAGATGCCTACAATATCGACTTCCGTAGTTTGCAAACAACCACCCAAACGGCTATCACCAACTTTACTAAATAACGACTTTTATGAAGAAATACTTGATATATCTGTTCTTTGCTCCACTTCTTTTGGTATCGTGCCAAAAAGTAGAAGTAGAGCCCTTGTTCTCGGGTACAGCCAACCAGCGAACAACAGAGGCACTCAATGCCTATAAAAAAGTGTTGACCGATGCACCCTACGGTTGGAAGGCTTCCTACTACCCCAACAGTGGTACAGAAGGAGGCTATAGCTTTTACCTGAAATTTACGACCGACGGGCAAGTAGCGATGTACTCCGACCTATTCTATCTTTCGGCAGCACAAAGCTTTACGAGTACTTACCAAGTAAAAGCCTTGGCTGTGCCGTCGTTGGTATTTGATACCTATAATTACTTGCATTTGTTGGTGGACCCCGACCCCAGTGTATGGGGCGGTACAGTAGGACAAGGCTATTCGGCAGACCAAGAACTGGCTTTCAAAAAAGCCACTACCGACTCAGTCATTTTAGAGGGAAATATTTATAAAACCAAAATGGTTTTAACGCCTATTACCCAAGCCGAAAATGCAAGTTTGACCAATGGAGCACTCTATACGACTGTTTCACAATCGTATAATTATTATTATGTAAACAATAAATTTACGTCTTTGGTATTGCCTAATGGTCAAGTAGTAGATTTGAGTGTTAATATGGGGAATAAAATTTTCACCTATTACTTCATTTATAATAATAGCCTTTATGGAGGCTATTCGGCCTATTATTTCACTACAACGGGCATTCATTTGCAAAACCCCATTACCATTTTGAATTATACATTTCAGGATATGTATTGGGACAATTCTGCCAAAGTGTATTACATTACGATAAACAACACCCGTATCAATTTACGCCAAACCACCAAGCCTGCCATGCCGTTTAGGTATGCCATTGGCTCATTGTTTAGCGGCATCAACTTTGGTCCTACCGTACTCAACCAAGACCCTAGTTACACGAGCATTTACAACAGTATCAAAGCCGAAATCAGTCGGTTGTCAACCACTGCTCCAACCAGAGAATTAAACGACATTAATATGTATTTCAGTTCTGATGGAGGTGTTTGTGCTTTTGGGTTTAAATACACTCGTAGCACCTCTAGCTTTGAAGGCTTGATTTACTACCAAGTGAATTATTCGGGCGGAAATTATACCTTTACCTACCTTGGTTCCGACATCAGTTCGATTGTAGAAGCAGGAGCGGCAGCCTTTACCGATATTATAGAAAATGACAATTTTAGTTTTGATTTCGACCCTAACAATGGTAGAATTGCGGTATTAAAAAGTAAAAATCGTAACTTTACCATGTATGGCAATATTCAAAACTAAGGATTAAAGTAATGGTAGTTGGTGTATTTGTTATTGGTAAAAAACGGATAACAGATACACCAACTACAGCTAACGTTCCTCTTCAAAGCACTCACTTTCATGGCACTGATTTCTAAGAAAAAACCTCCATTCAAAATCAATCTTCAGCTTCGCAAATATTTGACCAAATACAACCGAGAATTTGCGATACCCCTACAATACACCGATTTACTTCGCTTTGAAAGTGCCATCAATTTGTACGATAAATTTGGAAATGATACCCTCTGGCAAACTGTATTTTACCCGTATTCAGATATAGAATATGTGTATGAAGGCTTGAAGAAAATTTATGCCGACCTAAAAACCGATGGCGACGACAAGGTAATCAAACACCTTACCGTGGACCGGGTAGATTTGTGTACTTATGGTAATACACAGCCATTTAGGATTAGGATTGTCAATAAAGTAAACGACAACTTCGATTACTTTTATATCAAACGAGCCGATGCCTCTAGGGTTTATGGCATGGAACTAGAGCACCTGCTTTCGCCCAACAGAATCAGCTATTTGACCTACGAAAATACCGTCATAGAAGAACACATTGCAGGCTTACCGGGCGACCAGTTTTTTAAACAAGCCATACAAGACCCCAACCTCAATCCGATTCGTTTGTCGAAAGAATTTATCAAATTCAACGAAAGATGTTTTGTAAGACTTTTGGGCGATATGCACTCTTCTAACTTTGTCATCGACATCACACCCGATTTTGAGGAAGTGTATTACCGCATCAGGGCCATCGACTTCGACCAACAAAGCTACGAAGGCCGCCGTTCGGTGTATATGCCACAATATTTTAAGCAAAATTTTCCATTGGTCGAGTTGGGCATGAAATACATGACTCCCGAGTCGGTTATGCAATACCAAATAGAAGAGCGGTCGTTGATTGCGGGCCGTTTGAAAGTAGAAAAACAGCGTATGTACGAACTCATGTCGGTGATGGCTAGAGATGAAATTGCCCCTCCCGAAAACATAGACCAACTCAAAAGAGAATTGGCAAGATGGTATAAATCCGAAAAGTTTTTACAATGCAAAACCATGGGCGAACTCGTATGGGCCAGCCTCGAACAGGTCTTGGTGCATTGAAAATAAAGAGAGAAAGGAGTTTTCTCTCTTTATTTTTTTGTTATACCTATAAGCAATAAAAGCCAGCCGAGCATCAAGCTGCTGCCACCAATTGGGGCTACAGCACCCCATAATGTGACACCTGTGGCACAAATCAAGTACAACGACCCACTAAAAACAAGTGTGCCAAACAACAAGGCATTGCCTGCATATCGGATAAATTTATGTGTAAATTGCCCCGAAATTATTCCTACCAACAACAACGCCAACCCTCCATACATCTGATAACGGGCTGCTGTTTCAAAGGTATCAACTCTATCTACAGCCTCCAAACTAGCCTTGAAAGCATGCGCACCAAATGCTCCCAACGCAACCGATAGTCCTGCCAACACCGCTCCTAGTTGTAAAAAAAACTTATTCATAGTTGATTATTTATTTTAAGCATTTGTAAAAGTAATAGGTTTATGGCATCTTCACAACTATTTAATGGGTTGTCGAATAGAGGTAGGTTTTTGGCGTTTTGCGTAAGCAACAAACCAATTACTCATGCCATGAGTAAAAACTATGCCTAATTGGCTTCGTTTTTTTTAATCCAACCCTCTACTTTCTTTTTGCCAAAGTAACGTGTTTTTATCTTATCCTTTTTTTCCTCTAATACCCCCTCGCTGTTTCAAGCCCCCACAAACCCTTTTGCACATATACTTAACAACCGATAGCTTTATATTCGAGAACAAAGAAGAAAAGCCGTTTAGACATTGATACTTATTAAGTTCGATTTCAAGCATGGCATAGAATAGTAGTCAAATCAATATTTGATAGGTATGTTTTATTTTTTTTAAGCATAGACTTCGTTAGGAAGAGTATTTTAAATTCAGACTATTCTACTTTGTTTTCATAAATATCTAAACATTGGTTAAAGATGAAACAAAAATCGAATTGCAAAAGGGTCAAACAATCTACGAAAAGCAGACCGCTTTCAGTATTAAATCAACAGGTGGCATGTATTGATGTAGGAGCTAGTGTTCATTATGTATGTGTCGGTTCTTTGTCAGATGAATCAGTAAGACGTTTTGGTACTTTTACCCAAGATTTAGAAGAATTAGCAGACTGGTTAGTGAGTCTTGGCGTTACTTCGGTGGCAATGGAAGCTACGGGGACGCCCAGTCAGGGATTTATTGGGTCAATCTCTATGACGTACTGGAAAGTAAAGGATTGGAGTTATGTTTAGCCAATGCTCGTTATGTACGCAACGTACCCGGTCGCAAGAGCGATGTGTCAGATAGCCAGTGGATACAGCAATTACATAGTTACGGCTTATTAAGTGGTTCGTTTATTGCTGAGGGTAAAATTAGAGAGTTGAGAGCTTATGTACGTCAGCGAGAAAATTTAGAACAACAAAAGGGTATTCAGATAGCATTGATGGGAAAATCTCTTCAATTATTGAATATCAAACCGCATCTGGGCGGCACTCCGCAGATTGCATCTGGAACAGAATTGAAAACAAGTATGAACATTATCAGAGCGATTGTTAAAGGCGAAAGAAGCACTAAAGAGTTAGCCAAATTTCGTCATCCTCAGATGAAAGTTTCTGCAGAAGACTTTGAGAAAGGACTCCAAGGCAATTGGCGAACAGAACACCTTTTTAGTCTCAAACAAGCCTTGACTATGTATGATTTCATCAAAGATCAAATGTTAGAATGTGAAAAAGAGATTGAAAGGACATTGGGAGAAATCAATGGAGGCTCAGGAGATGAATTAAGAAATAAAACAAAAGCAATCCGACAAAACGATTATTCCTTCGATGCAAAGAGTTATCTACAAGAAATTGTAGGCGTAGATTTAACTCAAATCAGCGGAGTAGATGAGAAGACGATTCTTACCATTTTATCAGAAACAGGTACAGATTTGAGTAAGTGGAAAACGGCTCAAAATTTTACTTCTTGGCTAGGATTAGCTCCTAAACCCAAAATTACAGGAGAAAAAATCGTTGGACATTTTAAACATTCAGTAGCCAACAGAGCTAATCAAGCTTTTAGAATGACAGCATGGGCATTGAATAAAAGTAAATGCTATTTAGGTTCTTTTTATCGAAAACTCGCCGCAAGAAAAGGAAGCGCTGTTGCAGTGAAAGCTACTGCACGAAAAATAGCTGTAATTTTCTGGAACATGATGACTAAGAAGGTAGAGTTTGAAACACGTACACAAGCTGAATATGAGATAAAATATCAAGATAGACAATTAAAAAACTTAGAAAAAATGGCTAAAAGACTGGGGGTGACTCTTCAAAAATAGAATATTTAATTTACTGTAAATCAAATGGTTAAAAAGCGGTTGCAGGAAGTTTAAGAACTTGAAACAGCGAGGAGATAATTAATTCGTTATTCACAACTACCTCATTCAACATGAATGTTCAGTCTAGGTGAATCATAAGATAAAAGCTGATTTTTTAGGATAAATGTTTTTTGAAAAATTCTAAAAAATCAGCTTTTGGTACAAAATTATGCAGATGGATTCTCTGTTCCTTCTTTATTCTCTGGCGTTTCAGTCGTATTGGTACCTGTTGTGCTATCGGATACAGTGGCTATCTCTGTTGTTTCTGCGGCATCGTCAGTTGTTTCAGTTGCACTTTCTTCGCTTGTTTCTTCCTCTTTTCTTCGACCAGTAATCAACCGCCACAGTGCCGAAATACCAGCTACAATACCCACAACCAAGAGTTTGCCCAATTTGAGCAAGGGAGCAAAAAACTTCCCTATCACGGCCAAAATGCCCAGTTTGGCAAGGACTTTGCCTGCTACAAGTCCACCAATGCCCACGGCTGCAATTTTATCGGCACTAGGATTGAAGTCACCATATTTGTTTCCGTCGGTAAACTCAACAATGTCTAAAACCTTGTCGATGTCTTTATTAACAAGGCTCAATTGGTTCATCGACGAAACGGCATTGAGGACAAGTACCCCTTTTCTCCCCAAAATACGGATGTTGTAATTGAGGGTGTGTTCGGGTGTTTCGCCAAAAGCGATTTCTTTGGCCCAGTGCAAAATTTTACGGTCTTTGTCGTAAAAGGGTTTGGCAGCCCAGCCCACAAGTTTCACCGTTGGGTAGCCTGCTTCTTTGCGTTCTTCGTTGGCGGCTTCCGTATCATCTTGCATTTCTTTCAACAAATCATCGTAGTCGATTTCGTCGGCATCATCGTCTTTTACATAACCCATGTCGTCCCATTCGATGATAAAAGCGTAGGCTTGTCCGTCGGTGATTTTCATGTTTGCTGGCAAAATCAAGCCCAGAACCCCTTCGCTCGGCGGATTGCCCCAAACGTCGGTTAGGATAACATTGGCGTGTTCGGCGTTGAGGTATTTAAAGCCTGTAGGAATGTTGATTTTAGCCAAATTGTTTGCCAACTGAATCGTACCTGTTTGGTATTTCATGACCGATTCTACAGAATCGAGGTACGCTTGTTGTGCTTTGAGGAGTTCGGCTTCCGATAAAGTTTCTTTTTTATCGTTTTGTGCATAAAGCGTTGCACCCACTGTACAGAGCAGTGAGAGTAGGAGAAAAAGTTTTTTCATAAAATAATTAGATTGTATTGTAAATAGGTCATCAGTTTAGAGAACTAGCCAAGGGTAAAAAGAAGAGCCTCGCAACCCAAATGGTGTAAACAAGTAGCTGAGAGTAGTAGTTCTTTTGATAGATGATGGCTTGAAAATACAGATAAATGAGGAAATATAAAATTTTTTAGTAAAATAAATAAAAAAAAAGCATAGCCATTAGGCTATGCTCGTACTACAACTATATTCAGTGGTTAAATGACGTTAAGTTGTAACTGAAAATACGTTTTGGCCAAAAGGGCTATTTTCTGAAAATCTGGTACACGGATACGCTCGTGCTGAATTTTGGAGGCAGGGCATCCTTTGATTTTGTCGAACAACCGAACGTAGTATTTGTATGCCAAATACACGCCCGATTTTGCTCCTTTAGGCAGGCCTTGGATACCTCTCAGACCAGCATCGAAATCGGCTTGGATGTCGGCTTCTATCTTTTGTTTATCGGCCAAGGTAAAGTTAGCAAAATCCACGCCAGGAAAATACGTTCTGCCTCTTTCTTGAAAATCTGATTTAATATCTCGTAAAAAGTTGATTTTTTGGAAGGCTGCGCCAAGGCTTTGGGCATCGGCTTTGAGCTTTTGATAAAGTGCGGTATCTCCTTCACAGAACACCCGCAGGCACATAAGGCCTACTACTTCGGCAGAACCATAAATGTACTTTTCGTAGCCTTCTTGGCTATAATCGGCATGGTACAAGTCCATTTCCATAGAATAAAGAAAGGCCTCAATCAACTCGTGTTCTATACCGTATTGGTGTACAACCGTTTGGAACGAATGCAACACGGGGTTCAAACTGATTTTTTCTTCTATGGCTTGGTAGGTATCGGCCTTAAATCTGAGTAATAAACTTTTTTGGTCGTATCCATGAAACGTATCTACAATTTCGTCGGCATATCTCACAAAACCGTAAATACCATAAATAGGCTCATGAAAACGCTTATCTAAGGTTTTGATGCCCAAGGTAAACGATGTACTGTAATGCTCGGTGATGAGCTTACTACAGCCAAATGTGGTGGTACTATACAAATCCATCATATTAGGTTTTGCATTCAAGCGTTAGAGATTGATTAAATTTCTTTTGCTAATTCGTTGGCAACTACCAAGCCCGAAATGAGCGAGGGTGGCACTCCTGGCCCTGGTACGGTAAGTTGTCCTGTATAATACAGGTTTGATATTTTTTTATTTTTCAAAGCTGGTTTCAATAGAGCGGTTTGCATCAATGTATTGGCAAGTCCATAGGCATTTCCTTTGAAAGCATGATAATCACTGATAAAATCGTGGTGTGCATAGCTTCGTTTATACACTACGGCATCTCTGATGCCAACGCCGCAGTAGCGTTCGAGGCGTTCCATGATAATGTTGTAATATTTTTCTCTAATGGCTGGTGTGTCTTCTAAATTTGGTGCTACTGGTATCAACAAAAACAAGTTTTCACAGCCTTCTGGTGCTACGCTGCTATCGGTTTTAGAGGGTGCAGAGGCATAAAATAAAGGCTTACTGGGCCATTGGGGTTGGGTATAAATTTCGTGTGCATGAATGGCAAAGTCTTCATCGAAAAAAAGATTGTGATGCAAGAGCTTAGGAATGCGTTTGTTTACACCTAAATAAAACAACAACGACGACGGTGCCATCACTCGTTTATGCCAATACGCTTCGTCGTAATTGCGGTATTGCTCGCCCAAAATTTGGTCTTCTACGTGGTGATAATCGGCACTGGCAACTACAGCGTGGGCATCGAAGGTTTGCGTTGTCGTAACCACTCGCTGGGCTTGTTGTTGTGCTACTACGATTTGCTTTACCTCTTGGTTGTATAAAATCTTTACACCTTTTTCTTCTGCCAAACTTACCATTCCTTTCACAATCAGGTGCATCCCTCCCATCGGATACCACGTGCCTAATGCCATTTCGGCGTAGTTCATGAGGCTGTACATAGCAGGTGTGTTTTCGGGTGTTGCCCCTAAAAATAGTATCGGAAATTCCATGAGTTTAAGAATTTTTTCATTCTTAAAAAACTTCCGAATATGGCTCGCAAACGACTGAAATACATCGAGGCGAACAACATCGTATAGTAGTTTAGGACTCAAAAACTCTGTGATACTTCTGGATGGCTTCCACACAAATTTGTTGATACCTACTTCATATTTGTAAGCGGCTTGTTTCAAAAACGCATCGAAATGTACGCCACTGCCCGGCTCCAGTTGTTCAAATAAGGCTCTTAATCCTTCGAGGCTTGCAGGCAAAGCAATAGTTTCGTTGTTTTGCAAAATGACAGCATACGAAGGGTCGAGGCGTACTAGGTCGTAATAATCGCTAGGTTTTTTTTGAAAATGGGCAAAATAGTTTTCAAAAATATCGGGCATCCAATACCAACTAGGGCCCATGTCGAAAGTAAATCCTGCTGCTTCAAATACTCTTGCTCGTCCGCCTGGGCCACTATTTTTTTCGAGGATGGTTACGTCATAACCCTTGCTTGCAAGGGCTGTGGCTGCCGACAATCCCGAAAAGCCTGCACCTATCACGATGATTTTTTTCATCTATTTATAAGTATGTTAAAAAGGGCTGTACCAAGCGTTTTCCTGCTTGTAGATTTATACGTTTGTATAAAATTGTTTCAAAATAGATTTGAATAAAAAGGGACTTTTTACCCAAATTCCGAAATCAAAAAATAGCAATCAAATCTTTCGTACAGTCCTATATGTTAATTTTAGGATGAGTTTTGAATGTGTGTAAGGGCATTGCTATCGTGGTACATTTACACACGTAAGGCTACTTTACACAATACTGTAAAAACACTAATACTATCTTTAAAACTGATTCTAACGGTGATTTGTTTGTAAAAAACTTGCTTTTGTGTAACGAAAATGGGGCAAAGGAAAGAAAAGATTAAACAAATGCTTAGTGATTCGGACAACAAAAAAGTCGAGCATGTACTCGACCCTTTGCAACTTTCTTCTGTTAACCAAAAAACTAATCAATTATTTTACAATTGTCGTTTTTGGAGTCAATGCTTTGTGTTGCTGATGAAATGTAACTCCAAGAAGAACGACCCGTTCTTATAATTTGCCACGAAGATACAAGCTTTGTCGCTTAATTCCAATGCTCGTACATTTTCAACTTGTCTTTAAGCTCTTTCCGTGCAATGTGTATGCGGTTTTTGACAGTCCCAATAGGAATATTGAGTTTGTCGGCAATTTCATGGTATTTAAACCCTCTAAAATACATCACAAATGGAATCCGATACGACTCTTCTAGTGCCTTAACAGCCGTTTCGATGTCGTTCATGGCAAACGAGCTTAACGCTTGGTTGTCGGTTGTCGATTCATTTGAGTTAATGTAGTGAAGGTTGTCTGAAGTATCAATGAAGGTGTTTTTACGAACCATTTTTTGATAATTCGTAATAAACGTATTTTTCATGATGGTGTATAGCCACGCCTTCAAGTTTGTTCCTTCTGTATATTTTTCTCGGTTTGTAAATGCCTTCAATAATGTGTCTTGAAGTAAATCATTTGCCTCTTCATAATCTCTTGTGAGCTTCATGGCAAAGGGTTTCAACGACTTTGAAACTTTACCAATATGAAAAGAAAATTCAATTGCTGTCATAGGTATTGGCGTTTATAGTGTTGTTGATTTTTGTTTAACAAATATATGTTATTGTTAAACAAAAAAGAAAGAAAAAGGAGAAATATTTTTTATAAATAAGAAAAAAAATCTTTGTTAATCAATAAATTATAAATTTTTATAGTGAAAAAAGTTCAAAATAATACTTTTGTATTGTTTTTGGTAAATTTATTTTGTTTAATATTTATCTGTAAAAGACTTAAACAAAATTTACTGAAAAAATCTTGTTTAAGTCTTGGGTATATTAAATATATGCAACAATGTTGCAATTTTTCTTGCGGAATTAATATATTTGTATCTCATCATCCCTTCAACAAACGTGAAACGAAGTATTATTTTATTGCTTTTACTGGGTTTGGTACAGGCACTCAGGGCCCAACAATGTACCTGTACTATCAAAGGTGTGGTACACGAAAAAGAAACGCACCAACCCATTGCAGGGGCGGTGGTTTATCTGAAAGGTACAAACCTAGCTACCTTTACCGATGCCGAAGGGCGTTATGTGTTTCGGCAACTTTGTAGAGGGAATTATACCTTGGTTTGCCAAGCCTTGACTTTCCAGAAAGTAGAAATTAATTTTTTACTAGAAAAAGAACACCTCGAAGACTTCGACCTAAATGCCGCCGATGAGCATATTCAAGAAGTGGTCGTTACAGGTAAAAAAGAGGAAAATACAACGCAAACTAAAAATACCCTCACAGGAGCGGCCCTCGACGAAACCAGAGGCAAATCGCTCGCCGAGTCGATGCAGGCACTGGTAGGCGTTTCGATGCTGCAAACAGGTAGTAGCATTGCCAAGCCCGTTATTCATGGGATGCACTCAAACCGTGTATTGATTTTGAATAATGGCATCAGGCAGGAAGGACAACAATGGGGCAGCGAGCACGCCCCCGAAATAGACCCTTTTGTGGCACAAAAAATTACCTTAATTAAAGGAGCGGCGGGCGTTCGATACGGTTCCGATGCGATTGCCGGCGTAATTATGGTAGAACCAAATCCATTACCAGACTCCGCCAAGATACACGCCCAGTTCAATACTGTCGCCTTTTCTAATGGCCAGCAAGGGGTGCTTTCGGGTATTGTAGAAGGTGGCATAAAGTCGATAAAAGGACTGGCTTGGCGTTTGCAAGCTACTTACAAAAGAGGAGGCGATGTAAAAACTGCCCATTATTACTTGGGCAACACGGGCGTACAAGAACGAAATTTTTCAGCTACGGTAGGCTACCAAACATACCATGCTGGCGTAGAGGCATTCTTTAGCTATTTCGATACGCAACTGGGCATTTTTGCTGGCTCACATATCGGAAATCTCACCGACTTGATGAATGCCATCAATAACCCACAGCCAAGTAGCGACTACACGCCTAGTACGCCTAGCTATACCATCAACCGACCCAACCAAGACCTCGCTCATCATTTGCTGAAAGTCAAATCATTTTTGATTAGTGAAAAACTAGGAAAATTTTCTTTGACGCTTTCAAGACAATACAATTGGCGTTTGGAATACGACGTGCCTCGTGGCAATAGAACATTGAACACGCTCAACTTCAAACTCACCAGCTACCAAGGCGAATTGCTCCTCGAACATCGACCACTCTGGGGTGTATTGTCGGGAACGTTTGGCGTAAATACGCTGTATCAATACAATCTTTCTTCTTCTTATACCTTAGAAAAACCCCTGACCAGTACCGTGCTGATTCCTAATTACGAAACGCTTAGTACGGGTGTTTTTTTGATAGAACGTTGGACAAAAAAGCAATGGGGCTTAGAAGCGGGCTTGCGTTACGATACTCGTTATTCTAGTGTATATGGCTTGGCTACGGGAGGCGAGGTGTTTCACCAATCGTTTACGTTTGCTAATGCTTCTGCTACGCTGGGGGCTTCGTACCAACCTAAAGAAAGCTGGCTCATAAAAATGAATACCGCCTTGGCGTGGCGTGCTCCTACGATGAACGAACTGTTTTCTAATGGCGTGCATCATGGTTCGGCTGCTTATGAAAAAGGCAATACTGCCTTGCAGCCAGAAGTGGCTCATAATCTCAATGCTTCGGTAAGCTATCAAGCCGAAAAGTGGGCTTTTGAAGTAGCTCCTTATGTTAATTATATCCGAAATTTTATTTACCTACAACCCCGTATAGAAAATGGGGTGTTGCAAACAGTGCTATCGGTGCGAGGAGCTTTCCCAGCGTTTGACTACACCCAAGTAGATGCCTCCTTTGTAGGTATCGATGTTTCGGCTAAATACGCCCTTGCAAAGCGACTCGAATGGGCAACAAAATATGCAATGGTGCGAGCAAAGGATGTTCTAAACAATCGTTTTATGGTGAATATTCCACCTGATAGATGGGAAAATACCCTGACTTATCGTTGGTCAAGCAATACCTACGTAAGCCTTACTCATAGTTGGGTTGCTAAACAAACACGAGTAGAGTCAAACAGCGATTTTCTGCCGCCACCTCCCTCTTATCAGTTGGTGAGTATGCAAGCCAATTATGCTTTTAAAAATATCCAAAATCTAAGCGTTGGCTTAGGCATTACCAATCTGTTGAACGCAGCGTATCGAGATTACATGAATCGTTTTAGGTATTTTGCCGATGAGATGGGAAGAAATATTTCGCTGAGGGTAAAATATGCCTTATAATTTTTAAGTAAAAAATAAAGTTATGACTAAGGAACTAAGGACTTACGCAAAATCCTAAAAAAACAAATGGAATGCTTTAAAACGTAAAAAGCATCATAGCGTTTATCTGTTTTAAGACATTTTACAAGCTTTCTGATGTCCTAAGAACTATATTTGAGAGAACAAAAAAACTACTATGAAACTAAATATAATAAGCAGTTTATTCGTGGTACTAATTGTATTCAATATTTCTGCTCAAAAGAGGACTATGACTGACAAGGAAATAGACTCTTTTTTAGCTATTAAGAGAGGACAATACAAAATGTTGCTAAAAGATTATTTTCTTTTTGAATGTATAAATGCAGGACTAAAGCATAATGGTAGTAAGTTGCTTGAAAAAGATAGGAGTAAATTATTCTATGAAACATTTCATACTTACGTGCCTGAGCAAGATTTAACACAAATCCTCAATTATGCCAGAGCGATTGGAAATAGTGTTTTATTCAATGCTAACAGTAAAAAGCAAAGTCTTTTGGCTACTTGTATGAACGAGTATAGAGATGTTAAATTAGAAAAAATAGCTGATACGATCGTAAAAAGAGAAATAACAAAAGAAGGTTTCTTGGCTAATCCTGATTAATCCCAATCATATAAAATGTCTGTAGTACCTGTCTTTCTGTTGGGTTGAAAACTAAAATAATAAATTTATTCACTAGCTGTTCCAAGTTTAATAACTTGGAACGCCGAATGAGAAGCAGTCTCCGACTGCGACCCTACTCAAACTGAACCTACTAAAGTATTCAATTTAGGCTATTGGTTGTACTGGTGGTGCAGTCGGAGACTGCACTTGATTGATTGTTCCAAGTTCTTAAACTTGAAACAGCGAGGGATTAATTTCCATTTATCTAACTGTTAAAAAAAACGTAATTCACAATCTTACATTGATACTCAGAGATGAAAACTATATATATCATTCTAGCGATAGGTTTTACAAAATGTTCAGCTCAAACAAAAAATAACAAACTGGAAACCGAACTTCTTAAAGTTAAAAATCAAGCGTTTTGTGATTGTTATTACGAAGCAACGAAAAATGAGCCAACCCAATATAAAGATGGTTCAACCTACGTCCAAATAATCAATTTAAAAGAAGAATATATTTTTGGAAATGAACATTATAGAAAAATGATAAGCGATTGGCTTAAAAAAGACTACAAATCATACGACCCGAAAAATAATTTGTATCTGATGAAGTGTTTGGATTTTTATAACAGTAAAGAATTAGAAAAGTTCATCGATTCGATAAGAAAAAAGGAAAGTAGATAACAACTTTGTAAACCACTAGCTGTTTCAAGTTTAAGAACTTGGAACGCCTAATAAAAAGCAATCTCCGACTGCGACCTTGCTCAAAGTGAACCTACTAAAGTATTCAATCTTTGCTATTGGTTGTACTGGTGGTGCAGTCGGAGACTGCACTTGATTGATTGTTCCAAGTTGTTAAACTTGCAACAGCGAGGGGATTCTCACTCAACTAAACGGTATCCGTAAAGTCGCTTTTTGAATATGGTGAAGATGTATATTTTGTCATTTACTTCTCTTATGATAAAATTCGGAGAGCCTTCATCAAAATAAGAGAAGTTTTTTGCATTAAAGGGGAAATATTTTGCTAGTGAGAAAGTTTTAACATTTTCTAGTTTATTCTGATTTCTCTTTTTGATGGTGATGTCACTATCACCATCAAAATAATAAAGGAATTTTTCATTAGAGTAAGCTAAATATGCCCCATCATCAGTATCCTCAAAGGTTTTGCTGTATATCTTATTTTTTAGTGAATCATAGTAATATTCTGTCACTTGACGATAATTTTCTCCCGAAACAACTGCTGACAGAAAGTTTTTAGCTTCTCTGAACTCCATATCTCTAATATGAACCCCATCAACTTTATGACTACATAGCATCTTTTTATCTTGATAAACTACTATATCATTATTGTCTAAACGAGTGCAAAAGCACGTATTATCGTTGATAGTTGTAATGCCTACTATTTCGTAGGGCATTCTAATAATATGAGTCATTTTATTATTATTGTCAAAAAAGTAAATCTCATCAAAGCCAAAAACTATTTTACGGTTTGTACCAGAAAATTTATATAATGACTTATCTCTCAGTGTCGTAGGGTATGTTTTGTCGATAGTTACTTGCTTAGTTTTATAGGTTAGTACATTCCATTGCTTGTTATTAAAATAGAGGAGCTTATCTTGTTCTATAGATAATCTATCTAGTGCTTCTAGGGATTTGAAGTGTATAGTACTCTACCCGATGATTTTTGATAGTACAAAATAAAAGCTGAATTTTGTGGCGACAAAACACACTAAATTCAGCTTAGGCATGAGAAACATACTTGATGACAAAACTAAGGAAATCTTAGATAAGG
>JAAFJE010000022.1:0-75000 GCA_013298025.1 Cytophagales bacterium | reverse complement strand
TTTATCTTCAATTCTTTACAGAATTTTAATACCCAAGATTTGATGCTATCACTCGTTCGCTCTAGCCTTTCCCGTCGTTTGGGAGTGCAAAATTAGAAAAACTTTCCGCAACCTCCAAATATTTTTTGAAAAATATTTTTTCGCTCTCTCATCTCTTTTTCTCCTCCCCCGTCGTTTGGGAGTGCAAAATTCCTGCTTTTTATTCTTCTTTCCAAATAGTTTTTGAAAAAAATTTGAAAAAAATTGAGCAAAAACACTTAAAATTCTACCTGTCAGCAACTTAATCTACAAATATTTTTTTACCTACTTTTTTCCAAAAACCATATAATCACATTACTTCTAGCCTAAATCCTATCCCGTGTACATTGCTTAGTTTGATGTTTGCGTCTTTATTGAGGTATTTTCGGAGTCGTGTGATAAAAACATCAAGGCTACGGCCCTTAAAATAGTCGTCGTCGCCCCAGATTGCAATTAAAATTTTATCTCTTGAAAGCGTTTCATTCTTATGACGCACCAAAAAGCTCAATAAATCGGCTTCTCGATGGGTGAGTTCTTGTTGATACTCACCACAAGTGAGTTTGAGGTTTTTGGGGTCGTACAAATAACTTCCTATGGTAATAGTTGTAGTTTGTGGAGAAGATTTTTTACCTGTTCTTTTTAAAATAGCTTCAATTCTCAGCACCAACTCCTCTATACTAAAAGGTTTGGTGAGGTAATCGTCGGCGCCAAGTTTTAGTCCTTTGATGCGGTCTTCTTTCAATGATTTAGCCGTGAGAAAAATAATAGGCACTTCGCTTCCTGTTTTGCGAATATGCTCTGCCAAAGCATAGCCATCCATTTCGGGAAGCATGACATCGAGAATACAAATATCATATTGGTTTTGTTGGAATGCCTTTTGTCCAGCTTTGCCCGTCACTTGCAAATCGATGCTATAGCCTTCGTGTTCTAAATTGTCTTTTACCACAAAGCCTAAGCTTTCGTCATCTTCAACCAACAATATTTTAGTCATAATTGTAAATAAGATTAGTTCTGTATTACGTTTTGTTCTGCCGAATCGTCTAAAAGGGAACACGAATGTAAGTAATTTTCGAGAAAGAACACAAGCATTTTTCATGCCAAAAGGAGATAATCGAGCATTATGCCTTCTTCTAGCTTCTTTTTCGTAATTTTGCCTGATTGATTTATAGAAAAGTTAATATGCAATATGGATTATTTAGCAAGTCTTAACGAACCACAGCGAGCGGCTGTGCAACATATACATGGCCCATTGATGATTATAGCTGGTGCAGGTTCAGGGAAAACCCGTGTACTCACCTACCGAACGGCTTTCCTATTGGAACAAGGCTATGACCCTTTCAGTATTTTACTATTGACTTTTACGAATAAAGCCGCCGGAGAGATGCGTTCGAGGGTGGAAAAAGTGGTAGGAAATGATGCCAAAAATATTTGGATGGGTACATTTCACTCGGTTTTTGCAAAAATTTTACGTTTTGAAGGAAAACACCTAGGCTTTACCCCCGACTTTTCTATTTATGATACCGACGATTCTAAATCGTTGCTGAAAAGTATTATTAAAGAAAGAGGATTAGACGACAAAGTATATAAACCAAACTTGGTTTTCAATAGAATTTCAGGGGCAAAAAACCGCCTCATTGGGCCAGAAGAATACCTCCACAATCCCGTTATTCAGGCCGATGATGCCGCCGCAAAACTACCAGAACTAGGGCAACTGTATAAACTATATGCGTTGCGTTGCTTTCAGGCCAATGCTATGGACTTTGACGATTTGCTTTATAATACCAATGTGTTGTTTAGAGACCACCCAGCCGTGTTGGACAAATACCAACGCAAATTTCAGTTTGTGATGGTTGATGAGTTTCAAGATACCAACGTTTCTCAGTATTTGATTGTAAAAAAACTTTCGGCAAAAACTAATAATTTGGCCGTAGTAGGCGACGATGCCCAGTCGATTTATGCTTTTAGGGGAGCAAATATTGAAAATATCCTCAATTTAGAAAGAGATTATCCGAATATTGTGACAATTAAACTTGAACAAAATTACAGGTCAACGCAAAATATTGTTCAGGCTGCCAACTCAATCATTGCTAAAAACAAAGCCCAACTCAAAAAGAACGTTTTTACCGAAAATGAAGAAGGCAAACTTATTGAGATTATCAAGGCGAGTTCAGACAACGAAGAAGGACGATTGATTGCGAGTAATTTATTTGAAACCAAAATGGCTCAGGGTTTAAAAAACACCGATTTCGCTATTTTGTATCGCACCAATGCCCAATCTCGTTCTTTTGAAGAAGCCTTGCGTAAGCTCAACATCAAGTATCGTATTATTGGAGGTTTATCGTTTTACCAACGCAAAGAAATCAAAGATTTGCTGGCGTACCTGCGTTTTGTTATCAACCAACGAGATACCGAAGCCTTCAAACGCATCATCAATTTACCCAAAAGAGGCATTGGCGATACGACAATTGCCAAAATAGAAATCACGGCAGCCGAGCGGCAAATTCCAGTTTGGGAGGTTATCAGTAATATCAAAAATTATCAAGCTGGTCGTTTTGCCGACGCCATCGAAGGCTTTGCCGATTTGATAACTTCGTTCAAATTGATGGTAGAGCATCAGCAAAAAGATGCCTTTGAAGTAGCGAGTCATGTAGCCAAAGCGTCGGGATTGTTGAAAGAATTGTATGAAGATAAAACCGTAGAGGGGCTTTCTCGCTACGAAAACGTACAAGAATTGCTCAACTCGATTAAAGAATTTGTGGATACAGCCGACGAACAAGACAAATCGTTGTCGGCATTTTTGCAAACGGTATCACTGCTGACCACGGCCGATGAAGACGACCCCGATGGCGACAACGACCGAGTTACGCTGATGACCATTCACGGGGCCAAAGGACTTGAATTTAAGCATGTATATATTGTAGGAATGGAAGAGGATTTGTTTCCGAGCCAGATGATGCTGCAAAGCAGGGCTGATTTAGAAGAAGAACGCCGCTTGTTTTACGTAGCCATTACCCGTGCGGAAAAGAAATTGACCGTTTCGTATGCCGAAAGTCGCTACCAATATGGTCGATTGAAACCTTGCGAACCAAGTCGCTTTTTAGATGAAATAGACCCTAAATTTTTGCAACTGGCCCGTGTAGCCAAACGTTTGCCAGAGCAACGAACCCAAACATCGCTAGGCTTTGCAAGCAGAGAAAAAACAGTGAGTAGCCCAGAAAACAAAACTCCGACACACGTATTGGTGAAAAAAACACCTGCACCCTCTGCTCCAAGCACGTATGTTCCATCAGCCGATTTTGTTCCGAGTGATACCAAAAACCTCAAAGTAGGCGATAAAGTAGAGCATTTGAAGTTTGGTTTTGGCACAGTCAAGCAAATGGAAGTCAATGCCAACGACCGTAAAGCCATTATTGTATTTGAAGGAGGTGTAGGAGAAAAAACCTTATTGTTGAGTTTTGCCAAACTACGTATTTTGTAAATTTAGGTATAAAATAAAGAAGTTTTTTAAAAAAATATTTATCTAAATCCTTCACACAGGACTCATAAAAATAGGCTAAGGAACATTCCCTAGCCTATTTTTTATTGCACAAGTTTATTTACCAAGCGACCGTGACAGAGCCTTTTTTCACCCGAATATCCGTTTCCGATTCGGCATACAGCGGCTTGTAGGTAATTTCCCAAGCGTAGCTGTTAGGCGGTGCTAGAAAGCCTTTGTATTTACCATCCCATCGCTCGTCCCAATCTTCCGTAGCAAATACCATTTCGCCCCAGCGATTGTATATTTTTAGTGAAAAATTTTGTCTGGCTACATATTTAACAAAAACTTGTAAGGTATTATTTCTGGCATCATTGTTTGGTGTAAAAATACTAGGTACAATTACATCTGGCTCACATAAATCAACCACCTGCGTTGTTCCCAACACCCTACAACCATTGCTGTTGGTCACGAGTACGTTATATATACCTTGTCGATTGACGCTAATCGTAGGCGTGGTTTGTCCGCCTGGCGACCATAAGTACGTTCTTTGTTCCGCTCCATTTCTAGCATCGAGTGTCACCGAAGCGTTGGCATCGGCCAAGCACAAAGCCACAGGCGATTTGAGTGACACAAAAGGCGGATTAAGTAAATTGACTGTTACACTTTTCTGAGCAGAACAAGCTGCATTTGAAACTTTGAGGTTGAAAATAGCCGCTCCATTGGGGATAATTTTCGATGTAGTAGCCCCTGTATTCCACAAGTAGGTTAGCCCTGTTTCGGCTTCTACCCCAATTGGTCTAATTTCATTGCTACACAATCTCACCAAATCGGGCATATCTATTTTAGGCACGGCAAGTACCGAGATTTTAAGGGTATCTGTGCCTGTACATCCATTTTGCGTAACGCTGTATTGAATGACATCTGTTTTGATAAAACTTGGAGGCGTGTATAAACCACTACTCGAAACGCCACCAGCCCATGTACCACCAGCCGGCGTAGCCGTAAGTTGCACCCGACTAGCTCCCACACAAACCGCCGATGGGCCTGTAATGGCAACTTTTGGACTTGGCTGGTAATTGACCACACTGGTATCGGTATTGACACAAGCTCTGTCTGGTGAAGTCACTCGCACCCAATATTTACCAGAAGTTTTGGCAACAATATCAGGCGTTGTTTCGCCCGTACTCCAAATAATTGTGCCTGATGAATAATTGGTAGCTCGTAGTGTCACAAGCGTCCCTTCGCATTGGCGTACAGGAGCACTAATAGATACCTGCGTTCTCGGAATACTATTCAAAACCAAAGCATTACTGGTAAAAATACAACCAGCAGCATTTTCAAATACAATTTGATAAGTACCAACGCTCAAACTGGCTAGTCTGTATTGATTGGTCGTTACGATAATTCCAGACATCAACCCTTGGCTAACCAAGTTATATACACCTTGTGCATTTTGTTTTTGTAATTTGTAAGTGTAAGGAACAAAAGCACTATTATTTCCTACATTAATGCCAATTGCTCCGTCAGTAATACACGTCACAGGACTGGTATTAAAGGTGATTTGAGCAGGCGGATTACCTGTGGCTGTCAGCGTAACATTGACGGTACGAGGACAAGACACATCGCTTTTAATAAGCACTTGGTACTGCCCTGCCGTAAGATTGCTCGCTACATTGGCTGTAAGGTTGCTTTGTAATGTACCATTTTTATACCAGGCAAAAGTGTAATTGCCCGTTGGGTTAAAATTCGTAAAGGCGATAGCACCACTGTTGCTGATACAAGCCGTAGGATTTACTACATTTTGGCTAAACGTAGGCACACTTCCTAAACGCACAACAATCTGGTCGCTGACAGTACAAGGAATATTATTGATGGTGGTTGTCACAGTTACTCGATACGTACCAGCCGTGTTTACAGTAATGGTCGGCGTAGTCGCCCCTGTACTCCACTGATATTTTGTGGTATTGGTAAAGTTTTTAGACGCATCTAATACCACCGAGCCTCCTTGACAAATGGTGGTATCAGCGGTGTCAAATACTTTTGGCTGTAGTAAGGTCACTTTGGCTTCATCTTCTTTGGTACAACCCAAGCGTTCTACAACTACCTTATAAGTACCCGATTGGCGTGCCACAAGTGTACGACTGGTAGCATTCAGCAGGTTGTTGTTGACACTCCACAAATAAGTACTAGAATCGAGGGTATTTCTAGCATCGAGCGTATAGCTGGCGGCACACAAGGTAGTATCTTTGCCGAGATTGGCCACAGGTATAGGATTTACTTTAAATTCTTGTGCTGGCAATGTTGTATCAGACTTACATCTATTAGCCATTGTCACCGTCGCATAATATTTACCAGCTTCACTCAGAGTGGTACTTACTTGTAAATCTTGGTCGCCACTGCCTCCGCCCAGTGTAAGAATTGGATTGCCGCTTGGTTGCCCTGATGCTGGTAAAGCTCCTTTATAAATACGCCAAAGTGTTTTAGTATTTTTCAGTTTATCGCCACATAAATGACTGGTTTCAAAACGAGTGGGCGTTCCGAAACACGCTGTACTCACCGTAAACCCTACGCCATCGCTTTGGGTGGTTTGTCCACTTACATTGTTGGGTAAACCCAACTGACTAATTTTTCCTCCTAAACTAAAACCATTCCGTAAATAGCCCAAGGTATCTACAGGGCTATTAATAGCCACTTGAACATTCGGTTGAGCAATGACAGCTAAAGAATCTTTTCCCTGAATAGCCATATAAATTTTACCATCTGGGCCTAATTTTAAAGCCCCAAAATTAAGCGAATCAGATTTATCAATTACATATTTAGAAGCTCGTATCGTAGCACTATCGGCCGTTGTAATATCAAATTTTACTAATTGCGATTTGATACTGGTGTCAACGGGCGTATTATTGACAATCCCAGCCGTTAAGCTTGCATAAATGCTATTACCATCGGGCGAAAACTCAATACCGTAGAGCGTAGGCGGTGCTGCTCCTAAATCAATGACTCTTTTATTAGAAATCGCTCCCGTTGAGTCGGCAAAATCATACACTTCTATCAAATTGCGGTCGGGACCTGGAATAGCATAAGCAAGTTTGGTGGCATCGGAAGAAAACTTTAAATAACCCTGTGCTTGGTTGGCATTCTTCACAGAGTCGCCAATGCTGATGGTCTTAGGAATGGATACGCCATTTTTCGTCACCCGATACATGGTAAACGTATTATTGCCATAATCATGTGTAATCACCCAGTAAGTAGAATCGGTCGAAACAAAAGTAGCCGCTACGCTTTCGGTTACGGCATTGTCGCTCAGAGGAATATTTTTTTCTACAATTGCTCCTTTGCCTGCATCTTTTCGCATATCAACAACAGAATAGGTCAGTTGTCTTTTTCCATTAATGTCAGTTGTCGTAAAAACATAATAGGTTGATTGACACCCTTTACACGAAGGAACAGGCACAATTATTACGCCTTGTGTAGCCAACGAGCTTCCCAATAAAGAGTCGGCGGGATTGACTAACGATGGCATCAACGTACCATCTTTTCGGTAAACTTTCCGTCCGTCAGTATAAAAAATGGTATTGCCGTTGGGGTCGGTTGCACCCGATACGCCCTCTAATGAATTAGTTTTACCTTGGTCGTCGGCAGCAGGCTGACCGTTTGAAAATTTAATACCAGCTCCTTTACCAAAATACCAAAGTTCTTCGGTAGGCTTGGGCGGATACGGCACACAGAGTTTTACATTGATTTTATTTTCGGCAAAACACCCTGTAATCGTATCTGTTACCATCACCGAATAGCAACTGGTGGTATCGGCAAAGATGCTTTGCGTTGTTTCTCCTTTAGGAAACCAACTGTACTGATATTGCCCTTGAGCTCCTCCTGAGCGGTAGGGGTCTAGCCGAAGCTTTTCACCCCGACAAATAGTTGTATCTTGTTGGCTTGGGTCATTACCTAAATAAAAAGGCGTAGGAGGTTGGTTAATCGTGATAATGATACCTAAAGAATCTTTTTTACCATTAGCAAGGGTACGTACCAACGACACCTTCTTGCTTCCTGGCGTGGTATATAAATGGGCAGGATTTTTGAGCTTCGAGCTATCGGCAGCACCGCTACTAGGGTCGCCAAAATTCCAACGCCAGGCAACGGCAGGCGTAGAAGACTGGTCTTTGAATTGTGTAGCGGCGGTACTATCTTGACATTCGGAAAGGCATAGCTTGGTAGCCTTGATTTGGGCATACACATGATTGGCTGTACTCGTCCAGAGTAAAAGCATCAGAAAGCCAGAACATAAAAAAAATAAATATTTGCTACTAAAATTTGCCATTTTTTCGTTAGCTAATTTGTTATATACCAATGACCAATAAGTGAATTAAAACGTTGTATTCAACACAAGAAATACCTTTTTTGATAACCGTATTCCAAGAAAAACAGCATTTTTCAAAAGCCGTATTTTTACAGCATCTTTTACTAAGTTTTCTTTATTTATGTCAAAATTTACATAAACTTACATTAAATTAGCAAAAGAAGTTCGTAATAGCACAGATATTGTAAAGGTGTGCCATCACAATGCCAAGTATTGAATGTATATTACAAAAGGGGAAAACGTAGTTTTATTTCCTTTCATAAACGAACAATAATAAGTTGAAATTTTATTATTTAGTAGGAAAGACCTGCATCTTTTGACAAAAAAGCTTATTGTACTATACGACAATATAAAAATTTAACTTTAATTCTCGACATATTTACCTGAAATATAAACCAACTGACATAAGCACTATGTTCAAAAAAATAGTATCTCCGTTGATTTTGTGTATGTTTTGTGCCTTCGCTAGTCAAGCCCAAGACCCACAATATTCTCAGTTTTATGCTACGCCTTTATACCTCAATCCTGCTTTTGCTGGCTCGGCAATGGCTCCCCGTGTAACATTCAACTACCGCAATCAATGGCCTTCACTGAATGCCAATTTTGTTACAACCTCGCTATCGGCCGATTATCATATCGAAAAGCTGAATAGTGGCATCGGGCTGATTGTCAATAATGACCAACAATTTTCAAACCTGAAAACAACCGAGATTGGGGCACTCTATGCTTATCGTGTACAGTTATCCGAAAATTTATCTGTCAATCTGGGTATTCAAGGTTCGTATGTAACAAGAGGCATTAATTTTGGCGATTATACCTTTGCCGACCAGATAGAACAGTATCTTGCCACGGGTGCATATCCTGCCATGACCGTTGACCCTATTGTGCAAAATGGCAAACTGAACGCCCAAATCAATTATTTAGATTTTTCGACTGGAGGTATTTTGTACTCCGACCGCTTTTGGTTTGGTGCTTCGGTGCATCACCTCAACCAGCCCAACCAATCGTTTTATAATGGCGAAGCACGTTTACCCATGAAAATAGGTGTACAAGCTGGCTACCGCATCGGCTTGGCCGATTATGAAATTGGCAATGGTTTGGGCGACGAAATAGAAAAAGAAAAAAGTGTTACCTTGGTAGCCCACTACAAAAAACAAGGCACTGCCGACCAACTAGACCTTGGAGCTTACTTGACGTATTCGCCCTTGGTATTGGGTTTGTGGTATAGAGGTATTCCGCTACAATCGTACCAAACTAGCACACAAAAATACATCAGCAACGATGCGGCGATTATTTTGATTGGGTATCGACAAGATAGCTTTTCTATTGGCTATAGCTACGACCTAACGGTTTCTACCTTGGGAGCAGCCACAGGTGGTGCCCATGAAATATCACTGTCTTATACTTTTGCCGAATTATTTGATAAGAAAAGCCGCTACAGAGCCAGAAAAGCAGAAATCAAATGTCCGAAATTTTAAGGATGGGGTTACTAAATCAGATTGAGGTAGAATGTGTTTTTTAGAACTTTTCTAAGCTATTTTGCATAAAACAATACCTTTTTCAAAAATGACTCAAGCTTTCCTTTAAATACTTTTTCGTTGTGTATTGCCCTCAAAACGCTAACCTTAGCATTTTGAGGGCAATGTATTTTATGACTGTTTAATGCCTTGTACAAACGCCACTACATCGTCGTGCAATTGTGTAGATTGGGCAAGTACCTTGATAAACGCACTCCCAATAATTGCCCCAGCCGCATGAGAAGAAGCTTTCAAAAAAGTAGCATTATCAGAAATACCAAAACCAATCAAGCGAGGATTTTGTAAATTCATGGCATTGATGCGAGCAAAATAGGCTTCTTGCTCATCGCTGATGCCCGATTTTGCACCTGTAATACTTGCCGACGATACCATATAAATGAAGCCCGAAGAAATGGCATCAATGTGTCTGATACGACTTTCAGACGTTTGAGGCGTAATCAAAAAGATGTTGAGCAAGCCATATTGGTCGAAAATTGCTTTATATTCTTCTTCGTAAACATCGGCTGGTAAATCAGGTAAAATAAGCCCATCAACGCCTACTTCTTGGCATTTTTGACAAAAGGCTTCGATACCAAATTGCAACACAGGGTTAACATACCCCATCAATAAAATCGGTACTGTTACGCTCTCTCTGATACCTGCCAACTGCTCGAAAAGCAATTTGACAGACATCCCGTTGTCAAGTGCAATTTGGTTAGATTGCTGAATGGTTTCGCCATCGGCTACAGGGTCTGAATAAGGCATTCCTATTTCTACCAAATCGGCACCTCCTGCTTCGAGGGCTTTCAAAACGGTAGTGGTATCGCCTAATTGTGGAAAACCTGCGGTAAAATAAACGTTTAAAATATGGTTTTTCTTTTCTGAGAAAAGTTGTGAAATACGGTTCATAGTAATAAATGCCAGTCCTTTCACTGAAGAAAGGGGGTGTTTAAATTAAAGTATTTGATTTGCTAAAGCGTTGAAATCCAGACCGTCGAAAGTCCCTGACGACATCATCAGTAGATTCGAGCCACGCCATCGTTTCGACAACAGGTAGCTTTGTAAGCTAGTGCTATCGGTAAATACTTTAAGATGTGGTGTTTGGAAATTATCAAGAATTTCCTGTTCACTAATAGCAGGCATTTTTTTGTGTGCTAAAGTTTTAGGACTAAAATAAACAAGGGCTTCATCGGCTGCATCGAGCGTATGGGCGTATTCTTTTAAGAAATGTTTGTTCAAACTGCTAAACGTGTGTAGCTCTAAGCACGCCACTAAGGGGCGTTCGGGGTATTGTGCTTTAAGGGCTTGGGTAGTAGCGGCTACCTTTGAAGGAGCGTGGGCAAAATCTCGATAAAACTGCGTTGCCTCGTTGTTGCCTACCAATTCTAAACGCTTGGCAGCTCCTTTAAAAGACGGAATTGCTTCGTAAAACTCGTCTTCGTCGATACCAATTTGGCTTAAAACGAGTTTCGCACCATTGATATTTTTGAGGTTATGTTCGCCAAAAACACCAATTTCTAACTCTTTTTTATTAGGTAAAATCAAGAAAGTTTTGCCATTACGCACCTTGGCAGGATGTGCCTTGTAAGGCAACTTTTGAATATCGCCGTATTCTTTTTCCCCTACACGAGCCACCAAGGCATCGCTTTGGTCATAAATCAAACTTCCCGATTTGGGCAAACGCTCGGCAAGGGTTTGAAACTGTTGTACGTAATCGTCAAAAACAGGATATACATTGATATGGTCCCAGGCAATCCCCGAAATGAGGGCTACGTGTGGCTGGTAATGTAAAAATTTGGGCTGTCGGTCGATGGGTGAAGATAAATACTCGTCGCCTTCTATCACTATGACAGGAGCATCTGAAAGCTTTACCATCGTTTCAAAACCTTCAATTTTTGCCCCTACCAAATAGTCAAACTTACGTTGATGATATTGCAATACGTGCAGAATCATAGACGTAATAGTGGTTTTACCATGACTACCCGCTACTACCACTCTTTGTTTGTGTTGGCTTTGCAGATACACAAAAGCCGGATATGAATAAATCGGGATGCCCAAGGCTTGTGCTTTCAACAATTCGGGGTTGTCGGCACGGGCGTGCATCCCTAAAATTACACAAGTCAACTCTTCCGAAATTTTCTCAGGAAACCATCCTATTTCCGCAGGAAGCAGGTGATGTTTGGCCAATAAACTTCGTGAAGGTTCGTAAATTTCATCATCAGAACCCGTAATCAAATAACCATTGTTATGAAGGTCGATAGCCAGGTTGTGCATAGCAGCGCCTCCGATAGCAATAAAATGAATTTTTTTCATAAAAAAAATGGGCAACGAACGCAAAGGCTCGTAGTTCTGTTTCTAGTATTGAAGCTTTATGGTTAGGAAATTGACCAGCAAATGAAAGCTGCACATTTATACAAAAAGCCTTCGTGCATGATACAAAGTTTGTTATGAATGAAGCAACCCTTTGATTTTCAAAGAAATTACTCAATTCAAACACCTGCTTTGTTAAATTATAATAATTCCAAATTATATTCTTGCAAAGGTCATACTTTTATTGCACTTTTGCACGTTTTTATGAGCAAAACTCCGCAAGTATCTCTAAGAAAAATGGAAATTCTTGCGGTTTTCGTTTCTTATAATTACACGCAAGTGTTTACGCTTGGCCACAAACCAAGGCTTAAACACGCAATCTTTACATATTGTTCAACTTAAAAATTCGCTTTATGCTTTTCGCTGTAGGATGAAAAATTACATTGACCTCATTGACCAAACCATTGAGTTTCCAACGCTTGAATTCAACATTGATGAAAACAATGAACTCATGTTCAATAATGTGCCTTTGATGGACATTATCAAGCAGTATGGTACGCCACTCAAAATTACGTATTTGCCCAAAATAGGTGAACATATCGAAAATGCCAAACGGATGTTCAAAAATGCTATTAAAAAGTATAACTATAAAGGCAATTATACGTATTGTTATTGCACTAAATCGTCCCATTTTAGGTTTGTGGTCGAAGAGGTTTTAAGTCATAATGTTCACCTCGAAACGTCGTCGTCTTATGATATTCCGATTATCAGACAATTGTACAACGAGGGTAAACTTTCCAAATCAACCTATATTTTGTGTAATGGCTATAAATTGCCATTATATACACAATACATTAGCGAGCTGATTAACGAAGGCTTCAATTGTATTCCGATTTTGGACAATTTGAAGGAAATAGATTTTTACGAGAAATCTGTTACGGCTGAAACGGTTAATTTGGGCATTCGCATTGCGACCGACGAAGAACCCGATTTTGCTTTTTACACTTCTCGCCTTGGGCTTCGCTATTCGGATGTGATGGAGTTGTACAAAACCAAAATCCAGAATAGTCCGAAGTACAAGCTCAAAATGTTGCATTTCTTTATCAATACGGGCATCAAAGACAGTGCCTACTATTGGTCGGAATTGAGCCGCTTTATTTACAAATATTGCGAAATGAAAAAGGTTTGTCCCGAACTCGACTCTATCGACTTGGGCGGAGGCTTGCCTATTCAAACGTCTTTGCAATTTAATTACGATTACCAAGCCATGATTGACGAAATCGTGGAATCTATTTCTTGGATTTGTAATAAAAACAATGTGCCAGTTCCAAATATTTTTACCGAATTTGGGTCTTACACGGTCGGCGAAAGTGGAGCGGTATTATACGAAATCATCGACCAAAAGCTCCAAAACGACAAAGAACTTTGGTACATGATTAATGGCTCGTTTATTACGCAATTGCCCGACTCTTGGGGCATGAACCAACGTTATATCATGTTGCCAGTCAACAACTGGAATTTTCCTTATCAAAAAGTAAACTTAGGCGGACTTACCTGCGACTCAATGGATTTTTACAATACCGAAGCCCATAGCTCCGATTTGTATTTACCTATTTTTGAAGAAGGACAAGAACGCCAGTTTGTCGGCTTTTTCCACACAGGGGCTTATCAAGAGTCGTTGGGTGGCTATGGTGGTATTCAGCACTGTTTGATTCCTGCCCCCAAGCACGTAATTGTAGATCGCCTCGAAGACGGCACCATTACGACCCGTTTGTTTGCTTCGGAACAAGGCAGCGAAGGAATGCTCGATATTTTGGGCTATACCAACCAAAACGTGCAGCAACCCGTTGTATTGTCGGAGTCATCTCGTGAAAGAGCTGAAAATCTTTCGCTTATAGAGCAATAAGTTTCAACCAATAACGTTCTCAACAAAATGGAAGCCCTTATAGAGCTTCCATTTTGTTTTGTGTTGCGGTACGCTTTATTCGTAGCCAATTGTACCATTATTGAGCTTCGTAATTAGCCATTTTTTTTGTAATTTTAAACAAAGAACTTTATCCACATATCATCATGAAAAAAGCACATATTCTTTTCGGATTGTTGGCGCTTATGGCATTCGCTTCTTGTGCTAGACAAAACTGCCCTGCGTATGGCCGCACAAGCCTAGACAACCCTGCTGCTTACAAAGGAAGAAATTAAGCATAATCTTACAAGTAATTCGGCACTTGCGAGCAAACCCAACGCTGTAGATTATTCTCTACAGCGTTTTTTAGTTTTAATGCCTTCACAAGGAACTACAAGTATCAAAAAATATGTTTGCAATATTGTTGCATTGTATTAATTTTGCAACAATATTACAATTATGAAACAATCTCATCGTCACTCTACTATCAAAATCGAGAAAATCGGCTTTTATGTATCGCTTTTATGTGCGATACACTGCATTGCTACGCCCCTATTGGTCACGTTATTGCCTTACATTGGAGGGCATTTACTACAAAATCATACATGGGAATTGTGGTTTATTCTTGGCAGTGTGGTGCTGGCAGGAGCAATTCTTTGGGGCGATTACAAAAAGCACCAATACCGTTTGCCTCTAACATTATTGTTGGCAAGCTTGAGCGTAAAAGCCCTCGAAGTATTATGGTTGGGCGAAGCTTTTGAATTTATTACAGGGACTTTAGGTGGGCTTTTGATAGCCTTAGCGTATTATTTCAACTGGAAATACAAAGCAGCTTGTACTTGTTAAGTAACAAGCCTTTAGCTACAATAAAAGCCCAAGAAAATACTTTTCAAATGGGCTTTTATACCAAACAGGCTTTCTTCTTCGTTTGATTCTGTTTATCTTCCTTCAAAAACTTCCTAAGAATCGTATTCGACTTGCCTACGAATAACTATATTTGTATCCAAATTGTACTTTTCCCTTTAAAATATAACAAAATGGCAACATCTTATGATTTAATAGTGATTGGCTCTGGTCCAGGCGGATACGTGGCGGCGATTCGTGCTTCTCAATTAGGCTTGAAATGTGCAGTAGTTGAGCGTGAGTCATTAGGCGGTATTTGTTTGAACTGGGGTTGTATTCCTACTAAAGCTTTATTAAAATCGGCTCAGGTGTTTGAATACATCAAACATGCGGCTGATTATGGCATTACTGTAGCGGAAGCCAACGCAGATTTTGGTGCAGTAATCAAGCGTTCTCGTGGCGTTGCCGATTCCATGAGCAAAGGCGTTCAGTTTTTGATGAAAAAAAACAAAATTGACGTAATCATGGGCAATGGCAAAGTGAAGCCAGGCAAAAAAGTAGAAGTGACGGCTGCCGATGGCAAAGTGACGGTTTACGATGCCAAAAATATCATGATTGCCACGGGTGCAAGAGCAAGAGCGTTGCCGAATATTCCGATAGATGGCGTAAAGGTAATTGATTACCGTAAAGCGATGTCGTTGGAAAACCAACCTAAATCTATGGTTGTAATCGGCTCTGGTGCAATTGGCGTTGAATTTGCCTATGTATATGCAGCGATGGGTACAAAAGTGACCATCGTAGAGTTTATGCCCAATATTGTGCCAGTAGAAGACGAAGATGTATCGAAAGAATTGGCCAAACAATACAAAAAACTAGGCGTTGATATTTATACCAATTCTTCGGTAGAATCGGTTGATACGGCTGGCGAAGGTTGTAAAGTAGCTGTAAAAACGCCTTCTGGGAATATTACAATTGATGCCGACATCGTACTTTCGGCGGCAGGTGTAATTGCCAACCTCGAAAATATTGGTTTGGAAGACGTAGGCATTATTACAGACAAAGGTAAAATTTTGGTTAACCAATGGTACGAAACCAATATTCCGGGTTATTATGCTATTGGTGACGTAACACCTGGCCCAGCTTTGGCTCACGTAGCTTCGGCCGAAGGGATTATTTGCGTTGAAAAAATTGCCAACCACCCTGTACACCCACTCGACTACAGCAATATTCCGGGATGTACCTATTGCTCGCCTGAAATTGCGTCGGTTGGTTTGACAGAGAAAAAAGCTAAAGAAGCTGGTTACGACATCAAAGTGGGTAAATTCCCATTTGTGGCATCTGGAAAAGCTACAGCCGCAGGAGCTAGAGATGGTTTTGTAAAAGTTATTTTCGATGCAAAATATGGCGAATTTTTGGGTGCTCACATGATTGGCTACAACGTAACTGAAATGATTGCAGAGGTTGTGGTAGCTCGTCGTTTGGAAACTACAGCACACGAAATTATGACAGCGGTGCATCCACACCCAACTATTTCTGAGGCTATCAAAGGAGCAACAGAAGCAGCGTATGGCTGTGCAGTTGACTTATAAACCTCAGTAATAGAACACCGAATACACCCCAAAGGGAATGTGATAAGTCGCATTCCCTTTCTTTTTTGACCGAAAACTAAATAATCGGTCTAATTGAAGCACTCACCTTTTAATTTTTCATAAAAATGTCACTAAATTGTTGTACCATTTTAGTATCAACCGAATCCATTACAAAAGATGATAGATAAGCTGTACCATACTGCACGATTACGACCCAATTGGCTTGTGTTTACTCTTGGGCTATGCCTGTTGTCATTGGCTACATCTGCCCAACAATTTCCTTTTTTATCGAAGAAAAAGCAAGAACGCCGCATTGCTTTTATTATCGGTAACAGTACTTACCAGAACCTTCCAGAGCTTCATACGCCCATCAACGACGCCAAAGCCATCAAGGCTCGTTTGCAACAACTAGGTTTTGCCGTAAAAATGTTGGCCGATGCCGATTCTAGTAATGTAAGTCTCAGCCTTAAAAGCATACAAGATACCTTGCAGGAAAACGATGTGGTATTTTTTTACTTTTCAGGGTATGGCATCAATAAAAATAAAACAAATTATATTTTACCCATTGATGCCCAGCTAAATCCTTTGAAAAATACTATTTCACTCAAAGGTGTCAAAGATAACCTTAGCAGTAAAAAAGTAAAATATTGCTTTATGGTGCTAGATGCCAACCGTGAGCTTTTTGACGTAGAGCGACTGGGCATACATTCAGGTTTTGTGCAAGACAGCACAAGTAAAAATGGCAATGTACTATCGGTATTTGCAGCCAAGGAAGGTAATTTATCGAACGAACAACAAGACTTTCAAAACAGTACCTTTTCTGCGTCTTTGATTAGATACCTAGGAAAAGTAAATACGGGCATCAGAACGGTACTAGACAGTACCATCAACGATGTTTCATCAAAAACAACAGGCTTACAAACGCCCGTCAAATACGATGAATTATCAAGAGATATTCAATTGATTAATGCAAGTCGGCCGGCACGTGTAGGGTTAAAAATTTTGGTAGGAAGCACCGCCATAGCTACAGGCTTAGTAGCTTTTGTTTTGAACAACAACTATCAAAATAAAAAAATCTTGGCAGATAACTATGCTGCCACTTCATATGATAAGAAAACCCTGTATTTTAAAACGTACAATGATTATATCACTTGGCAAAAAGCCTACGATGATGCTATACAAACCCGTAAGACAACATTAATCTTAGTTAATACACTTATTGCAACATCAGCGTTATCTGTGCTGTATGAAGGATACTTGCTATTTATTAGGTCGCCCGAAGCAATTAATAAAAAACTACAAAATAAAGGTTTGTCGTTTTCGCCTGCACAACGCTCGCTAGGCATAGCACTACGTTATACATTTTAGCTTTTAGAACCCATGCGCAAATTTAAGATTTTAACTTTTTTGTTATTTTCTATCCTAAATCTCTGTTCTTGTTTGATGGACCCCCCTGAGTCATTTCCAGCTTATACTTGTGACATACAGAGAAAAATAATAACTATTGATGATGGAATATTCGTTTTGACGGCTAAAATTGATGTACCCGATAAGATAAAGGCCATTAAGTGGGTTATTAAAGGAAGTAATTTCTCTTTAACTGATAGCACTGTAGGCTACAAAGATTGTATGATATATTTGCAAAATAATATGACGTTATCAATAGAGGCTACAATATATGATAATTGCAACGATGTTCATGTTCCTATTATTAATCCTGTTACGTTTACCTCCACGCCAGATAACAGGATTTCTAACTACTTTGATAAGAATGCTGCTTTCATAAAAATTTCAGGTGGTTTTTATAATTTAGGACAGGATGGTGTTTCTAGTTCTAGTACCCTTGATAGTCCTAATATTGCTAGATTTTCTAAGTTCTATCCTAAAGACATACCACTTTTTTGGCTTAATAAATATGAAGTAACTCAAGATTTGTGGAACTATGTTATGAACGAACCTGTAACTCCTTCTTTCTGCCCTACTTGTCCGAAAGATAATATATCACAAGCCGAAATAGATACTTTTTTAATTAGACTCAATGACCTAACAAAGAACAAATACCACTACCGCTTACCCACAGAATCGGAATGGGAATGTGCCGCCACAAGTGAAGGAACAAATAATTTTAATTATGCGGGAAGTAGTGAAATATCTATCGTTGGGTGGTATGGTGGCAATAGTGGAGGACAAATTCATCCTGTTGGACAGAAACGTGCCAACGATTTGGGTATTCATGACTTATCAGGCAATGTGAGCGAAGTATGTATCGCCGATGCAATAGGCTACTACACTTATTTGCTGAATAATAAGGTCACGAGAGGAGGAAGTTATGAGGATAATTTTGATAAGAATAACCCTATTGGACCTTTTTATTACCCTTACATCAGTAATTGGAACGAAGGAGTTTTAAAGAAAATAATCTATAATTATTATACTGTTTTTGATAGTGGTGGGTGGGATGGTACAGCTAAAAAAGGCGTTGGGTTTCGGTTGGCTAGGAATTAAAGGATGATAAAAGCCCACATCACGGGCTTTCGCCTAGCCCGTGATGCCAACTAACTTCCTTATATGGCTACAACCACTTTTCCCCAAGCTTTGCCTGCAAGCATCAAGTCGAGCTTTTCAGGGACTTGTTCGAGCGTAATTATTTGGTGTAACGTTGCCAAGGTATCATCGCTCAAACGCCAATCGCTTGCCAAATGTTGCCAAATGGCCTCCCGAATAGGCATCGGGCATTCGGCAGAGTCAATGCCAACAAGGGCATTGGCTCGCAAAATAAAAGGAAAAACACTCGTGTGTAAATCAGCCGAAGCCACCAAACCACAAGCAGCCACAGCTCCGCCATATTGCAACGACTTGAGGATGCTTGCCAATATATTTCCTCCTACGGTATCTATCGCACCAGCATAAGTACTTTTGAGCAAGGGTTTAGGACTGTTATCTTCAAATGTTGCTCTATTAATCATCCGATTTGCCCCAATACTCATTAGCAAATCACTCGCTTCGGGTTTGCCTGTGAGGGCTACTACAGTATAGCCAAGTTTAGCCAACAGGGCTACCGACAAAATCCCTACGCCTCCCGTTGCTCCCGAAACCAATATTTCTCCTTTATCAGGTGTGATTCCTTGCTGTTGTAAAGCTCGAATACAAAGCCCTGCGGTAAGTCCGGCTGTACCGTAAATCATGGCGTTTAAGAGTGTCAAATCGTTTGGTAAGGGCAAGACCCAAGCGGCTGGCACACGAATGTACTCGGCAAATGCACCAGCTGTATTCATCCCCAAATCGTAACTCGTGACAACAACGGCATCGCCCTGCCGAAAGGTGGGTACGCTGCTTTCTATCACAACGCCTGCGGCATCAATGCCTGGCGTGTGCGGATATTTGCGGGTAACGCCTTTGTTGCCTATCGACGAGAGAGCATCTTTGTAATTAAGGCTTGAATACTGTACCCTAATCAAGACTTCTCCTGCGGGTAAATCATCCGTGTTTTTTTGCTCGAAGCTTCTGATGTATTTTTTTTCTGAAGTTTCGCTAATGACTAATGCTTTAAAGTTTTGACTCATGGTTTTGTATTTGTTAATTTACTTGTATATTTATTTTGTAAACTTCAATAAATTATAACTGAATGTCAAGTAGTTACACAAGGTTTGGTAGCTTACAAAAAATACACTTTTGTTGATAATCAACGCTTTATTTTTTTATGATAGATAAAAATTTTGTAGAATATACTTGTCCGTCCGATACTTTCATGAAAGTGCTGAAGGGAAAATGTAAAACCACAATTTTGGTTTTAATCGAAAAGGGCATTAATCGTTTCGGCGAGATGAAAAGGGCTTTGCCTTCTATTTCTGAAAGAATGCTTGCCAAGCAACTAGACGAACTCGAAGCCGATGGCATTCTTTTACGCACCGTATTTGCCGAAGTGCCTCCTCGGGTCGAATACGCCCTAACGCCTTATGGCGAAACTTTATTTCCGATTGTCAAAGCAATGCGTCGTTGGGGCTATATACACCAAGAGAAAATAAAAAAATAATCTTTTTTTATTCCTACTGACATACCCTTGTCACTACAAGGTATTTCCTTTGTACCTGTAAACAATACTTAAACTTCTTTAATCATGCAAACTTTACAAGTACCTGCCCAAACTTACGTGGTGTATCGCACCGAAACTACCTTGAGTGTCGTTAATGACATTGCGGCCCGTGAAGTGTCGCCGCTTTATGAGGCTGTTCAGCAAGCACAATTGCCTATTGCAGGGCCTTTAGAATTTATTTATTGGAATGTAGGCGAAGACACCGAAGCTCCTTTTACCCTAGAAATCGCCTTGCCTGTAGCAACCGAGCAAACCGCTTTGGGTAAATACGAAATCGAACCAAAGGCTTCTTTTCAAGCATTGTCGCATACGCACCAAGGCGATTTTAGTCAGGCTTATGAGCTTTATACTCGCCTATTCAACGACTTATTTGCTCAGGGGCATCAGCCGACAAATCAGGTAAGAGAGGTTTATCACAAATGGGTTGATTTGACTTCTGAAGAAAATGTGATAGAAATTTTGTTGGGCATCAATGCCTAGATTTCAACAAAATACGCTGTATGAGTATTGGACGAAGGATTTTTCAACGGCTTTTCTGCCCTATTTTTCCCTTCGTACAATGCTCATATTGATACGAAACAGTTATGTTTTGTATCAATATGAGCCTGAAATTTTTCGCTTATATCAATCCTCTCGATTTGTAAGACAAATACCGATTGAGCGTATTGATGGTCAAATTGGCTGGACTTGTAAGCAAGGCTTTGATGCCATATTTTTCTAATTCTTTTACAATTTGCTCTTTTTCATAATAAAACTTTTCGGCAATTGTTTTCTGGTAAATATCTTCTGTGGTACGAGATTCGCCCTCCAATAATGCCCGAATAGCCGTGTTTTCAAAAAACACCACCAACACCAAATGCGATTTGGCCAATTGCTGGAAATAAGGCAACTGTCGCCGCATAGAAGTGACTGTTTCAAAATTGGTATAAATCACCAATAAGCTCCTTTGGGTAATATGTTTCTTTACCTGTATATACAATGCCTCGTAGCTACTTTCTTTAAAATCAGTCGTTTGTTGGTAAAGCACCTCCAAAATTTTGTTCATTTGCGTAGCCTTTCTTTCGGCTGGCAGACGGTCGTGTACGGTATCGGCAAAAGTCATCAGCCCAGCTTTATCTTGTTTTTGTAAAGCTACATTGCTCACAATCAAACTAGCATTGATGGCATAATCGAGCAAAGTAAGCCCATCGAAAGGGCTTTGCATCACTCTTCCTTTATCAATAATATTATACACACATTGGGCTTTTTCTTCTTGGAAAGCATTTACCATCAACTCATTACGCCTAGCTGTAGCGTGCCAATTGATGGTACGGATGTCGTCGCCTTGTACATATTGCCGAATTTGTTCAAACTCTTGGCTTTGTCCTATTCTACGTATTTTTTTCAAGCCAAACTCGGTTAATTTATGCGAAATCGCCTTGAGGTCATACATTTTTAGTTGCAAAAAGGAAGGATATACCGCCACTTCTTTGGCTTGCTCAAACTGAAAACGGCGTTGCAATAAACGCAAAGGCGAACTCGCATAGATATTCACCACCCCAAAATGATATACCCCTCTTTCGGTGGGGCGGAGTTGATAGCGGATAATTTTACTTTCTTTCGGTTGTAATTGTAACAAAAATAATACATCCCGTTTCTGAAACTGAAAAGGTATTTCGTCGATAATTTCGAGCTTTACTTCAAAAGTATAATGGTTTTCTACATAAATCGAAAGCGGATTTTCGTCGCCATTAGACAGCCTTTCGGGTACGCTTCGTCTGGCAAAAATACCCTGCAAAGTATAGAGCATCAGGGCATCGAGGAGCAACAATACCCCTGCAAGACACGTAGCCAGCAGGGCATAGTGGTATAAAATGGGCATAAAAAACGCCAACACAAACAACAGTACCAGCAAGGCGGTAGTGTAGTAAAAGATAGTTGAGAGAAAAATAGATGTTAGGGCTTTCACTTGCGACAGGTTTTTTATGCAAACTAAATACTTTCTGCCAAATTTGTGCATTCATTTCAAAAAAACCTTTTATGAAAGCTTTATATACCATCGTATTACTCGTGCTATCGAATATTTTTATGACCTTGGCATGGTATGGTCATTTACAATTCAAGCACGTACCAGCCCTCAAAAATCTAGGTTTGTGGAGCATCATTTTGCTCAGTTGGGGCATGGCTTTGTTTGAATACATTTTTCAAGTACCTGCCAATAAATTAGGCTTTAAGGGCAACCAAGGACCTTTTTCGATGTTTGAACTCAAAACCATTCAAGAAGCCGTTTCGCTCATTGTATTCAGTCTTATTACAATCTATGTATTCAAAACCGAAAAGCCTGCTTGGAACCATTTACTTGGTTTTGGCTTGATTATTTTGGCTGTGTATGTGATTTTTAAAAAATGGTAGCTAGGGTTTGCTTTTTTTTTCGTAAAATTGTCGAAGTAGAAACAAAATCTTTGATGATTTTCAATAAAGCATTTCATGAATTTACGCTCAAAAATAAAGCAAGTATTTGACGAAATGGGCAAAATCGTGGTCGGACACGAACGCCTCACCAACCGCCTGCTCATCGGTCTTTTCACAGGGGGACACGTGTTGCTAGAAGGCGTACCCGGACTTGCCAAAACTTTGTCGGTCAATACTTTAGCCAAAATATTAGACTTAAATTTCCATCGCATACAATTTACGCCCGACTTGCTCCCTGCCGACCTCATCGGTACCATGATTTACAACCGCAAGCTCGACGACTTTGAAGTACGCAAAGGGCCCATTTTTGCCAACATCATTCTTGCCGACGAAATCAACCGAGCTCCAGCCAAAGTGCAATCGGCCTTGCTCGAAGCCATGCAAGAAAAACAAGTAACCATTGGCGACGAAAGCTACCTGCTCGACAAGCCTTTTTTGGTACTTGCCACCCAAAACCCTGTAGAGCAAGAAGGAACGTTTCCCTTGCCCGAAGCCCAAGTAGACCGCTTTATGCTCAAAGTTTTTATGGGTTATCTCAACAAAGAGCAAGAGTTGGAGGTCATGCAAAAGATGTCGAATATGGACTTCAATTATACGCCAAAAGTAATTTTGACAAAAGAAGACATTGCCGCTATTCGACAAGAAATCAACAAAATAACCATTTCTGAAACCCTCGAACGATACATTATTGAGTTGATTTTTGCTACCCGTAAGCCAGCCGATTACGGCCTGCGTGATGAGGCTCGGTATATCCAATTTGGGGCATCGCCAAGAGCTACCATCAACCTCAATTTGGCGGCCAAAGTATTGGCTTACCTAGACGAGCGAGATTATGTGTTGCCCGAAGACATCAAAGAAATTGCCCCCGACGTACTCAACCACCGTATCATGCTCAATTATGAAGCCGAAGCCGACGGCATCACAACCATGCAGGTGATTGATACCATTCTGCGACGAGTGGCCATTGGGCGTTAAGGAAATTTAGGTGCGTCTGTTGCTAAAACCCTATAAAATCAGTAACTTACCAAGCATTACAAGCATTTTTACAATAGTCCTTACCAAGGGCTATTGTTCCCCAAAACAAAACCCAAGCACGCATTTTTCCTTATCGGAAACGCCCCCAACAAACGTATGAGAGGTATCGTGCCGTTTTGTCAGTTTTGTGACAAAAATCACACTTGGCAAATTGTTTGTATATGCTACTATTCCAAACAGTACTACTTGAATGGAATAGGGAGAGCTTTACACCCATTCATATTCAAGTTTTAACACAACATCGAGACGCATCATCAGCTATGTCAGAGCCAGAAGAAATCCCAACACTCCAAACCTACTCAGAAGCCGAAAAGCATCGAGTATTTGAACGGGAGTTTATGCCCCATATAGATTCTATGTACAACTTCGCCTTTCGTTTGACCAACGACGAAGACGATGCCAACGACCTTGTGCAAGATACTTACTTAAAAGCTTTTCGTTTTATCAATTCTTTTGAAGAAGGAACAAATGCCAAAGCTTGGTTGTTCAGGATTCTAAAAAACAGCTTTATCAATGATTTTAGAAAGAAATCAAAAGAGCCTTCTAAAATTGATTACCAAGACGTAGAAACAACCTACAACTCGGAAGAAGAAGCAGAAGTAGCCCAAACCGTTGATTTACGTGCCGAAACGGTGCAAGATTTGATTGGCGACGAAATCGCCAACGCATTGAACGCCTTGCCCGTAGATTTCAGAACGGTGATTATTCTATGCGATATTGAAGGATTTACTTACGAAGAAATGGCAAAAATCCTCGATATTCCTATCGGAACGGTGCGTTCACGCCTGCATAGAGCCAGAATGTTGCTGAAAGACAAACTCAAAAACTACGCTCGACGCTTAGGCTATGATGTCAATTCTGACACTTTGACAGAAAAAGGTCATTAATTTACCTGACAAAAATCAAACCGTTGAAAGTTTTTTTTTAAATCAGGAATTTTTTTTCATTACTCACTGTTCAATAACTACTTGATTTATATATTGTTGATGTATTGTTGAAAAACATATCATTTCCAATCCATAGAAAAAACGAAGTTAAAGCTTAATTCTATCAAAACATGATTTCCGAGGCAGAGAAGGTGCAGGGCGTTCCCCAACAAAAAAAGACTCATTGTGAGCATCAAACCGAATGTATGAAGTTGGTTCAACTCATCGTCGATGGACAAGCAACGGATGAGCAAATCGCCCAATTTAAAGCTAATATGGACAGATGTCTTCCATGCGAGAAAGGCTACGAACTCGAAAAGTGTATCAAAGATGCCATGAAGCTAAGGCTAGAGAAAAAATGTGTGCCTTCTTCTTTGATTGATTGCATAAAAAATAAAATCAATGGCTTAAAATAAGCCCTTGATTGAGCCAAGCATATACCCAAGGTTATTAAGTAAAATCTTTTGTGAGGTTTTACTTAATAACCTTTTAATTTTGCATTTATTTCCCCACTATTCGGTAAAGAGGGGTATTTCACTTAAATTTTTCGACTTTGGAAAACGGCAAATTAATCATTTTTTCAGCTCCTTCGGGGTCTGGCAAAACTACCATCGTGAAGCGTCTATTAGCCAATAATGCTAATTTGGGCTTTTCTATTTCGGCTTGTACCCGTGACAAACGTGGCCGCAATGAAGAAAATGGCAAAGATTACTATTTTATGACTCCTGACGAATTTAAGCAAAAAATTGATAACCAAGAGTTTGTAGAATGGGAAGAGGTGTATCCGGGGGCTTATTATGGTACGCTCAAATCTGAAATCGAACGCCTGTGGGCTTCGGGCAAACACGTAATTTTCGACGTAGATGTGCGTGGTGGGGTTAAATTAAAAGAATACTACCAAGAACGAGCCCTTTCTGTTTTTGTAAAAGTACCCAGCGTAGAAGAACTCGAACGACGACTACGAGAAAGAGGCACCGACTCGGAAGACTCGATTTCTAAGCGTGTGTTTAAAATGAAATTTGAAATGTCGTTTCAAGATAAATTCGATGTGGTGCTACTCAACGAAGATTTAGAAGTAGCCGTAGCCAAAGCACAAGCAATGTTTGATGAATTTACCAAGGTTTAGCTGATGAAAATAGGTTTGTTTTTTGGCTCGTTTAACCCTATTCATATTGGGCATTTGATTGTGGCCAATGTGATGCTTTCGAGTACTGATTTAGAGCAAATTTGGTTTGTGGTTTCGCCACAAAACCCTTTTAAAAAAAATAAATCGCTCTTGCATGAGTTCGACCGCCTCGATATGGTGGAAAAGGCGATTCTCGACAATAATCGTTTTCGGGCTATCGACATTGAGTTTTCAATGCCCAAGCCTTCTTATACCATCGATACGCTGATTCGTTTGCAAGAAAAATACCCACAACACCATTTTAAGTTGATTATAGGCGAAGACAATTTGGCTCAGTTTCCAAAATGGAAAAATGCCGAGAAAATCATCGAATACTTCGGTTTGTATGTATATCCTCGCCCCAATGCCGACGAAAGCCCACTCAAAAACCATGCACAAGTGCGTTTGGTTAATGCGCCGCTTTTAGACATTTCGGCAACGTTTATCCGTGAATCGCTCAAAAAAGGGCAATCTATCCGCTATATGGTACCCGAAGCCGTCGAAGAGTTTATTTTACGTAAAAAATTTTATGTATAAGTGTTGGAGCTTGTTGCGTTACAACAAGCTCCAATTACCTTTTTTCGATGCTTTTTTACAATTTTTTGACAAAAAAATGCGTATCAACCTCCATAATTGGAAATGCTTGAGGTAAATCACCTTTGGGCAACAACACAAAACCATTCCGTTCGTAAAAACGAATCGCCGCTTGGAGGCGTTCCAACGTGCCTAAGTACAAAGCATTAATTCCCTGTTGTTGAGCCGATTGCGTCAGTACATCAAGTAATTGCTGGGCAATATGGTAGGGTTTCCCACGAAAATCCTGTTTCACAAACATTTTTCTGATAGCTCCTACGCTGCCGCCACAATCAATCAAGGCGATTGTTCCCACCACTTCGCCTTCCACTACCGCCACCCAAAAATTCCCTCTTTTTTGTTGGTAAAAAGAAGGGATTTCAAGCAAGTCGGGTTGGTCAGCCAAGGTAATAGGTACTTGAAATTCTACTTGTTGGATATGTAAAATTAAGGATACAATGGATGTTGTATCTTGTGTTTCAAAAGGTCTAATTTGTATCATTGTTGTAAATTCGGGTAAAAAATCATAAACATTCTTCCATGATTGTAAAGGCTTTTTCGACATCCTCAAGGCTAGTACGCCAATTGACAAACGCTGCCCTGATGCCTTTCTGACCGCCATAAACCGTCGGAGTCATAAATACTTTGCCTGTAGCATTGACTCGATGTAAAAAAGCAGGCACGTCTGCCGTGGTGTTGCCTAACGTAAAACAAACATTGTTGAGCCGAGTAGGTGCAAGCAACGCAAAAGCCTCATGCTGCTCGATGCGTTGGCTAAACGCCTGAGCCATTGCGATGGCATTTTCGACAATGGCTTGGTATCCTTCTTTTCCGTATGCTTTCAACGTAAACCACACAGGCAAAGCCCTCAATCGCCTTGAATTTTCAGGTAAAAAATTCAAGTAACTAAAATTCTCAAAAGGATTACCCAAATAAGGAGCATTAGAATTTTGAAAAGTTTCCGTTTGTAATACTTGATGTTTTTCTTGTACCAAAAAAACAGCACTATCATACGGTACGTTCATCCATTTGTGGTTGTCAATCGTAATGCTATCGGCTTGTTCCCAGCCACTTAACAAATACTTGTATTGAGGCGAGCAAGCGGCAAAACCACCAAAGGCCGCATCAATATGCCACCAAAATTGGTATTTAGCACGCAACGCAGCTATCGCCTGAAAATCGTCATAATCAACCGTATTGACAGTGCCAGCACTGCTGATGAGGATAAAGGGTTGTCCGTTTAGGGCTTGTATTTTTTCTTCTAAATCCGCTACATTCATCGCCTCTCTGTTGCCTTCAAGCACTTCAACTACGCTAAATTGTTGGCTTCCTATGCCCAACATTGCCAACGATTTAATAGAAGAAGAATGCGGCGTAGCCGAAAAAATGGGTATGGGCGTTTTGATTCCTTCTTTGGCTGCATCGAATTGTTGCGTTTTGCCATACCATTGCCGTGCCACGGCCAAGCAGGTAAAATTTGACATGGTTGCTCCTGTGACAAAGCCGCCAAAGAAATAATCGGGCAAACCCAGCAACGAACGCATCAGTTGGATGGTTTCTAGCTCAATACCAGCCGACACATCGCCTTGCCCTACAGTAGCTTGGGTATTTTGGTCGAATACCGAGGCGAGCCAATCGCCCATAATGGCAGCAGGCGTTGCTCCTCCTGTCACAAAACCCCAATACCTTGGGCCAGACGAAGCCACAATTTTTTGAGCCAATCGTTCCTCAAATTCAGCCAAGGCGTTTGTTGCACCCAAACCACGCTCAGGCAACAGTGGCAACGATTCCTTAGCCACGCTAGAAGCAACCGACGTAGGGCGTTCGGGCAAAGATTGAAGAAAATCTACGCTATGGGTGGTTATGCTACGCAACAGTATTTCCCATTGCTGTGCGTCTTGTGTTAAGCTTTCAACATTCATTGATAAATGGTGCTAATGGTCGTACAATCAAACTACTAAAAAGGCATGAAAAGATTTACCTTTTTATTTGTGTAACTATTTACGTAAACAATTACGTAAATAGTTACACAAATAAAAATAAAGTTTTTTACAAAAACAAAAAACCTTGTTTTTCTTCTATTTTTCCTATCTCTTAACTACCCAAAATAAGTCTCTGTTCGGTGTTGGTACTTTGCCTACAATAGATACTCGTTGGTAAAAATATTCATGAAAACAAGTCTTATTCAGGCGATTCATGAGAAGGGAGGCACACAAGTATAAAATTTGTAGTATCTTTTCTTTCCGTTTACTAAATTATGGAGAAATAAGCGTGAGAAAGGCTAACTTTTTTGTAAATTTCACTGTTATTTTTTGCTTACCCAATCCTTTGAATATGAGTGTGGCATTAGGAACTTGACGCTAGTATTTACGCAGGATTTTTCTACTTACAGATGACAGACATTGGATTTCTGATTTCAAAGCGATTGTATGAAAGTACAGGTTGAAAAACAATTTGCCCAAATTCAGAAATCAAAAATCAGTATTCCGATGTAAAAAAGAATGTTTTGAACCTTTACGCATCTACTAGCATGTAAGCAAATGCTTAACCTTAACTTAAAAAATATGAAAAAACATTTGTACATAGTTGTTATCATTGCTTTAGGGCTTGCCACAATGGCGGCTCAACCACTCAAAGACGACACAGAGGAATTAGAAGAAGTCTTCAAACAAATCAATGAAGACGTATTGGCTCACAGTAAGGTTTATGAAACCTTGGGCGATGCTTGTCGCACTATCGGGCATCGTTTGACGGGCAGTAGCAACGGCAAAAAAGCCGAAGAATACACCAATGCGTTGCTCAAATCTTATGGCTTCAAAGACGTAAAATACCAGCCTTTCCAAGTAGAAGCATGGTCACGAGATACCGTTACGTTGGCGATTGCTCCTCGCAAAAGTGATAATTTCAGAGATGTGCAAGTGGTTTCGTTGGCCATGACTCCCGTGGCTTCAAAAGTGACCGCTCCTATTGTTGACGTAGGCAACGGCCTAGAAGCCGATTTTCAGGCGAAAAAAGACCAGCTTCAAGGTAAAATTGCCTTGGTGAATATTGGTTTGTTAGCCCCCATCAAAGGCCCAAGAAACCTGCATCGCTCCGAGAAAACAGCCCTTGCCATGCAGTATGGTGCGGCCGGCGTGATATTTGTCAATACCGTCAAAGGCAATGTATTACTTACGGGTACGGCTTCCGTAACGGGTAGCCTTATCGAAATTCCAGCGGTATGTATTTCGTTGGAAAGTGGCATGGAAATCAGGGCATGGTTGAGCCAAGAACCCAACCTCATTGCTATGATTGACATGAAAAACTTTAGTCGAATGATTAAAGCCCGCAACGTTGTGGCAACCCTCAAAGGCGATAGCAAAAAGTACCGTGATGAAAAAATTGTCATCGGTGGCCACCTCGACTCTTGGGATTTGGCCCATGGTGCTTTAGACAACGGCATTGGTTCATTTTCTATCTTAGACGTAGCACGGGTATTCAAGCAACTCAACCTCAAAACCAAGCGTACCATTGAGTTTGTGATGTTTATGGGGGAAGAAGAAGGACTCTTAGGCTCGAAAGCCATGATAGAACGCTTGTCGAAAGCCAATAGCCTAGAGCAAGTGGTGTTTATGATGAACCTCGACATGGCCAACAACGCCAACGGCTTCAATGCTTCGGGGCGAGATGAAATGGTACCCTTTTTTACAAAAGTTGGCAATGTGATTCAGAAAATAGAACCTGCTTATAAAAATACTGTCATCAATCAAGCAGGCTTGCATTCAGACCACCAAAGCTTTATGCTCGAAGGCATTCCAACGGCATCGCCCATCGGAAGTATAGCCCCAGACGCACTGGGCTGCTATCATGCCAATTGCGACAAATTTGATTTGGTCAAAAAAGATGAGTTACAAAACACCGTTCGTTATACAGCCATGATGCTTTATGCACTTGCCAATGCCCCTGAAATTCCAGCGAAAAAGCTCGACTATTACAGCACAAGGGACTTTTTTATCAAGCAAAATTTACGCAAAGAACTCGAATTAGGCAGGGAGTGGCGTTGGGGACAAACAGAATAAGACGTTTATTGGATAATAACAACGTTTATAAATTTTATACACATAACTGAGTAAATGGTTTTATGAAAATCTTTATTTATTTGTAAATTTGGAAAACTGAATTTTTAGAAGTTATTGCCATCTTAAATTACATGAACTAACTCCTGTTAATGCTTTATTTATCAAAGCATTATTATATCAAGTTGAGCTAATTTCATTTTGTCTAAAGAAAAGATTCTATATGTTTACCAATTATTCAATTTTGGTATTATATATGTAGATAACACAACTAAAAAAGCAGTTTATCAAGTATTTATTTAAACAAGGTTGAATGCGTTTTAATTTATGACATCTCGGATAAGCCTATCGGAAAAGAGGCTCGTTGTGACGAAACTCGTGCCGTCAGCGTATCATGATTAATATGCCTAAGTTTATAATCATTTTTTCAATCCTTACTATCAAATTCAATCCTTAATCCATTTAAAAGTATGGCATTTTTTGATCATAACATCGAGCTAAAGGAGGATAAACCATCGAATATCATCAAAGTAATTGGTGTGGGGGGCGGTGGCAGCAACGCCGTGCGCCACATGTACGATATGAAGATACAAGATGTTGACTTTATCGTTTGTAATACAGATTTACAGGCACTTAATGATAATTCAGTGCCTACCAAATTGCAATTAGGAGCTATTCTTACCGAAGGTCTTGGTGCGGGAACAGAACCCGAACAAGGGCGTTTGGCCGCAGAAGAAAGTGCCGCTCAAATTACGGCTTTGCTCGAAGGTAATACCAAAATGGTCTTTATTACGGCTGGTATGGGTGGTGGTACAGGTACAGGGGCTGCTCCTGTGATTGCTAAAATTGCCAAAAGCCTCGATATTCTTACGGTAGCCATTGTCACGGCACCTTACTCTTGGGAAGGGACGGAGAAAATTGATGCCGCTACGAAAGGTATCGAAGAATTGCAACGCACCTGCGATACCGTATTGGTAGTATTGAACGACAAACTGTTAGAAATTTACGAAGAACTCAATATTTTAGAAGCATTTGAACACGCCGACGACGTACTAGCCAATGCAGCAAAATCGGTAGCTGAGGTGATTACGAAATCGGGGAAAATCAATGCCGACTTTAAAGACGTTAAAAAAGTACTGAGCAATGCCGGACAAGCCGTGATGAGTACGGCTTCTGCCAGAGGGCAAAACCGTGCTACAGAGGTAATCAAGGCTGCCCTAGATTCGCCTTTGCTCAACAATAAAGATATTAAAGGGGCTAAAAGAATTTTGGTGACGGTTTCTACAAGTAACTCAAAAATTATGGGGGTGAAAGAACAGCAAATCATCACCGACTATATTATGCGAGAAGTAGGAAAGCAACCAGCAGGTTTTAAACTAGGCTTTATCATTGACGACGAACTCGGCGAAGAAATGCGTGTGACGGTGATTGCGGCGGGCTTCGATTTACCCGAAGATGCCCCCATCAAAACCGCACCTGCACCACCTGTGCCAACGCCTACCAAAACTTTGGCTACACCTCGCATCAATGGGCATACCAACGGTAGTGTTGCTCCCGTAAAACCTCCTGTACCTGTGCAACCTATTGAATTAGAAGAGCATTTTGACGAAGAAGAGGAAGAAGAAAAAGAACCAGAAACCAAGGGCAATCCTGTATTCAATTTTAAACACGAGGATGATTCCTTGAGAATCCGTAAAATGATTGATTCTTTTGCTCAAAAAATGCCTTTAGAGTCTGATTTAGAAATTCCAACGTATCAACGTTATAAGGTGCAACTGCTCGACTTGAGCCAAGTGCCAGAAATAGAGCTTTTCGACCAGCCTTTGTATGGCTAATCAAAAAAATCGTTATTTTTAGTCCTAATGGGTGACTCCATTAGGACTTTTTCGTCTAAATACCATAGCAATGGTTTGTATAATAGTGTAACGTATGCCTTTCAACAAAGAACAAGTTTTAAAACAATACTTTGGTTATGACTCCTTTCGTCCGCTCCAAGCCGAAATCATCGACGGCATTGTAGCAGGACACGACTGTATGGTACTGATGCCCACGGGTGGTGGTAAATCGCTTTGTTTTCAAGTGCCTGCCTTGATGTTTTCGGGTCTTAGCCTTGTGATTTCGCCCCTAATTGCCCTGATGCACGACCAAGTGCAAGCCCTACAAGCCAATGGCATTCCTGCGGCTTATCTCAACTCGTCGATGGGCGGAGCCGAACAGTCGTTGGTGGAGCGTAAATGTCGCCAAGGAGAGCTTAAATTATTGTATGTTTCGCCCGAAAAACTTTTCTCTCAAGGCTTTTTTGACTGGATTACCCGCTTGCCTATCAGCATGATAGCCGTTGACGAATCGCACTGTGTGTCGGTGTGGGGGCATGATTTCAGACCCGAATACACCCAATTGCACCAACTCAAACGGGCTTTGCCTCATGTGCCTGTGGTAGCCCTCACAGCCACTGCCGATAAAATTACTCGTAAAGATATTCTTGCCCAATTGGGGATTCCTGATGCCCAAATCTATATCAGTTCTTTCGACCGCCCCAATTTGTCGCTATCGGTACAAGCTGGACGCAATCGGATGAAAGCAATTCATCGTTTTATCCAAGAACATCCCACCCAAGCAGGCATTATTTACTGTCTGAGCCGAAACAATACCGAACAAGTAGCTAGTAGCCTCGTAAAATTGGGTATCAATGCTAAATTTTACCATGCAGGCATGAGTGCCAAAGACCGAGCCGAAGTCCAAGAGCAATTTCTCCGTGACGACATACAGGTTATTTGTGCTACCATCGCTTTTGGCATGGGCATCGACAAATCGAATGTGCGATGGGTGATTCATTATTCTTTACCAGCAAATATCGAAAGTTTTTACCAAGAAATCGGACGAGCTGGGCGAGATGGCGTAGCAGCAGACACCCTTTTGTTTTATTCGTACAATGATTTACTGGTACGAAAAGATATGATTGTCCAATCGGAACTTAGCCAAGACCTAAAAGAACTACAACTAGCCAAACTCGAACGACTCAAGCAGTATGCCGAAGCCGAAATTTGTCGTAGAAGAATTTTATTAAGTTATTTCAACGAAGAAGTTACCCACGATTGTGGCAATTGCGATGTATGCCAAAATCCACCTCGTCGCTTCGACGGCACAATCGTAGCCCAGAAAGCCCTTTCTGCCATTGCTCGCACCCAACAAAAAGTAGCGATGGGTATGCTCATAGATATTTTGCGAGGAGCACATACCCGAAAGCTCATGGAACTACGCTACGACCAACTCAAAACCTTTGGCGTTGGCAAGGATTTGCGTTATGAAGAATGGGCCGAATATATCCAACAAATGCTCAATTCGGGTATCATAGATATTGCTTACGACGAGCAGCACGCTTTCAAGCTCAATGCTACTTCGATGGCGGTCTTGAAAGAAGGGCGAAAAGTGCCTTTGGTACAATTCAGACCATTTGAAGAACGAGCCATCAAACAAGAAAGTAACACCAAAGAAAAAAGCCCAACCAATACCGACGATACCTTACTTGGATTGCTCAAAGCACATCGTAAAAAAATGGCAGATGCCAAAGACATTCCTGCTTTTGTGGTATTTTCGGATGCCACCCTCAACGATATGGCGACAAAAAAGCCCCTCAACCAATTCCAAATGTTACAGGTACAAGGGGTGTCGGAAAATAAATTTTCACAATATGGCTTGTCTTTTTTACAGGTGATAAACGATTTTATTAAGCAAAATCCTAAAAATGTTAATACTTACCAAGCTACGCATTTATTGTATGCAGAAGGACTATCGTTGTCGGCTATCGCACAACAACGAGGCTTATCGGCTGATACCATTTTCACGCATTTGGTCAAGCTTGAAGAAGGAGGCTTGGCCATTGATTGGCAACGCTTTATTAGCAACAGCGATGCCCAAGCCATCAGGCTTGTAGCCAATAGCCTAGGTATTACGAAAGGACAACCCGTAAAGCCCATTTTCGAAGCATTGGGAGGGAAATACGACTATACAACCATCAGAATAGCCTTGATGAAAGCATAGATTGCAAAAAATAAGCTCGATGTCAACCTATTTGACACCGAGCTTTAAGGCTAACACCACTTGGCATGGCATTATTTTCCACCTACCACTACTTCTGCAAACGAATCGGTAGCAAGGTAGCGTTGAGCGGTTTGAGCAATGGTTGCCGCCTCGATTTGTTTGATATGCTCGAAATATTGGGTATAAAAATCAATGGGCAAGCCTTCTGATAAAATAACCTTGTAGCGGTCGGCTATTTCAAAAGGCGTATTGACCGAACCTGCAATAGAGCCAAGCATATAATTTCTTACGGTTGTAAGTTCCTCATTGCTAATAAGTTCAGTCTGCAAAACCTGAATTTCTTTGTATATTTCGTCGATGGCCAATTGCGTAAATTCTTTCTTTACATCTGTACCAATCACAAAATAACCTGCCCTCGACAAAGGTACTACATTAGAGCCAATGCCATACGTGAGTCCTTTTTCTTCCCGAATATTTTTCATCAATCTTGAACCAAAATAGCCCCCAAGTATTTCATTGACAATCAATAAGTTAAAATAATCAGGATGATTTCTGGTAAAAATTGTTTTACCCAAACGAACCGACGACTGCATGGCTTGGGCTTTTTCGACTAATACTTGTTGGGTACTCACTTCTGGAAGTGGGTGAGTTGCCTGAGCAGGAGCAGAATCAATGGTATGTTGTCCCAAAAAACGCTCGACGAGTGCAATTTCTGTGTCGGTAATACGTCCAGATAGGAAAATACGACAAGGTTTGTTTTTCCAATAACGTTGATAAAAGTCAAGTAAAGCGGCTTGGTCTATGCCATCAATCATGGCATTGTCGAGGACAAACCCATAAGGGTGTTGCGTACCAAAAAGCGTACCTTTCAATTTCTGGTTGGCAACAAAAGCCGTTTTTTCTCGATTTACCTCAAGCGTTTGGCGTTGGATAGTCTTGATGGTTTCCAACTCTCCGCTAGGAAAAGTCGCCTCTTGAAGCATTTCATCGACCATAGGCAATAGCTCTGACAGGTGCTTGGTAAGGCCATACAAAACAAAACTTGCCCTATCGACCCCATGTGTAAATTCTGTAAAAGCACCATATTGGTCAAAATATTCACTGATGGCTTGGGCGTTGTGTCGAGTAGTACCTTCGCCAATCATTTTAGCCGTAAAAAGTGAAACGGCTGGCTTGGCATCTTGCCAATGACCTGCCTCAAACACGAGTTCTACTTTACAAACGGGTTGTTCGCCTACATTGATAACGTGTAAAGGCGTACCATTTTTAAGAATAATTGTTTGAATATCAGGAATATGTACTTTTTCAATGGGATAAAAGGCAGGACTACTGTATCTATCTAGCATATATTTTTTGGAGTAATATGAAACAAGAAAGGCTTTCGGTACATTATCGTCAAAGACCTTTTTCAGATAATGTATCGAAAGCCTGCAAGTTAAGTAATAATGTGGATTTAGCAGAATGTACCAGATTTTTTTTACCCTAGTTATCCCAATCTTTCCCTGTGTTCAAGTTGGCATGGAGCGATAAACGGATGGTTTGAGCCAAAGGATTTCCTTTAGAGCTAGGCACTAAATAAGAGAAATCCAAGCCATATTTTTGGTCAAATTTCACGCCGATACCAAACGTAGCATATTGCTGATTGCCTTTGTTTCTGTCTTCGTAACGGTATCCTGCACGCAGGGCAAAAGTATTATTGTATAAATATTCAGTACCAAACGAAGCCGAAATTTCTCTCAACTCTTCACCCAAGCCCCCTGGAGCATCGCCAAATGAGCCTAGAATCCCTCCGATGGCAGTAGCTGGCTGTTTCAAATTTCCATTGCTGTCGTAAGTAGGCGTTGGTACCATCAATTTGTTTAAATCGAGCGTAAAGGTCACTTTATTGTGTTGGTCAAGGTCGTTGATAGCGGCAAACCCTACTTTCAGGTTGGTCGGAATAAAGTCGAGCGAATTGGCTACATACGATACTCTACCCGAAATATTTTGGATACTTACGCCCCAATTGTAGTTCCAAGGGCGGTCGCTGTTGGAGGTATGAAATAAGCCAATATCGGCAGCCACCGTATTGACGGGCTGCACATTTACCGTGCCGCTAGTACCTGTCACCGTACCTTGAAATAAAGACGAATTGATGTATTTGATGGTCACACCCAGACCGAGTTTTTCGGAAAGTTTGCGTGCATAAGCCACATTGATAGCATATTCTTTAGAGTTGAAATTTCCGAGAATATTGCCACTGTTATCGGTGTTTTGGAACAAGCCCATATCAAAATAATGGATAGATGCACCAAACACTTGGTCATTTTTAAATTTTTTATAAAAACTTCCGTTGAGCAAGGCCATATCGTTGACCAACTGGCGTAGCCAAGGCGTATAAGACAAAGAAAAGCCCATGTCTTTGTTAGAAAAAGGCATTTTACCTGCATTCCAGAAAAGGCTATTGGCATCGCCATCTTGTGCGTCGATAGCCACACCTGCATCAGCCATTGCACCAGAACGTGCGTCGGGCGTAAAAATAAGGGAACGAATCACAGGCGTAGGCGCAGTATTTTGGGCTTGTGTAAGTGATGGCAGTGCCAATAAAGCAAATCCAAACATCAAATACGCTTTAGGAGCGTGCATAATTTGTTTAATCATTGTTGTTCAAATTAATTTTCGTATGAGGCTTCCTTCAAAAGTACTATTTTTTTAGTGTTGAAGGAACGATTCCTTGAAATTTCCTCTCGTTGATTTTAGTCGATATGTATTAGTTTCCCATACGATGATGCTTCATAATTGATGGTCAGGGATTTCATAGAGATACGGTAAAAATAAATACCTTTGGCACGTTGGTTAAAGGTATCGCTCAAATCCCACGCAATTGCCTCGCAAGGGCTAGAAATATTATAGACGGTTTGGGTAAAATGTTGTAAGCTTTGGCCCCCACTATCATAAAGCTCTAGTTCTACCAGCACATTGTCGCCCACTCGGTTATGTTCAAAACTAAAATGTACCGTATGGTGAAAAGGATTAGGATACGCCCTTGTATTACTCAATGTTTGATTAGGCTGTACGATTACCTCAAAATTTAACGCCTTTTCTACCGAATTATTGTACGTATCCCATGCTTTTATTTTGACAATATGCTTGCCAACACTAAGATTTTGAAGCGGATACGCAATTGAGCCTTTTGTAAAATCGCCTAAGAGGCTCGTATAATAAGGGTTTAATCGCACCGTCATGGTATCATCTAGGTTGAGGCTTATGTCATGCCCTAAACCTTCGGTTGCTAAATTGATGCCACTTTCATCATACAAATCTATTAAAACATTGGCGTTTGTATTGGTAATATAATACTCTTTTTCTACTTTTTCATCCATATAGACAGCTAAAACGGGCGGAGTGTTATCGGGCTGGCTAATTTTTTGACTTCCTCCTACCCAAATAGCCTGTGAGCCATTGGCATTGCGTTGCTGGGTATTATAGGCGAAGGCTGTGATTTTTCCTAAACCATATTGATAATTGATGTCTTTAGGTACGACAAAACTTCCCGAAATTTGACCATTTTTTACGGGTAATTTTCCCCGAAACAATACATTGGCATAAGCACTATAAGGAAACGCATCACCTTTGTTACCCAAGGTTTGTAAGGTTTGAGGCTTGTCATACACTGTCACAAGGGCTTCGCCCTGAAAACTGTCGTCAATGGCATTGCCTGCGGTGTTCAATACTTGTGCTTGAATCGTTATCTTTCGGAGTGCCTTGAGTGTATCAATGGATGCGAATTTAATTGTTTGAGAAGGGTATAATAATTGCATCGAAGGGTCGCCAAGTAATGTAAAGTTGCGGTTGACGACCCCTGCCAAGCTTTTGTTTTTGGTTTCTTTGAAAATATCGCCCAAACGAGGCATTTGTCCGTTCGGCAATGCTTTGAATACGGCTTCGTAAAAAGCGTAATTTAATAAATAATTGGTATTCTGAAACACGGGTCTTGTCGTAGAAAACAAGGCTATTGCCCCACCCTTTTCGCTCAATAGTGCCAACTCTGCCCCCGAAACTTGGTTGGGGTCATCGAATCGACCAAACTGACAGGTGGCAGTAAGCATCAAGGGCAATCGTTGATAATTTGTCCAAGCATTGATGTCGCTTGTGGTGAGTATTTGCTCGTCTGTCCAACCAGCTTCTGCCCCATGCCCGTTGTAATTAACAATAAGCGAACCTTGTTCTATTTGCTTGTTGAGGATGGTTTTGGCTGTAGGACTACGTTGGCCTTCGGGTAATGAAACGAGCGGATAATTATCTAGGTAAATTTTTTCAGCCTGAAAAGCCGTATTGTTGAGCATATTGGCAAAAAACTCGGCATCGCTTTGGTGCAAATTAGCATCGCCATTGTCGGCTACAAAAGTCACTTTGCTTCGCCAGTCGCTGTTGTCGCTTTGGTTGGCATAAGCCATAAGCTTATTGACTAGCCTTTGGGCTTCTGCTTTTGTTTTAACGGGCAAACGTCCGATACCAATCTCAAGACTATGGTCGCCAAGGTCACTTTCCTGCCATTCGCCTTCATTTTTTTCTAAAAAACCATAATAATCGTCGGAAGCATAACTAAAAATAGGATGCAACGACTCTCTACTTTCATAGGTTGGAATATACAATGCCTGGGTTTCGCTGCCTACTACTTGTACCCTTTTCTTATAATCGTAAGAAGCATCGCCAAAAAGTAACAGGTATTTTAGGGTATTGGGAGCTTTATCGTACATAAATTTCACGAAATCACGGATGGCCGTCGGGTCGGATTTTCCAGCCGAAAATTCGTGGTAAATGCTTTCTGTACTCACGACCGTTGCCACAATGTTATCATTTTTCAGCCTAAAATCAGCTAATTGTTGGGCAATTGGTCGCAATATTTCACCACAAACAATAAGCATCGTTGGCGTAGGTAATGTACTAATTTGCTGATTGGCAATCTTTTGAAAACTTACGGGACTTAAAAAGGTCTGGTTATCGCATACAATAAATCGTTTGAGCGACGATGTTGCAACCTCTATGGCATTGTTGTTGATAGGTTGTATGGCTGGTATCAGCGGATTGCTCACATCCCAAATAAAGGCGTTGGCTGGCAATTGGGCAAACACAAATTTGGCATCGGGGTTTTGCACACTTCGCATACTACAAAAATGCGTTTGTCCGCCATAAATGCCCAATTGGCGTTGCGTTTGTACGCCAACATAATTCAAAAATGCTCCCCCCGAACTCAAGCCTTTTCGGTCAAATGCAAGGGTAAGGTCGAGGGTTGATGTATTGCCAAGTACACTGCTATTGAGCCGAAACACTTGGGTATTAGCTTTTCCTTTGTATTCATAACGGTCGTTGATAACGGCATCGAGGGTTTGTGTACCTAGGGGTTGTCCGTTCAACGATACATTAAACGCCGTTGTTCCAAAAGAAGTATTCAAGACCGAAGATGTCACCACCACAGGCGTATTACTGGCTAGTCCTGTGGTATTGAAACGAAATACCTGACTGCTATTTCCAATAAATTCTTCTCCGTACCATTCCCTTCCAGAGCCAGCAAAGGGGGCTTGTGCCAAAATATTACGACGGTCTATTTCATGAAACTGGTAATCGTCGAAAGTAGTAATACTATTATTGCTCGTAAGCGTAGCATTCGACGATAGCCGCAACCCTGCCGTTTCGCCTACAGTGAGGTAATAAAAAGTAGTATCGCTGTAATAATTTATTTGATGCGTAAACAACTGACTTGTAGCATTGTACAAAATTTGGTGCGGACTTTGGGCATAAAACAACACATAGTCGTTGGTATCCCATTTGCCATCTTGCTCGCCAACTACCATTATTGGCAATTGTACCAAGCCTTGCAAACGAGCCGTAGCGTTGGCTTGGGGCAACATTCCTGCTTGGTTGCCATAGAGTTGGATATTTTGGGGAATAAGCGTATTCGTATCGAAGCCTAACTGCTGCATATACGCCTTGTCTAGCTTATAAATTCCCGTTTGTGTAATGCCAAGTTTAAGCCAAGTCCCTTTCGACAATACATTTGTTTGCGACAAGGTATTGAAGCCGATGAGTAAAAGAATACTTATTAGTAGCGTTTTGTGCATAGATGCTGTAGGGCTAGTATGGCTATTCAACGAGATTTTACCTGTAAAATTATAGTTTTTTTACAAGTGCATGCGCCGCTACGACATATCTTTTTCCAGAACTAAGCTCGGTGCAAAGAAATCGGGTACGTCGCAGCGTTCCTTTTACAAAAGTTCTGTTTTGAAGCTCAAAAGATTGTCCTTCGGCAAGGCTCATCAATTCGACTAAAGAATGGTTGTGGGTTGCGTCAAACAAGCGTAAAGCCGAAACCAAGGCGGGGCATCCTTGGGTACTAGCCGCAGGGTTTTCTAAATACTGCTTCAAAGGCGATAACACGGATCTAGGAAAAATAGCTTCGGAAAGGAGCGGTTCAAACAGGCTTTTAAAATTCTTTTTCCATGCCAATCCGTGCGGTTCTTGTTTCTTTTTGTATTGCTTATAAGTGAGCAAATGGGCTACTTCATGAATGTAGGTGATAGTAAAAGCATAAGGATTGAGGTTGCCATTGACGCTGATTTGGTGTCCTTGTTCTTTCCGAAAACAATAATCACCTAATTTACTTTGACGGGGCTTGGCAATTTTGAAGGTAAAACGATATTTTTTCCAAAGGTCAAAGCAATAGGTAGATGCCCCTTTAGGAAAATACGTTTCAAAAATTTGATAGTCGGAAGTCAATGACATGGCACAGGGTAAAAATCAAAAAGCCCCAAAATGGGGCTTTTATAATGTCTTGCTTTGGTCAAGAATTATTTCTTAACTGAATCAGCAGGAGCAGCAGCAGAATCAGCTACAGTAGTATCAGCTACAGTAGTATCAGCTACAGTAGTGTCAACAGCAGTTGAATCTGTAGTAGTAGATTCTCCACCTGATTTTGAACAAGCAGCCAAAGTAACCATACCAGCTACTAAAGCGAAAGCGAACAATTTTTTCATTTCTTTTGTGGTGTTTAAGGTTTGAGTTACAAAGTTATGTACAACTTATATATCCTCCAAGCGATTAGCCAACTTTTTTAATTAATTTTTAATAATTAAGCGAAAAATCTTTATAAAAGCCTGTATTTTATACAAATAATTATAAAATAAAAAGATATATAGTACAATTCTAATAAGTAAATTTTTAATTTTTCTATCTTTTTAGCCTTTTTTGCCGAAGTCTTATCTTGATTTTTTACTATTTTCATCCTAATAGTGCAACACCTTAACAAACAATACAGGGCAAGCTATTTGATAAAACTTTTAAGTCTGTGATAAAAACCTGTACTTTTAAAGGTAAAAGTTTTGTGCATAATGTAGTTGAAAACAAAACTAAACCCCATGCCTACCACTTGACTCCCTAGCTCATTGATATGGATGGGCTGATGCACGACAGGTAAAACGATAATTCCTCTGGCAAAAATTTTGTGGGCAAGTTGTAAAGCCATCATCGAACCCACCCAAGTTACGCCCCAAGAACCTGTAGCTACCATCATAAACTTGACCACCTCACGCCTTGTTTGATTGGAATTACGGGCATCGAAAGCAAACCATTTGGTGAGCGTAAAGCCTACAAAAAACGAGATGATGTATCCATACGAAACAGAAGCCCCATACGAAAATCCGAGGGTATTGCGGAGAATACTCCCAGCTACAATTTGTACAATTGCTCCTGTTCCTGCAACTAGAAAATACGCTACTAAATCTTTTTTATTTAGAAACTTCGACTGTTTTTTACTAGACACCTTAGAAAATATTTTTTACTAAATCGGGCATTAAGCCGAGTAGTATCGTGATAGCAGTCGTAAGAATTAAGGTCAGCTTATAAATAGGAGAAATTTCAATTTTTTCTATGTCACCTTTTTTCAAATAAGCAGCTATAATGGGTTTGAAGTAGTAATACACCCCCACAGCCGACATCAGCACTGCAATAGTAAGGATTCCTTTGAAAATACTCGACGTATGGCTGAAAGCATCGGCAAAGATGAAAAACTTACCAAAGAAACCAGCCGTCAGTGGAATACCTGCCAAAGAGAGCATTGACACCGCCAACACAAATGCCAAGAACGGGTTTTTGGCAGCCAAGCCATTGAGTGCATCGAAACTTTCGTCGGGCTTACCAGCTTTGGCTTGTGCTTCTGATACCAAAATCAATACCCCAAAAGCTGAAATAGTAGCCACAGCGTAAGCCAACGAATAAAACAAAAGCGAAGAATTGGTGCCAGGTACTTTTGCCAATACCGTAATCAACAAATACCCTGCGTGAGAAATACTCGAATACGCCAACATCCGCTTGAAGCTTTGTTGGTACACTGCCGTAATATTGCCTATCAACAACGTAATACAAGTGATATACACCAAAGGATTTCCCCAAACGCTATACATCGTAAGGAAGGAAACCGAAAACAAGCGGTATAACGCAGCGATACCAGCGGTTTTTACGACAGTTGACATAAATGCCGTGAAAATACTTGGTGCACCTTCATACACATCGGGAGTCCAGAAGTGAAAAGGAGCAGCCGATATTTTAAACAACATCCCGATAAAAATGAGTATCACTCCTGCAAACAAAATAGGAGCAGCTGGATAAATACCGAGTTCTTGTTTTTTGATATGCGATAAAGAAAGAGCTATGCCATTGAGGTCGAATGAGCCTGTTGTACCATAAATCAGTGCTACCCCAAAAAGGAAAATACCTGTAGCAAACGAGCCCATCAAGAAGTACTTCAAAGCTGCTTCGTTTGAACGCAAGTTACGTTTGTCAGAACCAGTCAGTACATACATTGCCACCGAAAGGATTTCGATACCCACAAAAAGCATGATGATACTTTGGTACGTAACCATCATGATTGCCCCTACCACAGAAAACAACATAATGGCGTAGTACTCTGCCGGATGCGAGTGTTCTTCGTCGTCGCCAAAGCCTCGTGAAATAGCCACTACCAGCAAGGCTGATAAGAGAATAACAGTGGTAAAGTTTACGGATAGGTTGTTGGTTTTCAGCATATTGCTAAACCATACATACTCATGATTCCAGTCCAGAAAGTTCAAACCCAGAGCAATGAGAATGAATAGCAGAGTAGCGGGCAATAAGATTTTACGGTTGTTTAAAAACCCTAAAAACAAATTGGAGATACCGAAAAGTGATAAAGCTATGATTGCGTTCATATTTTCTATATCATAAAACCTCACAAGGATGTGAGGCTAGATTAAAGTTCTAATGATTAATGATAGATAACAATTGGCTTACAGCAGGCTCAGATACTTTGAGAATAGCATTTGGAGCTACCCCTAGCACGATAACTAAAAGGGCAATTGGCAACAATGTGGCCACTTCGCTTGTATTCAAATCTTCAAATCCTTCGGTGAGTGCTGTAGTAGCACCAAACATAGATTTTTGTACCAAACGAAGCATATAAACAGCCCCCAAAATAATGGTTAGTCCTGCTACAGCACCCATCCAATTGTTGTATTCATATACACTTTTTAAAAGTAAAAACTCTCCCACAAATCCGTTGGTCAAAGGCAATGCCACCGAACCCAACATGATTATGATAAAAAATACGCTGAGTTTAGGCGTTGTTTGGGTAATACCTCCCAACTGCTCTAATTCTCTCGATTTGGTACGTTGTTGAATAATTTCTACGATAAAAAACAAGCCTACTACATTGATACCATGTGCCAACATTTGCACCAAAGCTCCTTGTAAACCATCGAGGTTTTTAGCAAAAATACCAGCCGACATTAGACCTACGTGTGCAAAAGAAGAATAGGCAATCAGGCGTTTCATATCTTTTTGCTGAATGGCAATAATCGAACCATACACAATACCAATAATCGACAATACCACGGCTACACCGCCCCAAGCCTGTACGCCCAAAGGCACAATAGGCAACAACAAGCGAATGACCCCATAAGTACCCATTTTCAACATAATACCCGACAAAAGCATCGTGCCAGCCGTAGGGGCTTCAACATAGGTATCGGGTTGCCATGTGTGGAAAGGAAACAAAGGCATTTTGATGGCAAAAGCAATGAAAAACGCAGCGAACAAGTACGATTGTTCCGTTACTCCCAACGATTTGCTCACCTCATACAAGGCAGTGATTTCGGCGGTATGGGTTGGTGTTTTAAGGTACAAATACACCAAGGCAAGCAACATAAACAACGAACCGAAGAGCGTATAAACAAAAAATTTGAAAGTTACTTTAATACGATTTTCGCTTCCCCAAACAGCCGCAATGAAGTAAATAGGAATAAGTGCCGCTTCAAAGAAGAAGTAAAACAAAAACGCATCTTTTGCCGTAAACACACCCACAAGAGCGGCTTGCATAAAGAGAATCAAGGCATAAAAAACAGAAGCGTTTTTATAAGCAAGATTGAAAGTCGATAAAATAATGAATGGCACAAGCAAGGTAGTAAGTAAAACCAACACAAGGCTGATGCCGTCGATGCCAACAGCAAATTTGATTCCTGCCGAAGCAATCCAATTGTAGGTAACACCAAACTGTGTGCTACTGTCTGCAACAAAAGTTGAATAAATATAGGCGCCCAAGGCTAATTCAACCAATGAAGCTACCAATGCCAGAACTTTTGCATTTTCTCCTTTCGTGGCTAAGGTGATTAGTCCAGCGAAAATGGGAAGAAGTATGAGTGTGAGTGTTAACATTTATAAAAACGTTATCGGTTAATCATTCTATTGAAAGTAATTACTTAGAAACCTGGATGGGTTATGGTATAGAGTTGGTAAAAACCCCACGAAAGCATGGCTACAATGGATAACACCATAAAAAAGATATAGTAGCCTGTTGTACCCGTTTGTAATAATCGTGCTTCTGAAGATAAACCTTTCACCAATTTGCCAATGCTTTCAACAATCAAATCAATTACTAAGAATTCTACAAACGAAACCAAGATGCCCGACAAAGCGGTGATGGGTTTCACAAAAACGGCATGATAAAGCTCGTCGATGTAATATTTATTATATACCACTTTTTGCAAACCACTTTCGTTGCCATCTGGCTCAGGTACAGCATTTTTGCTTACATACATCACATAAGCCGCAATAGCCGACACCAAGGCTGCTGCCACCGAAATACCCATGAGCATCATTTCTGTAGATTCGTCTGGGGCATGATGACTGCCTTCGCTGTGAGCAAAAAGAGGTTGCATAAAGCTTGCAAGACCTGCATTGCCATGAAATACGTGTGGTAAATTGAAGAAACCACCTGCCGCAGACAATACCGCCAGAATCATCAAAGGGGCTGTCATGGTCAAAGGTGATTCGTGCAAGTGATGCTCTTGCTCGTGTGTGCCTCTAAATTCGCCAAAGAAGGTCAAAAACAGCAAGCGGAACATATAGAAAGAAGTCATCATCGAACCAATCAATGCCAATGCCCACATCAATTTGCTGTGCTCATACACATGGGCCAAAATTTCGTCTTTCGAGAAGAAACCTGCAAAAGGAGGAATACCCGAAATGGCAATGGTGGCAATTAAGAAAGTAATGAATGTGATAGGCAATTTTTTACGAAGTCCACCCATCGAACGAATATCTTGCTCGTCAGACATGGCATGAATCACCGAGCCTGCACCCAAGAACAACAACGCTTTGAAGAATGCGTGTGTCATCACATGGAAAAACGAAGAGCTGTATGCCGCAACGCCCAAGCCCATAAACATATAGCCCAACTGCGATACGGTAGAGTACGCCAATACTTTTTTAATATCGTTTTGCAAAAGCCCTATCGACGCAGCAAGCAAAGCCGTTGCCAAGCCTACCCAACCAATGATATGTAATGTATCGGGCGAAAGACTATACAGAATATTAGAGCGGATAATCATATAAATACCAGCCGTCACCATCGTAGCTGCGTGAATCAAGGCAGAAACTGGCGTTGGGCCTGCCATGGCATCGGGTAGCCAAGTATATAAAGGTATCTGTGCCGATTTACCCATAGCCCCCACAAAAAGAAGCAAGGTAATAGCCATCAAGGTTTTATCGCCAGCCACATAGCCTCCTTCAGCTACTTTGCCAAATACATCGGCGTATTCGACACTGCCAAAATGCGAGATAATCAAGAAAATACCAAGCAAAAAGCCCAAGTCACCAATACGGTTCATGATAAAAGCCTTGCGAGCGGCGTTGCCATAATTGGTGTTTTTGTTCCAAAAGCCAATCAAGAGATAAGAGCAAAGCCCTACACCTTCCCAGCCAATGAACATCACCACGTAGTTCGACCCCAACACCAACAAAAGCATAAAGAACAAGAAAAGGTTTAAGAAAGCAAAAAACTTCCCGAAACCTTCGTCGTGGTGCATATAGCCAATGGAGTAAATATGAATGAGTGAACCTACGCCTGTGATAATCAGCAACATCAAAAGCGAAAGTTGGTCGATTTGGAAAGATAAAGCAATATGAAGGCTGCCAACAGAAATCCAGTCAAATACATGAACAACCTGTGCTTGCCCCGTAAAGCCGAAAAATAAATTCAGCGAACAAGCAAATGCAGCCAAGGCGGCCGCCGAGCCAATAATACCAACTAATCCGTTTGGTACTTTACGAAAGCCTATTCCGTTGATAAGAAAACCAATGAGCGGAAAAAGGGGAATAAGTACTGCTAATGACATAATATTTGGAGCTATGTGCCGTGAGAAAACCCCACTACCTGATAATTACCACTTTAATTTATTCAAAATACCAACATCAATAGACTGGATGTTACGATAAATCATTACGATAATCGCCAGCCCTACCGCTACTTCGGCAGCAGCTACCGCCATAATGAAAAATACAAATACTTGCCCTGATGGGTCTGATTTGTACGAAGAAAAAGCGGCGAGTAGTAGATTGGCTGCGTTTAGCATCAATTCGACTGACATAAAGATAATGATGGCATTGCGACGTGTGAGAACACCAATCACACCTATACAAAACAGTGCCGTACTGAACCACACATAATAGTGCAGCGGGATTTGTCGGATAACGTCAGGTATTTGTTGCATAAGTCTTAAAGTTTGCTTGTCAGGAAGATTTTCTCCCAACATTCAACGCTACATGGGAATGCTCCAAGCGTGCGGAGCGATTAAAGTGCTTACAGTTTGTTAGAAAATTTCGGGCAAAAATAAGTAATTATGTTTGAAAACTAATTAAGAAATATTGCAAATCCAAGCGTATTTTAAAGATTTATGGTCGTATATAGAACCAATTTTTGCAAAATCGGGCTTACGCCGATACGCATTTTTCTTATTTATTAAAATTTCGCAATTTTATCTCTGTTAGTTTTCGCTTTGTATCAAGCGGAAACTCGCCTTTCATCATCCAATCGTAGTACGAAGGTTCTTCTTTGAGTACCTGTGCAACGGGTTTGCCCGTGTGCTTACCAAAATTGATGACTTCAACCCCGTCTTTATTGAAAACCATGCGTTGAGCAAAATCCACCAACTTCGAGGAAGTCAATTCGTGTAAGGCATCCATATCGTTTTTGATGGGTGCATATAGCTCATTTTTTTCGTTTTTAATTGTTACGCCTTCATACCTCTTTACCTGTGCATCCAAAATTTCGAGCGTAGCCAAGGTATCAGCCTCCGCCGAATGGGCATCAACCAATTCTTTGTTGCAATAAAAACGGTACGCTGCCCCTAAATTACGAGGCTCCATCATGTGGAAAATCCGTTGTACGTCGATAAGCCTGCGGTTTTTTAAGTCAAATTCGACATCGTTTCTCAAAAATTCTTCGACCAACATCGGTACATCAAAACGATTAGAATTGAAACCTGCCAAATCGCAACCTTCGATAAATTGAGCCATCGACTTGGCTATTTGCTTGAAACTGGGTTCGTCTTTTACGTCTTCGTCGTAAATGCCATGCACCAACGACGACTCCAACGGAATTGGAATGCCCGGATTGACACGACGAGTTTTGACCGTCACCGTGCCATCTACATTGGCTTTTGCAATGCAGATTTCAACGATACGGTCTTTAATTACACTCACGCCTGTTGTTTCTAAATCGAAAAAAGCGAGAGGTTTACGGAGATTTAATTGATGAGTAAGCATATTCGTTTTTCCTCTGGTGTCGTGAGGCTTTGCAAATTTAGCCAAAATATAATTGATTCCCTTTTTTAGGTTTCATTTCTTCTTTACTATTTTTGACAAATTATAACAAAGCGTAAAGGTTGAAGGTTATGGTTATAATTTATGACAATTGAAAGACAAGCCCCAAGCGTTGACTAATTGCCTGATAACGAATCGCTCGCTGGTCTTGATTGCCTCATGCACACAATCGTATTTCTTTATTAAACTCATCCAATTGGTGTCCGTTGGATTTTCAGATGAATACAAAAAAATTATTACAAGCCCTCGAAGAAGCATTTCAACAACAACAATACGGTACAAGCAGTAGCCCTATTGAATTGTACGAACCCGTAAAGTATTTGATGGCATTGGGCGGCAAACGCCTGCGTCCGCTGATGACGCTCATGGCTGCTTCGCTTTTTACTGACGAATGGCAAAAAGCCCTCAAGCCAGCCCTTGCGGTAGAATTTTTCCATAATTTTACGTTGATGCACGACGATATTATGGATAAAGCTCCTTTGCGTAGAGGCAAACCAACTGTCAATGCCAAATGGAACGACAATATTGCCATTCTTTCGGGCGATGCCATGCTCATCTTAGCTTACGAACTCATCAATACCGTTGAAGATGCCCATTTGCGACAAGTGCTCAACCGCTTCAACCGCACGGCAATGGAGGTTTTTGAGGGACAACAATTGGATATGTCTTTTGAAACCGCCGAAACGGTTACGGAAGAACAATACATCGAAATGATTCGCCTAAAAACTTCTGTGTTGCTAGGCTTTGCCCTCGAACTAGGAGCTATTGTTGGTGATGCCGATGCCGATACCACACAAGCATTGTACGATTTTGGAATTTGCGTTGGACTAGGCTTTCAGTTAAAAGACGATTTACTCGACGTATTCGGCGACCCCGCCAAGTTTGGCAAACAGGTAGGAGGCGATATTATTTCTAATAAAAAAACCTTTATGCTGATTGAAGCTTTGCTGAAAGCAGAAGGCGAAACTGCCCAAACTTTGCATCATTGGCTCAATGCTACCGCCTTCGACCCTACCGAAAAAGTAAAAGCCGTTACCGAAATCTATGAACAATTGGGCATTAAAGAGATAGCTACTCAGAAAATTAACTACTATTTCGATAAAGCTTTTGAATTACTCGAAAACTTACCAATTGAACAAAGTCGTAAAGAACCACTGAGGTCTTTCGTAGAAATATTGATTGATAGAGAAGTTTAATATAATTTTGTAGAAACCTAAGCAGTCAGCCTACTGACTGCTTTTATTTTCTAAACAATCATGGGAGATTTGTCGCTTACCGTTTTTTTAATCATCATTACCACGGGCATAAGCCTATTGGGATTCAGAAACTATGAACTTTTGGGTAAATTGCTCATGACCCCTTATCGCATTGCTCGCTACCGTGAGTACTGGCGATTTCTTACTTCTGGATTCATCCACGCCGATTTTATGCACTTGTTGTTCAATATGTTGGCATTGCTTTCGTTTGGCTCGATGATAGAAAGTATCTTTTTACAAATTGGCGGTGGCAGCGTCAAGGGACAACTTTATTATTTGGCTTTATACTTGGGTGGTATTGTGCTGTCGGATTATCCAGCTTACAAAAAGAACATCAATAATCCTTATTATAGCTCACTCGGTGCATCAGGAGGCGTATCGAGCGTTGTGTTTTCGGCTATTTTGTTTGCCCCCACAGCCATGTTGCGTATTTATGGTATCATTCCGATTCCGGCTATTCTTTTTGCGGTATTATATGTTTGGTATTCTATAGCCATGTCACGCAGGGGCGGCGACAACGTCAATCACGACGCCCACTTGTACGGGGCTTTGTATGGCGTAGTGTTCACCACTTTGGTTTATCCTGATGTTTGGAAAATTTTCTTGGCGGATATTCAACACTGGATAAAGTAAATGAATGAGTCGTGAATTGTCAATTGTGAGTTAATATTTTGTACGAAGGTTTGGCTTTGTCTTTACCATAAAAGCGTTCTTATTATTTGCATTTTTTGTAGTAGCAGCAACCCTTGCGATTGCCACATTCCAAAGGGCAACCGCAAGGGTTGCCACTACTACAATTTTAATTGAAAGACAAAATTAAACTTTTGTATATCCCTCATGAACAATTCCCCATTTAGCATTGAAATATTCGTACAAAACATAACCCTAACGCACGCCATCGCTCCATCTTCTTGGTCGATTTCCAACGAAGAAACTTTTTAGTATATGCAAAAAAGAAACATTGCCATTTTAGGTTCAACAGGCTCTATTGGTACACAAGCCCTAGAAGTAATAGCAGCGAATACCGATAAATTTGCGGTAGAGGTACTCACGGCCCAACGCAATGCCGACTTGCTCATTACGCAGGCCAGTATTTTCAAGCCCAATTGTGTGGTGATTGGCGACGAGCATCTGTATGATAAAGTTTTTGCGGCACTCAATCCCCTCGACATAAAGGTGTATGCAGGGGCAAAAGCCCTCGAAGCGGTAGTACAAATGGATACCATCGACATCGTACTCACGTCTATGGTTGGGTATGCTGGTTTGTTGCCCACCATCAAAGCCATCGAAGCAGGCAAGCATATTGCCCTTGCCAACAAAGAAACGCTGGTAGTAGCAGGCGAGCTTATTACGGCATTGGCACAACAATACGGGGTGAATATCTATCCCGTCGATTCTGAACATTCGGCTATTTTCCAATGCCTCGTAGGCGAGTTTCATAATCCGATAGAAAAAATTATCCTGACGGCTTCGGGTGGGCCTTTCAGAGGAAAGAAAACCGCCGACCTCGCTGCTGTGACCAAAGCCCAAGCCCTGAAACATCCCAACTGGGTCATGGGTGCAAAAATCACCATCGACTCGGCAAGTTTGATGAACAAAGGCCTCGAAGTGATTGAAGCCAAGTGGCTCTTTGGGCTACAAGCCTCGCAAATAGAAGTAATTGTGCATCCGCAGTCGATTATCCATTCTTTAGTACAATTTGAAGATGGTTCTATCAAAGCCCAACTGGGTTTGCCCGATATGAAATTGCCCATTCAGTTTGCATTAGGTTTTCCTGATAGACTAAAATCGGATTTTCCTCGTTTTGATTTCATCAATTACCCCAATCTTACTTTTGAAAAACCCGATACCGATACCTTCCGCAACCTTGCCCTTGCCTTTGATGCCATGAATCAAGGAGGCAATATGCCTTGTATCTTAAACGCCGCCAACGAAGTTGCTGTAGCCGCTTTTTTAGAAGATAAAATTGGATTTTTAGAAATGTCAGACCTAATCGCTACTTGTATGGCTAAAGTGTCGTATCTTAGTAGTCCTTCGCTAGAGGATTATGTTTATACAGATACCGAAACGAGAAGGTTTGCCAATACTTTACTCTAACAATCACATAAAACACAAAACCCAAGTAGCCTAAGCGCATTGATTATCAAAAACTTACAACATAAGCCTAGGCTCGACGCTACAAAATAAATGGAAGGAATATTAATTAAATTAGGGCAGTTCATCTTCGGATTGTCTATCTTGGTGAGTTTACACGAGTTTGGGCATTATATCACGGCCAAATGGTGTAAAATGAGAGTTGACCGCTTTTATCTTTTTTTCGACTTTTTGTTTCCTGTTCCTACCCTTTTAAATTTTGCCTTATTTAAGAAAAAAATCGGCGAAACAGAGTACGGTATAGGTTGGTTTCCGCTCGGAGGTTATGTTTCTATTGCGGGTATGATTGACGAAACGCAAGATGCGTCTAAGTTATCGGCCGAGCCTCAACCTTGGGAATTTAGAGGTAAACCTGCTTGGCAACGCCTCATTGTGATGCTCGGTGGGGTGATTGTAAACGTCATACTGGGCATTCTCATTTTTTGGGGTTTAGCCTTTGTTTATGGAAACAATTATATTTCTAAAACCGAACTCAACAAAAATGGTATCTATGCTGGCGAGCTTGGAAGAAAAGTAGGCTTCCAAACGGGCGATAAAATCTTGCTTATCAATGGCAAAGATTTTAGAGATTACAGCAATGTATCGGAGGCTATTCTCGAAGATAAGGCTGTTTATACCATCGAAAGAGCAGGAAAACAGCTAGAGATTGTTATTCCCGACAATTTCTTGAACGAATTGGCGGATAACAAATCGCAGTTTATACAGCCTTTGTACAAATTCAAAATCGGAAAAGTGCCACCTCCTCAGAAACCTTCATTTCTTGACAAGCTATTGGGTAGAACCATCGCACCTAAACCAGCGTATCTGGCAGGGCTAAAAGATGGCGACGAGTTGGTGGGGCTCAATGGGAAGCCAGTGCTGTATTTTCAGCTTTTCCAAGAAGAGTTATTGAAACAAGCCGATAAAAATATCCAGCTTGCCATACGCCGTCAAGGGAAAGTAGATACGCTACAAATGAAGGTATTAGAAAATGGAACGGTTGGCTTTGCTCCAGAATTGTTGATACAAAAAGTACATGAAGATTATACCTTTGCCCAAGCTTTTCCGGTGGGCGTATTTGATGCGTTCGATGTGGTATGGAAGAATATCCAAGGATTTAAGAAAATTTTCCAAGGAAAAGTGAGTCCAGGCAAGGCTTTGAGTGGACCTTTTGAAATTGCCGATATGTATGGTGAGCATTGGAATTGGTTCAATTTCTGGAACTTAACAGGTTTATTATCAATGGCTTTAGCATTCATGAACTTGTTGCCTATTCCAGCTTTAGATGGTGGCCATGCTTTGTTTTTACTTTACGAAATCATCACGGGTCGTCCGCCTTCAGAAAAAGTCCTAGAGCGTGCCCAACAAGTTGGAACGTTTATTTTATTAGGATTGATGTTTTTTGTGATTGGCAATGGTGCATGGAAGACTTTCGTCGAAAAAGACAAAGAAAAAGCAAAGGTTCAAGTAGAAAAACCTGTCAAACCTTAAACGATAATTACACAAACGAGGCAAATATGTATCAGCATATTTGCCTCGTTTGCTAACTTAGGGTTCTATTTCAATAGCAAATAAGTCAACAAACCATGAATTTTATAAAGATGCTATTCTGCCGACCTGCGAGCGATGCTTTACGCAGGTGTTTCATTGTTTTATGTACCTTGGCGACGCTCACGGCATGGGGCTTTCATGCCTTTCATACCAGCCTTACCGAAATACGCTACAATGCCCAAGAACGCTACTTTGAAATCAGTATGCGGGTGTTTAAAGACGATTTGGAAACGGCACTCACCAACGAAAACCAGCACAAAAAGGTGGTTCTCGATGCGTCGAATAAATACGATGCCCTGATAGAAAAGTATGTACAAAAGCATTTTGTATTGACCAATGCCCAAAATCAGAAGCTTGCGTATCATGTTTTGGGCAAAGAACAAGAAGGCGATGCCATTTGGCTCTACATAGAATTGCCTCATACGGCATCGCTCAATGGCGTAAAAATGCAGCAAGCTATTTTGCTAGATAGCTTCGACGACCAAACCAATATTGTAAATATTTTTATACAAAACGACAAAAAGTCCTATATTTTCAACCAGAAAAATAGGCTTTTTACGATTGGGCTATAGGGCTTTGTGGGTGAAATTTTATGAGAAGAGAAGGTGTTATCTAGCCCAATTTGACGCTATTATGCACCTTCTCCCCTATTTTACTTCTTCGTAAGTTTCTTCAAAAATCACTTTCTCTACCAACCAACGTTCTCCCTGAATGCCTGTGCACACATAGTTCAAATAATGAGCACCCCTGTGGTGTTGATTTTCTAAGGTTGCAATGTAAGGCATTCCGTCTGGGTCGATTCCGTCTTCGTCGCCCGGTTCAAATAACTTTGCTTGTACTGTTGCTGTTTTTCTATACGTTTTCATGCACATTTACTTTATATTTTTACTCAAATATACTCACAATTTCCAATAAGTCTGCATGGATTTTGTACCAAGGTTGTGCCAAATTGAGTGTTCGCACGCCAATCTGATGCCCTTCGTATTGGTATTGCAACGCCAAAGACTGCATAATGGTTGGGTACAGCAAAATACCTTCCGCTTGTGGATTCTTTTGATTTTTGAGATAGGCAAATAATTGATATAAGTTTTCTGAATAAATTTTTTCAGTTTTATAGTATAAACTTAATGTTTGACTGTAAAACTTTGTGTCGATAATCACTTTTCTACCCGAAGACCATTGCAAACTAATATCGGTTTGCATAGTTGGTAGGTAATTCAAGGCCTCGCCCTTCATTTGCCAATGCAAATTTTCCCGAAATACACGCACGTGTGGCAATTCTATTTTATAAAAATTACGGACAAAAGCTTCAAACAGCAAAGCCATCTTTCGCTCATCTCGCTCAAAATCTTTGAATATCAAAGCTTTACCATTTTCAGTGAGCATACTTTGGCTATGCAACAACGCACAAATATGCAACACAAAAAGATAGTGCGATTTTCGGTGGCACATCGCCAAGGCTTGTTGGAATACCTGTGCATCGAGCGTAATAGGACTAAAAGCAGGCATCTTATGCAAGGCTTTTACCAGTCCTTTGTATATATCGGCAGGGAGGTTTTTTACTTGTAAAACCCGTACTAAAGTACTGCGTAAAACCCTGTTGGGCAAGGTGTCGTTTGTCAAATGATGATAACTACAATGGGCGTAGCCTTTCAAAAAGCTTTGGTTTTTCAAGGAAGGGGTGAGCAACAATTTTCCCTTGATGCCCTGTATTTCTCGTCGCTGTGGCTGGTAGTCGGTATGATACCCTTGATGCGACAAACGAGGCAATTCTTTGAGCAAAACCGTCAGCAATAAGGTATAAATATCTTTTTGACCTGTCGTACCAGCAGGCACTAAATCTTTCTGTGCCAACTTATCCCAAGCATAGCACAGCAAGTAATAGATATTTTCTACAGGAATCATCGTATTGATAGCATTTCTATGGCTTGCACAACGCTATCGGGTTGGTCAAACCAATACTCCTCCAACAAGGGCGTTATTTCTAGTTTGATAAGCCGATTATACCAACGATAAGGGTCTTCACCTATAGGAAAATGGCAGAAATAGCTATGCCCAATTTGAAAGCCTTTTTGTAGCTGATGGTCTTGGGCAATTTGTTGATTCAAACGAAGCAATGCTTCGATGAGTTGTTGTACAAATTTTTCGGGTAGCCCCTGCCCTATCAAGTGTTTTTTAAATTTTTCGTTGAATAATGGCGACAAATACACAAAGGCAAACCTGCGTCTTAGGGCGTAGTCGATAGGCACTAAAGAGCGGTCGGCGGTATTCATGGTAGCAATGATATAGAGATTTTCGGGAACAGAAAAGCCCTCCTCAAGCGATTCGTTGTAGGTGAGGGGAATTTCGTGCAAACGCCCTCGTTTATCCGATTCAATCAGCAACAGCAACTCGCCAAAAATGGCACTCACATTCCCTCGGTTGATTTCGTCGATAATAAAAAAATGGTCGATAGCAGGTTGGCGTTGAGCTAGGCGACAAAATTCGTAAAAAACGCCATTTTTCAATTTAAAGCCTCCAGTGCCATCGGGGCGAAGCCCTTGGATAAAGTCTTCGTAGGTATAAGATTGGTGAAATTGCACCATTTTGATTTTACTGTCATCTTGCATTCCGAGCAACGTATAGGCTAGTTTTTTGGCAAGATAGGTTTTCCCTACGCCAGGCGGGCCTTGCAAGATGATGTTTTTCTTATACCGTAACGTTTCTATAATTTCGTCAAAATGGCTTTCATCTAAAAACAAATCACGGAGGGCATCTTGCTTTTCATACGACAAAGTAGGCACTTCGAGGTGGGTCGATTCCTTTTGCCAATCCATCATCGCCTGAATAGATTCAAACTCATCTTCGGTCAATTGAAACAAACTTCCTTGGTTGTGGCGTAATATTTCGGCATCTTTGAAAAAATAGAGTTCTTTCAATTCTGCCCAATCAATCGGTAAAATAGCTTTATCTTTGAGGACAAACCCTATCGCCTCGCCCCATTCTTCGTGCTGCTGTAAAGGATGCGTAATTTCAAAAATCGCCTTTACTTGTCGCACAGGTGTTGACTCGTAGCCAATCACCCAGTCGCCTGTTTGTATTTTTTCAAAATTCCGATAAATCCGTCGCTTGTTGCCAAAAGCATTATGCGTAGCAAACCATTGGATTTGATTGTTGCGTATGCCATCAATTCCTTTGATATTTAGCCACCAGTAATTTCGATTTCTTTGCCTCATATCGCAAAGGTAATAAAAAATAAAAACCAGCCAACGGCGACGTTGACTGGTTTCGTAGGACAAAGGTCATTAGCCATGTAGCTCTATTTCTTCGCCTTGGTTGTTGTGAAACTTAAAGTCTGTTATACCCAGCGAGCTATCTTGAATCAGATTCACCCACGTTTTATAAGTAAAGTACCACTTCATTCGACGAGAGATTAGTCCTTTGGTAAAGTACGCATACAAAAACGGATGCAGTACGATGGTTGGCTTTTTCTCATTTTGTTTAACAATGATATGCTCTAAGTGATGTTCAATTACATCAGACACCACGATACTCGCCGTAATTTTACCTGTACCACCGCAAGTGGGGCAATTTTCGGCCGTCACTACGTTCATTTCTGGTCTTACTCGTTGGCGTGTAATTTGCATTAAGCCAAATTTGGTAAGCGGCAAAATGGTATATTTCGAGCGGTCTGACCTCATTTCATCCTTCATAATATCATGAATCAGCTTTTTGTTTTCAGCCTTTTTCATGTCTATAAAGTCGATAACAATAATGCCACCCATATCACGCAAACGCAATTGTCGGGCAATTTCTCTGGCGGCTTCGGTGTTTACGCTCAGGGCTGTAGCCTCTTGGTCTTCCTCGCTATTCGATTTATTCCCAGAGTTTACATCAATTACATGCAAAGCTTCGGTATGTTCGATAATCAAATAACCACCACCCGGCAAGCTTACCGAACGCCCGAAGAGCATTTTCAATTGCTTTTCGATGCCGTATTGCTCAAACACCTTGTTTTTACCTTGGTGTAATTTAACAATCCGTTCTTTTTCGGGAGCGATATGCTGCACATAAGCCCTTGCCTCTTGAAACAACTCAGGCGTATCGACGATAACGCTATCGAAGTTTTCGTTGAGTAAATCTCTGAGCATAGACGTAGCACGGCTCATTTCTCCGATGATTTTCTCCCGAGGTTTGGCGGCACGCAAGGCTTTGATACCCGCTTCCCATTTGGCCAACGATTCTTTCAAATCCTTGTCGAGTTCTTCTACATCTTTGCTTTCTGCCACGGTGCGTACAATCACCCCAAAATTGGCAGGTTTGATAGAAGACATTAATTTGTGCAAACGCTGACGCTCTGATTTGGCGGTAATTTTTTTAGAAATATTTACCCCATTAGAAAACGGCACCAGCACCGTAAACCGACCTGCAATAGAAATATCGCAAGATAAACGAGGCCCTTTCGTAGAGATAGGCTCTTTTACGACCTGAACCAGAATTGGGCTATTTTTACCCAACACCTTATCAATTTTATCGTGTTTATCTATTTCAGGTTCTAGTTTGAAATTATCGAGTTTGCCAGAATTTTGGCGGCCAGCGATAACATCTTTCGTAAACTTGTTGAGAGAATTGACATTTGGGCCTAAATCGTGGTAATGTAGAAAGGCATCTTTCTCATAGCCAATATCAATGAAGGCGGCATTCAATCCCGTAACCATCTTCTTTACTGTACCAAGATATATATCTCCTACCGAAAAGTGTGGCTCAGACTCCTCTAAGTGATACTCCACAATCCTTTTGTCTTGCAAAAGAGCAATGCGGTCACCTTTGGGAGTCGAATTGATGATTAATTCGTTGCTCACAGGTGAATGAAGGATTTAGAATTGAATAGAAATAAGAATGTATATATGGTCGCTGTGAGGAATGGTAAAAAATCAAGTAAGACAAAACCACCGATAGAAAGGCTCGTGCCTCGTGAAAAATAGTGGTCATCGGTATTGTTCTGACGCAAATTTTTACGAGGGAATCGCCCAAGAGGCGATAAGTAAAGAATAGTAAACCAAAGTAAAGGATGATTACACTTGACAATCTTTGCTGAAAATTACCTACGCGCGGGTAGCAATCATTCTTCATTAAGTTTACTAAAGTCTATCCGAGGTGTTGCTTTTTGACTTTAATATTGGTGACATAATGTTGGGGCGTGCATAAATCTAGGTATTTATACAGCAAAACCACAACGGTCGAGACCTATAATTGCTCTTATCATGATAAAATTAAGCACCTCTACGAAGTATCTCTATTGGAATAATTTCGGTAATGGAGGTTCGTGCTAGTACTTATATAGTGCGTAAAAACAGCGATGTTTTCAACACAAGGTGTTATAATTCAAGGGGATAGCGATAATCGAAAACCCAAGGACTGTGAAAATATAGAGCAATTAAGCATAATAAACCAGACAATCTCACAAAAACGACAAAAACAGGCAATTTTCTTCCAAAGAAAATAGCCTGTTTTTCAGTAATTAGCAACCAAGGATTAGGGTAAAAAACACCTAATCCTTAGCTACTTACTACTTCTTCTTATGTCTATTTTTTCTAAGACGCTTCTTTCTCTTGTGAGTGGCAATTTTGTGTCTTTTTCTTTTCTTTCCGCAAGGCATGACTTTAAAAGGTTTTAAATGTTATAAAATTGTTTGATTTGCGTTTCTCCGTAAGTCGTTGTTTCGGCTACAAGATAGCCAGAAACTGGTAACTTACCCAGAAACTTTATTTTAATTTTGATAAAATTTCGTTGGCGGCTGCTTTTTCTTGAGGGTCTTTGGCATTAGCCAGTACTTTTTCAAGAATTTGCTTTGCTTCATCTTTGCGGTCTAGCTCTGCCAAACAATAGCCCAAATTCAAGGCTGCTTTACTATTAGCAGGATTGATTTTCAGGATTTGTTTGAAACGCTCTACGGCTTTTCCAAATTGATTCGACCTGATAGAAAGAATACCTAAGTTAAACAACGCTGGCTCAAACTCTGGTTCTTTGGCAATTACTTCTCTGAGCATCAAAATTCCTTGCATCGGATTTGGCGACGAAACGAAGGTCATTGCCATATTGGTTTTAGCCATCAAGTTGTTGGGATTTTTGTCTAGCACTTGTTGGTACAAAGCCCTGGCTTTTTCTCCCATCGTAGCAGTTTTGGTATTGTCTAGGGCATAAGTAAATGCTTCGTAATACAAATCTGCGGCTTTCAATAAGGTAGTTTCAGTCGTGTTGAGTTGAGCTATCTTCTCTGCATAATAAGCGGCACTATCATAACGTGTATATTGAACGAAGGTTTCTACGAGGCTGTTTGCCAAGGCCAATTGGCTAGGCATATCGGTTTTTCCTGCATAGGTAGCCCTAATTTTATCAAGGTTTTGCTGCTGTTCAGCCGTAAATTTGCTACCATGATTATCGGTAGCATCAGGGGTAGGCGTAGCTGCCGCAGTAGCTTGGTCACGATTGGCTGTAGGCGCATTCGTTTGTTCCAAGGTTTTTTTCTCGTCGCTCACCACCACTTTGGGTAAGCTATACAAAGCCCCAATAGTACCGAGCGAAACAGCAATAACAATGATAAATGATTTTTGCATGACCTTCATTCTATCGGTTGCAGGGCAGACCCCACAACCGATATTTTACAATACAATTATTACTTAGCGTTCGATTTAACTTGCTCGATGAAGATTTTAGCAGGTTTAAAGCTAGGAATATAATGCTCGTCAATCACAATTGAAGTGTTTTTCGAGATATTACGAGCAACCTTCTTCGCTCTTTTCTTGTTCACAAAGCTACCAAATCCACGTACATAGATTGGTTCTCCACCAGCCAAATTGTCTTTAATAACTGAGAAGAATGACTCTAAAGTACTTGATACATCTGCTTTGTCGATGCCCGTCTTGTCTGCGATTTCTGCGATTACGTCTGCTTTTGTCACTTTTTTAAAAATTTAGGAGTTAATAAAAATATGATAAACAATATGATTATTGATAGCAACAAGTTTCTTAAAAATTCTACCGAATTAATACCAATGAAGGCTTGGTTTCAGCGAATTTTGCTAACTGTCACAGCGTCAAATTATAAGCCCCTGATTATTAAGGGTCACAAAGGTACGACTTTGCTTTGAATTATGAAAGAATCAACAAATAATTGTAAGAACTTTTTTTTTGTAAATGCCTAATATTTAATTGTTTGCCTTTTACATTTAGACGGAAACAATTACAGAAATAACAGATTTATGGAAAAAAATTAGATTTTTGTGTCTGTTTTTTTCGGTAGAACCTTTTTAGAACAGAAGTGTTATAGTGAAAACTAGCGTTTTTTTCGTGCATGGCAATCGAATGATAAACCGCCGTATAAAACGAAAAAAATGACCTTTTTTTTTTATTCCAACAACCATTTATACAGCATCTTTGGAACATTCATTTTTTGCCGAAAAACTCCTCACTTGGTACCGTACCGCCCAAAGAGATTTGCCTTGGCGACACACCACCAATCCTTATTATATATGGCTCTCGGAAGTCATTTTGCAGCAAACAAGGGTTGCACAAGGAATGCCCTATTACTATAAGTTTATTGAGGCATTTCCCACGGTATTCGATTTGGCGGCCGCCAACGAAAGCGAAGTGCTACGCCTTTGGCAAGGCTTAGGCTATTATTCAAGGGCTAGAAATTTGCACGCTACCGCCAAACAAGTGGTAGAGGCTTATGGGGGTGTTTTTCCACAAACCTACGAAGAGCTTCTCAAACTCAAAGGCGTTGGCTCTTATACCGCCGCCGCCATTGTTTCGTTTGCCTTCAACGAACGAGTGGCCGTGCTTGATGGCAATGTGTATCGGGTGTTGGCAAGGGTGTTTGGCATCGAAACCGACATTGCTAGTCACGAAGCCAAAAAAATATTTATGACTTGGGCTACGGCTTTGCTACCGTCACAGCACGTCAATTTGTACAACCAAGCGATTATGGAATTTGGTGCGATACAGTGTACGCCCGGCGTGCCTCCTACTTGTATGTTTTGTGTTTTTGCCCAAGAATGTACCGCCAACGCAACCCAACGCCAAGGCATTTTGCCCGTTAAAACCAAAAAAGTAAAGGTAAAAGAGCGTTTCTTTCATTACATTGTGGTGCAATACCAAGATGAAATAGCCATGAAAAAACGGTTGTTGAAAGATATTTGGGCAGAAATGTATGATTTTCACTTGGTAGAATCGACCGAGCCATTACAACTCGACGACCTCGTAGCACAAGATGCCTTGCTACAAAAAATCTTGCCAGAAGCATCTATTGTAGGGGTGTCAGACGTATTTACGCACATTCTTACGCATCAGAAAATTCAAACGACTTTTTGGCATATCAAGCTCCACAGCACACCTTCGAGCGATTGGCACGAACACCTACATTTTTATACGCCCGAAGCAATGGATAATTTGCCTAAGCCCATTTTGATTCATAATTACCTGACACAATATTTATACAAACAACTACAATAAGCCATTAAAAGCAGAAAGCACATTTGCAGTAAAAAAAATGCAGCCTTTTACCCAAAACTACAAAAACCAACAGAGAACACGTTAACTGATTATTTATCAATAAATTACCGAAAATTATTTTTTTATACTATCGGAATATATTGATAAATTGACTTGCTATATTGGGGTTTTGTTGCTAAATTCACTCATATTTGTGTGACTTTTTTCTTGTCATTTCGTCTAAAGAAGTGATAAGTTTTAAACTCAAATTCAATATTCATCAAAATTCTTACACAAATGGCAGGCGTAAATAAAGTTATTTTGCTAGGAAATCTTGGTTCAGACCCAGAAGTCAGAGTACTCCCTAGTGGCACAAAAGTAGCGAATTTCAATATCGCTACCTCCGAATCCTACACCAATAAAGAAGGGCAAAGAGTTGACCAAACCGAATGGCACAGAATTGAGCTGTGGGACAACTTGGCAAACATTGCCGAGCAATACCTCAAAAAAGGTAATCCGGTATATATTGAAGGAAAAATCAGAACGGAGGAATATGTTGACAAAGACAATATTTCTCGTAAAGTTATTAAAATTCGAGGAACAGCCATGACCTTGGTGGGTTCGGGCAATAGTGGTAACAATACTGCTTCCACCGATAATAATACGCAGCCTGTGGCAACACCACGCCCAGCACCCGTAAATCCGCCAGCACCACAACCAACATTCAATGCTGGGGCAGATGATGACTTACCTTTTTAACAGGTTTTTCGTTGGCTACTCGTAGCGAAACAGCTTACCTCTCTGCGAGTAGCTTATGTATAACTTAACCTACCAAACCCTTGGAAACACGATTATCTGACGATTATCACCCGATTAGGGTGCTTTTGGCACAAGTTGAAAGCACCTCTTCTTACAGCGTTTACGGAATTGATGCGCTGATTTTACTGGCATTATTGCTACTTTCGGCATTATTGGCGGGTTCAGAAGTAGCCTTTTTTTCTATTTCTGCCGAAGAACGTGCCGCTTGTCGTGAAAGTGATAGCTCTAGCGAAAGAACCGTAGCCAAACTGCTCGACAAACCTCAACTGCTTTTAGCCACCCTCTTAATTTTTATCAACCTAGTCAATATTACGTTTGTTACGCTTTCTACCGTGATAACCGAGCAAGTGCTGGGCGAAAAAGAAAAAGATGGATTGATGGCTACACTCATTTTATTGGTTGGTGTAACCTTTATGATTACGTTTTTTGGCGAACTTATTCCGAAAGTGTGGGCACAACAAAACAGCCTGAAATTTGCCAAAATCACCGCACCGTTTATCGAAGTGGCTCTTGTGGTTTTCAAACCGTTGTCGTCCTTATTGTTGGGTTTAAGTAATATTATAGAAAAAAGAGTAGAACGAAAAGGCTATACCATTACGGCCGACGAGCTAAACCACGCCCTCGAAATCACAACTGGGCAAGGCACTTCGTCGCAGGAGAAAGATATTTTGAAAGGCATTGTCAATTTTGGAAGTACCGCTGCCAAAAGTGTGATGCGACCAAGAAGAGATGTGACAGCTTTTGATATTAGTTTAGATTTTCATGAATTGATGGACAAAATCAATAAATCGGGCTACTCTCGTGTGCCTGTTTACAAAGATACCATCGACAAAATTGAAGGTGTTTTGTATATCAAAGATTTGTTGCCACATATCGAAAAAGACGAACATTTTAATTGGCAAGAACTGATTCATTCGGCGTTTTTTATTCCTGAAAGTAAAAAAATAGACGATTTATTGTACGATTTTCAAGAAAAACGGGTACATATTGCTATTGTCGTAAACGAATATGGCGAAACCGAAGGAATCATTACAATGGAGGATATTATCGAAGAAATCGTAGGCGACATCAAAGACGAGTACGACGAAGAAGAATTGGGCTACAAACGCCTAGATGATGGCTCTTTTGAGTTTGAAGGAAAGGTTACGCTCAACGACGTATGCCGAGCACTGAGCATAGAAAATGATTATTTCGACAAAGTGAAAGGGGAAAGCGAATCTTTGGCAGGTTTGATTATTGAGCTTTTTGCCCGACTGCCACACGCAGGCGAAGATATGGACTATGAAAAATTTAGGTTTAAAGTAGTCGCCGTAGATTCTCGTCGCATCAAACGAGTGAAAGTCATCCTGAAACATGGAGAAAATGACGAAACCAACCGAGAACTAACCTAGTGAGTAAAAAGTGGAGTTTTGAAGAAAAACTCCACTTTTTGTTTATTGGCGTTTACGCTTGTATAAAGGCACTGTACTACAAGGCTCACCAAACATCAACGAAGCAACAGATGGCTTCAATACACGAGTAATTTCTACGTAAGCCGAGATTGGCACAGGTACTTTAGAACAACCTTTTACCACCACTTTAGCATCTCTATAATCTTCAGGATTGATGCCTTGAATCGCTTCAAAATAGAGCTTTTCTTCTAAGTGTGCCAAATCGCCAAATACAATACAATGGGCATAAGGCTCTAGTTGCAAGGCCAATAGCATATACGCCCAAGTAGGAATAATAGCATCTTCGGAGCAAATAATGGCTACGTTTTTTCCTGCGTATAGCGACCAATCATGGGTTTTGAGAAATTCTCTAAAATCTTTTTCTCTCAAAATCATTCCCATAAAAAGGTTATCTTTCAAATCATATACGACCCGTTCGCCAGTATGATAATAGTCTTCTAAATTCAGGCTAATCAAACCGCTATTGGCTACTTTATTGATAATTTCTCCTGTTGTTTCCATGCACATTTATTTGCTTTTAGGCATTGTTCCTACAAAATCTTTTAGATAGAAAGGTTCAAAACTTACCACGTTTTCAAAGGCTTGCTGCTGATACGCTTCCCAAGCCAACACCCCAATCGTTTTGGCAGAAGGATGGATGTCTGTAGCCAAAAACAAGGCATTGGGATGGGCAATTTTCTGCTTGCATTTGGCAGCACCATCTCCAAAAAATACAACACAACGCTCGTCTAAAAGTTCCTCAAACGATGTTTCATCAATAATTTTTGCCTGTGTTTGTTGCACGATTGTCAAGGAACTATCCCAAATACCACAATATACCTCCATTCTGCGAGCGTCTAACATAGGACAAAACCAGTAGTCTTTCGGAAAAAATGGAACAATTTGCGTCACCATTGCTTCTAAAGTATTGACCGACAGCAGTGGTTTGTCTAAAGCAAACGCCAATCCTTTTGCCGTTGAAACGCCAATACGCAAACCCGTGTAAGAACCGGGACCTTTTGCGACGGCAATGGCCTCTAAATCACCCAAAGTAAAGCCCGCATTTTCGACCATTTGAGCGATAAGCATGGTGAGTCGCCCAGAATGCGATTTTTCTGCAAATAACTCGCCCGATGCGAGTAGTTTACCTTCCTGATGCAAGGCAACCGAACAAACTTTGGTGGAAGTATCTATGCTGATAATTAAGGACATACGAAATAATATAAGTACTAAGTTTTGAGCTTAAAATACAGATTTTTAGCTTACTGTAAAATTCACAAATCTAACCACTATAGCGGATAGTACACAACAGAACTTGCCGATTAGTCACAAGTTCTAAGCGTAATAGCATTGCTGGTTCTCATGGCAATACACTACTATTGAGCGAAGAAGCTATTTTGTGTGTATCATGTCAAAAATTGAGGATTGTACCGTAACCTCATCAATACGCTTTTGTGACATACCCTGATATTTATCTACTAACTCGATACCGACAAATTTTCTACTATTACGGCAAGCCACTACTCCCGTCGTACCTGCACCAGTGAAAGGGTCTAAAACAAAGTCATTTTCTTTTGTAGAGGCAAATAGGCAAATTTCGACTAATTTTTCTGGATAAACTGCAAAATGCGCATCTTTAAATTTTCCTAATGGGATTTCCCAGACAGTTCTTTTATTTCTTCCTTTGGGGTGGAAAGCTTGATTCCAACGCCCATCATGTAAATTGCTATTACCGCCATTTTTTCCTTTTTCAGGCGTACCATTGACTTTACCAAAATGATTTCTCCCTCCTTTCATTTTTGAGTCTTCCGAAAAAGTTTTATGCGGTTCTCTGATAGCATCCGAATCGTAGAAATATTCATTGTTTTTTGAAAACATAAAAATATATTCATGGTCTGTTGTGGGCCTATCTTTAATAGAAGAAGGCATGGCATTGGGTTTATGCCAAATTATATCACTTCTCAATATCCATCCACTGTCTTGTAGAGCTAAAGCAACTCGCCAAGGCATTCCTAATAGCATTTTGTTTTTGTATGTATCGCCGAGATTTAACCACAAAAGACCATCATTTTTTAGTTTTGATTTTAAAATGGTAAACACTTCTACTAAGTTTGATACATATTCTACATGACTTAATTCTTTTCCGATTTCATTTTCTAATTTACCTTCAGAATAATCCCTCAAATTGTAGTACGGCGGACTCGTAATAATTGCTTGAAAATGATTGTCGGGTAAAAGTTTGGCAACTTCACGAACGTCTCCTAAAAGAACTTTATTTGTAATTAAGTCATTCATATTTTTCCCTTTAAAACGTTTTCAATGTATTTATTGAGTATAATTTGTGATTTGTCATCAAAGCCATGAAATTTATTTGGTGACATATTGAAGTGAAAGATTTCGTCTATTTCTTCCGTGATTGTTGATATTTCAGAAACAGACCAGTTTTCAGCAACAATTATCACAGCAATATGATAATGACCTCTTTCTTTTTTTATATCGTTTATTGCGGCGAGAATATCCCTTGAAAATATATGCGAATGACCGCCGCCTTCTGTTTCTCTAGTTTTGACTGGAATCAGTAGCGATATGGCTTCGCTACCATTTTTAGGATAAAGTTTCGCTGATATATCAACTGTATGCCTTCCAACTTTGATTTGTTTATCTGCTATCTCTACTTTTTTGTATTGCCCATAGTTATGATAAATCGAAAAAAAGTGTTGAATAGCAGTAATCAAACCCATTCTTACGTTACTTTCAATATGATGTCCACTTATACTTCTTCGAGAACCCTCCAGTCGGTCAATAACAATCTCTCTGATTGTTGTCCACTCAAAGTTCTTTACAATATCCCTATATTCAAATATAAGTTCAGTTAAAGTGTCTATTTCGGCTATGATTTTTTTTATATCATTTACCTTTTGCATCCTAGAAATGAGTGGAGATAATCTCTGTTGGGGAGCATCACGTATGAGCCATGCAAAAAAGTAGAAACACGCTTTTGAATGGTTGTAAACCCTACCGATGCCATCAAATAAGAAAGGCTTTTCGTCGTTATTATCGAGATAGCAAGCCTGAATGATGTTTTTTAATTCTTCCTTTGAACAACTCAAAATAATTTCGTTGAAAGACTTATGCGAACCTGTTACCATTTTCGCCTGTTTTTCTACCCAATCATAAAATGGTTTAGCTTGGTCTGCCAGATTCACTAATGCCATTAGTCTGTAATGAGTTATATTTATTTTATGTACGATTAAATCTTTCATTTAAAAAAACACAACAATACATTCATTTTCAAATAGTTAAGAAACCATCATTCACACTCAAAAGCCAACACACGCATTAATTTTGTTTTGACATTTCGGAACTATTAGCCCTACAAAAATATTTTGCTATATTCTTCTGGCTTAAACCCAATTGCCACAATTTTTTCGGCTTCAATGATGGGTCTTTTGATAACCGAGGTTTGCGAAGCCATCAATTGCAAAGCCGATGTGGCATCGGTAGCTTTGTCTTCCTCTGCTAGTTTTTTCCATGTTGTACCAGCTTTGTTAACCAATACTTCCCAAGCATATTGGTCGAGCCATGAGGCGAGTTTTTCTTCCGAAATTCCTTCTTTTTTATAATTGTGAAACTCGTAAGGAATGTTATTTTCTTTCAGCCAAGTGATTGCCTTTTTGACCGTATCGCAGTTGGGAATACCATAAACTTTATACATCGTTACTATCAGTTTTGAAATCAAAAAACCTTATTGTACTTTTCCAGCTTTTATAAAAATCGGAAAATACAACTCAAAGCTATTGATTGGACATTGTTCTCTAAGTTGCTTGAGGAGCGTATCTACGGGATTTTTCTGATGAATTTGAATATATTTTTGTACACTCGACCACGTGTTGAGATAACCCTCCAACTGCTCGTAAGTCCAAGTATAAGGCATTGCAAAAAACTTTGTTTCCAAAGCAAAAGGAATAGGAATCCGAGCAAAATAGTCGTCGATATGCCTACGTTCATCATCCCAATAAGCTTCTATTTCATGCGTATAGAATCTGTCTATTGCTTCTTGAATAACAGGATTTTTTACTTGTAATGTCCCATAACCCCAAGCCGCAAAAAGAGCATGAGGCTTCGCCACTCGTTTGACCTCCCGAAAAAAAGCCTCAAAATCGAACCAGTGCAGGGCTTGTCCGACTGTAATCAAATCTACACTTTGGTCGGGCAAAGGGATTTGTTCGGCAGGTGCAAGCACATAACGAATGTTGTCGGCTACAGTGGCGTGGTCGAGTTGTTTTTGACTTATATCACTTGCCCATACTTCTTTGAAATGATAAGATAATTCCTTTGCGACTTGTCCGTTGCCCGTGGCACAGTCCCAAGCGGTATCGAATTGTGCAACATTTTTCCACAAAAAATCATACAATTCTTGTGGATACGTAGGCCTGAATTGGGCATACAAATGTGCCTGTTTGGAAAAATTGTCTTTTGCCATGGTGACGATTGCTAACACTTCATCTTACATACTCAATTCCTGTACTGCCAACCAAGTCATCAAGCCTGCCCCAATGCTCAAGGCTGTTTCGTCTATATCAAAAGTAGGCGTATGTACCCCCGACACAATGCCTCTGGCTTCGTTGCGTGTGCCTAAGCGATAAAAACAGGCATCTACATGATGCGTATAAAAAGCAAAATCTTCGGCTGCCAACCAAATATCCAAATCTATGACGTTTTCAGCACCCATATAATCAACGGCTGCTCCTTTCATCCTACGGGTAAGTTCGGGTTCGTTTTTCAAGAAAGGATAGCCTTTTTGAATAAACACCTCGCAGCTTCCGCCCATGGCTTCTGCCGTTAGTTCGGCAATTTTACGGATACGTTTCAGCCCCTCGGCACGCCATTCTTCGTCCATAGCACGGAATGTTCCTTCGATATATACTTCATTCGGAATAACATTGGTAGCACCGTTGGCAATCACTTTCCCGAAAGTTAAGACTGAAGGATAACGTGGATTGCGGTTGCGAGAAATGATTTGCTGCATGGCTACAATGATATGCGAAGCAATCAACACGGGGTCGATACAGATTTCGGGCATTGCACCATGTCCTCCTTTTCCTTTAACGGTAAGATAAATTTCATCTGCCGAAGCCATGTACATTCCTTCTCTAAAACCAATTTTTCCCACAGGAATATTGGGTGCAACGTGCTGCCCAAGCATTTTATGGGGCGTTGGATTTTGCAAAACTCCTTGTTCAATCATGATACTCGCACCCCCAGGCGCTTTCTCTTCGGCAGGTTGGAAGACCAACTTTACCGTTCCATCAAACGCATTTTTCAGTTCTGATAAAATTTTTGCCGTACCCAGCAACGAAGCCGTATGCACATCATGCCCACAGGCGTGCATCACGCCAGGGTTTTGCGATTTGTAAGGCACATCATTGGCTTCAACAATAGGAAGGGCATCCATGTCGGCACGTAAAGCCACTACTTTACTGTTAGGATTGCGGCCCTCGATGGTGGCAACCAAGCCAGTATTGGCTATTTCGACAGGCGTAATACCCATGTCTTTGAGCTTTTGGGCAACAAATTTTTGGGTATTAAATTCTTGAAAAGATAATTCAGGATTGGTATGTAAGTGCCGACGATTACCGATAATTTCGGCGGTAAAAGTGGTAGCTAGTTGCTTGATAGTCTCTTTCATTTGCTCTTTGCGAAAAGGCAGTCAGCCATATAGGCCGACTGCTTTGGTAAAATATCGACAAAGTTACATTACAAAAAAAGCTTATCCCAACCATTCGATTAAATTCTGATTTTGGGCATCGAGCAAAGCAAAATGCAAAGACGTATTTGGTTGCCAAGCAAAGTCGATGCCATACCAAGCCAATAGTTCTTTTACCTGTGTTTCGAGTGGCGTATTGCCTGCCAGACAAGTAGAAACGTATGTTTCTAGCGAGTCGCCATAAACCTCTTCTGCCACGGCAATATAATCTTCGAGCGAATAACCGATGCCTGTTTTTCCGAAACGCTCATACATCAATCGCATCACATCGTGGATAGAGCATTGGTGTTGGCTTTTCTGCCGAATCAAGGTATCTAAAATAAAAGCCACCACAGCTCCTTTATTATAAATAGAAACCCGTCGGTGCGGCACTGGAGGCACGTAGCCATCAAGCCACAAATCAAACGAAGCTTCCAAGAGCGACATTTTCGACAAACCATCTTGCTCGAAATGGCGTTTGAGCGTAGTTTCAAACTCTTGGAGATACGCCTGTAAATCGAACACCCCTGCTTGTTTGAGGAAAACATCGCCCAAATACGTCGTTACGCCTTCGGCGACAAAGCCCGTGTAAAAATAATTTTCCTTGGTAAGGTCATAAGGCATCATCTCTACAGGGCGAATCTTGCAGATATTCCAAGCATGGTAAAGCTCATGGGAGCTGACACCCAACAAATCGGTATATAAGCCATCTCCCTCCGCATCAGGGCCTAGGACAATCATCGTCGAATTGCGGTGCTCTACACCATGATAAAAAGGCATAGGCAAAATCCAGTTGATAAAATGGTATTCTTTTTCAGGAAAACCATCCATTACTTGTATTTGTTTTTCCGAAAAGCGCTGGAAATCAGGCAACAATTTTTCCCAATTGGGCTGATAATCGCCCAAAAACCACACATAAAACGACACGCCTTGTACTTCGTAAGATTGCTGTTGTAAATAAGGACTTGCCAATAAGGGAGCGTCTATGAGTTGGTAATAATCTTCGGCAACAACCGACCCATTGACGTATGGTAAGCCACAAGCCACTTGGTAATTGGCAGGTAAATCCAATTGTACCTCATGTGGTTCGTTCATGCGGCCACTCACATAAGGCAAACAGTTTACAAAATTGAGGTAAAGCGTTTGCTCATCTACATACGAGCTTCCCGCATTGGCAAACACCCCGTTGGCTTGCTTGATATAGGCATAATATTGCAAACGCACCGTCAACTGCGATAGCCCTTTGGTATAAACTTTCCAACGGTCTTTGTTTACTTTATGAAAAGCAACAGGCTGCTGATGCTCATCAACAACTTCAAAATGCTGGATGTTTTTGGCAAAATTTTGTAGCTCATAGCGTCCAGGTCGCCACGCAGGAATCTGTATTTTGATACGGTCAGCAGCAATGTTTTCTACCACCATTTCGATGGTCAATACATGGCTTTGTGGATTTTCTGTATAAATTTTATATCTCATTTTTTATAGGGAATGCTAAAGTTGCAAGGTACAATTATTCACAAAAAAACCAAAGTGACTCATAATCAAGCTGCAAGACTTCACAATCTTTTTAAAAAGTAGTTTGTATTATCAAAAAGATTAAGTACCTTTGCACTCCTATTTTTAGGGTGCAAAGGTTTAAAGATTTTGAAAATTTTCACTGATACGCAGTAGTACATTGAATTTTTTTCAAAATACTACAGAAAATCAGTTGCTTTATAGTGTAATTGTACAAGGCATTTCAATTTTTCCATAGCAATGAAAAGAACGTTTCAACCATCAGTAAGAAAGAGAAAAAACAAGCACGGATTCCGTGAAAGAATGTCGACTGCCAACGGTCGTCGTGTGTTAGCTGCTCGTCGTGCAAGAGGCAGACATAAATTGACAGTATCTGACGAAAAGAGAGGTAAGTAATTGTAAGTTTCTGTGTTTCGTGTTTCATGCCTCGTATGAGCCTCTACTCAGAGCGAAGCCAGAAGCAGGTCATCCAGCAACTTTCATGAAAGCAACTTTTAGTAAAGCAGAACGACTTTCTAGTAAAAAAATTATTGATTCTCTCTTTGACAAGGGTAGTGAACAAACCAAGGGCGTTTTTCTCTACCCTTTTCGTGTTTCTTATCATGTAGCCCCTTCGAGCGAAACGCCTGTTTTGCCCCAAATTCTTATCTCGGTATCGAAGCGTTACTTCAAAAAAGCCGTTGACCGCAACCTCATCAAACGCCGTATCAGAGAAGCTTATCGCCTCCACAAAGCCTTGTTGTTTCAAAAAAAAGAGCCTAATCCGCCAGCGTACATCGCTTTTGTGTATATTGCTAAAGAAATAGAGGAATATGCCAAAATTGAAAAGACTATGAAAAATCTTTTGAAAAAACTCTAAACCCAGTGCCTTCGTTAGATAGCACGATGCTGGAGTAGAAAATGAGATACTTATAGCTTCTTGCATATATCAAAAGTACGCCCTCTTTCGTTGAGAAATTATCGTTATACGCTCGCCGTTTTGTATTGCTATGAAACTAACTCGTTCCTTCAAAATGTATCTTACAGCCAGCCTTACGGTGGTGGCTGTGTCCTTGGCTTCTTTTACCCAAACAGGAGAAAATTTCTTTGAAATTGCCAAAAATCTCGACATTTACGCTACCTTATTCAAGGAGTTGAATCGGTATTATGTTGATGACATCAATCCGAATCGTACCATCAAAACGTCGATTGATGCCATGCTCAAATCGTTCGACCCTTACACGGTGTTTTATGCCGAAGATGATATTGAAGATTACATGACCATGACTACCGGCAAATACAATGGCATTGGCATTGTAACGAGCAACCGTCAAGGAAAAGTAATGATTATGGGCATCGACGAAGGAGCTCCTGCCGAAAAATCGGGCTTACAAATTGGCGATGAAATCGTGAAAGTCGATGGAGTAGAAATCAACCTCAAAAAAGGAATAGACCCCAGCAAACTCATCAAAGGGCAAACGGGAACAAGCGTAAAAATTACGATAAAACGTTTTGGCAGTAACAAACTCGAAGACATCAGTGTAACGAGAGATGTGGTAAAAATGAAGAATGTACCCTATTTCGGCATGATAAACGAAGAAGTAGGCTATATCGACTTGAAAGATTTCAACAGCACCGCTGCCAAAGAATTTCGCCAAGCTTTTGCCGATTTGAAGAGCAGTGGTATGAAAAAATTGGTTATCGACCTCAGAGAAAACCCAGGTGGCTTGCTCAATATGGCGGTTGATATTTGTAATGTGTTTATTCCTAAAGATGCCGAAATTGTTTCTACGAAAGGGAAAGTAGAAGAATGGAACAAAACCTACACGGGCAACAAACAAGCCGTTGATACCGAAATCCCACTGGTGGTACTCATCAATTCTCGCAGTGCTTCTGCCGCCGAAATTGTGGCGGGTGTTCTTCAAGATTATGACCGAGGCGTACTGATTGGGCAGAGAAGTTATGGCAAAGGTTTAGTGCAAATCACCCGTGACTTGTCGTACAACACCAAGCTCAAAGTTACCACAGCCAAATACTACATTCCAAGTGGTCGTTGTATTCAGGCCATAGATTACAGCCACCGCAACCCCGATGGCAGCGTAGGAAAAGTACCCGATTCGTTGATGACGGCCTTCAAAACTGTGAGAAGTGGCCGCACCGTATATGATGGCGGAGGTATTTTACCTGATGTAATACTTGATAAACCAACGCCTGCCGTCGTAACCCAAACACTTGCCAACAACTTGATTTTGTTTGATTATGCCGTAAAATACCATCACGAACACACTGCTATCAAACCAGCCAAAGAGTTCAGTTTGAGCGATGCCGAATATGACGAGTTTGTCAAATGGGCCAATACGCAGACTTTCGATTATACCACTCAGGTAGAAAAAGATTTGGCTATGTTGGAAGCCAATGCCAAAAAAGAACGCTACTATGATAGCGTATCCGAACAACTCAAAGCCTTACGTACTAAATTGTCGCATAGCAAGGAAGCCGATTTGATGAAATTTAAGGAAGAAATCAAAACGGCATTAGAGCAGGAAATTGTTGTACATTATTATTTGCAAAAAGGCACTCGTGAACAATCGTTTGCCAAAGATGCCGAAATACAAGCCTCGTTACAGCTTTTCAAAGACATGAATCGTTATCAAACGATATTGAAAACAAAGTAACTTGAAGGTATTTATAGTAAAATTGTGAATTGTCAATGAACTGTATTAAAAAGCAAAAATTTAGGCAAATATTATTTTGTGAGAACGATTTTATATGCCTGAAAATCATTTTGAAATACAGTGTTGTTTTTAATAATTGCGAAAGCTTGTCTAATTAATTTGTGAGCAACAGCGATTTTAGCGGCTTTCTTAGTTTTACCATTTGCCATAAGTCTTGTGTAAAGTTCTTTGCAATCTAAATTAAATCTGGCTGCTGATTGAGCCGCACAAAAGAGTACGGTTCTGAGTTGTTTACAAGCGGTATTGACTAACTTTCCTCTACTTTTCAGGGAAGTTCCCGACTGTTTTGTTGTTGGCACGAGTCCCAGAAAAGCAGCAAGGGCTTTAGCCGAATGGAAATTTTTAAGTCCATTCGTCTGGATGATAATACCCGTAGCAGTTTTCTCGCCAATGCCTTTGATTTGCATGAGTTTGTCTTTAATTTGCTTAAATTCATCGTCATTCAAATCGAAGAGTTGAGCTTGAAAAGCCTCAATTTGTTGTTGATAGACTTTACTGATAGTTTCTAAACTTTCAATGACATCTTTAGCGGCTCTTGGGTCGAAGGTTAGGGCACTGATTACTGGACAAAATGAATAAAAGCGAGAAAAAAGTTGTTGTGAATGTGTGAAAACCCAACAACAACTTCTAGTCTCGCTTTTGGACAAATTTAAGACTGATTTACCCAAAAGCCAACAAACATTGTTAAAAACCTTGTTTGTTATTATTTGTAGTATCATTGTTAAAGAAAATGTAAATCTCAACAAACTTAAAAATCAAGTTGGTGTGATTACAGATAAGAATGATACCTTAGCTAATTCTCATTACCGTCGCCTAACTCGTTTTTTTGCTACTCCATT
>JAAFJE010000021.1 GCA_013298025.1 Cytophagales bacterium | reverse complement strand
GAGCCGATAGGAGTAGTGTTCACCTCTTCCCATCTCGAACAGAGCAGTTAAGCCTACTACCGTTGATGATACTGCAATCAAATGCGGGAAAGTAAAAAAGCTCCAGAATATTAACAAGCAAATCAAAGGGTCACTATATCAGTGACCCTTTTTGCGTTGGGTACAGATGCAAAACTTTGTCAATAGAGCAAAGTGTTTTTCTTCCTGCTACTTTCAGAAATATTTTATTCTCATAACCAAGAGCTTCAAATACTAAAATAGCATTATTTTTTTCTATATTACTAATAATCAATTGATAATTAGTAGGTTAGGTATATTTCTCCTTGTCGTTATCAAGTGTTATTTTAATCTTTTCTTGTTATAATTTTTATAATACACTTTGTTATTCCAAAAAAAAGACTTAATTTTGCACCCCTGAAAAGAATAAAATTTTGATTAGAAATAGTCTAAAGCATTCATTTTCAGGAAAGTGTATCTCTCAATAACAACAAGACAAAATGCCAACTATACAACAGTTAGTACGTAAAGGTAGAGAGCAAATGACTTGGAAGTCAAAATCTCCAGCCTTAGATTCTTGTCCACAACGTCGTGGCGTTTGTACAAGGGTATATACTACTACGCCAAAGAAACCCAACTCTGCGATGCGTAAAGTAGCCCGTGTACGTTTGACAAATGGAAAAGAAGTAAACGCATACATCCCAGGTGAAGGCCACAACTTGCAAGAACACTCGATCGTATTGATTCGTGGTGGTCGTGTAAAAGACTTACCAGGGGTTCGTTATCACATCATCCGTGGTGCTTTAGATACAGCCGGTGTGAATGGTCGTCGTCAGCGTCGTTCTAAATACGGTGCGAAACGTCCTAAGCCAGGCCAAGTACAAGCTCCTGTGAAAGGCGGCAAAGGCGGCGGAAAGAAAAAGTAATTTGAAAATTTGAAAATTCGTTCATTTGAAAATTAAAGTATTCATTTTCAAATCCTCAAATTATCATATTTCCAAATTCAACAAACAGTCCAGTATGCTACGTTAAGAGCAGAAGCTAGGGCTATCATTAAAAACTTAACAATTCCAATGAGAAAGGCAAAACCAAAGAAAAGATACGTGTTACCTGATCCTAAATTTAGAGATGTAATGGTAACGAAGTTTGTTAATAACTTAATGTACGACGGTAAAAAATCAACGGCATTCAACATTTTTTACGGTGCATTAGACAAAGTTGAAGATAGAACAAAAGAAAACGGTTTGGAAACATTCAAGAAAGCATTGAACAACGTAATGCCTTCTGTAGAAGTAAAGAGCCGTCGTGTGGGTGGTGCTACCTTCCAAGTACCAACAGAAGTACGTGCAGACCGTAAATTGTCTGTAGGTATGAAATGGTTGATTCTTTACGCTCGTAAGCGTGGCGAAAAAACAATGGTAGATCGTTTAGCTGCTGAAATCATCGCTGCTGCCAAAGGTGAAGGTGCTGCTGTGAAGAAAAAAGACGACACACACCGCATGGCGGAAGCGAACAAAGCGTTCTCACATTTCCGTTTTTAATTTTAATCTAGTTAACAAACCCAAGAGATACACAAAAGAAGCAACTTTCTACGGAAAGTTGCTTTTCTTTTTTTGTAGCTTTCTGAAAATCAAAGCATTTGTATTTATCGTATCTTTTTTTTGTAGAAAGTTTGGGATTTTAGCAATAAAGCACTAATTTTGCAGTCCAATCAAGATGGTCTTGTGGCCGAGTGGCTAGGCAGAGCTCTGCAAAAGCTTGTACAGCGGTTCGAATCCGCTCGAGACCTCCAAATGGTAAAAAGCTTCACATTTATTATGTGAAGCTTTTTTATTTTATGTCTTTTCCTAAAGAATAGTGTGGGCTTTTGATACTTTATTATTGGTGTGTAAAATATGATTATTCTAAGATTAGATGGTGCATGATAGTACAGACGATGCAAAGCCGTAACTTGCACTATTTATTGGTCCAATATGCAATGTGCTGTTGTTCAATTGCTCACAAATCTTGGAGGAATGTTTTGATGAAAAAATGATAAAAATCATGATTTGTCCTGTAAATTAGACAGTGTTTTACACGAAAGAATGAAAAAAATCAACTAATTTCGGGTGATAAATGACAGAAAAAGGGAACGAAAAAAGTTATAGCACTAGCCTTATCAATCAGTTTTCCAAGGCTATTGATTTTGTAGAGTTTATAGGACGAAAACAACAGGCGTATATTCAACAAAATTGTAAATAACTTAGAATCTTTCTAAATAGTTCAAAACTATACTAATTTTGCCGAAAATCAATAATAAATAAATTGGTTCGTAATTTTTCCGATTGTACTTTTGTGACCCGAAATAGTAGATTTCTATAAAATTTTAGTCAAGATTTTAAGTGATTTAAAGCATTTTGTAAGGCTTAAAATTCTTGTTGGGCAGTTTTGCGTTGTACTTAATTATTAAAATTAGTTTATAGATTCTTATGATAACCATGAAACGCTTGAAATTTGTTGCTTTAACAATGCTACTGGGACTGTTTGCCTCGGTTGTTAGTGTGAATGCTCAAGACGTAGCAGAAGGCGAGCAAATTTTCAAAAACAACTGTGCAGCTTGTCACAATACAAGTGCAGAACCGTTAGTAGGGCCAGGCTTACAAGGCGTGAGTCAAAGAAGACCATTAGATTGGATTGTAAAGTGGGTACATAATCCACAGGCAGTGATTGCCAGTGGCGATAAGTATGCCAACGAACTTTACAATAAATTTGGAAAAGCACAAATGACGGCTTATCCAAATTATTCTGAAGCTCAAATCAAAAGTGTTTTAGCATATATCGATGCACAAAACGCTGCCCCTGCTGCTGCTCCAGCCGCTGGTGGTGCTGCCCCAGCCGCCGCCGCTCCTGCCGAATCGAATGGCGGAATGCTTCAGTACATCTTGATTGCTTTGTTGGGTGTGATGGTATTAGTATTGATTGCCTTGCTTTCAATCGTTACTACGCTTACTAAATTAGCGTCGTTGTCGCCAGAAGAAGCCGCAGAAGTTCCATTGTTGGAAAGAATCGCTGAAAATGCTAAAAAATTAGCTGCCAATAGTGCATTCAAAACAGGTGCTGCTTTGCTTATCACCTTGCTTATCGGTAAAGCTACCATTGATGCTGCTTACGGTGTCGGTATTCACCAAGGATATGCCCCAGAGCAACCTATCCATTTCTCTCACAAATTGCACGCTGGAAACTACCAAATCAACTGTGCTTACTGCCATACAGGTGTATATAAAGGAAAAGGTGCAAACGTTCCTTCGGCCAACATTTGTATGAATTGCCACAATGTGATTAAAAGAGAATCGCCAGAAATTCAAAAAATTTACAAAGCTATCGAGAAAGACGAGCCTATCCAATGGATTCGTGTACATAACCTTCCAGACTTGGCTTATTTCAACCACGCACAACATACGAATGTTGGTGGACTTGAGTGTAAAAACTGTCATGGCGAAATTGAGAAAATGGAGGTTGTTCAACAACGTTCAACACTCACGATGGGTTGGTGTATCGATTGTCATAGAAAAACAGATGTCAATGCTAAAGGCAATGCTTACTATGACAAGTTGGTTGAAATTCACAACTCAGAAAACAAAGGACCTTTGAAAGTGGCAAATATCGGAGGTTTAGAGTGTTCAAAATGTCACTACTAAGAAGTTGAATCGTCAGAAGTGGAACATATCGCTTGTTTCGCTTCTGATTTGTTTCTTCATTTTAAATATTCAATAGTTTCTGTTTATACTATTATAATATATATGGAAAATACTACAAAAAGGTATTGGAGAGGGATTGAGGAGTTAAAAAACGATGCTGAATTCGTTAAATACGCAGACCGTGAGTTCGGTGATGCCCCATCAGCAGATGAAAAAGAAGGAGCTATTTTCGATGGAACTGGCTCTCATCGTCGTGATTTCTTAAAGGTTTTAGGCTTTGGTATGTCGGCGGTAGCGTTGGCAGCTTGCGAAGCTCCTGTAAAGAACACGATTCCGTATTTGAACAAGCCAGAAGATGTAGAACCTACAATTGCTAACTGGTATGCTTCTACTTTTGTTGACGGAGGCGAATATGCTTCTGTATTGGTAAAAACAAGAGAAGGTCGTCCTATCAAAATTGAAGGGAATAAAGCTTCTTCTGTTTCGCAAGGAACACTTTCTGGTCGTGCACAGGCTTCTGTATTGAGTTTGTACGACAACGAAAAATTGAAAGGCCCTCAAAAAGGCGGTCAAGCTGCTGAGTGGGCTACTATCGACAAAGAAATCGTTGCTGGACTTGCACAAGTAGCGTCATCGGGAGGTCAAATCAGAATTGTTACAAATTCAATTTTGTCGCCATCTACTAAAAAAGTATTAGGTGATTTTATTGCAAAATATCCAACGACCAAAGTTGTTACGTATGATGCCAATTCGGCAGCAGGTTTAGTAGCAGCAAATGGTGTGTTGCCTAGCTTCGATTTCAGCAAGGCGAAAACAATCGTATCATTGGGTGCAGATTTCTTAGGTTCTTGGATTGCTCCAACCGAATTTGCTGCTCAATGGGCTAAAACTCGCCGTGTTTCTTCTGCCAAAGATGGCAACAAAGAAATGTCACGTCATTACCAGTTTGAAACAATCATGTCGAACACTGGTGCTAACGCTGATTATCGCTCTACTTACAAGCCATCGCAAGAAGGTTTAGTTGCCGCAGCACTTTACAATGCTGTAGCGGCGAAAGTAGGAGCTACAGCCTTATCGGTAGCAGGTGTTAAGGTTGAATATTTAGAGAAAGCGGCAGCCGACTTAGTAGCCACGAAAGGTGCTTCTATTATTGTATCAGGTTCAAACGACCCTGCGGTACAATCAATCGTAGCAGCAACTAATGCTTTAGTAGGTGCTTACGGTACAACAATTGACTTAGGAACACCTGTAAATTATCGTCAAGGTTCTGATGCCGACATGAATGCCTTCATTTCAGAAGCAAAAGCAGGTCAGATTGCTGCGGTGATTTTCTACAATGCCAACCCTGTTTATAACCACCCTCGTGGAGCTGAATTGGCGGAAGCACTTCCTAAGATTGGTTTAACTATTGCTACAAATGAAAAAGCTGACGAAACAGCTTCTTTAGTAAAATACAATACACCAGATTCTCACTACTTAGAGTCTTGGAATGATGCAGAGCCTAAAAAAGGTTTCTATTCATTAACACAACCTACCATTTCGACTATCTTCAAAACTCGTCAAGCTCAATCTAGCTTCTTGACTTGGGCTGGTGCGGCTTCTGCTGACTACGCAGCTTATTTGCAAGCAAGTTGGACGGGTATTTTGGGTGGAAAAGTACAATGGTCGCAAGTATTGCACGATGGTGTTTATGAAACGGGTGCTTCTGTAAGTGCAGCTACTCCTGCTGTGAATCTTGCTGATGCGGCTGCGGTTGTGGCTAAAACATACAAAGCTTCTTCTGAGGCACTAGAACTTGCCATCTACGAAAAAGTTGGTATGGGTACTGGTTCTCAGGCAAATAACCCTTGGTTGCAAGAATTGCCAGAACCAATTTCTAAAGCTTGTTGGACAAACTACGTGGCGGTTTCACAAAAAACTGCGGCTGATTTGAAACTTGAGCAAGACAAAGAAGTTGAATTGACTGTAGCTGGAAAATCTATCAAATTGCCAGTATTAGTACAGCCAGGACAAGCCAATGGCACTGTTGCCGTTTCAATCGGTTATGGACGTACCAAAGCAGGTAAATCTGCCGATGGTGTTGGTGCAAACGCTTATCCGTTTGTTACCACAGTAAACGGAACACTCGCATTTTTCAATACAGCAGAGGTTTCTGTAAAAGCTACAGGCGAAGAAGTGAAAATTGCTCAAACGCAGACACACAACACAGTGATGGCTCGTGAGGCAGTTGTACAAGAAACGGTTTTATCTGAATATAAGAAAAACGTTGAAGCGGGTCGTTTCAAACCTGAAATCTTAACAGCAGAAGGTAAGAAAACAGCAACGGATATTTCGTTGTGGAACGGACACAAATACAACAACCATGCTTGGGGTATGGTTATCGACTTGAATACTTGTACAGGATGTAGTGCCTGTGTGGTTTCATGTTCTGCCGAAAACAACGTGCCAGTGGTTGGTCGCCAAGAGGTAATCAATCGTCGTGAGATGCACTGGATTCGTATCGACCGTTACTATTCTTCTGATGCTAGTGTTGAAGATTTGCAAGGCTTGGAAGTTGCTTCTGAAAATCCAGAAGTGGTATTCCAACCAATGCTTTGCCAACACTGTAACAATGCTCCTTGTGAAACGGTATGTCCTGTATTGGCTACTACTCACTCTACAGAAGGATTGAACCAAATGACTTACAACCGTTGTATTGGTACTCGTTATTGTGCAAACAACTGTCCATACAAAGTACGTCGCTTCAACTGGTTCCGTTATTACCAAACAGACGAATTTGATTTCCATTTCAACAACGATTTAGGTCGTATGGTATTGAACCCAGACGTTACAGTACGTTCTCGTGGGGTAATGGAAAAATGTTCTATGTGTGTGCAACGTATCCAAGCTGGTAAATTGGAGGCTAAGAAAGAAAAGAGAAGACCAAAAGATGGAGAAATCCAAGTGGCTTGTGCTCAGTCTTGTCCTACCAACGCTATCACATTCGGAGATATGAACGACCCAGCGTCTGAAATTTCTCAGTTGTTAGCAGCAGAAAAAGTGGGTCGTGCTTTCGGTGTGATTGAAGAAATCAACGTGAAGCCTAGCATTTCTTACTTAGTGAAAGTTCGTAACAAAGAAAGAGAAGCTAAGAAAGCAGAAGGCGAAGCAAAAGAACACGCATAAGCATTACGAAATAAGAGAGGGCGTTGAGTCCTCTCACACAAAAAATAAGGAATTTAAAACTATTAAATCTTAAAATATGTCGCACGTAGTATCACCAATAAGAGAAACCCTCGTAGGAGGTGGTAGATCTTATCACGATGTAACACAAGACATCTGCAAGCAAGTTGAAGGTGAACCAACGAAAGAGTGGAAAATTGCCTTTGGTGTGTCTTGTTTGATTTTCGCCTATGGTGCCTACTGTTTAGGTTACACATGGTGGCAAGGAATTGGAGTTTGGGGCTTGAACAAGACCGTAGGTTGGGCTTGGGATATTACAAACTTCGTATGGTGGGTAGGTATTGGTCACGCTGGTACACTTATTTCTGCCGTATTGTTATTGTTCCGTCAAAAATGGAGAACTTCTATCAACCGTGCAGCCGAAGCCATGACTATCTTCGCCGTATTGTGTGCCGCTTCATTTATCTTAGCACACATGGGTCGTCCTTGGTTGGCTCACTGGGCATTACCACTTCCAAATACCTTCGGTTCACTTTGGGTTAACTTCAACTCTCCGTTGGTTTGGGACGTATTTGCGATTTCAACATATCTTTCTGTTTCGTTGGTATTCTGGTATTTAGGACTTGTGCCAGATTTGGCTACCATCCGTGACCGTGCTCAATCGAAAGCTTCTAAATTCTGGTACGGTTTCTTCTCAATGGGCTGGACAGGTTCGGCAAAAACATGGGCTCGTTACGAATACGTATCATTGATTTTGGCTGGTATTTCAACACCACTGGTACTTTCGGTACACACCATCGTATCAATGGACTTTGCTACTTCGGTTATTCCCGGATGGCACACAACTATCTTCCCTCCTTACTTCGTTGCTGGTGCTATCTTCTCTGGTTTTGCTATGGTACAAACCTTGTTGTTGGTAACACGTGTGGTATTTAAGTTGGAAGATTATATTACAATGGAACACATCGAAATGATGAACATCATCATCACCGTAACAGGTTCTATTGTAGGTATTGCTTATTTGACAGAATTTTTCATTGCTTGGTACTCTGGTGTAGAATACGAAAGCTACTGCTTTATCAACCGTGCGTTTGGTCCTTACTGGTGGGCTTACTGGATGATGATGACGTGCAACGTAATTTCTCCACAGTTGTTCTGGTTTAAAAATATTCGTACAAATATCCTTGTATCATTTATCCTTTCTGTTGTAGTAAACGTAGGTATGTGGTTTGAGCGTTTTGTAATTATCGTTTCGTCATTGCACCGTGACTACATCCCTTCGTCTTGGGCTATGTTCTCGCCAACGATGTACGATATTGGTGACTATATTTTCTCGTTTGGTTTATTCTTCACATTGTTCTTCTTGTTCGCTAAATTCTTGCCAGTTATCAACATGGCAGAAGTTAAGTCGGTAATGAAAGGTGTTTCTTCAAACTACCCTTTCAAGAAAAATGCTGAAGGTGGAAAAGACAAAGTAGCACATTAATAGTATTCAAAAGTAAAGATGTGAAAGCTTGGGTTTTCACATCTTTCCACTCTTTTGAAATAAACATCAAGACATAACGAAAATTACAATGAATACAACAGAAAAATACTTGGTTGGCGTTTACGACGATGAGGACGAGGTATTACACGCAGTAACGGAGGTAAAAGAAAGCGGTGTGAAAATTGAAGAAGTTTATACGCCATTTCCTATCCACGGCCTTGACAAAGCGATTGGACACCCACGTACAAGAATTCCTATAGCGGCGTTCATGTTTGGTTTAACAGGTTTGACTTGTGCTCAGTTCTTAATCAACTATACGATGGTTTTCGACTGGCCAATGATTATTGGGGGTAAAGATTTCTTTGCGTTGCCAGACTGGATTCCTGTTTCGTTTGAAGGAACAGTTTTGTTTACGGCTTTTGGTATGGTAATTACTTTTTGTATTACAAACAGCTTGTGGCCGGGCAAAAAACCTAAAACTTTCGATTTAAGAAGTACTGATGACAAATTTATCGTAACCATCAATATGGATAAAAATAAATTATCTGAGGCTGAAATCGAAACGATTTTGAAGAAATCGGGTGCAATTGAAGTGAACGTAAAGCAATTCTAACACATTATGTAGGCTTGTCCTACCGATGTACAACGACTAATTACAATCAAAAATATGTTAACTAAAAGATACATAGGTCTGTTTTTATCGGGAGTTGTTGCTTTAGGTGCAACTTCATGTAAAAGTAGCCACGACGACCCAGGTACTGAGTTTGCGCCAAACATGTACCATTCGGTTGCTTATGAGCCAATGACTCAAACAGCGGGTGAGTTAAATACCATCAACCCTTATGGGATGAATATGCGTACACCCGTAAAAGGAACTGTACCACGTGAGAAGTTTGCTAAAGCAGATGGCGACACAGTGAACGGCAAATTGTTGAAAATGGATATGATTGCTCGTAATATCGACAAAGACGATATGGCATCTTCGGAAGCTTTGTTGTCGAATCCTTATGCGGCAACTCCTGAAAATATCGAAGCAGGAAAAGCACAATACGAAAGATATTGCCAACACTGTCATGGTGAAGCTGGAAAAGGTGATGGCCCTGTTGCTAAAATGTACAAAGGTGTACCCGTTTACTCTTCTGACGCATTGAAAACAGTAAATGATGGTCATATCTATCATACAATTACACATGGTAAAGGACGTATGTGGCCTCACGCTTCACAAGTTTCATCGGCAGACCGTTGGAAAATCGTACTTTATGTACATGAATTACAAAAACAATAAGAGTTTAGCGTAAGCAAAAATTCTTAGACGATATCTTTCATACTATTAAACTTACAAAATTATAAGTATAATGGCGGGACATTCACATTTTTCCCCTGCAAACGTTGAAGAACATTTTGAGTTCACGTCGGAAGCACGCAACAAACTGATTACAGCAATGATTGTTGGTGCGGTGCTCTTGGGCGTAGGCGTTTTCTTCCTCGGAAGTGGTGAGCATCAGGAAGTTGCTCATGCCGCAGCAGGTCATGCTGCCGAACACGGTGGCGAGCATCTCTCAGGTGGTGCTGCTTCACACCATGAAACTTCATGGAATCCCTTGAACCGTTTATGGGTAAACCTATGGTTGAACGGAGTATTCTTTACAGGTATTGCTATTATCGGTATGTTCTTCGTAGCGGTACAATACCTTGCTAAAGCGGGCTGGTCTTCAGTAGTAAAAAGAATCCCTGAAGCATTCCCTAAATTTTTGTATTTCACTTTCCCTGTATTGTTGTTGATTTTCGTATTCAAAGGTGACGTGATTTTCCACTGGATGCACCACGGAATTACAGACCCGAATAGCGAGCATTTCGACAAAATTATCGCAGGAAAAAAAGGATACCTCAACTTTACTTTCTTCTTGGTTCGCTTAGTTGGAATTTTTGTCGTATGGCTTGTTCTTTGGAACATGATGCGTAAAAAATCACTCGAAGAGGATTTGACTGGTGGTACAAAAAATTTCTTCGATATGGTACGCATTGGTACTGGTTTCGTTGTAGCAATGGGTATTTCGGCTTCATTGTCTGCTTGGGACTGGGTAATGTCTATTGATACGCACTGGTTCTCGACCATGTTTGGCTGGTATATGTTTGCTAGTTGGCACGTAACAGGCTTGGCTACTATCACCTTGACAGTATTGCTTTTGAAAGACAAAGGCTATATGAAATATGTAAGCGAAAGCCATTTGCATGATTTGGGTAAATTCATGTTTGCATTCTCTATTTTCTGGACTTACGTATGGTTTGCTCAATTCTTGTTGATTTACTATGCAAACATGCCAGAAGAAACTATCTATTTCTTAGAGCGTTGGGAAGGTCACAACAAAATTTATAAGGCTGTTGAAATCTTGAATGTATTCATGAACTTCTTCTTCCCATTCTTAATCATGATGACTCGTGATGCTAAACGTACTCCGATTTTCTTGAAAATCTGTTGTTTCTTCGTTATCGTTGGTCATTACCTTGATTTCTATCAAATGATTATGCCGGGTACAGTAGGTCCTCATGGAGGTTTTGGTTTAGTAGAGTTTGGCTCTGTTATCTTGTTTGCTTCTGCATTTATCTATGTAGTATCAAACGAATTAACAAAAGCTTCTTTAGTTGCCAAAAACCACCCATTCTTGGAAGAAGCCCTTCACCACGATATTTAATTGAGATTCGGTCGGATGTCTCAAAAAAGGCATCCGATTATTTTCTCAAAAAAGTTGTTTCAGTAAAACATTTTTGCTGAACAGCTAATTTTAAGAAGTAGATTAAAACCAAAATTTAATTCAAACATGACATATCTAATTGGTCTTTTGTCAGTAGTATTCTTAGTTCTGGCGTTTATGATTGTCAGTAAGAGTATGGCTCTCTCGAAAGGTATCAAAGGAGAAGAGGACTCTAGCATACCACTGGATGGAGCAAACAATAGTAATGCTGTTGGTTTCTTGATTTTCTTGGTTCTTGGTTCTATTGCTGCTGCTTGGTCATTTTTAGCATCACAACCAGACTTTTTACCAGAAGCCGCTTCTGAGCACGGGATAAAAACAGACAATATGTTCTGGATTACCATGGGCATCATTACGTTTGTATTTTTCCTTACCAACGCTTTATTGTTTGTTTTTGCGTTCTTGTATCGTTACAAGAAAAACAATGTAGCTACTTTTTATCCTGTTAACCACAAGTTGGAAATTGCTTGGACAATCGTTCCTGCTATTGTAATGGCATCACTTGTATTTTCAGGCTTGAAAGTTTGGAATGAAATTACGGCACAAGCTCCTGCCGATGCCGTAGTAATTGAAGTAACTGGCCACCAATTTGGTTGGTATGTACGTTACGCTGGTAACGACGACAACAAATTGGGTAATCAGAACTACAAGCTTATCGACGATACTAACCAAATTGGTATCGACTTCTCTGACGAAAACTCTTTCGATGATTTCACAGCAAACGAATTGCACTTACCAAAGGGCGTTCCTGTATTGTTGAAAATCAAAGCACAAGATGTACTTCACTCAGTGTATTTGCCTTATCAGCGTGTGAAAATGGATGCTGTACCGGGTATGCCTACTAAATTCTGGTTTAAGGCTACTAAGTCAACAGAAGATATGCGTGCTGAATTAGGTAAATCTGATTTCAACTACAAATTGAACTGTACGGAGATTTGCGGTAGAGGTCACTTTGGTATGGCTATTACAGTGTTTGTTGACGAACCAGAAGACTTTAAAGCTTGGGTTGCACAACAAAAACCTTTCCTAGCTCAAAACCCAGATTACTTGACAAAAGTACCTGAGAAATTGAAAGCGAAGGCTCAAAAGTACATTCCTGTAGAAGCTCCTGCGGCTGAGTCGGATAGTACAGAAGCTGGTGCTGGTGCAACGGCTTCGTTGAGAAGATAATTTTAAACTTACACTTTTAGCATAAATTGTAACTATGGCAACTGCGACTTTACACGCAAACGAAGCTCATGCACATGGACACGACCATGAGCACGAGCATCATGAGCCTGGCTTCATCAGAAAATATATTTTCTCTGAAGACCACAAAACTATTGCAAAACAATACTTGATTACTGGTATCATCTGGGCTTTCTTTGGTGGTGCTTTGTCTATCATTTTCCGTTTGCAACTTGGTTTTCCTGATTTGAACCTCGACTGGTTGAAGCCAGTGTTGGGTGAGTGGATTGTAGAAGGTAAACTTGAAAAAGAGTTTTATCTTGCCCTCGTAACCATGCACGGTACAATCATGGTATTCTTTGTATTGACGGCTGGTTTGTCGGGTACTTTCTCGAATTTCTTGATTCCTTTGCAAATTGGTGCAAGAGATATGGCATCAGGATTCTTGAATATGCTTTCTTACTGGTTCTTCTTCTTGTCATCGGTAATCATGTTTACTTCATTGTTCCTTGAAACTGGGCCTGCTTCTGGTGGCTGGGTAATTTACCCACCATTGAGTGCCTTGCCTCAAGCTATGCCAGGTTCTGGTTTAGGTATGACGATGTGGTTGATGAGTATGACTTTCTTTATTGTATCGTCTTTGTTGGGTGGTATCAACTATATCTGTACTGTAATCAACTTGCGTACAAGAGGAATGTCGTTTACAAAATTACCTTTGACAATCTGGGCATTTTTCTTCACAGCAGTACTTGGTTTGTTGTCATTCCCAGTATTGTTGTCGGCAGCTTTGTTGTTGATTTTCGACCGTAGTTTTGGTACATCATTCTATTTATCAGAAATTTACATTGGAGGCGAAGCTCTTCCAAACGTAGGTGGTTCGGCTATTTTATACCAACACTTATTCTGGTTCTTAGGACACCCAGAAGTATATATCGTATTACTTCCTGCATTGGGTATCACATCGGAAGTAATTGCTACCAATGCACGTAAACCTATCTTCGGCTACCGTGCCATGATTGGTTCTATGATGGGTATTACGGTACTTGCCTTCATCGTATGGGCTCACCACATGTTCGTAACAGGTATGAACCCATTCTTAGGTTCGGTGTTTATGTTGTTGACGTTGATTATTGCAGTACCTTCTGCGGTGAAAGCCTTCAACTACATCACTACACTTTGGAAAGGAAATATCATCTTTACGCCAGGTATGTTGTTCTCTATTGGTCTAGTATCGTTGTTTATTTCAGGTGGTGTAACGGGTATCATTCTTGGAAACTCTGCTCTTGACATCAACTTGCACGATACATACTTTGTAGTAGCACACTTCCACTTGGTAATGGGTGCGGCTTCATTCTTTGGTTTGTTGGCAGGGGTTTATCACTGGTTCCCTAAAATGTTTGGAAGAATGATGAATAAAACGCTAGGTTATATTCACTTCTGGTTAACATTCGCAGGGGTTTACAGTGTATTCTTCCCAATGCACTACATCGGTATTGCTGGTTTCCCTCGTCGTTACTACTCGTTCACGGCTTTGGCAAACAATGCACAAGATTCATTCGCAGATTTGAACGCATTCATCTCAATTGCAGCGATCATCACTTTCTCTGCACAAGCAATTTTTGCATTCAACTTCTTCTACTCAATCTTCAAAGGTAAAAAAGCTACGCAAAACCCTTGGAACTCGACTACATTAGAGTGGACAACTCCTGTAATCGTTGGTCACGGCAACTGGCCTGGCGAAATTCCTGCGGTTTATCGTTGGCCTTACGACTACAGCAAGCCAGGTGCAGCGGTTGACTTTATTCCTCAAAATGTTCCGTTCTCGGCAACTCCTGAGTCGAACTTACCAGAGGAAACCGAAGAGATTGAAAATGAAAAAGAAATCGATGGTTTGTTAGACACACAAAACAGTGTTTACTCTCACTAAGATATATTGATATAAACTTGAGAATGTTGTTGGCATCAAAAGTTTTACCAACACATTCTCAAGTTTTATTTTCAGGGTTTACATAATTATATTTTTCTAAGAATGTACCCTTTTTAAATCCATATAAAGTACAATTATTATGTTGTTTCGTAAGCTTGGTCTTGTTACAATTGTTGCAATTTACATACTGGTATTGGCTGGTGGAATTGTACGAAGTACTGGCTCAGGCATGGGGTGCCCAGATTGGCCCAAATGTTTTGGGATGTGGATACCACCAACAGAAGTAAGTCAACTGCCTGACAACTATCAAGAAATTTATGCAGCAAAGCTTCATGGAGAAGTAGAATTTAACGCTGTAAAAACATGGATTGAATACGTAAACAGGTTGGTTGGTGCATTGACAGGGATAGTGGTGTTGGGTGTTTTTTTAGCATCATTTACTTTTCGTAAAAAAGATAAATGGTTGATTTACCTTTCTTTTTTAGCCGTTGTACTTATTGGTGCAAATGCCGCTTTAGGTAAATTTGTAGTTGATTCATTTTTAAAACCCGGTGTCGTTACGGCACACATGCTATTGGCGATTTTGGTTGTATTTGTGTTGTTGTATGCCATAGCAAGAGCTTGGTCGGAGGTAATCGTTACCGAAACCGTGCAAAACAAACCTTTTTTGAATAAGCTATTACTGCTTACGCTTACATTGGCCACAGCACAGGTATTGCTGGGAACTCAAGTAAGAGAAGCTATAGATAAAATCGTAGCCAACCCGATTTTTGGCTACAACAGAGCAACATGGATAGAACAACTCGGTGTTTCTTTTTATGTGCATCGTTCTTTCTCGTTGGTGATTTTGGCATTACATATTTATTTATTGGTACAGCTAAGAAGAAACATTCAACAAGGCGGTATCATTTATAAATTCTTTCGTGCATTGGTTGTATTGGTTGTCGTTGAAATAGTTTCGGGAGCTATCATGGCTTATTTTGCTGTGCCAGCTTTCATACAGCCGATTCATTTGACCTTGGCGATTATTTCTTTAGGTATTCAGTTTGTAGTGATTTTACTATTGAATGCCGAAAAGGTTTTTTACAAACAAAAGATTTTAGACGTACAGTAACAAATGGTTACAACAGAAGAAAACAGCTCAATTGGTATTGCTGGGAAAGCAAGGGCGTATTTTGAGTTGATGAAATTTAGATTATCAGGCTTAGTGGCTTTTTCTGGGGCTTTTGGGTATTCATTAGCGGTAGATGTAATAGATTGGTCTGAGTTGATGTGGATAAGCCTTGCAGGGATGTTTATTACTGGGGCTGCCAACATTGTCAATCAAATTATCGAGAAGGACCTTGATAAATTGATGAAACGAACCAAGGTGAGGCCATTACCTACCGAAAGATTGAGTGTAAAAGAGTCGGCTTTTTTTGGCTTGGTGCTGTTGATATTGGCTACGAGTATTTTATTTACGGTATTTAATGCCAAAGCTGGCTTACTGAGTATTCTTTCGTTCTTTCTGTATGGTTTTGTTTATACACCCCTCAAACGAGTTGGTCCTATTTCGGTGTTTGTAGGAGCTATACCGGGGGCTTTTCCTCCGATGATTGGTTGGGTAGCTGCCACAAATCATTTTGGTTTAGAGCCAGGGATTTTGTTTGCTATTCAGTTTTTTTGGCAATTTCCACATTTCTGGGCTATTGCTTGGGTGGCAGACGATGATTATCAACGGGCAGGTTTTAAAATGTTGCCAAACAATGGCCATAAAGATTTACGCACGGCTATTACCATTATGATTTATACACTCTTTTTGGTACCCTGCGGATTCGTTCCTTATTTACTTAACATGACGGGCGTAAATTCGGCAATGATTGCCGTACTATGCGGAATCTTGTTTTTATCTCAAACCTTTTATCTGATGATGAAGCCAACTGATAAGTCTGCATTGATGATGATGTTCGGCTCATTTATTTATTTACCTATTGTACAAATTGCGTATTTAATGGACAAGGTATAAACGAAGGGATTAAAATAAAATTCAACAAAACCATGATACAAGAACATTTAAAAGATATTGATTTAAGCGAACAACCCGTAAAGCCTATGGCAATGAACCCGCAGAAGTTTATGCTTTGGTTGGGTATTGCGTCGATTACGATGATGTTTGCGGGCTGGACATCAGGGTATTTGGTTCAAAAAGCAGAGGGCAAATGGCACGAATTTGAGTTGCCTAGCATATTGATGTACTCTACGGCGGTGCTGTTGGTGAGTAGTGTTTTTATGCACACAGCTTTGTTGGCAGCAAAAAAAGATAATTTCAGTTTACTCAAAATAGCAATTTCTATTACTTTTGTATTCGGAGTGGCTTTTTTAGTAATGCAGGTTTATGGTTTTTCTGACCTTATCGCTCATAAATTGTATTTTGCTGGTAGCGATGTGGCGGCCTCTTGGATATATGTTTTTGTAGGATTGCACGGCTTGCACGTTGTTTCGGGACTGATTGTACTGTTGGTGTCATTGGTTTCGGCATTCAAACACAGCATTCACGCCAACAAGCTCAACCGTATTCAATTGTGTGCTACTTATTGGCATTTTTTAGACCTGTTGTGGCTATATTTGTTTATTTTCTTGTATTTTAATCGTTAAAAGTCCTTTTCTGAAGGCTTTCAAACGAATTGTCATAGTTTGTTCATTAATATTTAACCAAAAAAGTAAAAAAGATGTCTTCAATTCACGCAGCACCTGCTGTTCCTGAGAAACTGACATGGGCGGGTGGTTCAGAACCTTTGAAAGCAAGCTACGGAAAACTAATGATGTGGTTTTTCTTGCTTTCTGACACTTTCACGTTTTCAGCTTTGTTAGTTGCTTACGGAATGATTCGTTTTAGTCAACCTGCATGGGCTGGTGCTCACGAGAAATTCTATTTCGCCACTACACACTGGCCAATTCCTGAAAAAGTATTCGAAGCGATGCCATTTTATCATGGTGAAGCTCCATTGGTTTTTGTGGGTATCATGACATTCATTTTGATTTTTAGCTCTGTAACAATGGTATTGGCTGTAGAAGCTGGTCACAGAGGCGACCGTGCTGCGGTTGAAAAATGGTTGTTGTGGACTATCATCGGTGGTTTTACTTTCTTGGGTTCGCAAGCTTGGGAATGGTCACACTTCATTGCTGGACCACACGATTTAGCAGTTGCGGCACAAGATGCTTTAGGAAATCCTATTGTTGGGGCAAACCTCACACGCAACCCTTATGGTCCTCCTGCATTTGCCGATTTGTTCTTCTTTATCACTGGTTTCCACGGAACACACGTATTTTCAGGCGTAATTTTGATTATCTTGGTGTTCTTCAATACTGCTACTGGTTTGTATGACCGTCGTGGTCACTACGAAATGGTAGAAAAAGTAGGTCTTTATTGGCACTTTGTTGACCTTGTTTGGGTGTTCGTATTTACTTTCTTCTATTTGGTTTAAGATTTTACAAAATGTCATGAGAAAATCTTCTCATGACATCCTTTTAATTAAGATATAATTACTATTATGGCAGCACATTCTCATTCTCATGAAACTGAGGAAAAAGTAATTCCTCCTGCACAAACGGGTGCTATCTGGAGAACCTTCCTGATTCTTTTGGTTTTGACGGCTATCGAATTTTTGATTGCCTTTACAATGCCAGCTAGTGGCCTTCGTGTGGCTATCTACGCAGGTATGACTATTGTAAAAGCATTCTATATTGTAGGTGAATTTATGCACCTTAAACACGAAGTGAAATTGTTGATTTGGATGATTTTAGTTCCTGTTATTTTTGTAGCTTGGTTGCTTACAGCCTTGATTTACGAAGGTGGTCATCTTTACTGAGATTTTACTAAACCATGATTGGCGTTTGCCCAGCATGAAATAGTCTTAAACGCATTAACAATATGCAAAAATTTATCAAAGCTGGAATTCTAATCACTGCATTAGCTGTTCCAGCTTTTGTTTTTTTATTCCTCAAAGGCTTTGGCGAAAATCACTACCAATTGCCTAAAATGGTACCCGTGATTGACTCTACAACGGGAGAGGTAAAAATGAGGAAAAACCCTAATCCTCGCTGGAACGAACCTGCTTTGGATACGGTGTTTCATACCATTCCTGCGTGGTCGCTTATCGACGAAAATGGGAAAGCGTTTAGTAGTACCCAAATGCAGGGGAAAATCTATGTCGCCGACTTTTTCTTTACTCGTTGTACTTCTATTTGCCCTAAAATGTCAACGCAATTGACAAGGGTGCAAGATGTTTTTGCCAATAATCCAGAGGTACAATTGCTGTCGTTTTCGGTTGACCCAACGCATGACTCGCCCGAAAAACTGCAAGCTTATGCCCAAAACTACGATGCCAAGCCTGATAAATGGCATTTTTTGACGGGTACTCGACAACAAATCTATCCTTTGGCTGTAAAGGGCTATTATATTCCTGTGGCCGATGCTTCCGAATATGATAAAGCCGTAAAAACGCCTGACGAAACGTTTATCCATTCTGAAAAATTGATTTTGGTCGATAAGCAAGGCTATATTCGTGGGTTTTATGATGGAACAGACAAAAAAGATGTGGACAGATTGATACTCGAAATTAAGGTTTTGCAAAAAATTTACGAAACAGAAAAGTAGTTGTTGGGGTTATTATATCAGGAGAAAAGAGGTTCGTTCTGAAACTCTTCGCTGCGAAACAACAACACGTGTTATCATCAACCATCAAAATCCACTAACGATTATGGCATCTTTTTCGATTCAAAACGATAAAAAAAATGAAAAACTGCTCAATATTTTGTCCATCGCTATCCCTGTTGCAGTAGCACTATTGATTGGCGTGCGTCAAAAAATTGACCTTGGTGCTTGGACAAAAACCTTGCCTCACGTGATTGGAATGTTGAATACAACTACTTCAATTACGTTAATTTTAGGCTTCATTTTTATCAAAAACAAAAACATCGCTGGCCATCGTAAAATGATGGGGCTGTCGTTTGTACAAGGTTCTTTGTTTTTGATTTTGTATATTTTGTACCATGTTTCTAACCCTTCTACGCCTTACGGAGGCGAAGGTGTACTCAGACCCATTTATTATTTTTTCTTGTTGTCGCATATTATTTTGTCGATAGGCGTTGTTTGGTTTGTACTGCGAGCCATGTACTATGCACTAAGTAATCAGATTGAGGCGCATAAAAAAATAGTAAAATGGACTTTTCCTTTGTGGCTATATGTTTCAGTAACAGGCGTTATCGTATATCTCATGATTGCTCCTTATTATCAATAAAAATATGAAAAAATTAGGAATGACATTGCTTTTCAGCCTGCTGTCGGTAGGGGTAAGCTTGGCTCAATGTGCTATGTGTCGCTCGGTTGTAGAAAGTACGGTTTCTAATGGTAGAAGCCAAATTGCCTCAAACCTCAACACTGGCATTCTTTACTTGCTTTCTATGCCATACGTATTGGTGGCTGTGGTGGGCTTTTTTTGGTGGCAACAATCGAAAAAAGGATTGTCGCCAAGAGATATAATGCGTAAAAAACTAAAGCAAGCATTTAGATAAAAGCTTGATTTGTGTTGTTTTACAAAAAAAGGTCGCATCATATCAGAGGCCACTGAAAAAGTGGCTATTTATTAAAAGAGGCTGTTTTCAATATTGAAAACAGCCTCTTTTTCTTTGAAGTATTCGGATAGGTGGTGGAGAGCACTTTCGTACAGTCGATTCTCAGAGCTTCTATTCCACTACTTCAACTACGTTTTTTAGTTTAAAGGACTTTTTCAGTGGCCTCATCATATCATGCGACCTTTTACTTATTCTAATAGATTCTTATAACTGCTGTCTTTGGGTTTGATACCCGAGGGTGTAGGGTTTTCGATATTAATGAGTCTAAAATCACCTTGGTTGTAGGCATCTAAAAGGGCTTTTCCCTTATCGGTCAAAATACCATTTTGGATGTCAACACCATTGATAAAGTCCATTGATAAATCCATCGCACGCTTCATTTCTCCGAGCTTTTTACTCATATCATCCTGAATATACTCCATCGATTCGTCAAAATAAAACTTCTTGTCGGGGTCGCCTTTAAAAATACTAATAGCTGTTTTGAGGGCGTTAGAGCTACTTTTGACAATTTGATATTCTGTTTCTTTGAGCTTTACTTTAATTTCTGTTTCCTTGATGATATAGTCGGCAGAAGATTGTACTTTTTCCATAAATTCCAAAACCGTTTTCATGTTTCGTTGGAGTGGCAAAAGTTTTTCGTTCATTTCTTGCAAGCCTGCGGCCTCAATGGTAGCCAACGAAGCGGCTTCTCTCATACCGGGCTTATCGCTCATGCTGTTGGCTTTGTTGGCTTCGGCAAATTTTGCCTTGATAAGAACGTTGTTATCCATGATTTTTTTGTTCAATTTCACCAATTGTCCTGCCAATAAATCAATTTGTGCCGACATCTTTTCCCGTTTGTCTTTCAAATCTTGAATATAGATTTTCATAATGGCGATAGGGTCGAGTTGGATAACGATGCCCGTAATTTTACGCATGAAGGTTTTGAACAAAAAGAATACGGCTGTACGCACGTCGGGACTGGTGACAAGGAAAATGACCAAGCCTAAAATGCCAAGCAAAGCAGCCAAATAAAGCGTGTTGGCTGTCACTTCAATCAAAAATGTGACAATTTTGTTGAAATAATAAAGACCTGTCGCCGCCAATGCTCCTAAAAAAAGCATGGAAGTGAATCCTTCGGGCTTGCTCCAAAAGGATTTGTTGGGGTTGTCTTTACCGCCTAATGTTGAAAAATCGCTCATGTGTTAAGGTCGTTTTGGTTTATAAAGATTTGGCTAAAAGGTATTGTTGTATTTTTTCACTTTGTTGCACCACCTCTTTTACAAAAGTGTCATAGACTTCGAGGTATTGTTGTTTGTTTTGCACAATTTTTTCTTTGTGGGTCTGTATTTGTTCGGCTGCTTGGGCGATGGCATGAGTATTTTCTGCCATTTTTTGTTCAAGTGCCGCTATCTCCGCTTTAATTTTCTCATTTTCGGCTTGTTTACGTTGGCATTCTTGTTGTAAAGCATCCGTTTTAAGTTGCAAACGCTGGTCGGCATCTTTCAAAAAAGCCTCTTTGTCTTGCTCAAATACCTTTTGATAGCCCTGTGCCTGTTGCCATAAATCGTTGGCGTTGTTGGTAGCACGCAAGGTTTTGAAGCTCGTCCAAGCTGCTGCATACGCTTGTGCCTCCGAAAGCCCCATATTGCTGAGGTTATGTACCGTTTGGATAAAACGGAGGTAGTCGCTTGCTTGGGCTTGTTGCTTTTCGACTAATTGCGTAAAATGGGCCGTAAATTTGCTATTGTCGTTATTGCTTTGTGCCTGTGGCGGTGTACTGGGGGCAGTGGTAGCTGCTACCGTGGGCGCCACCGTGGGCGGTACTACCGAGGGTTCGGGCTTCTTGCTAGGAGGCACGTCTTCTACAAATAAGCCCCATAATTTTTGTCCAAGACTTTTTTCTTCCGATGCCATAGTTTATAAATACTTTAAAAAATGATAATCAAACCGTATGTAATCAATTCAAACAAAAATTGTTACTTGCAATGACAATACAATACTAGAAGCTTAAACAGCTTAATTCAAGCAACATAGGAAGAATGGAATCGGTATCGTAAGAACGGTAAAACTAAGGGATGATACTTTTTTTATTAACCTGAAAAAAAATGCTAAAAAATATCAAGTTCATGCAACAATTATATCGCTAGTTGCATCTTATAGACGTAAAAAGCTTGAAACAAGCGCCAACCACTCATCAATATAAGCCAACCGCTTATCTGAATCAATCAACAAATTATATCGAAAAATTACCATTTAAAACGCTATACCACCGATTATGGTATTTTGTATTGCAAGGTACTGGTTTAAACACATAACTTTGACACAACAAAAAACAAAAACGCACAACAAGTGTATCGCAACCGAACAGTAAAAATATTACACTTTTTTGTAAGTTGTTGATTATTAGAATTTTAAATTTTGGCACAAAATTTTTATTACATATTACAACACTCTTTAAACAATTTAATAGTAGCATTCTAAACAAAATCAATACAATGAAAACGTTAGCTAAATACTTCTCAGTTGCTGCTTTAGTGGCTTTATCGTTTATCTCAAACGCTAATACAGACACAAACACACCTAACAAGGCCAGCAATTTTGCCATTGGGGTTTATCAGACACAAAAAACCCTCAAAATGAATTTACTTTTAGAGAAAGTGGTTGGAAAAAAGGTTATCATCTACCTAAAAGATGAAAAAGGTAATTTGTTACATACGGAGGTAGTCGCCAAAGCTACACCTTCGTACAAAGGTCAGTTTGATATGAGCGAATTAGTGGATGGAACTTATACATTTGAAATTACGGATGGCAATGAAACTCTTGTAAAACAAGTGAAACTTCAATCGAAAGAAGTAGAAACAAATAGAAAAATGACATTTAATAAATAATAAAAGGTAGCTTATGTATTTACAGTCAAGCATTTATATAAGCTACAACTCGATTAAACTTCTCATAATTATATAATTATTCTTTAGACTTTTTAAACAACTTTTATCATGAAAACTTTAGTTAAAACTATCGCTATAGCCTTATTTTCAGTAGTATCAGTAGCAACTTTTGCTAACAACGAAGCTAACAATCCTACCAAAACCCAAAACTTCAAAGTGGGAATGTACCAAACAATCAATACCTTGCGTATGAATGTACTGGTAGAAAAAGTTGTAGGCAAAAAATTGACCGTAACCTTAAAAGATGCCCAAGGCAAGGTGTTGTCGCAGGAAATTATTGCCAAAGGAAGTGACTCATACTTTGGTAAATTCGATATGAGCAATTTGAGTGATGGCAAATATACTTTTGAAATTACGGATGGCACAGAAAAAATTGTGAAACAAGTAAACCTTGAAACGACCACGCCAGCCGAATCGACAAGAACCATCGAGTTGAACTAATCTACGATTCTCATTCTTTACAAAGCCTTGTTTATCAAACAGGGCTTTTATGTTGTCTATAGATTAACAAATCGTTAACACCAGTCCCTAAAATATGTGCAAAAAGAAGGGCGTTTTATAGTTGAAATGAGCATTTACGACGCAACAGTCGTTGATTCCTTACTATCATATTAAACGCAACACAGCCATGAAAACAAACCTTTTTGCCGCCACAACTTTGGGTATGCTTCTTGTATTAGTCACGTTTGTTACTGAGGCTCAAAACAGACGATACGACGCACAAGGCAACAACGATTATGCGTATGGGCGTGGGGGAAATCCTAACAATTATCCCTTCGACGACCGCAATCCTTATGACACCCGTAACCGTTCTTTCGACAATTATAATCCTTACGACCCTCGTCCAAGCTATGACAAGCACGGCCACGGGCGATGCAATGACGACGATTACCGCTGTGCCTGCGAAGCAAAAGTTTACTGCGAGCATCGCCAGCGTTGGGCAAGTAGCCATTATCCTTTAGACCCCCGCAATCCTTACGACGTAAGAAATCAAAGGCCTGCTTATGATGACAATGGATATGGCAGAAGAGTAGTGATTACGCCTTCTATTGTGCTGAATTTTCCTACTCGACGACACCCACATGGATGGTAATTCGCCTAAGTACAAAGCCAGTTGTAATAAACGGGCTTTTTTTATTGCCCTATAATATCAGACAAAGTATTTTAGCCTAAAAACTACCTTTATACATTGTCGTAAACATTTACTATCAAATTTTAACATGAAAAAAATTCTTTGTATGCTTATGCTCTTGTCTGGCATGGCAATTTCGCTGACAACGCAGGCGAAAAATCCTTTGAAAGGTAAAAAAATTCTGGTGTTTTCTAAAACAGCAGGTTTTAGACATAGCGCTATCCCGTATGGTATCAAGGCAATGCTGGCGTTGGGTGAAAAATATGGTTTTTCGGTTGATACAACTGAAAATGCAACCAAATTTACTGACGAAAACCTCAAACAGTATAAAGTGGTGGTGTTTATGAATACTACAGGCGATGTGCTAGACCCTTCGCAGCAAGTGGCTTTCGAGCGTTATATCCAAGCGGGTGGTGGCTATGTAGGCATTCATGCTGCTTCTGATACCGAATATAGCTGGCCTTGGTATGGCAAATTGATGGGAGGCTATTTCGATGGGCATCCGGGTAAAAATGTTTCAAATGTGCAAATGGGTAAATTTACGGTGGTAGATGCAAGCCATCTTTCTACCAAAACATTGCCAAGTACTTTCGAGCGTAAAGACGAATTTTATAACTTCAAAGACTTTAATAAAGAGGTAAAAGTACTAATTTCTGTGGATGAACAATCGTACAAAGAAGGCAAAATGGGCGATTTTCACCCAATGTCTTGGTACCATGAGTACGATGGCGGAAGAGCTTTTTATACCAACTGGGGACATACCCACGAAACATTTTCAGACGAAATACCCATGAATCATATCTGGGGCGGTTTGCTTTGGGCAGGGAGCGGCAAGGCATTGAATTACAAAAAAGCCAAAAGTAAATAGCACAGTAAATCATAATTTTACTGCTCTTCATTAGCATAAAACCACGTCAAGTTGTGTAAATTTGACGTGGTTTTGCTTTGAAGAAAAACACTATGCTCAAACTTTTATTAGAACCTTATCCTCATGCCGAAACGTATGCCAGAAGTGCAACCATTGCACTCATAACAGGGCTTTTTGTGGCATTGTTTCTGATGTATTTTCAACCATTTGGTATCGCCGAAGCCGAGTGGCCTTCAAATATGGCTAAGTTGTGGTTGGTGGCTGGCTATGGCTTGGTAACATTTGTGACCATGAGTTTCACAACGTTGTTGCTGCCTCGCTTTTTCCCGAAGGTATTTAGCGAAGCCGATTGGACAATCCTCAAAGAAATAGCCCTGATTTCTCTTACCATACTGCTCATTACTTTGGGCAATACGCTTTACAGTGCGGCTATTCACATTACGCCATTTTCCCTGGAAAGCCTTACGGTGATGTTTGCTTATACGGTGGTGCTTGGGATATTTCCTGCTATTGTGATTGTGCTAGTCAATTATATTTATCACCTCAAATTGTACCATCTTCAAGAAAAAGCCATTCCTGTTCCGTCATTAGCAGAAACTGTTATACAAGGAGGTTTGGAAGAGCGTTTTTTTGCCGAAAATGAAAAAGACAGCATTACACTTGCTTCCAACGACTTACTTTACATCGAATCGAGTGATAATTATTGTACGATTTATTTTATGCAAGAAAACAAAGTACAAAAAATTGTCTTACGCAGCAGCCTCAGTCGCCTCGAACAGCAAGTAAACGATACGGCTCATATCGTGCGGTGTCATCGTTCGTATATGGTGAATTTACAGCAAGTGCGGGCGGTTTCTGGCAATGCACAAGGGTATAAGTTTCATTTATTTCTCGATAATATTCAAATTCCTGTTGCTCGAAAAAATACTTCCTTGGTCGAAAGATTTAAGTGAAAATTTTAGTTGTTGGGCGTAATTATTCCAACTAAATACGCAAAAATACTTATGACAGAAAAACAAACTGCCAAAGAAAAAAGCAGTCTAAGAAAACGTGCTGATAGCATTAAAGAATTCAGATGTAAAAATTTAGTCGCTGTGCTTGAAGATCCAAAAGACCCAAATAATGTTGGAACTGTAATCAGAAATATAAACGCATTAGGAGTTGAAAAACTATATATAGTTGACAGTGCAAATCTTTTTCCTAATGACTGGGACGAATTTAAGCAACGAAAATCAATCGTTGCTTCATCCGTTTCATCGGTAAAATGGACATTTGTAAAAAAGTTTAAAAGCACAGAAGAGTGTTTGCAACATTTAGAGAAAAATCATTTTGTATCAATGGTTACTTCTCCACATATAAAAGGCAAGACAAACACAATCTTACACGAAGGTAACTATACTCAAAAAAAGCTTGCAATTTGGTTTGGAAAAGAGTCAATTGGAATAAGTGACTTAGCTGTTGAACGAAGTGTTGGCTGTATAAACATTGAAATGTTTGGTCTTGTTGAAAGTTTAAATTTAGCAACATCAACGGGAATTGTTTTATATGAGGTTGCAAGACAACGGAGAGCATTTGAGAAAAAGAGAAAATTAAAACAGCAAAAAAAAGAATAAACTACGCCTAACACGGCGTTTTGCGTCAGGCGGGCTGGCTTATAAACTTGTAGCTTTGTGGCTCTGGAACTCGCTCGAACGCAAAGCCCTATTCGTTATACGCATATTGTAATGGACTTGGATAAACAAATTGATAGCCTGTTTTTTGGATAAAATAATCGGGTGAAATCACCTTAAAAGGCAAGTCTGATGGCGTTGCTGTAAACACAGGCAAAGCCAAACCCAAGGCTTCACAATTATTGATATACACGTCTTTTCTTATCGGATGTTCTGGCGAAACAATATTGAAGGTTTCGTTCCAATAGTTTTGTTCAATAATCCATTGTATCGCACCGATGGCATCGTCACGATGGATATAATTGACAGGAATAGCTCCTGTATTGATGGTTTTTCCGCTAAAATACTTTGCCGGAATCCTATCGTAGCCCATCAATCCTCCAAAACGAACAATCGTAAGGTTTTTATGTAAGGTCTGCAACAAGCGTTCGGCTTGTATGAGGGTACTATCTTCTATTACGGCACTCTTTTCGTCGGCTATTTGTTGAGCGTCGGGATACACCGAGGTAGAAGAAATATAGACAATGGCCGGCACGTTGGCAAGCCAAGGCAAAAGGGCTTGTAGTTGTTCAAGATGAAACTGCGTACCCCATTTGGCTGTTCTTGGCGGAATGGCTATTACCAATACATCGGTTTCAAAAAAGGTGGCAAAATCATCGCCCGTAAGGACAGGCGTGAGTGCCAAATGATAAGCTTTGATACCATCTTTTGCCAGTATCAACGCCTTTTCAGGACTCGTGGCAGAGCCTTTTACCTCGTAACCTTTTACCATAAGTTGTTGTGCCAAAGGGCGGCCAAGCCAGCCACAGCCCAGAATACTGATTTTCATGGAGTATTTAGATTTGGTCAAAAATAAAGCCTTTTTTTCGTATTATAAAAAAATCCTGCCTCGAAAGGCAGGATTGAAAGATGTACTCAGTGTGAAGAAAAAGCTTCAATTACCAAAGCCACTTTTACTTGGGGTCTAAGCCTTTTTCTATTCTAAACAACAAATCTTGCAAATGGTATTTGGTCATTTTGTCTGTTGTTAATGGAATAGCTGTTTTAATTTCCTCTTTTAAAGACAACAGATGCCCTCTACTTACTGAAACAATATCAGTTTTTTGTGGGTCAACTGCTGCTGGTACTACCGTACCTCTAAACGAAAACCCTTGCATCAAACCACTCGACACGGCGTTGGCGGTAGCAATAAGCTTTTCTGTAAAGAGTTTTTGTAAATTTCTACGGAAACCGTCGGTAGCTTTATGGGCTTTTACTTCTGCAAAAATATGGTTGTGTACATCACTAAATAGCTCGTCGAGGCTGTAGCTGGTACTAACTTTGCTTTGGGTTTCGATGATTCTTTGCAAACGGTCGGTGGCTAAAAGGCTATTGAGTGCCGTTTCTTGGATGCGAGCAATGGCATCAAGTCCTTGGTCTGGGCGAATCAGTGCAAGGGTTTTATCGTCGAGTAACCATTTTGGCGTTTCAAAAACATATTTAATCAACCAGTTCACTGCTTCTTTTTGTGTAGCTTTAGGCGTTGGCTCATACACTGCTCCTGCTTGGTCGGTAGTTTTGGGAGTTTCATAAATTCCTCCTACATTTTTCACCACGTGACCAATATAGCGACGGTATTGGAATACAATTTCATTGTAAGCCTCTGTGAGCATATCGTAGTCTTGGGCTTCTTCTTTTGTCCATTCCACTAAATTCGGAAGAATACGTTTCAAGTTTTTGATGCCATATTCGCTTGCTAACATATTGTTATCGCCCAAGCATTCGCTTTGTGTGCGAGGGTCATAAGGGTTGGTTTCTGTTCCAAACCAAATGCGAGGATTTTTGGTAAATTCTTGAATAAACTGTTTATTCAAAAACTTTTGGTCATCTTCGGGCGTAGTGCCATCGAGGGTTTGGTAGCCCCATTTGATAGCCCAAATATCATATTCGCCAATGCGTGGATAAAGGTCTTTTACCCCATCTTCGGGTTGTGCTACGTAGTTGAAACGAGCGTAGTCCATGATAGAAGGCGTATGTCCATGTTCGGCAATCCATTTAGGGTCACGGAGTTTTTCGACAGGTACGGTACTACTCGAACCAAAATTGTGGCGAAGGCCAAGCGTATGTCCTACTTCATGCGACGATACAAAGCGGATGAGATCGCCCATGAGTTCGTCGTCGAATTTACTTTTTCGGGCTTTAGGGTCAACGGCAGCCGCTTGGGTCATGTACCATTTTTTCAAAAGCTTCATAACGTTGTGATACCAACCAATGTGGCTTTCGATGATTTCGCCAGAGCGAGGGTCGTGGATGTTTGGCCCGTAAGCGTTTTCGATGTCGGAAGCAAAATAGCGAATCGCCGAGTAGCGGGCATCTTCGAGGCTGATGGTGGTGTCTTTATCGGACAAGATTTCGCCACGAATGGCATTTTTCCAGCCTGCTGCTTCAAACGCTTTTTGCCAGTCGTCAACGCCAGCCTTGAGGTATTTACGCCATTTGGCAGGCGTAGCAGGGTCGATATAAAAAACGATGGGTTTTTGGGGTTCGATTAATTCGCCCTTTTTTTGTTTGGCTGCATCGGCTGCATTTTTCGGTTCTAAACGCCAACGAACCGCAAAGGTTTGGTCTTCGGTGCGTTGCGAATTTTCGTCAAAAACAGTGTATCCATTGGCAAAAAAGCCCACACGTGGGTCGAAATACCGCTTTTTCATAGGTTCTTTGGGTAAAAGAATCATAGAGGTATTGATTTCCATGGTCAACGAGCCTGTAGCCGCAATCGAAGGAATTGTCACCGATGGTATTGGACTCATCCCTCCGGGCATAGGGGCAGCACCGTTGAAAGTTTTTACCACCCGTATTTCGGTATTAATCGGAAAGGTTTTGGCCGAAAGAATATACGAACGTTCGGGGGCAAGGGCGGTGATTCTATAGGCTGTTTTTACCGAAGGTGGCAACGAAATGATTTGGTTGTCACTTTTAAAGAAATCACCAATTTCAATTACACTGCTGTTGCTTTTGCTGATAGAGTCTTTGCGAATGGCTTTTACTTCAAACGCTTGTGCAATGGGTTCTACGTTTGAGTTGAGCACAGCTTTGTAAATAGGTTGTGTCGAATCGGGCGACACGTTGATGTACTGCACGGCTTTTAAAAAAAGCTTGTTTTCTGGTCCCTTTTCAAATTTGATTACTTGTCTGTTGAGTAATTCACCGCCATAAGTTCCCGGAATAGTAGATGCCTTCGCAATACGGGTTACGGTCATGATTTCTCGTCCCATCAACGAATCAGGGATTTCAAAGTAATATTTTTCATCTACTTTATGTACCGTAAAAAGCCCTTTGGTCGATTTGGCTTTATCGGTAATCACTTCTTTAAAAGATTTTGGCCCTGTTTTAGGTGCTTCTGGTTTAGGAGGAATGGCCGCTACAGGAGCAGTAACCGCCGTTTTGGTATCAGTACTTTTTTTGTCTTGGGCCTGTGCCGACAAGCTTCCAAGTGCCAATACTACCAAAGAAACGTGTGTAAGTTTTTTTAGCATGTTGAATTTTTAATTAGGAATGAAATAAAAGTAAAACGAAAATACACGCTCTTTGTTTCTTGCCCAAACTGTAAAGGATGAACGGCAAGGAATATTCGACCATCAGTAACTTTTTTTGCCTGAAACTTTACAATAAAATAGCTCCTGTTTGTCCTAACCACCGCACCGCTATGCCTTGTTGTTGGGCTTGCTGTTGCCAACGCTCGGCTTCCCAAGGGCGTACCGTGCCGTCTAAAATGAGTTGCTTGTAAGCAATATGGGCTATTTCGTCGAGGTTGCGGATGCTCTTGTGACTCAGCACAAGGTAGTCTAAGGGCTGCAAACTTGTCAGGCGTAGCTGTTGCTGAGGCATAGCTTGGTGCAGGTACAAAAGCGTTTTTTTGTCGATTTGCCAACAACTGAAATACTGCTGGTGTATAGCTACAAAAGGCATATAACCGATAGGCTCTGGCGTATTTTTATACCAAAAAATCTTTTGTATGCCGTTCGTAGCCAAGTAGTTGTTGAGATGTGTAAGCGTTTTGCTTGGTTCATGACTTAGTGTACTATCAGCCATAATCCAAGCCTGATTGCCCGTGATGATGGAGCATAAATAGCCTTGTTTTGTATAATGTAGCACTGCACGGTATTGCGTACTTTGTTGCCATACTTGGCCCACGTGTACAACCCATAAGCCCAGCACCAAACCTAGGTTGATTTTTATCCATACATATTGGCGGCTATGCCACAAAAAGCCCAACCCAAGCAATAAAAAGCCCCATAAGGCTATTTCTAAGGGTGAAAAAGAGAGGTTTTTTAGGGTCGAATAGGGCATTTGTTGGGTAAATTCAACGGTGCTATTGAGTACAACAATGCTATAATGTAGCACTGTTGCCAAGGCTTTTATCCCAAAACTGATGCCCAAACTGTGCATCAGGAGTGTTGCCAATAAGAAAAATACGCCGTAACAAAGTACAATGGTCGAAAAGCCTATCACAAAAGGATTGACCAATAAAAAATACAAGGGAAATTGGTGAAAATAGGCGATTGTCAACGGAAAAGTACAAAGCTGTGCGGCAATAGATACCGTAGTGATTTGCCATAAGGCATTGAATGCTTGGTGTATCCACGATTTTTTGGTTTCAATTATCCATAGTTTGCTGAGTAAAGGTTGAAAAAACACCATGCCAAATACAGCCAAATACGAAAGCTGAAAGCCCACATCATACAGCCACAGGGGTTTCCAGAGCAATAAGAAAAAGGCGGAACAAGCCAAGGTATTATAAGGGTTTTGCTTGCGGTTGAGCAACTGAGCCACCAAAAACATCGAAAACATCAAAGCCGAACGCAATACGGGTGATGAAAGTCCCGTGAGGAGGGCGTAAAACCACAGACAAGAAAAGACAAGGCAAAAAAAGCTGATTTTTCCACCAATGCCTTTTCGTAATAAAAAAGCAAAAATAATGCTCAACACCTGATAAATAATCCCTACGTGCATCCCCGAAACAGACAGTACATGAATAGCCCCCGAAGCCGAATACGCCTGCATAAGCGAGGTGTCTAGCTCATCTCGTAAGCCCAAAATCATGGCGTTGGCAACGGCTCGACTGGATTTTTGTGATAAATAAGTCGTAAAAATCTTATCGCACAAAGCATTGGCTCGAAATGCCCACGCCCGAACGGAAAAGCCTGTAGTACTGCTTGGGATAAGGTACAACTGACGGGATTTTGCATAACATTGAAAGGCAATGCCTTGGCGTTGTAGGTAGGTTTGGTAATTGAACTCGGCTGGATTGAGTGCCGCCGCAATGCGTTGCGGATGACCTTTCAACCAATAACTTGTCTGAAAACGAGGTAGGGCTACCGTTTTTTTGTCGAAATACAACAAGATACTGCCTTGTGTTGCCACCGTCTTCCGTCCGATGATTACCTGCTTTACCTCGCCTGTGGCTTTCCATGTTTGGGGTTTTTCTTCGACCCAACTGTCTATTGTCACCTGAAAAACCTCGGCTTGTGGCAGGTAATGACTGTAATGATTGGCTTGGTGCGTACTGTCTTGAAAATAGCACATCAACCAGCCCAACAGCGTAAGCATGGCTTGCCCGAGTAGTCCTAAAAAAAGCCTGTTCGGAGCAAAAAAATAGGCAGTCCAATAGCAACAAAAGCTTATTGCCCAACAAGTTACCATAAATATGACAGAAAGATGTGCTGTATATTGGTAGCACAAAATGCCTGCAATGAGGCAAAGTACATAACGTACAAACGGAAATAAACCGAAGGCTTGCATAGGTGTTGTGTTGATAGGTAGAAACTAAAAAAAGGGATTTTGCTCTTATTACGCTTTTCCCATTACTAATATCAGTATCTTTGTAGATTAATCAAAATAAAGTTGGATAAATGTCTTTAATAGGAGAAAAATTAGATAAATATATGAAAGGCAACGCCCTTCCTGCTACAATAATGAAGGGTAAACAAATCTATGAACAAAGAGGATATAAATTAGATAAAATAACTACTACCGAACAAGGTCATGCTTCTTATAAGGTTGATAGCGATAGCAGAACGCAACCGTATAAAGTGGAAATCAAAAACTGGAATAAGGGCATTTTAGCGACTTCTTGTAGCTGTCCTTATAATTACGGAGGTATCTGCAAGCATCGAGTGACCGCCATCATGGCACTCAAAACACACCTGAGCACACAAAGCAGCCAAACGCTTGTTGCTCCAAGCAATCAATTTGTTTCTAGCAATCGGGTTGTACAAATTGCGTCTTTCGACGACTGGGTCATGAAGTCGCTGTTTGAGGCAGAAGCATGGAAAAATAGAGAAAATACAGGCATTAAAACGGTTTTACACAAAGCTCTCAACGGCGTTGTCGATGCCGACGTAATCGTTAAAGGCCAGCAGTACCAAGTTTATTTTGAAAAACTTCGATTCAATAACGAATACTACAGCACTTGCTCTTGCAACCAAAAATCAACTTTGCCTTTGTGTGTACATAAATTACACACCTTGTTAGAAATTCGTAAGGAATTTGGGCGTTATAATCCATTCGACCGAATGCGTGATTATACCACCGAAAAGAATAAATTACTGCAAGAATATGGCTTTTCGTTAGCCGATGATATTAAGGGAAAATTTGATTTTAAAGTTACTGAAAATGGCTCGCTACAACTCCTAAGACTGGATGAATCTATTCAGAAAATTAGTACTTTTCAGCAATGGAAAACAATCAATAACACCATTTTTCGGGATGAAGCGTATGCCTACGAACTGCATACCGACGAAGCAACCCAACTAGAAAACAGAACGGTGGTGTATGTGATGACCTTGGTAGGAAAAGAGTTTTTGAACGACGTACAGTTTGAGGCTTATTCTTGCAAAATCAATGCCCACGGCAAAATGTCGAATTTTAAGTCTTTTGAATCGGCACAATTCAAAGATTTTCCACAACTCACCGACGACGAAATTACCCTCATTACTGCCATTCATTCTATCAACAGAGATGGTATTGCGGCTTTCCTCAAACGCAAAGATATACGCCTTTCACTGGGGTATAATTACCTAGACAAACGCCTGATTTTTGCTGGAGCTATGCCCGTACTGGAAGAATATGTGCATAAACAACTCGACACCATTTTTGAATTACTCCAACATAAAAAGGTATTTTTTGCCCAGAATCCCTATTTTTCTAATGGCAATGAGTTGATGCCCGTTGTGCTTTCGCCCGAACGCATCAAGCCTTGGTTTGTGCTAAAAGAAGAAGGTGAGTTTTTGGTGTTGGAGGGTTTTGTTAACTTGGGTAAAAAGCGGGTACGGTTGAGTAATTTCAACGAAATGGAAAGCTATTGGGTCAAAGAATATGGCGATTTTATCTATAAACTGGCAAACCCAGAAGTAGCCAATTTGTTGGCGTATTTGCCACCCAAAGGCGTACTAAAGGTGCATAAAAGTGACTTTGAATCGTTTTTTGAAGATTTCTTAGTGCCTTTAAGTCAGAAATTTGCCCTTTCTTTCGATACCCAACACGCCATCGTATCGGAGGCATTATTCCATGCCGAAACCAAGGTTTTAATCAAAGAAGATGGCGATTCGTTGCTTTTTATTCCTCGGTTTGTTTATACCGAAGATTCGCCCGAATCAATGGCAGCACAACAAGCGGCGTATGAAGAAAAAAGAAAAATAGCCAAATTGAAAAGTCTGATTCAAGCACCTCATTTTCAGTCGTATGAGTTTGGTTATGATACCTTGACCGAAAAGTGTTTGCTTAGAAAAAACCAACTCTTGCTGTTGCAACGGGACAAAACCTTGGAGCAGGCATTTTTTACGTTTTTGCAAAGCCAACATCCATTGTTTGCTACACAGCAACAATTTCCGTTTGTACATTTGAGCATCAACGATGCTTTACAAGAAGGGTGGTTTTTTACTTTTGTCGAAAATTTGAAAAGTCAACAGGTGCAATTGTATGGTTTACAAGAACTTAAAAAGTTTCGTTACAATAGCAATAAAGCCAAGTTTTCGATGAAAAGTGGCTCTGGCATCGACTGGTTTGATTTACAAATCTCGATTGAGTTTGGCGACCAAAAGGTTTCTTTGAAAGAAGTACAAGCGGCATTTTTGAAAAAACAAAATTATGTAGCCCTAAAAGATGGTACGTTGGGCTTGTTGCCCCAAGAATGGCTTGAGAAATATGAGCATATTTTCAAATTGGGAAAAGTCAAAGACCAAAGTATTCAAGTATCGAAATTGCATTTTTCGGTTTTAGACGACATTGCCGCCGATTTTGAAAATGCCGAAATGATAGCCGAAATTCGACATAAAAAAGAGAAACTCCTACAATTCAAGGCGTTACCTTCGGTAAGTGTACCAATGCAAGTGAAAGCTCAATTGCGTGATTATCAGCAAGAAGGCTTGAAATGGTTGAGCTTTTTGGATGAATTTGGTTGGGGTGGTATCTTGGCCGACGACATGGGTTTGGGCAAAACCTTACAAATGCTTTCGTTTTTACAATTGCAAAAAAACAAGCATCCCGATGCCACCAACTTGGTGGTATTGCCCACCACCTTGGTGTTCAACTGGCAAGCCGAGGCAGCCAAGTTTTGCCCCGAACTGAAGTTGTTTGTCCACCGAGGAGGCACCAGACAAAAAGTAAATGAGCATTGGCACGAATACGATATTATTCTAACGACCTACGGCATGGTGCGTTCGGATATAGATTTGTTTAAAAGCTTTCCGTTTCATTATATCATTCTCGACGAATCGCAGGCCATCAAAAATCCTGATTCGTTGATTGCCAAGGCTGTGAAGCAATTGCAGTCGTTTAATCGCTTGGTGATGACAGGTACACCTGTCGAAAATAATACCTTCGATTTATATTCTCAAATGGACTTTTTGAATCCTGGGCTTTTGGGCGGACAAGAGTTTTTCAAAACAGAATTTGCCAATCCGATTGATAAGGCACAAGATAAAATTCAGGCGGCACATTTACGAAAAATCGTGTATCCTTTCATGCTCAAACGCACCAAAGAGGAGGTTGCCAAAGATTTACCAGAAAAAACAGAAAGCATTATTTTCTGTGAAATGGATAAAAAACAACGGAAAATTTACGAGCAATACCGAGAAATGTACCGCCAACGCCTTGTCGAGAAAATGACAACAGAAGGACGAGAAAAGGCTTCTTTCTTGATTTTGGAAGGCTTGCTCAAATTGCGTCAGATTTGCGATAGCCCAGCCGTATTGAATGCCGAAGAACCGCTAGAAAACCATTCTGCCAAGCTCGAAGAGCTCATTCGAGAAATAGAAGAAAATGCAGGCGAGCATAAAATATTGATTTTTAGTCAGTTTTTGAAAATGCTAGACCTCATCAGGGTGCATCTTGAAAAACATAACATTCCGTATGAATACCTCGACGGCCAAACCCAAGACAGGGCTGCAAGGGTAAATCGTTTTCAGGAAGATAGCGACTGTCGGGTCTTTTTGATGAGCCTCAAGGCTGGAGGTGTGGGTATCAACCTTACCGAAGCCGATTACGTGTATCTGGTGGACCCTTGGTGGAATCCGGCGGTAGAGCAACAAGCCATAGACCGAACGCACCGCATCGGACAGAAAAAGTCGGTTTTTGCTTACCGCATGATTTGTAAAGATACCATCGAAGAAAAGATTTTATTGCTACAAGACCGCAAGCGAGATTTGGCCAAAGACCTGATTAGTACGGAAGAAGGTTTCTTGAAAAAACTTTCGCAGGAAGATATTATCGACCTGTTTTCATAAAATACAAAAATATTGTTCATACGGAAATGAGCTGTGGTATGGTTTATTTGTAGAGCCGTGGCAATGCCACGGCTCTACGGTGGTTTATGAAATGGCTAATACATTGGCAAAATGCCCTTCTGGACGATTTTCTGGAAATTGAACCATTAGCCCACTGGCAAGCCTTTCAAAAACCAAAGGCTGTTGCGTTGCTACAAGCGTCACTTTGTTGACTGCCTGCGGATATAGCGAGCTATTGAGTGCCAAGCTTTTAACCAAAACTTTGCCATTGCTGGGCCAGTCCATTACCGTAGCAAACAGCGTATCGCCTAGTGTATTGAAGCGTATGTCTTCGGCGGTATAACGTGTTTTTCCTTCGTTGAAACCTTGTGCATTGAGTTTTGCCGTATTTTGGGTAGAAGGCCCTTCTCCATAGATTTTCCACGGACGAGTACCGTAAATACTGCGGCTGTTGAGCTTCATCCAACGCCCAATTTCTTCTACAACTGCCCGCTCTTTTTCGTCGATGCTACCATCGCCTCGCACAGGAACGTTGAGGAGATAGTTACCATTTTTACTCACGACATCCACCAAGGCATGAATAACCGATTTTGCTGATTTATAGGCATTTCTGTTGTAAATACCTCGGTCGTAATGCCAACTTCCGATGCAGGTATCAGTTTGCCAAACAAAAGGCTGAATATCATTGGCTTGCCCTCGTTCGATGTCCCAGACCATCGTTTTGCGTTGATTTTCGTCCAAAATTTTGCCATTGATTACGGCACGCAATTCACCATATTTTTTGATACTGGTATTGTAATGATGGGCTGCAATTTTCAGTCCTGCATCGCTTATTGGCCAAAAAGGAAGTTTGCTATCGTCGAAATACAGCAAGTCGGGTTGGTATTTATTGATGAGGTCGATGGTACGGTTCAAGAACTTTTCGATATAGGCGTTGCTTGGTGTATTTGCCCCATTTTCCCAATCCCATTGGCGATGAATGGCGTTGTTTTCTAGGCTATTTTCACTTAGAGGATGGTTTTGAGCGTATAGTTCTTGTGGGTCGAGTCCTTCCCACCATTGTCCTTTGCCATCGGCTTTGGTGAGTTTTCCATCGTAAGGCACACCTGCCAAAGGCCCGTTTTTATCGCTTCTTTGGGCCGATTCGTACCAACGCCAAGCATGACTCGCATGGATGCTCACGCCAAACGGAAGGTCGTTGGCTTTGGCTGCTTTAGCCCAACCACCGATAATGTCTTTTTTAGGTCCAATTTTGGTTGAATTCCAGTTTTTCTGATATTTACTATCATACATATCAAAATTATCGTGGTGGTTTGCCATCGCAAAAAAATACTTTGCTCCTACATTTTTGTACAAAGCCACCAATTCTTCAGGATTCCATTTTTCAGCTTTCCATTGGTGAATAATGTCTTTGAAGCCAAATGTTGAAGGGTGTCCAAATTTATCTACATGGTATTTGTATTGCCATTCGCCTTCTTGGTACATCCCTCTGGCATACCAATCGCCAGCTTCGGCTTGGCACTGTGGTCCCCAATGAGCCCACATCCCAAATTTGGCATCTTGAAACCATTGAGGAACTTGGTATTGCTCTAAAGAAGCCCATGTGGGTTTGAATTTTCCTGTAGCGATTTTTTCGCCACTATTTGCCTGAAAAGGTTGTGCGAGCAGGTTTGAGGCAAACGGCAAAGCCGAAATACCCAAGCCCATTTGCTTTAATAAAGTTCTTCTTTCCATAGTTGATATAAAAGCATAAGATAAGACAAAATTAAAAATAGATAAGTCTTGTTTTTTATATGAATCAGCCATTTTTTTATACAAATCAGGGATGCTATTAGCTTTTTTATACTTTCTTTTAGCGATAACATTATTGAAAAGGTTATAGAAAATCTATCTTTTATATAGCATTGTAAATGATTTTAAAGAAAATAGCTTGCATTATATAGATTTTATCCTTCATTCATAAGTTATCGAAATTTATCCAAATCAGATATAAGCCATGAAAATTCATACGGCACATCAGCTTTTTTCTTTGTTGCACGTCGATTATGTAAAGTTGGGCGTAAAATGGAATTACAAAACCGTGATTAGTCCTTATTATCGTTTGTATTATATTGATGAGGGCAAAGGAAAAATTAGTACACCGCATCAGTCGGTTGTATTGGAAGAGGGGTATTTGTATTTAATCCCAAGTTTTACGGTATGCGATTTGAGTTGCGATGCGTATTTGAGCCAATATTTTGTACAATTTTTTGAAGAATCAATTCATGGCATATCGCTATTTGCCAACCATCGTTGTGTGATGCAAGTACCTGCCCAAGCCCACGACATAGCTAATATCAAAAGGCTGTTGGCTATCAATCCGGGTAGAGGCATCAATCGTTCCGACAATCCGAAGGTATATGAAAAGGCGATTTATTATAAAGAATACCAACAACATAACCAACAACAATCGTTGGCTTGCCATTTTGAAACACAAGGGATTTTGTATCAACTTATAGCAAAGTTTTTGGGCGAAGCTCCCGAAAAAAGTAGTATAGCCCTGCCTTCTAAAATGATGGAAGCGGTATGTTATATTCAAATGAATATGTCGCAAAAACTATCGGTATCGCTTTTGGCCTCACGTGCCAACCTACACGTTGATTACTTTTCAAGGCTGTTTTTGCAAGCCACGGGCAAGCGTCCTGTGGCGTACATCCACGAAAAACGCATTGAGCGAGCCCAGTACCTGATTACCACAACCGATATGTCTTACGACGAAGTAGCAACCCAAACAGGCTTTGAAGCCGTACCTTATTTTTTTAGGATTTTTAAGGCGATTACAGGCATCACACCTAGTCAATATCGAGCAAGGCGCATGAAGGTGTAATGGACTTTATGGTTTAATAGGAAAAAAAAACCTAGTTGTAGCATTGTTTGCCAAATACGTCGAATACTTGCCCAAGCGTATAATTATGTGGCTTTTCTGTGCCTAAATTGCCTTGAAAACTTTGTAAAACATTAGGCTAAACCATGAAGCAAAACACTGCTCATTTTTCCAGAAGGCATTTCCTTTATACCCTCTCTGGTGTATGTACCACCTTGATAAGTAAACCTTGGCAAGCCTTGGCATTAGACGAAACAGACCCACTTGTGGCGGCTATTGTCAAGAAAACCCTCGCTATTGATACACATAACCATATAGATGTACCACTCAAAAAAGACGAATTGCCTGGCCCTGTGCTTGATTTATCAGGGGAAATGAAAAAATCGGGGCTTTCAGCAATTTGTATGACCTTTGCCGTTGACTACCAAAAGCTTATATACGAAGGAGAAGCTTATGAACGCTTCTTGAATAGCCTTGATGCGATGGATAAGGTGTTGGAAACCAATCAGATGAAACGAGTACTGACGTTTTCCGATCTGAAAAAAGCTCATCAATTGGGTGTACCAACGGTGATTCAGTCGGTAGAAGGAGGACATTTTTTAGAAGGAAAAATAGAACGCCTGACCATTGCTTATGAAAGAGGTTTGCGACAGTTAGGGTTGTTGCACGATAACGACGCATCTGTGCCATTAGGCGATATTTATACGAATCCTGCCCAATGGGGAGGATTGAGCGATTTTGGAAAAACGGTTGTCAAAGAATGTAATCGCTTGGGTATTCTGCTCGACCTTACGCATTGCAGTGATGAAGCCATTAACATGGCTTTACAACTTTCTACGAAGCCTGTGGTAGTATCGCACACCAGTTTGAATACACAATTAGGGCAAAATCCAGCTATGGCAAAAATGATGATGCCTCGCCTCATCCGCAAAGAGCAAGCACGTATGATAGCCGATGCAGGCGGAGTCATTGGCGTTTGGCGACACCTTACAGACAACCCTTTGGCGTATGCCCAAAATATCAAAGCGATGGTAGATGTTGTAGGAATCGACCACGTTTGCTTGGGTACAGACACTAAACTTACACCTGCCTATCGCTCGCCTAATGCCAATCAAAATAGACCGAACAATAATCAAAAACGTTTTGGCGAACGCACCAATGAGATTTGGGAAACGCAAACGAAAGGCTATTTCTACACTGTTGTAGAAGCTTTACTGACGCTTGGCTTCAAAGAAAGAGATATTATTAAAATAGGAGGAGGAAACTTCTGTAGGGTTTTTGAAGAGGCTACTAAGCGATAAGCATGAGTGCCCAAGCAAAGACTCAATCTACTTATCGTCAGACTTTTGAATTTAGGTAAAAAGTAGAGTAAACGCATGAGCGATAATTTATCTGTCTTCCAATTTTTGAACTCATCAGATAAAGACAAGCTCATGCGTTTGCCGTAATGGAATTGTTACGAAAAATGATTTATTCCCAAAGTGGATAATGCTCTAAGCGAATTTGTTCGCCAAAGAAAATTTTGGTAGAAGTTTCAAACGATTGGGTATAATCAGAAACATAAAAATGCCTTAAATAGGCTTGCAACGAATTGAGCAACTGGTTACTTGCCAAATAATCGTACAACGATTTTGCTACAATCTCAGACGTATCAAGTACCGATACATTTCCTTTATAATACGCTTCGATTTGTTTTTTTATCAAAGGGTAATGGGTGCATCCCAAAATGAGGGCTTCGATGCCTTCTAAGGTAGCGTTGTGTAAATATTCGGTAATGATGCTTTCCGAAATAGTATTGTTGAAAAACCCTTCTTCTATCATAGGTGCAAGCAAGGGCGTTGCCAAGGATTTGAGCGTAATGTCTTTGCCTAACAAATCGGTTTTTTTGCGGTAAATATTAGAATTGACGGTTTGCTTTGTGCCAATCAAACCGATGGTCTTGTGGGCATAATGCTGGTCAAGAAATTGTACCACGGGGTCTATCACATTCATGACTTTTGCCTTACTTCCTACATACTCACGCACGAGCTCGTAAGCCGCCGCCGAAGCCGAGTTGCAGGCAATTAAAATCACTTTGCATTTTTGTTGTAATAAAACATTGCATATTTTTATGGAATATGCCTGAATCGCCGCCGCCGATTTATCGCCATAAGGCAAATGAGCCGTATCGCCAAAGTAAATAATATTCTCGTTGGGCAATAGCCTTGTGACGGCATGAGCGACTGTCAAGCCGCCAATACCGCTATCAAAAATGCCTATCGGCGCCGATGTGTTCATAGAGTATGCGTATTAAAAGGTAAAAATTGCGTAAAAATGAAAATTCCCTTGTTATCATGCAACCTTTAAAGATAGATTTTCATCTATGATATACAACGGGTAAAGGTCGCTAAAAAACTAAGTACTTGCTGTTGTCGTTTATATCACTCCAAAACTATATTGCTAGTGTGAATTTTTTACAACGAAATATCTCTATCTTTCAAACCGAAGAAGCCTTGGTAAAAGCCTGTCAAAAGGGCGACCCCAAAGCACAACGTCGGCTATACGAAAAGTTTTCTACTAAAATGCTAGGGGTTTGCTTTCGCTATGTACACGACGATTTCGAGGCGGAGGAAATCATGATAGAAGGATTTGTGAAAGTTTTTGAAAAAATACATACCTTTAAAATGGAAGGAAGTTTCGAGGGCTGGATTCGCCGTATCATGGTCAATGAAGCCCTGATGTATTTGAGAAGTAACAAAAAAGCACAACTTGAAACGAGCTACGAACAAGTCTTGTATGAGCCAGAACCGCAACAATTCAGTACTTCGCTTGAAACAGAAGATTTACTAAAACTCATAGAAGCACTGCCTACGGGCTATCGAACGGTCTTTAATTTATACGCCATCGAGGGCTTTTCTCATGCCGAAATCGCCGAAACCTTGGGCATTACCGAAAGTACTTCTAAATCGCAGCTATCAAGAGCAAGGGTGATTTTACAAAATGCGTTGTTAGCAAATGAAAAAGCTATGAAATAAACTATAGAGGGAATGAGTCAATTGTGAGTTAGTGAATGGTGAATTAACCTTTTTATTTTCAGGTATTTACAATTTTTTTAGTAAAAAATGTATTGTAACTTAAAATAATCGCACAAAATTAAACTTGATTTAAAAGTGTAAGTTTCTAAAAATACAATCACTAACTCACAATTGACTAATTCACAATTGATTAAAAGTGGGAGTTTCTGAAAAAACAATCACTCAATCACTAACTTACTCAATTACTCACGTAATCAAATAAAAGGACTAATGAAAAATCAAGAATATATAGATAAATACTTTGCCGACCGGCTCAAGGGCTACGAGCGTAAGCCTCACGAAGAGGCTTGGCAAAGATTAGAAGCCCGTCTTGAGCGTTCTGAAACCAAAGTTGTGCCTTTGTGGTGGACTTACACCCGTGCGGCTTCGGTATTGCTTCTTTTAGGTTGGGGTACTTACGGCGGCTATCAGTATTTTACAGCTTCAATGCCCGACGCTCCTGTTGTAGCGGCAAAGCATACCACAACACCAGCCCATTCGGCTCAACAATCGACGCAGTTACCTGCTTCGCAAGAATCGCCTGAGCAGACAACCGTAGCGAATACAAAACCTTTTGTTCTAAGCAAAAATATAGAAAAAAGAACCAATGCGTTACCGTCAACCAAACAAGTACTCGTGCCTGCACCACAACCGCAGGAGCAAGTAATTGCCAAGGTTGATGTACCCGATAAAGCAAGTCCCAAACCCGATAATACCATTGTGTTGGTGGTAGAAAAAAGCGATACGCCTACCCCCGAAACAATCGTGTTGAGCATGGTGGACCCCCAGCCTACAACCGACTCGCCTGTGGCACAGATGTTGGAAGAAGAGAATACCAAAAAAACGAGCCGTTTAAGCCGTATTTGGCAACAATTGAAACGAGCTAAAAAAGGCGAAGGGCTAGATTGGAACGAAATTGGTATCAAACCGCAAAAGGTGTTGGCAAGAGCCGATGCCAAAATAGAAAATACCAAAGACAACCTGCTTGAATCTATCAATGCCCGTAATGCAGAAAAATAATTTTATAAAAGATGCAACCTCTAGGTTTAGCCCTGCATCTTGCTTATATAAAAAGAGAACATTCTAAACGAGGTTAATCCTTATAAAGTCATGGAGACAATAACCACACAACAACAATGGCGTATTGCTTTGATTACTACATTTTTGTACTTGTTTACTTTAGTAAGTTACGCCAAACATCAAGAAGCTGATTCTACTATCATAAAAATCGACAAACGCAACCAAACGATTATTGATGGCAAAAGTACCAATGTAAGCTTGCGAGAAGATTTACAACAGTTATTCCAAAAAAATGGAATGCAACTCGACGACGAAACTTGGAAGGGCATTCGCCGCATTGTGAATAGCGACATGACCAAAGATACCGTGTTGGTGATTACTCAAAACCAAAAAAGTATCAACGTGGCTATCAAGGCACAAGGGGTTTCGACAAATAGCTATCGCTTCAGTAATAGTGCTTCGTCGAGCAGCAGCAATAGCTCTAACAATCGCCAAAATGTACAAATAGGCTTGAAAGGTGTACACGTGAAAGATGGCAACGACGAAGTACACGTAGATTGGAATGGCGTAGTAGTAAAAGATGGCTCGGAAGAAACCAAAGTGGTATGGCGCGATACCACCAAGGTCAAAAATCGCAGAGATAGCTATGGCTCTCGCACAGGTTTTAATATTTACTTTGGACTAAATGCCTTCTCGAATACAAATAATATCGGTGGGGCGTATAACACCAAAGACTTTGAGTTGAGTCCATTAGGGGCAAGATACTTTGGTTTTGGCTGGACACGCAGCTCTTACCTCAGTAAAGGAGCAAAAGCTGCCTTAAAAATGAGCTATGGCTTGGAGTTCTCTTGGTATAACTTTATGTTTGAAAACAATCGTTACATTGACAAAGGAGCAAATGCCATTGAATTTAAAGATTATGTTGATAAAAATGGACAGCCTGTTGATTTGAGCCGAAACAAATTGACAATTGCCTATATCAATGTGCCTTTTATGCCTTATGTCGCTTTTGGCAAAAAATCAACCGTAACTTATGTGGGTTTGGGTGGCTATGTGGGCTATCGCCTCGACAGCTACACCAAAACCAAGGAAGAAAACAGTGGCGAAAAACGTTGGAACCATAGCAGTTTTTACCTCAATAACTTGCGTTATGGATTGGCTTTTGAGTTGGGTTTGAAAGATTTTCCTGATTTATTTCTCAATTATGACCTTACCAATCTTTTCCAAGATGGCAGAGGCCCGAAAGTGGGAGGGATTAGTTTTGGGATAAGACTATAAGTTTTTTTAAAAATATTTTTGAAAAAAATCAAAGGCTAATGAGTTTCCTAAGTGTACTTGTTAGCCTTTGATTTTCAGTTTTATAAGAGAAGCATAAGGGCGTTAATACAAGGAATTTGGGGAGAAGTGAAGAAAAATATTTGAAATTTTTTTTGAATTATGTTTTGACATTATCAGAAATCTATATACTTTTGCACACTCTTTCACGAGAACGCTAAAAGAAAGCAGTAAAACGTAAAGAAAAGGGGATATACCAGAGTGGCCAAATGGGGCAGACTGTAAATCTGCTGACTTATGTCTTCGGTGGTTCGAATCCATCTGTCCCCACAATCAAATTGCTAACAAAAGACACTTTGCAGTTTGTGAAATTACCAATTATTACGCAAGCGGGAGTAGCTCATTTGGTAGAGCGATAGCCTTCCAAGCTATAGGTGGCGGGTTCGAGCCCCGTCTCCCGCTCAGACAAATTTTAGATGGTTGATTGTTAATAGTTAATAGTTAATGGTTTAGCGAATTAGCGATTAACGATTAACCATTTCTGTTTGTTAGGCACTTGAGTTTTAATAACACAGCAAGCCTTTGTAGCTCAGTGGTAGAGCACTTCCTTGGTAAGGAAGAGGTCGGCAGTTCAATCCTGCTCAAAGGCTCCATTCAAAACAACGATTAGTTAAACAGGAGCTTTCAAGTATCTTTTATCTTTGGTTGTTGGAAGTTGAAAGGTATCAATTTTTTCATTCTTTTTATAAAACTAATTAAGAACTAAATAATCATGGCAAAAGAGAATTTTGACCGTAGTAAACCTCACGTAAATATCGGTACAATCGGTCACGTTGACCACGGTAAAACTACTTTGACTGCTGCCATCACTAAGGTGTTGTCAGAAAAAGGACTTGCTGAAAAGAAAGATTTCTCTGCAATTGACTCAGCTCCTGAAGAAAAAGAGCGTGGTATCACTATCAATACAGCGCACGTAGAATATTCAACTGCAAACCGTCACTATGCTCACGTTGACTGTCCTGGTCACGCCGACTACGTTAAAAACATGGTAACTGGTGCTGCTCAGATGGACGGTGCTATCATCGTGGTTGCTGCAACTGACGGTCCAATGCCTCAAACTCGTGAGCACATCCTTTTGTCTCGCCAGGTAGGTGTACCTCAATTAGTGGTGTTCATGAACAAAGTTGACATGGTGGATGACCCAGAATTGTTGGAACTTGTTGAAATGGAAATCCGTGAGTTGTTGTCATTCTATGAATTTGATGGCGATAACATCCCTGTAATCCAAGGTTCTGCTTTGGGTGGTTTGAACGGTGAGCCTAAATGGGTTGCTACTATCGAAGCGTTGATGGATGCTGTTGATAGCTGGATTCCACTTCCAAAACGTGACGTTGATAAGCCTTTCTTGATGCCAATCGAAGACGTGTTCTCTATCACTGGTCGTGGTACTGTAGCTACAGGTCGTATCGAAACTGGTGTTATCAACTCTGGTGATCCTGTTGAAATCTTAGGTATGGGTGCTGAGAACTTGAAATCTACTGTAACAGGGGTTGAAATGTTCCGTAAAATCCTTGACCGTGGTGAAGCTGGTGACAACGTAGGTTTGTTGTTGCGTGGTATCGACAAAGAATCTATCCGTCGTGGTATGGTTATTTGTAAGCCAGGTTCTGTGAAGCCTCACTCTAAATTCAAAGCTGAGGTGTATATCTTGTCTAAAGAAGAAGGTGGTCGTCACACGCCATTCTTCAACAAATACCGTCCTCAATTCTACTTCCGTACAACTGACGTAACTGGAGAAATCAAGTTGCCAGAAGGAGTAGAAATGTGTATGCCTGGTGATAACTTGACTATCGAAGTTACTTTGTTGAACAAAGTTGCGATGGATAAAGGTCTTCGTTTCGCTATCCGTGAAGGTGGTCGTACAGTAGGTGCTGGTCAGGTAACTGAAATCTTAGACTAATCCTAAGATTAACCATATAAAAAAGGCATTGTCGAAAGACAATGCCTTTTTGCTTTTTCGCTTATTTTTTCAAAAAAAATACTTCTTACAAGGCTTTGTGACACAGTACTTTATAAGAGCTAAGTAAAGAAAAGTGGCGTTTTTTTAAGAAAGTGTAGTCATTTACTTGGATATTTTAAAACAAAAAGCTAAATTTGCATTCCAATAACAAACGGGCATAGTATAAAGGTAGTACAGAGGTCTCCAAAACCTTCGGTCTGGGTTCGAGTCCTGGTGCCCGTGCAAAGGAAGTTCCGAGTATTTGGTTTTAAATCTAAAGTTAATTTTAATTAACTTTGATTTTAACGCCAAAAATTCGGAACTTTGAAGTTTATACAGGATTGCATAAACAGACATTATATTTTTCACAAATCGCATGAACAAATTAACCCAACTGGTAAAAGACTCTTGGGCAGAAGTTACAGAAAATGTGACGTGGCCAAAATACGCAGAGTTACAAGCAAGCTCTACCTTGGTATTGGTTGCATCTTTAATTTTTGCTTTGTTAGTAGGACTCATCGACCTTGTTTTCAAAACTGGTCTTGAATTGTTCTATTAATCATTGAATTGAGGAAAAACTACTTTTCCTCCTTGAATTGTTAATAAAATGGCAGAAACTAATTGGTATGTTCTGAGGGCTGTTTCAGGACAGGAGAAGAAAATAAAAAGCTATCTTGAGGCAGAAGTAACGCGTCAAGGGCTTAATGAATATGTACCGCAAGTGATTTTACCTACTGAAAAAATTTATGAACTTCGGAACGGCAAAAAAATCGTGCGTGAGAAAACCCTCTTTCCTGGTTATGTTTTCGTCGAAGCCGATATTAAATATGGTGAAGTATCGCACATCATTACTTCTATGCCAGGTGTAATTGGCTTTTTGAGCTGGAATGATGGTAAAACTACGAAAACCCCTATTCCCTTGCGTGCTGGCGAAATTAAGCGTATCTTAGGTAAAATAGATGAGGTTGCACCGATTGAAGAGGTTGCTGCTATCACGTTTACTAAAGGCGAAACGATTAAGGTAATAGATGGACCATTCTCGTCGTTTGAAGGTACTGTCGAAGAAATTTTCGATGATAAAAAGAAACTTAATGTCATGGTTAAGATTTTTGGTCGAAATACACCAGTCGAACTCAACTACTCTCAGGTAGAAAAATAATATTCAACCCTAGCATTAAGCGTCTTTGTTTACTCAAAGACGCTTTTTTATTTATATGAAGTTCATCTATATCAACAGCAGTTATTGGGAGGCTTTTCAAGAGAAAGTACTGCCCACCGTTACACAGTATAGTCTGAGAATTTTAATGGCAATCATCCTGTTTCTGATAGGGCGTTTGGCCATTAAAAAGATTATTGCTATCATGAATTCGAGAATGAAGCTCGAACATATTGATACCGATGTACAGCCTTTTTTGGTATCATTGGTGCGTGCAGCACTCAATATTATGCTCGTGCTGAGTTGTGCAGGGGTATTAGGCGTAGAAACCTCTTCGTTTATTGCTGCCTTGGGTGCAGCGGGCTTGGCTATTGGCTTGGCTTTGCAAGGAAGCTTATCGAACTTTGCTGGTGGCGTGCTGATTTTGGTGTTCAAGCCGTTTAGGGTAGGAGAGTTGATTAGTGTGCATGGGTTTACGGGTTATGTAGAGTCTATTCAGATTTTTAATACCATTTTACTCACCACAAGTCACCGAACCATTGTATTGCCCAACGGTAACTTATCCACATCGGCTGTGGAAAACATTTCTCGCAAAGGGATTATTCGGGTGGATATGCGTTTTGAAATAGATATAACCGCCGACATTGATAAAACGAGGGCGTGTATCGAAGAAGTAATAGCTCAAAACCCACACGTACTAGACGATAGAAAACATGAAATTGTGGTGATTGGACTGAAAGATACGGCTATTACTTTTGCCGTAAAACTCTGGATTCATGCCGCAGAAATAGACCGGGTACAATACTTTATGTACGAACACGTGAAAAAGCAATTTGATGCCCACGGCATTGCTTTTCCCGACCCTGTGATGGCGGTTAAAGTAGTATAAAATGTTATTTGTTTTCATTAAAAAACCACGGTACGAGCCTCTGTACCGTGGTTTTTGTTTTAAAGGGAATTATTCAACAATGATTTGTCCAGCTCCGTTGTAGCTACGTAGCTCGCCGTTGTACATGGCATCGGCACTCACAGCCCCACGGGTAAATTTGCCTTTCGATACCACACGTACCAAGTAATAAAAGGCTTGGCTTTGCCCACTGCAATCGGTAAAGAAATTGATTCTGTCATCTCGTATGTCGAAATGCTTAGGAACGCTCATATCTTTGGCCCATGAAAGGTCTCGCTCGGCACTGAGCCTTGGATTCTCTATCTCGAATCCTGCGGGGAGCATATCGGTGACAACGATGTTTTCGGCCACTACACTGCTGTTGAGTGAAATTTTCACGACAATCAATTGGTTTTGTTTGAAGGTATTTCCTGTAATAGCTCTACCATTGCGGTCGAAATAGCTGCGGCGTACTTGTAAGTAATGGTCTTCTTCGGGAGCATTGCCTTGTGCTAGTAACCCTTCGGCTTGGTAGAAATAATATAGGCTTCCCTTGCCTTGTGCTTGTACGCTGATGGCTTGACGGAAATCGGTTGCTACCAAGTCGGTGCCGTTGAATGTTTTTTGCTGTTTGCCACTTTGTAGCTTGGCACTCATGTTGGTTTGTGCCGCTTGTTGTGCGATTTTTCCTAATGCTAAAAAGCTAAAAACTTCCTCTTGCGTCGAGAGCCATGTTTGGGATTTGAGTTGTTCCGAAAGCAAACGAGCCAAACTAGGTATTTGTAAATTTTGAGGGTCGGTTTCAATCAAAGTATGCAAGGTGAGTGCCAAACCACGAATAGGCGAATGAAAACTTCCGCCCGTTTCTCTTGCCGAATTTACCAAGATATACTGTGTTGGCAATAAGCTATGCTGACTTTTGGGGTCGCCTATGGCGGCATACGCCGATGCCAGTAAGTATTTTTCGTCTAAAGGCAATAAGGCAGGGTTCGATTTGTAATAGTTCATGACGGCTCGGTTGGGTTTGCCCGCTAGTGCCAAAACGTATAAACCATAAATATTCTCACGACTGGCAATTTGTTGGGTTGTACTGCCAAGGTCGGGTTCGGTTACGACTTCCGATTGTGTTTCTTTTTTGTTGGAACGGCTATAAATGTATTCCAACAATCGGCCCAATGTAGTGGCATTCACTTCAAAGTTTGCCTTTTGAGCTTCCAACAAAAAATGACAAGCAAACACCGACCCCCACCAACTTTCTTGGTCGCCGCCAGCCCAGTAAGCCATAGCACCCGAAGGAAGTTGTCGGTTTTGAATGGTACGGATGGCTTCTAAAACATTGGCGTTGGGGTTTCGCTCGTTGTAGCCTGTTGCCAACACGGGTTTTGTGCCTTGGGCAAGCTGATGCAAGGCTTTAAAGTACAATTGTGGAAAAGCTTTTGAAACCGTTTGTTCGATGCAACCATACGGGTATCCGACCAAATCTTGGTATTTTCCCAAAAATTGTACCATAGGCGATTTACTGAGCGTAAAGCTTGTTTTGACGCTACTAGGAATAAAATTGCTACCCAAATACGGAATTTGCACCACCTGATTGCCCGTAATAACGCCTGCACTGCTTGTCTTTTGCAGCGAACTGCTTGGTCTTACACTCAACTCGATGTTCTCGCTAAATTTCTCTTGGTGTCCTTGTACGTGTACCAGCACTTTGCCAAGACCTACTTTATTGCTGGCTTTTACCGTAAAATAAAGCCTTCCTTCCTTGGACGGAGCTAGGAAAAGCTTTTGCTGGGTACTGCCTGCTGCTTGCAAAGCTCCAGTTGCCTGTACCGAGGCTTGTACCCAAGTGCCTTTATTGGTGGTATTGGTGATATTGACAGGCATATTTAGCTCGTCGTTGGGACTAGCAAAGCGAGGCAATGCCGTACTAATCACCAAGGGGTCGGCTACTTTCATGTTTTTTGTGGCACTACCAAAGGCTTTGTCTTTGTAACCAACTACCATAATTCTTAAATCGCCAGAAAATTCAGGAATGGCAAAACTAAAATCGGCATCGCCACTGCCATCGGTGCTTACCTTGCCTGCCCAAATGGCCATGAGGTTGACCCTGCCATTGGTCAGTGGATTTACACGTTTTTCGAGGTCGTAGCCATCGCCCCCAATGCTGCTATGCGTTTGTAGGGCTATTTCGGGTAATAAGAATGGATACAAGTCGAAGCTTTTGGTTTCTAAAGCTCGTTTTTGGTAAAAAAAGGCGTAAGGGTCTGGTGTTTTGAAGTTTTTTAATTGTAAAATTCCTTCGTCAACCACGGCAATGGTAAGTTCGGAATGAGGCTTGGCGTGCACATGTATGGTTTGTTTGGTTTTGGCTCTCGAACGTTCGGCCGCCGTAATGGTAATGGGCAGTTGTGTATCGGGGTCTTCGACCAATACGGGAGCAAAGCCATGTGCAACGGTTAGGGGCAAGTTCGAATCGTCCATAGGTCGAATGAGCGTTGCCGATACAAAAACATTGGGTAAGTGTGCTGCTTCGACTTTAAAACTAAAACTTGCCGATTTTTTATCGGTTTCTACATAACGATATTCTAATACTTTATCTCTTTCGATGGTCACTAAAACCTTACCTGCAAAAGGTGTTTTGAGTAAAACCTGCACTTCGTCGCCTACTTGGTATTTGGGCTTGTCGAAAGCAATGGCAATTTTGCCTTCGGTATCTACTTCAAACGAACTATTGGTGGTATTGCCCCAACTGTAGGCATAAAACGAGCGAGCCGTCCACGAAGTGCTGCCTACCCGATGCACCCGAATTTCGTATTCGCCCGAAATGGGAGGAGCATAATTGATGTCGGCTTTGCCTTGCTTGAACGTCACGAGGCGATTCAAGACGATTTTGCTTTGCTTTTTAGAAGAATATTTCACCGAATGGTCGGAGTTTCGTTCAATCACGGTTTGATAATCAAAGCGGATAATTTCTATTTGGGCTTGGGTGTTTACCAATTGTTCATCTTTGTTTAAAGCAATAAGCGGAATGTTCATGGGGGCATTGGTTGCAACGTAGCTGTCGTTGAGTCCTATGCCGTAAAATACAGGCTGGGTGTAAATATCCAGTTTTTTAAGGCGGTTGACTGGCCTTCCTGTTTCGTCGAAAACGGTTACATAAATTTTTCCTTCCAACACACCCATATTGGTATAAGTAGCAGGAATGATAAACTGCTCACGAGCCAATCCTTGGTCGTTGGTAGTGCCTTGCCGAACAACCGACTCGAAATGGGTATTTTCCTGAATATCAAATACATATTGAGGATAGTTTTTAGCAATAAAGGCTTTTTTCCCAAGCCTCAATTCCATTTCATAATTACGATTGGAAGCAGGGGGGCCAAATAAATTTTGTGCTATCGCATTCATCTGAATACGTTCGCCGTTGAGATAAAAAGGCTTATCGGTTTGGGTATCAACCTTGATTCTGTCGGGCATAAATTCTTCGATAGCCACATTGCGGGTATTCAAAAGCACATCGTTGCCATTGAGCAGCTCTAGCACATACGTACCCGTAACGGCCGCTCTATCGGTTGGAATAGACAAGTCTATCGCTCCTTGTTCGTTGGTTTTGAGGAGAAAACTTTGGTATTCCTTGCCATTAGGTTGCAACAAACGCAGCTTTACAGGGATATTTTCGGCGTTGTCCCATTGTTGTGTACGTACAATGCCATGCACCTGAATGGTTTCGCCGGGGCGGTAAATATCTCGGTCGCCATACAAAAATGCGTCTAAACCAGTGGTATTGTTGCGTTTGCCATCGACCTCGAAACGAGAGGTTTCAACGGCGGTATCTTCTAAATAAAGGTAATTAAAATCTTGTTCGTTGTGGGCTGTAATGAGGGCAACTTTGAAGCCTGTTTTATTGAAATTTTTGAAAACCGCAATGCCATTGCCATTGGTTTTTTGGGTCAGAATCGTCTGGTTATTACTCGAAATAAGGCTTACCTCAACCTCTGGAAGCGCTTCGGTTGTTTTGATAGAATTGGCAAAAACCCATAGCTCGTCGTCGGCTTGTTTGGTGATAAGCCCAATGTCTGAAATACTGACCAATTTGGTAGCGTTCAAATAGTATTGGTCGGTAGAATGAATATTCACCAAATAAATTCCTCGCAGGTTATTTTGGTCGGGGAGCGACAAATTGAGGGCTTTTACGCCTTGAGCTTCGGGCAAATTGCTTGTTTCTACGGTTTTCTCTACAATTACATCCGAATACATCCCCGATTCGTCTTCATAATACACAAAGGTTTTGGGCAAAAGGCTAGGGGCACTTTCGTCGTAATTATAGTCTTCATAACGATTTTGTCGAATAAAATTCAGGATGTTATTTTCGTAAATTTTGGCAATTTTTACATTTACCTTGGGCACATTTACGATATTAACGGCGATGTTTTTGTGTCCTTTTGAGGTAAGATAGGTAGCACGCTTGTTCATAAAACCAATGGAGGCAGGCATATCGCCAAAGAAAAGGTCTTTTTCCACAGGTTCGGCTAAATTAATACCCAGCGTACTGGTCAGTGTTGAGTTGAGGCTCAGGATATATTTATCGGCTTCATTAAACGCTCCGTGAATAATCAAGGTATTTTCTTGCACTTCTGTTTTGGTGCTGAGTTCGGTTGCATAGTTGGTGCTAGGCTTTGGAGGCTGTACCGTTTGTGGAATCACATTACCCAACGAATCGTAACTCACCTCTGGCGAAACAACGATTTCTTCGTCCTCTTCTGTTTGCTGGTTTTGTTGAGTATCCTCATCAAGCAAAATCTTATAGGCTTTCTGGATATTTTCGGCTTGTAAACTTTGACTAAACGTAACTTTTATCACGCCTTGGTTTTGTTCAAAACCATTGTCAACAGCCAATACTTCGAGGGTATTGGCATCGTGCAAGGTAATTTCTTGGTCGAGATTTTCGCTCAATTTATGGTTGGTGGCGGGCAATGTAAGCCCTTTTTCAATATGGCAATGTAGGCTTTCGGTGCTACTTTCAACGCCCTGTACCCGTACAAAAATCACACTGGCAAGCGTCGATTGAACAATCTGAAAAGTATAAGGATGCTCGTTGGCATCCGATATTTTGAGCAACTGTGTAAGTTCTTGCGGATTGACGGGGTAATTAAAATGCAAACTCAGTACTGGTTGTACGGCAGCATTTTTGGGTTTCGACCAAAAACTTTCGATTTTTTTAAGGTTTAAAAAAGGCGTATGAAATTGGATAGCCTCATCGCTGATGGCATATTTTTCTTTGGCACTACTGACCAGCAATTTACTCAGTTCGGCGGTGTATTTGGTAGCAGGGTCGAAGCCAACCGTAGGCGAAAAAACCAATTCGTTGGGGGCAGTCCATTTGAATTTCCCTTCTACTTTAGGCGAAAACTGAATATAATCGCCCGAATACCAAGTGTTGAGTTCGCCGATGCTCACCAAGTCTTTGCTGAAAGTAAAGACCAAGTTTTGGTTTTCGTTGATTTCGTCTTCAAAATTGGTGCTAATAACCCGCACACCGCCCCAGCGTGCACACGAAGAGCAGAGATAACAAGCCATAGCAATGCACAGGACTAGGCTACACAGCAAAGAAATTTTACGGTTCATGATTGTTGGAATGTTTGAAGTTTTTGTATCAGAGGAGGGCTTTCACACGAGTGTCAATAGGTCACGGCTCTTTGTAAGAAATTTCTAAAAACTTTTACAGATTCCCAACAAAAATGAAAAAAATATATGCAACAGGATGATTGTCATGGAGAAGGCTTTATTAAAAATAGTATAATATTTTTATTATTTGCATGATATTTTGCATATATGATAATTTATTGATAAATTCACGCAAATTTAATGCCCAAAAGATATGTCTGAATGGAATGATAAAGTCAAACGAATGCTCAAATCTGAGTTGATAAAAAGGGGCTTATCAACAGAAGATTTAACCATTTTATTGAATCAACATGGTTGTACTGAAACAAAGGCGAGTGTTGATAGTAAAATCAGTAGAGGTACATTCAGTGCTTCGTTTTTTGTGCAATGTTTATATGTGATGGGGTGTACCAAAATAGACATTGAAGAATACAGCTTTAATAGGATGGTAGCAGAGCAAAAATTAAAGTATAAAACAGCGAAGGATGAAAACTAAATTGAAGTTTATAGATTTGTTTGCAGGGCTAGGAGGGATTCGTCTTGGATTTGAACAAGCCTGTGGTGAGAGAGGCATTGATACAGAATGTGTACTTACGTCTGAAATAAAGCCTTATGCTATTCAGACCCTCAAGCATAATTATGAGCATGATAATTTTGTAGGAGATATTTTTCAGGTAAAAAACGAAGATATTCCTCCTTTTGACTTCCTTTTTGGTGGTTTTCCTTGCCAGCCTTTTAGTGCAGGAGGGAAACGTAACGGCTTTGCAGATACCAGAGGAACGCTCTTCTTTGAAATAGAACGTATTTTAAAATACCATCAGCCACAAGGTTTTATTCTCGAAAATGTAGAAGGCTTAGTTAAGCATGATTTAGAGAACAAATACGATGAAATTGGTAGAACCCTTAATACAATTCTATACAAATTGGAAGAAGAGTTGGGCTATCAGGTATCATGGAAAGTATTAGATAGCGTAAATTTTGGCGTTCCACAGTCAAGAAAAAGAGTTTTCATTGTAGGCACTAAGCATGAAAAAGTATCATTAGATGGTTTTGAACCCACGTTTAAGGTGCTGAACGATATTTTGGAGCGAGGAAAGCCAACTATGAATACCGATTTTACTCGAAAATTACTAAGTCATTTTGATATAAAAGAGCTGTATGGCAAGTCTATAAAAGATAAGCGTGGAGGAGATAATAATATCCATAGTTGGGATATTGGTATTAAAGGAACGTGTACAAAAGACCAAATTAATTTACTCAATAAGCTTTTCAAAGAAAGAAGGAAAAAACAGTGGGCAAGCGAAATAGGAATTGATTGGATGGATGGAATGCCCCTAACATTGGAACAAATAGCTTCTTTTTTTCCAATGAATAACCTTTTTGAACAGGTTGATTTACAAGCCTTGTTGGATGATTTGGTGGAAAAAGGGTATATCAAGTTTGAGCATCCTAAAAAGTTGGTCACGAATGTTACTGAAAATGGCACTATTACCGAGCGAGTCTATGACGAAACCAAGCCCAAAGGCTATAATATTGTAACGGGTAAATTAAGTTTTGAAATCAATAAAATACTTAGTCCGTTTGATATTGCCCCAACCTTGGTAGCAACCGACATGGTGAAAATTGCAGTTCCTGATGGGAAAGGATTACGGAGGCTGACCATCAGAGAAGGCTTACGTTTATTTGGGTATCCAGAGAGCTATGAGATTCCTTTAAAAGAAAGCCATGCCTTTGATTTATTGGGTAATACCGTGGTAGTTCCTGTAATCAAAGCCATTGCAGAAAGGGTATTAGATGCTGTTGAAGGGGTAGCGTTAGTAATAGATAAAGAACATGACTTGGCTAGTCAAGTATCGTTATTCAAAGTTTAACGCCAGTATTTTCCTGATACTTTATCATTACTTTTTCAAGCCACTTTTCTTTGTAATTATCACATTGTGGATATAAATGGAGTGTTTCTGATATAGCTTTTAAGAAATCTATTTTGTTACTAAATGGCTGATATTTAAGTTTTTGCGAATACCATGTACATGGACGAAGATTATAGATTTGGTTTCTTTTGACTTGCATTTTTATGGGGTCTTGCCCTGATGGACTTGTCATTTCCCATACTTTTTTAAGCCAAATATTATCAATAGAAAGTTCTGCATCTATCATTTTATAGCTTAAAATCAAATAATCTGCTTCTATTCTTTCGGGAATAGTTAATAAAGAGGTACAGTAACTATCAAAGTTGGCAATATCGAACGCAGGGCTCGCTTCGGCATTAAAAGTTTTGAGTTCAAGAAGACCTGTAGTTGATTTTTCGGTTAGAAAAAAATCAGGAAATTCCAGTGTATTAGCTGGTTGTCTAAAATAGAACCCTTTTTGCGTAAGCCATTCTGTCAACCACTGTTGCAATAAATCGCCAATAGCATCTTTGCCATTATATTTTGCTGAAATGCCTCCAAAGATGATTTCAATACTCCCGATTTGTTCTTTTATTTTAAACTCATTCAAAAGCAAGTCGTAAATTTCTGATGCTGTTACTTTTTTCTTTTCTGTCATCTGTGCGAAAAAAAGGGGTCAAAATGGAAATCATCTCAGTATATTCTCACCCCAAATGTAGTATTTTTTCTACAAAAGTATGGGCGTGTGTAAAAAATCCTGTTGCTTGCCCTTCAAAATACACCTCGACCATTCATCATAAAAAAGCTTACTTTGAAACATAATCTTTGCTAACAGCGTTGTGTTTGAAACGTCGATTTCAAACTTTCTTCCCGTTCCGATACAATGAATAAATTGATTGTGATTCCAATAGTTACCTTGTTGTTTTTGCTGATAGATTGGTACGTCTGGCAAGCTTTAAGGGTTTCTTTTCAAAATACCTCTCAAACGGTTCAATCGGTTGTCCGCTCTATTTTTTGGGGACTAACCGTCCTAACGCTCACAGGTATGTGGCTGTACAACTTTACTAATCCCGATTGGTTGGGCAAAACCCTGCGTACTTGGATTATGGTTGGGGTGTTTATGAATTACTTTTCTAAACTTGTGGTCATCTTGTTTTTACTTATCGACGACCTCGGTCGCTTGGTGCGTTGGCTGGTTGCCAAGGAGCAAGAATGGCAAGGAAAAGGTGGTGTTGCTTCTAATACAACCACAACCGAAACGTCTATCAGTCGCTCGGAGTTTTTGATGAAAACCGCTGTGGTGGCTGGCTCGATTCCTGCGGTGGCTATGACTTGGGGAATTTTGTCGGGGGCACATGATTACAGAATCAGAAAAGTAAAACTGGCTTTAAAAAATTTGCCTAAAGCATTTGAAGGGCTTACCATCGCCCAAATTTCGGATATTCATTCGGGAAGTTTTTTCAACAAAGTGGCTGTGAAAGGGGGTATTGATATGCTCTTGAACCAAAAACCCGATGTCGTATTTTTTACAGGCGATTTGGTCAACAATGAAGCAAGAGAGGTAAAAGATTATATTGATTTGTTTGGCAAAGTAAAAGCACCTTTGGGGGTATATTCAACCTTGGGGAATCACGATTATGGCGATTATCTTCGATGGGAAAGCCCGCAGGCTAAGAAACAAAATTTAGCCGATTTGAAAAAATCTCATCAACTCATGGGCTGGGATTTGCTCAACGACGAACATCGTTTCCTAGAACAAAATGGCGAAAAACTAGCCATTATTGGGGTGCAAAATATCAGTGGTGCGGCTCGTTTTCATACGTATGGCGACTTGGCAAAAGCGGTAAAAGGTACGGATGAAGCGGCGGTCAAATTATTGCTTTCGCATGACCCTACGCACTGGGATAAAGAAGTGAATACTCGTTACAAAGATATTGACGTGATGTTTTCGGGGCATACGCATGGAACACAATTTGGCGTAACGGTGGGCGACAAAACGTGGTCGCCAGCACAGTATGTGTATAAGCAATGGGCAGGTTTGTACAAACAAGACGACCAGCAATTATACGTCAATCGTGGTTATGGTTATTTGGGCTATCCCGGTCGTATTGGTATGCCGCCAGAAATTACGGTTTTTGAGTTGACGAGAGCATAAATACGTCAAAAAGCAGAAGCGTGATGAAGACAAATCCTATCTTCATCACGCTTCTGCTTTTATCTATTTTTTTATTTTTTGTAACAATTGCTCAAAGTTGCTTACCGCCAAATTGAGTTGTAAAATGTTATTAATTTCTACGTTATTTTTATCGGCATTATTAAAACGATAAATCGTTTGCTGCATATAACCTGCTTCTAACGAAAGGAATTTATTGAATTTATAGCCAAGTCCAACCAATACGCGGTTTTGGTCGAGTAAGTTCAAATTACCTACTTTTTCACCCATATTCACAAACAACTCGTCGTATGCTTGAGCGTACAAAGTTTTGTCATCCATTTTGGCATGGTTCAAGGGCAAGGTCATTTTTATCTGGTAGCGAAAACGCTCTCTGAAAGTAGCATTGGTAAAATCACCTCCGTACAAAAAGCTTTTATCGTCAACACTTTGGTTTTGTCCAATCCATCTGAACTCATAACGAAAGCGGTTATCTATACGTAGTCTTCCGAGGTTTTGGGTGAGTATGACTTGCGGAGAAATACGATATTCGGCAAAAAAAGCCGAGGGATTTCCTTCTTTGTAGCGATTTGAGCCAATCCAACCGAAAGGCATCAAGGAAAAACGTACATTAGGATTGAGTTGAAAATGAACCCAAGGACGAAAAACGTGTTGATTGAGATTATGGTATGGATTGCCAGTAGTAGTGGCTTCGTTGTAATCGCCTTGCATATCTTGGCGACGCTGTTGGTTTTCGAGTTGCCAAGTGAATTTTCCTGCAATTTTCCCCGAAATATTAAGGTCTGTCCAACCATTAGCAATATGATAGTATTGACGTGGACTTTGAGCTGAACACAAAGCAGTAGCTAATAACGACACCAAAGCCGTTAGGAATAACTTTTTCATAAATTTGGATTTTCTATATTGGTTGGTAACAGTCTGTCTATTTAATCAAAAAAACACTCATGGGTTGACAGCCCCATGAGTGTTGTAAAGAGATATTATCCGATAATCCAACGAAGGAATACAAACAACGTTGCTGAAATAAGGATGGTTACAGGCAAGGTTAATACCCAAGCCATCACGATGCTTTTTACAGTACCACCTTGTAAGTTTTTGATACCTTTAGAAGCTACCATTGAGCCAGCGATACCCGACGAAAGTACGTGTGTGGTAGATACGGGCCATTTGTAAGCAGTGGCCAAGCCGATGGTAATAGAGGCAACTAATTCGGCCGAAGCACCTTGAGCATACGATAAGTGCTGCTTACCGATTTTCTCGCCAATGGTTACTACAATTCTTTTCCAACCAATCATTGTACCCAAGCCCAACGACAAGGCAATCATCCACATAACCCAAGTTGGAGCAAAGTCGGTCAATGACGAAAGCCCTTTGTTGGCATTACCAAATGAGAAGAACGGCGGTGTATCGCCTGCTGTAGCTTTTTTCAAGGCTTTTTTGTCATCAGCACTGAATGCCACGGCATCGCTTTCTGATAATTTCTTGGTATGTTTTGTAATCGCTAAAACGTCTTTACGAATTTCTAATTTCTTTTCTGTTGACAAGCCTTTCATCAAGGTTTTATCCAATAAAATCTTGTTGAGTTCTGAGGTTGCCTTCATTACTTTGGCATAGCTTTCTTTTTCTGTAGAAGACAATTTATTGGTGTCTATTTTGCTAATAATTTCTTGTACCGTTACGACTGAACCTTGTAATTTGAAAGGGTCGATTTCGGTGTTTAGAGCAAAATAGCTTGGTAAGAAAGCAATCAAAATCATCATCACAAGACCAATACCTTTTTGTCCGTCGTTACGACCGTGGAAGAAACTTACCAAGGTACAAGTGGTAAACAACACTGCACGAATCCACATAGGCGGAGGCGTGTCTTTTTTAGGCTCTTTGAAAATCTCTTTATTGGCAACTGATTTTTTTAAGATGTACATAAAAACGATGGCTACCGCAAATCCAAACAAAGGCGACAGCAACAAGGCTTGTCCAATTTCTACAGCTTTATCCCAGTTTACGGTAGATAAACCTGCTTTATTTTCTGGTAAAAGAGCGTAGCCCACACCTATTCCAATAATAGAACCAATCAAGGTATGCGAAGAAGAAGCTGGAATACCAAAATACCAAGTGCCTAAATTCCAGATAATTGCTGCCCCAAGCATGGCCAGTGCCGTTGCCATGGAGTGATAAACGTTGGGGTCTATCAGCAAATCGGTGGGTAGCAAACCAATAATCGACATCGTTACACCTACACCACCGGTGAGCAATCCGATGAAGTTCATCAAACCCGACCATACAACCGCTTGGGTTGGTTTAAGAGAGTTTGTGTAGATAACTGTGGCTACAGCGTTGGCTGTGTCGTGAAAACCATTAACAAATTCAAAGGCACAAGCCAAGAATAAGCAAAGGAAAAGAAGAATGAACAAGGATGTGTCTAATCCGAACATAGTATTGGGAATTAATTATACGATACAAGTTAAAAGCAACTAAAAATAACGATTAGTGAAAAGGCATTTCTGCTTTTGTCTTGTACCTTTTGTCTTTAAGATTTTCTATATTGGTAATTTCGGCACAAAAGTAAAAATACTTATTTACGTCAATGTTAAGGAATTGTTAAATTTGGTAATAGGTCACTTATTGCCTTATAAATAGACCAGTAATGGTGTTTTTTCTATATGAAATAGTAATTTAAAAAGTAGTTGCTCATGGGTGTACCTTGCTTGGTTATGTCATCCGTACATCTGGCAGATAAATTGTTCAAGATTTGAAAGATTAGCCTGTAGAGTTTTATTACCTTTGTGGCATCAAATCGTAAAACTAAAAAACCGTTTGATTACAAGGCGGTTGTAATTATTATGTTGAGAAGACCCAGAAGAAATCGTCAGTCGGCTTCTATTAGAGCAATGGTCGAAGAAACGACCGTTACGGTCAATGATTTTATTTATCCGATGTTTGTCATGGAAGGCAACAATTTGGCGACAGAAGTAAAATCAATGCCGGGCATTTTCCGCTATTCGCTCGACAAGCTTTTAGAAGAATTGGCACAAGTGAGCGATTTAGGCATTCCTTCTATTGCTTTGTTTCCGCAATTACCCGAAGAAAAGAAAGATAAATACGCTACCGAAAGCCATCGTACAGGTAGTTTGTACCTCGAAGCCATTGCGGCTATCAAACATAAGTATCCGCATATTGCCATCATGTCTGATGTGGCTATGGACCCCTATAGCTCCGATGGCCACGATGGAATTGTTGAAAACGGCACGATTATCAACGACGAAACCTTGGTTGTGTTGGGTAAAATGGCCTTGGCTCAAGCCCAAGCAGGTGCCGACATTGTGGGCCCTTCCGATATGATGGACGGCCGTGTTGGATACATCCGTCAGGTACTAGATGAAGCGGGTTATACCAATGTTGCTATCATGGCTTATTCTGCCAAATATGCGTCGGCTTTCTATGGCCCTTTTAGAGATGCCTTAGATTCTGCTCCGAAATTTGGCGATAAAAAAACCTACCAAATGAATCCTGCCAATGTACGGGAAGCCTTGGTAGAAGCCGAGTTGGACTATGCCGAGGGAGCTGATTTCTTGATGGTAAAACCTGCGTTGGCGTATTTAGATGTAATCAAAACTTTACACGATAATTTTAATATTCCGATTGCCGCCTACAATGTTTCGGGCGAATATGCTATGGTAAAAGCGGCCGCCCAACATGGCTGGCTCGATGGCACTAAAACGATGATTGAAAGCCTCACGGCTATCAAACGTGCTGGGGCTAAGGTGATTCTGACTTACTTTGCCAAGGAGTTTGCTCTTTTATAGCAATCTTTTCCTCGTAAGTTTACGTAGTTTTTTAGTAAGAAAAATAAAAAAGCTTATGGAAATTGTTCATTTTCATGGCTTTATGAATAAAATTTACAACCGTGAATCAAGAACGTTACGCACAAAGAGGTGTTTCTGCCTCAAAAGAAGATGTGCATAAGGCCATCGAAAAATTAGATAAAGGCCTTTTTCCTAAAGCTTTTTGTAAAATTTCGCCCGATATGCTCGGAGGCGATGAAGCATATTGCAATATCATGCACGCCGATGGGGCAGGTACAAAATCGTCGTTGGCTTATTTGTATTGGAAAGAAACGGGTGATATTTCGGTATGGCGAGGCATTGCCCAAGATGCCGTAGTAATGAATACCGACGACTTGATTTGCGTAGGTGCAACCGACAATATGTTGTTGTCGAGTACGATTGGTCGTAATAAAAACCTCATTCCGGGCGAAGTGATTGCCGAAATTATTAATGGTACAGAAGAAGTATTACAAATGCTGCGTGACAACGGCATTGGCATTTGGAGTACCGGTGGCGAAACCGCCGACGTTGGCGATTTGGTGCGTACCATCATTGTCGATTCTACGGTGGTAGCACGCATGAAACGCTCAGACGTGATTTCTAACCATACCATTCAAGGAGGCGATGTGATTGTGGGTTTAGCGTCGTTCGGACAAGCTACTTACGAAAAATCGTATAACGGCGGTATGGGAAGCAACGGACTTACTTCTGCTCGTCATGATGTATTGGCACATTATTTAGCCGAAAAATACAGCGAAAGCTTCGACCCCGCTGTACCCAAAGACTTGGTGTATAGTGGCTCAAAAGCTCTTACCGATGCCGTTGAGGGAACATCCTTGAACGTCGGACAATTGATTTTGTCGCCTACCCGTACTTATGCCCCTGTGGTAAAGGCATTGTTGCAGGAGTTGCGTCCTGTGATTGATGGCATGGTGCATTGCTCTGGCGGCGCCCAAACCAAGGTATTGCATTTTGTCGAAAATGTACATATTGTAAAAGATAATTTATTCGCATTACCGCCACTTTTCCAACTCATACAGCAAGAAAGTGGCACCGATTTCAAAGAAATGTATAAGGTGTTTAACATGGGACATCGCTTAGAAATTTACTTGAAACCAGCATACGCTCAAACCGTAATTGACATAGCCCAATCGTTTGGTATTGATGCTCAAATCATTGGCTACGTAGAAGCTTCCGAACAAAAGCAAGTGACCATCCGCTCACCTTATGGGGCGTTTGTGTATTAGATAAAAATGCTCTGTTGATTTGGCTAGTTAAGTACTAATGCAGAATTGTGAATTGTCAATTAGTGAATTGTGAGTTAGTGAATGGTTTATTCACTAACTCACAATTCACTAATTATCAAACCTATACCTCAAACCCTGCTAAGGTTTTAAACTCTTGCACACGGCTCAGGAGTTCTTCGTAGCTGAGTTCTACGAGGCGTTCTGTGCCAAATTTCTCCACACAAAACGATGCCATTGCCGAGCCATACACAATGGCTCTTTTCATGTTTTCAAAACTAATATCATCGGTTTTGGCAAGATACCCAATAAAGCCTCCTACAAAGGTATCGCCAGCACCAGTCGGGTCGAATACTTCTTCGAGTGGTAAAGCCGGACAGAAAAATATCTTCTCTTCTTGAAACAACAATGCTCCGTGTTCGCCTTTTTTGATAATGAGGGTTTTAGGTCCCATGCCCAAAATTTTCTTAGCGGCTGTTCTCAACGAATATTCGCCCGAAAGCTGACGAGCCTCCTCGTCGTTGATACATAGCACGTCTATTAATTGCAACACCGATTTCAAATCGTCCATGGCTACGTTCATCCAAAAATTCATGGTATCCATGACAATCAATTTCGGACGTTTGACAAGGCGTTCTATCACGGTTTGTTGTACGGCTGGCGTAAGGTTTCCTAGCATGAGGTACTCACAACCTTGGTAAGCATCTGGAATAATGGGGTCGAATGTTCCTAATACATTAAGCTCGGTTACGAGGGTATCACGAGAGTTCATGTTGTTGTGATAACGCCCTGCCCAAAAGAAAGATTTTTCACCTTCTTTCATCTGTAAACCTGTGGTATCAACTCCTTTATCTTTAAGCAATTGAATATAGGCTTCGGGGAAATCGTCGCCTACAACGGCTACTAAATTAACGGGCGTTTTGAAATAAGAAGCTGATAGCGAGATAAATGTACCTGCTCCACCAATGATTTTATCTGTTTTTCCGTAAGGCGTTTCGATAGCATCAAAAGCCACAGAACCAATTGCTAATAAACTCATGAAGTTGTTTTATTGTTGATTTTTTACAAAGATACAGAATAATTCAATCTGTTTTGATGCGTCTATCCAACTCTGGGGCAACGCTTAAATGGCTTGGTTCTATCGAACAAATACCTGTAGGTAATGTATTCTTTGTCACGGGTTGTACCAAGTGTGGAAACAAAACGGTTCATTTTAGGATTAAAATCGCCTACCCAGTTCATATCAATGGTATGATATTGGTAATGCGGATTTTCACGGCCGGCTTGTCTGAAACGCAAGGCAATAGCCGATTCAACGCCCTTGCCTTGGTAGTCTGGCACAACGCCAAAAATTACGCCGCAAGTACGGGTAATAACGCCTTTCCAAAGCAATAGCAAAAATTTGATTTTTTCAAAAAAACCAAACTTACCATTGAGGTGCTTCACAATTTGATTGATGTCGGGAATCACGATAAAAAAGGCTACAGGCCGCTCGCCTGCATAAGCAAACCACGTCAGTTCTTCGTCGATAATAGGTTTCATTTGTTTGACCAAATGCTGTGCTTGTTCCGACGACATCCCTTTTACGCCTGGAAATTTCGCCCAAGCTTCATTGTAAATTACCCGAAAATCTTCGCCAAATTTCGCCAATTGACTTTTCTTGATATGTTGAAAAGTATATTCGGGATTTTGATAAATCCGTTGGGCTTTTTCTTCTACGCTTGGGGCAACAGTTGCTTGACGAATGGGCGTTACATACACATACTGTTGGAAATAGTCTTTGAAACCATAATTTTCAAAAAAAGCAATATAATAAGGTTTCGTCCAAGGCATTTTGTAGGTGGGTTCATAGTTCCAACCTTTGGTCATAAGTCCCCAAAAGGCATCTCTTTCGCCAAAATTAATCGGGCCGTCCATCGCTTCGATGCCTTGGGCTGTCAACCAATTTTTACAAGTATCAAACAGCAAAAAGGCCGCTTCTTGGTTTTCGATACACTCAAAAAAGCCCATACCGCCCGTGGGTTGTTCTTCTTTATAAGCAGTCTCGTTGTTGATAAACGCCGCTACACGCCCAATGGTTGTACCCGTATCATCTTGCAATACCCAGCGGGTACAAACCCCGTGATGAAAAAATTTATTTTTCTCAGGGTCAAAAGTATTTTCTATGTCTTGGTCTAGTGGCCGAATCCAATTGGCATCGTGGGCATACAAACGCACAGGTAATTCGAGAAATGCTTTTTTTAAGGCAGCGTTGTTCCCTACTTCTAAAATCCTCATCATAAGTTTTTAAGTATTTTTTCAAAAAAACATTCAAAGATACAGTTTTTAGAAAGATTTGAGGAAAAACGCTTGGAGAGTTCTGGTAAAAGGGCATATATCTTGACGCAGAATGTTAAAAAAAACGCATCAATCCGTAAGAGTTTTATTAGCTTTGTGAAGAAAATGTAATCGGGTAAATCTATGAAAACTTATATCCTGAGAGCAGAAGATGAGTTGGCTTGTGCCAAAGAATTGTTTCAATATGATTTTTACAGAGGAGCACTCAATCATTGTTATTATGCCTGTATTTGGCTGATGAGAGGATTGTTGGCCGAGCAAGGCATTTTTACAAAAATCATTGATGGGGCAATTACTTTTTTTGAAACTTACCTTGTGCCATCAGCCCAAATACCCCAAACCATGCAGCAATCTATTGCCGCTTTGATTGAGGCGTATCAAATTATTCAAAAAGATATTACGGGCGATTTTGTGCCAGAAGAAATTTTAACTTTTATCGAAAAAACAGAAGATTTCTTGCTTTTTGTAAAAATCAAAGAACAGCAACTCGCTCGAAGCAATTAGCCAAACGCCCAAGTACAAAACTATCATAGGCTCGCTGAACGAATCGAACCCTCGTATTGTTCTGTGTCTAGTACTACTTGGCATTAGATTTAGACTATTTTGAAGGCCCAAAGCCTCAGTAAATTTTATCAGTATAAAAGCAATATGCAATCATTAAAAATTTATAATACCCTCACCAGAGAAAAAGAAGTATTTCAACCCATCAATGCCCCCTACGTAGGAATGTATGTATGTGGTCCTACGGTGTATAATTATGTGCATTTGGGGAATGTACGAACCTTTACAACATTTGATATACTCTATCGTTATCTCACACACATTGGCTATAAAGTTCGATACGTAAGAAACATTACCGATGTAGGTCACTTGGTAGGCGATGGCGATGAAGGCGAAGATAAAATTGGCAAAATGGCAAAGCTCGAAAAGCTAGAGCCGATGGAGATTGTACAGCGTTATACCAACGATTTTCACCAAGTACTTACCCAGTTCAACTTGTTGCCTCCAAGCATCGAGCCTTCGGCCACGGGGCATATTGTAGAACAAATTGAAACCACCCAAACCCTCATCGACAAAGGCTTGGCCTACGAATCGAACGGGTCGGTGTATTTTGACATTGCTAAATACAACGAGCAAGGTGGCGGTTATGGAAAATTATCGGGCCGTGTCTTAGATGATTTATTGACAGAAACGAGAGACCTCGACGGCGTAGGTGAAAAACGCAATCCCTTGGATTTTGCTCTTTGGAAAAAAGCTGCCCCAGAGCATATCATGCGTTGGAACTCGCCTTGGGGATTGGGCTTTCCGGGTTGGCATTTGGAGTGTACCTGCATGAGTACCAAATATTTGGGCGAAACATTCGACATTCACGGCGGTGGAATGGATTTGAAGTTTCCGCACCACGAATGCGAAATTGCCCAAGGAAAAGGCAGTACGGGCAAAGACCCTGTACGCTATTGGATGCACTCAAATATGCTTACGGTAAACGGACAAAAGATGTCGAAATCGTTGGGCAATTCATTTTTGCCGGCCGAATTATTTGCAGGCTCGCATCCTTTACTTGACCAAGCGTATTCGCCTATGACGGTGCGTTTCTTCATGCTTCAGTCGCAATACAGAAGTACGCTCGATTTTTCTAATGATGCTTTGAAAGCCGCCCAAAAAGGCTACAAACGCCTCATGAATGGCTTGCGTATTATCAAGCAATTGGAATACGTTGCCGACGATACCCTTACGCCCGACGAAAAGCACATCAGCGAAGTGACCAAAGGCATCCAGGGTTGCTACGATGGCATGAACGACGACCTCAATACGGCTATTACCATTGCCAATTTGTATAATTTATTGAAAAAAATCAATCAATTATACATGGGGCAATTGCAACCTGCCCAATTGGGAGTAACCGTTTTTGCCGCACTCAAAACAACATTTGTGAGCTTAATAGAAGAGGTATTAGGGTTGATAGAAGAAAAAAACAACAATATCGAAGCTTTTGCCAATGGTATGTTGGCACTTTATTCAGAATACAAAGCCGCCAAACAATACGATAAAGTTGACCAAATTAGAACTTATTTTAAAGCCAATGGTCTGGTAATCAAAGATATGAAAACTCGTATCGACTGGGCTTACGAAGAATAACCTTATAACGCATTTCAGTATGAGAGTACCAATGATAACCCCAGTCGTTAAGGCACTTATAGCCATCAACTTGATTGTATATTTGGTACAATTTTCAAGTGCAACTTACGATAGGCAAATCGTTTCGACGCTCGGATTGCATTACTTTACCTCAGAAAAGTTCAATCCGATACAGTTGCTTACTTATTTGTTTGTGCATGGAAGTTTCAGGCATTTGTTTAGCAATATGCTAGGGTTGTTTTTCTTGGGGCCTATGCTAGAGCGACTTTGGGGCGAAAAACGCTTTTTGTTGTTTTATTTTATTACGGGTGCTGGCGGAGGACTGTTTTATATGGCGTTGAAATACTACGATTATGCAGCTTTAGAAACCGCAACACAAGCGTACATACAGCATCCAAATTTACAGCTTTTTCAACAGTTTCTCGTTGAGTTTTATCCTAGTGGTATTCCCTACGAAGCCCATGGCCTTATTCCTGCTTCGGGCGATGTCACCCTCAACGAATCGGTACTGATTGCCGAAGAAAGTCTGCGAGGAGTCTTGAATACGCCAACTATCGGGGCTTCGGGGGCGGTGTTTGGCATTATGGCTGGCTTTGCCATGCTATTTCCCAATACCGACCTGATTCTTTTTCCTTTGCCTATACCTATCAAAGCAAAATATTTTGTAGCTTTATACGGTCTATACGAGGTTTACGGCGGTTTTCACCCTACGCAAGGCGACAACGTAGCACATTTTGCCCATATTGGCGGTATGCTATTTGCGTTTTTCTTGGTACGTTTTTGGAACAAGCAACGGAATAATTTTTATTAGAAAAGTGTTGTAGTAAATTTTCTAAAAACATTTAAAATAACGCTGGGTTGTGATAACACAGGGAAAGATGTAGCTATTTTGCTGAAAATGCCAAAATGGCATTTCGGGCAATAATTATCATAATTACTGCCACAAGCAAACACAATTTTGTACCAATTGCCACAAACGTTTTTAGCTAAAAGTCTGTTTTTTTTACGACTTCTTGTAAAACATTTAAAATATTGATTCATTGCAATGAGCGGAATTATTGACGATTTCAAATATGCCTTTGCCAAGCGAAATAATGGTTTGATTCAACTGATTTGGATCAATGTCATAGCTTATGTAGTCACCTTGCTTTTGTTTATTGGGCTTACAGTTTCATTGCCCAAAGAGCAAAGCAGTGCTTTATTCTATACCATCTTATCTTATGTCAATTTATCGCCCTCGCTTGCGGTGGTGCTATTTAGGCCTTGGACTTTGCTTTCTTACGCATTTCTGCATGACCTCAATCCTATTGCACATTTGTTGCCTAATATGCTCATGCTGTATTGGTTTGGCAATATTATACAGGAGTTTTTGGGCAGCAAGCGACTCGTAAGCTTGTACATTTTGGGGGCTATTTTCGGAGGATTGCTGGCCATTGCCTTGTTCAACCTTATCCCATTTTACCAAGCTGCTTTGCCAAGTACGACCATCATCGGAGCATCTGGCAGTATTTTGGCGGTTGTGTTTGCCGCCGCAACACTGGTACCCGACTATTCGTTTTTCTTGTTTTTAATAGGCCCAGTACGCATCAAATACATCGCTTTCTTTTTGTTGCTGATGTCGCTGGCTAGTTCTATTGGTTCAAATGCAGGCGGTAGTATTGTGCATTTAGGCGGAGCATTGTTGGGTTTTGTCTATATCAAACAACTACAGGCAGGCAGAGATTTAGGGCTACCGATAGAAATTGTCATGAACTTTTTTCAAAATCTTTTCAAGCCTAGCAAAAAACCTTCTATCAAAGTAGCCTATCGCCCCAAAGAAACCAGCTACAGCAGCACTGCGGGCAACAGCCAAGCGGGTTTTCCAGACGAAGACGAAGTGGATGAGATACTTGACAAAATTTCTCGCTCTGGCTATGAAAGTTTGACCAAAGAAGAAAAACAGAAATTATTCAAAGCTTCACAAAAATAATACAATTATTTCAGGTTGATTTTGGATGAAAAGAGGACAATCGCACAAAGCTGTTGTCCTCTTTTTATTTGCCCAAAATATTTATGTAAATTGCATATACTTTTGCAAGTAACAACAACCACAAACCAACAAGTTTAGCCTGTTTGAAAACGCATTTTTAAACAATTTCAAACAAAAATCGTTGTATTGTATAAGCCTTTGTCCCTCAAGTAGATTGATTTTGTGTAAACTTTTCGAGGTTATCCACTTTTAGACGTTTGAAACCATGCAAATTATACCCGGCAAAATTTTAGCTCAGATTAATTCACCCGAAGATTTGAGAAGACGTGACCGTACCGAGCTTCTGCAAATTTGCGATGAACTACGGCAGTTTATCATTGATAATGTTTCGGTGTATGGAGGGCATTTTGGTGCTTCTTTGGGTGTGGTAGAGCTATCTGTTGCCTTACACTACGTATTTAATACGCCTTACGACCAACTCATTTGGGACGTGGGGCATCAGGCGTATGGGCATAAAATTTTGACAGGAAGAAAAGATTCTTTTCATACAAACCGCCTTTACGGAGGCATTTCGGGCTTTCCCAAACGCAAAGAGAGTCCTTATGATGCCTTTGGCGTAGGGCATTCTTCTACGTCGATTTCGGCAGCCTTGGGTATGGCGGTAGCTTCACGCTACAAAAAAGAACACGACCGCCAGCACATTGCCGTCATTGGCGATGGCTCTATGACGGCCGGCATGGCTTTTGAAGCCATGAACCACGCAGGCGATATTCCAAACAATATGCTGATTGTACTCAACGACAACTGCATGGCTATCGACCCCAATGTAGGAGCATTGAAAGAATATTTAACCGATATTACTACTTCGCATACCTACAACAGAGTAAAAGACGAGGTTTGGAATTTGTTGGGCAAAATGTCGAATTTTGGTAAATCGGCCCAAGAGATTGTATCTAAAATAGAAAATGGACTCAAAGCCACTTTGCTCAAACAAAGCAATTTGTTTGAATCGCTGAACCTTCGCTATTTTGGTCCAATTGATGGCCACGATATAGAATACCTGACCACCGTTTTGAACGACCTCAAAAACATTCCAGGGCCTAAAATTCTGCACTGCGTTACGACCAAAGGCAAAGGCTACGCTTTAGCCGAAAAAGACCAAACCCTTTGGCACGCCCCCGGCAAGTTTGATAAAATTACGGGCGAAATCAAGAAAAAAGTATATAGCACACCACAGCCCCCTAAATTTCAAGATGTATTTGGGCATACCCTCGTAGAATTGGCCGAACAAAACCCCAAAATCATGGGTGTAACGCCAGCCATGCCTTCAGGAAGTTCGCTCAATATTATGATGAAAGCGATGCCACACAGGGCTTTCGATGTAGGCATTGCCGAACAGCACGCCGTGACATTCTCGGCTGGGATGGCTACGCAAGGACTTACGGTGTTTTGTAATATTTACTCTACGTTCATGCAACGGGCCTACGACCAAGTGGTGCATGATGTGGCTATTCAAGAGTTGCCTGTTATTTTCTGCCTCGACAGAGCAGGTTTTGCGGGTGCCGACGGGCCAACGCATCACGGGGCGTATGATATTGCCTTTATGCGTTGCATTCCAAACATGATTGTGTTTTCGCCCATGAATGAGCAAGAACTACGCAATATCATGTTTACGGTAGCCGACGACGAATTTAAACAACTCAAACAAACCATTACCATTCGTTACCCTCGTGGCGAAGGTGTGATGCCCGATTGGCGTAAACCTTTTGAAAAAATAACCATTGGTAAAGGTCGCAAAGTACGTGACGGGCAACAAGTGGCGATTCTGACGATTGGCCCGATTGGTAATTATGTGACAAAAGCTTGTGAAGCCTTACAGGTAGAAGGCATTAATCCGGCTCACTACGATATGCGTTTTGCCAAACCCCTCGATGAAGCACTTTTGCACGAAATTTTCCAACAATTCGATAAGGTGATTACGGTAGAAGATGGGTGCTTGCAAGGAGGTTTTGGCTCGGCTGTAGCCGAATTTATGCTCGACCATCACTACGCTTCGCAAATCAAACGCTTGGGGATTCCTGATAGAGTTGTTGAACACGGCGAACAATTAGAACTTCACCGTGAATGTGGCTTCGACCCCGAAGGTATTGCTCAAGCGGTGAGAGATTTACTAGGAAAAGAAAAGATAACACCAACAGCCAATAACTTGGTTATTACTATCAACTAAGGAACAGTGGTGAATGGTCAATTGTGAGTTAGTGTTTTGCCCTTCTATTGTAAGTTGCTGAAAATCAAAAACACTAATCACTAATTCACAATTCACAATTTTACATTGATACTTACCCGAAAACAACCCCTACAATTGTCAGTTTTGGCAATTGTAGGGTTTTTTCATAGAAATAAATGGCGATTTTTTTAAAGAAAAGTTTGCTACAACAAGTTCGGTTTTTCAACTATCTACATCTAAAACCTGACTTGTCATTTTACAAATGAATCAATCCTCCTAATATTGCCCCCACAATTGGTCCTACTACCGGAATCCAAGCATAGCCCCAATCGGATGTTCCTTTGTCGGCAATCGGTAAAATAGCATGGGCAATTCGAGGGCCTAAATCTCTCGCTGGATTGATGGCGTAGCCCGTCGTACCTCCTAGCGACAAGCCAATGGCCCATACCAATAAGCCTACAGCATACGGCCCAAGTTGGTTCGGAACAGATGGTAAAGCCGCCAGTACCACAATCATTAAAACAGTGGCGAGTAATTCGCTCAATAAGTTGGCTAAAGGGTTTCTGATGGCAGGTGCAGTGGCAAAACAAGCCAACTTCAACCCTTGGTCTGCGGTATGTACCCAATGCGGTAAATAATGCAGCCATACCAAGGTTGCCCCTGCAATTGCTCCTAACATTTGTGCCGTAATCATGGGCAAAGCCATGCTCCAATCGCCTGAGTTGCAAGCCAAAGCTACCGTTACCGCTGGATTGAGGTGTGCCCCTGCACTCCCAAATGCAGTTGCCACAAATACAGCAAGCGTCACGGCCATAGCCCAGCCTGTCGTAATTACTATCCATCCAGCATTTTCGCCTTTAGAACCTTTCAACAATACGTTGGCTACAACGCCGTTACCCAAATATATCAGCACTGTTGTGCCAATAAGTTCTCCTAAAAAAACAGATTTCATCGTTTGGTTTATATGTTTATGGCTATATCAATTAGAATCTTTGTAAATGTACTATTTTTATATGATTTATGAAAAATACAATATTTTTACCATTGCCACAAAATTAATCCGTAATTTTAATGCTAAGAATAGACAACTTAGATTAGATAAAAAATATTATTCTAGCTAAAAAAGCTGTATTTTTGGATAAAACTGTGAATAAAATACTTCGGCATATCCAGTACAAAATAGTTGAAGTACGTCATACATTTTTTTTGCCATTAGACTGACAAACAACACATTGTGTATAGTTGCAATGCTACCAGCGAAGTTCAGATTTAATTCTTGATCAAATGCGAGAAGATTATTTAAAAGGCAATAAAGAAGGACTTTCTTCTGCCGAAAAAGAAATAGAAAAAGCCCTAAGACCTTTAAGTTTCGACGATTTTACGGGACAAGCCAAGGTTTTGGAAAACTTAAAGATATTTGTATTAGCTGCCAAACAACGCAAAGAAGCCCTCGACCATGTATTACTACACGGCCCTCCGGGCTTGGGTAAAACTACGTTGTCGAATATCGTTGCCAACGAGTTGGGGGCAGGCATCAAAATCACGTCTGGGCCAGTGCTAGATAAACCTTCCGACTTGGCAGGTTTGCTCACCAATTTGCAACCTTTCGATGTGTTGTTTATTGATGAAATCCATCGGCTGAATCCTATTGTAGAAGAATATTTATATTCGGCAATGGAAGATTACAAAATTGATATTCTACTCGATTCGGGCCCTAATGCCCGAAGTGTGCAAATTTCGTTGAATCCTTTTACCCTGATTGGTGCTACCACAAGAGCAGGCTTGCTCACCGCTCCTTTACGTGCCAGATTCGGCATAAATGCTCGTTTAGAATACTACGATGCCGCTTTACTGACCAGTATCGTAAAACGTTCTTGCAAAATTTTAGGTACACCCATCGACGACGAAGGAGCGTTTGAAATTGCTCGTCGCAGTAGAGGTACACCAAGGATTGCCAACAATTTGCTTCGTCGTACCCGTGACTTTGCACAAGTAAAGGGCAATGGACGCATCACAGTTGCTATTGCCGAAATGGCCTTGGCAGCATTGGATGTTGACCGCAACGGCCTCGACGAAATGGACAATCGGATTTTGAGTACCATTATCGAAAAATTCAAAGGCGGGCCTGTGGGTTTATCAACCGTGGCTACCGCTTGTGGCGAAGAAGCCGAAACCATAGAAGAAGTATATGAGCCATTCTTGATTCAAGAAGGCTTTTTGAAACGAACCTCCAGAGGGCGTGAAGCTACCGAAAAAGCCTATATCCATTTAGGAATTGTACCCAAATATCGGGCAGGAGAACTATTTTAAACGAAAAATATGTTTGTAAAAGGCTAGGCTTGTGTCTAGCCTTTCTAATAAACACAACAATCATTCAGATTTCAGCACAGCGAAGTTTGTATAAGCAAGTATAAGATGACTTTTGAAGACTTTCAACTCAATAGGCAGTTGCTCAATGCCATAACAGAGGCAGGCTACGACAGCCCAACGCCTATTCAAGCGCAAGCCATTCCCTTGGTTTTGGCAGGACACGACGTGTTGGGCATTGCACAAACAGGCACAGGAAAAACGGCAGCGTATCTTTTGCCGATTTTGATGAAAGTAAAATACGCCCAAGGCACAATGCCAAGGGTATTGATTTTAGCCCCTACCAGAGAGCTGGTCATGCAAATAGACGAAGCGATTGGTCAGTTGGCCCATTATACCGATGTGCGTCATACGGCCATTTACGGAGGATTAGGCCCTAAAGCCCAAATTGAGCGAATCCAAGCAGGTATTGATATTTTGGTGGCTACCCCTGGGCGTTTCATGGACATTTATCTCAAAGGAGAAATTGGCGTAAAGGAAATCAAAACCTTGATTTTAGACGAAGCCGATAAAATGATGGATATGGGCTTTATGCCTCAAATCCGTAAGATTTTAGAAGTAATTCCTTCTAAAAAACGCCAAAATCTATTGTTTTCGGCTACATTTCCACCCAGAGTAGAAAACCTATCACACGAGTTCTTAGAGTTTCCGCATAAAGTGGAGGTAAGCCCACAGGCGACTACCGCCGAAATGGTAACGCAGTGCTTGTACGAATTGCCTAATTTTAAGACAAAAATCAATTTATTAGGGCTATTAATGGGCGATGCTGAACGCTTTACAAGGGTCATTATTTTTTGTCGAAGTAAAGAAGTAGCCGACAATATTTTCAAGTTTTTGTCCCGTAAAGTTGTTGCCGAAGAAACCATTCGGGTGATTCATGCCAATAAAGGACAAAACACCCGCATCAACTCGATGGAGGCATTCAGAGAAGGGAACGTTCGTATTTTGGTAGCAACCGACGTAGCAGCCAGAGGCATTGATATTCAAATGGTTAGCCATGTAATCAATTTCGATGTACCCATTATTTACGAAGATTATGTACACCGTATTGGGCGTACAGGCAGGGCCAACCAAACGGGCGAAGCCATCACCTTTATGACCGAAGCAGAGGAGTATCATATAGGTAAAATCGAAAAAATCATTCAAATGCCCATTCCTCGTCAGGCACTTCCAGCAGCACTTGTGATAGAAGAAACGCCTTTTGAAGAAAAGCAAACCATGCTGAGAGAAAAGGATGCTCAACGTAAAAAAGAAGACCCAACGTTCAAAGGAGCATTTCATGAGAAAAAAGACCCTCGTGTCAAACAAAAAGAAAAGCAAGCCAAACAAAAGCCGGGTGTAACGCTGACTAAAGGTGGTAAAAACCCCGGATTTAAGGCAAAAAGCAACAGTAGTTTTGGTAGAAGAAATACAAAAAAGAAGTAATATTTGGGCTAGACTAAGCGTTAGATAAACACAACCATTGGCAATAATGTTTATTTGCTTTATATGAATACACATCGGTAAACTTGCAACGCAGGGCTAATGATTGAACAATTGGATATTTTTATGAAAATACCATTGTGAATCATAGGTGATTTTTCGTAAATTAGTACAAACTTATTTATTGGAAAACGTTTTACGAGTGTAAGTAAGACCTTTTTAAAACAGGGGTATTCCCACAATGTATGAAACCAATACTGTATTTCTTCCTTTTTGCTACAGCCGTTCAGGCTATTGCCCAGAACGAAGCTGCTTTAGCAACGAATCGCCAGTTAGCTCCCAAACAAACCATTAATCTCGATAGCCAAGATGTTCGTTATCTTCCGCTTTTTGGTAGTAAGCAAAAGTTACAGGAGCAAATAGACAAAAGTCTCAGTTTTGTTCAAGATTGCGAACGCAGCTTTCCATCTAAACAAGAAGCAAGCAAATTTTTTGTGGAAAGAGGCTGGGAATATTTATACGAAGGGCTGTTAGATACGGCAACGTATCGTTTCAATTTAGCGTATCTGCTCAATCCCGATAATATAGATGTGTATTGGGGACTGGGTTCTATTAGTTATCAGCGTGGTAATTTTGAACAGTCAACGGCATTGCTCAGAAGGGGCTTGCTGATTGCCCCCGAAAATTCCATATTGATGGTTGATATTGCAACGGTACAAATTGCTTGTTTTAAGTTGAAAAAAGAATGTGGCGATTTGGACGAAGCCGTTGAAATGCTGGAAAAAGCTGTGCAAATAGATTCGAGCAATGCCAATGCTTGGCTTAAATCGTCGGTAGCGGCATTTGAGCAAGAAAAATACGATAAAGCTTGGGAGTTTTTGCATAAATGCCGAATGCTCGATTTAGGGATGGTCGATTTGGGTTTTGTACAAGATTTAATTCAGAAAAAAGAAGACCCTTTAGGTATATTCAAGAAATAAACTATTGAAAAATAGTATGTTACAAACAAAAAAGCCTTGTATTTAGATGCAAGGCTTTTTTGTTTGTAAAGCGGTGCAAAAGAGCTACCAACGAACCCGTATTTACGAAAGACTGGAATTTGGAATATAAAAGTTCGATTACTTCTGCCCGTTTTTTATAGATATAATGTTGGGGATGCTATTTTACCACCACTTTGGATATTCGGCAAAAATGTCCAAAATACTCTTGAATTCAATTTCATTAATGGCTTTTTGATACTTGAATAGTATTTTTTCTCCCCTCACCGTTTTTCTCATAATTTCAAATACTATTTCATTTTTCTTGATTTCAATTTTAAAGTCTTTATCAATACTTTCTAAAATTTTATGGCTATGGTCTGAACCAATTATGAGATTATTCCAACTTTCATAAAGAAACCAACAAGTTAACTTCATTTCTGCAATTGGAGTTTTCAAACAAATATTTGCTTTAAACGAGCCTAAGAGTTCCTCTGAATCTATAATTTCAAGGTTAAAAACAATCGGTTCTAATATTTGAATATCATTCATATCTAAATCAATAAAGTGGTTGGGCGTGAAATAAAACTGGTAAAGCCTGACCTTGACGTGGGGGTGAAAATTTTAAAAACCACCTCCCTATTTTTATATCTTGATTGTAAACCACACCATTTTTTGTAGCCTGTTCAATCGCACCATAAAAATCTCCAAGCATTAGTTGTAAGTCTAAATCTCTTTGGGCTGGCGTTTTACCGCTATTCATTATTTTTACTTCTAACTCCCTAAGATGTTCTGTTGCATTACCATGTACCCAAATATTCTGTTTAGGAAATTTTAGTTCAAACGACTTATAAATTTTAGAAACAGCATCATATAACGGTTGTGTTGGTACTAAATTGTCCCAATCAAAACACGAATTATGCACCAAAAGCCCCTCATTCCCCACCAAAAAATTATGGTCTCGGTAGATTTCTAGGTTATAAACCTTCTCTGTACCGTTGGTTCGTGGGGTCTTACTGGTTAAGGTGATTACCTCATTTTGGAGAAAATTACCAAAGCCGAGTTAGTTCTATCAGTATAATGTTGGGAGATGCTCTGTTTAGACATTGATGTTTTCAAATATCTAATTTATTCAAGTCAAATTTTTCTAAGTCAGAGTAATACAGATGAAAT
>JAAFJE010000020.1 GCA_013298025.1 Cytophagales bacterium | reverse complement strand
CACAATCGCACAACGTTCCAAGTAAAATTAGTACCAATATCTCTACTAATTCGTGTAAGCAACGACCTTTAACCCTAAAATCCGTTACTTGTTCAAAGTGTTTTGTAAGTTCCATCTTACAAAATTAAAGCTATTCGATTTTTACCCTAATTTTAGTGCGGAAGCCCTACCAAATATACCAAAAATGATGAAACAACATAATTTTTGTTTAAAATATTGGTGCTTGCATAAAAAAGGGTTGGTGGTAGCAATTAATTTTAGTTAGTCAAGTAACCTCAGCAATTTGTATAGCATAAGCCCAACCTTTTCAATGCGTATGAATATGGTTGTAGTCGTTGATGATTTTGCGTAAAAACGCTTCATCTTCAAGCGACGACGATACCGCCAAGACGGTTTTTACTCGTTCGGCGGCTTGTGAAAGCATCAAAACATCTTCTGTTTGAGTATATTTTTTCAATACATTCCGAATAATTTGTACATCATGGTCTGATAAATTGCCTGCTTCTGGAAACATCGGCTCGTAGGTATCTTCTTCAAAGGTTGTATTGATGTCGTCGAAACTCACTTGGGGTGAAATTTTTACCACCGTCGTACCCGCTACAATATCGCCGATGCGTTGCGATTTTTTCCCTACGCTAATCACCACCAAGGCAACGGCTGGCGTAAACATTTTGGTATCAATCAGCAAAAAAAGCCAACGCAACAAATAAGCCTTGAGCGAAGGCTTAGTGCCGTCGAGCTTCATTACTCGAATCGACAAGGCTTTTTTTCCGATAGATTGCCCATTAAAAAATAACTCACAAAGCAAATCATAAAAAATGAAAGGCAGAAAGCAAACGATGTAAACAGGGTATAAAATGTAATCGGCCATGCCTTCTACAAGTCTTATAGGCACCAGTATCACAAATAAAAACCATGCGATGAGTACAACAGAGTCTATCAAATAGGCGAGTAGGCGGTCGCCAACGCTGGCAGGAGTAAAGTATAAATGTACATTTTGGGTCGTCTGTACTTTGATTGCTTGCATGGCGTTTGTTTAGTTTAGAAGAATTTTCTATTTTTATTCGATTATTGCTTAAATTTAAACTCCTATAACTAAAGTTCCACTATGAGAGAAGCATTATTTAAAAAACAAAACCTAGAAAAGTGGAAACGCTACGAAGAAGAATGGAAGGCCAAAGACAGCGATGCCCTTGCCGAGCGTTATATTGAGCTAACCGACGATTTGGCATACGCCCAAACCTTTTACCCACAGTCGAACACAACCATTTATCTAAATAACCTTACTGGCAAACTTTTTCAACGCATTTATGTCAATAAAAAAGAGTCTTATAGTAGAATATGGCTCTTTTGGAAGACAGAGCTTCCCCATTTGTTTGCGGAGGTGCATCCAACGTTGTTTTTAGCTTTTGTCTGGTTTGGCATTTCGGCATTGATTGGGGCTTGTTCGGCAGCGTATGACGAAAGTTTCATCAGGCTGATTTTAGGCGATGCGTATGTTGACATGACCCTCGACAATATCCAAAAAGGCGACCCTTTGGCGGTATATGGGCGAGAAGACATGGTAAGTATGTTTTTGGGTATTACCTTCAACAACATTCGAGTAGCTTTTTTGACCTTTGTGGCAGGCATTTTTTGCTCGATAGGCACAGCCTATTTATTGGTTTATAATGGCGTGATGTTGGGCTGTTTTCAATATTTTTGTTACCAACAAGGCTTTTTGAAAGTATCGCTCCTAACCATTTGGTTGCATGGCACTATCGAAATATCGTCTATCATTATTGCTGGATGTGCTGGTTTTTTATTGGGCAATAGCCTGTTATTTCCGGGAACTTACACCCGGCTCGATGCCCTAAAGCAGGCCGCCAACAACGCCTTGAAAATTAGTATTGGCCTTGTTCCTTTTTTTATCATGGCAGGATTTATTGAAAGTTTTGTTACACGCCAGCATTTATCCACATTGCCTAGTTTGAGTATTATTGTGGCATCATTCGTGCTGATTGTTTGGTATTTTGTACTTTATCCTTGGCAACTTAGAAAAGCCTCTACCAATTAAGTATCAATACAGAATTGTGAATCCGAAACCCTCAACCCTTATATTTTATTATGTTTGAAGAAGTATTTGAATTAGAAAAAGAGCGTGATTTCAGTCGTAAAATCGAAGGTACGTTCAGTTTTATTAAGCTCAACTTCAAGGCTTTTGCCCAAAGTTTGCTGCTTTTGGTAAGTCCATTTGCCCTATTGGCGGGTATTTTTCAGGGATTAGCACAAGCTTATGCCAACGTAGAAACCAGGCCCATCGAACCCGATGCCTCTATGGCAGAAATACTCAATAATGTCTTAACTATGCAGCAAAAATCGTTTTCTGTCTGGCAATTTCTAGCGATGATTATGATTATGTTGTCGAGTTTTATGCTCACCATTGTGGTGTATAGCTTTATAGAAGTGTATCGTCAACGCAAGCAAGTGCTTTTTCAGGATGTACTTTCGTTTGTCAAATACTTTACAGGCCCTGTGCTAAAAATGTATTTGTTGCTGATTGTTGTGATGCTGGGCATTGCCCTTATATTGCTTTTGGCTAGTCAAGCCATTATCGTAACCCTAGGAGAAGAAGTAGTTGTAGTGGGCATAATAGTTTTATTCTTTTTGATGTTTTACTTTGTGGTCATGTTTTCGCTTTGTCCTGCCATTGTAGTGTTTGAAAACGCCAGTGCTACCTACGCCCTGAGCAGAGCCAAACACCTGATACACAACAAATGGTGGTCCACTTTTGGGCTATTGATAATCATGGCATTTATCTCCTATTTTATGTCGGCTATTTTTAGTATTCCTGCTGGGGTTATTACCTTATTGAAGGCACTGGGAATCAATTCTGTTTTTACGAGTACTGCATTGGTCATTTTCAGTACTGTTATTTCAAATATTGGCACAACGCTCATTGCGTCTATTTCGCATGTTGCTTTATCTTTGCAATACTTTAATTTGGTAGAACTCAAAGAAGGCAAAGGCACATGGAATAGTATCGACTCTATCGGAAACAATCATTAATCTATATCTCCTATCTTTATGCGTATTGGGCTGCTTTTTCGTCTTTTGAGCTTTGTACTTTTGTGCATAGGTAGTACCTTGTATGGTAAAGCGGCGAATGTGCCAACCGATACGAGTACGGTATTGGTAGAAAGACAAGTAAAAGACCAAAAATTGGCACAACTTAGAAGCTTAGAAAAATACCATTTCAACAACTACCAAGCAGAAGAGCTTTCGTTGTGGGAACGCCTCAAATTTAAGTTAAAAATATGGCTGGAGGAGCATTTTTTTAACCATGTTAGTAAAAATCAAAAGGGGATTTCCTATCTGATTATAGCCATAGTTTTGGTGTTTGTCATCATGCAACTCGCTGGTATTGACGTGCTTGGTCTTTTCAAAAAGCGAAACGAAAGCATCGCTATTCCATACGAGCAATTGTCAGAAAACATCCATGAATTAGCGTTTCCGTCGCTTATTCAGCAGGCAGTGCGAGAGCAAAATTACCGACAAGCCACCCGTTTACACTATTTACAAGCCTTAAAAATCTTGTCGGAGCGGCAACTCATTCATTGGCAGAAAGACAAAACCAATCGTAGTTATGTGTATGAACTTTCAAGCGAAAGCCTTCAAAAGTCATTTGAACAACTCACAACCGAATTTGAATACATTTGGTATGGAAATTTTGGCATAGATTTAGAAACATTTTCAATCGTAGAACAACATTTTAATCACTTTAATCGTAGCATTACTGATGCACAGCTCAGTAAATAACATACAATATGAAAAAACTCATTTTAGCCATCTTCGTAAGCTTTTTTACAACCCTTTTTCTTAGTGCTTTTAGAGTCAGTCCTAGTGCCGTTAAGCCACAAAATGAATTAGATTACGATACCATCAATTTTGAATCGACCATCGTGTCGGGGGTGAAGTTAGGCGACAAACAAGCCACTTTGGAAGAAAAACTCGGCAAGCCCGATTCTGTACGCAAAGAACAAACGCCCGATGCCCAAAATGGGGAATCTTTTGAGGTGTATTTGTACGGAAGAGATGCTTTTTTTGTGATGGATAACAATTTGAGTGGGTTTGAAATCAAAACCAATCGCTTCCAACTCGATAACCTATCGGCACTGAAAGTAGGCGACCCTCTAGCAAAAATAAAGAAAATGTTTCCTCGTTCGTATAAAAATCGTTATTTAGACGAGTTTAACCCTTCTTGGATTACCATTAGTGTGCAGTTTGGACAGTCTAATTCTTTCTTAGAAATTTACCTCGAAGAAGGCAAGGTGAAAAGCCTTACCACTGTAACCGACGACGACGAAGAGGAATAAGCAACCGCTCCAAAAAACATTGGCAAAAGCCCTTTGCCAATGTTTTCTAAGCCTTTTTACAACCTATGCGTTATGAAGTTAACCCGCAAATATTCTATCTTTCTAGGCATACTGCTTGTTGGTTTTGTGGTGGTGACAGCCCTAAGCCCAGAACCAGCAGATTGGTCGCCATCGTATTCTCGCTACGACGATATTCCCTTGGGTACGAGTGCTTTGGCGGAGGTTTTGCCAGAAGTTTTGCCTCAACAACAAGTCATTTTCCAGAAAAGTCCTATTTTCGATACGCTCGCTCACCTTCCCCAACACACCAGTTATGTAAACATCACCAATGAGCTTGTTCTACCAGAACCCTACCTTTCTCGCTTGTTGAAGTATGTAGCTCAGGGAAATACAGCTTTTATTGCCGCCGAAGACTTTGGTCAATTGGGCGATACGCTACAATTTAGGCTCTTGTTGGTAGGCACCGAAAATGTCATCGAAAATATAAATCCACAGGATTCTACGCCTCCGCTGCACGTTAATTTTACGCATCCAACCCTGAAGTCGAAGCAAGATTTTTTGATGCCCGAAAAGGCTATTCCTTATTATTTTGATACGTCTGTCAACCCCAAAAATACCTATACAGGTTTGGCTTATGCCCAACAAGACACGGTATTGTACCATTTTATCAAGATAAACTTTGGTAAAGGTGTTTTCTACTTACATTGTAATCCACGGGTTTTTAGTAATTATTTTATTTTAGAAAAAAATACCCAAAAGTATCCCTTCAAAGTGCTGTCGTATTTGCCTTTGCAAAGTACTTATTGGGAAGAAAAGCAGGTCTTTTTTAATTCAAACGGTAAAAGTCGTATTTCCCAAAAAAGCCGTCATCATGATTTTTCAGAAAATGACGACTCTGTTTTCAGATTTCTGCTAAGTCAGCCTAGCCTCAAAGCAGCCTATTTCCTGACTTTGCTAGGCATTTTGCTGTTTGTGATTTTCCAAGGGCGACGACGACAACGCATCATTCCTATCGTTACACCACCGAGCAATACGTCGTTGGTATTTGTACAAACCATAGGGCAACTCTATTTCAACGAAGGTAATCATCTCGATATAGCCCGTAAGAAAATTACGTATTGGCAAGCATTTTTACGACGAAAACTCTACATTTCCTACAACGATTTAGGAGAAGAATGTAAAAAAGAGTTGACCCAAAAAACAGCCTTGAGTTCAGAAGCGATTGAGGAGCTATGTCGGTATGTTGTGTATGTACAAAATGCACAGCAAATCAATGCCAAAGAATTACATTATTTGAATACTTTAATCGAAAATTTTTATCGACAACTGTAAATGCCAGTCGTACCTAATATTCATCATTTTATACATTCGCTACCATGAATTTTGAATCAAGAATAGACCTTAGTCAATTACAAGAAGCTGTAAGTCAGATTCGTACACAAATAGGAAAAGTAATCGTGGGTCAACAACAAACCATCGACTTGTTGCTTACGGCTATCTTGGCAGACGGCCACATTCTACTCGAAGGCGTACCAGGCGTAGCCAAAACACTCATGGCAAAGCTTTTATCGAAAACCATCGCAGTACAATTCAATCGGATTCAATTTACCCCCGACCTCATGCCATCCGACGTGATAGGTACGGCGGTGTTTAATCCTAAAACAACGGAATTTGATTTCAAACAAGGCCCTATTTTTTCTAACGTGGTATTGATTGACGAAATCAACCGTTCGCCTGCCAAAACCCAAGCTGCCTTGTTTGAGGTCATGGAAGAACGCCAAATTACGACGGCTGGACATACCTACCAGATGGACTACCCCTTTATTGTAATAGCCACGCAAAACCCTATTGAGCAAGAAGGTACGTATCGGCTACCCGAAGCACAACTCGACCGATTTATGTTTAAGTTGGTGGTCAATTATCCCAACTTACAAGAAGAATTAAGTATTTTACAAGGGCATCACCAACGAGCCATCGAGTCGGTGGCACAGCCTACCGCCCTTATCGAGCCAATCATCAATGCCACCGACTTGCGTAGTTTACGTCAAAAAATTGGGCAAATTGTGGTAGAAGAAAAAAACTTGGCTTATATCGCTCAGTTGGTACACGAAACCCGTCACAGCAAAAACCTGTACCTAGGGGCATCGCCACGGGCATCGGTTGCTATTTTGCAAGCCTCCAAAGCCTACGCTGCCATCAATGGCCGAGATTTTGTCACCCCCGAAGACATCCAAACGTTACTATTGCCTATCCTGCGTCACCGCATTGTATTGACACCCGAAAAAGAAATGGAAGGGCTAATGGCAGAAGATGTACTTCGACAAATCATCCATAAAATTGAAGTACCAAGATAAAGTCATAAAAAAAGAGGTTACGAAAGTAACCTCTTTTGGGGAGAATAATGGGGTTCGAACCCACGACCTCCGGAACCACAATCCGGCGCTCTAACCGACTGAGCTATATCCTCCGTTTTTCTGAGATGCAAAATTAGGTATTTTTGCGATAGGAGGCAATAGTTTTTTGTTCTTTTTTTGAAAAAAAACATAACTATTGCCTAACCTTTTGATTTACTAAGCTTTAGCCGACTGGTATCTTGCTTCTGCTACAGACCAATCTACTACACTCCAGAAAGCATCAATATAGTCTGGACGTTTGTTTTGGAATTTCAAATAATAAGCGTGTTCCCAAACGTCAAGACCAATCACTGGGAAGCCTTTTACGTCTGCTACGTCCATCAAAGGATTGTCTTGGTTTGGCGTAGAAGAAATAGCCACAGAGCCATCGGCTTGTGCTACCAACCATGCCCAGCCCGAACCAAAACGGCCGATAGCTGCTTTTTTGAACTCAGCCTTAAAGTTTTCAAACGAGCCAAATGCTGTTGTGATAGCTTCTGCCAATGCACCTACAGGCTCGCCACCGCCGTTGGCAGAAAGAATATTCCAGAATAAAGTATGGTTGTAGTGACCTCCGCCATTGTTACGAACTGCTGGAGAAAGTGTGCTTACAGAAGCCAACAATTCTTCCAACGATTTGCCTTCTAGTGCTGTACCAGCTACAGCCGCATTAAGGTTTGTAACGTAAGCATTGTGGTGACGGTCATGGTGGATTTCCATGGTCAACGCATCGAAATGAGGTTCCAACGCATCATTAGCGTATGGTAGAGGGTCTAATACGAATGCCATTGTGTAAATTGTTAAGTTTGAATGTATGAATTTGGTTATTGATAGATTGCAAGTGCTATTTGGCTTATGCTCGCAACACGATTCCCTACTAGCAAAACACCTGAGTTACGGCGATAAGTTCCTACAAAGCCTAACAAAAGAAGGGTTGGATGTATTTATCTTAGTTTTTGAAAAAACGCACGCAACATCGTTTGCGATGCTTCGCCAAGAATACCTGTGGTAATGTGGGTTTTCGGATGATACACTTTGGGCGATACCTTAGAGCAGCCTCGTTTGTCGTCCATTGCTCCAATCACGATACGCCCAATTTGCGACCAAAACAATGCTCCTCCGCACATAACGCAGGGTTCGAGTGTCACGTACAAAGTACAATTGCGTAGGTATTTGCCCCCAAGAGCATGAGCCGCCGCCGTCAGTGCCAGCATTTCGGCATGGGCTGTTACGTCTTTGAGGCGTTCGGTTTGGTTATAGGCTTTCGCAATAATTTTATCCTGACAAACCACCACTGCTCCTACGGGAATTTCACCCTCCTCCAAGGCTATTTGGGCTTGTTGGAGGGCTATTTGCATATAATATTCGTCGGCAAAAGGATTGAGCATTCCCTTAAAAGTCTAGTTTTTCTTCTGTTTCAAAGCCCAAGCCTTGAGAGGCACGGTTGCGTAAATAGAAATCGACTACCACCAAGGCTGCCATCGCTTCTACAATAGGTACAGCCCTAGGCACAACACAGGGGTCGTGTCGGCCTTTGCCCGATACAATTACTTTATCGCCGTTTACATCCAAGCTTTCTTGGTCTTGCATAATGGTGGCTACAGGCTTGAATGCCGTGCGGAAATAAATGTCTGCCCCGTTTGAAATACCGCCTTGAATACCGCCAGAATGGTTGGTTTTGGTTTTTACATGACCGTTTTCTATATAAAACTCATCGTTATGCTCCGAGCCATACATCTCAACGCCAGCAAATCCACTGCCGTATTCAAAGCCTTTGACGGCATTGATACTGAGCATGGCTTTGCCCAATTCGGCATGAAGTTTGTCGAAAACAGGTTCGCCCAAGCCTACAGGTGTGCCAGTAATCACACAATCGACTACGCCACCAATAGAATCTCCTTTTTTGCGGGCTTCGTCGATGTAGTCGAACATCACTTGTGCCAAGGCTGGGTCGGGACAACGCACGGCGTTTTCTTCGGCCAATGCCAAATTTAATACCTGATAAGGCTTGTCGAGTTTGAGCTTGCCTACCTGCGAAACATAGGCTTTGATTTCGATGCCTAGGTTTTTCAAAATCAATTTGGCCAATGCTCCTGCTGCTACTCGTGCTACTGTTTCACGAGCCGAGCTACGGCCACCTCCACGATAATCTCTGATGCCGTATTTGGCTTGATACGTGTAATCGGCGTGCGAAGGGCGGTATTGTTGGGCAATATGCGAATAGTCTTTTGAACGCTGGTCGCCATTCCATACCAGCAAGGCAATAGGCGTACCAGTGGTTTTTCCTTCAAAAACACCCGATACTACCTGAAATTCGTCGGCTTCTTTGCGTTGGGTCGTAATTCTCGATTGTCCGGGCTTTCTGCGGTCTAACTCGCTTTGAATGAAGTTGGTATCAAACGGAATGCCTGCTGGGCAACCGTCTATCACAACGCCTACAGCCAGTCCGTGCGACTCGCCGAATGTACTAATTTTGAATAATTTGCCGTATGTACTGCTCATTTTTTAGAATAAAAAGACTTGCGTTGCAGTCTTTCATTTACGCTATAATAAGTAAAATTCGTTTAATCAATCGAAAAGAAGCAGGCTTGTATTACCTTACTTTTTTTTCGATACGGGTAAAAACACATACATCATCCCAATAAGCATAATCACGATAAAAATATTCGCTTCATCTTTTAACACTTTGATGATGTCGCTTGTTTCTTCGGCAGTAACTATTTTGTCGAGTCCTTCAAAAACCGATACATTATCGGGCATTGGGGTATCAACGGTATTGATGGTTTTGCCACTAATACGAATACTCGCCTTGGGTACAAGGGTGTCGTATTTTCCAGTTTGGGTATTAAAATAAATCCATTGGAAATACTTCGCCATTGCAAAGTTACCAGCCTGTTTTGGAATAATATGAAAAGTATAAGATTTTGTACCAATTATTTTGTTGCCCTGTGGCGAAGTGGTGGTATTGATGTCGGGTTGAAAGAAGTCGAAAATGCTATCGTTTTTGGTATCAGGAAGGCGAATTTCAGAAATATTGCCATCGCCAGAGATTTGAAGTTGGTAATCAATCGACTTGCCCGTTTGCGAATTGGTCTGGCTGATGTTTTCTTTCATGCTAAAAGTACCCACCGAAATTTGTTGTTTGAGGGGGTGAGCAGGCAGTTCTTTGGGTTGAATCGTGATACTTTTACTGCTAAAACTGATAAAAGAAGCCTTGGCTTTATCGGCATTGGCATCTTTCATGAGGCGTAAACTGACCGAGGGCAACACAATTGCTTTGGCATTGAGCGGATAAAAAGTAGCCTGATAATATTTGTATTGGGTATAATTTCGTCCATTGATTTTGACGGTAGCGATTTGGGGTTCGGTGAGTCCAAAATTTTCCTCCCAACAGCTCTGTGGTTTTAGGCGTTTGATAAGTGCCGGAATCTGCACGTCGTTTTGGTGAAATTGTAGGTCTGTGGCATTGTTTTCGGCTACGTAAAAAGCCAAGGTGAGCGTAAAGCTTTCGCCTACATAAGGCGTGGTTTTGTTGGTACTTAGCGACAAAAAAGCGTTATCTTTCAAGGGCAGGGCTTCTTTGTTTTGCTCGTCTATCAATTCGCTGAAGTCGAGCGGTGCTTCTTCGGTAAGGTTCTCCCCCGATACCTCAACGGGCTTGCTCACCGTTACTACGCACGGCTCGGTTTTGAGTTCCCATTCGTCCACCATGAGCTTGAGAGTAGGCAATTTATATGTTCCTTCCTTGCTGGCGAGGTAGTTTTGCACCAACGTATAGGTCATCACTTGTTGCCCTGCTACCACCGAACGAGCAATGGTTTTCGAGAAATTTCTTTTGCTAAATCCCTTGATTTCTGGAAACTTACACACAGGCATGGGCGTTTCGGGGGTGGTCTTGATAAGCACCGTAATCGCAAAAGGCGTATTGAGTGCAATATTCTTTTCGCCCAATTGAATCAGAGGGGTATTGTCTTGAGCTACACTGATATAGCTAAATAAAAAGCAAAAAAATATTAGAATATTGCTATAATATTTTGTAATTTTCACCGTTTTTTGGAAGAGCGATGATTCCGCTCTGGATAAAAGTTCGTATAATTGTTTTGTCTTAAACCTATCTGCCACTTAGTCGAAATTAGTAAAGACTGTCTTTGTAGTCGATGAAGCATAATTTTTCTAAGTTTAAATTTAAAAAATCAATTCTTAAATCTCTAACAAAAACTATGATTACTCTCGCATACGTCAAGATGATTCTTGAAAAAGTCAGTTTTGATGCAAAGTTATTTGAAAAAGAGCTAAGAAAAGCCATCAAGACGCTCACGCTCGAAGAGGTAAAATTTTTGAAAGGCTGGTGCTTTGAGCAATTCGGTAAGCATTATGCCAAGCTCATCACTCGTTGCTTCAATAGCTTTTACAAGAAAAAATTATTGCTTGGTTGATGCTCTTATACAACAAAACCCTGATTAAGCACAACACAAGGATATTCCGCAAATGCCAAGCCTTACCAAGGTTTGGCATTTTTGTTGTAAATTCAACCGAATGATAAGGTAAAACATTCATTAACAAATGATTATTACAAAACAAAATTTAGTTGAAAGATGTTGTTTTATTGATAAAAATCATTAATTTGCATAAATAACTTTTAGCTCATTTCGAGCCAAAAAGATGATATAACCATATCGTTTTCATAAACTTTTAAACGCAAAACAGTATTCTGGCAAAATACTGTAAATCTATGTTAAATCAACCATTCTATATAATAGGTCGGAAAAAAATGAGGTAAACATTTATCTCTTGGCTGACGACCATTATTTAACCAAATCAACTATTTAGTAACAATCATGGGTCGGAAAGTCTTAGTTTTAAATCAGGATTACAGTGCTTTAGCTGTATGTTCTATCCCCAAAGCGTTTTTACTCGTATATCTTCAAAAAGCAGACCTTGTTGCCGAATCTCCCAACGAGCAATTACACAGCATTACGCAGTCGTTTCCTATGCCTTCGGTCATTCGACTGCACAGGTATGTTTATATGCCCTACAAAGGGGTGGTTCTATCAAGGCAAAATATCTTCCGTCGTGACCACGGCGAATGCCAATATTGTGGTGCAAAAGAAGACCTAACCCTCGACCACGTATTGCCCAAATCGAGAGGCGGACGTACTTCTTGGGACAATCTCATTACGGCTTGCAAGCATTGCAATTCTAAAAAAGGCGACCTTACGCCCGAAGAGGCGAAAATGCCTTTAAAATACAAACCTTTCAAGCCGTCTTTTGTGATGTTCCTGCGTGATTTGGGAGGGCTAGAGTCGAGTTGGTTGCCTTTTTTAGGAAAAAAAGAAAAGGCTTTTGCCGACTAAACTATTTTAAAACTCTACGTGTGCCCGTAAGGCAAATGCGTGAACAGGCCCTCTGTCAGCATTATAGGCTGGATTGATGACCAACTGATAGTCTGGCGATAGCGTAAGCCAATCTCGTAAACGGAAAGCGTAATAGGTTTCTAGGATTTGTTCCCATGCGTAATGGGGCAGCTTGCCGTCGCCAATAATGAAGCCATAGCCTCCTTTGTTCAAATAATCTCGGTGTTGGCTCGAAATGCCATTGAACGCCAAGGCTACGCCAAAAGCGTCGGCTTTGCGTCCGAAAGGTAGCTCATGTACGTAGCCAAGGCTTAAAGCGTGGTCTATTTCAGTAAATGCCCATGTTTCGTTGTTGCCGTCATTCCACGAAGCCCGCAAAAACACACCCGATTTATCGTTCAAGGCTTGTTCTATATTGATACCCACGCCATACTTGTTTCGACCATTGGTGCGAGTGGCAATCACATCGGGTATTGCCATTGCTGTGGCTTGGGCATAATTACCCATATAGGTCGTAGTATAAAACGCCAATGCTCGCACTTTGCCGTCGAGTCCTGCCAAGGTATAGGCTCGTTCGTATTCGAGGGTATTCGACTGGTTGTTGGGCCAATCCCAATTTAGCAAAGGACCATTGGCATACGTAGGCACAAGCGAAGTAGCCATACGCAAAGCCCATTTTTCACGAACATATTCAACCAAAAAATTCCAAGTATAACCTCTTGTATTGGCAGGATAATCCCATGCACCGTTGGCCATCAACGACCAGTTCATAAATTGTGTGCGAGGGTCGTGTGCGTATAAATTATTATCGAAAAAATCGGCAATCGAAAATTTACCAGCCACCAATGTCAGTCGGTTGACGGGTCGCTCGCCAGCAATGGCATTGAACCCATCGTCTTCGGGATTGGTCGGATAAGCGTGTTTTTCGCCTAAAACACGTTTGCCTACAGGCTCGGCTGGGTCGTCGGTCAAGGCAAAGTCTTGTCTGACAAACATCCTAGCCATATAAATAGCTGGAGCAGGGTCGCCAATCCGAAAGCACTCGCCATTGGTAAAACCTGCTATCCCTCTTGCCTGCGAAAGTCCACTTCCTCCCGCCAATTCGGGATTAATAAACAAGACTGCTCCCTGCCAAAGTCTGCGTCCGATGAAAAGGGTGGTTGTCAGCGAGTTTTGAGTTTCGGCTGTATCAGAAAGGCTATTTGTACCAGCGTAAGGGGCATGAATCGCAGGCTTATGCTGAGAAATAACGGTTTGTTGGAAGTGAATCGACCAATTGTTTTGTTGGGCGAATACTTGGCCAACACAGCAAAATAGGACAAAAATCAACAATCTATAACGCATTGTATTGGATATGTTTGGAAAGAAATATTTAAAAATTGCACAAAAGTATCGGAACAAAGGTGAAAAATGCCTTGGCAAGGTAATACTTGATGGTTTATTTACCGTTTTTTGTAAAAAAAATGATACTAGCCGTAACTTTGTTGCATTCAAAACGTCAAAACAATGATTGTTATTAAGTAGAACAGGTTAAGCAAATGATAAAAAAACGCTGGATTATTCAACATACACCTACCGAAGCGGCTGTTTCTACGCTTCAACAAACGCTAAATGTATCGTTTGAAATGGCTTGTTTGTTAGCCCAAAGAGGCATTCATACTTTCGACGAAGCCAAGGATTTTTTCCGTCCTAGCCTAGAACATTTGCATGACCCTTTCCTGATGGCAGATATGGCTCGTGCTGTAGCCCGCTTGCATGAAGCGGTAGAAAAACGGGAAAAAGTGCTGATTTATGGCGATTACGACGTAGATGGTACTACTTCTGTGGCTTTGTTTTATGATTTTACCAAAAAATATTTACTCGATTCGCTCGAATTTTATATTCCCGACCGCTACAACGAAGGTTATGGCGTATCGCAACAAGGGGTTGAATATGCTGCCAACAACGGCTTTTCTTTGATTGTCAGCTTAGACTGTGGCATTAAGTCGAAAGACAAAATTGCATGGGCCAAAGCACACGGCGTTGACTTTATTGTATGCGACCACCACCGTCCCGACGACACCCTACCGCCTGCGGTAGCGGTACTCGACCCCAAACGAGCCGATTGTGCCTATCCGTTCAAAGAACTCACTGGCTGTGGCGTAGGCTTTAAGCTTTTGCAAGCGTATTGCCAGCAGTATCAACTCGACATCCATTTACTATACCCCTACCTCGATTTGGTAGTAACAAGCATCAGTTGCGACATTGTGCCTATTGTGGGCGAAAATCGGGTATTGGCTTTTTATGGCTTACAGCAACTCAATACCAAGCCTCGCACAGGTTTGAAAGCCCTGATAAAATCGGCTTCGCTAGAAGGTAAAATGGATATTACTAAAGTGGTATTTGGCTTAGGACCACGCATCAATGCGGCAGGGCGTATTCGCCATGCCTACGATGCCGTAAATTTATTGCTTTCGGAAAACGAAACCGAAGCCGACGATTTTGCCTTGGTTATCCACAAACACAACACCGAACGCAAAGGACTTGATTCGTCTATTACCGACGAAGCCCTCAAAATGATAGCCGCCGACGAGCAATTGACACAGGCCAAAAGTACGGTTCTATTTAGCAAAGATTGGCACAAAGGCGTAATCGGCATCGTAGCCAGTAGATGTATCGAGCATTACCATCGGCCAACCATTATCTTAACCGAGTCGCATGGGAAAGCCGCCGGTTCGGCACGTTCGGTACCAGGCTTCGACGTGTATGATGCCATCGAGGCTTGTTCCGAGCATTTGGAGCAATTCGGTGGACATACGTTTGCGGCTGGCTTGTCGTTAGAAATAACAGCGATTGAAGCATTTAGACAAAAATTTGAGGCCGTAGTTGCCAAACGTATTTTACCCGAACAACTCGTGCCGAGTGTCAATATCGACCTAGTGTTGCCTTTGCGTGCCATAACCGATAAGTTTTATCGCATTATGGCCCAGATGTCGCCTTTTGGCCCGCAAAATATGACACCTGTGTTTGTGTCGCATCATGTAAGTTTGCAGGGGCTGCCTTTTAAAATGAAGGAAAAACACCTCAAAATTCAGGTCAAACAAGCCGATTCTCCTACCTTTACTTGTGTAGGTTTTGGTATGGTAGATGATTTTTTTACACTACTTTTGTCGGAACAAACGTTTTCTATTTGTTATACCATTGAAGTAAACGAATGGCAAGGACAAAAAACTTTGCAATTGATGCTCAAAGACATAAAATTTAGCCATGATACTGAGAACTGAGAATTTAGTAAAAAAATATGGACAACGCCTTGTCAACAACAACGTAAGCTACCAAGTAGAGCAAGGTGAAATTGTGGGCTTACTAGGGCCCAACGGGGCAGGCAAAACTACGTCTTTTTACATGGCTACAGGCTTGGTTAAGCCCAATGCTGGGCGAGTTTTTTTAGACGACACCGACGTAACCAACCTCCCGATGTTCAAAAGGGCACGTTTGGGCATTGGCTACTTGGCACAAGAGGCTTCGGTTTTTAGAACCTTGTCGGTCGAAGAAAATATTTTGGCGGTGTTAGAAATGACAAACCTCTCGAAACAAGAACAAAAAGAAAAAGTAGAACAACTGCTCGAAGAGTTTTCGTTGACACACGTGCGAAAAAACCTCGGACAAGTGTTGTCGGGTGGAGAGCGTAGGCGTACCGAAATCGCCAGAGCGTTGGCGGTTGACCCCAAATTTATCTTGCTCGACGAGCCTTTTGCTGGCGTTGACCCCATTGCGGTTGAGGAGATTCAGGGAATTGTAGCCAAACTAAAATACCGAAACATTGGGATTTTGATTACCGACCACAATGTGGACGAAACCCTTTCTATTACCGACCGTGCGTATTTACTTTTTGAAGGAAAAATCTTGAAAGCAGGAACACCCGAAGAATTGGCTGCCGACGAGCAAGTAAGACGTTTGTATCTGGGTAAACATTTTGAACTAAAAAGGAAGATATAGTTTTCAAAAAAACTTAACTCAATACTTCTTTCAGCACAGCAAGCGACTTGATTTCGCCTAGCGTATCTATGTGCAAACGATACCATTGCAAAATAATGTCGAGTATGGCATTGCGTTGGCTTCGGGTCAGTTGCGGGCTATTTTCATAAGTGGTGTCGAGCAACAATTGCAACAGCAAAGCTGCCGAAGGTTCGCTAGAAACCCAACCATGCAATTGCAACTCTTCTAGCATTTCGGGGGAAGTTTCGGGCAAAAAGCCTAAAAAACCCGATAATTGTAATAAAAACTGCAAATGGAAATTTTCAAAATGTGTTGCTACGGCATCAAACCACAGCAAACTTTCCCATAAAAAATCGAATAAAGCGGCGTTGGCATCTTCTTCTCGCAAAGTTTTGCCAAGGATTTCTACCAAAAAAATCCCTACCGACGACTTGGCTATTTGGTAAGGCATGGCTTGGTAAGGTTGGTTGCATTTCAGTTCTGCCAAACGCTGAATGTCCTTGCCAGCTTTATGATACACCACCAAATCTAACAAAGTCAAGGGCTGAAACAAGGCAATTTTTTGTTTCGATTTGGCACTTCTGACCCCATTTTCGATAAACGAAAGCACGCCAAATGCTTCGGTATAAATTTTAGTAATAATCGACGTTTCTCGATATTTTACATAATTCAATACAATCCCTCTCGTGTTAGCCAGCATATACCTGTACAATTAATAGACGACTCACAAAAATACAGATGATTTTGCTTACGCCTGCTTTCTTGCGGTGAACTTCCTTGTATTTTTGTATAAACTCAACGCATTTGCCCTTATGTTAGACCTACTCATACAAGAAATACAAGCCCTTGCCAACCCAGAAAGAGCCAGTATTATGGCAAAATATTTTAAAACAGGAAAAGGGCAATACGCCGAAGGCGACCAATTTATCGGCTTGTCGAATCCACAACTCAGGGATATTGTGCGTAAATTTTATCGAACATTACCCCCCGATGCCGTTGTTCCATTGCTGACCAATCCTATTCATGAGTATCGTTTGTGTGGACTGATGCTTTGGGTAGCTCAATTCCCTAAAGCACCCTCAGCCCTCAAAGAAGAGATTATTGCTTTGTATCTCAATCATTTAACCTACATAAACAATTGGGATTTAGTAGATAGCTCCGCCTATTATTTGTTGGGTGCATGGCTTTTAGATAAAGACCGCAGCCTTTTGTACGAATTGGCTCAACGCCCACATCTGTGGTCGCAACGGGTGGCTATGGTGAGTACCTTGGCTTTTATCCGCAAAGGACAATGGGCAGATACATTTCGGTTGGCAAGTATTTTTTTGACACATCCACACGACTTAATGCACAAAGCTACTGGCTGGATGTTGCGAGAAGTAGGGAAAAAAGATGAATTGGCGCTTCGTGAGTTTTTAGATGAATATTGTACGCAAATGCCCCGCACCATGCTCCGTTATGCCATCGAGAAACTACCAGAAAAAGAACGACAGTACTATCTTCGCAAAAAAGCCTAGGTTGTGAAAAACATCCAATATTTATCATTCTTGTTTCTTTCGTCAACTTTTTACAAAAACGATATTTATCATCTAAATCATCATTAGCCTTTTCCATAGCTAACCAATCTTTTAACGCCAGCTTATTGTCTAGCATTACTAAATAGCTGTTACTTCTAAACTTTTTGCCCTATAAACTGTTGAAAACAATGAGTTAAGTTCGTGATTTTTCTCCTATATTGTTTTCTGTTATCAAAATCATTAGCAAACATTAAGACATGAGCTATATTACCGCCATTGGCACTGCCGTACCAGCACATCAGTTTCCACAAGAAGAAATTGCTAGATTTATGGCAAAGTCTTTGTCGATGGACGAAGTAGAAAAACGCAAGTTGTACGCCCTTTATAAAGCTACTAAAATTCAACAAAGGCATTCTGTTTTAGCCGATTACGGACAAGCATCTCCCGAAGGATACACGTTTTACCCACAAAATGAGCAACTCGAACCATTCCCGACGGTAGCGGCACGCATGGCTTTGTACAAGCAATACGCCTTGCCTCTTTGCTTACAAGCCCTAGCCAACCTTCCTTTGACCAACGTTTCGCATGTGATTACGGTCAGTTGTACAGGTATGTATGCTCCCGGACTAGACATTGAGTTGGTCAATCACCTAGGTTTAGCCAAGACTGTCAAACGAACAGCCATCAATTTTATGGGATGTTATGGTGCATTTAATGGCTTAAAAGTAGCCAACGATATTTGTTTGGCTCATCCTACTGCTCAAGTGTTAGTGGTGTGCGTAGAGCTTTGCACTTTACATTTTCAGAAAAAGAAAGAAGCAGATTTTCTTTTATCGAACGCCCTTTTTGCCGATGGCGCTGCTGCCGTATTGGTAGAAGCCAAGCCTAGACAAGGGCAATTGGCCTTGGCATTAGACGATTTTCATTGTGATTTATACCCTGAAGGTCAGCAAGAAATGGCTTGGAGCATTGCCGATTTTGGCTTTGAAATGACCCTCACCTCGTATGTGCCTGTATTGCTCAAAACAGGCATTAAACAATTGGTTGATAGGATTTTGTCGGAAGCCAACTTGTCGCCAGAAATCATCAAGCACTATGCCGTTCATCCGGGAGGCAGAGCTATTTTAGAAGCTACCGAGCAAGCCCTTGGCCTCGATGCCCAAGCGAATTATTATGCCTATCAGGTATTGAAAAACTATGGCAATATGTCGTCTTGTACCATTTTGTTTGTATTGGCTGCTCTTTGGCGAAACCTCGGTACGCAACACCACAACGATTTGGTATTGGCTTGTGCCTTTGGTCCGGGGCTTACGATAGAGTCGGCCTTGTGTAGGGTTGTCGCTCAATGTTAATTTTCTTCGATAATCAAAGATGTTATACTATTTTTAGAAAATACCAAAGAAAATCGTATATTTGTTGTAATGCCTTTAAGCATCTTACTTTTTGAAAGATAATTACATTAGCACAGCGTGTATCGAATATCTTCAACTGTTCACCGTAACCGCCATTTAATAAAATCATGAACAAGTTCCGCTAAGTTGTTCATGCTGAAAGTTCTGTTCTTACAGGGCAATTACATACAAAGCCTGTAGTTTTATTAGGTGCGAGGGGTTCTAATCATCAGCTTCCCAAGCCGTTTTCGTCGTATTACCTTTCACTTAAAACAGTTTTGTTTTGGGGTGATGTGTACTTCGTGGCACATCTTTAGAAAAAAGAGCCTTTACCAATTCGTCTAAGAGTTCATTTGTACAGCATCAGTTGGGTTGTGCATAATGTTTTGCGTTGAACATCCTTACGTTTTTAGACATTATGCACCCCGATGCCTTGTTTTACAACCTATCAAAGACTCCTTTTTGCTTGCAATGGTCTATTTTACCACGTGCGAAATTCCTCTACAACGGCCTAGCAACTCATTAATCTTTCAAAAAAATGTGTAACTTTGCGTATTCACTTATCCCTAAGCAAAGTATGACAATCCATAAAGAAGGTACTGGTACAATTCTCGTTACAATTATTTTCATCGCTATCTTAAACGGAGCAACCCTTTATTTTTTCCCAGATAACGACATCGTTCGGAAGGTTGTAGTAATCTTTAGCGTGCTTTTTTCACTGATTGTGTTGCAATTTTTTAGAGTTCCTAAAAGAGTAACCGTCAAAAATCCGAAGCATATCATTGCTCCTGCCGATGGGAAAGTGGTGGTAATTGAGGAAGTTGAAGAAACTGAATATTTCAGAGGTCGTCGTCGTCAGATTTCAATATTTATGTCGCCTGTCAACGTACACGTCAACTTCAATCCTTTGTCGGGTATTGTGTCTTTTTTTAAATATCATCCAGGCAAATATTTGGTGGCATGGCATCCTAAATCGAGTACAGAAAATGAACGTACTACCATTGTGGTAAAACATAGCAATGGAACAGAAGTGCTGTTTCGTCAAATTGCAGGTGCTTTGGCTCGTCGCATTTGTTGGTATGTTAAAGAAGGAGATGCCGTTGAACAAGGCGCTCAATTTGGTTTCATCAAATTTGGCTCTCGTATAGATATATTTTTACCCTTAGATGCCAAAGTGTTGGTCAATATCGACGATAAGCCTGTAGGTGGCGAAACCGTCATTGCTGAGTTAGCTTAGGCAATTACAAGCAATAAAAAACTCCGTGCAAAAGACTTGCACGGAGTTTTTTATTGCTTATTCGATAAGAAATCTCCCTTCCAAATCGTCTTTGAGGGCAACACCACTGATTTGTAAGGTATTCATTTTCATCAATAAATACATCATTTTTTCAACAGCCAACTGGTAGGGTAATCCTTCGGGACGGATATTAGAAATACAATTTCTCCGTTCGTCTGTTATCCCAATGGCTGGGGCGTAAGTAAGGTATGCACCCATGCTATCGGCCGAGCTTAGGCCAGGGCGTTCGCCTATCAGCACCACAACGATGGTAGCGTGCAAGGCACTGGCTATTTCATCGCCAATGGCTACACGCCCTTGTTTGACGAGCACAAGCGGAGCAATCTTCCACTGTTTTTTTTGCAAAAACGCACACATCTCGTTTACTACAGGTACGGCGTGTTGATTAACAGCCTGTGCCGAAAGTCCGTCGGCTATCACAAAACATATATCAAAGGTCTTTGGCTCATCGTTGAGCCATACCCTCGACTCCTCCGTCAAGCGACGACCCAAATCGGGCCTTTGTAAGTATTGCATCCGATGCAAAGCCCTTGATGCAACCACCAAGCTTGGTAGCACAAGTGCTTGTTGTATCGCTTCTGTAGCCAAGGCAGAATACACCGCATCACGGGCTTGGGCGTGGTCGGCTTGAAAAGCCAGTAAGGTTTGTGTTGGTACGCTATGTCCGGTACGTCCTCGTGCAATACGTGCACTGGTGTATTGCTGGAGCAAATCCCAAGCGTCGGTTTGGTAAAAATGAGAGGCTTCCATCGCTCAAATAAATGTAAATGTTTAGTGCAAAGGTAATTTTTTTATCATTCCACCTTTGACATCATTGATACTTTGCTGAATCACAAAAGCTTTTGGGTCGATAATTTCTAATTCGTTGCTTAATTTTTGTAATTCTAATCGAGTCAGAACGGTATAAATCACCTCTAAATCATCGTTTTGCAAACCTCTTTTTCCAAAGCCTCTTTTTCCTTTAAAAATCGTGACCCCTCTGCCCATTTTTTCGATAATCATGCTTCTGATAGCCTCGCTTTCTTCAGAAATAATCGTTACGCCTGTGTATTCTTCGATACCATGAATGATAAAATCAATGGTTTTTGATGCCGACAAATACGTAAGCATGGCATAAAGAGCCGTTTCGATGTGCATAAGGAATGCCGCTACACCAAAAATAATGACATTAATAATAATGATTACATCGCCTACCGTAAAAACCGTTTTACGGCTGATGTACAAAGCCAAGACCTCTGTTCCGTCCAAAACGCCCCCTCCTCTGATAGAAAGCCCAATGCCCGCACCCAAGAAAAAACCGCCAAAAACCGCAATAAGTAGTTTATCAGACGTAATGAGTGGAATTTCAATAAAAGCAATACAAATCGCCAAGCCGATGATGCCAAGCAAGGTTTTAATAGCAAAAAAACGAGAAACCTGATGAAACCCTAAGAAGATAAAGGGCAGGTTTACAAGTACAATGAGGTAAGGCAGTGGTACTTGTGTGATATTATTAATCAACAGCGAAATGCCCATTACGCCCCCATCTAAAAAATGATTAGGCAACAAAAAACCTTTGAGTCCAACGCCAGCCGATAAAATACCCAGCATGATATAAGTTAAGTTTTTGGCACTTTGTCTCCAGACAAACCGCTCCGAACCGAGTAATTGATACAGTGTATTCAGCATAATATTTGTAGTTTTTTAATGTGTTTTTTGAAAAATATGGTTAGAATACGCTATTATTTTCTTGAAAATACCGATTGTTCTTTTGAAGATAACATCGTTCTTCTATATTTTTCTCCTGAATAACCCTTATTCTAAGTATATTCTAATGAACCTAAATCTTCCCTAAAGCAACAATTGGGCTACATAATACAGAGGAATACCAATAAAAACGGAGTCGGAAAATATACAACAATAAGCAAGATGGCGAAAGAAAAAGAGCCTCAGCAAACGAATTTGCTAAGGCTCTTATAAGTTTTATTCATGTAAAAAATCAAGATTTTTCTGCTTAATATCCTCTGGGTCGAGTTCGAGAAACTCTTCCCAAAACTGATTTGGAGGAACAGCCGCTTTACAAATAATAGGCTCTTTTTTAATAGGATGAATAAAAAACACCCGTCTTGCATGAAGATTAATACTGGCATCGATGTTGGGTCTATCATAGCCATATTTAATATCGCCTCGAATCGGGCAGCCCATACTAGCCAATTGTACCCTGATTTGATGCGGACGACCCGAAATAGGTTCTACCTCTAGCAAGTAATGTTTATTGACAGTGCCCAAAAGTTTATAGTAAAGCTCTGCTTTTTGCGAACCCTTCACTTCGGTGTCGTAAGCCGTCACTACATTTTTTTGTTCATCTTTCACCAGCCAGTGCGTCAGTTTTCCTTTTTCTTGGGCAGGCTTGCGTCTTACAACAGCCCAGTATGTTTTTTGAATATCTCTTTTTCTGAACAATTCCATCATTCGCTCAAGCCCTTTGGAAGTACGGGCAAAGATAACCAAGCCACTGACAGGCCTATCTAAGCGATGGACAGGGTGCAGAAATACATCGCCAGGCTTATTGTATTTCTGTTTGATGTATTCCTTCACCGCATCGGTAAGCGTGCGGTCGCCGGTGGCATCACCTTGTACCAAGATGCCCGGTCTTTTACTAACAACGATAATGTGATTATCTTCATATACAACATGGAAGTCTTTCATCTGCATTTTTAGTTTGGATTCAACAATGTTACCTCAGCTATTAATAGCTTTCTTTGGTATTCGGAAAGTCAACCGCTTTCACATCCTGTACGTATTGTGCGATAGCCTCGTGCATAATTGTATCGAGGTCGGCATATCTACGGAGGAAACGAGGTTTAAATTCTTTATTAATACCCAGCATATCATGAACCACTAGTATTTGTCCGTCGGCATCGGCACCTGCACCGATGCCAACCGTAGGAATATGTAATTTTTCAGATACCAGTTTGGTCAATTTAGCTGGGATTTTTTCGAGTACAATACTGAAAGCCCCACATTCTTGAAGCAAGAGGGCATCTGCTATCAATTTATTGGCTTCTTCTTCTTCTTTGGCACGCACCGAATATGTTCCAAATTTATAGATTGACTGCGGCGTTAGTCCCAAATGTCCCATCACAGGAATACCCGCACTAAGGACACGGATAATAGACTCTTTAATTTCGGCGCCACCCTCCATTTTTACGGCATGAGCCCCTGACTCTTTCATAATACGAATAGCCGAGCGTAGGGCTTCCGACGAATTTCCTTGATACGAGCCAAAAGGAATATCGACTACCACCAATGCTCTTTTGACAGCCTTCACAACCGAAGAGGCATGATAAATCATTTGGTCGAGCGTGATGGGCAAAGTTGTTTCATGCCCAGCCATGACATTAGAAGCCGAATCTCCAACGAGAATCAAATCGATACCTGCCGCATCAACGATTCTTGCCATAGAGTAGTCGTAAGCTGTGAGGCATGAGATTTTTTCGCCTCTATTTTTCATTTCTTGGAGAATGTGCGTTGTAATTCTCTTGATTTCAGTATGTACCGACATAATATTGGGCTGTCCTTTTGCCTTCTAATGGGCTATATATATAAAATACTATTTTTAAAGAATATTTATAATATTATATTTTAACTAAAAATGTTTCAAAATGTTAAAATACAAGGCATTACGTATAGTTTTAGTTGTGGAGAATAAATGGCAAAAGTTATATTTTTTTGTAAATACTTAGCGTTCACACATCCGACATTAGAGATTTACTCGTATATTTGTCGTAGCAATGGTTCTACTTAAATAAGCATACAAAGTTAAGTTTTTATATTCAAATACTTGTTATGAAACAAATGCTTGTGTGCATTTATTCGAGAGAAAATGTGTATAAAAACTTTGGACTATTAGCTTTAAATCAAATTGTTACGTAGCTTTGCGTTACATTAATTAAACCCTATACTTTATCATAAATCAAAAAAAGTTATGAAACAGCTTATTCAAAACAGCAGTTTTGCTAAAATTTCAAGAGGGCTCACGATGGGTCTTGCCTCTTGTGCCTTTTTAAGTCAGCTTGCCTACGCACAAAAACCTACAGTTGTAAGTGCTACTACTGACAAAGGAATCACCACTACGACTTACTCAGACGGTAAAGTTGTCAAATCGCTTGCAGAAGGGTATCAGTTTGATACATTATTCTACAAGCCAGGAGGCGTTGTACAAGCTACTTCTCCTCGTTATTGGAGATTCACAGCCAAAGCAGGTTGGGCGAATGACCTACAGTTTCTGGCGAGTAAAGTTGATTTTCAACTAGGATTTGGGCAATATGCCAACCTTACTGCCAATTATTATTTCTTAGGTGGTGGTGTTTGGGGTATTGGAGCAACAGTTGGAGCTCAGAATTTTTTCAATAACAGTAACAGCGACCCAAATTTATCCTCTGCATTAGCAGCTAAAAATGTTGCCTTGAGTGGGGTTGAGCTTTTAACAAGCACAGCACAACGAGACTATATGTTTTTAGTTGGACCATCTGCAAAATTTGCAATTTCAGATAAGATAGATGCTGTTCTTGATGGGAAATTTGGTTTCACGTTCTCTTATGCTCCTACTAAGACTTACGTTACGAAAGCTACAAATGAACTAGTCTATCAACGTGCTACTGCAGGTAAGCAATATGACTGGGGGATTGCACTAGGTGGAGAATTAATGTATAAACTCAACCCATCTTGGAGTGTAGGTTTAAATCTTCAAGGTACTTATACTAACACTCCTTATATCATTCAAAAAGCTACTTCGCTTACCAATGAATCTATATTTCTTGGATACCGTCGCCATATTAGTACAAATATAGGTGTTGCAGCAGCTTATACATTACCAACTGTAAAACCAGTATTATCGCAACTTGCTCCTCCACCAGCACCACCAGTGGTAACACCACCAGTACTGAATCAAGGAGCTAAAATGTTTGACTACGGCTCAAAAGAGATACCAACATTCTCTTGGAAAAGCACTTCACCTTCTGCAAAAAATGAAGAATTTATCTTCAAATTATATAAAGCAGATGGTTCTGGTGTACCAGTTTATCAACAAACTACCAAATCAAACAGCATTAGCTTGCCTAAATCTGTTTCATTGGTAAATGGAGATGATGCCAGTTTCTATTATTACACAGTACAATCTAGTATTGGAAAATATTTGTCGGAACCTACTTCGTCTAGCTTTGGCTATAAAGCAAAACCAACTCCAGTTACACCAGTTCCAGTACAAGACCAATACATTGTAAAAATATTCAATGGCAAAGCAGCTGCAGTAACAACTGTAAAACGCAAGCCGGTTCGTAAATCAACTTCAACAGCAGTTACGGCTTCTGGAAGCAAGCCTCTTGTGCCTCGTAAGAGAACTGGTAAAAAACCTGCTGTTGCCAAAGCTCCAGTGGTTAATTACGAAAACGTTGCAACTGACCCTAGCATCAAATGGCCATCAGATTTACCACTTCCACAAAAGCCTTCTGTATATGAATACGAAGTACAACGCTTGAGTGCAGGAGACTGTAAACCAACTGGTCAAGTAGCTAAATACAAATTCTATATTGATCCTAAGAAACCAAATGATATTCGTATCATCCCTGATTCTCCTAAAAAATAAGCAATAATGTCTTTTTTTAAAAGCTCCTAGTTTCACTAGGGGCTTTTTTTATAGACAAATAAAACTGATAAATTTGTTGCTCCTTAAAACCTTTTACCTAAACACAGGTTTATTATAGACAAAACGACCACTGAACAACAAAATAATTTTGTTGTACTTTATAACTTATCGTAAACTATGTGGAAATGTTTGATTGTGTGTAAGACATCGAGTAAAAGCATTGTTCAATAGCCATGAGTAATTATTCAATTAAAGATTTAGAGCAATTATCGGGAATTAAAGCTCATACCTTGCGTATCTGGGAGCAACGATACGATATTCTCAAGCCTGAGCGTACAGATACGAATATTCGTACCTACGACGACCGAGAACTAAAACTGGTTCTCAATATTGCTTTATTAAAGGAACATGGATACAAAATTTCTGAAATCGCTAAAATGGATGCCGAAACCATGGCGAAAGAAGTGATATTGATTTCAGATAAAAAGCTAAGTTACCCCGACCAAATCCATGCCCTAACATTAGCCATGCTTGATTTGGATGAAGAGCGTTTTGAAAAACTCATCAGCACCAACATCCTACAGTTTGGTTTTGAAAACCTGATGGTACATATCATCTATCCGTTTTTGAGCCGCATCGGAACGCTGTGGATTACAGGCTCGATAGGCCCAGCACAAGAACATTTTATTTCTAACCTGATTCGTCAAAAACTGATTGTTGCCATTGATGGTCAACTACCTTCGTTGCGTATTGGGTCTAAAAAATACGTATTGTTTTTGCCCGAAGGTGAACTTCACGAACTAGGCTTACTTTTTGCCAACTATATTATCAAAGCAAGACAAAATAAGGTAGTGTATTTGGGACAAAGCTTGCCTTTTAGCGAGCTAGAATTTGCGTACCAAGTACATAAACCAGACTATCTATTTACGGCAATTACCAGTGTCCCAGCACAAGAAGAAGTACAAAAATATGTATATAAACTATCTACGACATTTCCTCATTGCCAAATTCTGATTACAGGGTTTCAGGTTGTTGGACAAGACATTGATTGTCCAGACAACGTTGAAATTTTGAACAACATCAAACAACTCATGGAAATTGCATCTGAGTAATTATTTCGTTATTTGATTAGATAGGTAGCCTCATTCTAGCGACTTTACCCTCACATTGATTACTTCTTTCTTCCCACTTTTTCGTAAAGCCAACTATTTACATTAATTGTATGATTTTTTTACAATTTTATAAAAAAATCATACAATTGGTGTATCATTTCGCAAAACATTAATTAGATTTACGCCAATAAAACCACAAAAATGAATCCTGATGGTAAATATCACGTTAAGGCTATCATTTTCTACCATCACTTCTTAGGTTTTCGTATATTTATCAACATTCACGTAAAATTATTGGTTAAACTTACCACCAAATAGTATGAAGAAAATTTTTACTCAAATACAAACAGGTATTTATACGACCTGTTTATTACTTGTTGCTCTTTCGGCCGTAGCCCAAACGAAAATTACAGGGAAGGTTTCGGATGCCACTACTAAAGAAAATCTAGTAGGTGTGAGCATAGCTGTAAAAGGAAAAGTCATAGGTACTATTACAGATACCAAAGGAAAATTTAGCATCACCACCAATACGCCTTTGCCACTCACCTTGATTGTATCAAGCGTGGGGTATTCGACTCAAGAAATAGCCGTAAAAGACGCAAATGCTCTTGACATTGCTTTGCAAGAACAAACAATCATGGGACAAGAAGTGGTTGTGGCGGCATCGAGGGTGGAAGAATCGGTGATGAAATCGCCTGTTTCGATTGAAAAATTGGACCTGAAAGCTATTCAACAAACCCCTTCTACCAATTTTTATGATGGTTTGGCTAATTTAAAAGGTATTGATATGACCACACAAGGCTTATTGTTTAAGTCTATCAATATGCGAGGATTTGGTTCGACAGGAAACCCAAGAGTTGTACAAATGATAGATGGTATGGACAACTCGGCGCCAGGCCTCAATTTTGCTGTGGATAACATCATTGGTATGCCTGAACTAGACGTTGAAAATGTAGAAGTATTACCAGGAGCGGCATCTGCCTTGTATGGCCCCAATGCCATTAACGGCTTGATTTTGATGAACAGTAAAAGTCCATTCCTATACCAAGGATTGAGTGCTTCAACGAAAGTTGGCCTCATGTCGGCAAGTAACCGCTCTACTCAAACCACCCCTTTTACCGACTTGAGCATTCGTTTTGCGAAAGCATTTAACAACAAAATAGCTTTCAAATTAAACCTATCGCATATTCAGGCAAAAGATTGGCAGGCAACCAATTATACCAACCTCAATTTAGGAGGCAACAACGACCCTGCTCGTGGCTTAGGTACAAAAACAGACTATGATGGCATGAACGTATATGGCGATGAAATACAAACAAACCTGCAATCACTAAACTCGGCACTTCCCAACGTGAACGTAAGCCGCACAGGATACAGAGAAGTAGATTTGGTTGACCACAATACAAAATCATTGAAATTTAATGCCGCTTTGCACTATCGCCTCAACGAAAAAGTAGAAGCCATTGCTCAACTAAACTACGGCGAAGGCACTACGCTTTACACAGGAACAGGACGCTATTCTTTAAGAGATTTTAATATTACACAGGCAAAAGTAGAATTGCGAGGAAGCAACTTTACATTAAGAGCCTATACCACCCAAGAACGCTCTGGAAGCTCTTACACGGCAGGCTTAACAGCCATCGGGATGTTGAATGAAATTAAATCGAATACGGCTTGGTACACAGAATACGCCGGGGCTTACACAACTGCCAGAACAGGAGGTGCTACCGATGAAAACGCCCATCTCACAGCAAGACAGTACGCCGACCGCAATATGCCACAGCCTGGCTCGGCTGCGTTTAATACCTTGTTAGACAAGTACCGCAACACGGCGATTACCAAAGGCGGTGGTGCATTTGCCGACAAAAGTAACTTGTACCATGTAGAAGGAATCTATAATTTTAAAAACCAAATCAAGTTTTTAGACCTAACCATAGGGGCTAACTATCGTATGTACGAATTGCGTTCGGAAGGAACTCTTTTCGCCGACCAAAAAGACGGTCGTACAGGTAGCATTACCATCAACGAATACGGTGCTTTTGCCCAAGCGTCTAAAAATTTATTTGATGAACGTTTGAAACTTACAGGCTCGCTTCGTTATGATAAAAACCAAAATTTTGACGGACAATACACGCCTCGTTTTTCAGCCGTTTATTCACCTACGCAAGAACACAACATTCGCTTGTCGTATCAAACAGGCTTTAGAATCCCTACTACGCAAAACCAATACATCGACTTGCTTACGCCAGCAGGTACACTGATTGGAGGCTTGCCCGAATTTGATTCACGCTATAAATTGGCAACTGGTGTAACAAGAGAAGTGCTAACTGATTTTGCTAGTAATCCGATGAAATACATTACGCCTGCGGTGTTGGCTAGTGCACAACAATATGCTACGGCGGCTGTGACAGCCCAGTTACCTGCAATCCAGCAGGGAGTAACAGATGCAGTACAGGCTCAGGTAACAACCCAAGTAACAACCCTAGTAGATGCTGCAATCGCAGCAGGTACATTGCCTGCCGCCAATAGGGCAGCCGCTATTCAAGCTCAAGTAACAACCCAAATGGCATCTGCTCCAGTACAAGCATTGATTCAGTCGAATGTTAATAGCACTGTAACACAAAAGGTTACACAGGTGACTACTCAAGTTGCTCCAGCATTTGCCTTGGCTACTTTACCTAAATATAAGGCTAAACCTTTAGTTCCTGAGAAAATCCAATCTTATGAAATTGGCTATAAAGGACTTATTGGTAAGAAGCTATTCGTGGATGCTTCATATTATTACAGTATTTATAAAAACTTTTTAGGAGGTAGTACTATTGTTGTTCCTACAGTAGCAGCAGCACCGGGCTTACCTATTGAATCAGGATTGGCAAGCGGTAGCACACGTGCAGGGTATTCTCGTCCGGCTAACTCAGACGAAGACATCACCATTTCTGGTTGGGCGTTGGGTCTAAACTATGCTTTAGACAAGGGTTATTCGATTGGAGGTAATATTTCTAACAATCAAATCAACAACTTTACCGCCAGTACAGAAGTACCTTATGCAGGCTTTAATACGCCTAAATATAGCTACAAGTTGAGCTTTGGTAAAAGAATTACCAGTGGTAACAAATGGGGCTTCAATGTAGCGTATCGCCACCAAGATGCTTTCACATGGGAGTCGAGCTTCCCTTTGCCAACCACGACTAATGTGCCAATCTTTACCAATACAACTGTACCAGCTATTGATAACTTAGATGCACAGTTTAGCTACAAAGTCAATGCGATGAAGTCGATTATTAAAATTGGAGGAACCAACCTCTTCGGAAGTCCTTATTTCCAAGCGTATGGTAGTGCTTCTATTGGTACATCTTACTATATTTCAATTGCTTTCGACGAATTGTTGAATAAATAAACGGTTTTTAAGAAAAATGACATAAAAAAGCCTGAAACATATTCGTTTCAGGCTTTTTTTATGCAGAGAAATACGCCCATTTTTTATACATCTTCCTTTCAAAAAGCACGTTTGCTCAGTATATTTTCATATTGCCATACGTGTAGCTACGCCATTCACGATGCGGTATTGTAAGCCTTCGGCATTATATAAATCAAGATTGGCGGGCATTCCCAAACGCAGGGTTTGTCCATCGGCTAGATGCAATCCCGTGGCATCTATTTCGTCGGTGCCAAAAAATACCGACATATCGCCTATTTCTTCTATCGAACTGGTTTCACGAAAAGTATCCGATTGTGGTACAGACGTTTCATCTCGATTAATCGCTAAATCGACTGTACAATCGGGTGCAATACGTAAATTCCGAATAATCAGGTCGTAAATTACCTTACTATTGACAGGAATCGAATCGTATGGCTGAATGTCTTCTTTTTGGTATTCGCCTGTAGCAATAGAAGCGAGAGCTTTGAGTATTGCTATAAAATTGAGTTGACGAATATACTGTTTTTCGGGGTCGTTTTTATAGCCCCCCGATTCGATAAGTACCAATGATGTACCCCATTTTTGAATATTATCGCCAAAAGCTCTTGGCTCAAAATCGGCTGGCCATTTGCCCACAGCATCGGGAATATATGCTTGCAAAAGGCGATTCAACTGCACAATCAATTGCATAGCCCTGTGCCGCACAGGGTTGATGTCTTGGGCTTCGTTGTAAGCTGTAGCCAAAAATGAAACGGTTGCCAGATTGCCCGTATTACCTGCCGAATACCTGCGTCCTTGGTCGTGAAGATTGAAGCCGAATGCAGGTTGTAAATCCATCACCAACGACTTGAGTAAACGGCCTTCGGGGGTTTGTAATGCAAGGGCATCTCGGTTCATATCAATGCCCAAAGCCGTGTATCGAGACCACGCCTCTGCTCCGTCTGGATTGAGCATAGGTACAATATATAGAGTACATGTTGCCAAAATATGGTTTCGCAATTCGGTAAATTCGTCGGCTGTAGTCGCAAAAAAATTGCATATATCCATCAATGCCATCGTCGCTGTAGCTTCATCACCGTGCATTTGCGACCATAACAAAACCTTCGTTTTACCCTTCCCTATTTTTATTAAATAAATATTGCGTTGCTCGGTCGAACAACCAATGGTTTGTATGTCGAAAAGAGCATGTTGCCGATGTTGCTCTAACAAGCTAACCAAAAGCTGGTAGCCAAACCTTCTTTTCGTAATACTTTTTTCTTGATACTTTTCGTAAAATTGATACAATTGATGAAACATAACAATGCGGAATGTTTGAAATGTAAATTAAAACAGCAGCGAAGTACTCATGCGGAATTGTTACTTAATTCTCCTTTTTTTTAGTATAAACCTTTGCAACACCCAGTTGTTGAGAAGCATAAATACCGATATGTCCCGAAAAAATATAGGCTACCATACAAGCCACAGCTAAGTATAAACCTGCTTCGACCCCAAAGAGTTCTATGCCCATCAGAGTGCAAGCCAAAGGCGTATTAGATGCCCCAGCAAAAACACCCACAAAGCCCATGCCTGCCAACAAAGGCAATGGCAGAGGCAACACGGTTGCAAGAGTATTGCCCAAGGTAGCACCTATATAAAACAAAGGCGTAACTTCTCCGCCTTTAAAGCCACTTCCCAGTGTAAGAGCCGTGAAGAAGGTTTTGCCGAGGCTATCGTACCATGCCACAGGGATTTGAAAACTCTCCACAATGATGGGTACGCCCAAGCCGATATACCTGTAGCCCAACAAGGCCGTCAACAAGCAAACCACCAATCCGCCAATCAAGGGTCGGAAAGGAGCGTAAGTAATGTATTTTTTACTCAAAACCCCAATCAAATGCGTCAATTGAGCAAAGCCCATACCCATTAAGCCAAAACAGCTTCCTGCCAGCATAGCCCACAACAAATTGGGCAAACTCAGTACGGGAATGTGACCAATAACATAATGTGTATGTCCTACCCCCCAAAGTTGTTGGCATACGCCATCGGCGAGTAACGCTGCTAGTAGGCTAGGGAAGAGGGCCTCATACCGCATTTTACCAATAATCGCCACTTCTAAGGCAAATACCATGCCTGCCAAGGGCGTACCAAATACCGAAGCAAAACCCGCACTCATGCCAGCTATGAGCAATAATTTTCGGTCGAAAAGGGCTTGTTCTACAGAGGGGGAGGGAAAAAACTTTTGTAAAAATATATTCCATTGCTCGGCCAAAGAGCCTCCCATTTGCACGGCTGTGCCTTCTCTTCCTGCCGACCCACCAAACAAATGCGTAACCAAGGTGGTGAGTAAAACAAAAGGTGTCATTTTCCAAGAAATCACCCCAGATGCTTGCTGTAATTCTTCTATCAGTTGATTATTACCTTTGACCACCTCCTGACCAAACCGCAAGTACAACCAACCTATCCCAAAACCTGCCAAAGGCAAGCCCCACAGCAACCAAGGATGTGCCGTTCGGTAGGTGGTAACGGCATCGAGACTGACCAAGAAAAAAGCCGAAGCACTGCCTACGAGTAGTCCAACGACAAGGCAATGGAATGTCCATTTGCCTACAAATTTTATCACATTCCCGTATGTTTCCATGCTGTAAAGTTAAGAAAGTTTACCTATAAATTAAGTGGATAAATATTTTATACGACATCCCGAAAATTACGCCCAATGACTTGTATTTTTGTATGCAATGACTTCGAGTATCAGGACGCTTTAGACACTTTAAACCATGAAAACCCTTCGTTTAACAGACATTACGCCACAGCATAGTCATCTTGAAATTACGACGATGGAACACATCGAAACAAGAAGAAACCCTACCGAACCCATCATGCACAAGCACGATTATTACGTCATGATTTGGGTACAAGCAGGCGAAGGCGTACATACTATTGACTTCAACGAATATCCGATTACACCCAATAGCTGTTGGTTTTTATCGCCCGGACAAGCCCATTTTCTCCAATTGCATACCCCGCCCAAAGGATACGTCATTTCGTTTGATGCCGATTTTTTTGGTACAGTCGAAAACAATTATGAGCTTTTGACCACCACGGGACTTTTTCACAACGTATTACAATTTAAACCTTTTTTCCTCGACCCAGCCGATGCACCCCATATCGAGCAAAGTATTGCTTCACTTTGGGCAGAGTACCAAAACAATGCGGTAAATTTCAAAGAAGAGATGCTCAGAACTTGGCTTAAAATCTTGTTGATACAATTTGCTCGTTGCCTAGCCAAACAAGTAGATACCCAAGAAGGCGTAGAATATACCAAAGCATCGTGTTTGGTAAAACGTTTTCAAGAACTTGTCGAAAAACGTTTTACCGAAAAAAACCGAGTGGCCGATTACGCCGATTTGCTCAATGTTACGCCAAGCCATTTGAATGATACGGTAAAAAAAATGACAGGAATACCTGCCTCAGAACATATCAAGCAACGGGTTGTCCTCGAAATCAAGCGAAAAGCCCATTTCGGTAGCCTTTCAGCCAAAGAAATTGCCTTTACCTTGGGCTTTGAAGACGAAGCCCATTTTTCAAAATATTTCAAAAATAATACAGGACAAACCTTCTCTTCTTATAAAAAAAGCCTGTTGCCAAGCCATACAAAAGCCACTTTTAGCATAAATCCGTAAAATTGACAAGTTATTCCGTAAAATATATATCACTACATTAAATGTATCTACATATATTTGTATCATCAATTTGATACTAACAAAAACGACAATAACAATGGCAACTTCAACTTGGGCAATAGACCCAGCACACTCAGAGATTCAGTTTAAAGTAAAACACTTGGTGATTACAACTGTAACAGGACATTTCAAAGAATTTTCGGGCAGCGTAGAAGCCGAAGAAGGATTTGAAAACGCAAGCATCGCTTTTGAAGCAGCGGTAGCGTCTATCAGCACCAACAACGAGCAACGTGACGGACACCTCAAAAGTGCCGATTTCTTTGATGCCGAAAACTTCCCAACTTTGAGCTTCGCTTCGACCAGTTTTACCAAAGACGGCAGCGATTTCTCATTGAAAGGCGACCTTACTATCAAAGGCACAACATTGCCTGTAACGTTTGAGGTTGACTACGAAGGAACAGCCACCGACCCTTGGGGCAACGTAAAGGCAGGTTTTGAAGTAAAAGGAAAAATCAATCGTAAAGATTTCGGTTTAGCTTGGAACGCCATCACAGAAGCAGGCAGTGCCTTGGTAAGCGAAGAAGTAAAATTGATTGGTAATATCCAATTAGTTAAACAAGCGTAAGAGAAAACTTTCATCGTTTTTCTATCTTTTGCTTTTTTTGATAAGTCCTCAAGTATCCGAACTCCTCATAAATAGTTATGAGGAGTTTTTTATTTGGTAAAAATGAAGGTAAATCCTTTTTCTTTCCTAATATTTTTATAAAAATGTATTATTTTGTGAAAAAATTACACAAAATAAACTAAACTATGCAATACATAGGCTCAATCGACCAAGGTACAACTAGCACACGTTTCATCATTTTCGATAAGCAAGGAAATATGATTTCGGTTGGACAAAAAGAACATACCCAAATTTATCCGCAGGCAGGTTGGGTAGAACATGACCCTGACGAAATTTGGCAAAATACCCAAGAAGTTATCGGATTGGCACTCGGAAAGGCGAATTTATCGGCCCTCGACTTGGCTGCTGTGGGCATTACCAATCAGCGTGAAACAACCGTTGTTTGGAACAAAACCACAGGAAAGCCTTATTATAATGCCATCGTATGGCAAGATACCCGTGTGGGCAATATCGTAGCCGAATTGGCAAAAGAAGGTGGTAGCGACCGATTTAGAAAAGAAACAGGCTTACCTTTGGCTACTTATTTTAGTGGACTAAAACTTCAATGGCTACTCCACAACGTAGAAGGCTTGCGTAACGATGCCGAAAAAGGAGAAGCCATTTTCGGAAATATGGATACCTTTATTATATGGCACCTTACGGGTGGAACAGAGGGAGGTATTCACATCACAGACGTTACAAATGCTAGTCGTACCCAATTGATGAACCTCCAAACGCTTGCATGGGACGAAACGATTCTGGCAACACTCAATATCCCCTTGGCAATGCTGCCCGCCATTCGCTCTAGTAGCGAAGTGTATGGAGAAGCAAAAGGAATTTTGGCCAACGTACCTGTGGCAGGCGATTTGGGCGACCAGCAAGCGGCTTTGGTAGGACAAACGTGCTTTGCTGCGGGAGAAGCCAAAAATACTTATGGGACAGGCTGTTTTATGCTCATGAACACAGGTACTACGCCCATGCCATCGACCTATGGACTGCTCACGACAGTAGCTTACCAGTTTGGTCAGCAACCGGTGCATTATGCCTTGGAAGGCTCGGTGGCTATTACGGGTGCCTTGGTGCAATGGCTAAGAGATAACCTCGGTATGATAGAAAAAAGTGCCGACATCGAAACCTTGGCAAATAGCGTAGAAGACAATGGTGGTTGTTATTTTGTGCCAGCATTTTCGGGCTTGTATGCTCCTTACTGGAAAGCCGATGCCAGAGGGGTTATTGTAGGACTCACCCGATACATCAACAAAGCCCATATTGCAAGGGCCGCACTAGAGGCTACTGCCTTCCAAACATTAGAAGTGCTAGAAGCGATGGAAAAAGATGCGTCTATCAAAATTTCGTCTTTACGGGTCGATGGGGGTATGGTCGTAAACGAGCTACTGATGCAGTTCCAAGCCGATATGGTCGATGTACCTGTGGTATGTCCTTCGATGATTGAAACTACAGCTTTGGGGGCTGCTTATGCCGCCGGATTGGCCGTTGGGTATTGGCAAGATTTCGATGATTTGAAACAAAACTGGGGAATAGCCCACACTTGGCAACCCGATATGCCTGCCGAACAACGTACCAAACAATACCATTTTTGGAAAAAAGCGGTACAACGAAGTTTCGATTGGGACGAAGCATAAACACATTTGACCAATCATCTTACAATATAACCGAGAAACCTAATTTGCTCTTATCTTGTGCTTTGTAGGTGTATTTTGGTGGAAAATTTAACCAAAACCCAAGCAACATGAAACGTTTAACGGTGACAGGTCGCCTGATTATTACAGGCTTAGTAATAGCAGGTCTTTACTTTGGATTTAAGCAATTCGGTGGGCAAAAAATCCTTCAAGACTTACAAGCAAAAACTCAAACCAGTGCTACCACCAACGAGGTGTCGGCTGTTAGCAACGAAAACGAACAACCCGCCAATGCCGAAGAAAAACCTACGTTCGACTACCAAGCTCCTGTGCCTGTAGGGGGTAAACTCAAAGGTGTAGTCGAATTGGGGGCTAGTGGCTTTAATTCGTTTATCGTGAAAATTGATGACCAAAAACGCTGGAAACTCGAAAAGGCGGAGTTCGGCAATAGCCTCGTGACTGAAAACATGGCAACCGAAGACGATATTCGGAAAGGATTAAAAAACTATATTGCTGGTATGCTCAACTTTGGCGTTGGGCCTAAAGACATTCATTTTGTGGTTAGTTCTGGGGCTGTAAAAGCCGACGTTACGCAAAAAATCATTGCCGTACTCAAAAGCCTCAACTATTTTGTCAACACCGTTACGCCACAGCAAGAAGGTACCTTGGGCTTGAAAACGGTACAACCCAGCGATTATGCCAATACTTCTTTCGTGGTTGATATTGGTTCGGGTAATACAAAAATTTCTTGGCACGAAGGCTCGGCTATTCGCTCGTTGGAATCGTATGGGGCAAAATACTTTCAAGCAGGCACAAGCGACGAAGTGGTGGCAAAAGATATAGCGGCAAAGGCTTCGCAGATTCCTAGTGAAAAACGACAAACTGCTTTTATTATCGGCGGTGTACCTTATGAATTGGCCAAAAAAGTACGCAAAGGCAAAGAGCGTTATACCGTGTTGGACAAAGCCAGTGCTTACCAATTGGACGACGCAAAAGCAAAAGCCGGACTCAATATTTACCAATCACTCGCCGAAACAACAGGCTGTCAGCAATTTGTATTCGACTGGGATGCCAATTTTACTATCGGATTTTTGTTGAGTTTATAATAAAAAGAGCTTTGGTGAAAAAGACCAAAGCTCTTTTTATTTATCCCTATTCTACCATTTTAAAAACCTAGCTATATCTATCGTTTCTCCAAGGATAGGCTGTGTTTGAATAACCTCTTTCTTCCCAAAAACCCAATTTATTCATGGGTAAAAACTCAATTCGTTTAATCCATTTTGCTCCTTTCCAAGCATACAATTGAGGCGTAATCATGCGTAATGGGCCGCCGTGCTCTAAGGCCAAAGGCTGATTGTCAACGGTATGTGCCAACAATACATCTGGCTTGAGGGCTTCTTCTAAAGCAACATTGGTCGTATAGGTATCGTAGCCATAACATAAAATATGGGTAGCATTTTCCTTTGGTTGTACCAAAGCCGCCAAATCTAATAGCCTCACTCCTTTCCAGTGCATATCTAATTTCGACCAAGTGGTTACGCAATGAAAATCGGATACATCTTCTGTTTGAGGCAAAGCCATGAGGTCGTCCCATTTCAATACCACAGGATTTTCTACAACGCCATCAATGGTCAAACGCCATTTGTCTAAAGGAATTTGAGGATGATACCCCAAGTCTAGCACAGGCCATTTTTGCGTAATGGTTTGCCCAACAGGTACTTGGGGCATTCCATGCCGATTGGCAGGGCCTTTGCCCAAGGGCGTAGGGTCTGCTACCGAAGGCGTGGCTTGTATTTGCTTTTCAAATCGTGTTTTGAGCTTCATGCGAGCTTCCACAATTTTTGCTAGTTTATCTGAATGCCAATCATTTTCTGTCATAATTTATCAATTTTAGGAAACTTACTTACAAACATAAGCCTTTGTATTTTTCTCATAAATGTATATAATTCATAAACAGGAATCAACAAAAAAAGTTCGGAATTTTTCCTAGATTGATAAGGATTTTATCGGGATTATAGCAACGATACAAATGACGAAATATACTTAAAAAAACAGCATAAATTTCATGTTTTTACATTAAAACGAAGATTTTTAACCTATTTTTTGTACTATATAAAGAATAAATTTACCCACAACAAAACTTGGAAAAACACAAAAACTATGAAATATTCAACTAAAAAAAGTCACAAAAATATCATATCAAAAAAGCATTTCTTAGGATATTACAATAATACAAACAAGATACCTCAAAAAAAACTTAAAAAAATCTATTACTTTTTTGATTTATATTTTGGAAATTTAATGCGATTTATTAGTTTTGTCCTAAAATTATTCTTAATTGTTTTCAATTTATCGAAAATAAGCCGCAGAAATGGAAGATTATAACAAAATCATAGAGTCGCTTGGGGTGAAGTTCATCAAAGCACGCAACATTAGAATATTACAACCAATCAGAATCAAGAACTTTTATGACGTAGAAAATACGCTCTTGATTTTGTACAACGGAGAGGTTTCGTTTGGCGAAGAGGCGACTCATGCCGAAGTTGGTGATATGCTTTTTATCCCTGGTGGTAAAATGCTTTCGCTCACGTATGGCAATGCAGATAAGCCAAAAGTTGTAACTAACGAAGAATTTATGACGCATCGTGAGCTGTATTTCGAGCCAAATATGGATTCCTCGAAAATCGGTCAGATGGAAAATTCATTTGGTTTAGTTGCTTTTGAAGCCAAAGTATTCGACTCGGTAAACTTCTTTACATCACTCGATATTCCGCCTTTCTTAATCAAACGTGATGCGAAATTGGCACACATGATTAACGAAGTACTCAAGGAAGATATGAGCGATGTGCTAGGAAAAGGTCGTGTTATCAAAATCAAAACCGAAGAGATTGTTATTGAGATTATTCGTTATATCATCAAAAACCGTCTGTTTGTAGAGCAATTGGCTACCAATAGTACGTATTTCAAAGACCCTCGTTTGATTGATATTTTTGCCTATATCAAAGACAATATCGGCGGAGATTTATCAAATAAGGTATTGGCCAACGTTGCCAATGTTTCGGAAGATTACGTAGGACAATACTTCAAAATGCTGACGGGTATCAATCCGCAAGATTACATTGAATATCAACGCATGGAAGCTGCGGTTGGGCTTTTGCGTACTTCTAAGAAATCTATCCGTGCCATCGGGGCTGAGGTGGGTTACAAAGATACCGCTTATTTCTGCCGTCGTTTCAAAATGATGTTTGGTATTCCAGCAGGTAAAATGCGTCGCAGAGAGTCGTTGATGAACCTGTAATTAATAGTCTTAAACTGCGGTTGATTTCATCTACTAGATTTCACTTTCAAAATGACCATAAAAAAGCCGACTAAACACGTTTAGCCGGCTTTTATTATTCCTGATGATTACAGCATATATTTCAGCTTAATCACTTCCTTTTCACCTAAGAAACGCCACATTCCTCGTGGTAAGTCTTTTTTGTTGAGTCCTGCAAATAGGGTTCTATCCAATTTCAACACCTCGTATCCTAGTGATTCAAAAATCCTTCTTACAATACGATTCCTGCCAGAGTGGATTCTGATGCCAATAACCATGCTATCGGGTGTAATAACACTCAATTCGTCGGCACGGATTTCTCCATCTTCTAAAGTAACGCCTTTCAAAATTTGGTCGAAATGCTCGGTCGTCAAAGCTTTGTTTAATTCTACTTGATAAACCTTGTCAATTTCGTTGGATGGATGCGTCAGTTTGTCGGCTAATTCTCCATCGTTGGTCAACAACAACAAACCTGTTGTATTTCTATCCAAACGACCTACAGGATAAATGCGTTCTTCGCAGGCATTTTTCACCAAATCCATCACCGTTTTACGCTCGTTGGGGTCTTCGGTAGTCGTGATAAAATCTTTTGGTTTATTCAAAAGAACGTAAACCAATTTCTCACGGCTCAACTTCCGATTGCCATATTTCACAATATCGCCAGCCTTTACTTGGTAGCCCATTTCGGTCACGATTTGTCCGTTTACTTTGATTTCACCAACACGAATCAACTCGTCGGCTTCTCTTCTCGAACAAATCCCTGCATTGGCAATATAGCGGTTCAAACGCACGCTATCGCCACTTTTTTCCTGCTTTTCAATTTTCTTTTGAATTTTTACAGGAGCAGATTCTTTGAATTTTTCTAAATTATAATTCGGAATCCATTTGGCCGATTCTTCACTAGAGCGATGAGCTTTGTAAAGGTTTTTACCTCCAAAATTGGTTTTTGCCGAACCGTAACTTACCTCTTTGCGAGGCTTTCTATCATGCTCATTCGACTCGCCAGCTTCTTGGTTGAAACGTGGCTTACGGTCGAAATCGCTTTTTTTTTCAAAACCGTTGTCTGACTTAAATCTTGGTTTAAAGCCCCTTTCGCCTTCGTTAGAATCTTGGTTGAAACGTGGCTTTCTTTCAAAGTCATTGTCTGACTTAAATCTTGGTTTAAAACCTCTTTCACCTTCGTTGTTCTCTTGGTTGAAGCGTGGTTTTCTTTCAAAACCGTTATCCGACTTAAATCTTGGCTTAAATTCTCTTTCGCCTTCGTTGTTTTCTTGGTTGAAACGTGGTTTTCTTTCAAAACCGTTATCCGACTTAAATCTTGGCTTAAATTCTCTTTCGCCTTCGTTGTTCTCTTGGTTGAAACGTGGTTTTCTTTCAAAACCATTATCTGACTTAAATCTTGGTTTAAAACCTCTTTCGCCTTCGTTATTTTCTTGGTTGAAACGTGGTTTTCTTTCAAAACCATTATCCGACTTAAATCTTGGTTTAAAACCTCTTTCGCCTTCGTTATTTTCTTGGTTGAAACGTGGTTTTCTTTCAAAACCGTTGTCTGACTTAAATCTTGGCTTAAATTCTCTTTCGCCTTCGTTGTTTTCTTGGTTGAAACGGGGTTTTCTTTCAAAGCCGTTGTCTGACTTAAATCTTGGCTTAAATTCTCTCTCGCCTTCGTTGTTTTCTTGGTTGAAACGAGGTTTTCTTTCAAAGCCGTTGTCTGACTTAAATCTTGGTTTGAAACCTCTTTCGCCTTCGTTATTTTCTTGGTTGAAACGTGGCTTTCTTTCAAAACCGTTATCTGACTTGAATCTTGGTTTGAAACCTCTTTCGCCTTCGTTATTTTCTTGGTTGAAACGTGGTTTTCTTTCAAAGCCGTTGTCTGACTTGAATTTTGGTTTGAAACCTCTTTCGCCTTCGTTATTTTCTTGGTTGAAACGTGGCTTTCTTTCAAAGCCGTTGTCTGACTTGAATTTTGGTTTGAAACCTCTTTCGCCTTCGTTATTTTCTTGGTTGAAACGTGGCTTTCTTTCAAAACCGTTATCCGACTTGAATCTTGGTTTGTATCCTTTTGAATCGTTGTTAGAATCTTGGTTGGAGCGAGAGAACGATGCTGGTTTTTCACCTCTGAGTTCTCGTTGAAGGGAGTCAATTTTTTCACGTGTTTGCTGTCTTTTGTTGGAGTCAAACGCCGTTTTTTCAATTCTTTTTCTCATTGTCTTGATTTGTTAATAATTGCAACATCACTGCTGTAAAATGTAAAAGTTCTTTCTGTAAAGAACATCTTTGAAAGTGATAACTTTCTGATATATGAATACTTACCAAAGAACGTTTCCGATGCGGGTTGCAAAGGTACAATATTTTTTTTCATAAATACTAGCAAACAGAACTTATTTTTTATTACGCCTTGTTTTATGTTTATATCTCTTATAATCAATTAATTGAATCCTGAACAACGGTATTTTTGCCATGAAATGATGTATTTTTGCTTAACGTTAAAGAATAAAGCCATGATAATAGCCAACCCTATTTACGATACAGTATTCAAATTTTTGATGGAAGATGTTTCGGTAGCCAAAAGAATCATCGCCGCTATCATCGGAGAAGAGATTGTGTCGTTGGAATTTCAACCGCAAGAACAAACCAGTTTTTCGGATAAATACCTCTTGACGGTCTTCCGACTCGACTTCAAGGCCATTGTTCGCACAGCAGAAGGTACAGAAAAAAAGGTCTTAATCGAATTACAAAAAAGTAAAAATGCCTTCGATTTGATGCGGTTTAGGCATTATTTGGGTAGCAATTACAGCACGCCAGATGAAATAAATGGCTACAAATCAATTTTGCCTATTGTACCTATTTACTTTCTGGGTTTTCACTTGAGTATTCCGAGTGCAGCTTTGAAAATTGGCCGACAATACCAAGATTTAACTTCTGGCGAAATCATTTTTGAGAAAGATGAATTTATCGAAAACTTGAGCCACGATTGTTTTGTTGTACAAATACCCAATCTTCAGGGCGAAACACGCACCAAATTAGAGCGAATTTTGTCGGTATTTAACCAACAATGGATTTTTGATAAAGAGCAACGTTGGTTGCTACAATACAACGGCGAAACCCAAGACGAAGACCTTTCTCCTATCATCAAACGCTTATCGTTGGCTGTGGAAAGTCGGGAAGTGAGGGAAAAAATTAAGGTAGAAGAAACCTTCGACCATTCGATGGACAAAGCTTTGCGAGAAAAAGAACAAATCATTGAACAAAAAGATGCCCTTATAGAGCAGAAGGAGGCTATGTTAGAGCAGAAGGAGGCTATGTTAGAGCAAAAAGAAGCGGTTATCAGTGAAAAAGACGCAGAGATAGAGCGGCTCAAAAAAATGCTAGAGCAATTGAAACAAGGCTAATCGAGCAAGATTTTCTTCTTTTCAAAAGCAACGTATTGCCGTATTTGGGGGTTATATATTAAAAGTCCAAAACTAGACAAAAAATAATACAATCATTTTTCAAATAAATACGTTTATAAAAAGACGAAAGTCTTTAACTTGTGAAAAAAACATTTCTCCTATGTTCAAACTGCGTACCTCGATAGTCTTATTATGTTCTTTAGTATTGCTCGAAAGTTGCAATTCTGCCTTGCAATCCTTCAAAAAAGGTCAGAAGCGATTCGATAGCGGGGAATACGAACTAGCGATAAAAGAGTTTCAAAAGGCAGCTACGGCTAACTATCAACTCGGTAAGACCAATTACTTTATTGCCGAATCTTATCGGCTTTCCAACCGCCCTTTACAAGCAGGGGAGTTTTATGAAAAAGCCCTTGCCAGTGGGAGCAAGGAAAGCGATTTGCGTTTTCATTTGGCTTTTGCCCAAAAAGTCCAAGGCAAATACGAAGCCGCAGCCAACAACCTCGAAAAATACTTATCTGGCACGCCATCGAAAGAGTTTAAAAAGAAAGCTCAACATGAGTTAGATATATTGCCCGAGGTAATAGCCCTGAGCAAAAGACAAACTTTTTACGAAATAAAGCCTGTAGGCGTAAATACCGACAAAACCGAATTTGCACCAATAGTGCTTGGCAATGACTTGCTTTTTACGGCTTCTAAAAAAGAGTTGACCTACAAAAACAATGGCTTGCCTTTTTTGGGCTTGTATAAAGCTACGCTCAATAACGCTACCGAAACGGGTACACCTGCCTTATTTAGCAATACCATTTTCCAAGATAATGCCAACGAAGGAACGCCTGCTTTTACCAAAGATGGCAAAACGATGGTGTTTGCGAGAGGCAATACGGGTAAACGCTCCGACCAATCGCCTGATGTAGATTTGTATATCTCCAAATTAATAGACGGTGATTGGAGTACACCCGAACTGGTGGCGGTGTCTGATTCTGCCTCATGGGATGGCTGTCCAGCTTTTTCTAATGACGGACGTACCTTGTACTTTAGTTCTAATCGCCCAGGAGGGAAAGGCGGCCTCGACTTGTATAGAGCCAATGTTGACAAGGCAGGACGTTTTGGTAAACCTGTTAATTTAGGTTCAGACATCAATACAGTCGGCGACGAAATGTTTCCCTATATTTCTAAAGATAATAAGTTATACTTTGCTTCCGACGGTCATGCTGGATTGGGAGGTTTAGACCTCTTTGTGGCAACCCGCAAAAACGGAGAAGTAACCGTTGAACACCTTGGTACACAAATCAATTCGAGATTTGATGACTTCGGTTTGGTAGCTATTGATTCCGTAAGAGGCTATTTTGCTTCTAATCGTGAAGGAGGAAAAGGCGATGATGATATTTATTTTTACGAAAATACAAAGCCCAGTATTCCGATTGAACCGACGGTTACGAAGGTACAGAAGAAAGTTAAATATTTCCTTGCAGGTATCGTAACAGACCTCAACCAAAAGGTACTCGATTCGGCGAAAGTGACTATTGTTGACGACGAAAGCAAACAGGCTATCGAGGAACTTTATACACAAGCCGATGGTAAGTTTCCACGAGTGATGATAGAAGCCGAAAAAAGCTATACCTTGATAGCAGAGAAAAAAGGCTTTTTCACCCAACGAGAGTTTTTTACCATGGAAGGGAAAGAAATACCTGTAGAAAAGCTCACAAAAGCCGAAACAGATACGACTTTCTTTGTGCCTATTGCATTAGATAAACCTACCATTGGGAAAGAAATCTCTAAGCAATTCCGCATCTCTTCGATTTATTATGATTTAGATAAATCAGATATCAGACCTGATGCCGCTGTTGAGTTGGATAAAATTGTTCAAATTTTACAAGATAACCCCGGCATCAAACTCGAATTGGGTTCACATACCGACTCCCGTGCTACAGCCGAATACAACATCAGACTGTCGCAACGTCGTGCCGATTCGGCGGTGAAATACATTTTGTCGAAGGGTATCGCAAGTAGTAGAATCACGGCAAAAGGCTATGGCGAAACACAACTTATCAACTCTTGTGCCGACGGCGTGAACTGCTCGGAAGAAGAACACCAAATGAACCGCCGTACCGAATTTAAGGTAATTGATATTAAATAGATACAACATAAATCACAGTTAACTATTTGTAAATAAACAGATTGAAGCTATCTATAGTTACTTTTCTCAAAGCCATCAGATGCCCTGATGGCTTTGTTTTTATAAAGGATATAAAAGGATTTAATAGAAAAAAAAGGGATGGTTCTGCCATAAAGCATTTCTATTCGGTAATTTTGCACCATTGACCATCTCTAATATTTTTCTGATGAGTACCATCCTAATTACAAATGCCAACGTGGTAAACGAAGGCACTATTCAAACCGTTGATGTGTTTATCAAAGACGGTTTTATCGAAAAAATTGCTCCGAATTTAGCACATCTTTCTGCGCAAAAAGTAATAGATGCTACTGGACAATACCTTTTGCCGGGTGTCATCGACGACCAAGTACACTTCCGTGAACCTGGGCTTACGCACAAAGCTTGCATCCATTCGGAGGCTAGAGCGGGCGTTGCTGGGGGCGTTACGACATTCATGGAAATGCCTAATACCGTTCCTAATGCTCTTACCCAAACATTACTCGAAGATAAATACCAAATTGCGGCACGTACCTCTTTGGCAAACTATTCGTTTTATATGGGAGCCTCGAACGACAACATCGAAGAAGTGCTAAAAACCAATATCAAAAATGTTTGCGGTATCAAGGTTTTCATGGGTTCTTCTACGGGTAATATGCTGGTTGACAACGAGAAAACCCTAGAAAATATTTTTTCTAATAGCCCAACGTTGATTGCTACACACTGCGAAGACGAAGCCACTGTAAGAGCCAATACAGCTTTGTACAAAGAACAATATGGCGACAACCCTCCTGCTCGTGTGCATCCTGAAATCAGAAATATAGAAGCTTGCTACAAGTCTTCGTCGATGGCCATAGCCCTTGCCCAAAAGCACCACGCTCGTTTACATATCTTGCATATTACTACAGGCGAAGAAACGGAGCTTTTCCGCAACGATATTCCTTTAAAAGAAAAAAATATCACTTCCGAAGTCTGTGTACATCACTTGTGGTTCGATGCCCGTGACTACGAAACGCTTGGCAACCAAATCAAATGTAACCCTGCGGTGAAAGCCGATGGCCACAAACAACGCCTGTTGCAAGCTTTACTCGACGATAAAATTGACGTTATTGCCACCGACCACGCCCCTCACACTTGGGCTGAAAAGCAAAACCCATATTGGTCGGCACCTTCGGGTTTGCCCTTGGTGCAACACCCATTGCAATTGATGCTAGAGTTTTATCATCAAGGAAAAATTTCTTTAGAAAAAATTGTCGAAAAAATGGCACATGCCGTAGCCGATTGCTTTCAAATTTCTAAGAGAGGCTATATCCGTGAAGGCTATTGGGCCGACCTCGTGTTGGTAGATTTAGGCCAGCAAAGTACTGTTGCCAAAGAAAATATTCTGTATCAATGCGGTTGGTCGCCACTAGAAGGCTATACCTTTGGCTCGAAAATTACACATACCCTTGTGTCGGGACATTTGGCTTACCAAAACGGCGTATTCGATGAAAGTCAGACAGGACAAAGACTTTTGTTTGAAAGGTAAAATTCTTATAAGTATCAATGTAAAATTGTGAATTGTCAATTAGTGAATGAGTGTTTTGGTTTTCAGAAACTTACAATACACTTTTATTAAAAAAGAATCGTAAGTTATTGAGAATAAAAACACTAATTCACAATTTTGCATTAATACTTATAGCGGTTTTTTGTAAAAATATTTCAACTTTTTTGATGAATTTCGGTAGTAAATAACACCTTATACTCTACAAGCCAACAATTGCTTTTCAAAAATAGCCCAAACTTTCGCCTGCGAAGCGATACATTCTAAACGGCTGTCTTTTCGATAGGCAATAGGACATTCGCTGAGAGGCTCGTTGCCTGTTTTATTAAGAAAAATCCATTGTTTTTCTCCAATTCTAAACACCCCTTTGATGCGTTCAAATCCTTTTTGGTGATTGATAAGTCCTAAAAGTCGGTGTTTATGAAAAATTTCTTCTGGCGAAAATACCCATCCGCAACCATACGTGCCCAAGCTATGGTTTTCTTTCCGCAAGGGTTTATCTCGCAAGGGTATAGTGCTGCCGTCTTCGGTCGTAATTTCGGCAGGTGTGATGACATGAGGACTAGCCATTTTTAATATCTTTCGGTGTGGATATGGTTCTATATCAAGCCATTGTGGATCTAATGCCCCTTGACTTACGCCTCCAATCATGACTTTCGGAGGAAATAACGCCTTTGCCCATTGCACAAACTTTTGCATAAGGGCATCATCAGCCAAGTCGATTTTGTTGGCTATGAGTACATCGGCAAGGGTGATTTGGTCTTGGTACAAATCATTGTCGAAATACTTATCGTCTATCAATTGTAGCGGATTGACCAAGGCGATGGTAGCACGCAAGTCGATTACTTTCGACAAAAATTCACTTTGAAGCATATCTATCAAGGCTTCGGGGTGGGCAATACCTGTGGGTTCTATCAAAATACGGTGCGGTTTTATTTGCCTGATAGCCTGTGTAAGCGTCATTTGTAGTGGCACATTGGCCGTGCAACAAATACAACCTCCAGCAATGTATTTTACCGCCAAAGACGAGTCGTTGGCTTGGTTTTCGCCCAAAGCAATGTGGTCGATGGCTACTTCGCCAAACTCATTGACTACCACAAGCCAGCGTTGTTGGGCAGGCTTATGTTTGAGCAAATGAAGCAATGCTGTTGTTTTGCCTACTCCTAAAAAACCCGTAATAATATTGGTTGGAATTTTTTCTAACACTTGCATAATTAAAAAGTAAGTAATCGTGAAAAATCAAATTCAACCAGATTGTATTGTAAATCAAAATACTAATTGACAAATTGTACATTGATACTTCAAAAGCCCTATTGCTTTTCGCCACACTGGCATCGTTTGGGTACGGGGTCGTGTCCACTTCCTCCCCAAGGGTGACAAGTAGAGAGCCGTTTGAGTCCTAGTTTTGAGCCTTTCCAAAAACCCCATTCTTGGATGGCCTCTATCATATATTGCGAACAAGTAGGCGAGTACCGGCAAGCGTCTGGCAAATACGGCGATACCAAACCCTGATACAAGCGAACCATCCCGATGAGTATTTTACTAAGCATAAGGTTGAGTATTGAGCGTTAGGTTTATGACGAAGAAGGGTTTTGCCTTGCAAACTTGCTACAATTTTTGCTCCAAACAACGCATCAACGCTTCTAAGCCTAAAACATCATCTTCCGAAAAGTCGTTCAACTTGTCGGAATCTACGTCCAAAACCATACATACTTCTCCCTGCCGATTAAAAACTGGCACGACAATTTCAGATTTACTATCCGACGAACAGGCTATATGTCCCGGAAAAGCTTCTACGTCTGGTACAAGTACGGTTTGTTGGGAGGTATAACAATGCCCACAAACGCCTCTATGAAAGGCAATGCGCGTGCAGGCTATTGGCCCTTGAAATGGCCCTAGTACAAGGTTTTGTTCTTTTTTCAGGTAAAAACCTACCCAAAAGAAACCAAAAGTTTGTTTGAGTGCAGCGGCGATATTCGCCAAGTTGGCAATAAGGTCGTCTTCGGGCATGAGCAATGCCTCTACTTGCGGCAAGAGGGCTTGGTACAACTCCTTGCGGTTGTGGGTGTTGGGAAGGATAAGATTTTCTGCCATGAGTTTGTTGCATAAATAAAGGCTGGCGGTCATGGGTTGGTATGACAGCCAGCCTCGAAAATAGGCTACAAAATTACAGACATTCCTCAAAACTCACTCTTCATTAGTGCTAGAATTTCAGATTGATGCCTGCTAAGAAATTAGTACCTGCTTGAGGATAAAAATAGTTTTCTGTATAAGTGCTACCGCCATAAATATAGCTGTAGGTATAGCCGTTCGATTCGTACAAGGTATTGAAAATATTGTTTACTAAAACGCTCACGCCTATTTCTTTGAAAAGTTTCGTTTTAAAGGTATGAATGATACGCACGTCGTTGGTGAAATAAGCATTCAGGCGACGGGCTTCATTACTGGTATTATCCAAGTATTGTTTGCCTACATATTTCGATAATAGTCCTACTTCTAGCCCTTTGATTGGCGTATATAAAACCTGAGAACCAGCGATGACACTAGGAGAAAAAGCGATGTCAGTATTACTAAAATTGTTTTCGGTGGCTATATAAGGAGGGTCGGAGTTGGGAACGGTTTCCACAAACTGTTTGATTTTATTGCTTGAAAAAGTAGCATTAGCGTTGATTTTCAACACCTTACTGGCTTGTATGCCTGCTTGTAACTCTAGCCCCATCCGATAACTTTCTGGCACATTTACCCTGATTGCCGTTCCAACGTTGTTTACTTTACCCGTCAAAACCAATTGATTGGTATAGTTCATATAGTAACCATTCAACGCAAAAGCTACATTGCCTCGTTGGGTTTTATAACCTATTTCCCAATCTTGTAATGCCTCTGGCTGTGGTACTTTCCCCAAATTATCCACAAAATCGGAACGACTCGGCTCTCTGTGTCCTACGCTATAAGAAAGCGATGCCGACGACGTTGGCGATAGTTGGTAGGTTGTTCCTACTTTAGGATTGAAAAAGCTGTAATGTGTACCTTGGGTGATATTCAACAAATTATCGTCGATGCCGTAAATATTGTAGCCAATGGTTCGGAGTTGTAAATCGGCAAAAACATTCCATTGTTTGGTCAATTGGTAGAAGAATTTGCCATAAATATTAAAATCTGTTTTCAACGAATTGCCATCATAGTACTTGTCGCCAAGTGTGCTGCTGGAGGCGTATTGTGCCCAAATCACTTTGCCAAAATTGCTACCAGCGTATTGGTTCCAGCCGCCGCCAAGATTGGCACTGATGTTGTTTTTCTGATAATCTAAAGAAAAAGTTGTACCATAAAAATCGTTATCTAACCATTTTTGGCGTACCAAATTGGTGGTTTCGATGTTCGTTCCTCCAATCGTTACGTTAGGCAAACCATACGAACTAAAGGCTGCGTCTTCTTTGTATTCTTCATAATAGCCTCTGCCATAGGTATAATGTAGGTTAAAGTTGAAGGTCAATGCCGAACTAAGGGTATGCGAACTGAGCAATTGGTAATGGTCTTGTTGATAATTATCGGTTTGGTTGGCGTAGGTATAATAATTGTAGGTACGGTTGGTTTGCAACAAGCTTTCTGGTACGCCATACCAAGATTGGTAGGTTTTCTCTTTTCCAGAAAAAACATTGAGGCGATAAAACGATTTCTTGCCAAAATAAGCTCCCGATACATAAAATGATTTTAAGTCAGACGATGCTCTGTCTATGTAGCCATCAGACGTGATTTTCGACAAACGAAGGTCTAAGGTAAACTTATTGTCGATTAGCCCTGTTCCAGCCAAAATAGTATTTTTCCAAGTGTTAAAAGAACCAACAGACGAATTAATTTCGCCATAAGCTTCTTTCCTGAAAGTATTGGTCGAAACGTTTACCGTTCCTCCAAAAGCCCCAGCACCATTGGTCGATGTACCTACGCCTCGTTGTATCTGAATAGAATTGACCGAGCTTGCAAAGTCGGGCATATTTACCCAATACACTCCTTGCGATTCGGCATCATTGAGCGGAATGCCATTGATGGTCACATTGATGCGGGTGGCATCTGTACCTCTGATACGGATACCCGTGTAGCCAATGCCTGCACCAGCGTCTGAGGTTGTCACGAGCGATGGTGTAAAGTTGAGCAACTGCGGAATGTCTTGTCCTAGGTTTTGCTTTTGAAGGTCTTCCTTGCTCACGTCAGTATAAGCCATACCCGATTTGGTGTTGGCACGAGTCGCATTAACCAATACCTCGTCGGCGAGGTAGGTACTTTTCCGAAGGGAAATGTTTAGATTACTATTCTTTTGTAAATCAATGCTTTGCTTACTTTTCTCGAAGCCAACAAAGCTTACAAGTACTTGATAAGTCCCTTTTTTAAGGTTTCCCAAAGTGAAGTTCCCTTGGGCATCGGTCACAGTTCCTCGCACCGAATTGCCCAACACCACGCTTGCACCAGCCAAAGGCGTTTGTGTGTCGGCATCGAGTACTTTACCCGTAATTTTCAATTGGGCCATGCTTGTGTGGGCTACAAGTAAGCAGAAGAATAGACTAAAAAAAGAAAAAATGTTGGTCGAAAATCGAGCATAAACACTCGTTACGATAGTAGTTGTCGTTAGTTTTTTCATGTATGTTGAAAATATAACGACAGGCAAAGGAGTCAAATCCTGTCCGATTTAACAAATCTAAAACCCGTAAAATGTTGATTAAATTTAGCCCCATCTAGCTCCGCAAAGCGGCGTTTCGACAGTAACAAAATCCCTTCGTCGGCATTACCCGCATCAGGTTCAATGGGTATAATCTCAGCCCGTTGTTATGAGGCACCCCTTTTTGTGATTGCAGCACAAAGGTACGTGTTTTTTTATGAAGTTGTATTTTTTAGGGAAAGAAAAATTTAAAAGCTCGCCCATGAAGAAGCGTATTTCACAAGAATCTAACGTGAACCCAATGGTTACGGTTGATTCATTGGATAAATACTAGACAAGTCCCAAACTCATGCGTATTTCACGCCAGTAGTGCCTAAACCAACGAGAGCGAAAAAATTGGGCTAAATTACGTAAAATCGTAGCGTCGGGTGCTGGAAGTGGCAACAACGAGGGGATTCCTGCGTGTAGCCCCGTATCGTATTTTTGTGTAGTAGGCGAATGCGTCCCCGAATCGTCGTTGCCGATGTTACGAATTTTCGACAAGCAAGGAAATACGCAATACGCTTGGTGCTTGAAATGAGCGTAAGTCCAACGAATAGCCCAAGAATCAATTTGCCCTTTTTGTTGCCGCACGAGCATCCACGACAAATCCATGCCGTGTTGGTTGAATGCCTTTCTTTGTGCTGGATTTTTGATAAAAGTTTCAAAATCTTTCACTTCCCAATCAACCTGTTCCCAACGGTCGAGCCAAGTAGCCCAGCCCCATGAAGAAGCCCTTGCACTCACCCAAACACCCGACTGGTAGCTAGACGGAATCGTAATAGGATAGCTATAGCCCGAAACCGAAAAAACGCTTGGTTGGGTAGTATAGACTTGGAGCGCTTCATTCATAAATGCCAAAAAATCGCTGGCACATACCATGTCGTCTTCCAAAATAATGGCTCGTTGGTGTTGAGCCAATACCTTGCTTACGCCTCTAATAACCGACCGAGCCAAGCCTAAATTTTGGGTTTGGGCATCCACTATTACTTGTTGAAAGCCTGTTGTTTGTCTAGCAACCTCCAGCACCGCTTTCACCGCCGCTTCGTCACGCTGTGCTTTAGCCCCATCCAAAAAAATATACAATACAGACGCTTGAGCCAAGGCATTTTGCTTCAAACTTTCAAGCGTTTTTTGTAAATGAATCGGGCGATTATATGCAAAAAGAACAATCGGAGCGTTGGGCATTGTGATGGGTTGAAATAGTATGGTATAACAAATAACCGTAAAAATACTTCATCCAACCATCAATCACAACAAATGCCTTACTGAATCGCCATTTTAACCAAATCGGCGGTATTTTTTGCCTTGGTTTTTTTCATCATATTGGCCCGGTGGTTATCCACGGTGCGAATACTCAAAAAGAGTTTATCGGCAATTTCTCGGCTATTGTATCCTTGAATGATGAGGTCGAGAATTTGACGTTCTTTGGGCGTAATTTTCTGAAAAATAGCCTTGGCATCGACAGGTATGCTGGCGTTGCCATTGCCACTTTTGGCCAAAAGTTCGTCGATAATCACTTCCGAAATTTCAGGTGGAAAGTATTTTCTTCCCTCCGAAACGACGGTCAAAGCCCGTAACAATTCTTCTTTGCTTGTGTCTTTTAATAAATAGCCATTTGCTCCATTTTCAACCGAATTGATGATGTATTCACGGTTGTTATGCATCGAAAATATAAGGATTTTTACGCTAGGAAATTCCTGCGAAATAATTGCTGCGGCTTCTATGCCTGTCATTTTGGGCATGGTAAGGTCGAGAATCACCACATCGGGCAAGAGCACCCTTACCTTCTCAACAGCATCAGCGCCGTCTGATGCCTCTCCAATAACCGTCACCCCTTCTTCGTCTTCCAGAAGCATCTTCATTCCTTTGCGTACCACATCGTGGTCGTCGGCAAGTAATACTTTTATAGGATTCATACTGTCTGCTGAATTAATTGTTTTTTCTTTGAAATTGTGGATTTACGTTCTTGTCCAATCGGAATTTTCACCGTAATTTTTGTACCTTTTCCTACTTTAGATTGAATTTTAAAATGCCCATTCAGCAAATTAGAACGGGTTTGCATATTTTTCAAACCATTGCCTCCCAAGCCTTTTTTGACTACCGTTGTATCAAAACCTTTGCCATTATCGGCAATAATTAATACCACTTCGTGGGCTTGTTTTTCTAAATGTATGCTAATAAAACTAGCTTCGGCATATTTGATGGCATTGTGCAAGGCTTCTTGCGAAATCCGATAGAGCGTTGTTTCTAAGCTTTCTGGCAATCGTTGTTGCAATTTCTTTTCGTCAAATTCAATAGCTACACCCGAGGCTTTGGCTATTTGTTCAGATAAAATTCTGATGGCTGGGCCAACGCCATAGTCGCTCAACACCGAAGGAGCAAGGTTGAAAGAAACCGTTCGGGTGGCTTCGATGGTTTCTTGGATGAGCTTTTGCAATTCGCCAAACGACCTTTCTTGTTTTTCGTTGACAAACGGCGTACTTCTCACCTTTTCGCCCAAGAGCCTAAGCCCTGTGAGCATTTGCCCGATGCCATCGTGCAGTTCTCGTGCCAAGCGTTTGCGTTCTACTTCTTGGCCTTCCATGAGCGATGCCGACCGCACCTTTTCTTCGGCTAATTGAAGCTTAAATTTTTCTTCGGTAGCCAAAACCAAGGCTTCTTGGGTTTCGACAAGCGTTTGGTTGGTTGCTCTCAATTCTTGTTCCGAATCGGTCAATTTTCTAATCACGACTCGAATATAATTAGCAATTGGCCTAAAAATGAGCAAACCTTCCAGAATAAGTACAATAAATAACAAAACAAATAAAATCAATTCAATTCTTTTGATGGTATCAACCCGATTGCTGGCTTCTTTATCGTATTGAAAAACAATCTTATCCATCATTTTCAAGAAAGAACGCTCATGGCTCAAAATCTGTTTGAGGGCCAAATCACGCTTTTCTTGTTGGTTGTAGGCTGGATGCTCTATGCTTTGGCTAATTTGTTGGGCATTGAGGTACATCACTTGAAACGTAGGTTCAAGCTTCTGAAATAGGCTATCAATCGATTCGCTGTTTCGAGCAGCATAAGTGTTGTTGTCAATCGACAACTCTCCTCCTTTCAATCCGTAATGGCATTTTTGCCACAAAGCCAAAATATCTTTGATGTCTTGGCTGTAATATTCGGCATCGGCTTGGTAAATATCTGGCCTACAAAGCAATACGGCTGTTTTTGAAAGCCGCTGACTGAGCATCCGCTGACGACCCGCCAAGTTGATTACGTGCGAGTCGTCGAGGAGTTGATTTAAAAACAATTGAATAACCAACTGTCCCGCCATAGACAGCACAGCCACCGTGGTAAGGGCTATCACGTACAGGCGGGTCAGGCGTTGAAAAACTTGGGTATCTAAAGGTCTCATAACCTGAAATATACCAATTTTTCGGAAAAAATCACTAAGCCTTTTCAAGTAATTTATTGGTTATCGAATTGTTTAAAAAAAATCTTTACTGGATGCTATATTTCTCGCTTGTTTTTGCTGAAAAACCTATAAACTCACAAATACAAAGCCCTCCTCTATCTTAATCGGATAGGTTTTGATTTGGTAATCATCGCCTGAAAGACAAGCCCCTGTTTTGAGAGAAAAAGTTTTTTTATGAAAAGGGCAAGCCACTTTGGGTTCTTGCGAAGCACCCGTCGAGCCAATCATACCCCTCGACAAGGCCATTTGCTGGCGGTGTGGGCATAAATTTTGGGTGGCATACCATTCGCCTCGGCGTTCAAAATTGTAAATCGCTATTTGCTCGCCTTCAATCAAGGCACAAGCCCCACCATCGGCAGGGATGTCGTCAACGGCACAGGCTTTGTGCCAAACGAGGGTTTCTTCTGATGTATAATTCATGTTGTAATGACGTTTTGAAACTGTGTTACTTTGTCCATTCGGCCGCCTTGATTTGGTCACGCATGGGCTCAAATTTGGCATAAGGGTCTTTTACCGTTGGGGCATTGACAAAATGCGTAAAGCGTTTGCGTAAAGCAGGGTTGTTGACCACTTCTTTCCATTCGCATTTATAGGCTTCTACCAACAAATCCATTTCTTGCTCAAACTGCTCTCCCAAGCCTAAAACATCGTCAATCACCACGGCTTTGAGGTAATTGATGCCGCCCTCCAATTTATTGAGCCACGTGGCAGTACGGGTAAGTGGTTCGGCGGTTTTGATATAAAACATCAAAAAACGGTCGATGTATTTGATACAGGTTTCGGTATCTACATCGCTTGCCAAAAGCAAGGCGTGTTGGGGTTTTACGCCACCATTGCCACAAACGTACAAGTTCCAACCTTTTTCGGTAGCGATAATACCAAAGTCTTTCGATTGAGCCTCGGCACATTCACGAGTACAACCCGATACCGCCGATTTCAGTTTGTGTGGTGCACGCAAGCCTCGGTATCTTTCTTCTACCTGTATCGAAAACGACACGGCATCTTGTACGCCAAAACGACACCAAGTAGAACCTACACAAGACTTTACAGTACGCAATGCCTTGCCATACGCATGACCCGACTCAAAACCAGCCTCAATCAATTCTTCCCAAATATTGGGCAAATCGGATACATGCGCCCCAAACAAGTCGATGCGTTGCCCTCCTGTAATTTTGGTGTAAAGGCTATATTTTTTAGCGACTTGTCCGATGGCAATCAATTTATCTGGCGTAATTTCTCCGCCCGGAATCCGAGGCACAACCGAGTACGTTCCATTTTTTTGGATATTTGCCAAGAAGCGGTCGTTTGAGTCTTGTACGGTATCGTTGCCTTTTGCCAAAATCAATTCGTTCCATAAACTTGCCAAAATAGAAGCAACCGCCGGCTTGCATACCTCACAGCCATCGCCTTTGCCGAGGTCGGCTAGGGCTTCGTTGTAAGTTTTATATCCTTTAATTTTTATCAAATCAAAAAGCTCTTGGCGTGTGTAGTCGAAATGTTCGCAAATCACATTTCTCACATACACTCCTTGGGCTTTCATGGTTTCGTTAATCAAGTCTTTCACCATTGGCACACAACCGCCGCAGCCAGTTCCTGCTTTGCAACATTTCTTGATGGCATCGAGCGTATTATTGCCAGCTTTCACTTCTTCGACAATCGCACCTTTGGTAATTGCCTCACAAGAGCAAATCAAGGCATCGTCGGGTAGCGAAAGTACACCTGAACCTGCCTCTTCCTTGCCTCCTCTTGCTCCCAAAACCAAATCTTCGGGGTCGGGAGGTAAAAGGGTTTTGTTTTTTACATTTTGTAAAAGCATATTATACTGCTCGGCATCGCCAATAAGGATACCGCCAAGCAAGTATTTTCCATCATTTGAAACATTGATGCGTTTGTAAATTCCCTTCGACGAGTTTTCATACACAATTGTTTTGGCATGAGGCTCTTGTACAAATGGGTCGCCAAAACTGGCTACGTCAACGCCAATCAGTTTGAGTTTGGTTGACATATCATAAGGCTTAAATGTTTTGTCGCCATCGGTCAAGAAATGTACTACCACATCGGCCATTTCGTAGCCTGGTGCCACCAAGCCATAAATCATTTGGTGAGCCAAGGCACACTCGCCGATGGCAAAAATGGCGGGGTCTGAGGTTTGCAAACGCTCGTTTACTACAATACCTCCACGCACGCCCACTTCTAGGCCTGCCACACGGGCAATTTCATCACGAGGTTTTATCCCTGCCGAAATCACCAGCATATCCACATCGAGTGTCATACCGTCGGCAAATTTCATGGCAGAGATAGCCTCCTCGCCTTCGATTTGTTGGGTATTTTTGTTAAGGTGAATTTTCAAACCTAAAGACTCCAGTTTGGCTTGCAACAATTGCGAGCCAGCCTCATCAATTTGGCGAGGCATCAAACGAGGAGCAAACTCAATCACGTGGGTTTCTTGCAAACCCAAATCCAATAGAGCCTTTGCCGCTTCTAGTCCGAGCAATCCACCGCCAATCACAGCCCCTTTTTTGGCTTTTTGGGCGTGGGCTTGCATCAGTTCTAAATCTTCGATGGTACGATACACAAATACCCCATCTTTTTCAACACCGGGAATTGGTGGCACAAATGCCGCCGAACCCGTGGCCAATACAAGGTAATCGTATTGTGCTACCACCCCATGATGCGAACGCACCGTTTGGGCGGTTCTATCAATATCCACAACGGGGTCTGATAGGTGCAATACAATGCCATTGTCGGCATACCATTGGACAGGAGCTATGCTAAGGTCTGCTGCGGTTTTTCCAGAGAAAAACGAAGAGAGATGTACACGGTCATAGGCTGGACGAATCTCTTCGCCAAATACAACCACCTCAAAAGAACCATTGGTATCTTTGGCTACGAGCTTTTCGCAAAACTTATAACCTACCATGCCGTTCCCCACTACGACAATTTTCTTTTTCATTTTGATAATGATTTAAGATGATACATGCTTGAATCAAAGGTTTTGTCGCTACCCCCCATCGAATTTCCCCCTTTATAATGATTGGAGGCAAGACTTTTCCTTTATTTTATACCTACTACTTTATTAAGTATAATTGCTCAATTATATTTATTCTTGCTATTGTTATAATATAGTTATTTATCACTAATTATCAAGAATGCTACTAAAACCTATAATTGTACTTTGTTTATAACTTAATTAGGTAGTTTTAACAGAGTTTTAATTAATTTTAAGTCAAATTTAAACCTATTTTTCGTCATTTTGCAAATTTTTTCAAAAAAATACTTATTTTTTTAACTTAAATTTTGGATTTAAACATTTTTGTCGCATTTTTGTATCGAAATCACAACTGAGTATTTTCAATTAGTCGTTAAAAAAGTAAAAAAGCTCAATATATGAATATTCCAAGAATAAGTTTAATTGGTGCTGGTCCAGGCGATATAGAGTTAATTACTTTGAAAGGTATTCGGGCGATTGAATCGGCAGATGTGATTTTATACGATGCCTTGGCCAATGAAGCTTTGTTGGCGTATAGCAAACCAACCGCTTTGAAAGTGTATGTAGGTAAGCGTCTTGGCAAGTATGTTTATACCCAAGACCAAATCAATTATAAATTAGTAGAATTGGCCTTGCAATACGGACACGTGGTAAGGCTGAAAGGTGGCGACCCGTATGTATTTGGAAGAGGTTACGAAGAATTGGAATATGCCAAAGCGTTCAATATCGAATGCGAAGTGATTTCGGGCGTGACATCAGCCATTGCGGCACCTGCTTCGGTAGGCATTCCCGTAACCATGCGAGGCTTGGCCGAAAGCTTTTGGGTGATTACTGGCACAACACGCACAGGCAGCTTGTCGAACGACATCGCCTTGGCAGCCCAATCAAGTGCCACGGTTGTGATTTTGATGGGCATGAGTAAATTAGACCAAATTTGCGATTTGTTTATCCAACATGGCAAAGCCCAAACACCAGCCGCCATCATTCAAAACGCCACGAAAGAAGAAGCACATTTTGTGGTAGCAACGGTAGAAGAGTTGGTCGCTAAAGCCACTGCACAGCACATACAAAACCCAGCAGTGATTGTTATCGGCGAAGTGGTGAGTTTGCATCCGCAGTTTATAGAAACGTATGTACGAGAAGAAATCAATATTCGATAAAATATATCAAACACTGTAATTTATACAGCATAATTGGGGGATTATGCTACCAGTATCAAACCTTACTTCATCAGCTATCAATTAAAAATTACCCGTTGGCTTTCTTGCCAAGAAAAGTTTCTCGTGGGGGCGAGGATTCGTTTCATGAACTATTGTATTGTGGGGGCAATAAAATAGGACTGTTAATCTCATTAAAGTATGTTATCGCAAAACTCTGTTAACAAAAAACCTTTAGAGGTTTTAAACATCTTTTCTGTGAAAGGCATTCAGATGCAGACCTTTCACCTTACATGGCTCACCTTCTTCTTTTGTTTTTTCGGATGGTTTGGCATTGCCCCACTCATGAAGATTGTCAAAGAAGATTTAGGCTTGACCAAAGGACAAATCGGAAATATTATCATTGCTTCGGTTTCAGCTACCATTTTTGCTCGCCTCATCATCGGACGTTTATGCGACACGTTAGGTCCACGCCTTACTTATACAGGCTTATTAGTGCTAGGTTCACTTCCTGTGATGGGCATCGGCTTGGCTCATAGTTATGAAAGCTTTTTATTGTTTCGTTTAGCCATTGGCGTAATTGGAGCATCGTTTGTGATTACACAGTACCACACATCAGTGATGTTTGCACCGCATATCAAAGGCACAGCCAATGCCGTAGCAGGTGGCTGGGGCAATTTGGGCGGAGGTATCACCAATATGGTCATGCCCTTGATTTTCGCCGCCTTTGTAGGAGCAGGCTATACCAATCCTACAGCTTGGCGTTTGGCCATGGTTGTACCCGGAGCGGTATTGTTGCTCATGGCGTTTCTTTACTACCGCTATACACAAGATACTCCAGCAGGTAACTACAACGAAACCAAACGATTAGCGCAAAATCAACCGCAAGGGTCTTTCTGGACAGCCGCTTCTGATTATCGCACATGGATATTGTTTTTGGCTTATGGTGCTTGTTTTGGCATAGAAATTACATTCGACAACGTAGCGGCACTTTATTTCTCTGAAAACTTCCAATGCAACCTTGCAACGGCAGGTTTACTGGCAGGTGTTTTCGGATTCATGAACTTGTTTGCTAGAGCAATTGGAGGTATTGTAGCCGATAAAGTTGGAAAGACTTTCGGACTCAAAGGCAAGGGATGGTTGTTGGCAGCTTTACTTTTGCTCGAAGGCATTGGCATTGTATTGTTTGCTCAAACGGGTTCGTTGGCACTGGCAGTCGTAGCGATGTTGGTTTTTGCCTTCTTCCTAAAAATGGCCAATGGTGCTACGTATGCAATAGTACCGTTTGTTGATGCACGCAACATTGGTTCGGTGGCAGGTATTGTAGGGGCAGGCGGAAATTTGGGTGGTGTGTTGGCTGGTTTCTTATTCAAATCGGAGGAAATTACTTATACCCAAGCGTTCTTTTACATAGGAGTTGCCGTAGCTGGTATAGGGCTTTTGACAAGCCTTGTGAGGTTCGATAAAAAACAAAGAAAAATTACACAAATTGTAGAAGAAACAGCTTTGGCGTAATGTATAAACGCCTGATTTATTGAATGTTGTGACCCATAAAATAATAGTAATAAATAAAAAAACCCGAATGAGATGGGGGTCTCGATTCGGGGAAAATCGCAAAACTCTGTTAAAATCTTACAATCAACTACAAAAGTATGAAAAAAACTTACAAAATCAAGGCGTTATTCGCCTTAATGCTAGGACTTTCTACTCAGTTTGCTGCGAAAGCGCAATTCACTTTACAAGGCCAAGTAAGAACCCGTACAGAGGTTCGGAATGGACTCGGCAATTTAGTTCCGACAGGTGCGAAAGAAGCGGCTTTTACCTCGCAAAGAACTCGCCTCATTTTTGGTTACAAATGGGATAGAGTTACGTTTGGTGCAACCCTTCAAGATGTGCGTGTATGGGGGCAAGATGCTTCAACAATTTCGCCAGCCGACGGTAGCCGCCTGATGCTGCACGAAGGATGGGCAGACGTTACGTTGGCAAACAAAGCCGACACTACAGTTAAGTTTAAATTGGTTGATTTACTTTCAATCAAAATTGGTCGCCAAGAATTGATTTACGATGATGTGCGTTTGATTGGTAACTTAGACTGGTTACAACAAGGTCGCCGTCACGACATGGTGTTACTCAAAGGAATGCACCACGGTTGGCAGTTTGATATTGGGTATGCTTTCAACCAATCGACAGATGCCTTTGGAGCAACAGGAACAAGTTATGTACCAGGCAATTTACCAGCATACGTTAAAAACTCGTTGGGTACATTAGTGCCAATACCCGCAGGAATTGTACCTTTGGCTGCTGGTGGAAGCGTTGCAAACAACAGCTCAAAAACAGGAACACCAGTTTATGGAAACCCTCCATCTACTAACGGAGCAACACAAGACTATAAGTCGTTTAAGAGTGTGTATATCTCACGTAAATTTAAACAAACCAAATTTTCAGGTTTGTTCTTTAATGATGTGTTTGGCGCTTATCGTTTAGACTCTGCTGGTTCGGCAGCTTCAGGATATGTGTATGGAAGAAGATTTGTTTCAGCTGGTGCAACCGATAACTTTGATTATTCTGCAACAAACAGCCGTTATACTTACGGTTTGATGGTCAACCACACGTTAGGAAATGCTTCTGGCTTTGGTAAAATTGCTTTCCAAGGTGCATATTACGCACAAACAGGCAAAGACCGTGACGGTAAAGATATGAATGCCTACCACTATACTGTAGCGGCAACGTATCAAAAGGGCAATTGGAGCATCACGCCAGGGTATGATGTATTGTCAGGAAACGACCCATCAGTTCCTGCAACCCAAAATAATCGTTTCGACCCATTGTATGGTACACCGCACAGACACTGGGGCTATATGGATTACTTCTACGTAGGAACAGGCTCGCCAGTTGGAGGTTTGAACAACTTTTATGTAAAAGCAAAATATGCTACCAACGTCTTGTCTGTAGGGTTAGATGTACATTCATTTGCCTTGAATCAAGATATGAAAAAAGCGAACGGGTCTTTGATAGACAAGCAATTAGGTACAGAAATCGACTTCTTGTTGAACTATCAAATGAATAAATTTACCAATCTTGAGTTAGGCTATTCAATCATGAAAGCCACCGACTCGATGCCATTTGCCAAAGGTCAAGCTACTACCGATGCCGTAGCCAACACCTACGACAAAACAGGTACATGGTTATATTTTATGGTTAATATCAGACCAGATTTCTTCTACACTAAACCAGTAGCTATCAAGTAGCAATCGTTTCTAACTGTTGGCTACGGGTTAGCCAACAGTTAAAATTTCACATATTTTTCTCGACTAAATTTTATTTTAATCTCCGCTACACGTTCGATGGGGGTCGGGCTGTGGTGTTCAAACAATCACAATAATTAGTTAAAAAAATGAAAAAGACTCTGTTAAAAACCTTACTCATGTTGGCTTGCGTAGTAGCAGCAACATTCTCTGTGCTGGCTGATAATCCGAAGCCCGCAGGTAAAAAAATTAAATTAGGCTTTATTCCTTTGACCGACTGTGCACCCTTGGTGGCAGCCAAAGAATTGGGCTTGTTTGCCAAATATGGCGTTGATGTTGAATTGTCGAAAGAAGCTTCTTGGGCAAATGTGCGTGACAAAATCTTGAATGGAGAGCTTGATGGTGCGCACTGCTTGTTCTCGATGCCACTTTCTGTTTATACAGGTATAGGAGGAAAAGCTGGTTCTGAAATGAAAGTCGCCATGGTTATCAGTAACAATGGTCAAGGAATTACGCTTTCTAAAGACTTTTGTGGCTTGGTAGGTTTCAAAGAAGTAAACAAAGTAGCAAGTGCTGTAAAAAATGTACAAGCACGCAAGGAAGTGACGTTTGCCATGACTTTCCCTGGTGGAACACACGATATTTGGTTGCGTAACTGGTTGGCTGCCGCAGGTGTTAACCAAAAATCGGTAGGTATCATCACTATTCCACCGCCACAAATGGTTGCCAATATGCGTGTAGATAACATGGAAGGCTATTGCGTTGGTGAGCCTTGGAATGGCGTAGCTGCTACGCAAAACGTAGGTTTTACACATATTGCTACCCAAGATATTTGGAAACATCACCCAGAAAAAGCCTTGGTTGTCAATAGCAAATTTGCCGTAGAAGAAAGAGAAGATTTGAAAAAAGTAATGAAGGCAATTGTAGAGGCTTGTCGTTGGTTAGACAACATGAGTAACAGAAAAAAGGCGGCATCGTGGTTGACCAAACCTTATTACGTAAATGCTGCTTTGCCCGTAATCGAAGCCAGACTCCTGGGTTCAAACGATTTAGGTTGCGACTTGGGTGTTCAAAAGTACAAAGACGATTACATGACTTTCTACAACAATGGTGTAGTAAATATGCCTCGCAAATCGCACGCTATGTGGTTTTTAGCTCAATACGTTCGTTTCGGTTATCTAAAATCAGAGCCTAACTACAAGGCTATTGCCGAAAAATTGATTTTAGATGATTTGTACGAAGAAGTAGCCAAAGAAATGAGCATTCCTGCACAGCCAGATATGAAGCCGTTCAAAACGACTTACGATGTACAATTCGACCCTAGTAATATAGACGCTTACCTTAAAGCCACTAAAAAATAGCATTTTCACTGGTATCCATGCTTTATGGCATGGATACCGCCAAAAGATACTTGTTATGAAAAATCTTTCTATCAAAAACACATTGTCCGATGCCCTGTACTTTATAGGAAGCATGGGGATTCTTGCAGGCGTTTGGCAATTAGTCACCCTTGTTACGGCAGGTGAAATTCCTGGGCCAGTTGCTACATGGTCGGTTTTTACAGAATTGTTGGCAGAGCCTTTTTATGACCGAGGTCCCAACGACAAAGGCATTGGAAATCAGTTGGTCAGTTCTATTATACGGGTGTTTACAGGGTTTGGTGCAGGAAGTTTGGTGGCCATTCCAGCGGGTTTGTTGATGGGTTCGTCGAAAATCGGTATGAAACTGCTCAATCCTATTGTACAAATTTTACGCCCAGTATCGCCTTTGGCTTGGTTTCCTTTAGGCTTATTGGCTTTCAAAGCTGCCGAAGGTGCAACGGTGTTTATCATCATGATTACCTCGCTTTGGCCTACGCTCATCAACACAGCTTTTGGTGTAGCCAGTATTCCAAGCGACCATAAAAACGTGGGAAAAGCCTTTGGTTTTTCTCGTTGGAAATACATTACTAAAATCATGCTTCCTTTTGCTATTCCACACATTATCACAGGTTTGCGTTTGTCTATTGGAGTAGCTTGGATGGTAATTGTAGCAGGTGAAATGCTTTCGGGTGGTGTAGGTATTGGCTTCTTTGTATGGGATAGCTGGAATGCTCTTTCGTTAGAAAAAATCATGGTTGCTATCTTGATTATCGGTACTGTGGGCTTGTTGTTGGATAAAGGTTTTAATGCTTTACAAAAAGCATTTTCTTACGACCAACGCTAACCCTTGCTCATCTTACCTCAATCTTTTCTGTTCTTTCATGCTTTAGCCATTTTATCTTATGTCGAATATCAATAAACCCGCTCCGTTGGTTGACTCATCCAACGATTTTCATAAAATCAATAGAGAAACTGCTATCGAAATCAACAATATAGAAGTTTCTTTCAAAACGCCCAAAGGAAAATTTACGGCGGTTAAGGACATTTCTTTAGAAATAAAAAGAGGTGAAATTGTAGCCTTGATTGGTCACTCTGGTTGTGGAAAATCCACTTTGATGAATACCATTTCGGGTATGGTTACGCCTTCTTCGGGCGAGGTGATTGCCAATGGCCATGTGGTAAAAGGCCCAGGCCCCGACCGAGGTATTGTATTCCAAAACTATTCATTGTTGCCTTGGATGTCGGTGTATAAAAACATCTATGAGGCGGTTGATTCGGTTTTTAAAGATAAATCTTCTTCCGAAAAACACGCCATCGTTGACCATTATATCCAAATGGTAAACCTTACGCCACACAAAGATAAATTGCCTAGCCAGTTGTCGGGTGGGATGAAACAACGGGTAGCCATTGCTCGTGCTTTTGCCATCAATCCTAGTATTTTGTTGCTAGACGAACCATTTGGTGCTTTAGATGCCCTTACCAAGGGCTCGATGCACATCGAATTGCTCAAGTTGTGGAATTTAGACAACCGCAATAAAACCATCGTAATGGTTACGCACGATATTGAAGAAGCCATTTTCTTGTCGGATAAAGTGGTTGTAATGAACAACGGCCCAGCCGCTACCATCAAGAAAATTGTGGACGTAAAACTAGATAGACCACGCAATAAAAAAGATATTGCACACGACCCCGAATATATCCGTATTCATGACGAACTATTGAGCTTATTATTTGATAAGTTTTCGATAGAAGATTAATAATCAGTTGTTTGATTGGCACAACGCCTCAATTTATCATAAAGGTTTTAGTAAAGGAATTGTCATTACAATAAGTACGATGCACACAGGAACGAAGCAAAAACAAGTGAAGTCAACCTGCTCTTATTGCGGTGTAGGTTGTGGCGTAGTGATAACGGACGCAGGACAGGGCAAACTTCACCTCGAAGGCGACAAAACACATCCTTCTAGCAAAGGGATGTTGTGTTCAAAGGGCATGAACCTGCATTATACCGTTATGGATACCTCTGATAGGCTGTTGTACCCATCTATGCGGTTCAACCGTGATATGCCCTTGCAAAGGGTCAGTTGGGATACCGCCCTCGACCGCACTGCGGCAATTTTTAAGGCAATTATCCAAAAATATGGTCCCGATGCGGTAGGGTTTTATGTATCGGGACAATGCTCTACCGAAGAGTATTATGTTATCAATAAGCTCATCAAAGGCTTTATTGGTTCAAATAATATAGACACCAATTCTCGCCTCTGTATGTCGTCGGCGGTAGTAGGTTACAAACTTACCCTCGGAGAAGATAGTGTACCCGTTTGTTATGATGATATTGAGCTTGCCGATACCTTTTTGGTTACGGGGGCAAATCCAGCTTGGGCACATCCAATTATTTGGCGACGGGTAGAAGCCCACAAACAGGCGAATCCTGCTACAAAAATCATGGTAGTGGACCCTCGTAAAACCCAAACCGCCGCACAAGCCGACTTGCATTTGCAGATTAATCCGGGTACAGACGTAACGCTCACCAATGCCATTGGTCGGGTTTTGATTGAAAACCACTGGATAGACGAAAGCTTTATCCAGCATCATACCGATGGCTTTGAGGCGTATCGCACCCAAGTATTTACCCGAAGCATCGAAGAAGCCGCCCATATTTGTGGCATTCCCGAAGCCCAAATTCATTTGGCTGCTTCCTATATTCATCAAGCTAAAGGTTTTTTGTCGATGTGGACAATGGGGCTAAATCAGTCGGTTATTGGTGTCAATAAAAACCTTTCCCTCATTGATTTACATTTAATTACGGGAAAAATAGGCAAGGAAGGAAATGGTCCTTTTTCGCTTACAGGACAACCCAATGCCATGGGAGGACGAGAAGTAGGCGGCTTGGCGAATTTGTTGCCTGCCCACCGTGACTTAGCCAATCCTGCCCATCGTGAAGAAGTACAAGCCTTTTGGGGAGGAACAAAAATTTCGGATAAACCGGGCTTTTCTGCTACCGAAATGTTTGAGGCATTGGCCGATGGCCGTATGAAAGCCATTTGGATTGTATGTACCAATCCGATGGTGAGTTTGCCCGATAGCAATGCCGTAGAAAAGGGCTTGCTCAATGCCAAATTTGTGGTGGTACAAGACGTTTCCAATCGTTCTGATACCGTCAAATATGCCGATGTGGTATTGCCTGCGGCTGCTTGGGCAGAAAAAAATGCTGTTTTTACCAATTCAGAAAGAAGAATTACGCTCTTGCCTAAAGTGCTAGACCCACCCGGTGAAGCCTTAGACGATACCGAAATTATCAATCGCTTTGCTCGTAAAATGGGCTTTGGCGAGGCTTTTGCTTACCAAGACAATGGCGAAATTTATGCCGAACATTGCCGCTCAACGGCTGGCACAAATATCGACATTTCGGGCTTGAGCTACGAAGTTTTACAACAAAAACGCTCGGTGCAATGGCCTTTTACGGCAGAAGCTTTGCAGCAAGATGCTCAGTATCAAGGCTCAAAGCGTTTGTTTACCGACCACCAGTTTTTTACGCCCAACCGTCGAGCCAAAATCCATGCCGTACCCGATGCCAATACCTCGGAGGCACTCAACGCCGATTTTCCCTTGGTACTCACCAATGGGCGGATTCGTGACCAATGGCATACCATGACCAAAACGGGCAAGGTAAACAAACTCAACCAACATATTTCGCAACCGTTCATAGAAATGCACCCCAACGATGCCCAAGAAAGAGGCATCAAAGAAAATCAATTGGTGGTGGTAGAAAGTCGTAGAGGAAAGGCTCAAATCAAAGTGAAAATTACGACCGACGTAAAACAAGGCGTATGCTTTATGCCTATGCACTTTGGTAAAATTTTGGAACAGGCTTTTGGTCGTACCAACAACCTCACCAATACCCTTGTGGACCCTCGCTCGAAAGAACCAGATTTTAAATTTTCGGCTGTGCAGGTAACGCCTTACCAAAAACCATACGAAAAAATTATCATTATCGGGGCTGGTTCGGCTGGCTTAGGCTTTATTAAGTCGTATCGTGAACTTAACCAAACCGACGAAATTCACGTTTTTTCTAAAGAAATATATCCTTTTTATAACCGAGTAATGCTCCCCGATTATATTTCTGGGGCTCAAGACTGGGAACAGCTCGTGAAGTTGCGAGAGGAGCAATTTGAAGAAGCTAATATTACGGTGCATAAAGGTGTCGAAATTGTACATATCGACCGCAGCAACAAGGTTGTTACCGACTCGCAAGGGGAAGAGCATCCATACGATAAACTGATTTTAGGAATGGGTTCGAGTGCATTTATGCCTGCAAGCATTCCACAAATGAAGGGCATTTTTAATATGCGTTCTCGCCTCGATGCCGATACCCTCAAACCTTTTTTAGCAAAAGAAAATCCACACGCCTTGATTGTTGGAGGAGGTTTGCTAGGACTCGAATTGGCGGCTTCCCTGCGTGAAATAGATGTCAATGTGACAATTGTGCAACGCATCAGTAGGTTTATGGACAGGCAACTCGACCAACTGGGTTCTGAACTGCTGCACCAAGAAATTGTCAATTTAGGCATAGATGTATATTACAACGACGAAGTGGATACGTTCTACGGAAGCGAACAATTGGAAGGCATTCGCCTGAAATCGGGGCGTAAAATCATGACCGACGTGGCGGTTTTTGCCATCGGGACAAGTCCCAACGTAGCCATTGCCAAAGCGGCAGGTTTAGAAGTAAATCGAGGAGTGGTGGTAAATGATTATTTGCAAACGTCTGACTCCGCTATTTTTGCGGCTGGAGAAATAGCCCAGTGGCGTGGACAAATGTGGGGCATCACGGCAGCCGCCGAGCAACAAGCCGATATTATCGCCAAATACATTGCAGGCGATTGGGCTACTTATTACAAAGGCTCGCTTTCGATGAATATCATGAAAATTCAAGGCGTACAGCTTTGTTCGCTAGGACTCATCGAGTCGCCACCGAATAATCCTGAGTACGAAGAAATTGTTTTTATTGATAAAGCCAAAAGATATTACAAAAAATGTATTGTACATCAAGACCGTTTGGTAGGAGCAATTTTGATTGGTGACAAAACCGAATTTTTAGAATTTAAAGATTTGATAGCCAATAAAATAGAGCTATCAGACAAACGCCTAGAGTTATTGCGTTCTGGCAAAAAAGCAGACCCCGTCATGGGAAAATTGGTTTGTTCGTGCAACAATGTGGGCGAAGGAAACCTCCAGAGTGCGATTGCACAAGGATGCAAAGATTTTAGTCAATTGTGCAGTACAACAGGGGCAGGAACAGGCTGCGGCAGTTGTCGCCCAGAAGTACGAGCGATTTTAGAAAGAAATGTACAACCAGCAGTCGTAGCGGTGTAAGGAGAAGAAAGGGCTATAAACAAAAAAAAGGCCTCTTCAATTCTCGCTTTGGCACCAGACAATTGGAACTTTAAGCAGTAGCTAAGTTCCAATTATCTGATACCGAAGCGTTGAATCTCCAGAAGTCTAACACGTTTCTTATCATAGCTCGTCAAGATAAGAAATTAGTTGCGAGCTACAACCATATCACGGCTAGTAACAAAGTTTGTTTTGATTTCAAATGACTTAGAATCAACTACATCCACGTTTGAGCTAACAATTTGGATAGTGTATTTGCCATCGCTCAAGTTTGAGAAATCGAAAGTTTTAGCGAATTTACCAGATTTCGTATCAACATACTCACGGTGTACTTCGTTGTTGTCTTTGTCAAGTACGATTACGGTAACTTTCTTGTTCGATGGTTTTTCAACCCAAACATTGAAGCTCAAAGTGTTGGCAACAGGAGCGATTTTAGACTTTACAAAAGTAGCTTCATCGTTAGTGTTAGCCAATGTGTTTACGTTCGACAAGCAAGTCATAGCAGCGGCTACGAACAAAGCTTTTACAAAATTGTTTTTCATGGTATTGAATGATTATTTATGAGAGTGAAACAATAGCATTTCTTAGAAAATTTATATACACTTAAAATTTGCCTATTTTAACTATTTTGGGTCTTTCAAGGTACTCAATAGTTAAGAAATACTGTGTGTGTCATTTGTTTGACGATGGAAAGTTATAAAATGTTTTTTGAATAGCAATGGATTAGGGTAAAAAATTTGAACAAAATCAAGAAAGTTCTTCTAAAAAAAATTATATTTATTAAAAAAGTACTATTTTGAAAATTACATTTATACTTTTTATTAAAAAAGTAATATACATTTGATTATCAGTTTATTAAGTATAAAATACTAATTTCTATGCGTGACTACTCATTATTGAAGATAAACTTGATAGGCGGTATTGTCTCGCCGGGGACTTTAGAAGTCATTTTGCAAGCAGCCAAAAAAGCAGATGTGCGACAAGTACGATTTGGGGCAAGGCAACAATTGCACCTTTGGGTCAAAGCCGAAACCATGCGTGGCAGTGGTTTGTTGTTGCTCAAAGAAAAGCTTTCAAGCCTTGGCATTGCTTATGAAATAGACAGCGAAATACACCCCAATATCATTTCGTCGTATTGTGCCCAAGAAGTTTTTCCGACGGGGCAATGGCTTTCGGAAGGTATTTATAAAGATATTCTCGACGGATTTGATTTTAATCCTCAACTTAAAATCAATATTTCTGACAATCAACAATCGTTTACCCCATTTTTTACAGGAAATCTTAATTTCATTGCATCTAGCACGCCTAATTTTTGGCACTTATATGTGCGTTATAAGCAATCGAATCGGCTTTATCATTTGCCCATATTGATTTATACCTTAGAAATTCCCAAAGTTGCCAAACGACTCGAAGCCTTATTATTGACCCCAAACCCTGCACAAGAGGCACAATTATACGAGCAGTTGATGGCTCAAGGACAAATCATTGCCCAAAACGCCACCGAAGAAGTACAATTGCCCCAATTTATGCTTCCATATTATGAAGGCTTCAACCGTTATGGCAATAAAACTTGGCTCGGCATTTATCGCCGACACGAAACATTTGAAATCGATTTTTTGATTGAAATGTGCCAAATAGCCTTAGAAACCAAAATCGGTCAAATTTGTGTTACGCCTTGGAAATCGTTGATTATTAAAAACATCACCAATCAAGACCGCCTCGTTTGGGATAAACTTTTAGGCAAATATGGCATCAATGTTCGTCATGCGGCCAACGAATTAAACTGGCAGGTAGAAGATTTATGCGAAGAAGGGCTTGCGTTGAAACATCGCATTGTACGAGAATTTGACGGCGAAGATGTAAGAACCTTTGGGCTATGCTTTGCTATACAAACACGTGCCAAGTCGGAAGTATATGGCTCGGTGGTGATAAAGAAACGAAAAATATTGGGGGGACTCAGCAGTGTGTATGACATTTATCATACCAGCGATTTTAACCCTAATACCCGAACCCTCCATTTATTTGAAAAAGGCTTAAACAAAGCCCATATTGCCGAAATCTTGCAACGTTTATCTAAACGCTACTACCAACAGCATACCCTTTTGGCAAGCAAGCCCGTGCCTGTGAAGCCCCAAGAGGCAAAGCCTACCAGCTATGGCGTACACCAATGCCAAACGTGTTTTACGATATATGACGACCGTTTCGGCGATTCGTTCAATGGCATTGCGGCTGGTATTCGCTTTTCGGCTTTGCCAGAAGACTACTGCTGTCCGATTTGTGAAAGTGCCAAAAGTACGTTCAAAGCCGTAGAAGTAAGTTTGGCATAAACCCTTTAGCCCGCCCAATTTTCTCTATCAAGACTTCTGTACTGAATCGCCTCGGCAATGTGTTCGGTTCTGATTTCTGGTGTGTTGGCCAAGTCGGCAATAGTGCGTGCCACACGCAAAATACGGTCGTAAGCCCTTGCCGATAGTTGCAGGCGTTCCATCGCTTTTTTCAGGAGCAACACGCCCACGGGTTCGAGTACACAAATTTCTTTTACCATTTGCGAAGGCATCATGGCATTGGAATGAATATGCGGATGTTCCTTGAAACGTGCTGTTTGGATACTTCGGGCTTGTATCACCCTGGCCCGAATATCGGCACTTGCTTCGGTTTTACGAGTAGAAGATAATTGGTCGAAATGCACGGGCGTAACCTCTACGTGCAAATCGATGCGGTCGAGGAGCGGGCCAGACACTTTATTCAAATACTTTTGTACCACGCCTGGGCCACAAGAGCATTCTTTTTCAGGGTGGTTGTAATAGCCACAAGGACAAGGATTCATGCTGGCAATAAGCATAAAATTGGCTGGAAATTCTACCGCCCATCTCGCCCTCGAAATACTTACTTTCCGTTCTTCCAAAGGCTGTCGCATGACCTCTAAAGCCGATTTTTTAAATTCGGGCAATTCATCTAAAAACAATACGCCATTATGAGCCAACGAAATTTCACCCGGTTGAGGATTGCTTCCTCCACCTACCAAGGCGGCATCTGAAATGGTATGGTGCGGAGAGCGGAAAGGTCTTGAGGCAATCAGCGAAGCCCTTGTGCCAAGCTTGCCTGCCACCGAATGAATTTTGGTCGTTTCCAAGGCTTCGTGTAACGTCAAGGGTGGTAAAATAGAAGGCAAACGCTTGGCGAGCATGGTTTTACCAGCCCCTGGTGGGCCAATCATGATGGCATTGTGGCCACCGGCTGCGGCAATTTCTAAGGCTCTTTTGATGTTTTCTTGTCCTTGTACATGCGAAAAATCGGCATCATAATCGTTTTGTTCATGCAAGAAAATATCTCTTGTATCGGTCGTCGTAGGCGTAATGGACTGCGTTCCTTGAAGAAATCCCAAGGCTTCTTTGAGGTTTTTGACTCCGATAATATCTAAATTATTGACAATAGAAGCTTCTTTGGCATTTTCAACAGGCAGAATAAAGCCTTTGAATTGCTTTTTACGGGCTTCTATAGCAATAGGTAAAACGCCTTTAATGGGTCTTAAAGTGCCGTCGAGGGCAAGTTCGCCCATGATAACATACGAGGCTAGTGTGTCGATAGATGCCTGTCCAGAGGCGTGTAAAATGCCCAGTGCAATAGGCAAATCATAAGCAGAACCTTCTTTACGAATATCAGCAGGGGCAAGGTTTACCACTACTTTGGTACGAGGGAAAAAGAAACCTGCTTGTTTGATAGCAGACTCTACCCGATGTGCCGATTCTTTTACAGCACCGTCGGGCAGGCCCACAATAAACATATTTTGTCCTTGTCCTTCGCTTACTTCTACCGTAATAATCACGGCATCTACGCCATGCACGGCACTGCCATAAGTTTTAGCAAGCATAATAAAAAGAGTGTCTATAGTACATTGGTGTTAGACGAAATACCTAGCAAAAAGTCACGCACCAATCTTTAATTTTTCTGTAAAAATGTTGTTTAAGTAATTATCCAAGCCTAGTTTTGAATTGCCAATGACGAATGAGTGTTTTGATTTTCAAAAACTTATAATTTTTAATCAAAATTATATTTGCACGATTACTGAAAACAAAAAACTTAACTCTTTATGGACTATTCAGCATTGATACTTAGTTGCTTATCTTCCATAAGGCTTACGCCTGTGCTTTGTACCTGCAAACGAACGTTTCGCCCAATGGGTAAGGCCCAATTGTTGGCATCATGCCCTACCGGAAAGCCATAGCAAACTGGATAGTCGTAGTCGGCTACGGCTTCGGCAACAATTTCATCGACACTTGCTCCATAGGGCGTATCGTGGTCGTGTAGGTCGGAAAAAGAGCCTACAATTAAGCCAGCCAAATGAGTTAATTTACCTGCTCGTTTGAGTTGTATCAAAAGGCGGTCTATGGCGTAGAGGTATTCGCCGATGTCTTCGATGAATAAAATTTTTCCTTGGGTATCTACTTCCGACTTACTTCCGAGTATGTGGGCTAATAACGTTAAGTTTCCCCCTAAAAGTTGCCCCTGAGCAATGCCTTGTCGATTGAGCGGATGCGTAGGAATTTTGTAAAAAAGGCTTTGTCCAAACAGCGTTTTGCGGAGTGTTTCGAGGCTTTCGGCACCACCTTCTTGTAAAAATAATTTGGGCATAACACCATGAATCGACTCAAAACCCAAGGTATGAAGGTGACAAAGCACTGCCGTGATGTCTGAAAAACCAATAATCCATTTAGGCGTTTCGACAAAACGAGCAAAGTCGATGCGGTCGATAATCCGAGCACTGCCGTAGCCCCCACGTGCCGAAAATATGGCTTTAATTTGTGGATTATCAAGCATGGTTTGAAAGTCATTGGCTCGTACAGCATCGGTGGCGGCATATTGATGAAAACTTCCCTGAAGCGACTCGCCCAAACAAACGTGTAGCCCCCACTCCTTTTCTAATAAGGTTATGGCAGGTTTTAAATCATCAAAATTTACTTTAGATGCCAAAGCGATGATGCCAACGGTATCGCCTTTTTGTAAAAATGAAGGTTGTTGCATGACATGGGTATTCGTTAATGTTTCGAAGCAATTGTTAGGCATCGCTGTCGGGATAAAGGCTACTGACCAAAGGCACTTCTGTGGTTTCAGACAATTTATTCAAATCAAGGTACAATACGCCTTCATCGGTCATTTCTTGGAACATCGACACAAATTTTGCTCCGTAAACCACCTCCTTGGCATGATACGACGTGCGTGCATGTACCGCTTGATTAAAAGTATCTTCGGTTGCTTTTACAAGAATAAGAAATTCTGCTTGTTTTTCAATCAACTGGGCTTGGGTAAGACCAAAAAGCGGACTTTCATCGGTAATAGGATGCACGATTGTCCAGCTACTCGGAAAGAAATTTACTTGCGAGCGTTCTAAGTGCAAACGGGTATAAGTACGGTGCGTTTTGCCGTGTTCGTTGATTTCGAGCATAGATAAATTGACCTCTACGGCAAGGTCAATCAATTGATTCGAGCGTTCGTTTACAATTCTAAACATAAACGCCGTCATATCTAAATAAGGTGCAATCACGGCTTTGTCGGAATACAAAATATAGGCTTGTGCCCTCGAAAAGCGTCCGTACAACAAGCCCGTAGCAATAGCAAAGCCCATCAAGCCCAACAGCGATTCGGCTGAGGCAACAATACTCATGAGCAAACCTTTGGGAGCAATATGCCCATAGCCAACCGTCGTGATGGTTTGTGCCGAAAAAAAGAACGCATCCCAAAAACGGGTAAAAGGCGTACTCAAATCAACGCCTTGCAGGTGTTCGACCCCAACAAGATTATAAATGATAGCAAAAACAATGTTTACTACAACAAAATAAATCAGGACGACCATAAAAAACTGATTCCAAGAGCAAGTCACCAAGCGGTTGAATAAATTGATGCGTCCCCAAAACGAGCCACCAATGCGTTGTACATTAAAAGTGCCATCACGGTTGACAAGCCTTACGTGTGGATTTACCTGTTTGCCAAAGCCTAGTTCTCGTCTGTTTTCTTCTGCTCGTAAATATTTATCGTTTTTATAGTGACGAAAAGATTTCATATACCTAGTAGTTTATTTTGTTGCTATAACACCTTTTGTAGGGCAAATCGTTTCGGTTTACCCTACAATACCTTTTTTTTCTTCCTTGAATTTGAATAACTTCCCTTAAAATTTATCTTCAGAATCAACCCAAAAATCCAAACATCTCATGGCATCACGTCGTTCGTTTTTAAAAACAGTTGCCGCTACGTCGGGCATTATGGCTTTGCAACCCTTAGATTTATTGGCTACCGAAGCCAGTAAAAAAATGTTTTTTGAAATTTCTTTAGCCGAATGGTCTTTGCATAAAGCCATTTTTGGCGGACAAATGACCAACTTAGATTTTCCCGTAAAAGCACGCAAAGATTTTGGCATTGGCGTGGTGGAATATGTAAATACTTGCTTTAAATCGGCAACCAAAGATTTTAAGGAAAATGGGAAAGATTCGGCATATTTGAAAGAACTGCTGATGCGTTGCAAAGACAATGGTGTAAAAAACCACCTCATCATGTGCGATGCCGAGGGCGACATGGGCGATGCCGATGCCAGCAAACGCTTACAAACAGTGGACAACCATAAAAAATGGGTAGAAGCCGCCAAATATTTAGGTTGTAAAACGATTCGTGTCAATGCCGGTGGCAAAGGCCCAGCCGAAGAAGTAGCCAAAAATGCCGCCGATGGCTTGGCAAAATTATCGGAGTTTGCCGCTACCATGAAAATCAACGTAATTGTTGAAAACCACGGCAGTTATTCGTCTAATGGCAAATGGCTAGCAGGAGTGATTCAATCAGTAAATATGCCCAACTGCGGTACATTGCCCGATTTCGGCAATTTCTGTATCAAGCGTGATACCGCCAATTATAGGGTTTGTCACGAGTCTTACGACCGCTACACGGGTGTACAAGAACTTATGCCTTTTGCCAAAGGCGTAAGTGCCAAAACCAATGTGTTTGATGCCGATGGCAACGAAAGAGAAATGGACTATTTCCGTTTGATGAGCATTGTAAAAGAAGCAGGCTTTAAAGGCTATGTGGGTATCGAATATGAAGGCGACGAATTGAGCGAAGACGATGGCATCAAGGCTACGCTAAAATTACTTCAAAAAATAGGGGCAAAGCTAAGTTAAGCCCTTACCTTTGTGAATGTTTTTCATAGCTATGAGGCATAAGTAAGTAGAAGAAAAGTTTTGGGTATAAAATAGCTTTTACACAAAAGCTCCGAATAAATATCTTCGCTAAGGCTATTGCCTCATAGATTCAACCGCTATTGTACAATGATTGCCCGTAAGTTTGTTTCTCAAATTTCTAAAGTACTTGTTATTACTTTATTGTGCTTTGTCAGTGGGTCTGTTCGAGGACAAATCGCTCCCTCGCCCGACAAGCCCACAATCAAATGGATGACGCTCGAAGAGGCGTATTGGGCTATTCAGAAAGAGCCACGCAAAATTATTGTTGATATTTATACCAATTGGTGCGGTTGGTGCAAAGTCATGAACTATCGGGCTTTTCGTGACCCCCGTGTGATAGCGTATGTCAACGAAAAGTTTTATATGGTCAAGCTCGATGCCGAACACAAAGACGACATCGTCATTGGCGATAAACGCTATGCTTGGGTTGTTGGCTATAACGAAGCTGCCCTGTATCTAATGCAAGGAAAAATTCACTTTCCTACGATGGTTTATCTCGACGAAAAATTTAATATTATTCAACCTTTACCGGGCTATCAAGATGAAAAGGTATTTCATCAAATAGCAACGTATTTTGGTGAAAATTATTTCAAAAATAAAGATTGGAACGAATATCAACAAGCCATTTATCCTCAACAATTTAAGTAACACTTCTTGTATATTGGTATTTCTCCCTTGTCATAGAAAAGTACAAAAAGCCTAGATTAAATCTTGTAGGCAAATGATGGTGAATATTTACAATCATTATCTTTGTATTTCAACCAAAACACTCATCAACTGTGATTGCTACACAACAACTTTCCTTTGCTTATCCTTCGCAGAAAGGCGTGCCAACAAAGGAGTTTCGGTTTCCTGATTTTACCTGTAAAAACGCTAAAACCATGCTGATTTTGGGCAAATCGGGGAAAGGCAAAACGACTTTTTTGCATTTGATGGCTTTACTTTTGAAGCCATCGGCTGGCTCTATTGTTATCAATAATCAAGAAATTAGCGGTTTTTCAACGGCACAAGCAGCAAGCTTTAGGGCTGCACACGTGGGCATTATTTACCAAAAACCCCATTTTGTGCACGCTTTGTCGGTTTTAGATAATTTACTCTTGGCGAATTATTTAGCCGAAAAAAAACTAGCAAAAGAACAAGCCATTCACTTGGCCGAAAGCCTTGGTTTTGTAGAACATTTACATAAAAAAACAACGCAATTGTCGCTAGGAGAACAACAGCGTGTGAGCATTGCGAGGGCTTTGATGAACAAACCTTCGTTGATTTTGGCCGATGAACCAACCTCTAGCCTCGACGACGATAATTGCTTGAAAGTGATAAATTTACTCAAAACCCAAACACAAGAGATTGGGGCTAGTTTGGTGGTGGTTACGCACGACCAACGTTTGAAAGAAGTTTTTGCCGACCATCTCATTTTGTAAACTTTTTGTCAACATGAATGTATTACATATTTCTTGGAAAAATATCAAAGATAAACCTTTGTCGAGTGGTCTGAGCGTATTGCTGATGTCGTTGGGGGTCGCTATTATTGCTTTGTTGCTTACGGTAGGCAAACAATTGGAAGACAAATTTGCTCGAAATATTGCGGGTATCGACATGGTATTGGGTGCAAAGGGGAGTCCTTTACAACTCATTTTGGCAACGGTTTATCAAATTGATGCTCCCACAGGCAATATCAATTTGGCAGAAGCCCAACGTTTTACCCGAAACCCAATGGTCAAAACAGCCATACCGCTCTCGTTGGGCGATAGCTACCAAGGCTACCGCATTGTGGGTACAACGCCACAATATTTACAACATTTTGAAGCTACTTTTGCTTCGGGGAAGGCATTTGAAAATGCCTTAGAAATAGTGGTAGGGGCAAAAGTAGCCCGTAATTTAGGACTAAAAGTTGGCGATTCTTTTGCAAGCCAACACGGATACGACGGCGAAGGACATCACCACGACGACCATAAGTTTAAAGTTGTAGGCATTTTACAAAGCAACAATTCGGTACTAGACCAAGTATTGATTACTCCACTCGAAAGCATTTGGGAATTGCACGAGCATCACGACGACGAAAAACCCAGTCAAGGGGCATCGGCGCTGCAATTGCTCACCGAAGATATGCCCCAAACCGAAACGGCAGAGGAAGCCCCCGAAATTACGGCGATGTTGGTCAAATATCGTAACCCAGCCATGGGCATGATGATTGCCAGAAGCATCAACCAAAATTCTTCTATGCAAACGGCTACGCCTGCCATTGAAATGAACCGCCTTTTTGCCTTGATGGGCGTAGGCGTGGATACCTTGCAGTGGATAGCCCTCGTTATTATTATTGTGTCGGGAATCAGTGTTTTTGTATCGTTGTACAATGCCCTCAAAGAACGCAAATACGAAATGGCTATCATGCTTTCGCTTGGTGCAAGCAGAACCAAGCTGTTTGTATTATTGCTTTTAGAAGGACTGATTATTAGTATTTTAGGAACAATCATAGGCTTGGTTATCAGTAGGTTGGGGATGTATTGGATGGCACAACAAATAGAGCAAAGTTTTCATTACGACTTTGCGGTGTTGGCTCTTGCTACCGAAGAAGGCTGGATGATTGCCGCTGCATTGGGTATTGGGGTATTGGCGGCGGCCATTCCTTCATTGGGTATTTATCGGATTAATATTTCAAGTACTTTGGCCGACGAGTAGCAAACAATTTCACTTTTATAAGGGTTTAAAAATCATGCTTTTGCCCTAAATTGTATATAATTTTCCTGATTACTGGACAAAATTGTTTTATACGGGTTTAGGTCTAATATTCTTAGTGTTATAGTTTTCAATGCACCATTCTATTAAAAGTGCTAATTTTTGACAATGTTTAGAAATCAGGCTATATCCCTTTCTAAAAATAGACTCATATTTCGTGT
>JAAFJE010000002.1 GCA_013298025.1 Cytophagales bacterium | reverse complement strand
TGGGCAAAAAATATGCTGCTTCACAAGGAAACGTTACGACTACTTTCGGTAGTCTTGAAGAAACCGTTGCTTTTAGTATCAGTCTTTTACCTATGGCGATTAAAATGACAAGTCAAAGCGAATTGAACGCTACTACAAGCCTTCAAGGCTATACTGTTTTGAAGCGTTAGTACTGAAGTATTACCCCGACGGGAAATTTTCAAATTCATACACATCACTTCTCTTTAAAAAGCCGTATTTTTGTTGTTTTACGCAAACGTATTAGTTTTTGAAACACATATATGGCAAGACCGTCTAATTCTGATTCTCCCAAACCTGCCAAAAAAGCAAACGAAACGCCACTGGCCAAGCAGTACAACCAAATCAAAGCCAAGTACCCAGGTGCTTTGCTGTTGTTTCGGGTTGGTGATTTTTACGAAACTTTTGGCGAAGATGCCGTAAGGGCTTCTAAGATTTTGGGTATCGTGCTTACTCGTCGCAACAACGGTAATGCCGACGACCAATTGGCTGGTTTTCCGCATCATTCGCTCGATGTGTATTTGCCCAAATTGGTGCGTGCTGGCGAGCGTGTAGCCATTTGCGACCAACTAGAAGACCCTGCCACTGCCAAAGGAATTGTAAAACGAGGCGTGACAGAACTGGTAACACCTGGTGTTTCTTTTAATGATAATGTACTGAATATCAAGCAAAATAATTACCTTGCTGCCATTTCTTTTGCTAGTTTTTCTAAAGAAATTATTGGAATTTCCTTTCTTGATGTGTCAACAGGCGAATTTTTATGTTCGCAAGGAACGCCTGCTTATATCGAAAAACTTTTGCAAAGTTTTATGCCTTCGGAAGTATTGTTTTGTAAAAAAAATCGACAAGATTTTGCTCAACTTTTTGGCGATAAATTCAATACGTTTTGTTTGGAAGAATGGGTTTTTACCCACGACTTTGCCTATCCGATACTTACGAATCACTTCAAAACCAATTCGTTGAAAGGCTTTGGGGTAGAAAACCTCCGAGAAGGCGTAACCGCCGCTGGAGTGATTTTGCATTACCTTGCCGAAACCGAACACCGAGAAATTGGGCATATTGTGCGTATCAATCGCCTAGAAGAAGATAAATACGTTTGGCTAGATAAATTTACCATTCGTAACCTCGAATTGGTATTTGCCCAACAAGAAGGCGGTGTGCCACTCATCGACATCCTCGACCATACGCATACGCCTATGGGGGCTCGTTTGTTGCGTAAGTGGTTGGTATTGCCTCTCAAAGAAAAATCGCTTATCCAAGACCGTCTGCATACGGTGGCTTGTTTCAAAGAAAATGTATCGCTCCGTGAAGGCATTGTGCAGCACCTCAAGCCCATTGGCGATTTAGAACGCTTGATTTCAAAAGTGGCAGTAAGGCGGATTAATCCACGAGAAGTATTACAACTCAAAAAAGCCCTGAGCCATATTCAGCCAATAAAAGAATTGTTGCAAATTTTTATTCAACAGGCAGGTGTTTCGCAAGGCGTAGATACCCTTCGTAAATATACCGACCAACTGAATCCTTGTGCTTTTTTACTCGAAAAAATCAATAAAGAACTCAAAGACGAAGTGCCTATTGTCACCAATCAAGGCAATATGATTCGAGAAGGGGTGGACGAAGAACTCGACCGTCTGCTCAAAATTGCTTATTCGGGTAAAGATTTTTTACTACAATTACAAAACCGAGAAATTGAACGCACGGGTATTTCATCGTTGAAAATTTCTTTTAATAAAGTGTTTGGGTATTATCTCGAAGTAACCAACGCCCACAAAGATAAAGTCCCTAACGATTGGATTCGGAAGCAAACCTTGGTGAATGCCGAACGATACATTACGCCCGAACTGAAAGAATATGAGGAAACGATTTTAAGTGCAGAAGATAAAATTTTTGTCATAGAGCAACGCATTTTCAACGAATTGGTACAGGTGGCCAACGAATATGTACATCAAATTCAGCAAAATGCTAAAATTCTGGCGGTGCTAGATGTGCTGAGTAATTTTGCCCATATTGCCGAAAAACACCATTACACCCAACCAAGCGTAAGCGATGCCAAGGTGTTGAAAATTACGGCGGGCCGCCACCCTGTAATCGAACAGCAATTGCCTGTTGGTGAACAGTTTATACCGAATGATTTGTATTTAGACGATAACCAGCAACAAATTATTATCATCACAGGCCCGAATATGGCGGGTAAATCAGCCTTGTTACGACAAACCGCCTTGATAGTGCTAATGGCCCAAATCGGTTGTTTTGTGCCTGCCGAAGCGGCCGAAATTGGTATTGTTGACAAAGTATTTACGAGAGTAGGGGCGAGCGATAACCTGAGTAAAGGGGAATCGACGTTTATGGTGGAAATGACCGAAACAGCCAGTATTTTGAATAATTTATCGGATAGAAGTTTGGTTTTGATGGACGAAATCGGGCGAGGTACCAGTACCTACGATGGCGTTTCTATTGCTTGGGCCATTGCCGAATATTTGCATAATCATCCGCAATATAAGCCCAAAACCTTGTTTGCTACCCATTATCACGAGCTAAATGAGCTTGCCAACGACTTCAAGCGTATCAAAAACTTCAATGTATCGGTCAAAGAAGTGGGCAATAAAATCATCTTCATGCGTAAACTTACCGAAGGTGGTTCTGAACACAGTTTTGGGATTCATGTGGCACAATTGGCTGGTATGCCGCAGCACGTGGTACATCGTGCTTCGGAAATTTTGGTTGAATTAGAAAAAAATCGAAGCAAAGAAACGCATCGACAAACCATCAAAGAGATGCCCAAGCAACAAATACAAATGCGTATTTTTGAGGCAGAAACTTCGCCAAATCGTGCTAAAATAGAAGAAATGTTGAAGAAAATAGATGTCAATACCATTTCTCCTATTGAGGCTTTGCTTAAATTGCATGAAATGAAAAAAATCTTAGGTGCATAGTCCAATCGTCATTTTTTAACGCCCGTAGCCTTATGTTTATTCTTCATCATCAACCTTCTATTGCGAATCATTTTTTGGCAGAAATGCGTGACATCCGCATCCAAACCGACCGTATGCGTTTTCGTAAAAATATGGAACGCTTGGGCGAAATTTTGGCGTATGAACTATCTAAAACGCTTGATTATCAACCTGCTGTTGTTCAAACACCTTTGGCAACGGCTTCTACGCAATTGTTGGTACAACAACCCGTATTAGTAGCGATTTTGCGAGCAAGTTTGCCTTTTCACCAAGGCTTTTTGCAGTTGTTCGACCACGCCGAAAATGCTTTTATTGGTGCTTTTCGGGGTAAACATCATCCTGATGAAACCTTCGATATTCAGATGGATTATTTGGCGTGTCCCGATTTATCAGGCAAAACACTCATCTTAATCGACCCTATGTTGGCAACGGGCAAATCGTTGTTGAAATCTTATACCGCTTTGTTGCAATACGGCAGGCCACAGCGTGTAATTCTGGCTGCAGCAATCGCTGCCCCCGAAGGCGTAGCATTTTTGCAGGAAGCTATACCCGAAGCCGATTTTTTCCTTGGCTGTATCGACGAGCAACTCAATCATAAATACTACATTGTGCCGGGCTTGGGCGATGCAGGCGACTTGGCGTATGGAGGTAAGTTGTGAGTTTAGAAATCATAGCAAGGTTTCCAACAATTGCATTTTTCCTCGTGTGGCAAGGTCGGCATTTTTGAAAGATAAGGAAATAACTTTGATGGATTGCATGGTTGTTACAAAATGGGGGAAAAGAAGAAGAGGTTTTTTGCCTTTTTCACCCAATAATACGTATGCTCTGCCCAGATACTGTATTTATTAAGTGGTGTATGTACGCAAAAAACCTCTCTTACAAGCAAAACAGTACGACACACCAGCACAACTAATGCTGTAATTGATAGTACAAAATTGAAGAGAAATTATATATAAGTCAAATTGATATTTTGTATATAACAATAGAAAAAAACTATATATTAATGATTAATGACGGAGCAGTAGCTGTGTTTTCTAGGCCCGAGCAATGGTTTTGCGGTAGGTAGCAGGGGTGTTGCCTGTCCATTTTTTGAAAGAACGGAAAAAGACACTTGGTTCAGAATAGCCCAACAAATAGGCGATGTCGGTTGTGCTAAAACGAGGCTCTTGCAAATGCTGTAATGCCAAGTTTTTACGAATATCGTCTAATAATTGTTGAAAAGTAACGCCTTCTTCTTTGAGTTTCATTTGTAGCGAACGCAAGCCAATGCCTAAATTGCGGGCAATTTGATGCAAAGAAGGCTCTTCGCCTTTGAGCAAGCCAATGATTTCTTTTTTGACTTTTTCCTTGATACTTTTCTCCTCTTGTAGGTGCATCAACAACTGACTGGCGTGTTTGTCGAAAAGCGTAAAAAGACTTGGATTGGCGTTTAAAATAGGCGTATTGAGGTAGTTTTTATCGAAACAAAAGCCTGTAAAATGGCTTGAAAAAAAGATGTTTTCTGTAGCAAAGGCTTGATGATAAGCCGCTAAGTCGGCTTGCAAAGGATAGGCAAAATGTACCGAATGTAAGGGCATTGCTTGCCCAATCATGCCTTTCGTCGCTGCAAAATAAATAGACAATTCCGATTCAAAAGCATAGTGAGGGTACAGTACATCTTCGCTCAATTGCGACAAGGTGATATAGGCAAGTTCATCTTTTACGAAAAAACTCGTTTGCGTTGCATCACATACAATGGCTTGGTATTCGCAGAGCTTGTCGAGGGCTTTGCCCAAGGTGGGGCAGTGCATCATCACATACGCCAAAATCCCTACGCCCATCGTGTTGACCAATCCGCCTGTATGCAAAGCTAAATGGGTATCGCCTGTGGCTTCAACGGCGGCTTTCCACAAATGATGCACCGTGCGAATGGGCAAACGAGCGTCGGGGTCTTGTAAAATAGCCGGATTGATGCCTATTTGCTGACAAAGCAAGGCTGTATCTGCTCCTTTTTGTTGAGCAGCATACAAGATGAGGTTGAAGGACGCAATTGATAATGAACCCATCGGAAGAGTTACAAACCCCTGAGCGATGGTTTAAAAGTTGTATCGCTCAGGGGTGTTGTTTTATTTAATGTATCGCCAATCTTCGTTGCCTTGAAGTGCCAACAAAGATTCATAAATCAAGTTAATCACCGCTTGTACATCGTCTTTATGTACCGTTTCAACGGTGGTGTGCATGTATTTCAATGGCAAGGAAATCAAGGCAGAAGCCACGCCTTCGGTAGCATAAGCAAACGAATCGGTGTCTGTACCCGTAGAACGAGAAACCGCCTGACGCTGGAACGGAATGTCTTTAGCGGTAGCCACATCAATGATAAAATCACGCACATTGTTTTGCACGGCTGGGCCATAGCAAATAACGGGACCTTTGCCACACTTCAAATCGCCTTGCTCTTTTTTGTTGTACATCGGCGACTGTGTATCGTGGGTCACGTCTGTTACAATGGCAAGGTCTGGTTTCAAACGTCTGACAATCATCTCAGCACCACGCAAACCAATTTCTTCTTGTACGGCATTGACAACATACAAAGTAAAAGGTAACGTAACGTTGTTTTCTTTCAACATACGGGCTACTTCGGCAATCATAAAACCACCCACACGGTTATCTAAGGCTCGTCCGACAAAGTAACGGTTGTTCAATTCTGTAAGTCCGTCTTCAAAAGTAACGACCGTACCCACATGCACGCCCATTTCTTCTACTTCCTTTTTGTTGGCAGCACCCAAATCAATAAAAATATCGTTGACCGTTGGGGCTTTGTCTTTCGCCAAATCACGCACGTGAATAGCAGGATAGCCAAAAACGCCTTTTACTGTGCCTTTTTTCGTATGTAAATTACAACGCATCGAAGGAGCAATTACGGCATCAGAGCCACCATTTCTTCTTACGAACACGTAGCCGTTATCGTCGATATAATTCACAAACCAAGAAATTTCGTCGGCATGGGCCTCAATCACTACCTTATAAGGTTGGTTGGGATTAATCACTCCCACGGCAGTTCCGTAAACATCAATAATCGTTTCGTCGATATAAGGTTTGATATAATCCAACCAAATTTGTTGTCCGGGAGCTTCAAAGCCCGTTGGCGAAGCGTTGTTCAAATACTCGTAGAGGAACTTTTTACTGTTTTCTGTCATAACTTATGCTATAAAAAATGTATCTAAAAATGTTTTTAAATTATTGAGTGCAGGGGCATTCAGATTCCAGTGGCTAATCTCTTTCTGCTTCGATTTAAACCCTTTTCATCGTTGCCCTCCTCTCGTATTAGCACCAATACTTAATGCAAATTCAAATTGTTCAAAATCAAAAGTTACCGACTTTACTTCACCTTTGGCATTTTCTAACAAACTGATATTTCGGGCATCTTTTTGGTATTCTTCCCCCAATTCCGACAAAGCTTCCACAAAATATCTTTGACATTCTAAACTGTGTGTAGTAGCAAAAAGTTGAACGTCAAATTGTTTACAAAGTGTAATAACTGTTTTCCAGAAATCTTGTAGGCGAGAGAAGTGAATGCCTGTATCTATTTCATCAATCATTAGACGATTCCCTTTTGCTCCCATAAGTCCTAAAAGGATACGTACAATTTTAAGCACACCATCACCAAAAGTAGTTATTGGAACTATTTCGTTACTATTATTTAAAACAAACCCTATAACTTCTTGTTCAAAAACTTTATGTGGTCTTGTTTCAATTAAATTTGGAATTATAGATTTTAGCGTTGAATCAAAAAGTATTCTTGTACTATTATTCCCATTAATTAAAGAATAATAATCTTGAGTATGTCCATTGTGGTAATTCATGTTTAAGGGTAAAAAATTTACTTTGGGAGTTTTTGTATCATAAAGAGCATTTATGATTTCTTCAGCATAACGACCATAAATGCCATCATAAATACCGTTTTTTGTGAGGCGTATCCACCAAATTGGTAATTTATTTAATTTGATATTATTATTAATAAAGTCTTTATCTAATTGTGTAAAACCTACTTCTTTAACAAATTCGTATTTAATTGTATAATGGGTTATTGTTTTGTAGCTTATAATTAATGGTTGGAAAACATTTTTTAATATAAATGACCAGATGTCAAGTTGTGATAATAAGTTTTCACCTTCAATTTTTGACGGGAATTGTAGTATGTTTCTGGAAAATAATATGTATATATAATTTCTCAGAAACATAATTCTATCTTCTTCATCGAAAGTCAAAGCTTCCAAAACACTCGTTTTCCCAACATTGTTGTCACCAACCAAAAGGTTGAATTGACCAAGGTTTTCCATTTCAAAAGAATCAAATCTTTTGAAATTTTCTATTTTGAAATATGTTAAATGGTTTTCTCCCATGATTTTGTCATTTTCACAAAAATACAAAACCTGCTAATTTTTCAAAGCCTTACCGCTAAATATAACACAGGACTAGCCGCTATTCAAAAATAAGGTTTATCTCTATAAAGATAGATAGAATAAAGCATAAAGTATTGATTTTAAGTAAATTGAATGAAGTATGAGTATAGAAAATGGAGCGAAGTTTATGTTTCAAAAACGTTGAAAAACTTCCTTATCCACTCCTGATTTGAGTAGCTTCATGGATAAGGAAATAAGAATGACTGAGCTATTTTACAACCATAACTTTAGCGTTTGAAAGTTGTCCTGCACTACTTTCAAACTGAAAAATATACGTGCCTGTGGCAAGTCCAGATAAGTCGATGCTACTCTCGATATTGGGTTGTACGCTTTTGGCGTTGATAACCGTTTTACCTTGTATGTCTATGATTTTGATAGTGCCAGCTTGGGTTGGTGTAAAATAGACGTAGCCACTCGTCGGATTTGGGAAAATACGCTGTAACAAGGGCTTGTCGGTGTCGGTAATAATCACTTGTGCTTTGCCTTTCAAAAAGCGTAAACCTCCTGTATTTGTGCCAACGACAAGGTCTGGCACGAAGTCATTATCAAGGTCGCCGGTGGCAATGCTGGCGTTTCCTCCTAGGAGGAGTTTGGCGTATTGGGTAAGATTATTATCCCAAATCAAACTGGTATCGGCTTGGTAATTGCTTTGATTTTGGTCTAAAAAACTTTTATAGATAATTAAATGCCCTGCTCTTGTTCCAGTAATCAATTCGAGTTTGCCGTCTAAATTCAAATCTGCGGTCGTAACGTACAGCGTGCCTTCGCTGTCGAGGTCATCTACGCCGCCTAGGTTATCATTTTCGAGTTGATACGACGGATTGGTATTGCTGCCTTTGTTGCGAAGGTAACGTAAGCGTCCCAAACTTGTGCCATGTATCACGTCTTTGTTGCCATCTTTATCTACATCGACAAACGTGATACTTTCGCCAGCAACAACATCGGGAATGCTTGGCAAAAGTACCACATTGTTGAGTTGCAAGTCGAAGGTCTTGCCTCTTGCTCCTTTGTTAGGAATATAACGTACTTCTACGCCCTTAAACGAATTGGAGCTAAAGCCCAAATCGTTTACGCCATCGCCGTTCATATCGCTTACAAAAGGGCGAATATCAAATAGTTGTAAAGCGGAGGAAATGCCTAAGTAATCTGTATTTTTTAATACAAATGAGCCATTTCCTTGGTTTTCATACAAATAAATACTGGCCCTATAGCCTTGAGTGCCACGTATGCCTCCGTTGCCCACCAACAAATCGAGGTCGTTGTCGCCGTCAATATCTACTAGCACAGGAGCGGCATTTTCCCCTAAATCGACCATCGTATTAACCAAAAAATCTTTTCCCTGAAAACGCCAAGTAGGATTTTCGCTTTGCCCTGTATTTTTATACATCCAAGCAACATTCTGAAAATCAATGGTTTGCTGGGCGTTGTCAAAGCCATTGGGAGCAGCTACAAGGTCTTTTATTCCGTCGAAGTCTAAATCTTCATAATATACCGCAGGAAAAATCGGGAAATCAATCGGGTCGCTTTGCGGATAGCTGTAGCTTACTTGTTTGAAAATAGCTCTTCGTTCAGTGCCTTCGTTGAGCATAGCGGCAATATTGGTACAAGAAATATGACCAAATAAAACATCTTTTTTGTTGTCGCCATTCAAATCGACCAACAGCAACGTATTGCCCGAATGTAATACTTTGTTGGGCGAAGCGGTTGTATTCAGCCCAATAGGCAGGCTATTGCCACCCGCAGGCGTATCGCCACAATCGATGTCGAATCGAAAATCTTTGCAATGTTCTTTCAAAAAATTTCCCCAACAATAGCCAATTTTTACAAATTCGAGCCGATTGGGGTCGTTGTATTTTTCTACCCCATAATTTCGGTGAAATTCTACAAAATTGCCCGACGTATCGAATACCAGCACATCTATATCGCCGTCGTTATCGCAATCGACAATAGCCGGAATATCAGTAGCTGTCACATTGAGGTTGATTGTGCCAGAAAAGCCAAGGGTATAAACAGGGTTGGCTATGAGTTGCCAAGCGAGTTTGTCTGTTCCTATATTTTTATAAATTTTCAATCCAGCTTGGGCATGGGTAAAAATATCTTTCTTGCCGTCGTGGTCGTAGTCTATCAATAAAATCCAATTTTGAATCGTCGGAAATTGGGTTTCATATTCGGGTGCGTGCGTCCATTGCCATTGTCCGTTGCTATCTTTGGTTGCCAAAAAAGTAGAAAGTTTTTGGGCGGTTCGGTCATATACGACCAAATCGTCATACGCATCGTTGTTGAGGCGACAAGTAGAAAACTGGGGGGCATTCAAGCCACCAGCCCAAGCATTCGCTAAGGTTTGGTTATTTTGAATAATTTTTATTGTATTATTGTATTCAAACGTGATATTTTGGGCCTTACCCAACAACGCAAGCCCACAGAAACACCAAGTAAGTATTTTTTTCATTCGATATAGTTTTATTGTTTTAACTAAAAGACCCAAATGCCGAGGCAAGAGTTGCCTGCCTTATCGGAATAAACTGTTTTTAGGCATCTCTATTTTTCTATTGTACTTTTGTCTTAGTATTTATAACGTTTAAAATAATGATTTCGGTTAGTGATTTATACAAAAAATTCAAAGAATGTTCGGGCGTAAGCACCGATACCCGTAAAATAGCCCAAAATAATCTGTTTGTAGCCCTCAAAGGTCCCAATTTCGATGCCAACGGATTTGCCAGTCAGGCTTTGGCACAAGGAGCGAAATACGTGGTAGTTGATGACCCCGCTGTGGTACAAGACGAACGTTATTTATTGGTAGAAGATGGCTTGCTTGCCTTGCAACAATTGGCCAAATTTCATCGTAAACAATTGCAGATTCCTTTTGTTGGACTAACAGGTTCAAACGGAAAAACCACCACCAAAGAGCTTATCAACACCGTATTGGCTTGCAAATATAAGACTTACGCTACGCAGGGCAATTTGAATAATCATATTGGTGTACCGCTTACGGTATTGGCTATTGATGAAAGCATCGAAATTGCCATTATCGAAATGGGGGCAAACAAGCAAGGCGACATCAAAGAATTGGTCGAAATTTGTGAGCCTACGCATGGTTTTATTACCAATATCGGTAAAGCTCACCTCGAAGGTTTTGGCGGAATGACGGGCGTTCGGAAGGGTAAAGGCGAATTGTACGATTGGCTGGCTGCCCATGACCAAACGGTTTTTGTGAATGTAACCTCTGAGCCTACTTTAGCTATGGCCCAAGAAAAAGGCTTGCACCACGTGGTTGCCTATGCTACCGAGCCAAACGATGCTGTTCCGAGCGTGGCTCATTTACTCACCGATACGCCTTTTGTGGTTTTTTCCGATTTGGCAGGCAATCGCTATGAAAGCCACCTCACGGGAAAATACAATTTCTTCAATATGTGTGCCGCCATTCGTATTGGCGAATATTTTGGGCTTGATACGGCCACGGCTTGCCAAGCGGTAGCCGCTTATGTTCCGAATAACAACCGTTCTCAATTTGTTGCCAAAGGAACGAATTTAGTTTTGATGGATGCCTACAATGCCAATCCTTCGTCGATGACTGCCGCCATTACCAATTTCAATAACCTCGAAGCGACGCATAAAATGGTCATTTTGGGCGATATGTTTGAACTCGGCGACGAAGCCCCAGCCGAACATCAGGCATTAGGGCAATTGCTCAATACTTGCCAGTTCGACTATGTATTGTTGGTGGGGACATTGATGGAACACGCTGTAAAAGAATTGCCTATGATGAAAGTGCATTATTTTCCAGAAAAATTTGGTTTGCATTTATGGCTACAAGACCATCCTGTACAACATACGCATATTTTGGTGAAAGGTTCAAGAGGCATGGGGCTTGAAAGTGTGTTGCCTTTGATTTGAAAATAATGTTGTGGGCTTATGGTTGTTTTTAACGACCAATACAAAAACAAAAGCTCGTACATACGAAGTAGGCTTGTTTTGGAGTTATAAACAAAAATGAAACGAGGCTTTATCACTCAGGTATTTTACAACAAATGTCGAAAATAAAATACAGTTTACTATTTACAAGTTTTGCTATTTTATACACTTGTAAAACTTTTTCTCAAAAAATAGAAATTGGTGCTGGCTTAGGGTTATTGCATTACAAAGGCGATATTCGCCCCGAGTTTATGCCTCAATACGCCCGTGCAGGTGGGCATTTGTTGTTTCGGTACAACTTCAAGAAAGATTTTTCTTTGAGAGCTACAGCCCTTTTAGGCTCGATTGCCGGCGATGATAAGCAGATAAACGAGCCACTCAATCAGTTGCGAGGCAAATCGTTTCAAACCCAAATCCACGAATTGAATGTTGTGGCAGAATACAATTTTTTAAATTATTTATTTCAAAAACAGCACAAAGATTGGTCGCCTTATGTGTTTGGAGGTATAGGATTCCTGAATTTTAGTCCTCGTGATACGCCCAGTGCTAGTTATAGTCAAAATAAAATTGTATTGCCTTTGGGTCTTGGCATCAAGTACAATCTGAAAGGCTCATGGGACATCAATGTTGAGTTTGGGGCGAGAAAAACCTTTACAGATTACTTAGACAACCTAGGCGGTTTGGATGCCAGTTTGCCTAAAAATTTGCAAAACGACTATTCAAAAGACGATATGTATTATTATACCCAAGTGTCGTTGGTGTATCGGTTTATGCGTATTTATTGTCCTAAATAAAAAGCCCATCAGTGGTAAAAAACGGCTATCTGCCTTCTTGGGCAGATAGCCGTTTTTTTATGTATTTTACAGGTATTTACAAGAAGCATCCAACGCAATTTTGAATAGGGGGTATAATTCGTTAAATTTGCAAGAAGGTTGATAAAAGCTTGATTTAAGCAAAAAATGGCTAGTATTTGAAAGCAAAGCCTCATTTTTTTGTATAAAATAGCTTTCATCGTCGCTCCACAAAAGCGTAAATGCTAACTCAACCACATATTTTCAGTTGTTAAAAAGTGTTAAATCAGTGAAAGAACAAATAGACCGAAACAATCTGCCAAAACATATAGCCGTTATCATGGACGGGAATGGACGTTGGGCAAAAGAGAGAGGCTTTGCAGAGCGTATCTTTGGACATAGACATGCGCTCAAGGCAATTAAAGATACGATTGCTGGTTGTGCAGAAATAGGTGTAGAATATCTTACGCTGTATGCTTTTTCTACTGAAAATTGGAACCGCCCAAGGGCAGAAGTAGAAGCCTTGATGATGCTGTTGGTATCGTCGTTGAAAGACGAAATCGAAGATATGCACCAAAACAATATCCGATTGATGACCATTGGCGAAACCGATGTATTGCCTTCGCACTCACGTAGGGAATTGCTTGCTTCTATCGAAAAAACCAAGAACAACACGGGCGTAAAAGTAATTCTGGCTTGGAGTTATAGCGGTAGATGGGACATTGCGAATGCTGCCAAAAACTTGGCAAAGCAAGTCAAAGAAGGAGTATTAAATCCTGATGACATCACCGAAGAAATGTTTGAATCGCAACTAACCACCCAAGGCATTCCAGACCCCGACTTGATGATTCGCACAGGTGGAGATTACCGCATTAGTAATTTCTTGCTTTGGCAATTGGCTTATGCAGAGCTATATATATTCGAGAATTTATTTTGGCCTGATTTCAGAAGAGAGCATTTGTTTGGTGCAATCCTCGACTATCAGGTACGGGAAAGAAGGTTCGGAAAAACGTCTGAACAAATAAAACTAAATCAATAAATCTTAAACAGCCATCGAAATTGTTGGCAGCGAGCATTTGTACTCCCTGCCATGACTAACATAAACCAACATGAAGAAATATATCTTTCTATTGTTTTTATCTATTCTCTCGTTTATTTCACAGGCTCAGTTACGCTTTGGAGGCTTGGGTAAAACACAGGCTTCAACTACCTCAACCGATTGGAATTACGCAGCACCGCAAGAATACGAAATTGCCGATATTCGAGTAATAGGCTCTAAATTTTATGACGGAAACTCGATGATTACGCTATCGGGCTTGAGGGTTGGCGATAAAATTAAAGTGCCAGGCGATGCCATTTCTTCGGCTATTAAAAAGTTGATGGAACAAGGTATTTTGGAAGAAGTAGAAATTGCTGCTGCCAAAATCGAAGGAGATAAAATTTGGCTCGACATCAATTTGAAAGAACGTCCTCGTTTGTTTAGAATTGAATATGATGGTGTACGCAAAGGTGAGCAAGAAACCCTTTCCGACAAAATCAAAACGTACAAAGGCAAAATCATTACGGCTACGGTAAAGAAAAACATTGAGTTTGCCATCAAAAAGCATTACCAAGAAAAAGGCTTTTTGAATGTAGGTATCAAAATAGCAGAAAAAACTGATTCCAGTCGTGGAAATAACGCTACGATGAAAATTTTTATCAAAAAAGGAGATAAGGTAAAAATCTCGAAAATTGTTTTTGATGGTGTTTCTGAAATGAAATTGAGTACACTCCGTCGTAAATTGAAAGGAACAAAAGAGAAAAAACTTTGGCATATCTTTACGCCATCGAAATATGTGCCGAAAAAGTTTGAGGAAGACAAAGAGAAAATGATTGCTTTCTACAACAAAAAAGGCTATCGTGATGCCCAAATTTTGTCTGATTCAGTGATTAAAGATAGCGAAAATACCGTGAAAATTGTATTTCATATAGAAGAAGGAAAGCAATACCACTACCGTAATATTTACTGGGAAGGCAATTACATTTACCCAGATTCGGTGTTGTCGGAAGTATTGGGTGTGAAGAAAGGGGATATTTATAATACCGAAGACCTCGAAAAACGTATGAACGGCAAGCCTCAAGAAGATGTAAGTTCGCTTTACATGGACAATGGCTATTTGTTTTACCAAGCCGAACCCGTTGAAACAGCCGTCGAGGGCGATTCTATCGACATCACTTTCCGCATCAGCGAAGGCAAGCAAGCTACTATCAATAAGGTTATCGTAAACGGTAATACCAAAACCTCTGACCACGTGGTTATGCGTGAGATTAGAACATTGCCCGGACAAAAATTCAACAAATCGGCTATTATTCGTACCGTGCGTGAATTGTCAACGATTGGCTATTTCAACCCTGAAAAAATCACGCCAAACCCAATTCCAAAAGCAGATGGAACGGTTGATATTGAATACAACGTAGAAGAAAAACCTTCTGACCAAATCGAGTTGTCTGGTGGTTGGGGCGGTTATATTGGTTTTATTGGTACATTAGGGGTTACGTTCAACAACTTCTCTGCACGCAATATTACCAACTGGTCGTCGTGGAAACCGCTTCCTTCGGGCGATGGACAAAAGCTTTCGGTGCGTTTCCAAGCCAATGGGGTAGCCTACCAAAACTATTCGCTTTCGTTTACAGAACCTTGGTTGGGCGGTAAAAAACCAAACTCTTTCTCTGTAACACTAAGCCGCAATATTTCGTACCCGTACAAAATTTCGCAGTATAACTACTACTCAAATCCATACTCGTCTTATGGATATGGTTATGGTAGCTACTACGGCTACGGTTCATCTACTTCGACCTTGACAACAGCTCAACAAGATAGTGCAAGTGAAGCTCAAAACAACGCCCACTTCAACAGTACCAGTTTATCGTTTAGCTTGGGTCGTCGTTTGAAATGGCCAGATGACTATTTTTCTTTGAGTAATTCGTTGTCGTTTTCATTAATTGATATTGCAGGTCTTGGACAATCGTATTATGGTTATCCTTCGGGAAAATCGCTTTCGGTAGCTTTTGTAACCAACCTTTCTCGTAACAGTATCGACAACCCTACGTTCCCTCGTACTGGTTCGAGTTTCTCACTCACGGCTTCGCTCACGCCTCCTTATTCGCTGTTGGGTGGAGGCAAAAACAGTACTTTGATTGAATACCACAAGTGGATGTTCGATGCCAGTTGGTTTACGCCCATTACCAGTAAGTTGATTTTCCACATGCGTACACACATGGGTTTCTTGGGTACATATAATCCTGAAAAAGACATTTCAGTGTTTGAACGCTTCGACCTTGGAGGTTCTGGTATGGTGACGGGTTATACCATTGCCAGCCGTGATATTATTGGTTTGAGAGGCTATAAAGACCGTGTGTTAGGTTCGCAAGGAACAGTGCCTAACGGTGGGATTGCCTACAACAAGTTTGTGATGGAATTGCGTTATCCTGTATCGCTCAACCCATCGGCAACCATCTTCTTATTAGGTTTTGCCGAAGGAGGAAACAACTTTGCCAATTACCAAGAATACAATCCGTTTAAATTGTATAAATCTGCGGGCTTTGGGGCACGTATCTTTATGCCAGCATTCGGGATGATTGGTATCGACTACGGTTGGGCGTTTGATAAAGTGCCTGGACAAACCGACTTTGGTCGCCAAGCCTTTACGTTCTCGATTGGACAGCAAATTCGTTAGTAAGATAAAAAGCAAACAGTTGCTTGACAGCTTTCTCAGGCAACTGTTAACCTTTTGTTAATGTGCAAGATTTTTTCAAATAATCTATCTTTCTACAACGTTATGAAGATAGTTTGACCAAGACAAAACTTGTACATTGGTTTGATGGCATACTTAATTATCTTCATAACATCGTGAATAAGCAGAAATTTTTACTAATTTTGACTTTTCTTATATCCTGCTTAGGGGCTTACGCCCAAAAGATTGGCTACGTTGATACCGAATATATCACCTCTAAAATGCCAGCCTACAAAAAAGCACAAGAAGATATAGAAGCACTCACGGCACAAGGGATAAAGCAAGTAGCTGACAAAAACGACGAAGTGGCAAAATTGGAAAAGGCGTATCGTGCCGAAGAAGTTTTGCTTACCGAAGAAATGAAACAGCAACGCTTGAAAACCATCGCCGACAAAGAAAAGGAAGTAAAAGAACTTCAAAATAAAATCTTTGGCATCAATGGCGAGCTTTTTAAAAAGAAGCAAGACATTATGCGTCCGATACTCGACGAAATCGCTAAAGCACTTGAAAAAATTGCAAGGCAAAAACGTTTAGATATTATTTTTGATAAATCGTCCGACGGCCTAGCTATCCTTTATACAAACCCTGTACACGACTATACAGATTACGTAATGGAAGAACTCGGTATTTCGGTAGAACAACTCAAAGAGAAGGAAAAAGAAGAACAAAAACAGGAGGAAACAGTAAGTCCAACTAAAACCAAATCAAGTAAAAAAAATAATTAACCAATCCAAAATTACTAAAATGAAACACAAATTTTTCATTGCCTTGTTTGCTATCGTTGCCTTGGCTACATCTCAGGTGAATGCTCAGAAATTCGGTTATATTAGCTTAGACTATATTTTGAACCAGTTGCCTGAAGCAAAGCAAGTGGAAACTGAATTGAAGACTACGCAAACGCAATATGAAAACTTGTTGCAAGCCAAAGTGAAAGACTTCCAAACAAAGTTGGCTGATTATGAGAAAAATGCCGCAACAATGAACGAAGTGATTCGTGCCGATAGAGAAAAAGAATTGCAAGGGTTACAGTCTCAAATTGAAGAGTTCCGTCAATCTTCGGCTACGTCTTTGCAAAAGAAACAAGCACAATTATTGCAACCTTTGTTGAAGAAAATCGAAGACAATATGCACGCTGTAGCGAAAGAAAACGCTTATTTGTGGGTATTCAACTACGATGCAGGCCAGGGTACTTCTCCAATCGTATTGCACGCACCAGACGATGCCAACATCTCTGATTTAGTGTTGAAAAAAATGGGCGTAACACCTAAGCCAGCTACGCCAGCAGCTCCAGCACCAGCCGCAACAACTGCTGCTCCTAAAAAATAAGGTTTGTCAAAGGCAACAAAAAAGGTTACGCTCAGATGGGCGTAACCTTTTTTTGTTGATGCTTGTGCCATTGTTATCCATTCACCAACAACTGGGCTAATAAATAGTCGGCTACAAGAACGGCAATACAGCTATTAGTTACGGCTTTGGTACTCGACTGCCCTACTTCCAATGCACCACCCTTGGTAAAATAGCCCTGAAATGCCGCTATCGACGCAATCAAAAAGGCAAATACCAACGATTTAATCATAGCAAAATTGACATAAATCGGGTGAAAATCGAAACGTAAGCCTTGCACGTATTCATCTGGAGTAATAGCGCCCGACAACCAACCTGCCAAATAACCGCCTGTAATGGCCAAGAAACCTGCCAACGCTACCAACATCGGAAACGTAAGCATCGCTCCGATAATTTTGGGCAATACCAAATAAGAAGTCGAATTGATACCCATTACTTCTAGGGCATCTATTTGCTCGGTAATTTGCATCGTACCCAATTGCCCTGCGATGTTGGAGCCTACTTTACCCGCCAGTACAATAGACGTAATGGTGGGTGCCATTTCTAAGATAGTCGAATCTCGTACAATCAAGCTGATGATGTATTTTGGCACAAAGGGATTAGACAAGTTGGCAGCCGTTTGAACGCAGGTAACTGCCCCAATAAAAGAGGCAACAATCGACACTATCAATAAGGAATTGATGCCTATTTCATACGATTCCTCAAATACCAACTTCACATATACATTAAATTTTTCAGGATTTTTGAACAAATTTCCCAAGAAAATGAAATATCTACCGATTCTTCTCACTTCTTTTTCTGTTAAGAGTTATAAGTTATTAACTTCGTTGTTGATTTCTTTAACGCTTTTTCCTAACCAAAGGTATAGCAATTAAAAATACATTTGGGTTCAAAGATAAGCATAGTTCTGTTGAAAAAAACAAATCCTTGGCTGAAAGGTCGTATAAGTAAAAATATTAACTGATTATTAAATTGATTCATCATGCGTAAAACAATAGTTGTCACAGGTGGCACAAAAGGCATTGGGCGAGCAATTGTAGAAAAATTCGCCCAAGCTTCTTACCAAGTATTTACCTGTGCTAGGCAAGCCGATGATACATTAACAGCTTTGGAAAATGTACATTTTTTTGCCGCCGATTTGTCGAAAAAAGAGGAGGTTTTATCCTTTGCCGATTTTATCAAAAGTAAAACTTCGCATATTGATATTTTGGTGAATAATACTGGCTTTTTTATTCCCGGGCAAATCCACAACGAAGCCGAAGGCACACTCGAAGCCATGCTCGAAACCAATGTGCATAGTGCTTATCATCTTACGAGGGCCTTGGTTGGCGATATGATTGCCCGCAAAAGCGGCCATATTTTTACCATTTGTTCTACGGCAAGTATCACGGCTTATACCAATGGGGGTTCGTATTGTATTTCAAAATTTGCCTTGCTTGGCATGAGTAAAGTATTGAGAGAAGAGCTAAAACCCTTTGGTATTCGGGTCACGAGTATCCTGCCAGGTGCTACGCTGACAAATTCTTGGGCAGGGGTAGAGCTACCGCAAGAACGTTTTATGCAAGCAAGCGATGTGGCAGAAGTGGTATGGGTAGCACATCAATTGCCTGCGGGAGCAGTAGTAGAAGAAATTGTGATGCGTCCGCAATTGGGCGATATTTAGTACAATTTAGTTAAGCATGGAAACACACATTCGATATACCAGTTTAGCCGACCTAGCTCAAGTAGCATTGGCAGTAATTGACTTTGGCAAAAATACGCCCGTATGGCTTTTTGAAGGCAATATGGGGGCAGGCAAAACAACGCTCATCAAGGCAATATGCCAACAATGGCAAGTGAGCAACCACGTGCAAAGCCCCACTTTTTCCTTGGTCAACGAATACGTCACTGCTGCTGGTCAGACGATTTACCATTTCGATTTTTATCGGATTAAAAACGAATACGAAGCCCTCGACATGGGCGTAGAGGAATATTTCGATTCGGGAAATTATTGCTTGGTAGAATGGCCCTCGAAAATTGAAAATCTGCTACCTTTGAGTTATGTACAGGTAACAATTACGGTAGAAACCAATGGCGAGCGTTTGGTCAACTTAGCCCTAACAAACGCCTAGGGCTAAAAGCATATAAGCAAACTTTATTGCACAACATTTTTCTTTTATTCAAAGCATGTCTCAACAATCAGGATTCAAAGAGGTACTTGCTCAGTCGGCACAAGCGGGTTTAATGCCACAGGAAGCATTGGTCTGGACCAAGCAAAATGCCAAAAGTTTATTTATAGGCTTACCCAAAGAGCTTACTTTGCAAGAGAAGAGAATTTCTCTCACGCCCGATGCGGTGTCGTTGCTGGTACGCAATGGGCATCAGGTATTGGTAGAAACGGGTGCTGGCTTGGGGGCAAAATATACCGATACGCAGTATTCGGAGGCTGGTGCTCAGATTGCCTATTCGCCAGAAGAATTGTACAAAGCCGATGTGATAGTAAAAATTCAACCCATGACCGACGAAGAATTGGAACTTCTCAAACCGGGTGCAACACTCGTTTCGGCATTAAATATGCAGAAAGCAACGAAAGAATACTTTCAAAAGTTGAATCGGAAACGTATTACGGGCTTGGCTTATGAGTACATCGAAGACAACGCTGGGGGCTTACCGCTTATTAGAGCAATGTCTGAAATTGCAGGTAGCACCGTTATGCTTATTGCCGCCGAATGCCTCAGCAGTTCCAACAACGGCATGGGCGTAATTTTAGGGGGCATCACGGGCGTACCTCCCACCAAGGTCGTAATTCTGGGTGCTGGTACGGTATCTGAATACGCTGCACGCACAGCTATTGGTTTGGGGGCTGATGTGAAAATTTTTGATAAAGATATTTACAAATTACAACGCTTAAAATATGCCGTAAGCCAACATATTTACACGTGTATTATCGACTCGCACGTATTGCCAGAAGCCATTAGTCAGGCCGATGTGGTTATCGGTGCTTTGCGTGCTGCCGATGGCTTTACGCCTTGTATTGTCACCGAAGACATGGTTTCACGCATGAAGCCCGACTCGGTTATCATCGACGTGTGCATCGACCAAGGGGGGTGTTTTGAAACCTCCGAACTGACTTCTTTGGCAGAGCCGACCTATCGCCGTTATGATGTGATTCATTACTGTGTACCCAATATTCCTTCGAGGGTAGCTCATACAGCATCGCAAGCATTGAGCAATATTTTTACGTCATTTTTACTCAAAACAGGTAAAACTGGCGGCATCGAAGAAGCCATTTTTGCCAACAAAGCCTTTATGAAAGGCGTTTATGCTTATAAAGGAAGTTTGACTAATGCCCAAATTGCAAAAAAATTAGGACTGTCCTACAAAGACCTTAGCTTATTGGCGGTAGCAAGGTTATAAATATAAGTATTTGAAAATAAGAATATTAATTCATTCAATACCATGATAGAAGATTATCAGGCATTATCAAATGCTCCTAATTCTCCTGACTTGAACGGAAAATACTTGGGTATTATTTCTAGCGATTTTGCATTGGTGGCAGAGTTTCTCAAAGAAGCGTCGTATCAAATTCGTAGTCGAGGTTTTTCTAAATATCCTATTTTTACAACCTCACAAAACCCAGTGCCAATTGGACAAAAGCTTATTGGTATCCACGAAATGAATGGCAACCAATGGAACTACCACGCTAGTTTGATGGAAGAGTTTATACAAAGAGAAATCATTGCACCAGAAAACATAGAAGTGTTTCAAACGAGCTACAAAGACCCTGATGAGTTTTGTTGTTTGTTTGTATTTGATAACGATTTTGCGAGTTTTGTGTATATTCCGTATCCAGAAGATTGATAAGGCGATGCTGGAAAAATGAAATACTAAATAAAGCTGAACATTAAGTACTCAATGTTGAATTAGTACTTATCTAGCCGCCAAATGACTTCAAAAATAAAACAGCCAGCGTCAAAATGTAAAGATTATTGTACAATATGCAAAAGTTAGAAACGGTCAAAGATGCCATTTTTCGTCTAGCTAATTTTTCTTCCGAAGAATGGGATTTTTATAAAAATCATATTTCTGAAATACAGTTTAAAAAGAAAGATTTTCTTACGACTGTCGGACAAATTGAAACCAGTGCTTACTTTATCATAGAAGGAGCGGTAAAATATATTGCCTATAAAGACGACAAAGAGATTTGTGTAGATTTGGGTTTTGCGGGTAATTTTGTGAGTTCGTTTGCCTCTTGTTTGGCACAAAAAGCTTCGGCTATTGCCATTCAGGCGGTTACGTCTGTCACGGCCATGCGGCTCAATTACCTTTCTGTGTTTGAACTACTCGAACGCTCAAAAAACGCCGAACGCTTTCACCGACGCATCGCTGAGGCCTTGTATATCCGTGAAAGCAACCGCACTTACAGCCTTATTTCCCAAACAGCCGAAGAGCGTTACCTCAACCTGATTAGCCATCAGCCTCATGCCCTGCAATTGATTCCTGTCAAAGATTTGGCTTCTTATTTGGGCATTCACCCCGATAGCCTGAGCCGAATCAGAAATAATATTCGATTGTAGAAAAAATGAGTATTAATATTCTATGTAGTAGTAACATACTACGAGTTTTCGTAAAAAGAATTATTTTCATGTAATTATAAAATTTTCTTTCTTAAATTAAAATAAATTCTTGTTGGAAGAGTTAAATAGGCATAAACTTAAACTTACAAAGATATGTCTATCCCATCTACAACCCCTCGCTTATCAGCATCGGAATTGCATAAGCTAATAAAAGAATTTAATGTAAACAGAGAAGAATATCCTCTGATTATAGTTGGAATAAGAGGATACTACAAAAAAATGGGCGTGGTTGATCAGAATGATAGAGGTATATATGATGATGCTATATTCATTGATACGCCAAATGCAACTACTTCTTTTAATGCTAATACAGACCCTTCTATTTTTAAAAAAGGCATAGCAGTATTACAACCTGGCATTTACTATGCACACAAATTTGATATACATAGAGGTGCAAAGAGTAAATATCCAGCTATTTGTCAAAGACTTGGATCAGTTAGAGTTTTAAGAGATGGACAAAATGTTGTTCAAGAAAGTAGTAAATTCGGAATAAATATTCATAAAGGAGGAACTGAAAGTACTTTTAGCGAGGGCTGTCAAACAATCCCTCCTTCACAATGGACAGCATTTTATGAATTAGCCAAAAGTGAAGCCAAACGATTTTACTTAGAACAATGGGATAAAAAGATTATTCCATACATCTTACTTGAAAACAAGTAGTTTTTATGGGTTTTCTAAGTTAGCTTTTAAACTTCATTAATAGAATAGGCTGTAAGTATTTAGATTCTTACAGCCTATTTTATTAATGAAGTTTTACATAAAGCCGAAAACTATTACAAAGGAATATTCCCATGTTTTTTTCTAGGCATATTGGCTACTTTGTTTTCGAGCATTCCAAAGGCACGAATCAACTTTTGGCGTGTTTCGGCTGGTAAAATCACTTCGTCGATATAGCCTCTGTGTGCTGCACGATACGGGTTTGCAAACTTCTGGGTATATTCGTCAACTTTTTCTTGCAATTTTTCTTCGGGATTTTCTGCCTCCGCAATTTCTTTACGGAAAATGATTTCGGCAGCACCTTTCGCCCCCATCACGGCAATTTCTGCCGTAGGCCAAGCGTAGTTCATGTCGGCACCAATGTGCTTAGAGTTCATCACATCATACGCTCCTCCGTAGGCTTTACGGGTAATCACCGTAATACGTGGCACGGTTGCCTCACAAAAAGCATAAAGTAATTTAGCACCATGATTGATAATACCTCCCCATTCTTGGTTTGTACCCGGCATAAAGCCTGGCACGTCTTCCAGTACCAACAACGGAATATTGAAGCAATCGCAGAAACGCACAAAACGAGCGGCTTTCATACTGGCTTGGATGTCTAAAACACCAGCCATCACCGCAGGCTGATTGGCTACAATGCCGATGCTTCTACCGCCCAAGCGAGCAAAGCCCACGACAATGTTTTCGGCATAGTTTTTATGTACTTCAAAGAAAGAATCGGCATCTACCAAATGGTCGATTACCTCTTTCATATCGTAGGGCTGATTGGGATTTTCGGGAATAATGTCGTTTAAAACGCTGCGGGTTTCGTCGCCTAGCAGATAAGGCAACAAGGGGGCAGTTTCTTCGCAGTTCTGCGGAATATACGAAAGCAAACGCTTGATGTCGTTGATACAGGTTACTTCGTTGGCACAAGAAAAATGCGTTACGCCCGACTTGGTCGAGTGCGTAGAAGCCCCTCCCAATTCTTCGGAGGTTACAACTTCGTGCGTAACCGTTTTTACCACGTTGGGGCCTGTTACGAACATATAAGACGTATTTTCGACCATCATGATAAAATCGGTAATGGCAGGCGAATACACCGCTCCACCAGCACAAGGACCCATGATAGCCGAAATTTGCGGAATTACGCCCGAAGCAAGCGTATTTTTATAGAAAATATCGGCATAACCAGCCAACGACATTACACCTTCTTGGATACGTGCCCCACCCGAATCGTTGAGTCCGATGAGCGGTGCTCCGTTTTTCATGGCCAAATCCATGATTTTACAAATTTTTTCGGCAAAAGTTTCTGATAAAGCTCCTCCAAAAACGGTAAAATCTTGGGCAAATACATAAACCAATCGCCCGTTGATGGTTCCATAGCCCGTCACTACACCATCGCCCAGATAATACTCTTTATCTAAGCCAAAGTCTTTGCAACGGTGCATCACAAATTTCCCAATTTCCTCAAAAGAGTTTTCGTCGAGCAACAAAGCGATGCGTTCACGGGCAGTCAGTTTGCCTTTGTTGTGTTGTGCTGCAATGCGTTTTTCTCCACCTCCCAACAAGGCTTCTGCATTCTTCTGTGCTAATATCTCGAATTTTGCTTGGTTTGATTTTACCTTCATGGTATTCCTATGGTCTTTGTTTTGTATTTGGGTCAAATATAAAGGTCATATTTTAGATAACGTGTAAAATTGATATAGTTTCTTGAAAATTGCATATTTTCAAGAAAGAAAATAGTAGTATTTTTAGATTTATTTCATGGGATTGTTTATGAGTTGAAATGTTGTAACGAAGGTTACATCTGTCCCGCACACAGGCTTTTACTTCCCTCAAAATCGTAGCCTTTTAGGTAATTCTTTTTTATCCTGCTATTACCGCTTGTAGGTGAATAGAAAATTAATAACTTTACCAATCCTTACACGAACACTCAGCAAAGATGTTTTTACACAAGAAGAAAAACTTTTACGGGCTATTCTTGCGTCAATGTGCGTTGGTGTGTACGCTATTTGCCTCTAAAGCACAACAAGCCAGTACCAGTTTTGCCTTTTTAAAACTAGCCAATGCTGTGCCTGTAGCTGCACAAGGGGGGCTTTTGGTAGCACCGCTCGACAAGCAAAGTAGTTATTTTATCCAAAATCCAGCGTTATTAGATTCATCGACCAAGCATGAAGTATATCTGCATTATATGCCTTATTTTCAAGCTGGGCAGTTGACAGCCTTGGCATTTACGCCTCAGTTGCTGCACAGAACTTGGGGGGTAGGCATACAATACCTCAACTACGGCAAATTGCCCCAAACCGATGTATTGGGCAATATTATCGGAGAATTTTCGGCAAACGATTACGTTATTACCATTGGTACAGCACAAACACAAGGCAATATTACTTTTGGAGGCAACCTCAAATGGGTTGGCTCGGTACTTGGCTCTTATCAAGCCCAAGCCTTGGCCTGCGATATTGGTGCGTATTTTAAGCACCCCAACAAGCACCTAAGTTTTGGTATCACAGCCAAAAATATCGGCTTGGTCGTCAAAGATTTTTCTCCTACAAGTGCGTCTAATATGCCTTTCGATGTGCAACTAGGCTTGGCTTTCAAACCCTTGTATATGCCTGTTCGATTCAATATCAATGCACATCATTTGCATATTTTTAATATACTTTATGAAGAAAACAGCATAGCCAATTCATTAATAAATCCTAGCTTTGCACAACAACTGGCCAGTCACCTGAGTGTAGGAGCTACGCTTTTATTGAGTACTCATTTTAATCTGATGCTTGGCTACAACCACTTGCTTAGTCAAGAGTTAAGTATGAGTACTGCTGGAGGTTTGAGTGGTTTTTCGACAGGAATACAGGTTAAAACCAAGCGTTTTTCTCTTTTTTACAGTTATGGAGGCTATCATGCAAGCGGAAATTTAAGTAGTTTTGGTATAAATTTAGACTTTACACGTTTCTAAAATCAGAGATGTTTAGAAGATTGCAGTGGGTTTAGCACACTACTGCAAGAAACATAACCCAACGTATATGAATCATTTAGATGCTTTAACGCCCAAACAAATCGTAGCGGAACTCGACAAATACATCATTGGACAAGCCGAAGCCAAGAAAAATGTGGCTATCGCTTTAAGAAATCGTTGGCGACGTATGCAGGCGCCAATTGATATGCAAAAAGAAATTACACCCAATAATATTTTGATGATTGGTTCTACTGGTGTTGGTAAAACGGAAATCGCTCGTCGTTTAGCCAAACTAGCCGATGCTCCTTTTACCAAAGTAGAAGCTTCAAAATTTACCGAAGTGGGCTATGTGGGTAGAGATGTAGAATCTATGGTGCGAGATTTGGTAGAATCGTCGATTCACTTAGTACAATTGTCTAAAAAAGAAGCTGTTAAAGAAAAAGCGAACCATGCCGTAGAAGAAATTATTCTCGAAGCGTTAATTCCAGCTATCAATAAAGCCCATAAAAAAGCGGCCAAAGAAAAAGAACTGAGTGGAAGCGATGCTCCGCTTTCCGACGAAGAATTGAATCATAAAACTCGTGAGTTGTTTCGTGAAAAACTCCGCAAAGGCGAACTCGAACACCGCAAAATAGAAATTGACGTAAAAGCCAATAATTCGCCCAATATTGGGGTGATGGGTGGCCCTATCGACGAAATGTCGATGATGAATCTCCAAGAAATGATTGGGGGAATGTTGCCAAAGAAAAACAAAAAACGAAAATTGACGATTGCCGAAGCCCGCAAAATTCTGATAGAAGAAGAATCGGCAAAGCTCATCGACATGGACGAGGTAAAGGACGAGGCCATCCGTAAAGCCGAGAACTTAGGCATTATTTTTATTGATGAAATTGATAAAATTGCTTCTAACCGTAGCGGTGGTGGTGGCCCCGATGTGAGCCGTGAGGGGGTACAAAGAGATTTGTTGCCTATTGTGGAAGGTTCTACCGTAAACACCAAATATGGCGTTATCAATACCGACCACGTGCTATTTATCGCCGCTGGAGCATTCCATGTGTCAAAACCAAGTGATTTGATTCCTGAATTGCAAGGGCGTTTTCCGATTAGGGTTGAGCTACAAAGTTTGAAAGAAGAAGATTTTTATCGCATCTTAAAAGAGCCTAAAAGTGCTTTAACCAAACAATACGAGGCACTTTTGGCATCGGAAGGTGTGGTGTTGAGCTTTACCGACGAAGCCCTTTCCGAAATTGCCCGCATCGCTTACCAAGTAAATGCCGAGGTTGAAAATATTGGTGCTAGAAGGTTACAAACCGTGATGTCGCATTTACTCAACGAAATTATGTTTGATATTCCCGATGTGATTAGCCCCAATGCCCAAGTGATTATTACCAAAGAATTGGTATTAGAACGCCTAGTGGGCTTGGTCAAAAATAGAGATTTGAGCCAATATATTCTCTAGGTTTTATGACCTCAAGCCACTTGAAACAAAGTAGCTTGAGGTCAATATTTATGTGACTTACGGTATTTTTACAAATTTGAGTACCGTCGATTTATCTTGCCATTGCAACAACGCTCCGTAAATTCCCTCTTTGTAGGCGTTGATGTTTAGCTCCACTTTTGTATCTTTCACGGCACTTTGGTAAACAATTTTTCCATAAAAATCATAAATGGTCAATTGTGTACCCACACCAGCCCAAGAAGGTAATTCTATCGTTATTTGGCTTCTGCAAGGATTCGGATACGCCCTTGCCATGCCTTGTGTTTCGGTTTCTGTGCCTGTAATCACCAAGGAAGAAGGTACTTTCCAAGGTACAATGCCTGTTTCGGGCTTAGGAAATGCTTTGAGTGAAAATACGTGAAATTCGCCAGGTTCTAAGAAAAGCGGTAAATCGAGGTCGGTTACATCAATGGTGCTACCCGTAAAGAAATCGTACCATTTGCCTGTACTAGGAAATAGGCGACTCATGCCTGCTTTTTCCACATCAAAATTCCCTACAACCAACGCCGTATTATCTGCCGAACGCAACGTTACTTTTTTCTGAAAACCCGACAAGTCAATGTCGAAATCGGTGGTTTTGAAAATACTTTGTGTTGTTTTTAATTTAATCAAAGCGGCATAAGCTTTATACACGTTCAAACGACGGCTATCTTTATAATAATCCCATTTCAACGGTTTTTGTCCTGTGCGTCCGTTTTGGTCTATCGAAATATCATAGCCCAATTCGCCAAACTGCCAAAGCATTTTGGGCCCTGGTACGGTAAAAAAGAGGGCTGCATTGGTTTTTATCCGCTCTAAAGCCGTAGCCAAATCTTTGGTTGTATAGGCATTTGATACTTTGCCATTTTGCAATACATCATAAATCACCCTTTCTTCGTCGTGGCTTTCCATGTACGATACCAAACCCGGTGAAGCCATGCCTCTGTTTTTATACGACAAACGAGAAAGGTCGGCATTGTAGCCTTTGGTCAAATTTCGATAATCGTAGTTATGATTAGCCCATACCATCATGCCATAGTTAATAAAGGCTCTTTCTTCGGCATCTTCCGAAAAAAGTTCTAGGATAAAATACGCCGACGCATCTATTTGTTTAGCACTGTCGTAATAATATTTCAGATTATCAACCCTGCTTTGGTCATATAAACGGAAAATGGCATCATTAGAGCTTTGTTTTTGTGTAAAACCCTTCGCCAAGTCGATACGATAGCCGTCTATATTGTATTCTTTTAACCAAAATTGTACTACATTACCTATATAAGCACGTGTAGCAGGACTTTCGTGATTAAAGTCGAAAAATACGCTAAAGGGGTGCGTTGCTTGTTGGTTGAAAAATGGCGAATTGGCGGCAGGTTGCGAGCCGTCCCAATACATTTTTACATACGGAAATTCGTAGTCGGCTTGGTTGAAAACCACGTCGAGAATCACCGCAAAGCCCATTTCGTGGCATTTATCTACCAATGCTTTGAAGTCGTTTTTTGTGCCATACGCTTTGTCTGTAGCAAAATAAAACGTAGGATTATACCCCCACGAATCGTTTCCTGTAAACTCTTGTACAGGCATCAACTCAATGGCATTTACGCCCAAATTTTTAAGATACGATAGCGTATCTATCACAGCTTTGTAATTTTTATCAGCTACAAAATCTCGCACGTGTAGCTCATACACCACAAGGTCTTCTTTGGCTGGCCGTTTAAAGCTGGTGTTTTTCCAAACGTAGGGTGTTTGTGCCGTTTGCAATACCGATGCAATCGTTTTGACCGAAGCTGGCAGTGTTTTGAGATTCGGGTATGTTGTTGTGGGAATATACTGGTCGTTGTTGGGGTCGAGTATTTTTTCGGCATAAGGGTCTGCTACAGCAAGCGTACCGTCGATAAAATACTGATAAGCATATTCTTGTGCTTTGGTAAGGTTGTTGATTTCTAGCCAATAGCGGTTGCCATCGGGCGAGCGTTTCATCAAATAATTGCCATTGGTTTGCCAATTGTTGAAGTCGCCAATCACATATACAAAGCTTTTGAGAGGTGCGTACAGCACCAAGCCTACGCTTGTTTCTGATAAATAATTGATGCCGTCTTTCCAAGCAGTAGGCACACTTTCCACCACGTATTTAGGCGGAAGCATTACTGTAATTTGTGCCGATGAAACGCCTGCTTTGGCTTGTGCTTGAACTTTCATAGTAATAATAGTGGATGTGCCATTGGCCACAACAATTTGCTCTAAGTCTTTGTAAGGCAAAGTTTTACTAAACGAATCGGTACTGTCGCTTGGAAAGCCAAACAAGGCAGTTCCTTGGCTTTGTACCTTTCCGTCTATGCTCACCTCTGCGGTCAGAATGGCTTTTTTAGTGGTTTTGATTGAAATGGGTAAGTCTTGTCCTTGTTGCAGTACCACCGATGAAGCGGCAGGTGTAACGAAGCTTACGGCAAAACTATCGTACATGGTTACGATAAAATCTTCGGTTTGGGCTGTACCATCGCCACTTTTGAGCAATACGCCCAACTTTCTAATCGTCTTGCCTGTTGGTACAGCAAAATAAGTTCGGGGAGTCATCTTGATGCTCCATTTGTTGTTGCCTAGCGAAGTCATTTTTCCTTTTTCGTAGGCTACATTAAAATTGGTCTGACCAGCCGGCTGATACTCGAACGCATCGCCTGTGGCACTTGTTCCTGCCCCCGACCACAAATACACATCCGAGGTTTTGCCCAATAAAGCTTTGGCTCGACTGTCTTTGGCTTGTGTAAGGTCGAATATCAGGGTGATTTCTTGGTCGCCATTCGGCAATAAAGGGTCGGTCGTTACGGCCTGACCAAAAATAGGGAGGCAACTTATCCAGCATAGGACAAGCAGAAGAGATAATTTTTTCATGAAATGTTTACACTTTAGGTTAATGGTAATACGAAGATAGCTAGTTTTTTTGTAAAAATAACTAGATTTCAAGCTTTTCGATGAAAAACCGTGCTATACGTACAAGAAGCCATCGCTCAATACTTTTCATGCACTTGCTTAGTGTTGTAGGAAAGTTTTCGAGCTATTGAGGATTATTGATTTCGGAAAGATTAAAAACATCTTCTTTGGGTAAAATTAAGGTTAAACATATTCGTACTAGCGGTGTTATTTTAGATGAAATATGACGAAAGTACTTGATACAAATGCTAGTTTTTTATATTCTTCTGAAGCAAGACCTTTCACCATAACTCATGTTTAAACCATACTGCAAGCAAAAACACCCATTTGTACACAGCATAATAGCAGGCTTTTCTCGTATCTTTGTAAAAAATTGAGTGTATGAACAAAATTAAGTGGCTTGCAGGAATCGTCATTCTTGCTTCAATCGGGTATTTATTTGTATGGCAATCAACCAATAGCGAAAAAGCTCCCCAAGCACAGAGCTATCAGGCTACGCTTGAGCAAGAACGCAAAGCAAAAGACCGTTTCTTTCAACAAGACAAAGATTCGCCTATTGAAGACAAAGCCAAGTTTACGGGCTTGCATTATTACCCCGTCAACGAAGCTTGGAACATCGAAGCGACGCTGACCCGACTGAGGAGCGGACAGCAATTTAGCATAAGCATGACAGGCGGAGAAACCGAAACGTATGAGCCTTATGGCAATGTGAATTTTGAAAAAGATGGCAAAAAAGTGTCGCTCAAAATATTTATCAATAAAGAAGGCGTGTTGTTTTTGCCTTTCAAAGATGCCACTGCTGGGAAAGATACTTATGGTGCTGGTCGTTACCTCGATTTAGACCAAAGTAGCGTACACGACAACCATATTCATCTCGATTTCAACCGAGCATATCAGCCTTATTGTGCTTATAATCATACGTTTACTTGTCCGATTCCTCCCGCCGAAAACTTCATTCCATTGGCAGTAACGGCAGGTGAAAAGCTTTAGCTTGATGTTTCACCCTTTGAAAACATTGATACAGCAGCCACAAACATTCTCTTGCTACACGCTGTTATCTCAGATGATGTTGTAACTTTGCCCCCGACTTTCGCAGGAGCATTTCATTTTAAATTGATTAAAAACATGACAGTCCTTCCGTATAAAGAACAAGATGCCAGCAAAAAAGAACAAGTGGCCCAAATGTTCAACAATATTTCGCACAAGTATGATTTTTTGAATCATTTACTTAGTGGTGGCATCGACATCCTTTGGCGAAAAAAAGCGATTAAATTACTCAAAGCCTCAAAGCCCCAAAGCATTTTAGACATCGCCACGGGTACAGGCGATTTTGCCATTGAAGCGTTGGCATTGAAACCAGAAAAAATTGTTGGCGTTGATATTTCGGAAGGAATGCTCAATGTAGGCAAAGAAAAAATCAAGAAATTAGGCGTTGACCACCTCATCGACCTACAATTGGGCGATTCGGAAAGATTGCCTTTTGAAGACAATACTTTCGATGCCGTAATCGTTAGTTTTGGCGTAAGGAATTTTGAAAATCTTGAAAAAGGCTTAACCGATATGTGTCGGGTGCTCAAGCCTGGCGGTACGTGTATCGTATTGGAATTTTCTAAACCCAAGTCTTTTCCGTTCAAGCAAATCTATAATTTCTACTTTAAATACATTTTACCCGTTGTGGGCAACATGATTTCAAAAGATACGGCTGCTTATACGTATCTTCCTGAATCGGTACAAGCCTTTCCAGACGGCGATAATTTTTTAACAGTTTACCACAAAGCGGGCTTTACTCAAACGCAATGCAAACCACTCACTTTTGGCATCAGCTCTATTTACATAGGCAAAAAATAACAACTTTATGCGTAACTACGCTTGTATGCTTGGGTTCGCTTTCGGCAAATGCCCAAAAATATACCTACAAGCGTATTTACGATGAGTTTTACGACGAAAAGCCTGTGCATTTTGGTTTTTTACTAGGTTTTGGTTCTTCTCGTTTTCGGGTGCATCATGCCAGTAGCTACGTCAATCCCAACGACCCAACGCTTACGATTGTTTCGCCCGAAAATGTGTCTTTTTCGGTAGGAGGTATAGCCAATTTTACCTTAAATCGATTCTTCGATATTAAGTCGGGTATCAATATTGCCTTGTATGGTCGTGGAGTTGATTACACACTCAAAAGTGGCACCGTGCAACAAGAATTGCGAGAATCGACGTGGCTCGAAATTCCGATTTTGCTCAAATACAAATCCTTGCGAAGAGGCAATTCTCGGATGTTTGTCGATGCAGGATTTAAGTTTGGTTTTGAAAGTAATGTCCGTAAAAACGCCCTCGCTACCACTCGGCTCAACGCCAATACCTCTGATATTTCTGTAGAATATGGCATTGGTTTTGAGCAGTTTTTCAAATATTTTAAATTTACGCCAGAGTTACGTTTTTCGCATGGGCTTACCAATCTGTACGTGCCACCCAGCGACCCCAATAGTTATGCCAATGACATCCAGAAACTGTATGCACATTCTGTAACTTTGTATTTGATGTTTGAATAAGGCAAAAGCCCCCAAGCTTTTGCCTCAAAATCCATACAATTCTGCGGCATCGTTATTTTTGAGTAATACCAATTTATTGCTTCCCATCACACGCATCTTACGGACTTGCCCTTTGATGCGTAGCCCCGAACGCAGGGTATTCCACATTTCGTATTTACCTTTACCCAAGCCGTGCAAGAATGTACCGTAACTGGCATCGTATCGCCCAATTTCGGGTAAAACGTCATAAAAATTGCCTGCCAAAAATATATCTAAATGCCCATCATGGTCAAAATCAGTACATTGAATAGCAAAAATAGGCGATGATTGTGCAGGTAAAGGTAGGTTTTCTAGCCTAAATTTGCCTTTGCCATCGTTGAGTAAAAATGCACTTTGGGTATTATTCACCTGCCAAGTTTTGGCTGTTTCTAGTTGCTCGCTGTCGAATAAATCTTCCATCGAAGCAGTAGAATAATCTGAAAACTTCAAGAATTTTTCTTTTATATCGGGCAATTGCTTTTGTAAATCAGCTTTCAGTACAGCCGGACAAGGCCTTCCTTCGTGAAAGCAAGTCATGATTTGTTCGGTTGAACCATTTTTATCAAAATCGTTTACAAAAAGCGTAGCAGGCTCTTGTACATTAGCTTTGAAATGGTGGTTTAAGCCCCAGTTTCCTAGTACAAAATCCTCGTCGCCGTCTTCGTCCACATCGGCAACGCTCATACAATTCCACCAGCCTTTGAGGTTGTCTAGTCCTAAATCTTGTTGTTGAAAACGCTTTCCTTGTTGATTTTTGAGTATTGTTACGGGCATCCAATCGCCTACGAGTACCAATTCAGGAAAACGGTCTTTGTCTAAATCAACCCAAGCGGCATCTGTCACCATGCCTATGTATTGGGCATCGCCGAGTAGGAGGGAGGCATCGCTAAAATGGCCGTGTCCGTCATTTTTGAGCAACACACTTGGCGGAGCAATACCATATTTGCTCGGCACAAGCCTTGAGCCTACAAACAAATCGGTATCGCCGTCGGCATCAAAGTCACAGGCTTTTACACAAGAGCCACTTGTTCTGATGGGGGGCAGGGCTTGTGCCGTAAAATTTCCCTTGCCATCGTTCAAAAACAAAACATCCTCTAAGGCGGGTGAATTGGGGGTGTATTCGTTGCTGCCCGTTACCCAATAAAGGTCTAAATCTTGGTCTTGGTCGGCATCAAACAACAGGGCATCAACCACTTCTCGGTTCAGATAAGGCTGGAAAGCACTAGGCATTTCCTGTCTAAATTGTCCGTTTTTTTGTTGAAAATACACATATTTGGGTTGGGTATTCGCACCGCCAACAAAGGCATCTATGCTCCCATCGCCATTGATGTCGCCCGTTGCTAGGGCAGGCCCTTGGGTAGAATATTTTTGTTTCAATAAGCCATCTCGGTTGAAATCGACAAAAGGATTTTCTTGGTGTACATAGTCGAAATGCGTAGCCGTTGTTTGATTCGTAAACAAGGGTTTGTACGATACTTTAGCAGGCACAAAGCGTTCTTGGGCATTGGTATGTTTGAGCAGCAAGGTTTGGTTTGCCTGTACCTGTCGCAGTGTTTGCTGGGCATCGTCGTTCCATACCACCACAAGCGAGTCGATAGCTTGGTTGTTTCCTAAGCCAAAAACCAAGGACAAATCAACCGACGATTGAAAGCCTCTATTCGGAAAAAGCTGTAAAACTTGTTGGGTTTTTCCTTGAAAAAGACAAACTTTTGCCCCTACGCCAAAGCGGTTCTGTGCGTATCCGTCGAGTTTGATTTTAAGAAAATCTGGATGTTTCGATGCGTCGTTGGTTTTGTTGCGATAAATAGACAGGGGTGCATCGTTGTTGTTGACAACCAAGTCCATATCGCCGTCATTGTCTAAATCGCTGTAAGCAGAGCCGTTCGAGAAGCCCGGCCCTTCGATACCAAATTCGGTACTTACCTTTTTGAACTGTAAATTGCCCATGTTCTTAAAGGCATAATTTGGCACGGGCGTAGAAGTCATTTTATCGACAAACTCCTTATAATCAAACTTTTTGCCATTGAGCATTTGTTGCATGGTATGCTCGTCGCCGAGGAAAGCAATATAGTCTTGGTCGGTGAGATCTTTCATGATACCATTGGCTACAAACAAATCTTTCAAGCCATCGTTGTCCATATCAAAAATCAACCCGCCCCAACTCCAATCAGTTGCGTGGATGCCTAGCTGCTGGGCTACTTCCGAAAATGTGCCATCGCCATTGTTGAGTTGGAACATATTACGCATATATTGGTAATAATATCCTTGTTTTTCTTTGAACTCGAAGAAGTCATTGCTTTCATACATCATGGTTTGTTTGACTCGCTCGTCGCTTTCAGGAAACATTTCGGTGACAAAAAGGTCGGGTAGTCCATCGTTGTTTATATCGGCAATATCCGAGCCCATCGACGACAAACTCGTGTGTCCCATTTGTTCTTCCAATGCCTCTTTGAACGTGCCATTGTGCTGGTTGATGTACAAATAATCTCTTTCGTAAAAATCATTAGACACATATATATCGGGCCAATTGTCGTTGTTGAGGTCGCCTACCGTTACGCCCAAACCAAAGCCAATCAAACTGCCATAAATGCCTGCTTGTTGGCTTACATCGGTAAAATGATTGCGGTCGTTGCGGTACAATTTATCCCCTCCAAGCGAATCTCGTTGGGCACGCAAATTGGCATAGCCCAGCCTATCCATAGGCGTAAAGCTGTTGTTGAGGCAATACATATCTAAGTCGCCATCTCTATCATAATCGAAAAAAACGGCATGAGTCGTAAAGCCCCCATTAGCCAAACCATACGCTTCGGCCTGTTCTTTGAACACTGGAATGCCCTGTTGTGTGCCTTGGTTGATGTACAGTTCGTTGCCTCGTTTATCTCTGCTCCCCGAATTGCACACATAAATATCTAAACGCCCATCGCCATTAACATCGGCCATGGTTACGCCTGTACTCCAAAATTTCTTGCCTGTGATGCCTGCTTTTTCTGAAATATCTTCAAACTGCATATTGCCTTTGTTGAGATAGAGTTTGTTTTTTTCAAAATTAGCTGTCAAAAATAAATCAGGTAGCCCGTCGTTGTTGACATCGCCAATGGCTACGCCTCCGCCGTTGTAAAAATTTCGGTAGTTAAAAATATTAAAATCAGAACGCTCGGGGATTTTGTTGATAAAATCAACGCCAGTATAAGACGAGGGCAGTTCTTCAAACAAGGTATCTTGTTTTTTAGTAGAACATCCTCCTAATAAAAACGTTATTCCAATTATGAATAGAAACTTGACATTCATCATTATATAAATATGAGCTAGTACTAAAGCTATTGGAGATTACTGGTTTCGGAAATGTTGACAAAACACCTTCATTTTGTATAATCCTTTTTTATAGTACTAAGTATGAGTTTTGAATTTATTATTTAATATATTGTTTTTCAATATGTTGTATTGTTTCTGCGAGGTTGATTTTTACTAAAATAGCGTAGAAACACTTGAAAACGAAAATTTTAGCTTAATAGGTTATAATGCAAAATTGTGAATTGTCAATTAGTATTGTACGAAAGTTTGGTTTTATCTTTCAAATAGAATTGGGGTAGCGGCAACCCTTGCGGTTGCCATGTTGAGTGTGGCAACCGCAAGGGTTGCCGCTACCCCAAAAATGCGAATAATAAGAACGCTTTTGAACAAGATAAAATCCTTCGTACAGTACTAAGTGTCAATTGAGAATTAATTTATTGAAAATCAGTTTTTTATAAAAAATAGGGGTGTTACTTATTAATTTTATTTCTCACCCATTGATAAATTGGTTTTTCAAAAAACAAATATAAAATGATGGATACAAGCCAAAGGATAATGAAATTTCTATCTGCCCCAAGCCAAACTCTTTTGATGCGAATATTAACATAGCTAATATGAACTAAATAAAAAGCATAGGAAGCATTGCCTAATAAGATTAAAAATTTGGATGAAAGTAAGCGTTGCAATAAGGTTTTCTCAAACATTAGCCCTGCGATGCTCAACACAATAAAAATTGGAAGTATCAGCATAAAAATAACTCTACCCACAGGATGCTGATAGCCATGATTAAAGCTTTCATTTTGAAAACAACTAATTAGCATAATGGTCAAAAATATGCCAGTAAAGCCCATCAACGTTTTATGATGTATTTTAAAAAACAAATTACCTTCGCTTTTCTTAATGTAGTTTGCAAGCAAAGCTCCAGCGATAAAATCGGTAGATTTGCCAGCAATGGTAGCATCTAAAATGAAGCTGAGAGGGTAAAAAAATTGATTGGGATTGCCATTTACGTAGTGCCAGAGTTGTCCAATCGCAACAAAAATAGTGAATAAAAACAAGGGCACTAATAGATAATAAAGCCCTCTCTTCTCCTGAAATAAGAAAAGTAGGGGGGCTAAAAAATAAAAACACATTTCTACGGAAAGTGACCACGCTTGGGCAATTGCATTTAGGTTAAATCGGTTGGACAGCCCATGCGTTAGGGTGTAAGTCAGGGCAGAAAAATGAAGTTTTCCGAAGGCTGGATCTAAATAATAGGCAGTCAGAATTAAATAATAAAGAGGCAAAACTCTTGCTAAACGAATAATGATGTACTGAGCGTAAGACTTAAAATTGACTATTGTTCGGTCGCTGTAGTTATAAGTAATGAGAAAACCGCTTAAAACAAAGAATATGGATACTCCTATGTGCAATTCATTAAATAGTCGAAGGATTTCTGGATGCAAACTAGCTCTCCAATATTTCCGATTATGATAAATAAATACAAAAGTAACCGCTAGTACTCTAAGACCCGTAAGTGCATCGAATCGTTTCATTTCTATAGCGGGAGCATTAATTGGTTGTTGCATCCTGTTTGTCAGCATTTGTTTTCAGTTTGCCTCAAAATGCTCTATTATGAGCAGGGCTTATGACAGATGGAGTTTTTACGAATGTTGAATCTTGCACTAATACTCAACAGCGTTTGTCAGAATTGAAGCTTTTGTAGCAAAGTTTTTTGACACTCTCAATACTGTTTGTCAGCTTGTCAATGATAAAATCAAGTTCTATTTCATTAGGGTTCTCCACGTGCCAAATGTACGAAAAATTCTAATGCAATAGAGCCGAAATAATCAATTTGTCGTTTTTGACATGGTGCATTAATGCAAAGGGGCAGTCATCATTTATCGTTATTACTGGTGAATTTACTGATTAAAATACCCACCAAAACTACAGAATAGAATTGTCCTGTGATGCCAAAAAAAGAAGTAATGAGTTTGGTATGATGTGCATTTGGCGTAATATCTCCAAAGCCAATACTGGTAAGTGTGATGGCACTAAAATAAACCAAATCTATATACGTATTGGCAGGACTTGAAAAGTCGATGCCTTTGAAAGATTGTGGATTTTGATAAACAAAAAACTGCAACAAGAAAGTGCTGATTTCTATGAGTAAAAAATAACCGCAAGCCGAAGCCGAAATAATATCGGTATTGATATAACTTGGCTTGATTAAATATTTCAGTACTTCCCAAAAGATAAAAAGAAAGAAAACGACATAACTAATATTGAGGAAAATAAAATAATAAGGATTGCTTCCATAAAACGTCAAGCCAATGGGCAATACAAACACCCAAAGAAACAAAATTTGCTGAATGAGATTTTTCCAATGTCCTTTTTCTACAAAAACACCCACACTGGCAATGCCCAAAATGACCATATTGATAGGCCAAATCACTTTTGTGTAAAATGGCAAATCCCTTAAAAAAATGCCAATAAAAAGGTGCTGAATTAGAGCAAAAAGCAATAACTCATATTTTCTTTTGTGTATGTAGTGTAATATTTTTTGCATTAATTGACTTGTTAAAAAGGCTAATTTCTTTATTTTACTTTAAATTTCTAATCTCATTTTCAGTAAATTAGGTTCAAAACCTGCCTTTGAATAGGCTATTTTTGCTGCTTCATTTTTGTCATAAACCTCAAGCCTAAGTTCGTTGATATGTTTACTTTTTGCCCAGTCTTTAATTGCTGATAAGATGAGTCGATTAATGCCCATGTTTCTAAAAGTTGGTTTGACATACATGAAGCCCAAATACGCATACTTCTCGAACTTTTGATAAGGCTCGGCTAACAATATTTTAGCATACCCAGAGCCTACTATTTCGTCATTTACCTTGGCAACAAATATTTCTGAGTCAGGCGACTGAATAAGTGCACGCAAATCATAATAATGAATTTCTCCGCTCTTCAGCGTAGCGTCAAAAGGCCGTTCGGCTTCAACAATTCCCTGTTCAAACTCCAGTAAGATGTCAAGTTCATCTTCTATTGCTTTCTGGATTTCTATATTCATTTGTTTAAATTTTTGGTAGTTTAGCCATTGCTCTTACAGGGAATGTTCCAACGCCTTTAAATTTGGGTGGAATAGCACTAAAGGTAAAACCGTCTTTGGGCAATAAACGAAGGTTGCAAAGATGTTCTACAATTAAAATCTCTGCTCCTAAAAGTATGGTATGAACGGGTCTTGTTTTGCCTAATGTACTATCTATATTATGAGAGTCTATACCCACTAATTTAACGCTACAATCTTTTAAATAATTGGCAGCACCCTCTGTCAGATAAGGATGGTTTTCGTAATATTTTTCTGTGTTCCAATGCGTGTCCCAACCTGTATGAATTAATACCGCTCTGTTTCTAAGCTCATGGTTTTTGAGATGTTCTTCGGTGATTGACAATGTTTCTGCAAATGGAACACTAATGACAATAGCGTCAAGGTCTGTAAAACATTCTAATCCAACCGCTGAAAGGTCTTTTCCATTTTCAAACCTGTGGAAAGGGCAGTCGAGGTATGTTCCTGTATTAGTGACCATTTCTATTTTCCCAATTTGAAATTGAGTTCCTTCCGCATAAAACTGCTTTGAATTTTCCCTACTCAAATAATCACAAACAATCGGTGCTGGCAAACCTTTATAGGTTACAAGTCCGTTCTCTATGGTATGACTTAAATCAATGAGCAAACCATTTCCTAAATCTTCATTGATTGGCTTTCTTTTGTGGGGTTCGTTCAAAATCTCTTTGTTAAGAATTTTGGTTTGCCCTACCATCAAAAGCCTTAAATCCTCAACAATATAGTCGGCAAGTTCTTTGTCAGAAATATTGTCACCCAAAATATCAAGGCGAAAATCTTCGCCTTTTACACTACCACCATTGGTAAAATATATTTCAAAGTCAAATTTTACTCTTTTGTCCATGATAGTTTTATGTCATTTTTACTGTGTCCTTGCCTAAAATAGGTTGCCCTCAAAACGCAACAAATGCTGGTAAATTCAATCGTCAATATTCTTTCAAAAATACAATAAGAATGCCTAATGCCAAGTATAATTTGGCATTTTCATGAAAGCTTGTGGCTACAGGCAATGTAAGCTTAAAAAAGGTGTTTTATAAATGAAAAAAAATTCATTTATCGGAACTCTCTGGCTTTAAAATTTGTCATGCCATTACTGAGCCATACGTTAGGCTCGAAATGAACCAATGCCATAAGTAAAAATCCAACAATCAAAGAGGTTGTATTTTTCTCATAAAACAATGCAAAAAATCAAAAAGACAATGCTATATTTTCTCTTCATCGTATTGGCAATACTCGGCGGTGTTGCCATTTTTATGCAACAACCACAGTTTGGTAAACAGCCCAGTGGCGAACGCCTCAAACGCATTTTAGCTTCGCCTCAGTACAAAAATGGGGCTTTTCAAAACCTTAGTCATACGCCAGATTTAGCCGAAGGGGTGAGCTATTGGGATATTCTGAAAGCGTATTTCAAGACCATTCCCGACAAAGAACCGAAAAAGCCTATTCCTTTTGTCAAGCGTAATTTGCACGAATGGGACAGCGACTCGACCAGTTTGGTATGGTTTGGGCATTCGTCCTACTTGATTCATACCCACAACAAAAATATTTTAATCGACCCTGTTTTTAGTGGAAATGCTTCGCCTGTGTCTTTTTTCGGGAAAAATTATGCTGGCAGTAATGAATACAAAGTAGAAGATTTACCCGAAATCGACCTGCTTATCATTACGCATGACCACTATGACCATCTTGACTACGAAACGATAGTAAAATTACGGACAAAAGTAAAACAGGTAATTACGTCGTTGGGCGTTGGCGAGCATTTGGTTTATTGGGGCTACGATGAAAAGCAAATTACCGAATTGGACTGGTGGGAATCGAGCAAGCCCTTTGCCGATTTTACTATCACGGCAACGCCTGCACGTCATTTTTCGGGTAGAAAATTTACAAGAAATCAAAGCTTATGGTCGTCGTTTGTGCTACAAACGCCCTCAGTACAATTGTACTTAGGAGGCGATTCGGGCTACGACAGTCACTTTAAGGCTATTGGAGAAAAATTTGGTTCGTTCGATTTGGCTTTGCTCGAATGTGGGCAATACAATTATTTCTGGAAATATATCCACATGATACCCGAAGAAACAGCCCAAGCTGCACTCGACCTACACGCCAAAGTGCTAATGCCTGTGCATTGGAGTAAATTTACCTTGGCTTTGCACCCTTGGTACGAGCCAATCGAGCGTGTGACGAAGGCGGCAACGCAACAAAACTTGCCTTACACCACTCCCAAAATTGGAGAAAAAATCGTGCTAGGAAGTGCATTGCCCCAAACAAAATGGTGGACACAGCCGTAAAATAGGCTTTTCTAGTGCTTTTTTGATTGCGGTATTGGGTTTTAGTTTTTGAAGAAAATGGTTAGTCCTATTGCCGCAATCAAAAAAATGGTTGACTCATAAAAAGCTTTCCAAATCGCCTAAGCCTTGTCTGATAATGGCAAAATCATCGTCGGTTGCGTTGACAATCGTAGAAGGAATATTGTTGCCATAACCTCCATCAATCACCATATCGACTTGGTGTTGAAATTTCTCAAAAATCAATTCGGGGTCGGTTGAGTACTCGATAATATCGTCTTCGTCGTGGATAGACGTAGTAATAATCGGATTGCCTAATTCTTTCACAATTTGCCGAGGAATCTCGTTGTTGGGAATACGAATCCCGACCGTTTTTTTGCTTTGAGCCAATACTTTAGGCACTTTGCTACTCGCATCGAGGATAAACGTAAACGGCCCTGGCAAGGCTTTTTTCATCAACTTAAACGCCGCATTCGACACCTTGGCATAGTCTGCAATATGGCTTAAATCATAACAAATAAAGGCAAAATTATTTTTGTTGGGTTTAACGCCTTTAATCTGACACACCCGCTCAACGGCCCTGGTATTATGAATATCGCAGCCCATACCATACACGGTATCAGTAGGATAAATAATCACGCCTCCATCTTTCAAACACGATACAATCTGTTGTAACTTACGAACATCTGTACCTTTTTCATAAAGTTTTATAAATTCAGCCATACACTTCTGCTTTTCATTTAAAGTGCCAATTTAATACAAAAGCGGCTGAATAAGTGAGTTTGAGCCACATTATTCAACCGCTTAGGTAATAAAATTATGCCTATACTACTTCAATGCTGCAATGAGCTTTTCATTCAACGCTACATAATCAGCATTTTTCGCTTCTTTGGCAAGGGCAATCGACTGGTTTGCCGATGCTTTTGCTCCTTCTTTATCGCCTAATTTAGCCTGAATTTTTGCTTTTAAATGTACCATCCAAAAGGCTTTGGCATTGTTTTCGATAGCCTTGTTAATCCAAGTCAAAGCCTTGTTAAGGTCTTTGTTGTTATCGAAATAATAACTTGCCGCTTGGAAATAAGGACGGTTGTCAACGTTCATGGCTTGGTCGATTGCCTTAGAAATCTTTGAGTCGATTTCGGCTACAACTGGAATAGCAATTTGCGTTTTGTCCCATTGTACCACTACTTCTGCCGATGAAGCCGTAACGTTGGCAATCAAAATTGTGAAGGTTTCAACAGAAGTGGGAAGACTGCTAGGTTTTACTTTAAACGAAGCCACGTTTTCTTCGGCTTTGTAGCCATCGATACCCCAGTTGCTAAGTCCTTTGTTTAAAATCACTTCCCATTCGTCTTTATTTGGCACGGTATAAAGCACATACGTACCTGCTTTTACGGCTACACCGCCTACGCTTACGTCTTCACCAAAAGTAAGTTTGGTAGCGGCATTAGCTCCTGTTCTCCAAAGTTTACCGAAAGGTACTAAATCGCCAAATACGGTTCTGCCTTTGATATTTGGACGAGAATACACCACTTCGATAGAGGATAAGGCAAAGTCTTGTTTGATGGTTTGGGTTGGGCTTGGGGCAGGCGTTTTGATGGTTTGTGCTTGTGTGGCAAGCGTCAGCAAGCAAGCTGAAAGTAGGAATACTAATTTTTTCATAGAATTGTTTTATTTGGAGAATAATTGCATTTACTCAATTGTCTAAACAGGATTGTATTACGATTCGTTCCGAATACATTGCTTAAAATTTATATAAGCTATACGATTCAAATGTACATAAGCGTATTTATCTTGTACTCATTATTACATTGACTAATGAAACTACCAAAAACTATCAAACGCTTTGTGGTTGGGGTATCGCTCTTGATGGCTGTATCGGTCAACTTTCCTATTATTTTTCTGAAAATGCCCCATTTCAATCAGACAAGCATGGCGTTTGTCGATGTGGGCATACAAATTACGGTTTCTTGGTTTTTTGCCATCAGCTTTACGATTGTGCTGTATTTACACGAAAATATAGGGCAAAAACGGGCATTCGGATGGCTGTTTCTTTGTTTTATAGGCTATTTGCTTGTGCTGTCGGCACTGAATGTACTGGTTGTCAAACTTCCTTTTTACACCAGTATTACGGTGGTAATGCGTGGCATTATCATGGTTTTGATGGCGTATTTTATCAGTATTTTTTTGAAAGAAAATGACCGAAAAAATGCCTTGTTAGTCAAATATGAGCAACTCAAGCATGAAAATGTACTTATGCAACTCAATGCCTTAAAAAACCAACTCAATCCTCATTTTTTGTTCAATTCATTGAATACGCTCAGTTGGCTTATCAGCCACGATACCGCTCAAAGTCAACAGTTTCTACAAAAACTTTCACATATTCTACGCTATTCGCTGAGTAGGCAAGACAAAAGCTTGGTGACACTCGCCGAAGAAATGCGTTTGATAGAAGACTATATTTTCTTGCTTAATATGCGTTTTGGCACTAATTTAACAATAGAGTTGCCTGCTATTACAGGCTTTACGCACTGGAAAATTCCACCGCTTTCTATCCAGTTATTACTCGAAAATGCCATCAAGCATAATGTTATTTCGGCAGCTCATCCCTTGCTCGTACAAGTGTTGTTGGCTCCCGACAAGCCTTGTTTGGTTGTGAAAAACACCCTACAGCCTAGGGGGCATTCGGTAGGAGAGGGCATTGGCTTGGTCAATTTGAACGAACGTTTTCTCATCCTGTGCAACCAAGCGATTACCATCGAGCAAAACCAGTTTTTTACCGTAAGTTTACCTTTGATCCCATGAATATTGCGATTATTGAAGACGAGCCAGCGGCCGTCGAGCAACTCCGTTCTTTGCTACATCAACTAGATGCGTCTATACATATCATGGCTACACTCGATGGCGTGTCGGAAAGTCTGGCATGGTTTCAAACGCATAAGCCTGACCTGATTTTTTCGGATATACAATTGGCCGACGGGCTATGTTTTGAAATTTATGAAAAAATACAGCTTTTTACGCCCATCATTTTCACAACTGCCTACGACCAATATGCTTTGCGTGCATTCAAATTGAACAGCGTTGATTACCTCCTCAAACCGATTGATAAAGAAGCTTTAGCATTTGCTTTGGATAAATTTAAAAACCAACAACTGTTGCAATTAGAAACCCTACAAGCGTTGATTCAACAACAAGCTTTTGTACCCAAAGTGTATAGAAAAAGCTTTTTGATTGCTTATAGAGATAAACTTCTTCCCATCAAAACAGCCGATTTTGCTTATTTCTTTATTGAAAACGGACTTGTTTGGGGACAATTACACGACGGACGCAAGTACCTTATCGACCAAAAACTCGAAGAGCTAGAAGCCCAACTCGACCCAACCGATTTTATACGTGCCAACAGGCAATACATTGTGGCGAGAACGGCTGTCACCAGCATCGAACCCTACGTACACAGCAGGGCTATCGTAACGCTTTTGCCTGTTGCTCCTTTTGCCTTGATTATCAGCAAAGAAAGGGTGAGCTTTTTCAAAAAATGGCAGCAAGGACTTGTCTAAACTCGTTTGGCCAAGGTTTTGATGGCTGTTACGAATTGGTCAAGTTCGTTTATTGTTGTAAAAATATGGGGTGTTACCCTTACGCCAAAAACGCCTGCGTAAGCAATGGCAACTGTAAATATCTTAAATTCTTGCATCAATGTTTTGGCTAAATCGGCAGGAGTAATGCCTTCGATGCCTACGTTGGCAATGGCACAGGTGCGTTGTTTGTCTTGCGGGGTATTGACCACCACTTTAGGAATATTTCTGAGCTGTTGTGTCCAATATTGTTGCAAATAACGTAGGCGTTCTTGTTTGCGTTCTGCGCCAATTTTTTGATGAAAAGCAATGGCATCTTGCAAGGCCAAGTCGGTTGCTACAGGATGCGTGCCTGTGTGGTTGAGCTTTCGGATGTCGTCGTCGGCAAAACCCATGTCGCCAAACAGTTGCCACAGTTTTTTGATGTTGTCTTTACGCACATACAACAAGCCTGCACCAAGCGGATTGCCCAGCCATTTGTGCAAACTTGTCCCATAGTAGTCGCAACCGCCCAAGTCGCCTATCTTAAATTGGAGTTGTCCAAAGGCATGAGCCCCGTCCACCATCACTTCAACGCCGTGGCGATGAGCCATTTCTGTGATTTTTTTAATGGGTAAAATTTGTCCCGTAATATTGATAACATGGCATACCATCAACAGACGTGTGTTGGGCGTAATGGCGTTTTCGTACAAGGCTACAATTTCTTCGTCGCTGCTTGGGTGCAAAGGCACACGCACCATTTTGTTGACCAAGCCGTGTCGTTTGGCTTGTAGCTTAAACATATCGAGCATTGCACCGTAGTCGTGTTCGGCCATAATAGCCTCGTCGCCTTTTTTCCAATCAAAACCTGCAATGACTGTATCTAATGATTCGGTGGTGTTGCGTGTGATAATTACTTCGTCTGCCGAGCAACCCAGTAGTTCGGCTAATTGCTTGCGTGCTACGAGTTTATCGTCAAATTGCCTCGTTCGCATATAATAAGACGAAACCGCATTGACAGCCCGAATATGGGCTTGGTATTTTTCTAAGACTTCATTAGATGCCATAGAATAATAGCCATTTTCGAGATGAATAAAGTCTTTGGGCAAGGTATAAGCCGTTCTGATTTGTTGCCAAAAAGTTTCGTCTTGGGCGAGTGTTTCGGCCGAAATATGTTGATAAGAGTGGGCAAAAGTGCGGAGGTCTATCGACGAAACGGCGGCGATGCCCGTAAGGTTTTTCAGAAATTGACGTTTGTTGAGTTTCGACATTGTACAAGCATGAGTAAAATGGATGAATACTAAAGATACAAAGGATTGTTGAGAGAATACAGCCACAGAGAAGGCTAATGAGGCTAAAGTTTGAAATTTTGTGGGCATTGTGCCTGTCGTATGATTTTGATTTCGAGAAAAAAGGTTTGAACTTTGTATTTGGCTTGAAAGTTATATATCAAGATGATAGGTTTATAAGAACGTTGTATCTAGCGAATCAATTTCTGTGCTAGGGTCGGCGTGTAAAGGTTTGATAGCCGATAGAAACAGAATTGATGTTATGAGCAAGGCTCATGTTGTAAAAAAGATTATGTTATACCCACAAAATATAGAACAAAAACTAGGATTCGACCGAATCCGTGAGCGATTAAGTGCCTTGTGTATTAGTCCGCTAGGCAGGGCTTTTGTCGAAAAAGTACGCTTTTCTGATAATTTCGATTTAGTTCAAAGAATGATTCGGCAAGTAGCCGAAATGAAAGAAATTATGCAGTTTGAGCCACAGGCTTTTCCTGCACAAAATTATTTAGATGTCAATTATCAATTATCCAAAGCGGCCATCGAAGGGGCTTTTTTGACCGAAGAAGAATTTTTCGATTTAAAATTATCGCTCCGTACCATTCAAGAATGTTTGCGTTTTTTCGACCAAAAAGAACCAGAGCAATTTCCGCAATTGCGTGCCTTGTTGCAAACGGCTTTTTTAGGTAAAAACGATAAAAATACTTCCGGCGAAATGCCTACGCCCGTCGATGCCAAAAAGGAAATCAGAGGGATTCTTGATTCGCTCGATAAAGTAATCGACGACCGTGGAAAGCTCAAAGACAATGCCAGTGCCGAGTTGCAAAGCATTCGTAAGCAATTGTTGATACAAGAAAACGAATTGCGGAAAAAACTCGACAGCATTTTGCGTAATGCACGCAGTAACGGCTGGATTACCGACGATTTTTCGCTGACCCTCCGCAATGGTCGGATGGTGATACCCTTGGCTGCCGAACACAAACGCAAAATCAAGGGCTTTGTGCATGACGAGTCGGATACGGGCAAAACGGTTTTCTTAGAACCCACCGAAGTGCTTGAAGCCAACAACGAAATCAGAGAATTGGAAGCCGCCGAGCGTCGTGAAATCATTCGGATTCTCACCGAACTCACCAGTCGTTTGCGTCCGTTTGTGCCTGTGCTTAGGCGTGCTTATACCTTTTTGGGTATTATCGACTTTGTGCGAGCCAAGGCTTGTTATGCCATCGAGTTAGATGCCGTAGCACCCTTGAGTATCAACACGCAAATGATAGATTGGAAAAACGCCCGCCATCCGCTTTTATATACATCTTTCAAAAAAGCTGGCAAAACGGTTGTGCCACTGAATGTTACGCTCAATACCGAGCAAAGAATTTTATTGATTTCAGGGCCTAATGCTGGAGGTAAATCGGTTACGTTGAAAACCATCGGATTGGTTCAATATATGTACCAATGTGGGCTTTTAGTTCCGATGAACGAGTTTTCAACCATTGGTTTATTCCGTAATATTTTCATAGATATTGGCGATGAGCAAAGCCTTGAAAACGACTTGAGTACCTATAGCTCGCACCTGACCAACATGAAGCATTTCTTGCTTCATGCCGACCGAAAAACGCTGTTTTTGATAGATGAATTTGGTACAGGTACAGAGCCAACCTTGGGTGGGGCTATTGCCGAGAGTATCCTCGACGACCTCAATCGCTCAGGAGCGTATGGGGCAATCAATACGCACTACACCAACCTCAAAACCTTTGCCGACCGCAGTAAAGGGCTTATCAACGGAGCGATGCGTTATGATGCCGAGCATTTAGAACCCTTGTACGAACTAGAAATGGGCAAGCCGGGTAGTTCGTTTGCCATAGAAATTGCCTACAAAATTGGTTTACCCAAAGGGATTATTGATAAAGCCAAAGGTAAGGTTGGAAAGCAACAAGTAAGTTTTGAAAAACTGGTCAAAGAGCTTGAAATTGAGAAGAAGGTTTTTGCCGATAAAAATGTAGAAAATGCCCAAAAGCAACGCCAACTCGACCAATTGCTAGAGCAGTACAATGCCTTGAAAAAGTATTTAGACGGAGAAAAGAAAACCATTTTAAATACCGCCAAAATTCAGGCAAAAGAATTGGTAAAAACGGCAAATCAAAAAATTGAAGCCACCATCAGGGAAATACGAGAACAAGGAGCAGAAAAACTTGCAACCAAGGAAATTCGCCAAGAATTGCAAGAATTTCAAGAAAGTTTGGTGGTAGAAGCCCTGCCTGTAGTACAAGCAAGTAAAGACGAGCAAGAAGAAGTAGAGGTGATTGGGGGCGAGATAAGCATTGGTGCTTGGGTGCGTATCAAAGGCCAAGAAGCCATTGGCGAGGTGCTGAGTATGCGTGGAAAAGATGTAGAAGTTGCCATTGGCGATTTGAAAACAACCCTCAAATTAAATCGTTTAGAACGAATTTCGAGAAAAGAAGTTCGTCAAAAAACATCGCCCAAAGCCAAGCTTACAGGCATTGATATGAACGAAAAAATACAAAACTTTTCGTTTAATCTCGACCTACGAGGCAAAAGAGGCGAAGAAGCCTTGGTGGATGTGGACAGATTTATGAACGATGCCATTATGGTGGGTTACGACGAGCTACGCATTGTACACGGCAAAGGCGATGGTATTTTACGCAATTTGATTCGTCAACATTTGAGAGGCTATGCACAAGTAGCCAAAACAGAAGACGAACACGTTGACCGAGGTGGGGCAGGCGTGACAATTGTACGCATGAAGTAAATACAACAGACTTTCGACAGGAATCGGCTTTTGAATAATTTTTCTTTCTAAAAATAAAAGCCGACCTTTGTACCTTTCATTTTTTAACAAGTATTACAATGGCACAAGCAAAAGCGGGCGATACAGTAAGCGTCCATTACACTGGTAAATTAACAGACGGAACCATTTTCGATAGCTCTGAAGGACGTGAGCCTTTGGCGTTTGAATTAGGCTCTGGTATGGTGATTGCTGGTTTCGACAACGGCATCACGGGTATGGCTATTGGCGAAAAGAAAACAGTACATATCCCTGTAGAGCAGGCGTATGGCCCTGTAAATCCTGATTATACTGCTGTATTCCCTCGCAACGAAATCCCTGCGGATATTCCTTACGAAGTGGGTATGCAATTGAATATGCACCAAGATGGTACAGGCCAAGTAATGCCTGTAGTGGTAACAGAAGTGACTGATACAACGATTACTTTAGATGCCAACCACCCTCTAGCTGGACAGGATTTGATTTTCGATATTGAATTAGTTGGGATTCAATAAATTGATTTGAAAATTTGGTAATTTGAAAATTTGAAGATGGAATAGTGTGATTGGTAAAGTAAATTGGATTTACTATTGAAATTAAATTTAATTCCTTCATTTTCAAATCTTCAAATTACCAAATTTTCAAATCTCTACATCTTCAAATCCCCACATTTTCAAATCTTCAAATTACCAAATTTTCAAATCTCTACATCTTCAAATCCCCACATTTTCAAATCTTCAAATTACCAAATTTTCAAATTCTCATTCCCCCTCTCTTCCTCGCAATTTTTTGTCATCCATGTGTTTGTTGAGAAAAGCATTAATTCTCTCAATGTCTATCGAACGATTAATTTCTCCGAAAGAATTAATTGTAATATCGAACCCTTCAAGCTCTTCATGTACTTTTGGGAGTTCCTTCTTGGGAGTTTCTTTTTTCTTAGCCATAGCCTTGGTAAGTTTAATGTGAGCGATACCCTAACGTAAAATGTTCATCTAAATCAAAAGACTTTATACAAAAATATGTATTTTCTACTAGGAAACAATACGCTTATTTCCTAGCAGAAAAATCTATTCAACGGTATTGTACGCTTACAATGCTCAATGCCTACAATGTTTGTAAAGCTTTATCTAAACGAGCAATAACCCCTTCTTTACCAATAATTTCCATCATCAACATCAAGTCTGGGCCAGCACCTACGCCCGTCACAGCCAAGCGTAAAGCCTGCATTACTTTACCCATTTTGATGCCTAAACTTGTCAGGGTATCTGCCAAAGTATGTTTAATGGCATCGGCACTAAAGTCGTCTAAACTCACCAATGCCTCTTTGAACGCAGCGATTCCTTTTTTGGCATCGTCGTTCCATTTGGCGGCAACAACCGCAGCATCGTAGCTTTCAGGAGCGACAAACAAGGCTTGTGCTTCTGTGGTAATTTGCTGAGGGAAAGTGACACGCTCTTTGAATAAACGCACAATTTTTAGGGCTTTATCGCTTTCGTATGCCGTTAAAAACTCCGCAGCCAGCGACTCATCGCTACGTAAACGCAGGTATTGTTCGTTGTACCATTTGGCTTTTTGAATATCGAATTTAGCCCCCGATTTATTGATTTTTTCCAAAGAAAAAGCGGTGACTAAGGCTTCCATGCTAAACATTTCTTGTTCGGTGCCAGGGTTCCAGCCCAAAAATGCCAAGAAATTGATTAACGTTTCTTTCAAATACCCTTCTTCTCTAAAGCCAATCGCTTTAGTACCGTCTGGAGCGTTCCATGCTAAAGGAAATACGGGAAAACCACCCAATTCTGCATCTCTTTTCGAGAGTTTGCCATTGCCTTCGGGTTTCAATAATAAAGGTAAATGGGCAAATTGAGGCATGGTCGCTTCCCAGCCAAAAGCCCTGTACAACAACACGTGCAATGGGGCAGAAGGCAACCATTCTTCTCCTCTGATAACGTGCGTAATTTCCATCAAATGGTCATCTACCACGTTGGCCAAATGGTAAGTTGGCAGCCCGTCCGATTTCATCAATACCTTGTCGTCTATGGTTGACGAATGCACGTGTACCCAATCACGAATCAAATCTTTGAAACGAATTTCCTCTTTGGCTGGCACTTTCAAGCGAATGACATACGGCTCGCCAGCAGCAAGTTTGGCTTGTACTTCTTCGGCACTGAGGGTCAAAGAGTTTTTCAAACGGGTGCGTGTGAGGGCATTATATTGAAAAGCCGAACCTTGGCTTTCAAAGTTTTGACGCATGGCATCTAGCTCTTCCGATGTATCGAAGGCATAATACGCCTTGCCTTCGTTGAGTAATTGTTGGGCGTATTGTTGGTAAATAGCCGAACGCTCCGATTGGCGATAAGGGGCATGAGGCCCACCTACGCCCACGCCTTCGTCAATCTCAATTCCTAACCACTGTAAAGACGATAAAATATATTCTTCCGCTCCTTGTACAAAACGATTTTGGTCGGTGTCTTCGATGCGAAGTAACATCTTTCCCCCTAGTTTTCTTGCTAGAAGATAATTATACAATGCAGTTCGTACTCCTCCAATATGCAAAGGTCCCGTCGGACTAGGAGCAAACCGTACTCTTACTTGTTGACTCATGCTCTTGTATTTTTATTCAGACTGCAAAGATAATTTATTTACCCATACACAGTGCATAATCTTGCGTACAGCACCATGCTTTTGAATAAAAATAAAAGCCCGTGCGGTTGGTAGTATAGCGTCGCCAGATTTGTAGTAGCGGTGTGTTTAGGGGAATTTGCAACCACAAAGCTTCGTTGGCTTGGGCAAGGGTTGCCGAGATGCTTTGTTCTATGGCAGCAGCCTCAATATGGTAGGATACCCGCAACGAGTCGATGATAGAAGCGTTGACAAACGGAGTCATGATGAAGCCCGGGACATTGATATTCGGTAAAAAAAACTGTTCGACTAATACAGGTTTCTGCGTAATACTCAACAAATTAAGGGCTTGGATACAGCCAGCTTGTTGCTCGTCGGTCGTAAGCGGATAAGGAAAAGCTTTGTCCCAAGCCTGAATAGATGGTTTTCCAATAATAGACGACTGCACTACAAGCGTACTCGTTGGGTCGGATTTTTGGGCTTCAAAATGCCATGTTCCGACACTTTTTTGCCGAAAATTGACAAACGTTCCCTTCCCTTGGTGTTTGCGAATATATCCTTCGTTGAGCAATTCTTTCAAAGCTTGTCGCACCGTCATGCGGGTAATTTGGTGCCATTCAGCCAATTGATTTTCGGAAGGAAGTAAATCATCGGGTTGGTAAACGCCCGAAATGATTTGGTGCTTTAAGCTTTCGTATAGCTGCCGATATTGAGGAATTTGCATAAAGTTGTGCGGTAATTACCTTACAAAGATAGGAAGAGAAAAAATGCTTTGGCAAGCACACGCGTGAAAAGAATGTTTTAGCTATTGAGTGATTTAGTGCATGAGTGATTGAGTGATTGGTGAGTTAAGTTTTTTATTATCAGATATTTATAATTAGTTCTGATGAAAATTAATTCTGTATTACAACTTAAATCGCTCAATCACTCAATCGCTCATTCACTCAATAAATTTAATTTACTTTCATAAATTTCTGCAAAGACTTTTGTGTACCTTGTTGTATTTCTACAAAATATAATCCAAGAGCTAAAGTCGATACCGACACCGTTTCTTGTTGGGTTGTGTTGGTTTTGGTAAACGAATGTTGTTTAGCTAATTGTCCTTGCGTATCGTAAAAATTCACTTGTACATTTCCTAGGTGTGCATCATCAAAATCGAGTGTGATAACCTGACTAGCGGGGTTAGGAAATAAGCGAATGTTAGGGCGTTCTATCAAAGGCTGTTCGGCTACCATGCGTGCTTGACTGCTGACAGGCAAAATAAAGATAGGCGTTTCGCTAAGAGCCAAGGTAAGGTTTCCGTTCGTTGTGCTTTGTTGGCTGATGCTCATGGTATCGCTGCCAGCCAAAGGCGTATAAATTTTGGCTTGTGCGGCATTCAGGGCAAGCGTATAAGTACCAGTACGACCTACTTCGTCGGGAATGTAAGCAACATAAGCCGACTTGCCATTAAGTTCGTATCTATCAACGATTGGGTCTTGCGAAAGCGTTTCTTTATATACATAATTGCCTATCAATTTGGAAGCTTGATACATATAATCGGCTACAGGCTTGCGTGTTTTGTTCTGGTTGATAAGGCCAGAAGAAGCAAACTGAATAGGATTAGGGAAATTGTCGTCATACAATTCATAGAAAAACGAACGTTCGATACCCAAACGATTGTACAACAATGCCGAACGAAGCGACCAGTCGGCTTGGGTAATGTACTCGTCTTTATTGCCAATGGCAATAGCCTTGTAAGGACTACCTTGGTTGGCATCATAGCCCAATTCTGTCACCCAAACAGGCATATCATGTAACGATTGATGAGCCAACGCCACAAATTCCTTAGCCACTTTACCTGCACTAGAGATTTCAGGAGCTGTACCACGAGTAGCAATACCACTTTGCGAAGCGTCAGAATTATTGGAGTAATAATGGTAATTGATAACATCCCAGCACACATTTACGCTACTGTCGGCATTATAACCTCTAAATTCTTTGCACCAATCTATCATTCCTTTTACATAATCAATACTAGCCGAAGCCAAGCCCGTCATTACTACTTTCATGGTTGGGTCGGCATTTTTTACCCCAACGCCAGGGCCCATCGTATTTTTATGACCATCATAAAATGCCGATAAATTGGCTGCATATTCTCTACCTGTTTGGTAGCCAGCACGTCCTTTCCACCATTTATCTCTTTCGTTACCACATTCGATATATTTTACTAAATTGAGCCCTATTCTAATGCTATTGACGTGGTCGGCTGTCCAGCGAGGTTTATCATATACACTCAACAAAGCTGGGTTTACTAAGGTATTTCTACCATAACGAGCCGTGTACTGAAAAGCCACTTTGGCTTGTTCTATGTAAGATGCAGGAGAAGCAAAATTTCTGCCATATTTCAGCGGAGCAAAATCTCTATCACGACTGGTAGCAGGGTAGGTAGCTTCCATCCAAGATGGCATGGTTTGCAAACAAGCCAATACTTCAATGCCTTGTTGTTTACAGCTTTCATACACAGCATCGTAATTCCATCCGCCGCTCATGGTTGGGCTAAAAGTATAAACGCCTTCTATGGCTTCTAGTTTTTCCCAATCCATATAATGACGGAAACCCGAAAAGGTTTTGATAGGCTTGAGTTTGTTGCTATCAACATCGTAGCCCCAAGTATCTAAGAAATCCCATTCAAAACCATTAAAGCCAAAGCCATTTTTTAACGGAATGTCTTTGTGAGGTGCTGGTGTAACAGCCTTCGTACTGGCTTTATAAGTCCCATACAATTCTATTTCTCTTGGAAAGCCATCGGAAGTATTGATAAGCAAGTAGCGTACTTTTCCTTGTACGACAGTATCTAAAGAAAATTTATTCGGATTAGACGCATTTGGTCCAACCCATTGCATATAAGTTTCGCCCGTAAACACAGCAATAGGTTTGCGTTGCCATTGGTCGGTAATGACCGAAAGCGTTAGGGGATAATCTTTTACAATACCTTGTCCGTCATAAAACTTCACACTCTGAATCGTCATTTCTTCATCGTCGAGTAAAGGATAATAGGCATCGTAATTACTCAGTATTTTTCCCCAACCTGTAAAAACTTCGGCATCGGTTTTTCCATCGAAAAGGGCATCAATGCCATTGGCTGTATTGTTTAGAATATACCAACGCTTGGGGTCGAGTGGGATTTTAGTGCCAACAATATTCGTGGTTGTACTCGTGCTTGAACCTGACGATGAACCCGTACTTGAACCCGACGAAGAGCCAGTACTTGACCCTGTTCCTGTGGAAGGTGTAACCGTCACAGCACCAGCTATGGCTGTGCCATACACTTTAATTTTTTGAGGAATATTAATTCCATATTTGTGAATCAACAAGGCATCGGCGGTGATGGGCGTACTTAAAGGATAATTTACCCAGTTCATATAAGTAGAGCCATCGAAAGTGCCTACTAAAATTTTTTGTGTACCGTCTATCAAATAAATACTCGCAGGGGCATCGGGAAAAGAGCCTGTGTAATCGTATAAAGAGATTTTGTTTACGTTGCTTCTTTTCTCAAAAGGCAAGGTAACATCTACCCATTTGGCATTGGCAGAACCCCATACAGGAGCTACCAAGCTATCGAGGTTATCGTTCAACCAAGGCGTGTAATCCATCCCTGTATTTTCGCTAGGAACAGTCGCAATGAGTTTTACTCTTTGCTCAACTGGAGTAGTGGTGGTAGTAGTAGCGGTAGTGGCAAGTGGGTCTGCTAAAACGGCTTGTCCATACACATTGATTTTTTGCGGAATATTATTGCCAAATTTATGCACCACAATGGCATCGGCTAGTACGGCGGAGGCGGTATAATTTATCCAATTCATATAGGTAGAGCCATCGAAGGTTGCCAACAATGTTTTTTCTGAACCATTCTGGGCATAAATAGTAGCAGGATAATCGGTAAAGACACCTGTATAATCATACAAGCTAAGTTTATTTATCAAGGCTGGCGTTGCCAGTTTGATGGTAACATCCACCCATTTGCTATTGCCTGTCCAAGCACTTTCAACCATCTGATTCAGGTCGTCGGTGAGCCAAGGCGTGTAATTCATGCCTGTATTTTCGCTTGGGGTAATGGTGCTAAGGGCAATTCTATCAAGCAATACAGGAAGCACTGTTGTACTGGTAATGGGTTGCCCGAATACTTTTACTTTTTGTGGAATATTGTTGCCAAATTTATGTACCACAATGGCATCGGCTACAATACCTTGCGGTAAAGTTAAGTCCACAAAATTCATGTAGGTAAGCCCTTGGAATAGGCCTAAAAAGATTTTCTGTGTGCCATTCAAGGCATAAATGTACGCAGGCTTATCTGTAAACACGCCTGTATAATCATAGAAGGAAAGGCGTGTTACGAGGGATTTTTGTGTAAGCGTAAGCTTTACGTCCACCCATTTGTCGTTGCCTGTCCAAGCACTAGGTACGAGATTGTTGAGGTCGTCTGACAACCAAGAGGAATAATCCATACCAGTATTTTCGCTAGGCGTAATAGCGGAGAATAAAATTCTCGTTTCGGTTTGGGCGTGCAGAGGCATATACGCCAACAAACAGCACAGAAAACAGAGTAGCTTTTTTTTCATGGATTTTGCAATAATATGATATATGTTGTTTTACTTGTTGTGTATATTAATGGTGTGGTTAGCCAGTATGACAGGAAGCAAGAGAAGTAGATTGATACGTCAATGAAAATAAGCCGCTCGAACATGACAGTTACAAGTATGCTTACATACAAAAATATCAGTAATAGATTTATCTTATCAAAAACGATGCCATAAATTCAAATTTTAACATTAAATTTCTGCATTAATTGAAACAGAATACTTTTCAATAGTACATCTTGACAAAGGTGTAATATTGGGAAAAAAATAATCCATTAGGTGATACTGTGATAAATAATTTTAAAAGTAGCTTGAGGTCATGAGATAGTTATTGAAATGCTATTTTTTTGCTAGGCTTTTAATATGTAAGGTGCTTTTATTACTTAAATAGACTTCTACTAAGAATAAAAATATTATTTATAACTATGAGTATTGGCTGAGAAAAGTAACAGTAATTGTAAGATTGACATTCCTCATTGAAAAATTAGTTTACAAGAATGTATGCAAAATATAGGAATTAATTAAATAATTCCAAGAGTAAAAAGTTTATTAAAATATTAGATATTTGCATAAACCTTTTGTTTTTATTACGAATTAATTCAATAAACTTTATGATTATATTAAATTATGTGTCAAAAACCAAATATTTATAGTATTACTAAAATAAAAAAATAATACGAGTATTTGTATTTTTCTTAGAATATTGCTAATTTTGACCAATCGGAATAAAATAAGTAATATTGTATTATTCAAATAAAGTACATTGAAGCATATAATCCTCCTTCCTTCTTAGCAATAAAGTTTAAATACAAATGCCAAATGTTATTAAACGGTAACAAGCTACTCGAAATTTCGATGTATTTTTACCGCATGAAATAATAACTAGATGAATTTATATATTAATTTGAGCGATAGAAATAACTGAAATCATATAAAATTAAGAGCTTCTTCTATTAGGTTATTCAACTGAAATAAATTATTCTATTTACAACGTAGTCTAGTTGTTCAGCCGAGCAATATATTAGACAATCTATCTTGATGGTTTTTAGTGGTAAATATCAATATTTTATTGATTACTTATGATTTATCAAATGTAGATTCTTTACAAATAATGTATCCAAACTAATGATAGGGAGGAATATCTGAAATGCTTAAATAAATTTTTAATACTATGAAAGGATTAAGCTACTACCGTCTTTTATCGGATAGTGTTTTTATTTTGATTTCATTTGAAGTGGCGTCGTCTTTGAGTGAGCGCGACCTTTCTCGACTTGATTGGGGGATGTTGGTTTTTCTTGTTGTCGCATGGTATTTTTCTAGTAAAGCAACGCATCTATACGACGATTTTAGAACAATAAAATTCATCGACGAATTTTTGTTGTTGATTCCCAACGTTGCTATTCAGTCGATGGTGATTGTTACCTCGCTTTTTATGCTAGACGAACACGACAACGCTCGTACTTTTGTATTTTACTACGGAGCTGTACTGTTTGCGGCTTTAGCTAGTAAGAAATTCCTTACCCGAAGGGTTTCAAAACTAAGAAAAGTCCAAGGACGATACGTGCGTAAAGTGCTGATTGTCGGGACAAACGACATTGGGATGTCTTTTTACGACATGATTAAAAACTCTAATCATTTGGGTTATGAAGTTGTGGGTTTTGTCGATGCCATGAAACCAGCCCATCTCAATGGTTTGTACAAAGGAACAATTGAAGAAATTGAACAAATCGCTCAAAAAATGGAATTTGATGAGGTGATTGTGGCAATGGATAAATTTGAAGAAGGGCAATTAGACGAAATTATTCGCATAAACGACAAACTTGCCGTAAGAACTCGTATCATTCCTGATTATTTTAGGTTCAATTCTAGTCGCTTCAATATAGAAATGCTCGGTAAATACCCTGTTGTTACGGTACGCCACGAGCCTTTAGATTACCTTCACTGGCGTATCCTCAAAAGAGCTTTCGATATAGTCTTTAGTCTTGGGGTTTGTGTATTCATTTTCTCTTGGTTATTCCCAATTATTGCTATTCTGATTAAACTCAATTCAAGAGGACCTGTATTATTTGTACAAGAACGTTGGGGTAGAGATAGCAAGCCTATCAAGTGTTTCAAATTCCGCTCGATGATTGTTGATGCACCCGACCAAGATAAAACGGGTAAGTTTATGCAGGCTGGTCAAGATGACCCTCGTATTACAAAAATTGGTAGATTTTTACGTAAGTCAAACCTCGACGAATTGCCACAGTTTTTCAATGTAATTATGGGTGATATGTCGGTGGTAGGGCCACGCCCTCATGCGGTAAAGCACAATATTGAAACGATGGGTAAAATAGATAACTACCTTGTTAGGCACTGGGTAAAACCAGGTATTACAGGGCTTGCACAGGCGTATGGCTATAGAGGCGAAACAACCGACTTTAGCCTCATGAGAAAAAGAGTACATTTCGATATTTGGTACGTAGAAAACTGGTCTTTCTGGCTGGATATTAAAATTATTTTTATGACTGTGTCTAATATGGTTAAGGGTGAACCTAATGCGTATTAACAGTATCTATATAAAGCTTTACAAAAACAAACGAGCAAGTACATGAAGAATAATTACGTAATTATCATGGCAGGCGGAGTAGGTACGAGATTCTGGCCTTTTAGTAGAACCAACAACCCGAAACAGTTTCATGATGTACTAGGAACAGGAAGAAGTTTATTGCAACAAACAGCCGATAGATTTGCTGGCATTTGTCCTAACGAGAATATCTATGTTGTTACCAACGAAGATTACGTAGGGTTGGTTTTACAGCAGTTACCTTTCTTATCTCCTGAACAAGTATTGTCGGAGCCTGTTAGAAGAAATACCGCTCCTTGCGTAGCGTATGCTTCTTACAAAATTGCTCAACAAAACCCCGAAGCAAATATTGTGGTAGCTCCAGCCGACCACATTATTTTGAAAGAAAACGCTTTCCAAGAGCGTATCAATGTTGCCTTAGAAGCCGCCGCCGCTGGCGATGTGCTTGTGACGCTAGGTATTAGCCCTACTCGCCCTGATACAGGATATGGCTATATTCAATACGAAAAGGCTGAAAGCGATGTGAAAAAAGTAAAAGCTTTCAAAGAAAAACCTAATTTGGCCTTAGCCGAAGAGTTTTTGGCGAGTGGAGAATATGTTTGGAATGCAGGTATTTTTATCTGGTCGGCAAAAAGTATTATCAAGGCTTTTGAAGCTCATTCACCAGCTATTCACCAGATTTTTGCTAGTGGTGCTTACTATTGTCCCGAAGAAAAAGACTTTATCCAATCAGCCTATCAACAGTGTGAGAGTATTTCTATTGACTACGCCATCATGGAAAAATCGCCTAATGTATATGTCGTACTAGGCGATATTGGTTGGTCTGATTTAGGTACTTGGAAGTCGTTGTATGAGGTGTCTGATAAAGATGAATATGGCAATGTGATAGACGGCCATACAATGCTTTACGATGTAAAAGATTCTATCGTGAAAACGCCTCACAACAAATTGGTGGTGTTACAAGGACTCGAAGATTATATTGTGGCCGAATTTGGCAATGTTCTGATGATTTGCCAAAAAAGTCAAGAACAAAAAGTGAAAGAGTTTGTTGCACACGCTGGAGCGATTAGCCCCGATTTTGTATAAAACGACTTTATCTCAAAAAGAAAACCTAGGCAAACGCCTAGGTTTTTTGCTTTATGGAAGCTTTCATTTTTGGGTTATAAAAAGCGTTTGGCATTATTAAAATTATATGCTTCTAGCAGTTTCATTTCTTTACTCATTGTGCCTAAATTCTTTAATCTACCCAAATGTCGCTCGTTGTGCAAGTCGGTGCCTATGAGGTCGTAAAGCCCTGTTTTGAGTAGCTCTAAGGCACATTTCTTGATGTCTAGTCCATAATATCCTTCTACCGAAAGAATATTTAGCTGTAAAAGCCCTCCTAAGTCTTTGATACGTTCGTAATAATTGAGTTGTCCGTGCCAATACCTGTAGCGTTCAGGATGGGCAATAACGGGGGTAAGCCCCCTTTGGGTCAAATCAAAAATGCGTTGCTCATAATTCATGAGCGGTGCAATCATTGGGTACTCTACTAAAATATATTTATTGCCCGTGTAAGGTATCAAATCGTTGTGTTGAAGTAATGCCGTAAAGTTGTCGTCGATATAATATTCGGCAGCGGCATCGAGTTGTACCGAAGCCGAAGTTGTACGCAAGGCTGTTTGTACTTCTAGTAGTTGTTCCTTAATAATAGCAGGCGTATTCGGAAAAACCTCCATACGGATATGCGGCGTAGTAATGAGTTTCTTGAAGCCTAATCCTGCAAGTTCGTTGATGAGCGATAAGGATGTTTCTAGGTCGGGTGCTCCGTCATCAATGCCCGGTAGCAGATGTGAATGAATGTCAACCTGAATCGACTGGCTCAAAAAGTCTTGTAGCCGATTGGAAGAGCTTTTGGATTTAAAAAAAGAAAACATAGCTGAAACACTTGGCTTAATCTATTTGTATCAACTCCATAAAACTAAATCTACGATAAAAAAATAAGATTGGTTTGTCTGGGCAAACGAAGATACAAGAAAAATGCCAATTCTTTAGCTGCTCTGTAGTAAGTGTCTTTAAGTAAATAATGAAAAAATAGCTTTCAAGTTTACATTTTATCATTATATGCCGATACGATATAAAATAAAGATGGTTTATCTTCTAAAGGTGTATTAACAAAATTTAAAAAAATGAAGAAAATTTTATAAAAATCCTTGGATTTTGTTTTCTTCATTTGTAATATTGTATGAAAAATTTGTACAATATAGCATTTGGCAAGACAATTATTGAAAAAGTTCAATAATATTGAAAAGTAAAAATGAAAAAGTACAAAAATCTCATTTTTCGATTTACCAATTAATTCACTAAATATCACTTTAATAAAATGACCACTATAATTGTTGTTCTCTCAGCTATAGTTGCATCTGCGTGCATAGAAGCAATTATCGAAACTAGTGACTTGTTCTCAGGTCGTCGTACTAGATAGTAAATGAGGTTTCTCTTCCTTGAAGGATAGCCCAAACGTCATTTATTATACATAATCATTAAGCCAATCGGGAGTGAATGGTGAATGATAAAATAAGAAAATTTGGCGGTAATGTTAATCGTTCTATGACCATATTGCTTCTTTATTCTTAGACGATACATGGCATACTGTTAATTTTTCATATTACAATGCACTTCAATGCGAGCAGTTAAATATCAAGTTCCTTGATACTAATTGCTCGCTTTTTTTTGCTTAATTGCTGTAATCTGATGGTAGTTAGGTATAAGTTATGAGCAATGTCATACAATATGGCTAAGGTATTTTCAAATTATATCCGTAATTTTACTCATATTTTATAATATAAATCTTTGATTCGTCAAACCCCTCTATTCGTTGCTGCTCAACTAAAAGTTAATACCTAACTTTTATCAAAGTAATCGCTCTAATGTTAATTATGAAAAACATCATTTAAGATTGATTAAAGCCTAACATTGTGTAGGGCTTTGTGCTATCCTTACCAAAATTTAAAAGCTGAATAATTTAGCGTATGTTGCATAATGCAAAAGCACTGCGTATCCTTATCATCGAAGATAAGCAGGAAGAATATGATTTGTTGACCGATTGCTTGATGACGGCACAATTAGGCACAACCCAAATTGTGCATGCCCTAGATTTGGATACCGCCAAAGAAATCTTGCTGGAAGATTCTTCTTTCGATGTAATTTTCCTTGATTTATTACTTGATAATTGTAGTGGAGCAGATTGTTTTGTACGTGTTATGGATATGACAGACAACAAGCTGCCTATCATTGCTTTGTGCGAAGTAGAAGCGCCAGAAACTACTTTGTTGGCTTTAGTAAATGGAGCAAAACATTACTTAATCAAGGGGAGCTACAACGAAGTAAACGTTAAGAAGGTTGTAGAAGATTGTTTGCTGTTGATAAAAAAAGGGGCAAAGTTCTTTGAAAATAGATATTTGACAGACAATAACGAACGGATGGCCATCTGTGACATTGACTATATCAATCATCGTGTAAAACGGACTGGCACACTTTTTTTTGAGCAATTAGGCTATACTTCGCAGGATTTTGACAAAGATTATTATTTCTGGAATAATAATATTCATCCTGACGACCAATTATATGTAAGTCAAATCATAGCAGAGTCGTTGATTGATGAAGCCAAACGTTATTGGGAAATAGAATATCGCTTTAGAGAAAAAGAAGGCAATTATGCGTGGATTTTAGAAAAAGGATATATTCTGTGCGATGCTGATGGCAAACCTGTACGAATTGTAGGTTTGATGCTTAATATTCAGGAACGCAAGCACAGCGAATCGTTGATTCATATTTCTAAAGAGCAATATGCTTCGTTTTTTACCCAAAATCCATATCCTGCTTGGATATATGATGTCCAAACTTTAAGGATTGTAGAAGCAAATGCCGCTGCAAGTAGGTACTATGGCTATCAAAGAGAAGAGTTTTTGAATCTTACGGTGCCACAGTTGCGAAAGCCCGGAGAAGAGTCTTTTTTCCTGAATACCCGTAAAGAGTGGCGACCCAACAACCCCGTGCGACACCATCAGGTAAAGCACCTGAAAAAAAATGGAGAAGTGATGTTTGTTGATATTACGGCAATGGACATCCTTTTTGACGGTAGAAAAGCGACACAGGTATTGGCTGTGGATATTACGGCACAGGTGAATGCTCAAAACGAACGCTTGTTTTTACTAGAGATTGTAGAAAAACTTAGAAGAGCCAATAGCCTTCAAAATGGGCTACGAGCGGTATTGAAGTATGGCAGAGAATACATCGGATGGGATTTTGCAGAAATTTGGCTATCTGATTACGACAAAGAGAGTATAAAACTCGTAGCTTATGATTTTGACTGTAAGCATCCTGAACGAGTGACATTTGTGGAAGAAGCTAAAAATAAGCTTATTCCGATGGAGCAAACGGTTTTTAAAAGAAAATCAAAGCACTACAATACTTATTGGATAGAAGATTTACAAAATGAGCGATTGTTTCTAAGGGCCAACCTTGCTGAACAAATAGGCTTGAGGTCGGGGTTTTCGGTGCCCATTAGTTTTAAAGGGCATTATGTGGCTTGGATTATTTTTTTCCACCATAAAAATATGCCCAAAGATTTGGCTTTGCTCGATTTTATGGAACGCATCTGCAAGCAGTTGGGCATGGAAATAGAACGCCGTACTTCCGAAGAACACCTCAATTATATGTTTGAATTGAGCCAAGATTTGTTGGGTATGGCAAGCCATAAAGGATATTTTATGCAGGTAAATAAAGCCTTTACTCAGTTGCTGGGCTATCCGCAAGATGCCCTCATCGACAAGCCTATCAAACGGCTGGTGCATCCAGAAGATTGGGCGATTTTACAAGCCGCTTTGAGCGAGTTGAAAGCCAAACAAACCATTCCTTCGTTTGAACTCAGGTGTATCGCACAAGATAGGAGCATTCGGTGGATTTCGTGGTCGATGACGCAGATTCCTGCCGAAGACATCATCTTTGCGTCGGGACGAGACATTACCGCCAAAAAACAAAATGATGTTGAGCGAGAAATGCTCATCAAAGAACTTACCGAAAACAACCGAGATTTGAAGCAGTTTTCGTACATTACTTCGCATAATTTACGAGCACCTTTGTCGAATCTATTGGGCATTATGGATTTGATAAACCCCAAAGCTGTACAAGACCCAACAACTTTGTTTTTATTGGAAAAGTTCAAAGAATCAACGCTCATATTGAACCAAACGGTAAATGACCTTTTAAATATCCTAGTTATCAAAAATAATGTTAATATTGAACAACAATTATTGAGCTTAGATTCGGTTTTTCAAAAAACATTCAATAATTTGGCATACTTACAAAAAAAGGTAGAATCGACGCTCGATGTTGATTTCTCGGCTGCCAATCAAATTGTGTTTAATTCAACTTATTTGGAGAGCATTTTTCAAAATTTAATTACTAATGCCTTCAAGTATCATTCGCCTGAGCGGGTCTTGCATGTTAAGATTTATACAAAAAAAACTAAGGAGTTTATAAAATTATATTTTTGTGACAATGGATTGGGCATCGACCTCGAACGTCATGGCGATAAAGTTTTTGGCTTGTACCAACGCTTTCATCACCATACCGACAGTAAGGGATTGGGGCTTTATATCATTCATTCACAAATCAGGGCATTAGGTGGCAATATAGAAGTACAAAGCAAAGTAGATGAGGGAACAACCTTTATTGTGTCGTTCAAACGTTATTAAAATAACAGGGAAAATAAGGACAAAATTATAAACGAAATTCAGAGAGGGTACAAAATCCTTTCGCTAAATTAACAAATGATAGAAAGAGTATTAGTTGTGGATGATGATTTGATAGCACTCTCACTTTGTGAGTTCGCTATCAAAAACAACGGTTTTGCAAAAAAAGTAGTAACAGCCAAAAATGGGAAAGAGGCACTTGATTTTTTTGAAAATGTAGGAAAGGCTACGGGCGAAGACGCTACTGTGCCATCGCTGATATTTCTCGACTTGAATATGCCTATTATGGACGGCTGGGCTTTCTTGAAGGCGTATCTCGAAAAATTTACGCTCAAATACCCCGAAACCAAAATCTGTATCTTGTCGTCCACCATCGACCCCGAAGATTTTGTACGAGCTGGTCGCTACAAAATCGTGTTAGAATTTATCAGTAAACCGCTCACGATGGAGATTCTGAACGAGTTGAAAAAAAATGGAGAATTGAAAAAATATTTCTTATAACAATTTGATGAGGAGTAGTATCATAAAAAATGACTGAGCAGCGTACTACTCAGTCATTTTTTATGTCATGGTGTTGGCTAGGCTACACATTGAAACGGAAGTGCATGATGTCGCCGTCTTGCACTACATATTCTTTGCCTTCTACACTGATTTTGCCTGCTTCTTTGCACGCATTTTCTGATTTGTATTGCTGATAGTCGGTCAATTTGATTACCTCGGCACGAATAAAACCTCTCTCAAAATCGGAGTGAATTACGCCAGCCGCCGCAGGTGCTTTCCAACCTTTCTGGATTGTCCAAGCACGTACTTCTTTTACGCCAGCCGTAAAGTAAGTAATCAAGTTGAGCAAGGCATAAGAAGCCCGAATCAACTGCGATAAGCCCGATTCTTTCAAGCCATATTCTTCTAAAAACATCTGACGCTCGTCGAGGTCTTCAATCTCTGAAATCTGCGATTCTACGGCAGCACAAATCACAATTACTTGGGCGTTTTCTTCGGCTACTGTTGCACGCAAAGTTTCTACGTATTCATTGCTTCCTGCCTGAATGGCATTTTCGTCAACGTTGGCAACGTAAATAACGGGTTTGTCGGTCAACAAAAACAAATCGCCCACGGCTTCGTGCTTCAATTCAGGGTCTAAGCCTTGCACGGTTCTGGCCGATTTGCCCGCTTCGAGGGCTGCTTTGTATTGGTTGAGTGCAGCCACAATTTGCTTGGCTTTGGCATCGCCAGCTTTGGCAGCACGCTCAAATTTTTGTAGCTTTTTCTCAATAGATTCTAAATCTTTTAATTGCAATTCAAAATCAATGATTTCTTTGTCCGAAACAGGGTTTACACGTCCTTCTACGTGTACAATGTTGTCGTCGGCAAAGCAACGCACCACGTGAATAATGGCATCTACTTCACGAATATTTGCCAAGAATTTATTCCCTAAACCTGCTCCTTGCGAAGCCCCTTTTACAAGCCCAGCAATATCAACAAACTCGATTACAGTAGGCAAAACACGCTGCGGATTTACCAATTGTTCAAGTATTTGTAAACGCTCATCAGGAACTGTTACTACGCCAACATTTGGCTCAATTGTGCAGAAAGGATAGTTGGCAGCTTCGGCCTTATTAGAAGAAATCGCACTAAACAAAGTAGATTTTCCTACGTTTGGTAAACCTACAATACCACATTTTAAACCCATTGAAGTTTTTGTTATTTGTTTTCGCTCATCAATTACGATAGCTTGTCGTTTTTGCCACGCAAAGTTACGCTAATATTCCTGTAACAACAAAAAGCCTCTGAAAAATCAGAGGCTAAGGCATTTGGATTTGAAATCAGGCATACCATCAAAATCACTTTCAAAGGTGGCCGTTCAAACACTGCTTACTCCCATTTCAAATCGCTACCAAATCCTTCGTCCTCTTCACGATTGAATTGCGAAAAATCAACATCTGGTAATAACTCATGTTTTACATGGTCAACAGCTTCTTTGAGCCCTTCCAAGAACTTGTCGAAGTCCTCTTTATAAAGGAACATCTTATGCTTCTCGTAAGCAAAGCCATCATCTTTTTGATAACGACGACTTTCGGTGATGGTAATGTAATAGTCGTTTGAGCGAGTTGATTTCACATCGAAGAAATACGTCCTTTTCCCCGCTCTAATGCGCTTTGAAAACAATTCTTCTCTTTCTCTTTCTTCCACTGTACTATTAATATTTAGGGTTTATGGATTGGTAAAAGTAAAAATTTTATTGATTCTAACAAAAAAAATGCCATAAAATAAAATTGGTATTTTGCACTTTTAAGCTAAATATTTATAAGTAAAAATATAACAAAACCAATAAATATTTTTATTTTGAATCTAAAAAGCATAGATTTGTATAGTGCAACTTTATTCATTTTAAGCGAAAAATTTGGTTATATTTGTACAGTACCACTAATCACTTTATATGAAACAATCGTGTTGTAAATGCTTGCTCGTTATCCTGCTGTTGCAAGGGTATTATGCGACTTTTGCCCAGAAACTAGGCGACGAATCGTATGGAATTGCGTCGTTTTACGCCAATAAATTTTATAATAAACCTACTTCTACGGGCGAAATTCTTAAAAAAAACCAATATACCGCCGCACATAATACGCTTCCGTTTGGTACGATGCTCGAAGTGACCAATTTACAAAACAAACGTTTTGTGATTGTGCGTATCAACGACCGTGGTCCTCATAGACCCGGGCGAATTATCGACCTTACCGAAAATCCGGCTAAGTGGCTCAAAATGAGAAAAGACGGGCTTACCAAAGTACGCCTAAAAGTGGTAGGATTTGATGGCGATGTGATGCTCGAATCGTATGATTCGCTGCGTGTGGTGTCTAGCCCCAAGCTGGAAAATAAATTTTACCAAAAACCTATCGTACAGCCACAAAAATATTATCGCTTCCGAAAAAATTGGCATAAACGAAAATACCCACATTTGCGTTATAGAAGATTGAAAGTACGCTCGTATTTACGTAAATTATCGAAACAAAAGAAACAAACATCCAAGTCGAGTAAAAAGTAATGCCTATGTTTCAAATTGAATAATTCAAAGAATTAACATCAGTATTTAATTACACTTTTTTGAGAACAACGCAAGCATAACGCCTGCAATAATTTGCGTATTAAGGAATGGATTTAGCAAAAATCAGAGAATACGGAAACATCGAGTTTCTGGCAAAGCAGATGGTGGAGGGCTTTATTACGGGCTTGCATAAATCGCCTTTTCATGGATTTTCGGTAGAATTTGCCGAACATCAGCTCTACAATACGGGCGATAGTACCCGACATATCGACTGGAAAGTGTATGCCAAAACCGATAGATTATACACCAAACGCTACGAAGAGGAAACCAATTTGCGTTGCCATTTGCTCCTCGATGTGTCGTCGTCGATGTATTATCCTGAAAAAACACACCTCAAAATGAAGTTTGCCTGCTTGGCGGCAGGTGCTTTGGCGTATATGTTGCAAAAGCAAAAAGATGCGTTGAGCTTGATTACTTTTGCCGACCGTATTGAGTTGCACACCCAAATGAAGTCAACGCCTACGCATGTACACAAAATTTTACTTGATTTACAACAAATATTAGACAGTCCTTCGCAGGGCAAAAAAACGGGTGTGGCTTCGGTGATTCATGAGATTGCCGAGCAGATTCACCGCCGTTCCTTGGTGATTATATTCAGCGATATGTTCGATAATATTGCCGAGTCGGATAAGCTTTTTTCGGCCTTACAACACCTCAAACACAACCGCCACGAAGTGCTGATTTTTCATGTAACTGATAAAAAAACAGAGTCGGATTTTGCCTTCGCCGACCGCCCTTATGAGTTTATCGACGTAGAAACCAACGAACGTGTAAGGCTGAATCCTGCCCAAATCAAGACCGACTACCAACAAATTTTACAGGGCTTTTATCACGAACTAAAACTCAAATGTGGGCAATACAAAATTGATTTTATCGAAGCTGATGTAGCCCAAGGTTTCGACCAAATTCTACACGCTTATTTGGTGAAAAGAGCCAGTATGAAGTAAGTACGTTTAAGGAGCAACTTGTTGTTTTACAATGCTTTCTAAGGATTCTATGCGTAGATTTCCTTTGCCAATGATGCGTTTTTTGTCGTCTAATACATACATGGTAGGAGTAAATTGAGCGTCAAATTCTTGGTAAAAATTCACCTTGCCCGTGGGGTCTATGCCATTGAGAAAGGCCTCGGTATGAAAGCTTTGAATAAAGTCTTTCCAAGTATCCAAATCGTTGCCAAACATCGCTGCCAATACCTTAAAGCCTTTGTGTTGGTATTTTTGTAGTAATGCCAGCAACTGTGGCGTAAACTGCTGGCAATGCTGGCAATCGGCGGCGTAAATGTATAACAGCGTACATTTGGCAGGAATTTCGTGCAAACGCAAGTGCTGGTTTTGGGTATCTTGCAAGACTAATGCGGGAATGGTTTTGCCTATCAACAATTTTTCTAAATAAAACACTCTTTCTTGTACCAATTGCAGCGTTTGAGCATCCCAAAGGCTAGGCTTTTTAAGGTAATGTTGCTGTAAAATATGCACAAAAACGGCATCATGCCCCATGGTTTTGCTATTTTCAAAAATGCTCGCTGTTTTAGTAATAAGGTATTTTTGAAGTAACGAAAGAGAAGGAGCTTTGGCAATAACAAGGTCAACGAGCTTGTTGAGCGAGTCAACAGGTAAAAAAGACAAAGGCTCAAAATAGTTGTTTAGGGCATTGTGCAAATAGGGCGTTCGGATAAACCGCTCGTCATGAAGGTCGAGGTTATCGAAAAAATGTTGCACAAAAAAGCGATTCATGGCTAGTGCATCTTGGTTTTGAATCGCCTGTGGTACTTCTAAAGCCAATTGAGCTTTGATGAGTTTGGCGGCAAAGGTGTTTTCAAAGGCTTTTAAAAACTTTTGTTGGTACTGTCCTAACGCATATTGCAATTGTTGTTTTTGCTGCACAACAGCAGGATTATCGCCCTGCAAAGCATTGATTTTTTCGGTATCTTGTAATACTTTTTTTTGATAACTGTAAAATAAATCGTTTTCTCTGGAGTTCGTAAAAATCAATGTACCTACGATATTTTGGGCATTTGCCTTGAACGTACAAGTAAAAGGTTGCTCAGTCACGAGCAAATCGAGGCTTTGCCAATGCCCAATCATGAGGTTGTAAAGGCCAGGCTCTAAAGGCGTATTTCCTCGAAAAATTACTTTTCCTTGGGCATCTATTTGTGCCGAATCTTGTACAAAATGCTCGTTTTCATAATAAAAACTCAAGTAACACACCGAGTCTTTGAGTCCTTCAAAAGTGGCTTCAATCTGATAACTTTGGGCTACACTTGAGAAAGAGCAACAACCCAAGCAAAATATAGCCAGCGTTATGTATCTGAAAAAGAACATCATATAAGCAAAAAAGTGGTTGGAGGTAATACAAAAACTACCTTTGAATATAATTGTACGGGTTGGTTTATTTGGCTTTTCGGCTATAAAAATCAATGAAATCTTCTACTTGCTCAATGGCCAAGCGTTTGGCAATAATTTGTTTGTTTTTATTCAACACATAAATTACAGGCGTTGCATACACATCGAATACTTTCAGGAAATCGGTATAATATTCGGGTTTGCCTGACTGCGGATTTTTGTGAATATCAATGCCATTGACAAAAGACTGAAACCCAAACTCTTTGATGAATTTCTTCCATTTTTCGGCATCTCGGTCGATAGAAGCGGCAAGTACCTTTACATTCTTTGTGGCAAGATTACCAGCAATTTGTTTGAGTTTAGGTGCTGATTCACGGCAGTGGCTGCATTCGGGGTCGTATAAAAATACGATGGTATAATCGGCGGGAATTTGTTTAATATCAATTTCTTTGCCCAAGGTATCGGTTAGGTAAATCGTAGGAAAAGGCTTACCAATCAAGATATTTTTGAGGATTGCAATGCGTTCGCCCATTCGTCGTACCGTACTGGTATCCCAGAGGGCTGGCTCGCCAATGTAATATTTTTCAGCCATGTGGACAAACGCCCCATCTGTACCCAAAATCTTTGGGTTTTCGTAAGTACTCGAAATTTTATAAATGATGTATTTCCGCAAGTCTTTTGCCTTTGCTTTTGCCAAGAGTTTATCGGCTTCGAGTGCAATCGAATCGGATTGCTGCATGGTAAGGTCTTCAAAATAACGCTCTAATTTTTTCTGTAAAAACGGTGTACGTATGAGGCGTTCGTCGCTCAAATCGAAGTTGTCCCAAAAGTGATTTTTGTAATAATTGAACTGAAATTGATACAACGCTGCCGAATCGGCCTTGGTACGCACAGGTTTGGGGTATGCTGGAATGTCGGGTTCTTGCGAAGCCTTGATAATTTTGGCGACTAATGTTTGTTGGTGTTGCGTAAGCCACGTTTGCTGAAACTGTTTGAGTTCGTCTTGGGCTTTTTTGAGGGCTTGGGCGGCACTAGGATTTTGGGTACGCGCTTGTGCATCCAAACTTTTGAGTTGCGTAATGCGTTGAGCCATTTGTTGCTGAAAAGAAAAGAACAGCTCATTTTCTTTAGAACCTGTAATTTTGATATGTTTGACAAAATTGCTGGTATCGGTTTCAAAGCTGAAATGTTGTTCGGCTATCACCACGTCAAGGTATTTGCCTTTGGGCAACGACACCAAGTAAAGGCCTTGAGGCAGCGATTTATTGCCCTGAAAAACAAAATTTCCTTGGGCATCGACCAATGCCGTATCTTTGATAACTTGTTGATTGTAGCCGAAATAGTGAGCCAAAAATACCGTTGTATCTCGAATCCCGTTGATTTTTCCTTTAATAAGAAAACCCTCTTTTTGTTGGGCTTGTAGCGTAGGATGACAGAAAACCCATGTGCAGACAAGTAAGAAGAATTTGAAATGCAATTTCATGAATACTATGTTTAAATAGAACAGTCGATACTTTGTTATCCAAAGTTAACAGACTTCGGCTAAATGAACAATTGAATTGAGAAATTTGGGTGATAATTTGAAGATTTGAAAGTTTGATAATTTGAAAATAGCCTTGGTTTGTATGATTACCTTGTCTATTTTCAAATTATCAAACTTCAAGTATGTTATCGACCTAAGATAGAAACCATTCGGATGAGGTCGTTTGTAATCAGTTTCTTTTTAGTAATCGTATCGTGGAAAGGCGTGTAAATCAGTTGGTCGTTTACAATACCCGCCATCACGTTTTTTTCTCCGTTGAGCAAGCCTTCTAATGCTCCCAAGCCCAAGCGACTAGCCAAAATACGGTCGTAAGCACTAGGTGCACCACCTCTTTGAATGTGCCCAAGGTTGGTCACACGAATATCGACAGGTACGTCGATGGTTTTTTTGATTTTATCGGCAACCTCGGCAGCTTGTCCTTCTTCGTCGCCTTCGGCCACTACTACAATAGACGAAGATTTTTTTCTTTCAAAGCCATTTTTAAGAGTTAGCACAATGTCGTCGATGGTTTGTCTTTCTTCTGGAATCAGGATAGACTCTGCACCACCCGAAATACCCGATTGTACGGCAATGTAACCCGAGTCACGGCCCATTACTTCGATGAAGAAAATACGGTCGTGCGAGTCGGCTGTATCACGGATTTTATCAATAGCATCTACGGCTGTATTTACGGCAGTATCGTAGCCGATAGTATAGTCGGTGCCATACAAATCGTTGTCGATAGTACCGGGTGCACCCACCGTAGGAATTTGGAATTCGTTATAAAAAATCTCAGCACCAGTAAAAGTTCCGTTTCCACCAATGGCTACAAGTCCTTCGATGCCATGAGCCTTGAGTTGGTCGTATGCTTTTTTACGCCCTTCGGGAGTCATAAACTCTTTGCTACGAGCCGATTTAAGGATAGTACCACCTCTTTGGATGATGTTACTGACAGATTGCGAATTAAGTGGGATAATATCACCCTTAATCATGCCGTTGTAGCCACGAATGATACCAAAGACCTCTAGCCCATAGTGTAAGCCGCCACGCACAACTGCTCTGATACAAGCATTCATACCTGGAGCATCTCCACCTGAAGTAAATACTGCAATTCTTTTCATATAGACAATTAATTATTTTTAGTCGGTTAAGCTATTTACCAAATAATCTTCTTTATTTCATGCAAAACCCTGCAAATTTATTGTTTATAAATGAGGATTCTATCCATTTCTATAAAAAATTACGATGAAAAATAACCTCCTGAGATTTAATAGGATTTTAAAAATAAAATTTATAATAAATCCAATTTTATGTGAATTTGCTTAGAAATATACAAAACCCTTCTTAAAAATATACAATGACTAGGAGATGTTTTCTCTAAATGATGGCATCTTCCTCTTTTAGGTATATTCTATATGCTTATTATACCAAATTGATTGTTGATGAAAAGAAGCTACTCATGGTAGCACAGTAATTTGATTGTATAAAATTGCAAAAAACTTTTGAGTTTTTACGCTTATTTGTAGGATTGATGTGCTTTTATGTAATCATAATCAATAATTTTTCATACAATAATCATTTGTATAATAGTATATAGTGAAGAAATTGGTATCTTAACGCAGTTTTTTCGATGATGTAAAAGACCTACCACATGTCAAATATTTATAAAATGAAACGAATCCTTGCTATTATTTATGGATGTTTATGTACATGGGGTGGGTATGCCCAGCAATGGTCTGGCATACAGGCGAGTAATTATGCAGGGACCAATGCCCTCTACCAAAATCCTGCACGTATAGCCGATTCGAGGCATAAACTGTATGTAAATTTGGTAGGAAATAGCTTCTGGATGACCAATTCTTTTTTTGCATGGAACCGTGACTTTGCTTATTGGGCTATGTTTACAGGTGATGTTCCGAAAGAATATTTGAGCCAATCGGGTAAAGTAATTTTTGATAAATCGTACTTTGACGTAGCTGATGCCCATAAGCAAGTATCAATGTATGCAATATCAGAGGTGCGTGGCCCTGCCATTATGTACAGTATTAATGCTAAAAATAGCATAGCCGTACAAACTCGTTTGAGAACTGGGGTAAGCGTGGAAAATATGTCGGCCGCTTTGGGTACTTTGGTGTATAGAGGTATCAATAATGCTCCTATTACAGGGGAAGAGATAGACGTATCTGGTACTCGTAGCAATGTAAATAGTTTTGCTGAATTGGGTGTAACGTATGCAAGGGTATTGACCAACGAAGAAGATGAAAACTTCCTAAGTGTGGGGCTTTCGGTAAAACGCATGGTCGGCATTTTTACGGGATATGGGGTATCCTACACGGGTTCTTATAAGGTAGTAAAAGACGCTAGAAATCCACAGGTGAATAATGTATTGGTAGATAACGTCACGGGGAATTATGGCTATGTCGATAAAAATAAATTGAATAATGCTTCTGCTGATTGGCTCTGGAACGACGCTGCCCCAAGCTATGGGCTAGGGGTTGATATAGGTGTGGTGTATGAATATCGGCCAAATATTGATAAGTATATCAGCAGAAGAAAAAGAACCGTGACAGTAGATGCTACGCAAAATAAATACGTGTTTCGGATAGGTGCTTCCTTGATGGATATAGGAAAACTACATTTTGCTACTCGAACATACGCTGTAAACGCTTCTACTTCTAGCCTCACTCCAAGAGATTTCCCGCCTAATTCGAGCCTAAGCGATATATCGAATACCATCATTGCCAATTTAAAGGGGAATGAAGTGGGTATGGATGAACATTTTACGACAACCTTGCCTACTACTTTACAAATACAGGCTGATTATTTGTTGAAAAAAAATGTGTATGTAGGGGCTACTTGGGTTCAAAACCTCACCAATCAACAGGCTTTTGGCTTAAAAGTACCTTCTTCGTTGAGCATCGTACCTCGTTACGAACACAAGCACATGGAATGGTCGTTGCCCTTGGTACTTTTTGACGATTATACGAAATTTGCCTTCGGAACAGCCCTCAGAATTGGGCCATTTTGGCTCGGAACAGATAACCTTGGTAGCCTTCTGAATCTTGGAAAGCCCCGAGGACTTGATGCGTATTTTGCCTTGGCTGTACCGATATACCAGAAAAAACCAGTACCATTCAACGATTGTTGGTATGAAGGAAAAGATGCTAATTTTTGGCAAAGACTTTTGAAGAAAAGAAAGCGACAAGTCTATTAAAAAAGAGTTGCGAAGAGCTTAAAACTCTTACGCAACTCTTCGTATCATATTTCTATTTACAAACGTACAATCTCGGCACCGATGGCATTTAAGCGGGTGTCGATGTTCTGATACCCACGGTCGATTTGTTCGATATTTTCAATAATAGAAGTTCCTTTAGCCGAAAGGGCAGCAATAAGCAACGAAACCCCTGCGCGAATATCGGGCGAAGTCATCCGAATACCACGCAATTGTTGTTGGCGGTTCAAGCCTACAACTGTAGCACGGTGGGGGTCACACAAGATGATTTGAGCACCCATTTCAATCAGTTTATCGACGAAAAACAAACGGCTTTCAAACATTTTTTGATGAATCAGTACCGTTCCTTTGGCTTGAATGGCTGTCACGAGAATGATACTCAACAAATCGGGCGTAAAGCCAGGCCAAGGGTGATCGGAAACCGTAAGCATAGAGCCATCAATAAATGTTTCAAGCTCATAATGTTCTTGTGCAGGAATAAAAATATCGTCGCCTCTAAATTCGAGTTGAATGCCTAATTTTTGAAAAACCGAAGGAATAATCCCTAAATCAGGAATAGAGCAGTTTTTGATGGTAATTTCCGATTTAGTCATGGCTGCCAAACCAATGAAAGAACCAATTTCAATCATATCGGGCAACATGGTGTGTTCTGTGCCATGCAATTCCTCTACGCCTTCGATGGTCAACAAGTTTGAGCCAACACCCGAAATTTTTGCTCCCATGCGGTTGAGCATTTTACACAATTGTTGTAAATACGGTTCGCAAGCAGCATTGTATATGGTAGTAGTACCTTCTGCCAATACAGCCGCCATCACAATATTGGCTGTACCCGTTACAGAAGCCTCGTCGAGTAGCATATAAGTACCTTTCAACGCCGAGGCATCTACCTCGTAAATACCGCCATCTTCGTGGCTATAATTGAATTTTGCTCCTAATTTCATGAAGCCTAAAAAGTGCGTATCGAGGCGGCGGCGACCGATTTTATCACCTCCTGGCGAAGGGATACGTCCTTTTTTGAAACGAGCCAAGGTTGGCCCCAACAGCATAACAGAACCTCGCAGGGCTGCGGCTTTTCGTTTATATGTTTCAGAATTAAGATAGTCTAAATTTACTTCGGAGGCATCAAATTTGATAGAAGAATCGCTCAAACGAGTGCAACGAACGCCCATATCTCCTAGCAAGTCAATGAGTTGGTTTACGTCACGGATGTTCGGGATATTATGAATCGTTACGGGTTCTTTGGTCAAAACCACCGCACATAAAATTTGTAAAGCTTCGTTTTTTGCTCCTTGTGGTATAAGTTCACCTTTGAGCTGGCGACCGCCAGTTACTTTGAATGATGCCATATTGAAAATTAAGTACTAAAGCTTGTTATGAGTTGAATCGTATAAAATTAGCTTTCTTAGCGTTTGCGGTTATTATTATTGTTGTTTCGGTTGTCGTTACGGCCTCCGCCAAAATTACGGTTGCGGTTGTCGTTAGGAGCATTTCTATTGCCTGCATTGAAACTGCTACCAAAATTACTTCTGTTGGTATTAGTGTTGTTGCGGTTATCGTTGCGGCTGTTATTGGTGTTGAGATTACTGTTGTTGCGGTTGTTTCTCAAATTACCCAACGCCGAATTGCCCGAAATAGCCTGTACTACATCAGCCAAACGGTTTTCCGACATTTCCAACAAATGCCCCCAAATTACCACGTCGTCCACTACTTCTTTATTCCAGTTTTGGTAAAAAGTTTTCATCAAACGGGCGATATGTGCCACAAGAATCCGTTTTTCGTGCTCGTCGGTTTCGGCAATAGCTCTGGTAATGAGCAATTCTACATTGCGGCCATAGTATTTGTAGCGTAATTCGTTTACATTGTAAGGCACGGCTTTAGGAAGTTTTCCTACAGCATCGGGCGAAGGGGGAGGGAATGGGCTATCGACATCTAATTTAAAATTAGACATGATATACAAATCATCCCAAAGCTTGTTTGAATAGTCTTGGTTGTCGCGCATATTCGGGTGTACCTGACGCATGAGTTCTACCAGAAGGTAGGCATATTTAGTACGTTTCTCTCTGTCTCGAACCGAGAGAATATAATCGACTAATTTTTGAACGTTTGTTCCGTATTCTTTCATGGCTTACATGAGTGAAAGAGAGAGGAGATTGACCTGTCTGTACGCTAAGTTGAATACCCAAACTTGACCAAGAGAAGAGGTTTTAAATGAAATGTTTTTTATGTAAAATATTTATATACAGTATTTTACATTTTATTCTAATGACTTTTAATACCTTTCTTTACAACAAACTTTTGGCACGAAGGAGTGTTTGGTAACTTATTGTCAAAATTCCTTTTTTCTGACTCATGGCAAAAATAGGAATAATTCGTTGGACTTGTATAAAATTGCGAGAAGAAAAGGATTTTGGAGCTAAATATTTAGTGAAAGACTTTGCTGTTGTATGAGCGAAGCGAGGCATTGGTTATATCGGATGTCAGATGTTTGATGGCAGCTAGTTAGGGGAAAAATGGCATTTGTCTTATAGCTGAAATCAAAAACTTCTCATCCGATATAACCTTGGTTTTATGCTTGCTCGTCGGCTAGTATATGACTCATGGCGTATGCTTGTAAGCCCAGAATTTTGGCCGATTCACCTAGTTCCGAAATCACAATGCTTAAATCTTCTTTGTAATCAGACAAGCAGTATTTATAGATAGCCTGTTCGATAGGATTACTGATAAACTTCCCTGCTTTGGCCAGTACGCCATTGATAATAATAGATTTCGGATTGAGCAAATGTACCGCCATCGACAGCCCTTTACCCATTTCCTTACCGATGTCGTGTAGCAAATCAATGGCGAGGGCATCGCCACGGTTGGCTACGTCAATGACCATTTCGATGTCGATTTGGTCGATATTCTTTTGAGCCAATTGCGAAACTTTTCCTTCCCGAAGTAAGTCTTTCACCCGCCGAATCAGGTAAGAAGCCTTGGTTACGGTATCGAGACAGCCCACTTTACCACAGTGGCATAAATCACCATCGGGACGCACCTGAATATGCCCTAGCTCACCTGCAAAGCCCGATTCGCCCTGTAGAATTTTACCATTTGTGAGCACGCCAAGCCCAACACCTCCCCAGTCCATATTGACAGACAGGGCGTGTTGCATACCTTGGGCGAGTCCAAAGTGCAGTTCGCCAAAAATCATGGCTTGGGTATCGTTCATGATATAGACAGGTGCTTGCAATTGTTGTTGGAGCAACGTAAGCACACTTTGTCCTTCTGGAACAATTTGCGGGTAAGTATAATTAAGGCCATTTTTCGGGTTAATCAAGCCGGGCATCCCCACCGTAACGCCAATCAATTGGGACATATTGATACCCGATTGTACCAAAAAGGCATCAATGCCATGCAAGAGATTTTGGCAAAAACTAGGGTCATCTTCCAACACCAAGTGAATATCCTGCATTTCAACCACACGATTTTGGAGGTTGAGGATAGCCGCTTTAGAGTAGTATGTCGTAATATCGAGGGCAAGTATATAGCGATCTTTGGGATTGAGGCTGTAGAGCAGCGGTTTACGACCAAGTTGCACATCGGCAATACCCATTTCGATCACCCATTTCTCGTCGATGAGTTCTTCTACCAAAGCCGTAACTGAAGGCACACTCGTATGTAAAAATTTGGCAAGTTGTGCAATGGTATAATTTCCACCCTTGTACAAGCCTTGCAAAAGCTTTTTTTTGAGTTTACTTTTCTTTAAATCTACAATAGATTCTCTTTCCAATAGTTCTGGGTTAGATGCTAATTTGTATGTTTCGGACATAAAATAGGGAAAATAAAATGCAAAAGATTGATGAATACAGTATAAATAAAACAGGTTTTTTGTGCTTCAAATCTTTATTTGCTATGTGTATCTCTTTGGTGATGGATATTCGTCTTTCATGGAGGTTTTAAACAATAAAAGACTGAATATAAAAACATTGTATCAGTTCAAGAGGTCTTCTGTTTTACAAAAGAACAAAAAATAAAGATTTTTGACAACAAGAATAAAACCTAAGTTTGAATAAAACATGATGATTTATCATGAAATACTGAAAAGCCTTCTAGTTAATAAACTTATTTAAAAATATTAATAAGTATTATTACTCTATTAATATAGGTATTTATTCCTTTTTGCCTGATTTTTCATAATTTTTTTGAAAATTTATAAAATTTAATTTGGTTTTAAACTATATTTGGTCAAATATTCTTCTGTTTTATAAAACTTTAGAGATTTTAAAGAAAAAGTACAGAATAATATTTTTTTCTTTATATTATTAAAATATTTTATTAATATAGCGAAAAAATTCGATTTTATTGATGATAGATAGCGTTTATTTTAAAAAATATCTATTGTTTAATAAGGCTATTTTAAAAAAAATTAACCCAATTTTCATTTTCAAAACATCTTATGAAACCTTCCACGTGGCAAATCAAACCTCCTTGAATGGCCTTAGCCATTGTAACTTGTATTTTTCAATACTTTATTTCGTCTATTTCCCATTTTTTCACTGAAATTATTCTAAAAATGAAAGCATGCAGAAGTAAGTTTACTATTCTATTTGCGTTACTATTTCTTTCATGGCAATCGCTTATGGCTCAACAGCCAGTCAAAGGAAAAGTAACCGACAAGGACCAAGCCGCTTTAGTAGGGGTAAATATCCTTGTAAAAGGTACTACTAAAGGTACTACCACCGATGCCGCTGGTAACTACAGCATCAATGTAGCCAAAGGAGCGGTATTGGTATTTCGTTCGTTGGGTTTTGAAACCAAAGAAATCACCGTAGGCGACCAATCAACGATTAATGTATCGTTGGAAACCAGCGACCAAACACTTGATGAGGTGGTTGTGACGGCATTAGGGGTTTCAAAAGAAGCGAGAAAAATTGGTTATGCTGTGACAAAGGTAGATGGAAGCCTCATGACGCAAGCACGAGAAACCAACGTGGCGTATTCATTGGCTGGCCGTGTTGCGGGTCTGAATATTTCTGGCACAAGCGGTGGTCCTGGCTCTTCGGCAAGGATTCTCTTGAGAGGTATGGCCAGTTTTACAGCGTCATCACCCTTGATTGTTATCAACGGTGTTCCGATGGATAATACCCAAAGAGGAAGTGCTGGTGAATGGGGTGGTGCTGACCAAGGTGATGGTATCTCAAACATCAACCCTGATGATATTGAAGACATGACGGTTTTGAAAGGGGCTTCTGCTTCTGCCTTGTATGGTGCAAGAGCTGCTAATGGGGTAATTCAAATTACAACAAAGTCGGGTAAGAAAGGTAAAATCTCTGTTGATTATAATCTCAACGTTGTAGCCGACCAAGCTGTAAACAATACGAATTATCAATATGTATATGGTCAAGGAATCAATGGTAAACGTCCAACTTCTGTAACCAGTGCCTTAAACAGTGGTATGCTTAGTTGGGGTGAGAAACTTGATGGAGCTTCTACGATTCAATTTGATGGCAAAAGCTACCCTTACTCGGCTGTGAAAGACAATATTCAGCAGTTTTATAGAACGGGTACTTCTATTACAAACTCTGTTTCATTGGCAGGAGGTAACGACCAAAGCTCTTTCCGTTTGTCGCTTGCCAATTTGAGCAACCAGTCAATCTTGAGAAATAGTGGTTTAGACCGTAAGACAATCAATTTTACAGGTTCTCAAAAAATGAACAAATTAACTGTAAATGTGATGGTCAATTATATTGATGAATTGGCTGATAATAAACCTCAGTTAAGTGATGGTCCTTTGAACGCCAACAATATTCAATATTTGGCAACAAGTGTGAATCAAGTGGCTTTACAACCAGGTTATGATGCAAGCTCTACTTATGGAAATGAGATTCAATATAACGATGATATTTACGTAACAAACCCTTGGTTTGTAGTAAATCGTTACAACAATGATGTTTCAAGAAAGCGTTTGATTTCAGCTTTATCAGCAAAATATGACTTCACAAAATGGTTGAACGGACAGGTACGTTTGGGCTATGATTATATGAATGATGGTGTAAACAAAATTACACCAACAGGTACAGCTTATAACTTTAGAGGTGGTTTTGATGAATTGTCTAAGGCTACAACATCTGAGTTAAATGCCGATGCTTTCTTGTCTGCTTCTAAAGACATCACCAAAGATTTGAGTTTTGATGCCATGATTGGTGCAGCCATTAGAAAGAATAAATATGACCGTATGGCTATCGGAGGAGGTCCATTTGTGATTCCGTTCTTCTACAGCCCTAATAACGTACTTTCATATAACAGATCTTACAGTTATTCTGAAAAAGAAACACACTCTGCTTACTACTCATTTGATTTGGCATATAAGAAAATCTTAACATTGTCAACTACAGGTCGTTATGATGCGTTCTCGACTTTACCTGTAGGTAATCAAGGAATCTTTACGCCATCAGTATCGTTGAGTTCTGACATCACAGATGTAGTAAACTGGAATCCGTTAAGTTATGGTAAGCTTAGAGCTTCTTACGCCGTAGTGAGTGGAGAGCCATCAAACCCTTATAGTACTTCGCAATACTACAGTGTGGGTTCGGCTATTCAAGGTACTACAACGGGTTCATTTAGCTCGACTTTACCTAACTTATTCTTGAAGCCTTACACATTGACTGAGCTAGAGTTTGGTACTGAATTAAAGTTTTTCCAAAACAGATTAGGACTTGACCTTGCTTATTTCAACCGTAAAACGAAGAATGAAATCATTAATGGTTCGTTGTCTGATGCTACAGGTTATACAGGACAATACATCGGAACGGGTTCAACGCAAAACTCTGGTATTGAAATGATGTTGAGCGGTACGCCAATTCAAACACCTAATTTTGTTTGGAGAACGTCATTAAACTTGACGCAGATTTCTAATAAAATTGTTGATATACAAGGTACAAGCTCTGAAACAGAACAACTTTCACTTGGAACGTATCGTCCTTTGAATGCCAATACTGCTTTAGTAAAAGGTATGGCTGGTCCACAAATCATGGCTTATGACTACGTAAGGGATGCTAAAGGAAATATTGTAGTAGATGCTTCTGGTATTCCAGTACAAGCAGCTTCGAGAACGCCAATGGGTTCTGTATTACCAAAGGTTTATGGTGGTTTCAACAACGAATTTACCTACAAAGGTTTCAATTTTGCCTTCTTGATTGATTACAAATTTGGGAATAAAGTATTATCTGCGACCAACTACTATACTATTTTCAGAGGCTTAAACCAAATGACTTTGACAGGTCGTGAATCAGGAGTTGTAGCTGTTGGGGTAACATCTAGCGGTGATGTCAATACCGTGAGTGTGCCTGCCCAAACATATTACCAAACATTGGCAAGAAGAATATCGGCTTTGAACGTATTAGATGGAAGCTTTATCAAGTTACGTCAAGTTACTTTTGGTTATACATTTACCAAAAAGCAGTTAGGTATTATTCCTTTCCAATCTGTAAACGTTTCTTTAGTAGCACGTAACTTGTTGACTTTGATGAAACATACAGATAACATCGACCCAGAAGCTGGCTTCTCTTCTCTTATCAATTATGCAGGTATTGAAGGCAATAGCTTACCAGCTACAAGAACGTATGGATTTAACCTAAACATTAAATTCTAATCTAAAATTTTGAAATAAGATGAAAAAAATATTGATATACCTCGGATTGACGGGATTGCTTTTACCAGCAGGGTGTACCTCTGAATTTGAAAAAATCAATACCGACCCCAACCAAACCAGTGCTCAAGTATTTAATCCTAATTATCTGTTGGCTCAGTCGCAATACGACTATGGTAATACGGGATATTCGCAGTTGTTGTTCCAAAGTATGTGGGTGCAGTCATTGGCTTCAACGTTTTCTTACTACGGAAATGGCGATAAATATGTAGCTTCGGGTAGCTTTATCGATTATCAGGGTCGTCTTTGGGGTGAAAATTATCGCTCTGCTTCCTTGGTAACAGAGATGCAAAATCTTACGGCTGGTAATGCGGCTTATACCAATCTTTATAACGTAGGTACGATTATGAAAGTAATCAATATCGCTCGCTTGACCGATAACTACGGTGATGTACCTTATTCGGAAGCACTTCAAGCGAAATCGGCGATTACGTTACCAAAATATGATACCCAACAGGCTATCTATACAGGAATGTTGACAGAATTGGAAACGGCACTCAAGAACTTAGATGTTAATAAGGCTGGCCCTACTGCCGATTTGATGTTTGGTGGAGATGTAGCTAAATGGAAAAAATTTGGTTATTCTTTGATGCTTCGTTTGGCTATGCACATGACTAAAGTTGATGAGGCTACAGCCAAAACTTGGGCTGAAAAAGCTTACGCTGGAGGTTTGATGACTTCTATTGCCGATAATGCTGTAGTGAAAACAGATAATAGCACCGGCAATGGAAACAATACTACAGGAGCACTTCGTGTAGCTGACGATTACCGTGAGGTGCGTTGGAGTAAAACTTTTATTGATTACCTAAAAGCCACTGCCGACCCTCGTATTTCGGCTATTGCCGAGGTTTCTCAAGCTGGTTATGCCAATAACTCGAACCAAGATTTAGCTGGCGATAATACGGCTGCTGTTCAAATAGGTTTACCAAATGGATACGATCTTAACGGTGGTCCTACTGACATTAGCAAGCATCCACAATATCCTGGGGCTTCTGGTACAGGAACAGATATAGCTGGTGTAGGGAAATACTCTCGTCCAAGAACTTCTATTTATCTTGACCGTAGTGGCGTAAACTTTATCATGACTTACGCTGAAACCGAATTGTTGTTAGCCGAGGCTAAAGTAAGAGGGTGGAGTGTAGGTAGTACTTCTGCTGCCGAGCACTATGCTAATGGTCTAACGGCTTCTATTGCTTCGTTGGCTCAGTTTAACGCTGCGGCTGCTTCTGATGCTGCCATTAAAACAGCCATTGCTGCACTGCCTGCTTATCTTACAGCTAATCCCTTGAATACAAGCTCAACAACGGCTTCATTGAAACAAATCAATGAGCAAATTTGGGTAACGCATTCTATTACATTCAACTTTATTGAAGCTTGGATTAACTGGAAACGTTCGAGTTATCCTCAACTCACGCCAGTAACCTTTGCTAATAACTTTACAGGTGGAACTATTCCAAGACGTATTCCTTACAAAGCTTCTGAAGCTTCCACCAACCCTACCAACATGAATTTAGCGGTTAGTCGTCTTTCTGCTGGTAATACCTTTACTTCTCGTACTTGGTGGGATAAGTAAAAATCATAAAATACAAGAGAGTAAGGCTTTGCCCTTGCTCTCTTTACTAATATAATGCTGGCTTTTTGGGTGTAAAGTTTTCAATATTAGTGCTTTATATGTGTATTGCACCAATATAATCCTATCAATTCTTTATTTTTCTTTCATTTACTCCAATAAAATTAGCTATATTTATCAAGGGTGATAAAGGTAATCTATAATCGCTCATAGCTCACTAATTTACTCAGGATTCAGATGATTCGTAATCTTGCATTCAAAACGCTTCTGTTACTATTTCTTCTAGGGGTACAATCCTTACAGCTTCAGGCCCAACAGCCCCTGTTTAAGAAACTTCCGGCAAAAACTACAGGCATTCATTTTCAAAATATAATTGATGAAACAGAAGACCTGAACGTAATGGCCTATGAATATTTCTTTAATGGCGGAGGTGTGGCAATTGGCGACCTCAACAACGATGGTTTAGAGGATATTTTTTTTACAGCAAATATGAATTCGAATAAACTGTACCTCAACCTTGGAAAATTACAGTTTAAAGATATTACCAAAACCGCTCATCCAAGTTTAGAGGGAAGAAAAAATGCTTGGAAAACAGGTGTGACTTTTGCCGACGTGAATGGGGATGGCTTTTTAGATATTTATATCTGCTATTCTGGTAAAGTAGATGTCGAAAATAGGCGTAATCAATTGTTTATCAACCTTGGAAAACAAAAAGATGGCACTGTGAAATTTGTAGAAAAAGCCAAGGATTTTGGACTTGACAGCCCATGTTATAGTACGCAAGCAGCCTTTTTAGATTATGATTTAGACGGTGATTTAGATATGTTCCTGCTCAATCATAATGTAAAAAAATATGATAATATGGCATTGGCCAAGCTCCGAACCGAAGCAGACTCTCTAGCTGGAAATCGCCTATTTGAAAATAAAAATGGACATTTTGATGATGTTTCTGTCAAAGCAGGGATTCACCAATATCCACTTACCTTTGGCTTGGGTGTAGCTATTGCTGATGTGAATCTCGACGGACTTCCCGATATATACGTAACCAACGACTACAACGAGCCGGATTACCTGTACCTCAATAAAGGAAATGGCTCTTTTCTCGAACAAACCCATCGCTCTTTTCAACACCTTGCCCAGTTTTCAATGGGAGTTGATATTGCCGATTTTAATAATGATGCCTTGCCCGATATTCTTTCGCTTGATATGTTGCCTGAAGATAATCGCCGCCAAAAATTGTTGCAATTGCAAGAAAATTATGAGTCGTTTGAACTGATGCAGCAACAAGGCTTACAAAAGCAATACATGCACAATATGCTCCAACTGAACCAAGGAATTGATAAAAACGGTGTTCCTATTTTTAGTGAAATAGCACGATTGGCAGGTGTGGCAAGTACCGATTGGAGTTGGTGTCCGTTGATTACGGATTTTGATAATGATGGACTCAAAGATATTTTTATCAGTAATGGCTATTTGAGAGATTATACCAATAAAGATTTTTTACGCTACTGGGGCGACTACAAAATTAGAAAAGCAATGGATAGAGAACCAATGCTTTTAATGGACTTGGTACGAGCCATGCCAGCAACCAAATTGGCCAATTATATCTTTAAAAACAAAGGCGACCTAACGTTTTCAAACCAGCAAGTAGCTTGGGGACTTGATGATGCCAGTGTAGCAAGTGGTGCTGCCTATGCCGACCTCGATAATGATGGAGACCTCGAATTGGTCATTAACAATATCAATGATGAAGCTTCTATTTATCAGAATTTTCAAACGGAAACAGCAACAAATCACTATTTGCAGTTGCGTCTTATCAATCCTGCTACTACGCAAACAATTATCGGAAGTAAGGTATATGTTTATACCAAAGGCTCACAGCAATACCAAGAAGTAAACCCCTACAGAGGGTATCTTTCTTGCGAGCCTACAAGGCTTCATTTTGGGTTAGGCAATTATACACACGTTGATTCTATAAAAATTGTTTGGCCAGACCGTACCGAACAATGGTTACGGAATGTACCTGCCAATCAGTTGGTAGTCGTGAAGAAAAATAGCATAAAGTCTGAGCTTTTTTTATCTACAACAGACGAAGTTTTTACTAAAACTGCTGCAGTTGTGCCGTACCGTCATGAAGCTTATGTAGAGAACGATTTTAAAAGACAACCTCTTATGCTTTTTATGTATTCATCTGTGGGCCCAGTTTTGGCCAAAGCAGATGTCAATAAAGATGGTTTAGAGGATGTATTTATCAGTGGAAATAAAACTCAGCACGGACAAATTCTAGTGCAGCAAAAAGAGGGGCGTTTTACCCCCATTACTGGTTTAGCTATTGGTGACGAAGAGGTATCTGCGGTGTCGGCGGCAGCTTTTTTTGATGCCAATGGCGATGGCTTTCCTGATTTATATGTAGCCAAAGGAGGCTATTCTCTTTTTGAAGCGAATACCTTGTCTCTTCAAGATGAACTTTATCTCAACAATGGAAAGGGTGGTTTTTATAAGCAAATACTCCCTGATGTAAGTGGTAGTAGCAAAGCTTTTATTAGACCTGCCGATTTTGACCAAGATGGAGATATTGATTTGCTGATAGGAGGAAGGGTAATTCCTGGGAAATATCCCATAGCACCAACCTCTTATTTACTGGTAAATGATGGTAAAGGAGGCTTCACCGTTCAAGTTACTCCTTTTTCTAACCTTGGAATGCTGACTGATGCTATTTGGCACGACATCAATACTGATGGACGACCTGATTTGATTGTATGCGGAGAATATATGCCTATCAAGGTATTTGTAAATACTCCAGTAGGATTTACTGATAAAAGTGAGTTGTTTTTCCCTCACGCAGCTCAAGGTCTGTGGCTATCGTTGTCTCTTGCCGATTTGAACGGTGATGGAGTCAAAGATATTGTAGCAGGAAATTACGGAGAAAATGCCGTCATTAAAGTAAGTAAATCGCAGCCAGCCGAGTTGTATTATGCCGATTTTGATGATAACGGATCTATAGATCCATTCTTTAATTTCTACGTGCAAGGTAAATCATATCCTTATGTAAGTCGGGATGAACTGAATGATCAAATTTTTCCTATGCGAAGAAAATTTTCTTCTTATCAGGGCTATGCAGATGCTACAATAAACGAAATTTTCACTCCTCAAGAGCTTACCAAAGCTACTAAATTGACGCTAAATGAGCTAAAAACGGTATGTTATTTGAGTAAAAAAACAGATGTTACTCATTGGTATTTTGAGCAAGCTTCACTACCACTTCAAGCACAATTTGCTCCTGTAACGCAAATTCTTGTCAAAGATTTTGATAAAGACGGTAAGCAGGATGTGCTATTATTAGGAAATAAAACCGATAATCGGCTCAAACTGGGAAGCATGGATGCCAATTATGGGTGCCTGCTGAAAGGAAATGGGCAAGGGCAATTTGAATATGTGCCACAAACTACCGCAGGTTTATATGTACAAGGAGATGTAAAATCATGTATAGAACTGTCTATTAAAGGAATAAATTACCTTGTTATTGGTTCATTCAATCAAGCACTTCAATTTTACAAAGAATGATGTCACAGCAATCGTACAAAAGTATCTTATCGCTTTTATTTACTTATTTGATTTCCCTAAATGCTTGGGCGAGTAAGCCCAAGGTTACTCCTGAGTTGTATATTCAACCCGCTATTTTTTCATTAAGCATGGTGATGCTACACGATGTAGTAAACCCACCTGCGGCTAGTCGGTTTTATACCTACAGCTTGCTTAGTGCCCACGTCATAGTAGCAAATGCTAATAAAGCGATTGTACATCCGAAAGCATATATCAAAGGTTTTCCTAATATAGCATTACCTTCAGTCCAAAATGCCAATGTTCAACTTGCCGCCCTTTACAGCATTGTAGAAACAGGTAAATTATTGCTTCCTTCTGGGTTTCAATTGGAAGCAGACCAACAAAAAATGCTCGTTCAATGGGAAAAAGATGGCTATACGGCAGAGGTGATACAAGGGTCAATAGATATGGCTAAAGGCGTAGCTCAACAAGTTGTAGCATGGGCTAAAACGGATGGCTACCTCAAATTGAGTACTTTGAGGCGTTATCGTCCAATCAAAGGAGAGGGCTATTGGTATCCTACTCCACCAGCCTACATGGAAGCCGTTGAACCCAATTGGCGTACCATCAGACCAATGATTATTGATAGTGCTGCCCAATTTAAACCATCGCCACCAGTTCCCTATTCGCTTGATACCTCTAGTAGTTATTATCAACTGACCAAAGAGGTATTTACGGTTGGGAAAAATCTAAGTCAAGAACAAAGAGTGATTGCAGCTTTCTGGGATTGTAATCCTTTTGCTGTCAATACCGCAGGACACATGGCTATTGGATTTAAAAAAATTAGTCCAGGAGGACATTGGATGAATATTACGAGTATTGCTGCCAACAAAGCAAAGCTACCTTTTGAGCAATCTATTATGTTACATTCTTTGGTAGCTACTACTTTGATGGACGCATTTATTAGTTGTTGGGATGAAAAATATCGTAGCAATCGCATTCGCCCCGAAACGGCTATCAACCGTATTTTTGACGTTCGTTGGCAACCTTTGTTACAAACGCCTCCTTTCCCCGAATACACCAGTGGTCATAGCGTAATATCTACGGCATCGGCCGAAATCCTTACCTATTTCTTAGGGGATAATCTGGCTTATACAGACGATTCTGAGATTTATTTTGATTTACAACCTCGTAGCTTTACTTCGTTTCGGCAAGCGGCCAACGAGGCGGCTATTTCGAGGCTTTATGGAGGAATCCACTACCGAGATGCCATTGAAAATGGTCAAATGCAAGGAAAACAAATAGGAAACTTTATTCTGGGTCGATTGCAAGTACTCAAGATTAAACCTTTTTATCGTGACTAGATAGGGCTTGTTGAAAGATAGTAAAATAGTAAAGGAATCCTTCGTTCAAACTTATCGGTAGGATTCTTGATTTATATACAACCAATTTTCAATAAATAACTCAAAATTAAAAACAAATGAAAAAGAAAGTGCTCTTGCTTGCTTTGCTGGCTGGTTTGATGGGTGGACAATCGCAAGCACAACAACATTCGGAACAAAACCACAATAAATACTTGCCTCCTGCCGACCCCCAAGTGAAAGCTAAGTTGGCTCAATGGCAAGATATAAAATTTGGCCTACTCATGCACTGGGGTACTTACAGCCAATGGGGTATCGTTGAATCGTGGTCGCTATGCCCCGAAGATGAGGGCTGGTGCGAGCGTAAAGGGCCTTATGCTGCGGATTGGTTTACCTATAAAAAGGCGTATGAAAACTTGCAAACAACCTTCAATCCTATCAAATTTAATCCCGACAAATGGGCTGCTGCGGCTCAAAAAGCAGGTATGAAATACGTGGTATTTACCACTAAACACCACGATGGTTTTTGTATGTTCGACTCGAAATATACCGATTATAAAATTACTGATGCCAAATCTCCTTTTGCCCAAAATCCTAAAAGCAATGTGGCAAAAGAGGTATTTCAGGCTTTTCGTCAAAAAGATTTTATGATTGGGGCATATTTCTCTAAACCCGACTGGCATACGCCTGCGTACTGGTGGTCGTATTTTCCGCCTAAAGATAGAAATGTGAATTATGACCCTAAACGCTACCCGCAAAAATGGCAGGAGTTCAAAGATTTTACCTATAACCAAATTGAAGAATTGATGACGCAATATGGTAAAATGGATATTCTTTGGCTCGATGGGGGCTGGGTGCGTCCGTTTGCGTCTATCGACACCACAATTAGCTGGCAAAAAACCATTCCTTTCGACCAAGATATAGACATGGCTCGTATTGCGGCGATGGGTCGCAAAAACCAACCGGGCTTGCTGGTAGTGGATAGAACGGTGGCTGGTGAATTTGAAAACTACGCTACGCCCGAGCAGTCGATTCCCGACCATTATATGCCTATCCCTTGGGAAACTTGTATGACTATGGCTACAAGCTGGTCGTATGTGCCAAATGATACGTACAAATCTTTACGCAACTTGATTCATACCTTGGTCGATGTGGTAGCAAAAAATGGTAATTTATTGCTGAATGTCGCTCCTGGCCCCGATGGCGAATGGCACGATGAGGCTTACAAACGTATGGACGAAATAGCGGCTTGGATGCAGGTAAATGGGGCTTCGATTTATGGCACAAAACCTGTAGCGCCGTATCGTCAGGGTAAATGGGCTTTTACACAAAAAGACACCAAAACTTATTTGACGTACCTTGCCACGGAGCAAGATACGCAGTTGCCCGTAAGCGTATTGTTGCCTTGGAAAACAACGGGTAAAAAGGTAAAAGTGAAAGTATTAGGAGAAGAAAAATTACTGAGTTCACAAATAAAAGGCGACTTTATCGAAGTGAAAATCGCCGCTAAAACAAGCCTGAAATTGGCTAATCAACCTGCTTGGGTTTTTGAAATAGAAAACTTATAGTACATAGCTTTCTTTGTTTGAAGCTACCACGATAGTTTTAAGGCTATTGTGGTAGCTTTTTGCTTTATTGTACTCCTAATGCCAGTTTGATATGAGCCAAATGGTGTTGCCCGTGCCAAATGCCCATGTGTAGCCCATCGCTAAGGTTTACATATACTTTTCGCATGGGATGATAATACCCTTTCTCGAAATCTTCGGGCGACATATTGCTCAATAAATGTCCCCAACGTTGATGAATGCCTTCGAGCAAGGTAAGCGAATATTCGATAGGAGCGGTTTGGGCTTCGGTCAAATTTGCCCAAGCGTCGATGTTTGCTACCACGCCTTTGACGTTGCTTTCGGTAAGGCTGTGTTTAAAACGAATGTAATGCAAAATATGCGTATCGGCTACATGATTGACGATCTGCTGTACAGTCCAACTGCCTACACGGTATTGTTTTTGCAAATCTTGTTCCGATAAATCGGCTGTTAATGTTTTATAAGCAGCCGGAATACTTTTGAGTATTTCGATATTGGCTTGAATTTCTTCCCAAGAAAACGACGTGGGTGGATTCCATTTGCCGATAGGATATTGCAGTTTTTCCATGATTGAAGATAGAGTAAATGATAAATTCCGTAGAGCCGATGCACCGCATCGTCTTATGAATTAAATGGGTGAATCGTGAAATTTTTGGTATATTTTTCAAAACACATTAAATTCCTTCATCTCATCCTTCAATAAGACGATGCGGTGCATCGTCTCTACGGAAATACGAAACGCACAATTTATATCACAATATTCACGATGCGTTTTGGCACAACAATGACCTTTTTGGGTTGTTTGCCATCGAGCCATTTTTGTACCACTTCGCTTGCCAATACGCCTTCTTGAATGGTAGTAGGCTGGGCATCTACGGCAAAAGCGATATTGGTACGTACTTTACCATTGATTGAAATAGGATATTCAAAATTGGCTTCAACCAAATACGAAGCATCAAACGCTGGGAATTGGGCTTGCGACACAGTGCCTGCTTCATGCCCCAACAAAGCCCACAATTCTTCGGCTAAGTGTGGCGTATAAGGCGAAAGCAATACCACCAACTGCTCAAGAATGGCTTGTTTGGCACATTTCAACGAACTTAATTCATTGACACAAATCATCAAGGTAGATACCACCGTATTGAACGAATAACGCTCTAAATCGTCTTCTACTTTCTTGATGGCTGCGTGCAATACTTTGTACTCGTCCTTGCTTGGGGTATCGTTGGTTACTTTCCAACGGCCTTGCTCGTCGTAGAACAAACGCCAAATCTTTTTCACAAATCTAAACGAACCATCCATGCCATTGGTATTCCAAGGTTTGGCTTGTTCCAATGGCCCTAAAAACATCTCATACACACGCAAGGTATCGGCGCCTACTCGGTCAACCAACACATCTGGATTTACGACGTTGTATTTCGATTTCGACATTTTTTCTACCTCTACGCCGCAAATATATTTGCCATCTTCTAAGATAAATTCAGCTTCTGCAAAATCGCTACGCCAAGCCTTAAATGCCTCAAGGTCTAGCACTTCGTTGTGTACAATGTTTACGTCCACGTGCAAAGGTGTAATTTCGTATTGCTCTTTTAAGCCAGCCGAAACAAATAACGGTTTTTTGCCTTCTCCAACCGACGATTTTACACGATATACAAAGTTGGAACGCCCTTGAATCATGCCTTGGTTAATCAATTTTTTGGCAAATTCTTCTTCGGGTACTAAGCCCAAATCTTTCAAGAATTTATTCCAAAAACGGCTGTACAGCAAGTGACCCGTGGCGTGTTCTGAACCACCGATGTACAAATCAACGGCTTTCCAGTAGTTGATGGCCTCTTGGCTTGCAAAGGCTTCGTTGTTGTGGGCATCCATGTAGCGGTACCAATACCACGACGAACCCGCCCAGCCGGGCATCGTACTCAATTCGTATTCGTATTGGTCTTGGTATTTCCAATTGCTTGCTCTACCAAGCGGAGGCTCGCCCGTTTCGGTAGGCAAATATTTATCAATCGCTGGCAATTCTAATGGCAATTCGCTTTCCTGAATCAAATAAGGCAAACCATCTTTGAAATACACAGGCACTGGTTCGCCCCAATAACGCTGACGGCTAAATACGGCATTACGCATACGGAATTGCGTTTTGCCCTTGCCCAAGCCTTTTTCTTCTAGCCATGCAATCAACGTAGCCGTAGCTTCTTTGTACGTCATGCCATTGATAATACCCGAATTGATGTACTTGCCTTCTTTGGTATTGTCGGCTTGTTGCTCAATGTCTTTTTGGGCATCTAATACTGGAATAATAGGCAAGTTGAAATGCGTAGCAAAATTCCAGTCACGTTGGTCGCCCGAAGGTACGCCCATCACGGCACCTGTGCCATAGCCAGCCAATACATAGTCGGCCAAGAAAATAGGTACTTTTTCGTCGTTGAACGGATTGATTACATAACTACCCGTAAACGCTCCTGATACTTTTTTCACTTCCGATACACGGTCTAATTCCGAACGAGATTTAGCCCAATTGACATACGCTTCTACTTCGGCCTTTTGGGCTTCGGTCGTAATGTACGGCACATAGTCGTGCTCGGGCGCAATCACCATAAAGCTTACGCCATAAATGGTATCGACACGTGTGGTAAATACTTCGATGTATTCGGGGGCTTGTTCGCTTACAGTGCTGCGTTCTACTTTGAAACGAACCGATGCTCCTTGCGAGCGACCAATCCAGTTGCGTTGTTGTTCTTTGATGGCTTCCGACCAATCTACCTCGTTCAAGCCGTCGATGAGTCTATCGGCATAAGCCGTAATACGCATCGCCCATTGTTTCATTTTTTTCTGCTCTACCGGATAGCCCCCACGCTCAGAAACGCCGTCTTTTACTTCGTCGTTTGCCAATACTGTTCCTAAAGCAGGACACCAGTTTACCACCGATTCATCAGGGAATGTTAGGCGGTATTTCAACAAAAGTGTTTGTTGGGCCTCTTCGCTCATGGCATTCCATTCCTCTGCCGAAAATATTGGCGTATCTTCGTCGCAAGCAGCTTTCACAAGGGCGTTGCCTTCTTGGGCAAAACGCTCGGTCAATTGGCTAATAGGCAAGGCTTTATCGGCTGTTTTATCATAATAATGATTAAACAACTGCATAAAAATCCATTGCGTCCATTTGTAAAACGATGCGTCTGAGGTACGTACCTCACGTGACCAGTCGTAGCTAAAGCCCAATTGTTTCAATTGGCGGATATAAGTAGCAATGTTTTCTTCGGTCGTAATGGCAGGATGTTGACCCGTTTGGATGGCATACTGCTCGGCAGGTAAACCAAAAGAGTCGAAGCCCATCGGATGCAATACATTAAATCCTTTGAGGCGACGGTAGCGACTTACAATATCACTGGCGATATAGCCTAGTGGATGCCCTACGTGCAAGCCTGCACCTGATGGATAGGGGAACATATCCAATACATAATATTTGGGTTTGCTGGTGTCAATACCTGTTTTGTACGTTTGGTTTTCGTCCCAAAACTTACGCCATTTTTGCTCTACTGCTCTAAAATTATATTCTGCCGACATTGTTTGTTGTAATGTAAAAAGCGTTAAACAAAGCGTTGGGCTTTGCTGCTTAAAAATTTTTGCAAAATTACGGATTTTTACTGGAAATGCCCTGATAGGAAAGGAGATAAGTGTAAGTGTTGGGTTTTGTGCGGTTGTTTTCGGGTGTAATGTATTAATAATAAGAGTATTGTGGTGTTCTAAAGTTGGCTTGAATGTGTGTTTATGTTTATTGATATTGAATTTTTGACTGCGGAATTGAGGGAAATGCCTTTGTTTTATCCAAACTATCTCAGCTTAATTTTACAAAAGTGTTTTACCAACGTTACATCCGCAATCAAAAAACAATGTAGAAGAATCTTTGTAGAGTATTATTTTTCAATCCCCAATACAAGCCTCAATGCCTTTTTAGTTGGGAATACGTTCGTAAAAATACTGTAAAGTATCAGCACTTCCTCCTAGTTTGTTTACATAGCCTGTGGCTTCCATCGAAGTGGGGTTATCTATTACAAAGGTATATTTTCTGAAGCGTCCGTCGGGGTATTCAATTGTGACACTGCCTACTGTTGTGCTTTTGCAATCGACCAATTCGCCTAATATCTTTGAGCTGGCAAGGCTTGTGCTGTGGTCAAGTACTTGGTTGAGGTAAATTTGTTCATAGTGAGTGCTGTGTGTTGGGTCGGTATCGAACACAAGTACCTCATCACTATTGAATGCAATAGAAGCTTGCCTTTTTGATATTACTTTTACTAGCTTCCATTTTTGTTTGAGTGGTAGGGGGGTGGCATTTTTACAAGGTTGGCAACCTGATGATGCTAAGAGATAAACCAACAAGAAAATAGCTAGAGAGTAGGTAAAAACGATATGTGTCTTCATAATTAATTTAGGTTTTAATTGATGTTATAATGATTATTTGGGTAAGTTATTTGTATTGAGAGCTTTATATAAAAAGTAATGGTTTGTGAACGGTAGATAATAGTTGTCAACAGCGTTTTTACTGATAAAATATAGACGAAAATTGTTTCAAAACAAAAGAATACAATATTGGTAAAATTACTTACAAGGCTTATGGCTTTATAAAGAGGGAGTAAGAAGGAATAAAGGTAAATGGTATATTGAAAAAATACAAATAAAATCAAATAAAGGTCAACTTTAATGGAAGAGATTTGACGCTCTTATAATTATACCTTTTTTGTTTTGATTTTAGTAAAAATAGCACTAGACTTATCTCTGTTATCCACAGACCACCAAATATTAAAGTATTCAACGCTACTTCTTTTCCTTTGAATTTTAAGTATAAACGCTTAATTGTCGTACTTATTGTTCCCCTAAAAAATTAGATAAGTTGCTGTTGTATTGCCTAAGTTGAAGCAACTTATTCATAAAGCACAAAGCGAATAACCTCGCTAATAATCAATGCTTTAGTTAGGTTATTCGCTTGTGGCTTTTATTGATGGTTAAGCTTTTAGGCTTTCTTTCAGTACTTGCAAAACTCGTGCATCTACATTCCCAAACAACGAAACGCCCGACGCTCCTTTTTGTAGTGCCAATTGAATGCCTTGTTTGAGTTGTGCATCATTTTCAAAATCGGGTAAAAATAAGCCTGCATACAAGGGAAATTTGCCATGCAAAGCTTTTACGCCTTCTTCTACAGCATCGCCAATCCATGCTACGTCTTCTTTGTAAAATTTATGGTAAATCATCGGACAAACACCCGATAAGTTCCAATTGACCCAATCTTGTCGTACAATGCGTTTGGCAACTTCTGGCGTAGGGAAAACGGCCGCCGTGATGGGCTTTTTAAAACTGGCCGCCGTTTGTGCCAAATGATTCACAATGCGACTGATGTTGTCGTAACGGAATTTTCGCCAAGATAAATTTTGGTCGGGGTTTTCTTCTGCCAAAATATCAATGCCTTTTTGTGCTTTGAAGTTGTTACGACAAGTTTCGCAATAGCAAAAATCGTATTCGGGCAATTCTTGGTTTTGCTTGATGCCGTAATTTTTCCATAAATTTTGTGGTAAAATCACATCGCAATACCGCACATAATCGAGGTGAATGCCATCTACATACGGCTTACTAAGTTCGGTTTTGACGATGTTTTCTAAATAAGCTTTTACTTCGGGTTTCGACGGACAAAGCCAACGGTAATAATCAACATAAGGTGGTTTGGTTGCACAAGAATCGCCCTTACGGCTCACGGCGTACCATTCAGGATGGGCTTTTCGCAGGCTTTCTTCGCCACGGTTCATCGTCCAAATCCAACGATGTGTTTCTAAACCTTGTTGTTTGGCTATCGTAAAATGGGCTTGGTCGTCGGCTTCAAAGAAGATGCCTGTGATGCCGTGGGCTTTCATTTGTTGGTAGCGTTCTTGCAAAACGCTGGTTGCTTCACCATGTTGCGGATTGACCCAAACCCAAATTTTTCGTTTCGTGGGTTTCGGGGCATTTTGCGGAACAGACGCAGGTTTAAGACTCATTTCGCTCAAGGCCAACGAGCCAATGCCAAGCTGTTTGAGAAAGGTACGTTTTTTCATGGAAGTGTTTTCGGTAAGTTGATGCGTTTTATTTTTGCTTGGTGAGCCATGCGTCATGGGTCAATTGCCAAATGCCTTGCTCGGCTTTTGTGCTAAGAACAAAGCTATTTTTGCTGTATTCTATTTGTATCGTATAAGGGGCAAAAGCACTTGGCGAAATACCTAGGTCGCTCCAGTTATTGGTATAAGTACGGTGTTGTTGGAAATAGGCTTTTTCGGCAAAATATACTTGCCAAAGGTATTTTTTTGCCGTTTCGTCGGTAGGCAATTGAAAGGTAATGGCTTCATTACCAATTTTTTGATTAGTAAAAAACACATAGCCCCAATAATTAGGCAGGTGCATATCTATCAAGCCTTGTGCCGACCACACCCAGTTATTTTCTGGTAAAAAACCTTCGCCCGAAGGATTCTTTTTTCGTTTATACATCCCGTTTTCTACGACGTGTTGCCATTGTACACGGGAAAAATTGATACGCCAAAAACTGTTCTGTTGGGGTGCTTGCGGGTTCATGCCCAAGCCCAACGCACTGAACGGCAAGGCCATTTCGAGCGTCCATTGTTGGTCTTTATCTTGGACGTTGTTGAGGCTTCCTTGTAGATGCACTGCGGTACGAAGCCCCTTGATGTCCCAGCCAATCAGGGCATCGCCACCATTGCGGTAGGGTTTGGGCAGAAATAAATCGAAGGTATTGTTGCGGGCATTGATTTCGAGTTCAAAGTAATTATGCCCGTCGCCATCGGGGTCGATAAATACTTCAAAATCGTTTTCAAGATACACAATTTGGTCTTTTTTGCCCTGATACGCCCAAATATGCGGTTCTTCGAGTTGAGCGGCAATGTACAAATACTGGTCATCCCATAGCAGTTTGGCTTTGGTTGCCAAGGACGGTTTGGGCTTTTTATCGCCTTCAATGTCCACAAAAAGGCTTGTCCAAGGAGCTTTTTGCCAATCGGCTTCGTCGAGTTTTCCATCCAGTACCAGCGGACGATTCGTTTGATAACAGACATATTGGGCTGGCGTTGCAGGTGCTTGTGCAACGAGTTGGGCCGTAGTAAAACTTACCAAGGCAACCAAGCAGAGTTTTTTAAACATAAAATGAATTGAAATAGAAAATTGGAAATTTTTGCAAAAGACAAAGGCAAGCAAGCACCAACAACTCATCGACTTGTTGGTGCTTGTTGCTTTACGAAAATACATCATGCTTAGGGGTATTGGCCCCAAAGCTATCATAGTTTTTAATGAGAGTGAAATTGAGGCAATAATCTTGTATAAGGCTTGCATTTCTGTACGGTTTTATCCGTCAATCTTTCTTTCGCTCAAAACAAACTTTCTATAGGTATATTTTGAGAAATATCGAAAAAATGTAGCAGGCAGGGCGTTGGCTACTTGACCAAAAGGTTTTAATCTCTTTTTTAAGAAGATTTTTAGATAAATTTTTCTTAAAAACAAATTATTTTATAGATATTATCTAAATATAAGCCTGTTTGCAAATGATTTGTGGTATAATTTTTAAAATCTTAGAAAAACCCTGTAATTTTGTACACTTATCAATAAAAGTATCTTTTTTTGTTGCCTTTTTAGTAATATGCACATTTACAGCTATTTATCATTAGGTGTGTAGGAATGTGAAAATACATGATAGCCAACAACTAACAACGAAATAAAAGTCAATTCATAATGTCAACTGCAACACAATCGTACATTCCGTACAAAGTAAAAGACATCGCCCTAGCAGAGTGGGGTCGTAAAGAAATTCGTTTGGCCGAAGCCGAAATGCCAGGTTTGATGGCCTTGCGTGCCGAATACGGCGAATCTAAGCCCTTGGCTGGTGCTCGTATCGCAGGATGCTTGCACATGACTATCCAAACGGCTGTTTTGATTGAAACATTGGTAGCCTTGGGTGCAGACGTTACTTGGTCGTCTTGCAACATTTTCTCTACGCAAGACCACGCTGCGGCGGCTATTGCGGCAGCAGGCATTCCAGTATATGCTTGGAAAGGCATGAACGAAGAAGAATTTAACTGGTGTATCGAGCAAACTTTGTTTTTTGGCGAAGAACGTAAGCCATTAAACATGATTTTGGACGATGGTGGCGACTTGACCAACATGGTTTTCGACAATTATCCAGAATTGATTGAAGGCATCAAAGGCTTGTCGGAAGAAACAACCACGGGCGTTCACCGTTTGTACGAGCGTTTGAAAAACGGCACGTTATATTTGCCTGCTATCAACGTAAACGACTCTGTAACAAAATCGAAATTTGATAACAAATACGGCTGTAAAGAATCGTTGGTAGATGCCATCCGTCGTGCTACCGATTTGATGTTGGCTGGAAAAGTGGCTGTAGTGGCAGGTTATGGCGATGTAGGTAAAGGTTCGGCTGAATCGTTGCGTGGTGCAGGTTGTCGTGTATTAGTAACCGAAATCGACCCGATTTGTGCTTTACAAGCAGCGATGGACGGTTTTGAGGTAGTTACGATGGACGAAGCCGCTACACGTGCCAACATCTTTGTAACGGCTACAGGTAACATCAACATTGTGCGTGACCGTCATTTCAAAGCCATGAAAGACAAGGCTATTGTATGTAACATTGGTCACTTCGATAACGAAATTGATATGGCTTGGTTGAACGCCAACTATGGCTCAACAAAAGAACAAATCAAACCACAAGTGGACTTGTACAACATTGATGGCAAGGAAGTTATCGTATTGGCAGAAGGTCGTTTAGTAAACTTGGGCTGTGCGATGGGCCACCCTTCGTTTGTGATGTCGAACTCATTCTGTAACCAAACGTTAGCACAACTTGAATTGTGGTTGAATCCAGAGAAATACGAAAAACAAGTCTATATTTTGCCTAAGCATTTAGATGAAAAAGTGGCAAAATTACACTTGGCTCATATCGGTGCTAAGTTAGATACCTTAGACCCAGAGCAAGCGGCGTACATTGGTGTTACGCCAGAAGGGCCATTTAAGGCAGACCATTACCGTTATTAAGATTGAAGAACGTTTATGCGTTGAGCAAATCACCCGTTACAGGCAACTGTGGCGGGTGATTTTGTTTTTATGGTCATTATGGTTGAAAACTTTCTTGCTAAGTGTAATAAATGGAATACCTATTTCAAACCAAAAGAATCTTACGTTTGGCAGGCATTGTATGCTATCTCGAAGGTAAGAAGCATTGAAGAACAGGGCTGATAATCAATCCAAAAGTACTCACCAAAATAAAGAAAGGATGGCGTTTTGGCTTTGATATATTTAATTATTATGCTTATTTTTCGGAAAACTTTCAACATTATTACGCACTTTATGAAAAACATTTTATTACTATTCATTACCCTTCTGTGTATTCAACAACTTCAGGCACAAAACAGTCCATCTTTTCAATTTAAGTTCGACCACGTAGCCTTATCGGTCAAAGATGTCAATCGGTCTGCGGAGTTTTACATGAACATTTTACATTTGAATGAAATTACTAACCGCTCTAAAATTGCAGGAATCCGTTGGTTTGCTATAGGCGAAGGCAAAGAATTACATTTAATTTCAGTGATTAAAGAACCTGTTACCATGAACAAAGCCATTCATTTGGGGTTAATGACGAATAATTTTGAAGCTTTAGTAGCTCATTTGGATGCCTCAAAAATTCCGTATTCTGACTGGCCAGGCCTACCTCATACCATCACCACTCGTGCCGACGGCATCAAACAGTTATATTTTCAGGACCCTGATGGCTATTGGATAGAAGTAAACAATGTTCAATAAGTATTGCCATTGGCTGAGAGATACAGCCAATGGCAATATGCTTTTCTGCTCTTCCAAGTTGTTAAACTTGAAACAGCTAGGGTACAGATAGGGTGCTTAATCGATTGTTGAACCGCATAGACGATGAAATTAAAAATAAAGAACATGAAGCAAATGAACTTGACAACTAACATTACGAAGAAGCTATTACCCCTCTTGATTGTTATAGGCATTATGGGATGTTTTAATTGTGAAGATCACATGAACGATGAGATTAGGCCTATGTTTATAAAAGCAACTATTACAGAGGTCGATACTGTAAAAGACACACCTTTGACACTTTATTTTTTTTCAAAAGAATCAGGGGAAAAGTCTATTTTTTTTCAGGGTTGTGGAGATGTCGATGACAGTATTTATCAATTAATAGGAAAAATTAATATTGGTGATAGTCTAATAAAAGAGGTAGGAACTGATACCTTCAAAATAAAGCAATCGGGAGGTAAAGTACTGGCTTTAGAATATCGATGTTGTGTTCTATAGTTTTTTCCCTCGCTGGTCTAAGTGTTTTTTCACTTAGACCCATAAATAAATGCAGTCTTTGACGGCACAACCAGTACAACAAACAGCAAAGATTTAATAGGCTACAGCAGGTTCGTAGTAGGAAACAGCTTTTTATTTGGCGTTCTAAGTTATTAAACTTGAAACAGCTAGGGGAGGTAGAGCTCGTAATAAACAAGATAAAGGTGGTGAAAAGGCAGACTCTAGAAGATATAGAACACAAGAATCAAAAAAAATTAAGAATTAATATACAATGAAAAATGTAAAAAGTGAATATTTAAACAAAGTTATCACCATAAAAATACGTCCTAATACCCATTTTCGAGGAATACTAATAGGTGTTGGGGCTAATTGGCTATTATTTCAATATATTCCTGTTGATTTTATAACAGATGGTTATGTATTGTTAAATCGAAAATATATTTCCGAAATCAATATTTCCGAAGATGATATTTTTACTCAAAAAGTAATAGAATTAAAAGGGGTAAATTCTATGGTTTTTGGAAAGGTAGATTTAGAAAATTCTACAAAACTATTTGAAGAATTTAGAGAAAAATCAACTTTGATAGGGATAGAATTGAAAAATCATCAAAAAAGGTATGTTGGATTTGTTACAAAAGAAAGAGAAAAATCAATACGAGTTCAGTTAATAAGTAGGAATTGTAGTTGGTTAAATGAAGAAACCTTTTTATATAATGAACTACGCGCTATTTATTTAGAAGATGATTATTTACATTCTTTAAATCTATATATAATGAATCAAAAAAATATCTCTCCCCCCTCGCTGGTCTAAGTGTTTTTTTCACTCAGACCCACAAATAAGTGCAGACTTTGGCTGCACAACCAGTACAAGAAACAGCAAAGACTGAATAGGCTACAGCAAGGTCGCAGTAGGAAACAGCTTTTTATTGGGCGTTTCAAGTTATTAAACTTGAAACAGCTAGGGGTTTGTGAGGGCTTAAAATAGGGTACAGGAAGTTGCACAGTAATAATTTACAATAGAAACTAACATGAGATTTACGATAAATTTATTATTCGCTCTTCTTTATTTTAACAGTATTTACGCCCAAAATACTAAAATAGATGTTCAAGTGTTTGTAAAAGGTAAATTAATAGAGTTAAAAAATGGAGTTAAAGTAGCATTAATTAGTAAGAATGATACATTAAAGCTACTTTCATCAGGAAACAGTTTTTACCTACCTGATTCTTTAAATATGAAAAAAAGAAATTTCTTAGTTCAAGGAGGTGGTTATAATTTTTATTTTGAAGAGTCTATTTTAACTTTTGAACCACTTTTACCAAAATGGGAAATATTCTTGGATCACAAACCTTTTTTAGAAGAAAACAAGTATTTATTGAGGATGTGTAATAAAAAAGTGAAATCCTTGTACTCATTAAATAAAAATACAGGAACTCTTATTACTGTATTTACAAAGAAGAAATTAAAACGTCGAGGTAGAATCAAATGCAGTCTTTGACTGCACTCAAATACAAAGCTTTACTTCGCCGTATAAACAAGCGGTACTGCTAGGGCTTGCGTCTAGTCGCAGTCGCAGACTGCTTTTTATTGGGCGTTCCAAGTTGTTAAACTTGAAACAGCAAGGGGTACAAACTATACTCCAAAGAGCCAAAAAGTGGAAGGATAACGTAGAAAGAGTGGCGAGTGGACAAATACTCAGAAATATATATATGAAGAATATATTATCGTCTCAACATTTAGAAATAGAAATACTACCCAATCAGCGGCTAGGCGATTTAATAAACGAAGGAAATGGTTTTTTGACCCCGCTTCATGAAAACTTATTTCTGTGGTCTCTAACAGAACAAGAATTAAAAAGAACTAAAAAACTACTAGAGGAAAGTAATACAATACTATGGGTTTAAGTAACGGCTATTTATCCCTCGCTGGTCTTGTTTTTTCACTTAGACCCATAAATAAATGCAGTCTTTGACTGCACGACCAGTAAGTACAACAAACAGCAAAGATTGAACAGGCTACAGCAAGGTCGCAGTCGGAGACTGCTTTTTATTGGGCGTTCTAAGTTGTTAAACTTGAAACAGCTAGGGGGGGGGGAGGGGATAAACAATAGCCTTGGAGTAATCCTCATTAAATAAGGTATATTTGTTGTAGAACATTCTATTTTAATTGTTATGGCTACGGATAATCGAAAACAGAGAGGTAAAAATGTAAATGATATTGTTTTTCCAGTAGCTGAATCGCTCATGCAGCTACCTGAAGGATATTCAGATTTCATTGCTGATATCAAGGCTCGTGTTACCCAACAACGCATAAAAACAGTTTTGGCTGCCAGTACTGAAATGATTCTTTTGTATTGGGAAATCGGTAATGCTATTTTACAAAGACAGCAGTCGGAGGGTTGGGGAGCTAAAGTAATTGACCGTATGTCGTATGACCTAAAACGTGCGTTCCCTGATATGCAGGGTTTCTCTCCTCGTAACCTTAAATATATGAGAAAATTTGCAGAGGCTTGGCCTGATTTCCAACTTGTGCAACGCACCGTTGCACTAATTCCTTGGCGAAGTAATATTACGCTATTAGATAAGCTTCAGAACCCAGAATTACGTCTTTGGTATGCAATAAAGACTTTAGAAAATGGATTTGGAAAAGATATGTTAGTTTTTCAAATTGATAGTCAATTACATAAGCGTCAGGGAGCATCTATTAATAATTTTAATGTTGCTCTCCCACCTGCCGACTCAGACCTCGCTTCGCAGATTTTTAAGGACCCATACCTATTTGATTTTTTAGGAACTGCCGATCCAAGACGTGAAATAGATTTAGAGCGAAAGCTTGTAGAACATATTCAGAAGTTTTTACTTGAGCTTGGACAAGGATTCGCCTTTGTTGGAAGACAGGTGCATCTTGAGCTCGGGGGGGATGATTTTTATATCGACTTACTATTCTATCATCTAAAATTGAGATGTTATGTAGTCATCGAACTCAAAGCTGGAGAGTTCAAACCCGAATATGTAAGCAAACTGAATATGTACCAAAATGTGGTGAATGTGACACTTAAACATCCCGATGATAAGCCATCCATTGGATTATTACTCGTTAAGTCAAAAAACAAAATGGTCGTGGAATATTCTCTAGCAGGGTTTACCAATCCAATGGGTGTCGCTGAATGGGAAAACCAAATTAGTCAGTCATTACCAGATGATATTAAGTCAAATTTACCAAGTATAGAGGAAATAGAAAAAGAACTAGGTAATGATGAGTTCTGAGTTTAGATTAGTTACCAACGAAAACGATATTGCTTTTCATTACCGCCGTTAGTGTTGTTTCTCGGGGTCGCCAAGACGGGGTCGCCAAGACGGGGTCGCCTAGCCCAACAAGTATGAAGTACATATAAACAAGAGGTACAGCTAGGGCTTTCCTCTGGTTGCAGTCGGAAACAGCTTTTTATTGGGCGTTTCAAGTTGTTAAACTTCAAACAGCTAGGGGGTGTTAAGGAGTTTATTTACAACTAATATTTATCAAAATAACAATATGGAATGGTATGAACTAATAAATCACAATGCAATAGATTGGAACAAAATAAAAGAGAGATATCCAATGTGGGAAAAAATAGAATGTCGTGTCATTGCACATCGACCATTCGGAGTTTTTTTAGACATAGGAGATAAAGAAGTACTAGGTATTGTTGCTGTGATTGATTTTGAAAAAGACACTGCTTATCCTGCTGTCGGTAGTGTCGTGACTGGCGTTGTTATAGGATACACAGAAGATGCACGCAATCAAATATGGCTTAGTATAAACCCAAAAGTTATTTCAGGAGAAAAGTTACCATTTGGGCATTAGCGAAGGGAGGTAGTCTTTGGTTGCACAACCAGTACAACAAACAGCAAAGATTGAATAGGCTACAGCAAGGTCGCAGTCGGAAACAGCTTTTTATTGGGCGTTTCAAGTTGTTAAATTTGAAATAGCTAGGGGACTTATATTGTATCAAATGTTAGACCAAATCGAAAATAAAATCATGAAAAAGTGCATAATCAAAATTTTAATTACCATAGCATCATTAACAATGCACCCTTGTATTGGACAGACAACAAATTTTCAGTCATTTTTGACAGGCTTTAATCAATTAGAATTTCCATTTATCGTTAGTGATGAGCCTTCTAAAAATAATAAAGATATTTTCACAAAAGGCTTTACTAAGATAGAATTTATGAAATATTTAAATGGGATAAAAGAACCCTATAAAAATGATTTATATTTTTATTTTGGAGGTAAAGTATAGTATAAGAATTTCACTCTATTAATATATCGAATCACAGATTTTGGTGATAGTCCTGCTTTAGATGTAGTTCGAATCAATTTGGTTACATTTGATAACAAAGGTAAAATGATTACCAAAATGGTGATTGGAGGTCAAAACACAGAAGAAAATATTATAAATTGTAAATTAGACAAGGATCTAACTTTTACAGTAACGAACTTAAATGGTTCTGGTAATATTATACAATTAAAAAAATATTTTATAGATCATTTAGGAAGCATAAAGCCTTTAAGTTAAAAACTTGCTCCGTTTTTCGCCGTTGATTTCTATGACAAAAACAAGGAAAAGTTATCGAAATTTTCATATTTTTTTCTTTGGTGTTATTTCTCGGGGTCGCCTAGACGGGGTCGCCTAGACGGGGTCGCCTAGACGGGGTCGCCTAGACGGGGACTAAGTACAAACCAACGACTACACCGCCTTTGGCCTAGCCATTAGTAGCGATGTAAGCAAAAACAAGTATCTTTATAACGGCAAAGAGCTACAAGACGGCACCAACTGGCTAGACTATGGAGCTAGGATGTATTACCCTGAGTTGGGAAGATGGATGGCGGTTGATCCAATGGCAGAGAAAATGAGAAGATGGTCTCCGTATAATTATGCCTTTGATAATCCTTTGAGGTTTATTGACCCTGATGGGATGGCTCCAAGTGAAGATCCTAAACTAATCTACTCAAAAAATGCAAAAAAAGAACTTGTTGCACCTTCTTCTGAAAGAATATTAAAGAATATAGCTAAAGATGCAGGGTTGAATGAATTAAAGATTTCTCGTACAGCAAGTACTCCAAAAGACCAAGCAAGAATAATGTATGAGAATAAAGAGGCTGGAACATCATCATCTTATGCAAAAGCAGGGAGAGAAGTTCTGAAAGTTTACAGTGATATGAAAACAAAAGGTGCTTCTTCTTCAGAAACAAAAAATGCAATGGAAGTTAAAATTAATGAAGTGGGTCCTACAAAAGTTTCACATCATTGTTGTAACACTTCAGATTTAACAGTTGTAGATATCTCCAAAAATTATATAAATAGCCAAGGTAAAACTATAATTAATAGACTTGATGTAATTTGATAATCAGATAGTTATGGAAAATCGTTAATTTTGCTTCAAAAAAAGATGCTAAACTATCAAAATATTCGCCATGAGCGTCAATGGAAATCTTCCACAGGTTTGAGTGAAAAACAGTTCCATCAATTATCCCAATACTTTGGAGAGACCTATGAATTTTTTCATGGCGTTTCCCTATCGGTCAAAGCGGAAAGATTAGAAACAGAATTACTTTTAAAATCACACGCTGACTGTCTGTTTTTTGTTTTATTCCAATTAAAAAATGGATTATGCTATGATAATTTAGGCTTTCTAATTGGGAGTGATGCTTCAAATGCCCAAAGGAATTTTGAACTCTACGTCAATATCTTGTCCTTAACCCTTGAAAGACAGCATCTTATGCCTGCTCGTAACTTTGAGAATTTGGATGACTTCAAGGAAAAAATAGGTTCAGAAACCGAAATAATCATTGATGGCGTTGAGCATTCAACCCAGCGTCCCAAAGGCTATCAAGAGCAGAAAGAACTTTACTCTGGAAAAAAAGCGACACACTCACAAAGAGTTGATAATCAGTAACAAGAGCCGAAAAATCTTGTACATAAGCAAAACCTACAAGGGCAAAGAACATGATTATTCAATGCTACAAAAAGAGTTTCCTTGTAAGATTGACTGGTTCAAAGAATTAACGGTAAAATTGGATTTAGGCTTTCAGGGCTTTGCCGACCTATATCCATGTAAAAAATTGATGATTCCCATCAAGAAAAAAAAAGCAAAAAAAGGTACTCCAAATGACCTTACGACACAGGAGCTTGAACACAACAAAGGCCTGAGTTCTCAACGAATTTACGTCGAACACTCCATCGGTGGAATGAAACGCTATCGGATCATTGAACATCGAAACCGACTCAAATCTACCAAAGTTATTAACCAAGTGATTGGGGTATGTGCCGCATTGTGGAACTTTCATTTGCTAAATAATTGATAATCAATTCGCAACAAGTCTAATAATTTTGTAAATACTGTAAAAGACTATCAAGAAAAAGGAGCTGTTTCCAATTTTTTATATCCTGGGAATAATAGGGGAGAGAATGCTTATCACATAGAAATTCCAGTAAACAATCAACCTGTGAATGAAACTATTTTACCAAATATTACTTTACCTGTTTCTCAAGCAATGAAAACAGATGCTACTTTTGTAAATAGACAAACGGCAATTTTACTCAAAAAACCATAACAATGCATACTTTAAGAATATTCAGAAAGTTATTATTTAATTGTTTTTTATTAATTTTTATAAATCAAGAAATGTATGGACAGCTTTCTCCTGAAAAAATAACAGAACTTGATTTTATGAAAAAAGATAACAGAGTCCTTTCATTTAACTGGAATAAAGCGAAAAAGAAAGGAAGTGGTATATTAAAAGAAAAATATGTCTTTCAGGCTAGATCTTGGATTAATAATGAGGAATATGGCTCTGAAATAGTATTTATGACACTTTTTGCAGAAAAAGATATTTTAGGTAATCAACGAGGTAGTCAACAATTCCTATCGTATATTAATAAAGAGATTATAAATTTAGCCAGTATTTGTTTGTTAGATAAAGAAATATTGAATGCTATTAATAAAGAAATTATTCAAAAAAAAGGAAAAATAAATCTTCAGCAAAGTACATATTTACTTTTGACGGAAACAGATAAATATCTTGATATATCTGTTTCCGTAGAAAATTTTGATTTTGGTGCTGATAGAATTACAATAAATTTCAGAGCTAGTAACGAGTAATGCCCCCGCTCGGCGTAGTATTTTTCTCCGTTGTTGGTGTTATTTCACCAACAACTCATGCGTCAGCAACACACCAAGTATGAAGTACACCATAAACAAGTGGTACAGCTAGGGCTTGCGTCGGGGCGTTGGTAATGCGTAGCAGGTGCCAGCACAGGTAAGTACCTTTATTACTACAACCTAGCCGACCACCTAGGCAATATACGGGTAGTAGTAGGCGACGATGCCAACGCCACCCAAGTACAAACCAACGATTACACCGCTTTTGGCGTAGCCATTAGCAGCAATGTAAGCAAAAACAAGTATCTTTATAACGGCAAAGAGCTACAAGACGGCACCAACTGGCTAGACTATGGGGCTAGAATGTACTACCCTGAGTTGGGAAGATGGATGGCGATTGACCCGTTGGTAGAGAACATGAGAAAGTGGTCTCCATATAATTATGCCTATGATAACCCTATAAGATATCAAGACATTTTAGGTCTCGCTCCTGTTTCGATTATACCTTGGAGTGAGAAAGATATAAAATCCGACAATGTAGCAAACTATTTAACAGGCTGGAGTCATGGACCTAACGGTGTTAAATATCATCCCGACGTTCATAGTCAAGCTGATGCTGAGAGAATTCTTGGAAAAGATTACACCTATATAGGTGAAGAGGTATATCATACTAACGCTGAAGGTCAGTTTGGCTTAGGACATGCTGATGGATCATTTACACCAGTTAGTAGCTCAGAACCAACAGTATATGGCTCTTTTGGTCAGTCAATGGCAGACTATGCTATTTACATTGAACGCATTGATACAAGAAAGTATAAGACCCCTATTAATGAAGGTAACAAAACATTTGTCGATTGTTCGCTTTTTGTTTCCGAAGTTGTGAAAAAACTTCTGCCTAACATTGGTTTTCCAAGGGGAGATGCTAAAGCGCAAGAACAATTTGTTCGTGATCATGGGGTTTTTGTGGATGATATTGAAGATTTAGAAATTGGAGATCTTGTATTCTTTAATAGAGGAAAGGGGTTACGTCATGTAGGAATACTAACCCAAAAAAAACCTCCGAGAGTAATGAGTGCAGGGAAGAATGGCGGGGGAGAGGCTATTTATCTAGCAAATATGAATACAAGTAATGGTAAAAGTGGTAAAAGAGGAGAACTAGCTTATTGGGGTCAGCCATTTGTTGGTGGTGGTAGATTAAAATAGTTAGAATATTATAATCAATTATAAGTGTTATGAAAAAAATCTTTTTTGGTTTGGTATTAGCGATTTTAGGTAGTACAACACCTTTGCTGGCACAAAAAAAGCAGCCATTATTTGTGTTGGATTTGGCTTCCTCCAAATATTTTAAAACTTTATACAGTCCTTACCAATTTAATATTTTTGAGGACAAACTAATGGCATTTAACTATGACGCACAATGGGCGGTGTATAACTATTCAACAAAAAAAGAAAGTATTGACAATACGTTTGCAATAAAAGGGGAAAATTATGAACCTTTTAAAATTTTGTTTAAAAATACCAATGAGAGTATCATTTCTGACTTAAGAAAGGTTTATTTCATGGATAAAAACAAATTGACGAGTTCTTTAAAATTTAATGTTACTATTCGACACGTTGTTTTACTAAATGGGAAATATCCTTTAGTTGTACTTCCTATTCTCACACCTATAAGGGTCGATTCTAGTAGAAGTTTTATTGAGCTAATTGTTTATGATAAAAGTAAACGCCTTTATAGTAAAAAAGATGCTATTGGGTATTATGGTAATTCTTTTCGTAGTTCAAAAAACGTATTATCTATGGTAACGGACTCACCAGAAGGCCTCACAGAGTATCGTTATGATACGTTAACTAATACGCTGGTAAAATCATTTTATTTACATGATGAGAATGAAAGCTATTTAGCTTTTTCAAACGAGAAGTACGTATATTGTATTGACTATGACTTTACTAAACTGAGCATTAAAAAAAGAAAAGCTCAAAATGAACACCTTGAAAATGTAATGACCATCCCACTAAAGGATTACTTCCACAATCTCAAGACTAATCCATTACGCTTTATAGAAGGAGACCCAACCTTTAGAATGATTGACATCAAGGGAAAATTACATCTTGTGTATGTATTCAATAAGAAACTTTATTGTTATCTGTTGGATGTACCAAATTAACCAAACCCTCGCTGGTCTAAGTGTTTTTTCACTTAGACCCACAAATAAATGCAGTATTTGGCTGCAATCAAATACAAAGCTTTACTTCGCCGTATAAACAAGCGGTACAGCTAGGGCTTGCGTCTGGGCGTTGGTGATGCGTAGCGTCACTTGCATCAACAAACAGGTACAAACCCTCGCAGTTGCTCACTTCAAGGGAGAGTCAAATGCAGTATTGGGTTGCTATAATTAAGTAAAAATTTTCGCTCTTGCTTGCCATCATACAAACAAGGGCAAGCCATCGGCATCGTGCGTAAGCACATACACAAACAAAGTAAAGGGCATAGCCCTTGGTTAGGAGTCATTAAAACAGTTTAAACACGTATAACAAATGAAAAGAATAGTTTTGTGGACAAGTAACAACTTTGATAAAAGTTTTACTATAATAAAAAGAATATCATTGAGCCTATTTGTTCTGGTAAATGCGTCTAAAGTATATGCTCAAGGACATGAGCCTTCGCTTATACCGTTGTCTCCAACAGCTGCTGCATTAGGAAAATATGGAGATGTAAATGTTTCCGCATATACAGGTCAAATAAGTCCTTCCATTAATTTATTGAATATTAAACTTCCAGATTTTTCATTTCCTATCAGTATCAGCTATTCTAGTGCTGGTTTAAAGGTTCAAGAAACGCCTTCATCTGTAGGAATGGGTTGGACAATTAATAGCACAGGAGTTATATCTCGTCAAGTTAAAGGAATTCCTGATGAGCAAAAATATGGTTTTAATGGCTTGTTAGCCACTGGTAGTATCATTAAGTCATTGAATGATAATGTGTATCTTCCTACAAGTCCTTATCAAAATATTACAGAGGATAATTTTAAAATTGGCATAGGAGATAATATCTATGATGGAGAGCCAGATTTATTTAATTTTAGTTTTATGGGTCAAAGCGGAAAGTTTTTCTTTGATGAAACACAAGTAAATAATACCAATAAAACTCCTATAATCATACCCAAACAGCCCTTGTCAATTGTTGCAACATTTAATCCGAATATTACAGGGCAGTTATTTAATCTTCAAAATCAGCAAGGACTTATTGAGAAGTTTGTAGTAAAAGACTCTAAAGGGAATAAATATACCTTTGATAAAAAAGAAGGCTCTCTTATAAACGATGACGAATATACTTTTGGGAAAAACATCGTAAGTAGCTGGTTTTTAAGTAAAATAGAAACGACGCTAGGAAATCTTATAGAATTTAACTACATTCAAAGAACTGTTGATTTACCTCATGTGAAGAGCGAATATCAATATTTATTTGAAAGTCCCATGCTTTACCCTGAAATCAATGTCGATATGTCGGTTCATACGAGTTATATTAGGAGTACGATGAATGAAACTGTATTAAAAGAGATAATAATTAATCAAGGAAAAGGGGGACGTATTGAATTTATTGAAGAATCAACTGAAAGAACTGATTGGATTTTAACAACTGCTTCTCAAAAACCTAAAGCATTAAAAGAAATAGTTTTACGAGATGGGTTGAATCAAGTCGTTAAAAAATTTGCGTTTCAATACGTACCTGACGCTAAACGATTACTTCTTCGTTCTGTTCAAGAATATAGTTCAACAGGCATTGCTAGTGAGCCTCATGTTTTTGAATATTATGCAGAAAGTGATATTCCAACATTACCATTTGAAGGAAGTAATGTGATAGATAGAGAAGACCACTGGGGTTTTTATAACGCCAATACTTCTCAAACATTAATTCCTAATTTTCAAACCCAAAGCATTTCGGGGATTAACACCTATTTTTTCCCCGCGTCAAATAGAAATCCTGATTTTCAATCATCTCTCATAGGGCAATTGAAAAAAATTGTTTATCCGACAAAAGGCTATTCAGAGTTTGTGTATGAGATGAATTCTTATTACGGTGCTGCTACAAGTCAAGCTCTCAATCCTTGTTCAGGAAATTATCAAACAGTGAGTAGTTCTACGAAATCGTTTGCTACAGGAGAATTATGTCCTGGTGTTGTAAAAACAATTTTTACATTAAAGCAAGCTACAACTTGTGTGAAGATAGATTGGAATATCAAGCTTAATTCACCTAATCAAGATATTATTGATGGAGAAGTGTTTGTTATGAATGAAACAACAGGACAAATATACACAGATCATACATTAAGCTGTATCAATGGAGCAAGTAAAACAGATGGAGGAACGAGTTATGTTATGCTGCCTGCGGGGACTTACAGTGCTAATGCGTCTCTTTGTAGAGAAGTGTCAGGAACAAATACTAGTTTTGCAAAAGTTATTGTACAAGGAATTTTAATTGATACAACAAATATAGCAAAGAACAATTTTGAAGGAGGAGGACTAAGAATAAAAGAAGTAAAATCATGTATAGATATTAATTCACAGTGTTTAGTTAAAGAGTACCAATATGTGACTAAAAATAATTCTAATGTTTCAAGTGGTAGCCTCGTAGTTGAAGGTAGATATTTTACTCCTGTTATTTATACAGTAGAACTAGAAAGTGCTTCTCTAGTTAAAAGTTATGCTTTTTATTTAGCTTACTTTGTAAATTCATCAAGTCAAATACCATTAACTACTACAGCAGGACATTATGTTGGTTATAACACAGTAACTATTACAGAATCAACTCTTGAAAATTCTATAAAAAAATATAATGGAAAAACAATATATGACTATGTTTCTCCTATAGAATATCCTGATATTGCAGATAAAAGCTTTCCTTATTGGAATGTTTCTCTTGATTGGCGTCGTGGGGGGGTCGAAAAGATTGAAGTATATGATGCAAATAATCAACTAGTGAACGAAGAGTTCATACAAAATGACTTATTATCTTCTGCTTCTTATCGAAAATACATTAATGTGAAAGTTGGTAAATATTACCATAATTTGACTGAAAAGCGACCAACAGCATATTTATTCAAAAAATACTTTTCCGAAACTGGATTTACTTATCCATCTACTCACGTATCTAAAAATTATTGAGATACATAATTGTCTATTGCCTTTGATTTCTGCATATAAAAAGGCATGGTCTAATTTGGACGTTAGGTTTTAAGTAAATCTGTTGAATAAGACCTTTATTTTGATTTTCATACACCCCCCTAGATAAAGATCTGATCGGATTCTTATCTAGGGGGGTGTTTATTATATTTTTTGTCACCCCCGCTGGTCTAAGTGTTTTTCCACTTAGACCAACAAATAAATGCAGTCTTTGGCTGCACTCAAATACAAAGCTTTACTTCGCCGTATAAATAAGCGGTACAGCTAGGGCTTGCGTCTGGTCGTTTAACCAACGACCTACTTGGAAAAACAGTGGAATATTTTTATAAAGCTAAATCTATTCTGCCATTGAAAAAAACATAATATTTTTGAAAAATCTTTTATTTATCCAAGTATATTTGAAATATAATTTAATATTTACTTGGATAATGATACAAAGAGCCTTGATTTCTGAATTACCCAGACTGCTATCTTATTTTCCAGCATTAGGGTTGGTTGGGCCAAGACAAGTGGGCAAAACTACTTTAGTGAAATCTCTTTCCGAAACTTTCACGAAGCCTATCTTGTATTTAGACTTGGAAAACCTGAACGACTATACGCTTCTGGAAAACGACCCTCAATGGTTTTTAGAACAGCATTCAGATAAAATTGTGGTGATAGATGAGGTTCAAAGAATGTTGTCGTTATTTCCCTTACTCAGGTCATTAATAGACCAAAATCCTGTGGGTGGCAGGTTTATTTTATTGGGTTCTGCTTCTCCTGCACTGCTTGCTCAAAGCTCTGAAACCTTGGCAGGACGTATTGTTTATCGAGAACTGACACCAATTAGGAGAGACGAGGCGCAAGCTTCATCTATTGATTTAGAAACGCATTGGTTTAGAGGTGGTTTTCCCAAAGCATTATTAGCACCAGATAATACTTTATGGTTCGACTGGCATGAGGCTTTTATGAAAACATATATTGAAAGCGATTTAAGGTTGTTGGGCTTAAAAGCTTCCCCAATTGTTCTACAAAAATTATTAAGAATGCTCTCTACTGTACAAGGCTCTACTTTGAATTATGCTCATCTGGGTAATTCAATGGGCGTATCTGGCAATACGTTACAAAGTTATATTGACTATTTAGAACATTCATTTGTTATTAGAAGGCTTGCTCCATACTTTGTTAATGTAGGGAAAAGATTAGTGAAAAGTCCAAAATTATATTTCAGAGATGCGGGAATGCTACATTATTTAGTTAATCTAACAGACTACGATTCGCTCATTTCAAATATAGTAGCAGGGCATTCGTGGGAAGGTTATGTAATAGAGCAAATCATTGGACGTTTATCTGGTAATATCCAACCTTATTACTATCGTACTCAAAATGGGGCAGAGATAGATTTATGCCTTTTGCGAGGGAATCAGATGATTGCTTCGTTTGAGATTAAACTATCGAATAATCCATCGTCCAGTAAAGGCAATACAGAAGCTATTCAGGATTTGAGTACAGAGCATAATTTTATTGTAACACCATCTGCTAAAAGTTATAAACCCAACGTTCATTGGCAAGTGTGTAGTTTAGACTCGTTATGGGAATATTTAAAACCCTTAAAATTATTAAAAGAGTAAAATACTGGTAGCTATTAAGAAACTTTTTATAAGCCCTCGCTGGTCTAAGTGTTTTTTCACTTAGACCCACAAATAAATGCAGTCTTTGACTGCACTGCTAGTGCGAGTATTAAGCGTAGCATCACTTGCACCAACAAATAGTTGCAAACCCTCGCAGTAGAAATACGGAGCGGCAAAGTCCAGCCCCATCGGGGCAAAATGTTTGTAGCAACAAAAACGATTCCCAATAAAAAAGCTCCGTAGGAGCGGTCTGTTTGTAGAAATACGGAGCGGCAAAGTCCAGCCCCATCGGGGCAAAATGTTTGTATCAACAAAAACGATTCCCAATAAAAAAGCTCCGTAGGAGCGGTCTGTTTGTAGAAATACGGAGCGGCAAAGTCTAGCCCCATCGGGGCAAAATGTTTGTATCAACAAAAACGATTCCCAATAAAAAGCCCGTAGGAGCGACCTGTTTGCAAAAATGTTTGTGTAAATATGGAAATGATTTAGACCGCTCCTACGGAGCTTTAAATAAATTCAATCGTCTATTTTCTACAATCGGTAAGCTCCTATGGAGCAATCAACAAAAACCAGCCCCTCGCTGGTCTAAGTGTTTTTTCACTTAGACCCACAAATAAATGCAGTCTTTGAATGCACAGCAAGAATAAGAAACAGCAAAGATTGAATACCTAGGTAAACCAAAGCACTAATTCGCAATGCTGGATTGTTATTTACTTGTCGGCTACGATTTCTTCTTTTAAAGGCAGTACATCTACCGATACCGATAGGTTGTGTCGGCCAGAGCTAAAAATAACGCCTTTCAAGGGTGCTACATCGCTGTAATCTCTACCGTAGGCGGTGATGATATGCCTTTCTTGGGGTATCATGTCGTTGGTGGGGTCAAATTCGCACCAACCATGCTCTGGAATAAATACCGATACCCACGCATGAGAGGCATCTGTTCCTTGTAATTTCTCCTTGCCAGGCGGTGGCAGGGTTTCGATATACCCACTCACATACCTCGCCGCAAAACCTAAACTCCGCAAGCAGGCAATCGCCAAATGCGAAAAGTCCTGACACACGCCTTTGCGTTCTCGCAATACGGTTTTGATAGGCGTATATAAGGTAGTGTAATTCGACATAAACGTAAATTCGGAGAAAATCCGATGACATAAATTACGCACGCCTTCATACAAACTTCGGTTTTCGGGAAAACAACTTTTGGCAAATAAACGTATTTCTTCGTCCCATGTAATAAATGGACTAGGCAACATATATTGTAATAAATCGCCTCGCAATTCTTTGATTTTTTCTAAGTGTACTCTTGCCTGTAGCGTCGTCATATCGAAGCGATAATCGGGTGCTTTTTGAGCAAAACTTTCTACGGTACTTTTCGCCGTAACGGTCAGTACTTGATGAGGCTGATGTACAGAAAAATAATGGACAATATTCCCAAAAAAGTCTTTACGCTCAATGATTTGAGCAGGTCTAGGCGAAATCTCTAAGCTAAAATCATCGCATATTTGCGTAGCCAACGACTGTGGTCGGAGGCATACCAGACTGTGGTAATGATGTACTTTTTCAAAGTACGTATAGCTTGTGGTATGTATCAGGTTATATTTCATGGGTAGCGGTGTTTTCAATAATACCTAGCAACGCATGTTGTATTTCGGTATGCGTAAAATAAAGGTCTGTCAAATGATTCGTTACATCGGAAATATGCTGAAAAACATCAGCCAATAATTTATCGAGCGTTGCACGGAAAGTACTATCGGGAGCAGTACTGACCAGTTCGTTGATGTCGGCCAATTTGACTTTGGTAGAAGCTTCCAACACCGCTTTTTCGGCTTGGTTGAGCCTGTGCGGTTGCGTAGTTTTAGGAAGTTTACTCACATAAGTACCCAAAGTATCAAGCTGATACGCCAACGAATACGGTAAGTTTTGCCCTAACAGCACCATATCGAGCATGGAGTCAAGGCTGAAATGAGATTTATAAATCTGTCGATACTGCACCAACAAATGATGGTTGATGAGTACCAATTCGATTAAATCGTTTTCGATATTGGTTTCGTTTTTAATGGTAAAAATCGTGCGTAAAACGCTGATTTTCGATAAAATTCTTTCAATCAATTTCCCTGTTTCTAATACATACAACCCACTTTCACGGGGCATTGTTTCCGTGACGATGCCATAAAAAGTAAAAATCCGATTGCTCAGTTTTTCCAAGACTTTCTGCATATTGTTTGCCTTGGTTAGCTCTGACTTTTCAGGATGTTTGATTTTATTGAGGCTATTTTTTATCTGATAAATTACACGCCAAGTATCATAATTCCACTTATCGCTCACGGCTATGAGGTTATTGACCAGACTCGTAAGGCTCGATGCCACCGAACCCATTTTATAACTATCATACACCAAACTTTGCAATTCGGGATAAGGATTTTTGAGCATTTCTTCTTTGTCTTCTATCAAAAATCCCGGATACGTAAGGGTCAAGTGCGTAAGCGATTGTAATAGAATATCTAATTGTTCTACCTTCAACGCTCCTGCAAAACGCCTTCTTTCTTGCAATACGTTGATGATGATTTGCAAAAGTTTGGCCAACGCCATCACTCTTTCGCCATAACGTCCTATCCAAAAAAGGCTTTCGGCACTGCGACTTGGCAAAGAAGTATGCGGATTGTTGAAGTCGTGCCGATTGAGTACCATCCGCTCTTGTTGGGCAGGCAAGGCATCTGAAATAATCCACGTGTCTTTCGATACTCCCCCGTGCTGATTCGATACAGCAAAACGGTCTTTTTCAGCCGAACTGCGGGTAAGCCCACCTTGCATGACTTGGTAGTCGTTGTCGTGTGCCACCAAAAACACCCGAATAGCCGCCAAGCGAGGTTCTAGCTCGCCATTGACCAACGAAGGCGTAGTGGATAAGCTAATTTCTTCTTGTGCTACGTATTCATGAGGGGCTTGCAAAATAGATTTTTTCAGGTCTTCTAATGCTTGCTCCGACAAAGAACTGCCAAATTTTGAGCGAAAAACCTGTTTGCGGTTGGCTTTTTTCACAATCAATTTAGGCAGGTTGTCAAGCACAAACTGCAACTCGTTGGGTTGCCCACACCACCATGTAGCAATGGAAGGAAGCAAGAGTTCTTCGTTGAGTAAAAACCGACACGCAGGTGCCATAAATGCCAACAACGCCGAGTTTTCTAAAACACTCGACCCAGGCGGATTAATAATGCACACATTACCCGAACGAGCCGCTTGCAACAAGCCCGGCACACCCAAACGAGAATCTTCACGGAGTTCGAGAGGGTCGCACCATTCATCGTCCACCCGACGAATTATTACATCTACTTTTTCTAATCCTTCAATTGATTTCAACCAAACAAAGCCATCTCGCACCATCAAATCGTCGCCTTGTACCAACGTATAGCCAAGACTGGCAGCCAAGTAAGCGTGTTCAAAATAGGTTTCGTTGCGTGAACCCGGCGTTAAATACACAATGCAAGGGTTTTGCTTATGCGACAACGCAATCACCTGCTGGTGTAGGCTCGTGAAAAAAGGCGACAAGCGACTGACAAACATCCCGTCGGTGAGTTCGGGTAAAATTTTACTCATGACGCTTCTATTCTCGACGGCATACCCCGACCCCGACGGAGCTTGGGTACGATTATCGACAATCCACATACGTCCGTCTGGGCCACGGGCAATGTCGGCGGCGTACATCAATAATTGTTTTTCGGCGGCAATTTTTACATCGAAGCAAGGGCGAAAAAAGCCCGAATTATCATACACCAACTCGGCAGGAATAATGCCATTTTTGATGAGCAGTTGGGGGCCATAAATATCTTTGAGCATCAAATCGAGCAAGGTAGCTCTTTGCTTGAGTCCTTTGGAAATATCATCCCATTCTTTTTTTTCCAGTAAAAAAGGAATAGGGTCTAAACGCCACGGACGGCTCATTTCGTCGGGCGTACCATACACATTATAAGTTACGCCATTTTCCCGAAGTTTATTAATCACTTCTTGGTTGCGTACCTCTAGTTCGTTTATGCCTAATTTTTCAAGGTTCTCGAATAGCTTTTTCCAGTAAGGTTTTACTTGTCCTTGAGCATCTAAAATTTCATCATAAGATTTTATACGCTGTTGATAAAGTTTGAGTAAACTTTTTTTCACTTCCGTAATCATTTTTTCAGTGGCTGGGATAAATCTGCTTGTATCGTAAAGATGACTCTTTGACATTTCAGGAGATAAACGCAAAGATTATTCCAGTTGGGCATTTCGCACTAAAAAACCTAGGTATTTCTTTGCCACTCTTCCCAAGCACTTATTCCCTTTCCGAAATATACTCATTTCTTGGCATAAAACAACGAAAGGCTGTGGGGTAGCCAAACAAATATTAGCTATTCCACAGCCTATGCAATGAACTATTAGACTATCCTAATGACGAGTTTCAACGATTTAAACCAACCTCTTTTCTATCTCGACCGCCAGAATTTACGTAAGTCTAGCGTATTCGGAAACTCAGGATTGATGAGTTCGATAGGCGTGTCGATGCGTAAATCTTTTTTGTTTTCGGCCACAAATCTCGATGGTGACGAAGGAAAGCGGACAGGCTCGGCTACGCTGTTTTCGAGTGTAGGCGTATGCCCGAAGCCCCAAAAACGACTAATTCGACGTGATTCGGCTTCGTAGCTATTGATCGGATACGTATCGAAGCTTCTACCGCCCGGATGTGCCACAAAATAGGTACAGCCTCCAATCACACGGTTGTTCCAAGTATCCACAATATCAAATACCAACGGGGCATCTACGCCAATGGTCGGGTGCAATGCCGAAGGCGGATTCCACGCTTTATATCGAATACCAGCTACATACTCGCCTTTTACGCCAGTCGTCCGCAACGGCACTCTACAGCCATTACACACCAAAATGTGTCGGTCTTGTATAAAGCCCGTTAAACGCACTTGCAAACGCTCTAGCGAGGAGTCCACAAAACGAGCCGTTCCAGCGTTCGATAGTTCTTCGCCCAATACGTGCCAAGGCTCTATGCCCAAGCGTAGTTCAAGCTGCACGTTGTCAACGGTTACGCCACCATGATAAGGGAAGCGGAACTCAAAGAAGGAATCGAACCACGAAATATCAAATTCGTAGCCAGCTTCTTTCAAATCGTTCACAATGTCAACCATATCGAGATACACAAAATGTGGTAATAAGAATCTATCATGTAGTTCTGTTCCCCAACGAATGAGTTTCTTTTTGTAAGGTTGTTTCCAGAATTTAGCAACCAAAGCCCGAATGAGCAAGCTTTGCACCAAGCTCATGTGCTTGTGCGGTGGCATATCGAAGCCTCTAAATTCTAAAATACCAAGACGACCCGTACTCGAATCGGGCGAATATAGTTTATCAATACAAAACTCTGTGCGGTGTGTATTGCCCGTAATATCGACCAATAAATTTCTAAAAATACGGTCAACCATCCAGAAAGGAATGTCTTGTCCTTCTGGAATTTGCTCGAAGGCAATTTCTACCTCATACAAGCGGTCGTCACGGCCTTCGTCGATGCGTGGGGCTTGGCTTGTGGGGCCAATAAACGGCCCTGCAAACAAATAACTCAAGGCAGGGTGATGTTGCCAATATGTAACAAGGCTTCGTAGCAAATCGGGACGACGCAACAAGGGGCTATCGGCAGGCTTTGACCCACCGATGGTCACGTGGTTGCCTCCGCCTGTGCCTGTATGGCGGCCATCTACCATGAATTTATCAGTACCCAAACGTGCAAAAAATGCCTCTTCGTACAAAGCTGATACGTTATCGACGAGTTCTTGCCAAGTTTTCGATGGGTGAATATTCACTTCAATTACGCCGGGGTCTGGCGAAACGATTAGCTTTTGCAAACGATAATCCGACGGAGGCGTATAGCCCTCTATCCGCACAGGCATTTGCAATTTTTCGGCTGTTGCTTCTACCGACGAAATCAGGTCGAGGTAATGCTCTAGGTATTCTGTTGGAGGGAAGAATACATAAATAATTCCATCTCGTTCTTCAACCGTAATAGCAGTATTGATGGTATTTACGTCAAATAACAAGGGTTCGTCGTCTTCTATTTTCTTTCCTGCCTTGATGTCCTCTTCGTCTAATACTGGTTTGCGTTTGGCTGGAGCTACATAGTCGGGGGCTTCAGTGCCGTATCTTTTTTGAATCGCCTCATCGAAAGTACCCAACGAAGGCAAGTCTTCAAAAGGACTACGCTCGATGGCTTGTTCTCGTTGAAACTTCGAGATAGCTGGCAACGACCCCAATGGCAAACGCAAGCCAATTGGCGAATTACCCGGAATCAAGAAGCAATTTTTACGCTTAAATTCCCACGCACAGCTTGTCCAACTTGCTGTGTTCCAGTTCCAACGCAAGGGCAGGGCAAAGCCCACAGGATTGTTGAGTCCTCTTTCGAGTAGTCTTGCCAAGGTTTGACGCTCGATAGGGTCTTTCAAATTAACCGCCAGCGGGTCAACGTTGACTGGTAATTTGAGTTCTTCTAAAGTCCAATAAATCGGGTCTTCGTAGGTGGGTGTCAAGTTGCGTGTGGTAATACCCAAATGTTTGGTCAACTCTTGGGCAAATAACTCAGCGTCGTGGAAGGTAAAATTAGTTTCTCCTTCTTTGGCAATCCAATCGTAGTTTTTCCAGAGAGGCACACCGTCGGTTCTCCAATAGAGGGCGTACTGCCAACGAGGAAACAATTCGCCCGGATACCACTTTCCTTGTCCGAAATGCAACAAACCACCATGAGCAAAACGGTCTTTCAAGCGTAAAGCCAAATCATAAGCCAAGCGGCGTTTGTGTGGGCCATCGGCGGTAGAGTTCCATTCGGCAGCTTCAAAATCATCAATTGATACAAACGTAGGCTCGCCTCCCATCGTCATACGCACATCGCCTTCTTGTAAATCTTGCTCTACAGTATTGCCCACTTCCATGATTTTGTTCCATTGTTCTTCGGTATAAGGCTTCGTAACACGTGGATTTTCATGGATTCTAAACACTTTATTATCAAACTCAAACGATACTTCGCAGATGTCGGTAGCACCCGTTACAGGAGCAGCACTGGCGTAGTCGGGGGTACAGCACAAAGGAATGTGTCCTTCACTGGCAAAAAGCCCAGAAGTAGGGTCGAGGCCAATCCAACCAGCCCCTGGAATATAGGCTTCAACCCAAGCGTGCAAATCGGTAAAATCTTCTTCGGGTCCCGACGGGCCATCCAACGATTTTACATCGGGCGTTAGTTGCACCAAATACCCCGATACAAAACGTGCAGCAATGCCTTTATGACGCAAGATTTGCACCAATAGCCAAGCCGAATCACGACAGCTACCGCTTTTCTTGATTAGGGTTTCCTCACAGGTTTGTACGCCCGGTTCCATACGAATATTGTAATTAACATATTCATATACTTGGCGATTGAGGCTTACCAAGAAATCGACAATGCTGATTTTTTCAGGAATCACTAATTTTTCAACCCACTCAGTCAATAAAGGGCCTGCTTCTCTTGCCTCTAAATACGGTGCTAACTCCTTTTGTAGCATGGCATCGTATTTGAAAGGATAGGTTTCGGCATATTCCTCTACAAAAAAATCGAAAGGGTTGATTACTTGCATTCGGGCAATCACCTCTACTTCAATACTGAGTTCGGTTGTTTTTTCAGGAAACACCACTCTTGCCTGATAATTCCCGAAAGGGTCTTGCTGCCAATTGATAAAATGTTTTTCAGGTGAAATTTTAAACGAATAGCCCTCAATAGCGGTGCGTGAATGAGGAGCAGGACGCAAACGAAAGACGTGCGGCGATAGATTCACACTTCTATCGAATTTATATTTCGTTTTGTGGGAAATAGCTACTTTTATTGACATACAAGTTGAATTAGATGATTTTGTAAAAAAAGTAAAAATTTAGATTGCTTTACAAGATATTCCCAAAAAATTATACAATCTCTTTAATAAATACTAACACACATGTTGCAAACAAGTCATAGTATTTTTTTCTTGGCAAAAACCTGATTTTCAGCATGAGTATAAAATACTAGAGCCGCTTCTGGATTCAGAAGCGGCTCTAGCACTATTCTATTACTTTGGGTACTCTAAAATACACCCCGTCTTGTTTAGGAGCATTTTTCAAGCCCTCTTCCCTACTAATATTGGGCAACACCACATCTTCTCTGAGGGCATTCATTTCGAGGCTCATGTGCGTAAGGGGTTTTACGTTGGAAGTATCTATTTCGTTGAGTTCTTCCATCCATGTGAGTACCGAATTGAGCGAACGCATCATTTCATCTTCTGCCGAAGCAGGCATCTCTAAACGTGCCAAATGGGCAATTTTTTGTAATGACTCTTTATCTATATTCATAATTCATACCAGCAATATTTTACCACAGTTGCCCTACGATACAACAATAAAGGCAACGAAACGGCAAGTTAACCTTTTTTAGACGGATTTCAAAGGTATGTGGGTCTAAGTGAAAAAACACTTAGACCAGCGAGGGTAGCTAATTCCCTTTTTTATCTTTGCTTTGACTAGGCTTTGACTTACTTTTAAAATGGGGTTCTAAAAAAGGATACGCATCACAATCTGATGATACTTTGAGTATATCAAGACCAATACTTAGAGGAATAAGAGCACAACTATTGCCATTCCAACTCAATGTACGCAACTTTGGTAAATTCAGTAATTCGACTGGAAAGTAAGAAAGCGGATTATCACGTAAATATATATCCTCTAATTCTTTCAATTGTGTTATACTGTTGGGCAATGATTCTAGCTTATTATCAGATAAGTCAAGGTATTTCAACTTTTGTAATTCTCCAATAGTTGCAGGGAGAGCTACGATATTTGCAACCTCTAAGATTAGCACTTCCAAATTCTTCAGTTCACTTATTTCATTTTGTACCGTTTGAATATCAGCCCCTTCAATAATTAAAACTTGTAAGTTTTTAAATTTAAAAATTTCTTTGGGTAACGATTTTAAACCGTATAACTCACCTTTGATATATAATTCATAAACCTTATTAGGATTGGGGTATTTTAAGGCTTCTGTCAAAGAAGTAAACTGGAAATCGTACATTTCTTGTTTAAAACGAATAGATTGTAAATACTCCTTTGAAATTTTCTTTTGGCTATACAATTCCAAACTAGAAAGGAGCATGAGGGATAGCAATAGCATTACATTTTTCATAGAGATGAATCGTTGAAATTTAGATGAGTTTAGTAGAAAATCAAAGGTAGTACATTCTTGCACTAGCAGGGCAGTCAAAGACTGCATTTATTTGTGGGTCTAAGTGAAAAAACATTCATAGACCAGCGAGGGTAGCTAATTCCCTTTTTTATCTTTGCTTTGACTAGGCTTTGACTTACTTTTAAAATGGGGTTCTAAAAAAGGATACGCATCACAATCTGATGATACTTTGAGTATATCAAGACCAATACTTAGAGGAATAAGAGCACAACTATTGCCATTCCAACTCAATGTACGCAACTTTGGTAAATTCAGTAATTCGACTGGAAAGTAAGAAAGCGGATTATCACGTAAATATATATCCTCTAATTCTTTCAATTGTGTTATACTGTTGGGCAATGATTCTAGCTTATTATCAGATAAGTCAAGGTATTTCAACTTTTGTAATTCTCCAATAGTTGCAGGGAGAGCTACGATATTTGCAACCTCTAAGATTAGCACTTCCAAATTCTTCAGTTCACTTATTTCATTTTGTACCGTTTGAATATCAGCCCCTTCAATAATTAAAACTTGTAAGTTTTTAAATTTAAAAATTTCTTTGGGTAACGATTTTAAACCGTATAACTCACCTTTGATATATAATTCATAAACCTTATTAGGATTGGGGTATTTTAAGGCTTCTGTCAAAGAAGTAAACTGGAAATCGTACATTTCTTGTTTAAAATGAATAGATTCGAAATACTCCTTTGAAATTTTCTTTTGGCTATACAATTCCAAACTAAAAAAGAGCATAAGGGATAGCAATAGCATTACATTTTTCATAGAGATGAATCGTTGAAATTTAGATGAGTTTAGTAGAAAATCAAAGGTAGTACATTCTTGCACTAGCAGTGCAGTCAAAGACTGCATTTATTTGTGTGTCTAAGAGAAAAAATACTTAGGCAAGCGAGGGTAGCTAATTCCCTTTTTTATCTTTGCTTTGACTAGGCTTTGACTTACTTTTAAAATGGGGTTCTAAAAAAGGATACGCATCACAATCTGATGATACTTTGAGTATATCAAGACCAATATTTTTAGGAATAAGAGCACAACTATTGCCTTCCCAATCCAATGTACGCAACTTTGGTAAATTCAGTAATTCGACTGGAAAGTAAGAAAGCGGATTATCACGTAAATATATATCCTCTAATTTATCACAACTCCATTGGGTTGTTGGTAATGATTTAAGTTTATTATTTGCTAAATCCAAGATCTCTAATTTTTTTAGTTGTCCTATACTATTGGGCAATGATTCTAACTTATTAGCAGACAAGTCAAGGTTTTTCAACTTTTGCAATTCTCCAATAGTTGCTGGGAGAGCTACTATATTTGTGTGATTTAAGGTTAGCACTTCCAAATTCTTTAGTTCACTTATTTCACTTGGTATTGTTTGAATATCAGACCCTTCAATGATTAAAACTTGCAAGTTTTTAAATTTAAAAATTTCTTTGGGTAACGATTTCACACCGTATAAACCACCTTTGAAATATAATTCATAAACCTTATTGGGATTGGGGTATTTTAAAGCTTCTTTCAGAGAAGTAAACTGAAAATCAAAATCTTCGTTTTTAAAATCAACAGAATTTAAATATCTAGTTTGTTTTTGGCTATACAATTCCAAACTAGAAAGGAACATGAGGGATAGCAATAGCATTACATTTTTCATAGAGATGAATCGTTGAAATTTAGATGAGTTTAGTAGAAAATCAAAGGTAGTACATTCTTGCACTAGCAGGGCAGTCAAAGACTGCATTTATTTGTGTGTCTAAGAGAAAAAATACTTAGACCAGCGAGGGGGAACTACTGACATAAATCTAACGATTTGGGTGAATCAATCCAATCCACTAAAATAAGCTTACTTTTCCATTTAAGATTATCCATATCTCCATTATATTGAAAACCACTATCTTTTTTGACCACAAAAACATCTCCCATCTTGAATGTTGAAACTCCATCAATAACTATAACAGCCTTATTATCACGAATTATGCAAAAATACTTCGATAAACTATCTGAAGGGTTATAATATTTTATAGTAGTAGTAGCTAAATCTAAACATATATAGCCAGCTCCATGAGAAATACTTTTTACATACGACACTCTTCCTATAAAGTTCAAGTTTGCCTTTTTAAAATATATTTCTGTTCTATTATCAATTCCATAAAATATCTCATAAATACCATATATTAATACTGGACTTCCTAGTATGATAAATAAAAGTATTTGCCTTAAATTATTTTTTAAGTTCATATTATTAAAGATTATCTCAACTATATAAATTATAATCACATTTGTTTAATGACTCAAATTATTAGGGCTTCCGCACCAAAATTTATACATTCGATAAAAGGTTGCTTAAGAACTCATTATCTCTTGCAGCCTTTTTTCTTTTTCGTTTAAGGCTTATCTTATCTTGGTTTTTGTTTAAAATAAAAAGAGCCAATTTTCTAACAATATTCATATTTTGGGGTGCATTACCAGTTCTTATTCTGGAACTATCTTCGTTAAAAGTCAAATCTAAATGCCAGTGAAGGTCATTTTCAATAGACCAATGTTGCCCCTTGCTGTCTCAAATTTAACAACTTGGAACGCCCAATAAAAAGCATTCCCCTTGCTGTCTCAAATTTAACAACTTGGAACGCCCAATAAAAAGCATTCCCCTGCTGTTTCAAGTTTAACAACTTGGAACGCCCAATAAAAAGCAGTCTCCGACTGCGACTAGACGCAAGCCCTGCTGTACCGCTTGTTTATGACGTACTTTATACTTGTTGTGTTGCCGACGCATGAGTTGTTGGTGAAAAAACACCAACAACGGCGAAAAACACCAACAATGGCGAAAAACACTCATTGAGCGGCTTTTTTGCTTCTTAGATATTCTAATCCAATAAGTATAAGACCTGTAATAATGCCGATAATTAAGAATTGAATAAAGTAATATTTCTCTGTACTAATAATGTCTGTTGTTGAATACATAAGTAATGGCATTAGAAAAATAATCACTCCTATAATTGAAAATATCTTTTGAACTGAACTTGAGGAAAAATAAAAAAGAACTATCATTCCAATTGAAAAAACACTATTCAAACCATAAATAGCTATATTATCGTTTATTCCGAAAATTTTACCAATAGGCTGAACAATAAAACTATTCAAATACATTATTAGTATTTGTAAAATTGGAATAAAAGAACTCAAAACCAATACTGTACTGGTAATGAGTGAAAATTTTATTTTTTTACTCATCGCAAATTTATTTAGGACTTTGATTATCAAATTGTTTGTTCCATTCTGAAATAGGAATAACGGTTTCTTTTCCCTTACTATCAGTAGAATAAACTCCTGTAAAATTCCCTTTCTTATCCACTGCTATTCTTACATTTATATCAAACTGTTTTTCCTTTTTATCTCCTTTTAATGTCCAAAATGGTCCTTTATCAGGTCCTGCTTTTGCTGCACCAACACCTAAAAAAACTTTATTCTTACCGCTTCCATCTGTTACAAAAGCTTCTGAACTGGGGAATCCGTCTCCTGCTAAATCACCCGTTAAACTTAGAATAGAAGAACCATCTTTATTTTCAGTAACGCCAATATGTACATCCGTCCACACATCAATATCGTGAGTTGGGCCACCATAATCAACTCCTGGAACTAATGCATCATTATCGCCTGAAAGGTGAGTATATATTCTATTTCCAAATGAAAAGTCATCTTCAATTTCCGCATCAGAAAACGCATTAGCTCCATATCGTGAATGAGATTGACCACCATAAGCTGTACTGTTGGAAACCATGGTAGTAGTTTCGTAAGAAGTGATTTGACGAATACGTGAAGTATTCCCATCATATATAGTTGAGAACCTTCTGTTGTTTCCATCACCTTTCCACAAACCCAAACCAAAATAATCAAATGGTGCAAAACTTCTTACGTGTATCTCAATTGGAAAAGCTCCGTCTGGATCAATATAAAGAATAGGATTATTAAAGCTAAAAATATATGGACTCCAAGCTGGCATTTTATGTGCCAACGGATCCACCGCCATCCATCTCCCCAACTCAGGATAATACATTCTAGCCCCATAGTCTAGCCAGTTGGTGCCGTCTTGTAGCTCTTTGCCGTTATAAAGATACTTGTTTTTGCTTACATCGCTACTAATGGCTAGGCCAAAAGCGGTGTAGTCGTTGGTTTGTACTTGGGTGGCGTTGGCATCGTCGCCTACTACTACCCGTATATTGCCTAGGTGGTCGGCTAGGTTGTAGTAATAGCGGTACTTACCTGTGCTGGCACCTGCTACGTAGCTTGTATTTGACTCTCCCTCGAACCTATTTTTTGGTACACGCTTTGCTTAACCAACTACCAGAGGAAACTGTCTTTTTTATTTAGAATATGAAGTTATTGAAATATTAACTCACAATAAATATCGTTAAATTTTTCTGCTCTTTGTCTTGCCCTTTCAGGAGATATTGCTTCATAGCCTGTTATCTTAGCTTTTTCCATCTTTTTTAATAGCCTATCAGAAACATAGTTTTTTGAACTAAGAAACTGCATTCCAAAAATATCTAATTCTTGATCAAAGTTTTGATTGAACACTAACTTAGAAACATCCAAGGCACTACCGGTCATGTAAAAAACATTGAGATAATCCTGATAGGTATGAATATTAACCATAAAATCATCACCCATTTTTTGTTTGTGATAGCATAAATCGTATTCACATTTGGCAAAATCAACAGTGTTTTCCCCTGTTTCCATGTCATACACAAACCACCAATAGCCATCTATAATTTTATCTTTTTGTATCAATGTCGTTTCTAAAAATTTGTGTTTTTGAGGTAAATGAGAGCTCTCTAAAATCTCTCGAAACTTATTGTTTACAATAAAACCCCTCATAGAGAAGCCTATATAATCTGTAAACTTTGCTTTCTTTTCCATTTCAACTTCAACCAAAGGTTGAGCATATTTGGTAATTTCAGCCCATAATCGCCATCCATCTTTACCTCTTTCACCAAAAAATATATCATCATACCATTGATTTTTGTCAACAAACTTGTCGCTATAAGCAGTTTGCCCTGCTCCATGAGTGACTCCCACGACTTTGGGATTTGAATCTTTCTTTATGATAAAATATGTCATTTTATTTAAAAAATGCGTTATAACTTAGGTTATTCTTAGTAAGAAATAAGGTGTTATTTCCCTAATATCTATTTTTTTTGGCTTTTACTTTTTCCCATTTCTTACATTTTTCAGTTTATTTGCATAGTCCTGTTTTGCTTGAATCTGCTTGCTAAATATAGCAATATTTTGCAAAAAATAAAGGTGTCTTTTCCCATTTCCGAAACCAACAAGCAAATTTGTACACGATTAATTTTATATACAAAACGCACAGCCCAACCGAAAACTTTCGGTTGGGCTGTGCGTTTTGTAGGTATTCTATTATTTCTTACTTCGTTGCATTCAATTTGTTCCGATTGATGGTCAAAAGTAACGCTGGAAGTAAAATGAGATTGGTACACATGGCTATCAAAAGGGTAATCGAAACCATTACGCCCATGGCTGCTGTGCCTCCAAAACTAGAGGCGGCAAAAATGGAGAAACCGCAGAATAAAATAACTGCCGTGTAAATCATGCTCAAACCTGTGCCAAAAATGGTGTTGGTAATGGCTTCCGAAACGCTCTTTTTGCGTTCTTCCAACTCGGTACGGTAGCGTGTCAAGAAGTAAACCGTTCCGTCGGAGGCAATGCCAAAGGTGATGCTAAATATCAGGATGGTCGATGGCTTGAAATGAATGTCGAAAAAGCCCATAATGCCTGCCGTTAATGCCAAGGGTATCAAACAAGGCAATTTCGATAAAATAATAATGGGTATCGAACGGAACAAAATCATCCCTACCAAAGCAATCAAAATAATGGCAATGAGTAAACTTTCGTAAAGGTTGCCTAGCAAATAATCGTTGCTTTTTAAGAATACTAGGCTGTGTCCGGTAAGACTTACTTTGTATTGGTCTTTCGGGAAAATTTCGTCTATTTGTGGTTGAATTTCGCCCATCAGTTCTTTGATGCGTACCGAACCCACGTCTGCCATTTGGAAGCTTAGACGAGTGATGCTCTTATCTGGATTTAAAAACGACTTAAATTGCTTCGATGCTGCCGAAGAACTATCGGTGGTTTGTAAATATTCAGTCAGTTTCGATAGCTCAAATACGCTTGGCAATACAAAATAACGGGCTTCGCCACCTTTGTAGGCTTGGTAAATAAAACGGGTGGCTTCTACAATCGACAAGGGTTTTGAAAATTCTTGGTATTGTTTGAGCTTGTTTTGAAGCGATTTTATTTTGTATAAAGCTTCGGCTTGGTTGTCGAAAATGCCGTTTTTACGCTTGGTGTCCACCATGATTTCAAAAGGAAGCACGCCGTTGAAATTGGCTTCAAAGAAACGCAAATCGGTGTAAATGGGGTCTTTTTGGGGTAAATCATCTACTACGTACCCAATTACGTTGATTTTGGTCATACCATACGCCGATACCAATACCACTGTCAATGTACTGATATAAATAGCCGAGCGGTGGTGGTGCACAAGGTTGTTTACCCACGACAAGAACCCTTTGGCCCATTTGCCATCCAAATGTTTGAGGTGCTTCACTTTGGGTAAGCCCATGTAATGAATAGAAATCGGAATGAGGATGAGGCAAAGGAAATACGTAGTAATAACGTTGATAGAGGCTACTACGCCAAATTCTACGAGCAAACTACTATTGGTAAAATAAAACACGCCAAAGCCAATAGCGGTGGTGAGGTTGGCCAAAAAGATAGATAAGCCAATGCCTGTTACCATGTTTTCGATGGCTAGTTCTTTGTTGTTATGAACCAATAATTCGGCTTGGTAGCGGTTGATTAAGAAAATACAGTTGGGCACGCCAATAACGATGAGTAGGGGAGGAATCAACCCCGTAAGCATGGTGATTTTATAACCCAATAATTCGAGTGTACCAAGGGAGAAAATTACGCCAATCAATACCACTAAAATGGATAAGGCGGTAAACCGAATGGAACGGAAAAAGAACCACAAAATGATGGCTGTTACGAGAATGGCTAAACCCATAAATAGTTGCATCTCGCCCGATACTTTTTTCATGGTTGCCGTGCGAATAAAAGGCATTCCCGAAAAGTGTAAATTGACGTTATGCTTGATTTCAAACTGTCGGGCCAACTCTCTGATTTCGCCAACAATGGCCAATCGGCGTTTGGTGTGGAGGGTTTTGTCGTTGAAGGTAATCGCCATGAGCGTCGTATTGGTTTTGCTGTTCAATACCATGCCTTCATAAAACTTTAGCCTTTTGATGTCGTCTTTCAACGAATCTAAAGCTGCCTGCGAACGGGGTTTTTGTTTGAGTAAAGGAAAGGCTTCAAACTTCTTCTTTTCTTCGTTGAGCTTGATGTCAATTAAGTTGGCAAAAGATACGACGTTTTTGATGCCTTCGTGTTTTTTGATTTGGTACGCAAGGTCATACCAATCATTGAAAGATTGTAGCTCGAATAATTTGTCTGATTGCCAGCCAATAACCATCAAACTTCCATCTTCCCCAAAGAGCTTTCTGAACTGTTGGTATTCTTTTTCGGTGGGGTCGTCGGGGGGTAAAATGCGGGCAATTTCATACGATAATTGAATTTTACTGCCTTCATAACCCATAAAAATAGTTGAAATTAGAATAATTCCAATCCAAATAAATCTATGTTGAATAATGTTTTTTGCCAGTTTATGCCACATGGGTCTTGTGATTTTTTATTAAAAAATGATGAATAATGTCGTTTTGAATGAATGCTTGTCAGGGTGCATTGATTGAAATAGAATATTTGCAATGACCTGTTTGAAAGTAAAATAAAGCGTTTTTGCAACGAAACGAACAGTCGACCCAACGCATGATATGCCTGATGGCATGAAGGCTGATAATGCCTAAGCCTGCCAAAAATTGAAATACCAATTGGTTGACTTCCTGTAAAACGAGGGTTGTGTGGTCGAAATGCTTGGTCGATGGCTCGACTACAATAGAAGAAGATTCTTTAAAAAATACAACAGCATTGCTTACCACGCACTGTAGCAAGGCATACATCAAAAATATGCTACAAAAGGCTAATATGTAAGATTGTGGGCTACGCATCAACAACTACAAAATTAATGTAGTTTCGATAAGTTGCCTACATATTTAGATTAAAACCTTTTTTATTATAAAATATATTTTGTTTTATATAGAAAAAATTATATTTTATATGTTTGCTGGGCTGTTTTTAAGCCTGTAGGGGCTATTACAACAAAGGCACAGGCGTGTAAAATGCCCGTGCCTCGTAAAGATGCGTTGTCTAACTTTATTTTTTCACCGAAAACTTATAAACTGTACTGGTTTGGTACGTTTGCCCTGGTTTCAAAACGGTTGTCGGGAATTTCGCTTGGTTCGGCGAATCTGGATAGTGCTGTGTTTCTAAACATAACCCAAAACGGTGTTTGTAAATGGTGCCGCCTTTACCCGTAATCGTGCCATCAAGGAAGTTGCCTGTATAAAACTGGATGGCTGGCTCGGTTGTGAACACTTCCAATACCCGACCGCTGCTTGGTTCGGTAACGGTTGCTGCCAATTTCAAATTGCTGCTCGAATCGCTCAATACCCAGCAATGGTCGTAGCCTAAGCCAAATTTGATTTGCTCGTCTTTGGTATCGTTGATTCTTGCTCCAATTTTAAAGGGTTTCGTAAAGTCGAATGGCGTGCCAGCCACAGGACGTAGCTCGCCTGTTGGAATCAAGGTATTGTCAACGGGCAAGAATTTATCTGCATTCAACGTCACTTCATGGTCGAGGATGTCGCTGTTGAGTCCGCCTTTTAGGTTGAAATAGGCGTGGTTGGTAAGGTTTACTACGGTAGCTTTATCGGTTGTAGCCTTGTAGTCGATTTTAAGCGAATTATCTTTCGTTAAAGTATAAGTTACTTCAATCGAAAGACTGCCTGGATAGCCCTCTTCGCCGTCTTTGGCGGTATAAGTAAGCTTCAAGGCTGGCTCTTCTCCTGCTATTGGCGTGGCTGTCCACAATACTTTGTCGAAGCCTTTCAAGCCACCGTGCAAGGCGTTTGCTCCGTTGTTTTTGGCCAAAGTATAAGTTTTACCTTCTAAAGTAAACTGTCCTTTAGCAATGCGGTTGCCATAGCGACCAATCAAGGCACCGAAATAAGGTACGCCTTTTTGGTAGCCTGCCAGCGAGTCGCAGCCAAGGGTAATGTCTTCGTATTTGCCGTCTTTGTTGGGGGCTGTCCACGACACAATCGTGCCACCAAAGTCAGAAATTTTCACCTCCATACCGTTGGCATTTTTCAAGGTATAAAGGGTAGCTTGGGTGCTATCGCTTATTTTACCAAAAGCAGTTTGCTCAATTTTTAGCGAGTCGCTACTTGCTTGTGTACTTTCCGCTTTTTTAGATTCACAGGCTACCAAAAGCGTCATGCCAGCCCAAAAACTGGCAACGAGCCAATATCTTTTTTTCATAGTTGGTTGTTTTTTAAATAGAATAAAATACTTGTGTAAGTAATAATTAGTTAGTTGTTAGTTAGTGAGTTGTTAGTTAGTGAATTGTGAATTAGCTAGTTGTGAGTTAGTTGTTAGTTAGTGAATTGTGAATGAGTTAGTTGTGAGTTAAAGTTTTTATTTTCAAATACATATAAATTCAATTAACTCATCACTAAATCAAATCTTAATTAAAAATGTAAATTCCTGAAAATCAATTTACTAGCTCACAACTCACTAACTCACAACTCACAACTCACTAACTCACAACTCACTAACTCACAACTCACAACTCACTCAATTCTTTTACCATTTCCCTGCCATGTCTTTCATGAATTTCTCCAAACCGATGTCTGTCAAGGGGTGTTTCAACAAAGCCGTAATTGCCGAAAGTGGGCCAGTCATTACGTCTGCACCGATTTCAGCACATTTCAGAATATGCACAGGGTGACGGATAGAAGCTGCTAGGATTTCTGTATCGAAACCATAATTATCAAAAATCGTGCGGATTTGCTCAATCAATTGTGTGCCGTCATACGAAATATCGTCTAGGCGACCTACGAATGGAGAGATGTAGGTAGCCCCAGCTTTGGCAGCCAAAAGGGCTTGTCCAGCCGAGAAAATAAGCGTACAGTTGGTTTTGATACCTTTGTTAGAAAAGTATTTTACAGCCTTGATACCGTCTTTAATCATCGGGATTTTCACCACGATTTTGGGGTCGAGGGCTGCCAATATTTCGCCTTCGGCAATCATGCCTTCGAGGTCTGTGGCAATTACTTCGGCACTTACGTCGCCGTCCACAATATTGCAAATGGCTTTGTAGTGATTGATGATGTTTTCTTTACCACTGATGCCTTCTTTTGCCATAAGCGAAGGGTTGGTAGTTACGCCGTCCAAAACGCCTAAATCTTGGGCTTCTTGGATTTCTTTGAGGTTGGCTGTGTCAATGAAAAATTTCATGTTTTACAAGGATTTTAAAATGGAAAACAGATTAAGGGATAAATAATTCGGGGTACAAAAAAGCACGCTTGCAAAGTTGGTAAACTCCTCTGCTTGGTGCGTTGTTGTCAATATAATGGCTTTCATGCCTGCGTTCAGGGCGGTTTTTGCACCTGTTGGCGAATCTTCAAAAACCAAACAATCGTGGTAAGCTACGCCCAATTGGTCGGCTACTTTGAAAAAAACACTGGGGTCGGGCTTGCCAAGCGTTACATCTCGGTCGCATACAATGCTTTGAAAATAATGCCTGATGCCAAGGTTATCTAAAACATAGTCCACGTTTTCGTAGCGTGCCGCCGTGCCAATGCCCATCGGAATGCCCGCTTGCTTGGCTTCGGCCAACAAGGCTGGTAAGCCTTCGATGAGTTTTAATTCGGGTAAAAAAACTTCTCGGTAAATGGCTTCTTTTTCGGCTGAGATTTGGTCTCTTTCTTCAAAAGAATATTTGTCGCCAAAAAGGCGTTGCAAAATCTCATCGTTTTTGCCGTGACACGTGGTAATTACTTCGTCTAAAGTCAGACTTAGTCCAATTTCGGCTAATTTTTGCTGCCAAGCACGGTGATGCGTCATCATGTTATCGACCATCGTGCCGTCCATGTCGAATATCAGGGCGTTTTTCATATTATTTCGGTAAGTTTAACGCCTCAAATTCTTTTTTACTTATCGAAAAAACCGTGCCGTGTCGAGTGCCTTTCGGAAAGCTGATTTGCTCAGAAATGTCTGTCCAATGCACCAAATCGCTTGATTTTACCGCTCCCATTTTGTGACGGGTGTATTGGTCGAAATATACTACCCAATCTTTGCCAATTTTGGTGGCGGTTGGGCCTTCTATCCAATTCAGTGGAACAAGTGGAGCGGAGGCTGCTGTAAATCCTCCGAGCAAGGATTTGCTGGTGGCCATTTTTAAATTCTTTTGAACGGGATTTTTGGTTTCATCTTTCAAAAACATGATGTACGATTTTTTATTGGCAATAATCGTTGCATCAATCACATTGAAATCGGGGTCGTAAAAGAGTTTGGTCGGACTAAACGTTTTGAAATCTTGCGTTGTGACGGCATACATACGGTGGTTGTATTTGCCGTTGCCATCTGATTTTCCGTCTTCTTTATCAGGAAAACGCTCAGGGATGGTGGTTGCCCAATAAATGATATAGGACTTGCTTTTAGCATCGTAGTTGATTTCGGGAGCCCAGCAATTGAGTGCCGTTGGCTCGTGTTGCATCACGGGAAGAAACTGCTGTGCCGACCAATGTACCAAGTCTTTCGAGCGTGCATAACCAATGCCTCGGTCGTTCCACGATACCGTCCAAACCATGTGAAAATAGCCATCTGGGCCTTTCAAAATGCAAGGGTCACGCATGAGCTTATCTTTGCTTACGGTTGGGGTAAGAAAAGAGCTATCGCCCTTCAGGGCTTTGAATTGCAGCCCGTCGTAGCTGTAAGCCAAATGCAACCCGTCTTCGCCGTTTCCTTTAAAGTAAGAAAAAAGATATACATTTTTTTGGGCAAAAAGGGTGGAGGTAATACAAATAAGGCTACACCACAAGCCAACAGTGAACGCAAATTTCATAAATAATGCGAGTTTTGTGAAAAATTTAGGTCGTTTGATACAGCATCGGTTCATAGCTTTGTAGGTTTTTGATAGCCTAAATCTATTGACCGATGCCATGCACCAAAGTTCCGAAAAATTACCAGAAAATGGTATATATCATCACTACAACCCCTGTCACGATTAAAGCCCCTAAACGGAATGCCCCTTCCGATTTGAACCAAGAGCTATCTACTAAAAACGCCTTTTCGCTGTCTTTTCCCTTGCCTTCTATCAAGCTAATGACAATTGTTACCAAGGCACAAATCCAGAAAACTGTGCCCATACGGTTGAGGAATGGCATTTCTGGGGCTTGCACCTTCAACAAAGCCGACAACGGAATACTGAGTATCGTAGCGGCTAAAGCTCCGTTGGCTGTGGCTTTTTTCCAGAAGAATCCTAATAAGAAAATCGCCAAAATGCCCGGAGAAATAAAGCCTGTGTATTCCTGAATATACTGAAAGCCTTGTCCTAAATTTTTCAACAATGGACTAATAGCGAGTGCAATTACAAACGAAACGACAATCGACACACGACCGAGCCATACCATTTTCTTTTCGCTAAGGTCGGGTGCGAAGAATTTTTTATGAATATCTAATACATAAATCGTTGAAATACTGTTGGCTTTACCTGCCAATGAGGCTACGATTGCTGCGGTAAGTGCTGCAAATGCCATGCCTTTCAAGCCTGTAGGAAGGATGTTTAACAATACAGGATAGGCGTTGTCGGGTTTCACAATACCGCCCTCTTTGATGCCTTCTACAATCGCCAAATCGGCATTTTCTTGGAAAAGTACATACGCTGCCAAGCCCGGTAAAACAACGATAATTGGCATGAGCATTTTTAAGAAAGAGGCAAACAACAAGCCTGAGCGTGCCGTTCCAAGGTCTGCTCCCAAGGCACGTTGTGTAATGTACTGGTTGCAACCAAAGTAGTTGAGGTTTACAATCCATTGGCCACCTACAATAAACATCAACAAGCCTGGCAATTGGTTGTAAGCATCAATCATACCGCCTTGTCCGTCATGTACTTGGTATTGTCCTTTGGCAAAAATCATGTGCAAATGGCTATCGGCTTTTTCTTTAATCAAGGAAAGACCTTCCCATACGCCTGCACCTGAGCCAACTTTATCCGATAATAAATCAAGGGCTAAATAGGTTGTAGCCAAGCCGCCTACCACCAAACAAACCACCTGAATTACGTCGGTATAACCAATTACTTTCATGCCACCCAGGGTAATGAAAATCGCAAAAATGGTAAGGAATGAGGCACAAGCCATGAAGCTAAAGCCTGTCATGGTTTCAAGACTCAATGCTCCAAGATAAATGATAGAGGTAAGGTTGACAAGAATGTACAAAAACAACCAAAACACCGCCATGATGGTACTGATACGGTTGTCGTAGCGGCGTGCCAAAAATTGTGGCATGGTGTAAATGTTGTTGCGGATATACATGGGTAAAAAGAAAACCGCAATCAGAATAAGCGAAAACGCCCCAACTAATTCATAAACAGAAATGGCAATGCCCAACTGAAAGGCTTGTCCGCTCATCCCAATGAATTGCTCGGCAGAGATATTGGAGGCAATAATAGACGAGCCAATGGCCCACCAAGTAAGCGAACCTTCTGCCAAAAAGAAGTCTTTCGAGTCGGCAGTTTGCTTGCCTTTGTTTTTGAAGACCCAATAACCATACGAGGCTACAATTACGAAATACACAAAGAAAATGATGTAATCGAGCTTTTCAAGACCTAATTTCATGTGTTAGATTTATCGTGTAAGATGGAAAAATGTTGTATAACTATTGAGTGAATTGTTAGTTAGTGAATTGTGAGTGAGTGATTTAGTTAGTGAATTGTGAGTGAGTGATTTAGTGAATGGTTTGTAATGAAAATCTGCAAATAAATGTACAATTTTTAGAACTCAATTATCTGTAGTTCTGTCAACCATTAACTCACTAACTCACTAACTCACTAACTCACTAACTCACTAACTCACTAACTCACTCATTCACAATTCACTAACTAAATAACCCTTAGCATCCTTGTCCGTAATAGGCATTTTTGCCATGCTTTCTTTCGTAATGCTTCATTCTAAGGGTATCTTTGATGCGTGGCGTATCTGGATTGATTTGCAGCGTAAGGTAAGCCATGCGTGCCACTTCTTCCAATACTGCTGCATTATACACCGATTTTTCGGCGGTTTTTCCCCAAGTAAATGGGCCATGATTTTGTAATAAAACCATTTCCATTTCTTTGTGCGACAGCCCTTTGCTACTGAATACATCGAAAATCTGGTTGCCCGTTTCGTATTCATAATCTCCTTCAATCATGGCATCTGTCAACACAGGTGCACATGGGATGTCTTGGTGGGTATGGTCGGCGTGGGTTGTTCCAAAAATCGGAATGTCCAAGCCTGCTTGTGCCCACGACACCGCATAAGTGCTGTGCGTATGAGTGATTCCTCCGATGTCTTCCCACGTTTTATACAATAAAGCGTGCGTTTTGGTATCAGACGAAGGACGCATTTTTCCATCTACAACGATGGCATCGTAGTCCATAATTACAATGTCTTCGGGTTTGAGCAAGTCGTAAGGAACACCACTAGGTTTGATGGCAAATACACCTGCGGCCCTGTCCACAGCACTTACGTTGCCAAAAGTAAACAGCACTAAACCTAGTTTAGGCAATTGCATATTGGCTTCATAACATTCCTCTCTTAGCGATTTGTACATAGATTTGTATGGTTAAAAATAAAGTAAAATGAATTTCTTCGTTTTTTCTAAGGAAAAATCAACACCTGACGTATTGATGGTTATTGAATTTTTTTGCCCCATATTACTCGTCCAGACGAATTGATGCCTGCAAAAGTGATTGTTACTTTCCGTGGGGAAGCTTCCCAATCCCAATCGTATTTTACCTTCAATTTGGTACTAGCAATGGTTGTACTGATGGTCAATATTCCTTTGGTACTATCGTAACTCCATGTGCCGTAGGTACTGCCATTGCTGCCTACCGCTTTGTAATCGCTGGTGAGCTTGATGGTGATGGGTTTTTGTTGTACTCGGTATTGGTACTCAAGCGTAATTTGTTCCCAAGAACCTATCAAGGATTTTTCGGGTACAGCCGTGTTCGGAACGCCCGCATAACGCTCTGGCGAAACCACAGGCCAGCCGTCTTCTGTCCAATGAATGCTACGCACGTGTCCCATCATGATGGCATTTGAGTAAGGATTTCCGCCGTAATTTTCGGGTAAACGACCTTGCGACGAATAGAACCACTCTTTGGTATCAGGATTCTGAAACACTGCACAGTGCGAGATGCCTACCCACCCCGAATGGTTGGCAAACGCATAAGGATGCGTAAGCATGGGCCAAGCTTCAGCACCATTGCTTACGTTTTGTCCGTCGATACCCACATAAGGGCCTGTAATGCTCTTCGAGCGTGCTACACGGGTATTGTAAGGTACATCGAGGCCATCGTAGGCTACAAATAAATAGTAATAACCCGTTTCTGGATTATAAATAATTTCAGGGCCTTCTAAGGCTTGCCAACGGTTACTTGCAATATTGCCACGGCCAGCGATGCGTACACCATAATCGGCAACGGTTTCCAGCTTATCGGGCTTGCCTGTAGCGGGGTTGAGCTTCAAGGCTGCGATGCCTGTATGCCAAGAGCCGTAAATGAGCCATTGCTCGCCTTCGGGAGTTGTAATAAAACTAGGGTCGATGGCATTGAATTTGAAATACGCCGACCAGTCTGAATCGCCATTTCTTGTATAACTTCTTACGCCATCGGGTTCAGAACACACCACCATGCCTTTGTCTGTCCACGTGTTCGTTGCCAAATCGTCGGTTTCTGCCAAGCCAATAAAGGCTCTTTCCGACCAAGATGTACTGGTAGATGTACCTACAATTGGTTCAATTACCACTATTGAATAGTACATACGGTATTTATTGCCTGCCTTTCTGATACAAGGTGCCCAATAGCCATAGGTCGGATTGGCAATGGGCGGCAGTCCTATTCTGGCTCGTTTGTTGTTGAGCGAGTCTTTTACCCAAGCAGGGGCTGTTTGCATGGTTGGTCCCATAAATTCCCAATTGACTAAGTCTTTTGAGCGTCTAAGGAAAAAATGTCCGTTGCCATCCAATGAATTGCCATAAGAGGCATCGGTTTGGCTCATATAGTAATAGTCGCCACATTTTTCAACGGTAGGGTCGTGTATATTTGCCAAATTCCATTGCGAACGACTCGACCACGCCGCCAACGATACATAGCTATCGAAGTACGTTGGTCCATTGTAAGAAGGCATCACAATGGGGTCTTCGGTAGGTGTTGGGGTAGGAGTTGGCGTATCTTCTTTTTTAGAACAATTCGTTAAAAAAAGAAGTGCCAGTAAATAAATACTTGATTTTAAGATAAAAGATTTCATTAGCATATTTTTTTAAACAACCGAACAATACTTTGAGAATAAACCAATCAATGAGTTACGTGTAAGTACAAAAGTAAATCGACCAATCTTTTATTTATATATTTGATAGTCAGGTGTATAGTTGAAAAAGTATGGTCGAAACCTTGTGTTTGTACTCAATTTGTACGGATGTATTTCATATTCAATATCAGATTAAGAGGTTGAAATCTGTATTGCCGTCGTGTGTGACGGCAATACAGCAATGGTAAGTTTGGTAATGTTATTTTACTTCCAATACAACTACCGACGTTGCAGGTAATTTTACTTTCAATACGTTGCCTGAAAGTGTAGCTCCTTTAAATTCGGTTGGCGTTACCTTATTGGGCTGGTCGAATGTGTTGTGGTCTTGTACGCTACTCGCCGTTAAAACACGTCCTGTAACAGTCTTGGCGGTAAGTCCTTGCAAATTGATACTTATTTCTTGTGCATTACGAATGTCGATGTTCGTCAAAGAAATGTGTACAAGTCCAGCTTTGTCTTTCGATGCCGATGCCGAAACCGCAGGCAATTTTTTGTCTTCAAACGAGTAATCATTGGTTTTGATTTCGATAGGCAAATTGGTGGCATCTTGGTGTACGTTGTACATTTCCATGACATGATAGGTTGGCGTAAGCAACATTTTCTCGCCGCTTGTCAACACAACTGATTGTAGCACATTCACAATTTGAGCCAAGTTTGCCATGCGTACACGTTCCGAGTGTTTGTGGAAAATGTTCAAGGTTGCACCTGCCAATACGGCATCACGCATGGTATTTTGTTGGAACAAAAAGCCCGGATTGGTATTGGGTTCAACTTCGTACCAGCCTCCCCATTCGTCCACGACGAGGGCTACTTTTTTCTTAGGGTCGTATTTGTCCATGATGGCGGTATGTTTCTGAATCAACTCGTCCATAAACAACGCCTCTTGCATGGTTTTGAAATATTGGGCTTCGGTAAAGCCTACCGCTGGGCCTTTTTTATCCCAATTAATCACCGAATAATGGTGCAAAGCGATACCTTCGAGCATGTGGTGCGGAATGTCACGCATCAATACTTCTGTCCAATTATAATCTTTTGAATTAGCACCCGATGCAATTCTAAAAAGCTTAGAACCATTGTCCCAATCGGTCATAAAAGTGGCGTATTGGCGGTAGATATTGGCATAATATTCTGGACGCATATTGCCACCGCAGCCCCAAGCTTCGTTGCCTACGCCCCAAAATTTTACACCCCACGCTTTTTCTTGTCCGTTGGTTTTACGCAAATCGGCCATCGGACTTACGCCGTTGTGGTTTACGTATTGTACCCAGTCTGATAGTTCTTTTACTGTGCCACTGCCCACATTTCCAGCAAGATACGGCTCAGTGCCAAGTTCTTTACAAAGGTTCAAAAAGTCGTGTGTACCAAAACTGTTATCTTCGGTTACGCCTCCCCACCAAGCGTTTACAATAGAAGGACGTTGTTTTTTGGGACCAATGCCGTCTTTCCAGTGGTAGGTATCGGCAAAGCATCCGCCGGGCCAACGCAAATTAGGGATTTTAAGTTTTTTGAGGGCTTCAATCACATCTTTACGTACACCATTGATGTGCGGTATTTTGGTATTGCTTTCACCTACATACATACCATCGTAGATGCAATGACCCAAATGTTCGGCAAAATGACCGTAAATGTGTTTGTTGATAACGCTGCCGGGTTTATCGGCATTTACTGTAATCTCGTTTTGAGCTTCAGCACCAAACGAAAGAGCCATTGCTACAAGTGCAATGATGGATGTAATTTTTTTCATGCTGTATAATTTGAGAATAGTTTGGGGTAACTTGTTAAATAGGAAGTGGAAAGGTGAGTATGCTTAGTTTGAGTAAGTTGTGAATGAGAGAGTTGTGAGTTAGTGAGTTAGTGGTTTGACTTTCAGAAACTTACAATTTGCTTTGGTCAAAATTATATTTAATCAATCGAGCTTATAAGTATTTGCAAACGAAAAACTAAAATCACTAACTCACTAACTCACTCAATCACAATTCACTCAATCTTGGATTTATTTGTAATACACTTCGCTCCAACGCAATTCGTTTTTCAACTGGCGAAGCTCTGTGTTTTTGTTAATAACCACTAATTCAACGCCAAACATATCGGCAAAATCCTCGATGTATTCGGTTGTAAGGTTTTGGCTAAATACGGTATGGTGTGCACCACCAGCCAAAATCCAAGCGGCACAGCCTGTTTGCATATCGGGTTGTGGTTTCCACAATACACGTGCTACAGGAAGTTTAGGAAGGGCTTCGGTTACTTCTACGGCATCTACTTCATTCACCAAAATTCTGAAACGGTTGCCCATGTCAATCAACGAAACGTTGAGGGCTGGGCCTGTTCCGCCGTTGAATACCAAACGTACAGGGTCTTCTTTGCCACCGATACCTAATGGATGTACCTCGCAAGCCACATCGCCTTGGGCAATAGACGGACAAATTTCGAGCATGTGCGAGCCTAATACCAATTGGTTGGCAGGGTCGAAGTGGTAAGTATAATCTTCCATGAAAGAGTTACCGCCTTCTAGGCCACTTGCCATGTATTTCATGATGCGCACCATCGCAGAGGTTTTCCAGTCGCCTTCGCCACCGTAGCCATAGCCAGCCGCCATCATGCGTTGCGAGCCAATGCCTGGCAATTGACGCATTCCGTGTAGGTCTTCAAATGAGTTGGTATAAGCCGTAAAGCCTCCGTCTTCTAAGAATGCTTTTAAGCCAAGTTCGATACGAGCGGCTTCAACCAAGGAACTACGCATGGCCCCCCCTGCTTTCAACGAATCCATCAATTTGTACGTATCTTCGTATTCTTCGATGAGTTTGTTGATTTCGGCCTCAGAGAATTGGTTGATTACTTTGACCAAATCGCCTACGCCGTGTGTATTGACAGAAAAACCAAAGGTCATTTCTGCTGCTACTTTATCGCCATCGGTTACGGCTACCTGACGCATATTGTCGCCGAAACGCACCACTTTCATGCGTTGCATTTCGTGCTTACCTGCGGCTACACGAGCCCAAACGTTGATTTTTTCGAGTACGTCTGTTTGTTGCCAAAAACCAACTACAATTTTGCGGTTTAAACGCATACGTGACATAATGAAACCAAATTCACGGTCGCCATGGGCCGATTGATTCAGGTTCATAAAGTCCATGTCGATGCTATTCCAAGGTATATCACGGTTGAACTGCGTATGCAAATGCAACAATGGTTTTTTCAAAACACTCAACCCACGAATCCACATTTTAGCTGGCGAGAAGGTGTGCATCCATGCAATGATACCAATACAGTTGGAGGCAAAGTTGGCTTCTTGGCAAATGTTGTAGATTTCATCGGGGGTTTTCACCACAGGCTTAAATACCACATTCACAGGAATGAGAGGCGATGCTTGAAAGAAATCGGCAATGATTTTAGAATGCTCATCTACTTGACGAAGGGTTTCTTCACCGTATAGGTGTTGGCTACCCGTTACGAACCATACTTCTAAAGGCGAACCGCCAAAGGTTTTTACGTTACTCATGATTATGATTTGATTTTCCAGATAATTGTTTTGCCTTCGGGTAGGTTTAAAACCATCCCGAAGAGGTAACTTGTGTGAAATTGTGGGTTAGTGCGTTGTGAATGAGTGAGTTGTGCGTTAGTTTTCAGGATGTTAAATGACAACAAAATATTAATTAACAATTTACAATATAGGACTTTACGAAGGATTTTATGTTATTCAAATGCGTTCTTATTGTTAGCATTTTTGCAGTAGCGGCAACCCTTGCGGTTGCCCAACTCAACATGGCAACCGCAAGGGTTGCCGCTACTGTAATTTTATTTTAAAAACAATACTTAAACCTTCGTACAGTATTAATTTACAATTCACAACAAATTGTAAATATCTAAAAATAAAAAACTTAACTCACTCATTCACTAACTCACAATTCACTCAATATAGACCTAAAAATTGTTTTCGATAAAATTACCCAAGCTGGTATATTTTTGGTAAAGTTCTTCATACACAGGCACTAGCGCTGGGCGTGGCGTGTAAGTGGCATCGAAGCCCGAAGCCATCGCTTTTTGTGCCGTAGGGAAATCGGGATGTACACCGGCGGCTACCGAAGCACATATCGCTGCACCCAAAGCACAGGCTTGGTCTGAACTTGCTACCTTGATAGGCATATTGAGTACGTCGGCAAGGGTTTGCATCACAAATGCCGATTTTTTCGCTACTCCACCAATGGCAATCACTTCTTTGATGGGTACGCCTTCCGACTGGAAGCGGTCTGAAATGGCTCTTGCACCAAAGGCTGTGGCTTCTACCAAAGCTTTGAAAATACGCACGGCATCGCTGCCTAGGTTAAGTCCTGCAATAGTGCCTTTGAGCGTATGGTTGGCATCTGGCGTGCGGCGGCCGTTCATCCAGTCGAGAGCTACTAGGTCGTTGTTGGTAACAGGCAATGCCATAGCTTTTTCCGACAAATACGGAATCAATTCTTGGCTTAATTTATCGGCTGCTTCGTCGCCTAAGAGGGCTTTTACTGGCCCAACAATCATTTTCTGAAACCAAGCATAAATATCGCCAAAGGCCGATTGCCCAGCTTCCATCCCCAACATACCGGGCAGAATAGAGCCATCGACTTGTCCACAAATACCACGAATCAATAAATGTCCGATTTCTTCGTTAGGAGCTACAAGCATATCGCAAGTAGAAGTACCAATTACTTTACAAAGGCTATAAGATTGAATATCGGCCCCAACTGCTCCCATGTGGCAGTCGAATGCCCCTACGCCAATCACGGCTTCAGACGAAATATTCAATTTGCTTGCCCATGCAGCCGAAATTTTACCCATGGTATTGTCGGCGGTGTATGTTTGGCTAAACAAACGTCCACGAATGCCACTCAAAAGAGGGTCGAGTTTACTCAAAAATTCTTCAGAAGGTAAGCCTTCAAATTCTTCGTGCCAAAGGGCTTTGTGGCCAGCCGCACAACGGCTTCGCTTCATGGTCAAAGGATTGGTGTCGCCTGTCAATACCGCCGAAATCCAATCGCAGTGTTCTACCCACGAAAATGCTTTCTCACGAATTTGTTCATCGACCCGAAGGGTACGCAAAATTTTTGCCCAAAACCATTCCGATGAATAAATACCGCCTACATATTTGGTAAAGTCGGTGTCCCAATGATGTGCCAAATGATTGATTTCGTCGGCTTCTGCATTGGCGGTATGGTCTTTCCAAAGAATAAACATCCCGTTCGGATTCTCGGCAAATTCGGGTAATAAAGCCAAAGGCGTGCCTTGCTCGTCCACGGCTACAGGCGTAGAGCCAGTGGTATCAACCGAAATACCCGCAATGTTTTGGCGAACGTCATCGCCTAATCCTGCTAAAGCACCCGTGATGGCATTTTCTAAGCCTTCGAGGTAATCTAAAGGGTGTTGTCTGAATTGCGAAATGGCTGGTTCACAGTATAATCCTTGTTTCCAACGGGCATAATAATGAACGGCCGTACCTAATGTTTCGCCTGTTTGTGTATCAACCACCAAGGCTCTTACCGAATCTGTTCCGTAATCTACACCGATTACATACGTGTTTTTCATAGTGCTATGAGATAATCTGTCTTGCTTTGCTAACTGTGCCAGTATGATAAATGTGCCGCTTGTCTAACGAATGCGTTAAATTGACACAATTTGTATTATTTTTTGTATAAAAACAAGTATTTTTAGTAATTAAGTAACAAGGCTGAATTGGAAATTGTTGTTTTAAATTTTGATAACTTAAAGTATTAATTCACAATTCACTCATTCACAATTTTGCATTAGTACTTATATAAATATCTGATAAATGAAAAACTCATTCACCTCTACTATCAAAAAGGTTTTATACTCGAATATCTGATACAAAATAATGAAAAGCATTAAATTGCTGTTGGTATTTTTGTTGGTCTAGTCGGTAGAGAATGGCTTTTTTTGTAGCCGAATTTTCGTTTTTCTCGCCCGTGTCGATTAAGAGTTTCGTCGATAAAATTTTACGACTAAAATTACGGCGGTCGAGCGGTGTATCATAAATAGCCTCGTACAATTTTTGTAGTTGCGGAATTGTAAATTTTTCGGGCAACAACTCAAAACCAATAGGATGCAAGGCTGCACGATAACGCAAACGTTCGAGTGCCAAATTTACCATTTCGTTGTGGTCAAAAATCATTTCTGGCCGATTCTTGAGGTTAATCCAAAAGGCATTTTGGGCTTTGGCTGCGTCTTGGCTATGGGCATGGATATTAATCAACGCAAAAAAACATACCGAAACGGTACGTTCTACGGGGTCACGGTCAACACGCCCAAAGGTTTTAAGCTCCTCAAAATAAACATCTTGCAAGCCTGTCAAGTCATATAAAATGCGGTTTGCCGCTACTTCTAAATCTTCTGTTTCATTCAAGAAACCTCCCATCAACGACCACTTGCCCAATTGGGGTTCAAAGTTTCGTTTGATTAAAAGTAGTTTCAATTCTTCTCCATCAAATCCAAATACGATGCAGTCGAGGGCAACTAAAATTCGGGCACTGTGATTGTATTTTTCCAACATTCAACTAATGGTCTTTTTAATTTCTAATAAAATTAAGCAATTCCCTTAAAACTACCATAGCATAAGTGATGGGGAATTAAAAATTCCCCCACTAGCTTCGTACAATTATATGAAATACAAATCACTGATTTTCTAAATGTGTTATTTTGACACAATTTTACAATATTTTTTTTAAAGTGCAAAATTTTCGTGCAAAAATATTATTGGATTTCAAACTTCAGAGGTGTAAAAGACTTTTAGCTCTTTTGCATTGGCACTTATTCGAGAATGGTGGCTACAGGCCAGCCTTTTTTGAACGTAAGCTTGATAAAGCCTAGTTTCGATTTGCCTTCGTCGTTGGCATCATAATAGTGAATACTGGTTGTGCTTTGGTGGTTTTCTCGTAAAAGTCCTAGGTGTCCGGGTCCCAAGAAACGTCCTTGACTGCGTAAAAGCACCGTGCCACCACCTGCTTTCAGGTCTTTGCCTTCTTTGTCGAGAAATGGCCCAAGTGGATTTTCGGAACGACCTACTACAATGTAATAAGTGCTGTTTAATCCTTTGCAACACAGGCCATTATTGACAAACAGGTAATAATATTTTCCTTCTTGCATCAAACAAGACGCTTCCCAATCGGCTTCTCTTCCGCCTGCCAATTTCACTAGCTCGGTATTGGCTTTTTGTTTGCCTGTGAGCGAGTCTAGTTCAAGCCCTGCAATGCCGCCATGAAAAGAGCCGTAGGTCATATAAATTTTACCCTGACTATCTTTCAAAATGCTTGGGTCGATGGCGTTGAAATCTTTTTTCTCTTTCGATTGTATCACAACGCCTTGGTCTGTCCATTGATAATTGGGTGCTTGTGGGTCGAGGGTAGGAGTGGTGACAAGCCCAATAGCCGACACCGCCGCACCGAAAGTAGAGCAGGAGTAATAAACATGATATTTGCCATTCATATATATTACGTCGGGTGCCCAAAAATGCCCTTTAAAGCCCTTTACCGTCGAATCAATCCACGCAGGGTGTTGGTTAGGTTTAAAAATAGGAGGGAGGGCTTGCCAGTGTATTTTGTCGCTCGACCGAAACCCACCAATACCCATGCCTGTGGCATAAAGGTAATACTGGTTATTTGCTTTGATGATGGTGCTGGGGTCGTGTAGCTTGGGCATTTCTTGTTGGGCAAATATGCCATAACAGCACCATTGCAATGCCAATAGTGCAACATATTTTTTACATGAAAACATATTGTAGTGTCGGAAAAAAGGAGCTACCTACCAAGTGGAGGTAGCTCAATACGTGGAGTAAGTAAGATAGAATTCGTTATTTTACTGCTTTAATGCGGATAACCGAGAAAGAATACGGTGCTAAATTGAGGGCTACTTTTTTCTTTTTGGTATCTACTGCAATGCTTTGTTCTACAGGACTGACCGCAATGGCGTTTTCAAAGGTATTGACTGCCCCAAGATTATCGTTTTTCAAGATAATCCATTTGCCTGTTGGGTCTAATTTTTTCACTCCTTCCAAAGCCACTTCACGGCTGATACTTTGGGCAGAGGTATTGGCTATTTTCAGAATAATCTCGTTGCTGGCGTTATCCCAACTTGCCGAGGCGTAAAGACTGTCTTGTCCTGTAAGAGGCTGTTCATTTTGCAACATCGGTAGTACACTAGAGCCACGGTTGGTTGAGTACAATTTTTGTACATAATAGTTAGGCGTACCATACGAACGAAGGTTATCCACCCAAATCAAGTCTGGTGTCCATTGCCAACCTTCGGCGTGGGCAAAAAGTGGTGCATACGAAGCCATTTGTACTACGGCGGCATTGCGTTCTAGCCCTGTCATAAAGGCGGCTTCTGACAAAGCACATTTCCAGTTGTTGCGGTTGTCAACGCTTACGGTTTTATCGCTTTGGGCAGCGTATTCGCCTGCAAATATTTTCGAGCCATTGCGGTCGTAGCTATCGTAACGAGCGGCATTTTTCAAGAACCAATCGGGTGTTCTGTAATAATGTTCATCAATAAAGTCGGCATTCATGGCACGTAATTCTTTATTGAGGTAATCGAAACGCTCACCGTTGGGGTCTGTTCCAGAGCTATTGACCAAACGGATGTTGGGATATTTAGCTTTGATAGCCTTCGTAAAAGCTTTGAGGCGTTCTACGTATTGTGGTCCCCAGTTTTCGTTACCAATGCCCATCATTTTCAAGTTGAATGGGGCAGGGTGTCCCATCGAAGCACGTATTTTACCCCAAGGTGTTGTGGCATCGCCATTGGCAAATTCGATGAGGTCGATGGCATCTTGAATGTAGGGGTCGAGTTGGTCTAATGGCACAACCTCGGCGGTATTGAATTGGCAGGCCATACCACAGTTGAGAATAGGCAGCGGTTCGGCACCGATGTCTTCCGCCAATTGGAAATATTCAAAAAATCCTAAGCCAAAAGTTTGAAAGTAATCTGGTGCTGGACGGTGAGCAAATTCTACGTTCCAGCGATTCATAATCAACTGGCGTTCTTCCAATGTTCCCAGGGTTTTTTTCCATTGGTAACGGTTGTTGAGGTCGATTCCTTCTACAATACAACCACCCGGAAAACGGATAAAGCCCGGTTTCAAATCGGCTAATTTCTGAATCATATCGGCACGCATTCCGCCCTGACGACCTTTCCAAGTATCGGTTGGGAAAAGCGAAATCATATCTAAGTCGATGTTGCCCGAGCCTTCAAACCATACCCTGAATTTACCTTTGGCTTCGGTAGCAGTTGCTTGAAAACTCGCCGTAGCTTTATGCCATTGGTTATCGCTTTCGCTTGGGGCTACTATGCCCGAGCCAATAACGGCATTGTTGGCATCGAGGAGTTCGAGGTGAAGTTTAATGCCTTTGTTGGCAGTGCGATACATTACCGAAAAGTCGTAGCGGAGGTCTTTTTTCAAGCCCATTCCTCTAAATCCTTCGTTGGTGAGCCCTAGGTCGCCTTTGGCTGTATTGTTGAGTGTTACCGTGACAAAGCGAGGGTTGCTACTTTGTTTTTCTTGGCGATTTTGGATTAAAATTTCTCCTTCATGAAAAGTTTTGCGTTCTATTTTCCAGCCCATCATGGGTTTGGCAAATTCAAAAGAACGGTTTTTAATAAGTTCGGCGTAAATGCCCCCATCTGCCCCAAGGTTGATGTCTTCAAAAAAAATCCCCCACATAGTTGGCTGAATATCAGCAACAGGTTGGGCCGCATTGACCTTGATTGGCGTGGGTGCTTGGGCATACGAACACCACGATGTAGCTAAAATTAAGCTAACGGTTTTTATTATACGATTCATAAAAGTTGATAATTAAATACGAAATACGTTGATTGAAAAAATGACCGCTTAGTTTCAGAAATAACCTCATTGAACAAGGTTATTTACTCGTTTTGTATAAAGTGTTATTTTGACACAATTTTATAAGAAAAATCAATTTTTGCAAATTTTAGGAATAAATTAAGAAAAAATTGTTTTAAATGATTTTTATGGTAAAGTAAATGCCTTTAAGGGCAAGTTGTTGTTGCCTACGAGCAGGCTTGTATGCTTGGGCTGTTTGAGCAGCGCCATTGCTTTTGTATCGCCTCTAAAGAAGAAGCCCTGATAACCAAGAGGATAAGCTCTAAGTTTGCCTTGCTCATTGGCTAAGATTTGTCCGTAGAGGGCATCGTAACGTCCGGTGGTAATTTCGGTTTGGTATTCGTTGCCTGCGATGAATATTTCGGGAAAACCATCTTGTTGCCAATCATAGCACAGGATTGCGTTGATGGGAGCAAGTTGTGCTTGCCAAGGCAAAAGATGTGTTTTGAATGTGCCATTGCCTTGGTTTTCGAGCCAGACGCTTGCTGCAAATTGGCAAGTTAAATCGAAAAGATTATCCTTTTCTATATGTGTTAAAATGGTATTCATTGACGATTCGGCAAATTCCTCGTGCGATACGTATTTTTTCTTGATGGTAGGGGTTTGTTCGGCAAATTGGTTGCGGTCGAAATCAGGAAATAATTGGTATTCGCCTGTTTCGTTGCGGATAAAATAGGCTGGTAGCAGTTCGATAGAGCCGTTTTTGTCGATGTCTTTGGCAAAAAGATGCAAGGGCTTTTCTGCCGAAATATGGTATTTTTGGTTTTGTCCGATATTCCCTGCAAGCAAATCTAGGTCGCCATCGTGGTCGATGTCGGCACTTGTGAGGCTACGCCAAAGACCATTTTGGGTACTTAGCTCGCTGGCTTGTTGGACGACCTGCAAACGTCCGTTTTGATTTTTGAAGAATTGAATAGGCATCCATTCGCCACAAAGCACCAAATCGAGCTGTTGGTCGTTGTCGAAATCGAGCCATTGGGCTGCCGTAACCATGCCTACTTTTTGTAATTGTGGTGCAAGTAAGGCGGTTTTGTTTATAAATTTACCTTTTTCATTGATAAATAAAAAACTCGGCGGATTGCTCGGAAACTGTTCGGGATGGAATCTTCCTCCAACAAAAATATCGGTATCTCCATCTCCATCGTAATCGGCGGTGGCGAGTGTTGCTGCACAAACCGATACATTGGGCATAGTAGTAATGTTTTGCGTAAAATTTCCTTGTCCGTCGTTGGTAAAAAACTGCACAGGCGATGCTGTACCTTGAGCGTATTCGGTGCTACCGCCTACTACAACGAGGTCGAGGTCGTGGTCTTGGTCGGCATCGAGGAAAGAAGCCGCCAAATTATCGCCCGAAAATCGGCTATTCAGCGAGCGTTCTTGCCATTGTCCGTTGGCTTTTTGTAAGTATATTTTACTGGTTTGTCCTGCTGCTCCGCCGACAAAATAATCTTCTAAGCCATCGGCATTTACGTCGGCAACAGCGATACAAGGGCCTAATTGCGAATACTTTTGTGGTTGTAAGCGACGATTATAGTAATCAAAAAATGGTATTTCTTGGTGTGTAAAAGCTGGAATATCGCTACGGTTTTGTGTGGTAAATGAAGCAAAAGTAGGAGCGAGGTATTTGGCGTTTGGCTGATAATTGACCGTTAGGTATTGGTTACAAGGCAATTGAGCTAACCGCTGTACTGTGCCGTTGGGCCACACAATCAACAACGAGTCGATAACAGAAGCATTGCCTAGACCAATGTGCAGGCGTATATCTACGCTAGACGCATAGCCACGTACAGGGTTTTGTTCTACTAATTGTACTTTTCCTTGGGTATAAACATACACTTGTGTGCCCAAGGCATTGGGGTTTTGAGCTGTACCTTTGAGTTGAAGTGTCAAAAAGTGGTGAGTACTATCGCTGATATGTTGACGAAGAGTATTTTTTAGTAAGAAAGCTTCTTGATTTACATTGTTTACTACTAAATCGAGGTCGCCATCGTTGTCAAAATCGGCGTATGCCGCCCCATGTGAAATACTTTTTTCTGTTATACCAACTGAGGTAGAAATGTCTTCAAATTGCATATTTCCTTGATTTCGGTAACATACATTATTTAGACTAACGACTCCATAGCTATCTAGTTTTTCTCGTAGAGCTTTGATAGCCGAAGCATCGAAGCGGTTGAGGCTATTACTACCGCCCCCAAAAGCGTAATTACTTTGTTGGGCTTCTTGGGTAAAGAAAAGGAAGTCGTTGTTGGTCAAATCTTTTGCCAAACCGTTGGTAATATGTAAATCTTTGTAAGTATCGTTGTCGAAATCGGCCATGAGTACGCTCCAACTCCAATCGGTTTCAGCAACGCCAGCGTAGTTGCCAATTTCGCTATAAATCGGAATGGGCTGTACCCCGATTTTTTCAATACCTTGGTGTAGTTGTAGCATATTTCTGGAAAATTCGGGTTGATAGCCCAGTCTTCTTTGCAAGTCATATTTTTCTGGACTGAAACCCAGTGCCATCATTTTTTTTCTTTTGTTTACTGCTGGAAGCATATCTAACACCATCAAGTCGGGTAGCAAATCGTTGTTTAAATCGCCTGCATCAACCCCCATACTATTGTAGCTTTGGTGGCGAGTGGCCAAATCGGCAACGTTTTTGAATGTACCATTTTGTTGGTTAAGCCACAGTTTATCGTTGCTCAAATAGTCGTTTGCTACGTAAATATCGGGATAGGTGTCTTTGTTGACATCGGTCACGACTACGCCAAGCCCGTAGCCATCTTCGAGAATGCCCGCTTCTTTAGACACATCTTTGAAAAAAGGGTGATTGTGGACAAGCCCTTCATTTCGATACAGTTTATCAGCCGCAGGGGCATTTCCCGAAGAATCGGGCGGAATCAATTTATTGGGTTGCGGGTTAAACAATTGATGGTTGAGCAAATACATATCGAGGTCGCCATCGTGGTCGTAGTCCAAAAATGTCGCTTGCGTCGAAAATCCAGTATCAGCCAAGCCATACGCTTCGGCTTGTTCTTTGAAGCGTAAATTGCCTTGGTTGACAAAAAGGAGATTTTTACGTTTCAAGGGGTCGCTGTGGTGCGAAACACATACATAAATATCTTGTAGCCCGTCGGCATTGATGTCGATTACGCTCACGCCTGTACACCACGAGGTAGGAGGAAAGCCCGCCTCTTGGGTGATGTCGTCGAATCGAAAATCGCCTAAGTTGATATACAAACGGCAAGGCGACTGACTGCCCGCAAAAAAGATGTCTTGAAGTCCATCGTTATTAAAATCGCCGATGCCTACCCCCGAGCCGATGTACATATATTCGTTGGTATAAAAATTGACGCTATCGCTTTCTTCGATACGATTTTGGAAAGTAATTTGAGAATGACTGCTCGCAATGCTTTCAAACTGCCAATCGTTTTTTTGTTCATCGGTAGCACAAGCCTGCCACAGGCAAGCGATTATCCCTAGAAGTAAAATAAGTATCAGCTTTGAAGAAGTATTGCAATTGTACATGTTACTCAAAAAAATAGTTTGAATAATGAAGTGAGAGATTCAATTGAATACCATTGAATGGCACAAGATTGCACCATTCAATGATAGAGGCTTTACATTAGGAGCGTTAATTAATAACCAGTATTTTGCTTAAACCCTGGATTGGTGTTAATTTCTCTTTGTGGAATTGGATAAAACTCACGACCAGTTTGGTAAGTATTAAACTCTGGGTCACGTTGTTTCAACTCTGCTAATTTGGTAGCATCTTGCAACCAACCCCAACGGCGAATATCGTCGAAACGGTGTCCTTCTAGGCAAAACTCCAATAAACGCTCATGGGCAATTTGCTCACGCATTTGTGCTGCCGTCATGTTTGGTTTGGTTGTAGCCAAATTAGGAAGATTTACCCGTGAACGTACTTTTTGGATGTATTGATACGCTTGGGCGGTTTGTCCTGTTTCGTTCAAACATTCGGCATACATCAACAAAATATCAGCATAACGCAACAATCTTTCGTTGATACCCGAACGCCAGTCGTATTCATCTGCTTTGGTATCGTCGTTTTGGTACTTACGGCAAAACAAGTCGTTCAAATCGTTTACGTTGGTGTAAATTGTGGCAAAGTCTTTTCCGTAAATTTTCATGCCTCCCGGTTTGTTATAAAATATCGTTGCATCTAAACGGGGGTCTGTTGTACCTGCTTGGGTTTTTTCTACCAAAAATTCATTATAAACCGAGCGTGTAGGTTGGATGTCTGTCCAGCCAAAACCTCTTGGTGCATAAGTAATAGCACGACCTGAAACTGTGCCCCAGCCTGGTGCAGGTTCGCCGCCCCAGTTCATATCTTTGCCTCCTGCATCTCTCGAAAACTGTACCTCAAAGAGTGATTCTTTGTTGTTTTCGGTTGCTTCAATAAAGTTATCTCTGTAATTGCTCACCAAGTCGTATATGCCCAAGTCAATCACAGCCTTAAATTGCGTAGCTGCTTCTGCATATTTTTTAGTAAACAAATACGTTTTTCCTAAATATCCCAAGGCTGCTCCTTTGGTAGCACGGCCTGTTTGTCCTTTGTCTGGACCAGTTACGTTGTCGTAAGTAACTGGCAATAACTCAGCCGCTTTTTTGAAATCATCAACTACCTGAGCCCAGCCTTCTGCTTCGGTTGATTGCTTAATATAAAAGTCGGCTGTAGATTGCACCGAGTGTGTTGGGAGAGCCACATTGCCAAAGAGGTTGACAAGGTGAAAGAAATATAGCCCTCTCAAGAAGTAGGCTTGTCCCAACACCCTATTTTTTACATCATTACTCATGCTAATTTTAGGCACATAATCAATCACTTGATTAGCTTTAGAAATACCTTCGTAGTACGCTCCGAATGCCCAGCCATAAATAGCATCGTTTCCTGTATTCAAGGCAAACTTTCCTGAGTTATACATTTGGTCCCAAGGGCTATTACTTTTGATATCGTCGCCACGGGTATCGAGTAACAAGGGTGTGCTACGCATATAACCGCCATCAATGATAAGCGTTTGATAGGCTGCATTGATGCCTTTAATGGCATCGTCTTGACTTTGCCAAAAAGTAGCAGACGTTTGTTGGTTGGGGTTGCTTTGGGTCAAGTCTTTGTCGCATGAGGTTGTCACCAAGAATGCAGCCGCAATAGCTAAAATATATCTTTTGTTCATTACTAATGTCATTAGAATTGAAAACTGTAAGTACGTTTTGGGGTAAAATTGAACTTTAGTCCTTATGCTAAAGCTCAATTTTACGCATGATTGGGTTGGTTTATGCTTAGAAACTTACTTGTAAACCAAGCAATACCGTGCGAGGGTTTGGATACGAGCCATAGTCATAGCCTCTGCTCAACAAACCATCACTAGCAAAATCGGGGTCGTAGCCACGGTAGCCAGAAAGTAAGAATACATTTTGACCAGAAGCATAAATTCTCACTTTACTGATACCTTTCCATTTGCTCAAAATACTACTAGGTACATTGTAGCCAATTTGGGCATTTTGCATACGTAAATAGTTCCCGCTTTCGATAAATCTATCAGAATCACGTGTGTTTGAGTTGGGGTCACCAATTACAGGACGTGGTACATTGGTATTGGTATTGGTTGGAGTCCAGTAATTTAAGGCATCTACGTGGTGGTTGCTGTATTGCTCGCCCATCAAGTCACGATACACACCATTATACACTTTGCTACCCATTTGTCCTTGGATGAAGAAAGAGAGGTCAAAGTTTTTATACGAGGCACCGAAGTTTACACCATAATAGAAATTTGGAATGGCAGAACCTAAGTAAGTGCGGTCGCCGTCGGCTGTGATTTTACCATCGCCGTTGAGGTCTTTAAACTTAATATCGCCAGGGGCAGCATTCAATTGTGTGGCATGATTTTTTACATCGTCAAGGTTTTGGAAGATACCTTCTGTTACATAACCATAAATTTCACCTACCGAATGACCTACTTCCGTTTTACTGGCTGCACCATAAATTGGCTCGTTGTTGCCACCGAGTGCCAATACTTTATTTTTTAATGTGTGTGCATTGGCAGAAATTTCATATTTAAAATCGCCTGTTTTTTGACGATAAGTAGCCGTAAATTCAATCCCTGAGTTACTTACAGAACCAATATTGGTAACAACCGTTGCATTGGTAGAACCTACAGAAGCAGGAATCGGAATACCTACAAGCATATCATACGCACGGTTATCGAAATATTCAGCCGTCAATGAAACCCTGTCGTTCAAGAAACCAAAGTCTAAGGCAACATTGGTTGTTTTCTTGGCTTCCCATTTGATAGAAGGGTCCACGACTTGTGTACGAGTTGCACCAGTAGCCAAAACATTATTGAATACGTAGTTGGCATTGGTGTTGATATAAGTATCATACAAATACTGGCCGATAGATTGGTTTCCTAGCTCTCCGTAACCACCTCTTACTTTCAAAGAGTTGATAAATTCAGGAAGTTTAATCAAGTTATGTACGTTTACTGCACCAGCAAGCGACATAAAGTTACCATAGCGGTTGGCAGGACTAAATCTTGAAGAACCATCACGACGGAAGTTGTAAGTCAACAAAAATTTATCATCGTAATTATAATTCAAACGACCTAAGAATGATTGCAAAGCGGCATTCCATTGGTATTCGTTTACTCCTCTACCTCCAGTTGCTTCAATACCAGCACTTAATGTATAAAAATAGGGTTCTGTAAGACCCAATACAGTTCCTGTCATCGAAGCCCATTGGTCTTTTTGGTGTGTTGCTCCAATCAAGGCATCCACTTTATGCTTACCAAATTCTTTTACATAAGACAAGGTGTTTTCAACAAGGAAAGTATTGGCACCGCCACGTGTTCTTGATAAAAATGCTTGTGGAGTAAGATAGTAGAAACCAAGGTCATATTTGGGTTCAAAGAAGAAATCTTCCCAGTCGGTACGGTCATAACTTACGCTTAGGCGGTATTTTAAGTTTTTTACAAATTCAAGTTCAGCCCAAGCATTGCCAAGAATACGGTTACGGTCGCTTGTACTTTTCAACAAGGCGTTCATCCCTACTACGTTAAGCGTAATCGCTCGTTGGGTATTGTTGTCGCTACCTCCATAGCCACCAAGGCGGTTGGGGTCATATACGGGCATGGTAGGAATAGCTGTCAATAAACTTGTTACGCTACCACCAAATACGGCGTGTTCTCTTGTATTGGCATTGTTTACTTTGTGCGATTGTGTGTAGGCAAATTTCGCTCCGAACGAGAAAATGCCTTTTTTGCCACTCAAGTTGCCATTCAAAGTATAACGTGTATAGTTTTGTGGCCCTGTATAAGTACTGCTTTGGTCGAAATAACCAAAAGATACGCTTCCTCTGATGGCTTCGCTACCGCCCGAAAGACTCAAACTGTGGTCGGTGATTCGTCCTGTTTTGAACCCTTCTTTTTGCCAATCTGTATCCACATTGCTGATGTATTGCGGACTATTGGGGTCGTTGCCGGGAGCGACAGCCATACCTGCATTCAATTCGGCAGCACTGGTAATTTTTTGATAGCCTACACGGTTGGTTACGGGTATTCTTCTAGCAATATCCTGTACCCCAGCATAGCCTGTATAATCCACTTTCAATGGGCCTGCTTTGCCTTTTTTAGTAGTGATAATTACAACCCCTGTCGCTGCTCTCGAACCATAAATAGCACCAGCCGAGGCATCTTTCAATACTTGTACACTTTCAATATCGTTTGGTGAAAAATCGAAAGGGGCATCTACTGGCACACCGTCAATGACAAACAAAGGACTGTTGTTGTTGAATGATGAAATCCCACGAATCTTGATGCTCACAAAGCCTCCAGGCTCTCCAGAACCATGTACTGTCACGCCAGCTACTTGTCCTTGTAGCATTTTGGCTACGTCATACGTGGCTGTTTTTTTGGCATCTTCTACTTTAACAACCCCAACTGAACCTGTCAAATCTTTTACTTTTTGTGTACCATAACCCACTACTACAACCTCATCAAGTTTGGCAACATCGGGTGTAAGTTCTATCAAGAGCGTAGTTTTGCCTGCTACTCTGATTTCTTGTTTGATAAAACCGATAGAAGAAATTTCCAATACGGCGTTGTTGTCGTCAACGTCTATTTTAAAATTTCCTGCTGCATCGGCTACCGTACCTTTGTTGGTGCCTTTGATGTGGATGGTTGCCCCAGCAATGGGAAGGTTGTCTTCACGGCTTACAATTTTCCCAGAAATGTGCAAGACTGCTCCAGAAGCCACCACTTCGCTTATCAGGATTTCTTTTGGGGTGGTCATGCTTCTGGCAGTAGCCGGGTTTGTGTTCAGCACGTGGATATTGCCTCTTACTTGCTTGAATTGAAGGTTTACTTCTTTCGACAAATAGCCGAGTACATCGCCTAATTTTTTGTCGTGGATTTTTACTGTAACACGTACATTTTCATTCAAATACGCATCGTTGTAAGAAAAACGATAATTGGTTTTCTTTTCAATTTCCTTGAAAACTTCTACTAAGGTCACTTTTTCTACACTGAGCGTTAGACGTGTATCTTCTACACTTTTGGCTTGTGCCGAAAAGATGCCTAGTATATTGATTTGTAAAATACTCATGAGGAGCATCAACATAGTAATAAATCGTTTTTTTGCCTTAAATAGCGACTTGAGTCGAAGGTTTTTCATATATTTGGTTGGGATTTTGAATTATTTGGACAATACAAGATTTCCCCAGAGTCCAACGCTATCGCTCAGACGCCAATCCACATCGATAGTTCTGGACTCTAGTGCAAAGAGCTGACTTCCTGTCGGCTCTTGCTTTTTAACTGCTGTTTGTTTTCGAGGAATACATAGTTAAGTATGGTACTGAATTGTGAATTTAAAATATAAAGTGTTGATTTTTAGGTTTTAAAGTATGGGTCAATAGTAATTTTGCTGTTGTTTTTGTGTAGATTTTTGTTAAAAATATATTTAGGGTTGTGTGTTGCTTGAGTTTATAATACGCACGTGGTCGCCGTCTATTTCATAGCTAAAGCCCGAAGTAAAAGCAATGCCAGTAAGTACATTTTCTAGAGTTTCGTCATAAAACTCGCCGCTGTATCGGCCTTTCAATGCGGTGTTGGGGGCAATTTCTATGCTAACACCATACCACATTTCAAGTTGCTCGAATACTGCTTTGAGCGGTGTTTTTGAAAAATATAAAATATTACTTTTCCAACTAATCATTTCTTTAGGGTCAAATGGCTGTGCCTCAATGGCTTGTTGCTTTGCTTGCCATACGCCCATCAAATTGGGGGTTAACATTTGCTTGATTCCTTGCTTAGGAACACTCATTTGTACCTTGCCCGTTACTACTGCTACCTTTCCTTGTGCTTGATTGGCTCGGTCTATTACGTCGAAAGACGTGCCTAATACTTTTGTTTCGAGGTGTTTAGATTTTACGACAAAAGGCTTATTTGGGTTTTTTACTACCTCAAAAAAAGCTTCTCCTTCCAGTTTTACTTCTCTGATATTACCTGTAAAAGCACTAGGAAATTCCAACGAACTTTGGGCTTGTAACGTAACAATTGTGCCATCGGGCAGTACTACTTTGCGGCGTTCGCCTTTGGCTGTTTCTTGGTATTCGGTTTTGCCTAACGAAATAACTTTGGTCAATAAGTTGCGTTGGGTACCCTTGCCCATGCCCAAGAAAAAACCTACTACTGCTACCGAAGCGGCTGCCCACCAAAAACGTCCCAAAAAAGGGATGACTTTCTCAACCATGCGTTGCGGTTGTTGGGCTGTATAGGCTTGTGTTTCTTGTATTTTGGCAAAAATTTCATCAACATCGGTTTGAGGTAAAGTATATTGATTTCTATAAGCCAACGAGAGCAAAAGCTGGCGTGCAAGCATCATTTCTTGTTGTTTTTCAGGATGCTGCTTGAGCCATTGTTCCCAATGCCTTTCCGTTTCGGCATCGGGGTCTTTTACCCACTTAACAAACGAAGGGTTGCTTAAAAAATCTTCTATCGTATGTTTATTTGTGTGCATAGTTTAAGGGTTTCTAATCATAAAAGACATAACTTCGCCAAATGACCATAGCAAAAAGGAAAAAATTTTATTTTTTTTTGAAAAAAAATAACAGAACCTATTTTTAGCCAGTTTTATGGTTGTTTTCTCAGATGAAATAGTACATAAATAAGCTGATAATAAGCGTTAAACTTAATTATATAAATTTTTTTTTGCATTTTATTTAGTAGTGAATCATAAAATATTCTACATTTGAGCAAAGAATGTAAATAGCATCAGTTTTTATTTAAAAATTGTGTAAAAATGACACTATTTGTGTTTTTACGGTCATGTTTAGCATAAAATTAGGTATGGAGCAATTTTCAGAAGAACAAATTTGGGCAGCATTTAAGGCGGGTTCTGACGAAGCCCTCAGCTATATTTATCATAGCTATGTGCATAAGTTGTACAATTATGGCCGACAGTTTGTACCAGAAACAGATGTGGTAAAAGATGCTATTCAGGATTTGTTTTGTGAAATGATTGTCGCTCGTGAGCGTTTGAGCGAAACCACTTCGGTGAAGTTTTATTTGTATGCAAGCCTGAAACGAAAACTGGCTAGGTATGCTGAAAAGCAAGCAAAATTTGTTTCTGTTACGACCGATACCGAAGCGTTTGCTCTTGATATTCCGCAGGAAGGCGATTTATTTACGCAGTTGTTTTCTGATGATACCAATAAACTGATTGCCGATGCTTGTGCCAAATTGCCACAAAAACAACGAGAGGCCATAGCTCTCTACTTTTTTGAAGGCATGAGCTATGAAGAAATTGCCAAATTGATGGCGATGACCAAGGTGAAATCGGCAAGAGCGTTGGTGTATCGTGCCTTAGAATCGTTGTCAGAGTCGCTGGGTGTACCTGCCCATATTGTAGAATTGCTTTGCTTGTGGCTGATACTGGGTGAACGAATTGGAAGTTAGGTTATTGAGTGGATTGTAATTTGTGTTTTTTTAAAAAAATCTGATAATTAAGTAGTTACACTAATTCACAATTCACAACTCACAATTTCGCATTGATACTTAATGGATAAGTTGTTTTGTGAAATAGCGAACGTATCACTAAAAAAACAGCCATACAATACCGAAGCCAATGCCAAAGCCTAGGGCATCGCCCGCAATGACTTGGGCAAGCGTATGGGCGTTGAGGTGTAAGCGTGCCGAATTGAGCCAACCTGCCAGCAAGACCAAAAGTAACAAGGGAAAAAACAACTGGTTTTCTTTAAATCTGACCGCCAAGCCCAACAAAGCACCTATCGCACCGCAAATACCAACGGCATGAGCGGAGATTTTCCAGTACAGACTAATAAATGATACGATGGCTATTGAAAACGTACTGATACTCATCAATAGGGCTACTTCGGGCAATTGTTTGATATTTTTGGTATAAAAAGCGGCAATAAAAGTGTAAATAATCATGGTTGCCAGATAGGGCAAGCGGCGTTCTTGGAGCGTTTCCATCTGTAGGCTGCTGATATGCCCCATCCGATACAGTATATAAATGACCAGCAAAGGCACAACAAAAGTTTGTAGGAAAATCAGCAATAAAAGTCCCATTTTGAGGCTCATGAGTCCAACTCTTGCGGTCAGATTGAAGCTTTCGAGGTCGTGAATGGTATGTGGTGCTACGTAAAATACAATCGCCAATACCAACGTTGGCATCAATAAGGGGTGTAAAGCGATGGATAGGATTGAAGCAAATTTTGTATTCAAGGTATTGATGAGGAAAATTGTTGAAAATAGGCGTGCATGAATGCTCATGCACGCAAAATTTTATAGCTGTTTCCGTAGCCTTGCTACCGGAATATTCAGTTGTTCTCTGTATTTTGCCACGGTACGACGAGCAATATTATAGCCTCGTTCGTTGAGGTATTTTTCTAATTTATCGTCTGAAAGTGGATTCTTTTTAGGCTCGTTTTCTATCAATTCTCGTAAGATATTCTTCACTTCTCGGCTCGACGCATCCTCGCCCGAATCGGTAGCGATACCTTCGGAGAAAAAGTATTTGAGCAAATACAGCCCAAACTCTGTTTGCACCGATTTGCTACTTGCCACCCTCGAAACGGTAGAAATGTCCATGTCGATAGCCGTAGCTATGTCTTTCAAAATCATGGGTTTAAGTTTTGACTCATCGCCTGTAAGGAAGAAATCTCGTTGAAATTCTACAATAGCACGCATGGTTTTGAGCAAGGTTTGCTGGCGTTGCTTGATGGCATCGATAAACCATTTGGCCGAGTCTAATTTCTGTTTGATAAACGTTACGGTATCCTTGATAATCCGATTATTTTTATCACTTTTATCATACGTTTCGAGCATTTCCTGAAACGAGTGGCTGATGCGTAGCTCTGGTGCATTTTTAGCATTGAGCGACAATTCGAGTTTGCCATTGATATTGGTCAAAATAAAATCGGGAATGAGGTATTGCGTCACACCACCGTCTTCGCCCATGCCGCCGGGTTTGGGATTTAATTTGGTAATGATAGCGATAGCTTCTTTTAGGGCTTCGTCGTCTAAATTGAGTTTCTTCTGAATTTTATCATAATGTTTTTTAGAAAACTCTTCAAAATTTTCGTCGATAATCCGAATGGCATTCTGAATGACGGGGTCGGCATGGCTTTTGCGGTCGAGTTGCAAAAGTAAGCATTCCTGCAAATCTCTGGCGGCAATGCCCGGCGGGTCGAAGGTTTGCACCAATTTTAAGATTTTTTCTATCTCTTCGCTGTTGGTATAAACCCCTTGCGTAAAGGCCAAATCGTTGACAATCGCCTGTATGGGTCTTCTGATATAGCCATCTTCTTCTATCGAACCAATAATTTGCTGCCCGATGATGGCCTGCGTTTCATCCAATTTCAAAAAGCCCAGTTGCATTGTCAGGTGGTCTGCAAGGGTTTCGGAGGTCGGAATCGGAAAATCTTTTTCGTCATCGTCGAGCATATTTCCATCGCCTTGCATTTTGTACCCACTGTAGTCGTCATGCAAATAGGTATCAATATCTAAATCTCTATCGCCATATTCGGCAAATTCGTCTTTGTCGAAATCGTCATACGTATCGTCCGAGTCATGTTTTTCTTCTTGTTGTTCAGTATTCCATTCCATCCCTTCTTCTAAGGCAGGATTGATTTCAAGTTCTTCTTCAATGCGTGCCGCCAGCTCGAACGTCGGTATCTGCAACAGTTTGATAAACTGTATCTGTTGAGGCGATAAGCGCTGCTGAAGTGTCTGATTCAGTGTTAATTTTTGCATAGTTGACGGTGTGTAAGGATTTGCAAGTTGTTTTTACAAAAGTGGTATCAGTATTTCAAAAGGAATGTTCGGTTTTATCAATAATCTTGCCAAAATCCACTGTTAAAAATAATTACTTTCTTTCAAAAAGCCAAAAAACTTTTCTCAAATAATGCAATTTACTGAAATTCAATAATTTAACAAAATAAGTTTTTTTATTAAATTCTAAAAAAAAGAGGAAAAATGCAGGCTTATGCGGTTATTGTAAGAAATGTGAGTAATTTTGAATCTGATTTTATCGTGTAAAGCCCTTAGCATAAAGGCAATACCTTGTTTTGAGGGCTATATGAGAAGCGTCAGCCATTTTTTAATACATCATTCGGAAAATTTTGTACAATAAGCAATGCAAATCAAACAAATCTTAGCGGAAGCAGCCATTGGCTCAGAAATTACAGTAAAAGGGTGGGTAAGAACCAAACGTGAATCGAAAAATGTAACCTTCATTAATATCAATGATGGCTCGGTGATTCATAATATTCAGGCTGTAGCAGAAGCAGGAGTGTTGAATGAAGAAACGCTAAAGCTTATTACAACTGGTGCTTGTGTGGCTGTAACGGGTACATTGATTGAGTCGAAGGGTTCGGGGCAGAGCGTTGAATTGCAGGTGAGTTCGGCTTTGGTGTATGGCACTGCCGACCCAGAGAAATATCCTTTACAACCCAAAAAACACTCGTTGGAGTTTTTGCGTGAAATTGCACACTTGCGTCCTCGTACCAATACTTTTTCAGCCATTCTTCGCATTCGTCATGCCTTGGCTTATGCCATTCATAAATATTTCAACGATAATGGCTTTTTCTATTTACATACGCCCATCATTACGGGTTCGGATGCCGAAGGTGCAGGCGAAATGTTTCGTGTAAGTACTTTAGACCCGAAAAATCCACCATTAAATGAAGATGGTTCTGTAAACTTCAAAGAAGATTTCTTCGGAAAAGAAACGAATTTAACCGTTTCTGGACAGTTGGAAGGCGAATTGGGAGCAATGGCTTTATCGAAAATTTATACTTTTGGCCCTACTTTCCGTGCTGAAAACTCAAACACGGCTCGCCACTTGGCTGAGTTCTGGATGATTGAGCCAGAAGTGGCTTTCTATGAATTAGAAGACAATATGCGTTTGGCAGAAGATTTTACCAAGTATGTAATCAACTATGCTTTAGAAAACTGTGCCGACGATTTGGCTTTCCTTGAAAATCGTTTGAAAGACGAAGAAAAAACGAAAAAAGCCGACGAACGTTCAGAACTGGCTTTGATTGAAAAATTGCGTTTTGTGGTTGATAACGAATACGTAAAATTAACTTACACCGAAGCGATTCAGATTTTGTTGTCATCGAAACGCCACAAAGAAGGTAAATTCCAATATCCAGTACAATGGGGCATTGATTTACAATCGGAACATGAGCGTTATTTGGTAGAAAAACATTTCAAAAAACCAGTGATTTTGACCAACTATCCAAAAGACATCAAAGCATTTTATATGAAATTGGATGAGGATGGGAAGACTGTTCGTGCCATGGACGTATTATTCCCGGGCATTGGCGAAATCATCGGTGGTTCGCAGCGTGAAGACGATTATGCAAAATTGTTGCAACGTACCAAAGAGGTGGGCATTCACGAAGATACCATTTGGTGGTACTTAGAAACTCGCCAGTTTGGTACAGCACCACACGCTGGTTTCGGTATCGGTTTCGAGCGTTTGGTGATGTTTGTAACAGGTATGACCAATATCCGTGACGTAATTCCTTTCCCTCGCACGCCAAAATCGGCAGAGTTTTAATAGTTGTGCGTAAGTGAATGAGTGATTTAGTGATTATTTTTCAGTAAATTAATCCCTAAATTACTCATTCACTTCAGTACTAAACGATACTACAATGTTTAAAAAAAATATTTCCCTTTTGCTTCTTTTCTTAGGCATTAGTTTCGCCCTTTCCGCTCAAAATACTGAGGAAAAAGCGGTTCAAGCCGTTATCGAACAATTATTTACAGGTATGCAAAAGCATGATTCGACGATGATACGGGCAGCTTTTCACCCCACGGCTCGGATGCAATCGGTGGCTATCAACCGCCAAAGTCAGCAGTTAACCCTTAACACAGAAGCGACGATTGATGGATTTGTGAAGCAAATCGGTTCATTACCAGCCAATCTACAACTAGAAGAAAGGATTTTAAGCTATGAAATTCGCCTCGATGGTGCGTTGGCTACGGCTTGGTGTCCTTACGAATTGTATGTAAACGGCAAACGCCAACACTGCGGCGTGGATGCTTTTCAATTATACAAAACCGAAAACGGTTGGAAAATCATCAGCATAGCCGATACCCGAAGGAAGTGTGAGTAATGATGATGCAAATGTTTGGTAGTGTTATTGAAAATTGATATTCAATAGCATTTTCGGTTTTTTGTAAGCAAAAAAATCGAGCAAACCTAACACGGAATGCCGTCAGAACCCTTTCCATCAACAACTATTCCAAACACAACATTTCTCTATTTATATGTTAACTGTACTCGCAAAAATTACCGCACAAGCTGGCAAAGAAGCCGCCGCCAAAGAGGCATTAGAGGCATTGGTTGCCCCTACTTTAGTGGAGGAAGGATGTATCGATTATGTATTGCATCAATCAAACGAAGACCCTTGTGTTTTTTATTTTTATGAAAACTGGACAAGCAAAGAGCTATTAGACCAGCATTTGGCTAATACGCATATTGTAGCTTTTGGTGAAAAAGCCGCTACGCTCTTGGCTGGGCCTGCCGAATTACATTTTTTGACAAAACTCTAAGGTCATGACACAAATTAGCAAAGTAGCCTTTATTACGGGAGGTTCTAAAGGCATCGGTTATGGTATTGCCGAAGTTTTGATTCAAGAAGGCATACAAGTAGCCATCACCAGTCGCTCGGCTGATAGTGCCACCGAAGCCGCCGCTCGCTTAAATGCTATTCGAGAGGGAAGTGCCTTGGGCTTGGTATCGGATGTAAGAGATTTTGCTTCGCAAGCACAGGCAATTGCCGAAGTGCTGGCTACTTGGGGACGCATCGATTATGTGATTGCCAACGCTGGCGTAGGGCATTTTGCACCCATTCAACAATTGAGTAACGAGCAATGGCAAGAAACCATCGACATCAACCTGACGGGCGTGTTTTTTACCGCAAAGGCTAGTTTGTCGGCATTGCAGGCTTCGCAGGGGTATTTTATCAGTATTGCGAGTTTGGCAGGGGCGAATTTCTTTGCCAATGGCACAGCTTACAATGCGAGTAAATTTGGCTTGGTTGGTTTTACCCAAGCTTTAATGATGGATTTGCGTAAAGAGGGTATCAAAGTCACAACCATTATGCCCGGCTCGGTTGCCACGTATTTCAATAATCATACGCCTAGTGAAGCCGATGCTTGGAAGATTCAGCCCGAAGATATTGGACAAATGGTAGCCGATTTAATCAAGTTACCAGCTCGTACCTTACCAAGTAAAATTGAAGTAAGGCCGAGTAATCCTAAGTAATGTAGGGATTAAAAATTAGAGCGTTTTGAAAAAAATATAGTTTTTTTGTTAAAATAAATCCTAAAAATAGGCATAAGCATGATATATTTCAAGGATTTGGAATGTGGGCTTTCTGCGGTATAAAACAGCATTTAAAAGTATTTTATACCGCAGAAACTCCGCCTCTACTATCGTGCTACTGCCATTTAATTTCAATTCTTCGGTTTCGTTGCCTGTTTTCTTCGTTTGTATTTTCTACCAAAGGGCGTGTTTCGCCGTAGCCTTCGGCCTTGAGCCGTTGTGGTGAGATGCCTTTTTGTACCAAAAAATCAAGTACAGCTTTGGCTCTTTTTTGTGACAAAACCAAATTGTCACTGTCTTTGCCAATGTCGTCGGTATGTCCTGCAATGGTCAGGCTGAGTTGTGGATTTTGTTCGAGTAGCACGATGAGTTTTTCTAGTTCGGTGATAGACGTAGGTTGTAATTCCCATTGCCCTTTATCAAAAAAGATATTATTGAGTATTTCTTGGGCATTTTTTTGTATGGGTGAAAGACTAATGTTTAGCTTGGTATTGAGGCTTGTTTGGGGCGTTAGGTCGAAATGTAAGCTTTTGAAAAAATAATTCGGTTTCTGTACAAAAAGGGCATACGCTCCTTGTTGGTTCAATACGGCGGTGTACGACCCAGTGATGGGGTCTGAGCTAAAATGTTGTATGGTATTAGGGTTTTGCAAGGAAACCAATTCGATGGAGGCTTCGAGTGGTTGTTGCGTAAGGGCATTACGCACGATACCTTTGAGATAGGTAGTAGGCGTAATTTTGGCTTGTAAAGGGGCTGGTAAATCAATGGAAATAAGCTTGATTTTGTGTTGGCGTTGCTCGGCTACATCCGACGAATAATACGCTTTTTGCCTATCTGCCGTCACAAAAAAGCCAACTTGGTCGTAAGCGTCGTTGAGAGGAAAGCCCAAATTTTCAGGCTTTTGCCAAATGTTATTTATTTTTTCACTCATAAAAATATCTAATCCGCCCATGCCAATATGCCCAGCCGAAGAAAAAAATAAGGTGCTACTATTGGCATGAATAAAAGGCGATACGTCGTCGTCGGGTGTATTGATAACATTGCCCAGGTTGATGGCTTTTTGCCAATGGCCCAACGAGTCTTTTCTACTCATCCAAATATCTTTGTTCCCCTGACCTCCTCGGCGGTCGGAGGCGAAATATAGGAGTGTTCCATCGGCTGAAAGTGCTGGCTGTGCGTCCCAGTCGATGCTATTGATGGCATTTCCCATGTTGATGGGTTTTGTCCATGTTTCGCCTTGTTTATAACTAATATACAAATCACAACTTCCCAAGCCTTTAGGTGCGTTGCAAATCGTAAAAACCAAGGTGCGGCCATCGGCCGAAATACTGGTTGTTCCTTCGTTGTCGGCCGAATTGATTTGTTCCGAAATGCCCAAGGGGGTAGTCCATTGCCCATTTTTGTAATAAGAAATATAGATATTTTCGTTTCTATCGGCTTGTTGTTGGGCTGTAAAAATGAAGCTTTCTTGGTCGGCTGTTAGCACAGGGAAGTATTGGGCATCGAATGTATTGAACGGAGCGTCGAGTATGTTGGGCGTAATGGCAAGTGGATGTTTGGTAGCTTCTAGTGCAAAGTTGGTCGAGGCTAATCCTTTTTGTGCTCTTTTATAGGCAAGCGTATGGCTGGCAAGGCTTTTGAGCGACAAGGTAAAATACCGTTGAGCAGGTTCGTATTTGCCTAATTGTTGGTACAAATAGGCAAGGCTTTGTATGGCATTATTCCTATACAACGATGAATCTTGTACCTGAAAAGTTTTCTCATAAAAATACAAAGCTTTTTCTTTTTGCCCTGCCTGTTCGCTTAGGCGAGCCAATTGGTAATAGGCTTCTGCAAAAAGCGAATCGGTATTGATGGCTTCGCCAAACAAGAGCGAGGCATCTGTATTTTTACGTTGTTGAAGCGCTTGAATACCATTTTGGTATTGCTGAATAGCCTTTTTATGTTTGCTAGACAAAGGTTGTTGGGCTTTTGCCGAAAAGCAAACAAAAGCCACAAACAAGAAGAAAGATATACCGATGCGACCGAGCATAAGGATTTTTAAGGAATATTCATAAATTTATGCACTTGCAAGGAAATACGCCATTGCGGATGCTTTTTAATGTATTTGATAATGAGCGGTAATATGGTGTCCATTTTGCTCCATTCGGGCTGTAGGTAGAGCTGGCACGTAGGCGACATTTGGGCGGCGTAGCCTTCTGCCCATTCCAAGTCGCTGGGATGGTAAATGACCACTTTCAGCTCATGTGCCAAAGCAAATATATCGGGGTTAGGCTTTTTGAATTTTTTGGGTGAAAAACAAATCCAATCCCAGTCGCCAGTGACCGCTTCACAAACCCCAGAGGTTTCGATATTGGTTTGGATACCTGCCGCTTTCAAAGCCTGCGTAAGGGCTGTGAGGTTGTGCATGAGCGGTTCGCCACCAGTAACAACCGCCAACTTGCCTTCATGCTGTGCCGCTGCTGCCACAATGCTCTCAATGGCCAAGCGAGGGTGTGCGTTTTCGTCCCACGATTCTTTCACATCGCACCAATGACAGCCAACGTCGCATCCGCCAAGGCGTATAAAATAAGCTGCTTTTCCTTGGTAAAATCCCTCTCCTTGAAGCGTATAAAAGGCTTCCATGACAGGTAATGTAAGCGTATTTGTCATGCTATTATCAGCTAAGTTTTTCATGTTGAGCTATATTAAAGCCAATTTTTGGCTTTATTTTTCTGCAAAAATATACATTAAAAACGACAAAAGAGCAAGGTATTGTACATTGCTCTCAACCCTAGATAGGCAGCATTAGTCGAGGGAAATGCTTAGATAATGATGCAACGAAGGGTAATTTTGCAAAATTGATAGAAAATAGCGTTTTTTTAAGAGCTGTTATTTTTTTTGTGCTATCGATTTGTTTATTTTAGATAGATTATCGTTTGTACATAGTATTTTTTGTACATTGCAACAGAATATTGCCACTAAAAATTGAAACCATATAACGCTTAGGGGACAACTCCCGTAAAGTAGCTTCCGAATATAATTGGTACTAAGTAGTAATAAAAATGATACAATTGTGTGTTTTTGATAGAAATGCTATGCAAAAACACTGGTATTGCGTTGGCTGGCTTGGTACTATTCCTAATCACTGCCTGAGTAATACAAAGCAAATGTACTAATGAAGAATTATGAGTTTTGAGCTGTAAATAAGGTTTTATAAGCCAATTGCACGCACCATTCATAACGCAAACTTTATATGACGACAATCTTTTTTTGAGACATATTCATTAATTTATAGGGTCATACAGTAATATTAGATATAGATAAACGAAGTAAATAAAGACATAGACAACCAAAAAAAGTTACTAAAGTAGTGAAGAAATATACATAAATTGTTTTGGTAAATGCGTTTGTCCGTGTAAATTACAATAGATTGTTAAAAGAAGCCCAATACTATCCGATTGCCTATAGCTCATACTAAAGAGTAGCTACGGTTTGCCATAAGTTTTATTAGAAAAATAATAAAAGCTTTTTATGCAACGCCATCTTTTGGTTTTGGCGCATAAAACAAATGAGAATAAAGTATAAACAAATAGTTATAGCGCTCTCTGCCATTGTTGCTGGAATTTTGCTTGGAATGTATGTTTCCAAAGCCAAAATTGCGGGTGCTGGGCTACTTATGGGTTTACCTTTTGCGATAGGCTATTTAATAGCCATTTTCAGAACGCCCGTACTGAGTTTGTACTCAACTTTGTTTTTTTCGTTCTTTGTCAATGGGGTAGGACGCTATTTCGATGCAGGGCCTTTGGGCTTATCAATTGATATTTTTCTCACATTGGGGCTGCTGTCGGAGTTCTTTAAAAGCTTTGACGATGGTCCTTGGCCCGACATCAAGGGAAATCCAGTATTGTTGGCCATTTATGTGTGGGGGGCGTATTGTTTGATGGAGTTGTTCAACCCTGAAGCCAAAAGTAAAATAGCGTGGTTTTATGCCATGAGAGCCGTGTTATTATATCCCTATTTGCTTGTTTTTCTAGGGGTTATACTCATGCGTACAGAAGAGCATTTCGAGCGAGTCATGAAAATATGGGCTTTGTTTTCCTGCTTTGCTACACTGTGGGGGGCTAGACAGCTCTTTATTGGGCTAGATAGTTACGAACAAGCATGGATGGACTCTGGTTATTATGTCACTCACCTGTTGTTTGGAAAGTTACGGGTGTTTTCGTTCTATTCAGATGCTGGGCAATACGGGGCTGCAATGGGTCATATTGGCTTGATTTGTATCCTATTTTCTTTGGCAAGATACCCCAGAGAGAAAAAAATATTTTACCTCTGCTGCGGGCTATTTACCGTGTGGGGTATGGCGATTTCGGGTACACGTGGAGCGATATTTGTTGTCATAGGAGGGTTTATGATGTACCTTTTTATGTACAAAAACTATAAAATGTTGATGATTGGAGGTTTGATAGCAGGGTCTTTTTTCGTAATGTTGAAATATACCAAAATCGGACAAAGCAATTATCAAATCAACCGAATGCGCACAGCCTTCGACCCCAACGACCCGTCGTTACAATTGCGTTTGATGAATCAAGCCAAGTTGCGGTCGTACTTATCGTCACGGCCGATTGGCGGAGGCATTGGTTCGGCAGGCTTTTGGGGGATTCGTTTTTCGCCAGGTACATTTTTGGCGGTAACAGCTTTGGATAGTTGGTACGTAAAAATTTGGGCTGAATGCGGTGTGATAGGTTTATATTTGTATTTGGCCGTACTGCTGTCGATTATGGCGTATTTCGGCTTTCGACTTTGGTACATACCGCCCTGCCTGATGCGTGATAAACTGGTGGCCCTTTACAGTGGATTGTTTGGTATATTAGTGGCGTGCTATGGAAACCAAGTATTAGGACAATTGCCAACCAATATTGTATTTTTTATGAGTATTTCATTTTTATACGTCTTTACCAAAGAAGAATATTATCATGGAACAAAAACTGACCTTGTTGATAATTGACGATGAACCCAGTACCCGTATTGTACTTGAACATTTTTTAAAGAAAGATTTTAATGTAATTGTAAAAAACGACGGCATGGACGGGCTTTCATTTTTGGAAGGTGGCCATGACGTTGACTTTATCATTGCCGATTTGAATATGCCCAATTTGAATGGTAAAGAGTTCTTGAAAATACTGAGAGCTAGTAACTTATACGGAAATTTACCTGTCATTATTCTGTCTGGTACCGATGAAAGTAAGGAACGAATAGATTGCTTGAACGTAGGCGCCGACGACTTTATGTTGAAACCATTCAACCCGATGGAGGTACAAGCAAAAATTAGAGCTATCCTAAGAAGAATCAAAAACTAACTAAAATATTATATTTTGCGATGATGAACTATGAATACCCGAATACTTACAAGAAAAAGATATTCTTAGTTGAGAACTCTCCTGAACGGGTTGTTGATTTTCTCAAAAAATTTGGAGAAGACCTACAGGTGAAAGTCGTTAACTCAAGTGAGGAAGCTTTAGAATTGCTCAAAACCAGCTATTCTCCCGATGCTGTAATCATCAGTAAATATATGGGTGGACTCAAGTTTTTGGAACAAGTGCGTAGCAACGCCTGGACCAAAACTTTGCCTGTTATTATTACAGCACAGGAAATTACAAGTGGGCTTATTCGTGAAGTAGTTTCGCAAAAGGGCGATGATGTTTTCCCAAGCGATTTTAGCAATGGCGATTTGCTGGTGCGACTCGACTATTTTATCAAGCGGCGACATTACGTAGCCATGCAGCAAACTAAATCGGCTACTTTAGATGTAAAAATTCCTTGGTGGAAACGAACTTTCGATGTGCTTTCTACGGGTACAGCCATCTTTTTGTTGTCGCCTTTGCTGATTTTGGTGGCAATTTTGATAAAACTCGACTCAAAAGGGCCTATCGTGTATAAGTCGAAAAGGGTGGGTGCTGGTTATAGAATCTTCGATTTGTACAAGTTTCGCACCATGCGTACCGATGCTGACCAGCTTATCAAAAACATGGAATCGCTCAATATGTATGCCAAAAAAGACGCACCTACTTCTCGCCAAGCGGGAGCTGGCTACTGCGATAGTTGTAAAGCTGCGGGTACAGATTGCCAACAACCCATGTATTTAGATGGCAAAGTTGTCTGCGAAAAGCAGTATCTTCACGAAAAAAATAATAAAGTAGCTTTCATGAAATTTCAAAATGACCCTCGTATTACACGCCTAGGGAAGTTTTTGAGAAACACCAGTATCGACGAGCTACCGCAATTATTCAATATTTTTATGGGCGATATTTCCTTGGTTGGCAACAGACCGCTTCCTTTGTACGAAGCCGAAAAGCTTACCACCGACGACTATATCTATCGTTTTGCTGGGCCAGGTGGGCTTACGGGTTTGTGGCAAGTAACCAAACGAGGCAAAGGGAAAAAAGATATGACCGAAGAAGAACGTATTCAACTTGATATTGAGTATGCCAAAAATTTCTCTTTCAAAATGGATATGATGATTATTCTGAAAACTTTCCCTGCGTTATTGCAATCAGAAAATGTATAATGCTTAGTTTTTACCGCATAAAATCAATAGCTTAATGATACGTCTTAGTAGCATAAATTCATGGATACAATTACAACGTTGCGTAGGAATTACAGCACTGGGCTTGTTGGCACAGGTGAGTGTAGCACAAAACACCAAGCCACAACAGGCTAAACCAGTATTGCCTAATACAACCTACCCCAACTACGCCAATACGAAAACTGTACCAAATGATAATACTTCGGATATTGTTGATGTAGATATAAAATTGCCTACACTGGAACAATTGACTGAATTGGCAATCCAAAAATCGGAGGTATTAAAACAGAAAGATTTACAGTTGAAAACCATCGATGAACAAAGAGCGATGCACAAAAAATCGTGGCTGAATATCATTAGTATGGGGACAAGTTTTTCGGCAGGTAATCAAAGTGTATTGGTACAGCAGTCCACAGGGTCTGATTTGTCGAGCAATATTAGTAATGGTTATCGTTTTTCGCTAGGGGCAAACGTTTCTTTGTACAATGTTTTAACCCGTAGAAATACGGGCAAAATGTTGGAATATGATAAGCAAAATGCCGAATTATCGAAAACCATGACCATCGATGATATAAAACGCTCGGTTATTTCTCAATACTACGGCGTTATCAATGCCAGAGATGTACTGAAAGTAGCTATTCAGAATAAAATTACGAGCGAAATCAATAAACAGATGGCAGAAAAAGACTTTGCCGAGGGGCAAATTGCTGTCACCGATATGTCGCAAGTCATTTCTGCTCACGCTACTGCACTGATGGCATTTGAAAATGCCAAGCAAAATTTTATGACAAGCATCCGTTATTTGGAGTTATTAGTTGGTCAACGATTATATTAAAATTATGAGTTTAATCAGGTTTGTTAGATTGATAATCGAATACAAGTGGTTGGTAATTTTGCTACCAATAACACTTGCGGCTACGATTTATCGTTTGACGAGAAATGAAATACGAGAATACACTTCTAATGCCCTGCTTTACACAGGGTTGGCTTCGGGGTATAACATCGAGTCTGGTGGTCCTATCAAGGTCGATAACGTAACCGTAGGTAATGCCTTCGATAACCTCTTCAACACCATGAAGTCGAAAAGCACCATGGATGAAGTCGGGCTTCGCCTACTAGCCAACCACTTGATATTGAAAGAGCCTAATCCGAATGTGGCCAACGCCTACACATTGGGCAAATTGAAAGAGGTTTTAACAGACAGTGATATAAAAAAATTGGTGGATTATTCATCTTTTGATAAAACCCTCAAAAATGTACAAGAGGACATCAAACGAGATGATAGTAAAATCTATAACTACTTGATGACCTCCGAAAAAGGTATTTATTCGGGTATGGGAATTTTGAGTAGGTTCGGGGTAGCACGCCAGAATAGTAGTGATATGGTGACAATCTCTTACTCGGCCAACGACCCTGCCGTAGTAAAACAAACCCTCGAAATTATTATCAAAGTAGTAACCGACCGCTACAAAAGCCTAAAAGTAAATGAAACGGGCAATGTAGTAGCATATTTTGAAGAACAACTCAGAAGAGTAGGGGATAAACTCAAAAATTCGGAGGATAATCTTACCGATTTTTCGAGCCGCAATAAAATTATTAACTACTACGAGCAAACCAAAATTGTTGCGGTAAAAGAAGCCGACCTCGAAGAACGCATCAACGCACTCGTGTCTGACATCGAATCGAGCCGTGCTGTTTTGCGTGATTTAGATACCAAACTAGGACTTCGTGAAGACCTTATTGCCAAAAGCCGACGTTTTTCAGCCCTTCGTGATTCCATTAACCTTTATACTACTCGTCTTACTTTGATGGAGTTTGATAGCACGCCTCGTGAGCAAGCTATCGAACAAATCAAGCGTAAACTAACGGAATTAGAAGAAAAGCTTAAACAAGGAATGCTGGATTATTATTATGTGAATAATTCTAAAAATGGCATTCCGAACAAAATGTATTTTGGCGAGTGGATTGCGGCAGTAATCAATATTGATAAAACCCAAGCACGATTGCTGATTTTGAAAGATGTTAAGCGAAGTTTTGATGAAAAATATGACCGACTCGCCCCATTAGGCTCTACAGTAAGCCGCTATGAGCGTGAAATTGGGGTTATTGAAAAGGAGTATTTGACTATCTTAGGTAGTTTAAATACGAGCCGAATTCGTGAGCAAAACCTCATGATGTCCACCAATTTGCGTGTAATAGATGAGGTAAAAATGCCCACAAAACCTGAGCCTTCTAAGCGTAATTCGCTTATTGTAGCGGGCTTTATGGCAGGCTTCATTTTGTCGTTGGGCTTTATTGTAGGAAAAGAATTTGCGGATAAATCGTTGAAAATGCCAACGTTGGCAGAAAAACAAATTGGTATTCCATTTGTAGGAGCTTTGCCCTTGGTTGACCCACAGCAACATGAAATCTTATTCAATGTTATCGAAACCTATACGCTCAACCAAGCGATTTCTCGTATCAAAAAACTCAGCAGTGATATTGCCGAGCATCCGCAGTTGGTGATTGTTTGTAGCACTCGTCGTTCCGAAGGAAAGAGCTATTTTATCAGTAAACTTTGTGCCAGAATAAACGATGGTGGTTCGAGAGCTGTGTGGTTAAACCCTCATGATTTTTCAGAAGATTTTGCTTTTACCTATCAACTCAAACCTAGTTTTGTGAGTGCCAGTCTTGTAGAAGATTTGGTGGAAAACGAAGATTTTTCAGATTGTGAATACATTTTCTTAGAATTACCTCCGCTGATTAGCCACCCCATTCCTGTGAATTTGGTGCGTAAAGCTGCTTTTACTTTATTACTTGCCGATGCTACTCGTGTGTGGGATGTGGCCGATAAGTATATGTTTCAGACTTATACCGAAAGCACTAGCCGCCCGATTGGCTTGCTGTTGAACAAAGTAAAACATGATTTCTTGGAGGGTATCATCGGCGAAATTCCTAAAGTTCGCTCTTGGTTCAGACGTAAATTTAAGAGCCTTGTTTTACGTAAACGAGAAAGTAAAAATACCAATATCAAGCTCAAACATGAGTTGTTGAAGCATGAAGAAGAAAAAGCGTGGTTTAACGAAACGGGCTTGAGCGACTTGGTAGAACTGAAAGCTGCTCCAGAAGTAACGTCTTATTTAGAGGAAAGCCAAAAACCTAAAAGCATTTCTTATTATCGGGTAAAAGTACGCCGACGCATGAGAATTTTACGAGGACTTACAACGGTAATTATTGGAGGAACGGTATTGTTCTCTTCGCTATATCTTTTCTGGCGAACAACTCCTGAATCTAAATTTGAAAAGTTCTCAGACTTCCTGCTAGGTAATAAAATGGATTCGTTGGCGAGGGCAAAAGTTTCTTCTCCTGCCATAGACCCCAACCAAGTGATTGACCCACAGGAACTAGATAATTTACCTCCTAAAATTATCCATGATTCGGTGAAAAAGCATAGGGAAACACTGGAACAGCAACCGTCTGATTCCACAAAATCCCCGACAAAAACCTCTGATAATTGGGATACGCCAACGACTGTGAAGCCCACTTCCGCTAAAGCAGTCGTACCCAATAAGCCCGTTGTACAGGTCGCAAAGCCAGTCGCACTTCCTTCTGAACAAGCCAAGTACCGATTGTACGGCGGCGTGTTTAAAAGCAAAGAAAACGCTCAGAAGCAAGTGCAGGCCTTCAAAAAAGCAGGGATTGATGCCCAAATTGCCGAGTCTCAGGGTTCGAGTGGTGTGTTGTATAAAGTATGTGTAGGAAAGTTTGAGCAAAAGAATGTGGCTGATAAAAAAGCACAGGAAATAACACAAAAAACGAATACAAATATTATCGTATTAGAAAATTAAAAGCGAATGGCTTCATTGGTAAGTTATTGACGCAGTATTAATTACTGAAAAGCACAGGATGAATAGATGAGACCCCAACCTTTCGTTATTCATGCTGTGCTTTTGGTTTATCAGCCAAGACGCATAAGCCAAACGAACAAAGTAATTTCTCATATTTTTTCATAGTAGCCTCTATTGTATGCAATTCGATGTGGTATGTGTAGCCTTCCCTGCTTGGGAAGGAGATTATGTTAAAAGCACGGTTCATTTGATGTCTGAACTAGCCAGCAGACGTAAAGTGTTGTATATTGACTATCAATATACAATCAAAGATGTGTTACAGGTCTTGCGACGCAATCCTTTTCGGATTCCCGTGAAGCATATCCTCGGCTTGAAGAATCGTGTCCGTACTATTCCACTTCCCAATGGAGCAACGATTTATGTGTTGTCGGTGCCTCCTATTTTTCCTATCAATTTTATCAAAAAACATGGGTTTTTCAACTTGATGTTGCGTTTCAACGCTTTGCTGATTCGTAGCAGTATCAAAAAAGCCTTGGCACAGCTTCAAATCAAAGATTACGTGATGGTCAATGCCTATAATCCAATTTATGGCTTGGGCTTATTTTCGTTCTTTCAACCGCACAAACAAGTGTATTATTGCTACGACGAAATCAGTGCAAGTGTATGGGCAAAAGACCACGGGAGTCGTTTGGAAGCGTCTTTTATGCAAAAAGTAGATGCTATGGTGGTATCATCAGAAGGTTTATGGAAAAGTAAAAAGCCTTATAACGACCAGATTTTTACGGTAAAAAACGGAGTAGATTTCAACCTGTTCCAAACGGCTTTTGTCCCGTTTTCGCACAAATCTTTGGAAAAAGTAATTGGCTATATTGGCACATTAGACCAACGCATCGACTACGCCATTTTCGAGCAAATGGCACAGCGTTTTCCAACGGCTAAAATCGTGATTGTAGGAAGAGTGTTAGACGACATGGCAGACGTAAAATGCCATACCGACGTACTACGGCAATACCCTAACATCGTTTTTGAGGGAGCAAAAAAGCCCCACGAATTGATTGATTACCTCAAAACGTTTCATATAGGCATTATTCCTTTCATCAAATCGGAGCAAACCGCCGCTATTTACCCGATGAAAGTAAACGAATATTTGGCGGCAGGGCTTGGCGTAGTGGCTACCGATTTTGCCCCACTCGGCGAGTTTTCGTCGGTGATTCATATTGCCGATACGCCAGATGTATTTGTAGAAAAAGTGGGCGATTTGCTCGAAAACGATTCCGACGACAAGCAAAAAGCACGAGTAGCGATGGCAAAAACCAATTCATGGCAAGAGCGAGGCCGACAGTTGGATGAAGTGTTAACGAAAATTATTATTTCGGCTAAGGTTTGAAAACGAGCTAGTTCTTGATAAAACTATTTTTTATCATTCAGGATTCTACACAAGCTTATTGGTTTTTTAAGAGAAAAGCTGTATAATTATACCTAAAATTCAGCATTCAAAGCTAATGACTTAGTACTTAACCACCATCGTATGAACGCATTTCCGCTTGTATCAATCATTGCTGTCAATTACAACCAGCCACAGGTAACAAAAGAATTTTTAGATTCAGTAAAAAATATCTCTTATCCCAACGTCGAAGTGTGGATAGTCGATAACGGAAGCCCAACGGCAAGTGTAAAGCCTTTGGTTGATGATTACCCTTGGGTGAAATTTATTTTTAGCGAAGAAAACCTGGGCTTTGCAGGAGGCAACAACTTGGCCATTAAAGAAGCACAAGGGGCATACATTTTGTTGCTCAACAACGACACCGAAGTTCCCGTCGATTTTTTGCAACCACTCGTACAAACCATGCAGCAGCATCCTCGGATTGGTATGGCAAGCCCCAAACTCAAATATTTCTACGAAGACAACATGATTCAATATGCCGGTGCACCCGAAATAGATGTATTTACAGGCAGAGGCGAAGCGTTTGGCAAACACCAAAAAGACCTCGGACAGTTTGATAAAAGCGGAGAAACCTGCTATATTCATGGGGCGGCAGTTATTGTATCGAGAGAGGTATTGGCTAAAACAGGACTGATGGACGATTCCTATTTCCTGTATTACGAAGAACTCGATTGGTGTAAGCGTTGTAGAAACGACGGATTTTTGGTTTGGTATGTAGCCGAATCAACAGTGCTGCACAAAGAATCGGTATCGACAGGCAAGGGAAGTCCCCTGAAAATGTATTATATGACACGCAATAGGCTTAAATTTATGCGTAAAAATTTTACTACTTTACAGTGGCTCATTAGTTTTAGCTTTTTTACCTTGGTGTCGATTCCTAAGAATTTATTAGTTTTCCTCAAAGATAAACGTTTTGATTACATCAAACCTTTTCTACGAGGCTATTGGTGGAATATTGTACCAAGTAAATAGGCAACTAGACACATAAAATTTGTACTGACTATAAAAAAATACTGATTTAACGATGGAAATAATTGTAACTGTACTTGTATTTTTCCTACTCTTCCTGAGTATTTTCACTGTGTATTTATTGGTATTCGCCATAGCAGGTCGACTAAAAAATACCAAAACTACTACCAAAAAGCCCCTCAAACAACGCAAGTTTGCGGTATTCTTGCCTTCATACAAAGAAGACAAAGTGATACTAGAATCGGCACGTATGGCATTGGTGCAAGACTACCCAGCGGCTTTGTTCGATGTGGTGGTCATTGCCGACTCGCTCAAGCCCGAAACCGTAGAAAAGCTCAAACAATTGCATCGGGTGCAGACCTTAGAAGTAACATTTGATGTATCGACCAAATCGAAGGCCTTGAAATATGCCATGAATTATATTGGCGATAATTACGACGTAGCCCTTATTTTGGATGCCGACAACATCATGGCTGCTGATTTTATTACCAAGGTAAATGCCACCTTCGACTTGGGCTATCGGGTAGTACAAGGCCACCGAACTGCCAAAAATACCAATTCGCCTACGGCTATTTTAGATGCCATCAGCGAAGAAATCAACAACCATATTTTGCGGAAAGGACACCGAGCCTTGGGCTTGTCGTCGGCCTTGATTGGGTCGGGTATGGCTTTTGAATACCAATTATTTAAAAATGTCATGGAGCAAATCAATGCCATTGGAGGCTTCGATAAAGAACTAGAAATGCGTTTGCTCAAACAAGGCATCGAGTTTGATTACATAGACGATGCCATTGTATATGACGAAAAAGTACAAAACGAAGAGGTTTTTGAAAAACAACGTACCCGTTGGATTGCCGCCCAGTTTAAATACCTTCGCCAAAATTTTGTTTCGGGTATTGTGTATCTTTTCAAAGGAAACGTGGATTATGCCAATAAGGTGTTTCAGGCTTTGTTGCCACCTCGCATTATCTTGTTGGGAATGTTGATGTTTTTCTCTTTTATTTCCCTGTTTTTTGCTGATAAAACGTTGTTGCAATTATCATTCGGGCAGCTATTTGCCTTACTTTTTACCTTCTATATTTCAACGCCAGCATTCTTGAAAAAGCTTATTACGTGGAAAGAAATAAGTCTTTTACCTTCATTATTCTTCCGATTTATCAGGGCTATTTTGAAAATGGGCGAAGCCAAAAAGAAATTTTTGCATACGCCACATGATTCGTAAAATTCTGAAAATAAATGGATTAAACTTTAAGCGATTTCTCAATCCACGCAAAATATCTTGTGGATTTATCCTATAGCCTTTTATGGAAAATCAATCTACCATTGCCATTATTGTTGCCTGCGACGACCACTATTTGGTGCTGTTGGGGGCATTGTTGAAGTCTATCGAATACCATTACAAAGGCACTCAATTGATAGAAGTGTTTGTGGTTGAAGACAAGATTTCTAAAAAAAGCAAACAAATGCTCTCGGCTTCGCTCGATGCCAGTCGTATTCGTTTGATTTGGATTCCTTTAGATGAGGCTATTCCCGACCATTTGCATATTCCATTCGACCGCAGTTCGTATCCCAAAAATATCCATACTCGTATTTTTATTCCTTATTTTATTCCTGAAAAATATGAGAAAATCATCTATTTAGACGTAGATATGATTGTGGAAACAGACATTGCTGCCCTCTGGAATTTAGATTTGGGCAACAACCTTGTGGCTGCCGTGATAGACCCCCGTTTGTTGGTGTTTAGCAATGCTTGGGGAGGCATTTTGAATTATAAAGAACTCGGCTTTCCTGCCGATACCAAGTATTTCAATACAGGGATTTTGGTTGTAAACATCAAACAATGGCGTGAAGAAAACATTCCTGAAAAGGTTGTGCAGTGCATCAAAGACAACGAAAAATATGCCAATTATCCCGACCAATACGGCTTAAACATTGTATTGGCAAACCGTTGGGTTGAGCTAAGTCCGCTTTGGAATGCCTTTGCTTCCGACGAGTATCCAGAACCACCCTTGCTTATTCACTTTATTGGTCGCAAGCCCATTTATGAAAGCTACGATAGCCTACCCAAATACAAAGAACGTTTTGATTTTTACCTTAATCAAACCGCTTGGAAGGGCTTTAAACCCGTGGGTGAAGCCAAACGCTATTTCAAAAAAATCATGAATATCATTGAAAAAATCCCTGATTTTTTACGTAAAAAATAAAGTTATCAAACCAATACAAATGACCATGTCGATGCCGCTTTTTCCTTGCTGCATCGGCATGGTTATGTTCTTTATGTGTCTTTTAGATTTAGATAGGTTTTTCTATAAAAAAGATGGGATTTCCAATCTCTGAGATGGCTTGTTCTATGTTTTAGATGGGTTTTTCTATGAAAAAGATGGGATTTCCAATCTCTGAGATGGCTTGTTCTATGTTTTAGATGGGTTTTTCTATGAAAAAGATAGGTTTTCTAATCTCTGAGATGGCTTGTTCTATGTGTTAAAATAGATTTTCCTTTATAACAACACACATATAAGATTGTCCAACTTGTTAGCGGGTTGGATTCTAAATCTAATTACATTCAAATATATTTGTTAAACAGATTTGGTAATCATGAATCAATCCCTTTTTGTGCTTACAGCCATTGTATTATTGAGTTGTGAAAAAGTAGTCCATATAAAAACGAAAAAACTTGTTGTTAAAGGCCCAGATATAACCATGTATATACCCTATCATTGGAAACTCAAATTCAGTGTAGGATTTGGAGACCGTTATACAGAATACCATTGGCTGTACAGTCGCTCGGATGATTTAGGTAAAATTGATATAAAAACTAAAACAAACAATTATTATACTTACACTGACTCTAATCAAAAATATGTAGTTTCAACTTCAAAAGTTATGCAATCGGAGCTTAATAAGTTAAAACCAGATAGCTCTTATTTTAAGCATTTCACAATAATAGAGCATAGCAACAAACCTAATTATAGCTCTATCATTTATACGTATTTTATTGGAAAGCGTGAAAAAACTTTTTACTCGTTACTGGTAGTAAAAAGAAATACACAAGTCACAAAAATTTTAAAGGTAGATTTGTGGGGGACAACGAAAGAGGAGGAACAATTAAATATCCTGAAAACTATCCATGAGCGTTTGAGTATATAATAGTTCTTTTCCCTTAACAATCTCTATATTTTACCAAACATTTGATACTTTATGTCGAAGAAAACACTTGTTATCGGTGCTACGCCCAATCCAGCACGATACGCTTATTTGGCAACTAATATGCTCTTGCAACATGGGCATGAGGTAAGTTTGGTGGGCATCAAGCAAGGTAGTATTGCTGGACAAGCCATTCAGACGGACTTACCCGTAGTAGAAGATATTCATACAGTAACGTTGTATGTAAGTCCGAACCATCAGCAAGCATACATCAATTATGTGTTATCGCTCAAGCCTCAACGCATCATTTTTAATCCAGGGACAGAAAACCCCGCGTTCGAGCAACAAGCCAGCGAAGCAGGTATTCAGGTAGAAGAGGCCTGTACCTTGGTGATGCTTTCTACGGGGCAATACTAAATTGTTGGGCAATAGATTTTACCTATTGCCCAACAATTACCATCTCAGCAATGCCGACCCCCACGTGAAGCCACTGCCAAAAGCAGCCAAACAGACCAAATCGCCTGCGTTGATACGACCTTGTTCCCAAGCCTCACTCATAGCAATCGGAATAGAAGCTGCCGTTGTGTTGCCATAATATTGAATATTGGTCATGACCTGTGCTGGCGTTAAGCCAAGTTGTTGTCGCACATATTCGGCAATACGTAAGTTGGCTTGGTGTGGTACTAATAAATCTATATCGCTGGACTGTAGCTGGTTATGAGCTAAGGCTTCTTTGATAACTTCAGGAAAACGTACCACAGCGTGTTTAAAAACCGCATTGCCATTCATGACCACATCGCCCATTTGTGGGTTTTCGAGAAGTTGCTCGTAAAAGCGTTCTCCTCCCGAACTGCCCGGTTCTTTTACATATAATTCTTCGGCATACGTGCCATCGGCATGAAGATGGGTAGAAAGGATACGATGGTTTTCATCTTCCGTTGCTTGCACCACGGCTGCCCCAGCACCATCGCCAAAAATTACGGCAACGCCCCTGCCTTCGGTTGTGTGGTTGAGAAAAGTAGATTGAATTTCGGCTCCAACAACTAAAATATTTCGATACATTCCCGACCGTATAAACTGGTCTGCTACCGACAACGCATAGACAAACCCCGAGCATTGGTCTCGAATATCGAGTACGCCAATGCCTGCTATACCCAAATTTCGCTGTAAAATAAAACCAGGGCCCGGAAAGAAATAATCGGGCGTAATGGTGGCGTAAATAATAAAGTCGATGGCTGTAGCCGAAAGATTCGCCCTTGCCAAGGCAATTTTGCTGGCTTCGGTCGCCATCGAAGCATTGGTATCTTTGCCTTTGGTAAAATAACGCCGTTCTTTAATGCCCGTTCGCTCGGTTATCCAAGCGTCGGAGGTATCCATGAGGGTTGTTAAGTATTCGTTTGTGATGATGTTTTCTGGAACATAATGCCCTACGCCAGTAATGCGGGAATACGCCATAGTTTAGTTATAAATTGTGAATAATGAACGCCGAGTTGGTGCTGTACGCAAGATTCAGTTTTAGGATAGTGCTAAAATGAGGTTTACCTCTCAAATCCAAAAATCATTGCGTACAGTATTTTATTCAAATGTAAAATTTTTTAGTAAAAATAGGATAAAATTGTTGATAAACTTGCAAAAATATAGTTCAATTATTTGAAATGCGACAGATGTACCAAACAACGTAAAATTTTCTAAAAAATATATAGTAAAAAACTCACATTGTATGGCTATTTCTACATGGTTCTATGAATGGTAAGAAGTATTGTTTGGAATGTATAGATACTCATTTTCAATGTTTTATACTAATGAGATACTACATGAAAGATTGTACAAATTACTAAAAACCTAAACAATCTTGGTATGCAGTAGGCTTGCAAAAAGAAACTTCAAAAGTTGCTAAGGCGTATTGAAACTTGCGTACAATCCTACCTGATAAATAGATTGTATCACAATTAACCTAACGTAAGACAATGGAAAAGCTCATTGGTTGGATACTCGCTTGTGGACTTACAGGCGTGTTAGTTTTTTGTTTGGTATAGCTTTCGTACTGCTCCAAATGGCGTATGAATACAAAGAATGTAGCCCTCGTTCTGGTCGTAGGAACGCTTTGTTTAACCAACGACCAGACAGGTTATTTTGCTCTCATAAAGGGTGTAGCTCATATTAAATATTCATTAAGCTTCATACTTTTGTGCTAACATTAAATTATCCAATAGAAATTTATGAAATTTTTCATCGGTCTTCATTATGAATTACTTCAAATTTCTATTGGGTTTTTGTAGGCAAAAAAATCTCTTGCTTTTCTTTTACTTTACTCCTTTGGTATTATTCTCTCAGACTTTTAAAAATGAGGAAGAAATCCAACAGTCAAATTTTACGCTACAACCAGACGCTACTTTTCGGTTGTTGAAAGAAAAATATACTAAAGCCAACGAGCAGAAAGATGCCGTACAGGCAGGTATTTACTTGCAACAAATGGGACAAATCTGTTATCATTTTGGTCATTATCCGCAGGCTTTAGATTTTCATTTACAAGCCGGTAAGCTCTTCAAGGCGAACCAGAAGAAAGATTTATTGGCAGAAAACCTGAATGATTTGGGGGTTTTGTATTACTATAATCGTCAGCGAAAGCTGGCTCGCCAACATTACGATGAAGCTTTTGCTATTTATAAAAGTACCCACAACGATTTGGGCATGGCAAATACTTTGGGCAAAATCGGGCAATTGTATGAAAAACAACAGAAGTACGATAGTGCCTTTACCTATCAGCGACAAGCGATGGGTCATTACCAAAAAATCAATAATCGTCAAGGAATGTCTAAGATTTATGAAAATATTGGAAGTATTTACGAAGATTTAGCTCGCTACGATTCGGCTTATTTTTATTATCAGCAAGCCTTTTTAACCAATCAAAAAACTAAAAATCACATTGCTCAAATTGAAGTTCTGAATAATTTGGGCGATGTTTTGAGGAAAACAGGAAAGCTAAAGGAGGGTTTAGTATATTCAAAAAAAGCCTTGGATTTGGCTTTAGTTTCTAAGGAAACGTATCAATTATCAGGTGCTTACCGTGACATTGCCAAAGCCTATAATTTGATGGGACGCAATGACAGTGCTTTTCATTATTTAGAATTAAGTCGAAAAACGGCTTTGGATATTTATGATGAAAACAGTAATAAACAATTGGCTTTGTTACAAGTAATGTACGATATTACCAAAAAAAATAATGAAATAGAGCAACTAAACAACGCCCGAAAAACAAACCAAATTATTGGTTTTGCCATCGGAATCGTTACGATTTTGTTGGCAGCTTTGGCAACGGTTATCATCAGTCGCCAGCGTTTGAAAATCAAAAGCGAAAGAGTGTTGAATGAAGAAAGAAACCATGTATTTGAAACGCAAAAAGCCTTGATGGAAGTAGCTTTACGCAACAAAGTATTGGAAGAAGAAAACCTAAAAAACCTTTTGGAAATCAAAACAAAAGAATTGAGTTCGCATACGCTACACGTGATTCAGAAAAACCAATTGCTTGAAAAACTCTATCACCGATTGGAAGAAATGATTAAAGACGACCGCCGAGACCCCAAACGACAGCTTCGACAAATCATGCAGGAAATCAACCAAAGTTTTAATCACGACCAGTACTGGGAAGAATTTCGAGGAATTTTTGAACAAGTACATCAAAGCTTTTTTGATAAACTAAAAGCTACTTCCGAGAACCTCACGGCAAACGATTTACGATTGATTGCTTTGCTAAAAATGAATCTTACTTCTGCGGATATTTCTTCGCTCTTGGGCATTTCTCAAGATAGTTTAAGAGTAGTTCGCTACCGATTACGAAAGAAACTAAACCTTGCTCAAGGCGATAGTCTTTCGGCATTTATTCAAGCTTTATAAGTACTTAACGATTCAGAAATGTAACGGTAATAATTTAATAATGTGTCGAGGATTTATTTTTATATTACTGTAAATCAGTTGTTTATATTTTATTTGTTACGCTTGTTGCCTTCTTGTTTATGGACTTTGTAACGCTGTTGCCTTTTTGTAACGCCCAAAATTTGCTTCTGTTCTGATTGTATTTGCACCTTTGCCTCATCAAAAAAACGAGTGCAAAATAATTTTTTATTTCTCTGACATCACAATATCAGCAAGCGAAATAAAGACAATACAAAGAAAATATGAACAGAATTTACAGCCTAATATATTGTTTTATCCTGCTGTCATTTACCGCTTTTTCAGGAACATTTAGTGGAAAAGTAATCGACAAAGAAACAGGAGAACCTTTGATTGGAGCGAATGTAAGATTGGATAAAAAGGGCTTTTATGATGCCACAGGTTTAGACGGTTCTTTCAGCATCAAGCAATTGCCAGCAGGGAAATATCAGGTAAAAATTAGCTATGTTTCATACCAGAGTATCACCAAAGAAATCACGATTGGCAAAGAAGACCTTTTTCTAAATTTTAGTTTAGAACCCGATGCCAAGCAGTCTTTGAGTGAAGTAGTCGTAAGAGCCAGTGCCGATAAATCGACCGAAAATTCCGCTCGTTTTTCAGAACGAAAAGCCAATCAGTTGATGAATATTGTTTCGGGAAGAGCCATTGAAATTTCACCAGATTTGACGGTAGCAAATTTAATCCAAAGAGTATCGGGCGTTTCTATTGAAAGAAACAGTAATGGCGACGGACAATACGCCATTTTGCGAGGCATGGACAAACGTTACAATTATACTTTGGTAAACGGCATCAAAATTCCGAGTCCCGACAATAAGTATCGTTATGTGCCTTTAGATATTTTTCCTTCAGAATTGTTAGGGCGATTAGAAGTATTCAAAACCTTAACGCCTGATTTAGAAGGAGATGCCGTTGGTGGTGTGGTAAATATGGTGATGAAAGACGCACCAAATCAGTTAGAAATCAAAGGAAATTTGGCAGGCGGTTACAACGAATTATTTATGAATCGTGATTTTACAAGCTTCAATGCCAGCCAGATTCAGCAATTATCGCCTTATGAATTGAACGGAAATACTTATTCAGCCACAGCAAAAGATTTTCCGAAAGGAACACTAACACTTCAAACCAAGAAACCAATTCCAAACCTTGTAGGCGGTTTCTCTATCGGAAACCGCTTCCTACAAAATCGTTTGGGTGTAATTTTAGCAGGCAGTTTTCAGAATACTTACCGTGGAAGTAATAGTAAATTTTATTCTTCAACGGTGTATGATACTGAAAGAACCTCAAGAATTACCAGCTTGGCAGAACGCCAATACTCCGAGCGTCAGGAGCGTTTGGGCTTACACGCTAAAATTGATTTTCGTTTGAACGAAAACAATAAAATTCAATGGTACAATGCCTACATGAATTTGCTGAATGAACAATTGCGTGACACCAAAACCACAGAATACTCTTCGGGCGGCTACGACCTTGAAAAAGGAAATGCAGGCTTAACTTTCAGCATTCGTTCAAGAGTAACGCAACAGCAAATTTTCAATAGTACTTTGCAAGGAACGCACCAATTAGTAGAAAAATTAAAATTCAATTGGTCGGCGGTGTATTCTACGGCTTCAAACCAAACGCCAGACAATACCAGTTTTAGCGTATTGGGTAAAAGAGAAAATTTTGTAGAAACGAAAATCTATCCGCAACAAAGTAGCCGACGCTGGGAACACAACGACGACCGAGATTTAGCCACTTATTTGAACCTTATTTATTTAAGTGCTTGGAATGCTAATCCATTGGAAATCAGTACTGGTGTGTTGTATCGAGATAAGCAAAGAAGTAATTTTTATAATAATTACATCTTACAACCTACCAACCTTTTGGCAGTTTATGGAAGAGATTTTAACAGCTACGACGAAGTAAATTTTACCGTTCAAAACCCAAGAGGAACAGTAGCTTCGGCTTTGAATTATGATGCTACTGAAAAAATTGCGGCAGGGTATTTAATGGCAAAATTGAATACAGCAGCTACGCAAATTATCGGTGGACTTCGGGTAGAACATACAGACCAAGGTTATCAAATGCTATTTCCTTTGGGCGAACTTCGTCCTTCGGGCAATCAGGTTTATACCGATTTTTTACCAAGTTTGAATATCAAACATAGTTTAAGTAATACTCAAAACCTGCGTACTTCTTATTTCCGTTCAATCAATCGTCCGGGATTTTTTGAAATAGTACCGGGAAAAGTAGTGAACGAAGAATTTCAAGAAAGAGGAAATCCAGATTTACAGCGTGCGATAGCGGATAATATTGATTTGCGATACGAATACTTTCCTAATCCAACAGACCAAGTAATGGCAGGGATTTTTTACAAGGCCATCAAAAATCCGATTGAATACACTTTGCAAGTAGATGAAACCCGTGGGCAAGATGTTTTTTATACGCCCGGGAATTTTGGTAATGCCAATAATTATGGTTTTGAATTAGATGTTATCAAGTACTTCAAAAACTTCGGAATTAAAGCGAATTATACTTATACCAATTCTTCTATCACCACCAAAAAGAATATCAGAGTGCGTGATAGTGCAGGTAATTTGAGTTCGATTTCGGTCAATCAAACTCGTCCACTTTACGGGCAGTCGGAACATATCGGCAATTTTTCTTTACTCTATAAAAACAATAAAACTGGCTGGGATGCCCAGTTGGCGGCTTCATATACAGGCGAGCGTATCAATACCGTTTCGCAGTTTTTAGACAATGATTTATGGCAAGAAGCCTTTATCCAAATGGATTTTTCGGTAGAAAAAAAACTCAGCGAGCGTTGGGTGATTTTTGCCAAAGCCAACAATTTATTGAATACGCCCATGCGAGTTTTCATCAAAAATACCAACCCTGTAAACAGTAATATTCCAGACCAAGCCAGCAGTAATGGCAAAACCTTGATTCGAGAAGACTACTATCAGAGGAGTTATCTAATCGGCATAAAATTCAAATACTAATTCAAAAACTTTAACATCAAATTTTATCATGAAAAATTCAAAAATGTTTGTGGGCATCATGTTATTGATGACCTTGTTCGCTGCGTGCAGTAAAGACGACAACACAACGCCAGTAGTTGAACAAACCGTAACAGGTGAAGTATCAGGAACTTGGACAAAAGGTTCTATCATCCAAGTAAAAACCGACATCATTATTCCAGCAGGAAAAAGTTTGACCATTGAAGAAGGCGTAACCGTAGTAATGGACACAACGGCAAAGCCAGAAGTAATTGTAAACGGTAATTTGTACGTGTTGGGAAGTACAGCCAATCCTGTAAAATTGACCGTTCCAGAAGGAGCAAGAATTGCCAAAAACAAATTTGGAAAACTTTGGGGTGGTATTTTAGCCTCAAAAACTTGTGCAGAATTGGTACTTAGCAATGCAATTTTGGAATATGGCGGAGCGGTAACAACCGAATCTTCAACTTCTGTAAAGCAAGGTTTGTACAAAGCCGTTAGCGGTGAATTCGACCCAGCAATCTGGTTTTCAAATACGGCAGGAAAATTAGTGATGCAAAATTCAATCGTTCGTTACTGGAAAGACGACTGTACGTATTTGGAAGGCGGAAGCATCATTTTTACCAATAACACTTTCCATACAACGGGCGAAAGCGGTGGCGAAGCCATCAATATTAAATCGGGTTGCGTGGCTGATGTGGCTTATAATTTGATTTACAGCACTAATACAAATGCCTTGAAATTATCAAATTCTGGCGACCGTACTCCGCAAGCTTACGTGGTGGCTTACAATAATACCATTGTAAACACAGGCTGGAGAAGACCAACGATTAAAGGCGGTTCTATTTGGTTAGAAGCAAGTGTACGTGCTGATTTGTACAACAACTTGATGGCAAATACTCGTTTCGGTATTAAAAGAGATGTGAAAAAACCAGAAGACAATCGTTCTATCGTAAGTAATTCATTGTATTACGGTTACACGCAAGAAGGAGTAAACCAATTCCAACCAAGTACTGAAATTTTAGCAGGTAAAAATGATGTAATTGGCACAAAAGCAGGCGATAACGACCCGAAATTTGTGAATTATCCAGTGAATACTGATAGCTATAATGCAGATTTTTCTTCTTCTTGGGATTTCCATTTAACAACAGGTTCGCCAGCCTTGAATAAAGGAATTACTACTTTCACCAGAAATTTCAAAGACGGCATTACGATTAACGGACAAAGCTACAAATCTCCAGAACCAGCTTCTTATATTGGTGCTTTTGGAGTTAAATAATTGTGAGTTAGTGAATTGTGAATTAGTTAGTTAGTGAGTTGTGAATCAGTGAATTAATTTTTAATTACCTTTTAGAAACATTCACTAATTCACAACTCACTAACTAACAATTAAAAGAAGAGATAAATAATGAATCATCGGTTTTTAAGTATTTTTTTACTTGGTTTATCGCTTACTGCTTGTAAACAAGTGGCAGTACAAACAAAAAATAATAACAGCGAACAACAGATTATACAGCCTACTTTTATCACCGAACCTGTAAAACACGATACCGACGACCCTGCTGTTTGGATTAATCCGAAAGATGCTAGCAAAAGTCTGGTGATTGGGACAGACAAAGACATCGACGGTGCTTTGTATGTATATGATTTACAAGGAAAAATTCAAGAAGATAAAGTAGTTCGTAACCTGAAAAGACCTGATAATGTGGATATTGAGTATGGTTTGAAACTCAATAACAAAGCCACAGACATTGCAGTAACGACAGAGCGTTTTACGCACAAACTCCGAATTTACGCTTTGCCAGACATGAAACCCGTTGACAACGGAGGCATTGAAGTATTTGAGAACGAAACAGGAGCAGAGTACCGTGATTTGATGGGCATTGCTTTATACAAAAATAAAGCAGGACAAATCTATGCGATTGTCGGTAGGAAATCTGGGCCAACTGATGGTACTTATTTATGGCAATATCTGTTGGAAGACGACGGAAAAGGACAAGTAAAAGCTACTTTAGTAAGAAAATTTGGAGCTTACAGTGGCAAAAAAGAAATAGAATCCATTGCCGTTGATGACGAATTGGGCTATATCTATTATTCCGACGAAGGCGTTGGCGTAAGAAAGTATTTTGCCGAACCTTCAAAAGGAAATCAGGAATTGGCTTTGTTTGCCACCACAGGTTTTACCGAAGACCACGAAGGCATTTCTATTTATCAGACTTCCAGAAAGAAAGGTTACATTTTGGTTTCAGACCAAGGAGCAAACCAATTTCATATTTTTAGTAGAGAAGGAACAGCTCAAAATCCACACGAGCATACTTTATTGAAAGTAGTAAAAGTAAAAGCCGTACAAAGCGATGGCTCAGAAGTAGTGTCTGTGCCTTTAAACAGTACTTTCAAAAAAGGATTATTCATCGCCATGAGCGACGACCGTACTTTTCATTTCTATAAATGGGAAGATATTGCAGGAAAGAAATTGAAATAGACAATAGTTATAACACATAATACTAAAAAAAACAGCCTGTAACTATTTGATGAATAAAAGCCTTTATTTCAACATCAAATAGCTACAAGCTTGTTACTTATTTTTCTGATTTCAGTGCGTCAATTATAGAAATAAGTACATACAAAAAGATGATAAGCGGAATGGCCACAAACTTCAAAAGGGCAACCAAGACGAGCGATAATAAAAGAAATAGGTATTTGATTTGGTTTTCTTTCCAAGCAAACGATTTGAACTTTAGGGCAAAAAGTGGTAATTCTGCCACAAGCAAATACGACATCACAATCGAATAAACAACCAGTCCATTAAAGTTTAATACCCAATCACGGTAGGCAGGATGATACACCAAAATGAGAGGCAATGACGCAACTACCATGCCATTGGCAGGCGTTGGCACACCAATAAAAGAATGACTTTGACGGGTATCTACATTAAATTTTGCCAATCGTAAAGCCGAAAATACGGCTAATGCAAAAGCGATATAAGGTTTATAAAACCCAAACAATCCTACCGTACAAGTGCCTGTGGTACAACTCCCTTCGATGAGTTTGAGCATGATAAAAGCAGGCAATACGCCAAACGTCACCATGTCGGCCAATGAATCTAATTCTTTCCCAATAGGCGAACTCACGTGTAACAAGCGTGCAATAAAGCCATCAAGCCAATCGCATACAAGAGCGATACCAATACAAATGGAAGGGATGATGAGTTGTTGAGGTTGATTAACAAAGTCATCGCTTTTTAGAAGAAAATGTAAGCCAAAAATACCACTGAGCAAGTTGCCACAAGTGAGAATATTAGGAAGATGGGCTTTGATGTTCATAATCATAAATTACTGTTAAAAATGAATTATAGACGCACGTAAGGGTTATGTTTTTTCTCAAACCCAATGGTGGTACTAGGGCCGTGTCCGGGATACACCACGGTGTTATCGGGCAAGGTATAAAGTTGTGTTCGGATACTTTTTTCGAGGTCTGGGAAGCTACAAAGCGGTAAATCGGTACGTCCGACACTACCCTTAAACAGCACATCGCCACCAATACAAAAGCCTTGTTCGGCATGATAAAAAACGACATGGCCAGGGGCGTGTCCGGGTGTAAAAAGCACTTCAAAGCTACTATTTCCAAAAGTTACCATACTTTTTTCTTCTAAAAAAACATCTGGTTCGGCGTGTTCGTATGCTGGAAAACCCCAATAGGCGGCTCTATGCGGTGCATTTGATAAAATAGGTAATTCTTTTTCATGAATATGCAAGGCAATATTGTAGGTTCGTTTAATAAAAGCATTGCCCAACACATGGTCGATATGCGTATGAGTATTGAGTAGCTTTACGGGCTTGAGTTTGTTGTCGTTGATAAAATTGGTGAGGGCTTTTCTCTCTTCATACACATGACAACCTGGGTCGATGATGACACATTCGAGGGTTTCGTCCCACACAACGTAGGTATTTTCTTGAAAAGGATTAAATGTAAATATTTCAAAATGTATCATTGCTTATGAATGAATTTGTTTGATAATAAGGGAGTTATGTGTTTTTGGTTATAATGGGTCAGAACCATGTTACACAATATATGATAAGGAATTGCTTAGAATATCCAAGAAATTTGTTCTATTTTGCTTTCGGTGAAGAAGTTTGCCATTAGAACAGCTATTAGACAATCTTAAAAGATGGGTTTTCTATTGTCTTTGAACGTCCAACTGTTACTAATTTTCCTCTTATGCTTACTGTTTTACCTTGCTTATGAGCTTCGCAAGCTTTTTCATAATCTTCATTATTCAAAACCACCCTTGCTTTGGAAACCTTTTCTTCGTCACCAATAATGTAATTCAAAACAATTTCTCCTTCGTTTCTTGAATGAATATCAGGGTTAGCTTTTGTGAGTGATATTTTTCCTATAAAATCATCTTCAAATCCTTTATCAATTGGTTTTACTTTGCTGATTATATTCTCTAAAACAGGAACGTAATCATTACTGAACTTAATGGCTCTTGCTATTTGTGGTTGCTCTTTGGCAAATACCGACCAACTGGTAACGATTTCAATTTCGGAGGTTTCCTTTGTGGAATTCAACTCAACAATGCTTTCCAAAAAATTACCACTTATGATATTTTCACCTTCAAGGTCAACAATTCTGTTTTCTTCACCTCTGTCAATGGCACTTTTAATTTCTGCCAATGATGACATTAACCGTGTTGTAACTTTTCTTGTGAGTGAATGCCTGAATTCTTCTGCTCGATTAAATATGGATAGTTGTTGGGCTTTATCTTCGGGTGTTTGATTAACGAAAGGACAAATAACAGAAGCAATGAAACTACCTTTTTCTGTTTGTCCTAACCTACATTCTTCAATAAACTGTTGAGCACCTTTCAAACCTAATCTTTTATGATATTTCTCTGGCTGCACAATGTCGCAAGCGGTTGTAAACAATGCCTTCTTGGCTCCTTCTAAAAGGTTGAAACCTTCTAAAAATGAAATGGTGCCACCAACAGTATCTTTGTTTATCACTCTAAACCTGACAGTATCTCCAGGAGGAATAGATAAATCAGTAAGAACCTGATGCACTTCTCTGTTTTCTGCTTGTGCAATATTTTCAAGCACATCTACAATTCTGTAGGTATAATCTGAATAATCTTTTGAAAGAGGTAGTAGCGTTTCAAAAAAGTTATTTCCTATTTGTTTTTGAAAAAGTGCAATACTTTGTTTTGGTGCTTCAATTCTTGCCCAACCTGTATTTCTTAAATAAGCCTGAAGTTCAGTAAACTTTAATTCAGGCACTGCTTTGAGTATATCGTTCACTGTCATAAGTCTTCTAATTTTGATGCCTTTATCATTAATGTCTTTAACGCTGTTGGCGTTAAAATATTAGCCGTTGGAACATAAACCCTTTGATGCCCACCGTTTGAACTTGCAGGTTGTCCTTTCAAATTAAGGTAATAACAACATTGCTGCAAAATGAGTTTATCGGGTTGGTGTATGAGCCAATCAGCCTGCTGTTGAGGCAGAGCCAAAAGAATGAGCAAACGAGGCAACACTGTGTCAGCCCTTAAATCGTCATAATTTTTTATGGTGAGGTCAAAAGGTATATCTCCGTTACTATTAGGATGTGCATGTATAGATGCTTTTAATTGCACTTCAATTCTTGGTGAATGCCTTAATGAAGTTGAGTCAATTTTCCCTTTTCCTGAAATAATTGCATCAACACTATCGCTATCAATATGCGGAACGTCCACAGCGAATGTTTCCGCAGCAGCCACTGCCTGTATATAGGCAAGACTTAGTTCAGCTTCTATCTGATTTCTTGTTAACATATTGACATTTCAAAGTTGTTAGTCTGTGCATTTGGTTTTTTGTTTCAATTGGGCTTATTCAAACAACTGATTGTTAACCTGTTTCCTTTTACCGAGTTTCTATTTCCCCTGAGTCGGCAATAAGTGTTGGCTTTCTCGCTATCCATTTGAAATATGGTCTAGTTGCGGATTAACTTGTGGAACTGGTCTACAGACTCTACATTCCCAGTCTCCTAAGTGTAATGCCGCCAAAACCTTTTTTTAACTTCATACTCAAATTCTACTTCCATAAAAACATCGCTTGTTTTTTCTGGAATGAAATACTCACCGTGAATAATGATGTAAGGGTTAATTTGTTTTTTTGCCATGATTGCTAACTTTGATTAAGTCTTCAATGTTAACTTCTAAAGCATTAGCAATTTTCTGCATGTTTACAAGCGTAATGTTTTTTTCAGCTCGTTCAATCATACCAATGTAAGTCCTGTGAAGGTCAGCACGATGTGCCAATTCTTCTTGAGAAATATTGAGTAAACGTCTGTGCTTTCTTACGTTTTCTCCGAATATGTTTAGTATGTTATATTCTGAAATCATTGCTAACTAAAGTATGCACAAAGCTACTTTTAGTATTCAATTTATACCACAGACTATAATTAGCATTTTAACATTGGTTGGCTCTCTACGTATCTTGAAATTTTTGCTTGCGGTGTAGGTTTTACACTTACACATAACTTTACAAAAGCAGTGCCTTCGTAACCCTCCCCTTACTGGCTCATCAAAAACATCGTAGGTTTTTTATGTAAATCGGGCTTGGCTTTACGCCATTGGGCAATGCTTTTGGTCTGGATAAACTCGTCGCTCGCACTTACATTACAGGCTATGCAAAGCTTTAAATCGGGGTGGCAGATTTGTAAAATATCGTCTAAAAAAGCATTGTTCCGAAAGGGGGTTTCCATAAAAATCTGCGTCTGAAAACTTTGGGCATTTTTTTCCAATACTTTCAGCATTTTATGCCTAGCTGCTTTTTCAATGGGTAAATACCCGTGAAAAACAAAGGATTGTCCTGAAAAGCCCGAAGCCATCAAGCCCAATAATATCGACGATGGCCCCACCAATGGCACTACTCGTATGCCTAGTTGATGGGCCATTTGTACAGCAATGGCACCAGGGTCGGCAACGCCCGGACAACCCGCTTCCGACATCACCCCAATGGCTGCATCAGGCGGAATGCCTTGAAAATACCCTTTTACTTGTTGTACGGTTGTATTTTTATCCAATTCGTAGAAATGCAAGTCATCAATGGTTTTGCCTAGTTTTAGCTCGCTGATAAAACGGCGTGCCGTGCGGATATTTTCTACAAAATAATAATCGGTCTGGCTCACTACTTGCTTGATTTGAGCAGGCAAAACAGCCTCGGCGGTATCTGGAGCTAAGGTAGTGGGAATCAAAAAAAGGGTCATATCAATGGCATTGTTTTAGTGAATGAACGCCTGCAAGGCTTCTACAAAAGCTTGTGGCTGGTCGGCTTGTACCCAATGACCTGCATTCGGAATGCTCACTAATTCGTATTGTGGAAAAAGCTCCCAAATACGTCGCTCATCTTCGGGTTGGATGTAATGCGACGAAGCTCCTCTGATAAACAAAACAGGCTTCTCAATCACTTTTTCGTTGCTCAATTCATGCCCCACTACATCTATATTTTGGGTAATGACAGGCAGGTTGATACGCCAATCGAACTGGTTGTCTTTGGCAGGGTTACGCCAAAGGTTTTTTAGTAAAAATTGTCGAACGCCTTCGTTTTCTTCAAATCTTTTCAGAATTTCGTTGGCTTCTGTGCGGCTGCTCAAAGTTGCCAAAGGCACGGCGTGAAGCCCTTGCAAAATCATGGCATGATGCACTGGATAGAATTTGGGGGCAATGTCAACCACCACCATTTTACCGAAAAGGGTCGGATAATTCATGGCAAATTGCATCACTGTTTTGCCTCCCATCGAATGCCCAATAATGATAGGATTGAGCAGTTGATGTGCTTCGATAAACTCTTTCAAGTCGGCGGCTAGTACTTCGTAATTGAACTCATCGCTGTGTGGCGATTGGCCATGATTGCGTTGGTCAACCATGTACACTTGGTAGTGTTGGGCTAATACTTTTCCAATGGTCAGCCAGTTGTCAGACGACCCAAAAATGCCATGTAATATGATAAGTGCTTGTCCCGAATCTCCTGCTTTGCGATAGTATAATTTCATGCTTACTTTGATTTTCTTTTTGCAAAGATACGATTTACCACAACAGGGTAATCAGTTATAAGCACATCAAGTTGCTTGGAGCGGCGAATTTTTCGATAAAAATGTTTTTTAAAAGGATTGGCAAAAGGCTTGGTGGTTTGCTTACTATTTTCGCTTACGTCGGTCATGCAGATAAATTTTTCTTGGTGGATTTGCTTGAGTGTAGCCTTGGTAGTACGAGGGTTGATATAAATAAACAACTGATTTTTGGGGATTTGTAAGGCTTTTAACTCATTTAATTCCTCAGTTGTAGTGATAAGAACCGAAATCATCGCCGACGGAGCAATTTTGAAAACCTTTTGAGTATCGTGGAGGTTAAAGGTAAGAAAGAGGCATTTGGCTCGTACCTCATAAAAATCGACAAGGTCGATGGCTCTTTCCCAAGAAGTGCCTTTGACATCAATCATCAAATACAGGTTTTTCTGCGTTTTTGCCCATTGCAAGACCTCCTCAAAAGTAGGAATTTTGTAGGGCGTAACTTCGCCTGCTCTGTTTTTGAGTGAAAAGTTTTTGATAAAATAATCATCCGTTCTTTTGATAAGCCCTGCTCCTGTAGAAGTGCGGTCGAAGGTTTCGTCATGCAAAATATAAATACGTTCGTTGACACTTTCTCTTAAATCTAGTTCTATAAAGAAAGGTTGACGATTGAGTTGTTGAGCCGTTTCTTTGAAAGCCTCTAGGCTATTTTCAGGCTCTTTTTCATAAAAACCACCTCTATGAGCAGCAATAATGGGCTTTGAAAAAGCATTGAATGGGATTTGAGCGAGGCTTTGTAACGAATAGCTACAACATAAAAAAAGCCCTGCAAATAGTTTTTTGGAAGGAAAGAAAGACATACGATAACGATATAAAATACAAGGTAAGAGTTTGGGTTTTGCTAAAAATAAAAATAAATAAAATCATTAGGTTTGAGTAATGCAAGCTATTAAAAATTATTATTTATATCATTAAATATAGGTATATACATTTATTTTTCTAATCTTCAAAAAATACTAAACGAATAGAGTACTCTTTTTATCAGAATGAATCTTGTATAAGTTATAAAAATTAAGCGTAAAAATGGTATTTTTTAAATAAAGTATAAATGGTTTCATTAAAAATCAGTAATTTAAGTTAACTAAGTTTATATTTTGTTAATTTCATGATATTGCCGAAACTAATTTTTTGTTGTTATTTTGCAAAGAATTTCATCCATTCAATTTATAACTAAATTCCAATTTCATTATTATGAAAAAAGTTTTTACCACTAAAGTAGTTGTAAGCTTGCTATTTGCAATATTCGCTACTATTTCGAGTGTGCAGGTATTTGCCCAGGTCACGTCTTCCTCTTTTGCGGGTAGCGTAGTAGATGCCAAAGGCGAGCCACTTCCAGGTGCCTCTGTCATTGCTGTACACACCCCATCTGGAACTCGTTATGGTGCTTCTACCAACACGGCTGGTCGCTTTACATTACCGGGTGTTCGTGTAGGTGGCCCATTTACTGTAACAGTTACTTTTGTTGGTTTTAAGACAGAGGTAATGTCGGACGTTTTCACTACTTTGGGTGTTGCTACCACGCTAAACTTCAAACTTGTAGAAGAAGGAAAGCAATTACAAGAAGTAGTGGTAAAAGCTGGAAAGAGCGATATTTTTAGTTCGAGTAGAACAGGTGCTTCGGCAACTTTCTCAGGACAAACCCTTTCTTCTTTACCTACCTTGAACCGTACCATCAACAGTATTACACGCTACAATGCGTACAGCAACGGTTCTTCGTTTGCAGGTCAAGATTCTCGTTTCAACAACTTTACCATTGATGGTTCGGTATTCAACAACGGTTTCGGTTTGGGTAACGAAGCTCAGGCTGGTGGTAGAACAGGCTACGGTGCGATTTCGCTAGATGCCGTTGAGCAATTACAAATCAACATCGCTCCATTCGATGTGCGTCAGTCTGGTTTTGCTGGTGCGGCTATCAACGCCGTAACTCGTTCTGGAACAAACGAAACGTCTGGTTCAGTTTACCATTTCTTTAAAAACCAAAATTTGGTTGGAAACAAAATTGGAGATACGCCTGTAAGTATTACCAACTTTAGCGAAAAAACTACAGGTTTCCGTGCGGGTGGTGCAATCATCAAAAACAAATTATTTTATTTTGTAAACGGTGAATTTATCAATAGCTCAACACCTGCTTTAACTTGGTCGGCTAACAGAGGTACGACTGGTGCAAACATCTCAAGAACTACTTTGGCCGATATGCAAAAAGTGGCGGACATTATGTCTAAACTTGGTTGGAACGCTGGTGCTTTGGACGGTTTTAACAGTGAATCTGAAAGTAAAAAATTCTTGGTACGTTTTGATTACAACATCAACGATAAGCATAAATTAACGCTTCGTTACTCGCACCATGATTCACAATCTGACCAGTTGATTTCGGGTAGTAACAGTAGTAATACCGCAGGTTTTGGTACTCGTACCAATAACACCAACTCAATGTCGCCACAAAATACAGGCTATATTATCATGGATAATACACGCTCGATTGTTGCCGAATTGAACTCTACGTTTAGCTCTAAAATTGCCAACAACTTCATTGCTACTTATAACAAGCAAATCGAGGATAGAAAATATCGCACGCAATTGTTCCCGTTGATTGAAATCCAAGACCCAAGTACGCAAACAACTTATACCTCGGCTGGTATGGACCCATTTACGCCAAGTAACAAATTAGATTACTCTACTTTGAACTTTACAGATAACTTGACGTATTTTGCTGGAAAACATACCTTAACGGCTGGTTTGTCTTACGAATATTTCAAATCAAACAACTTGTTCTTCCCAGCTTCTCAGGGGGTATATGTATATAAGTCGATGGCAGATTTTGAAACAGCGATGAATGCCTATATCGCCAATCCGAATTTAACGGTTTCGCCAGTGACTTTAGCTCGTTTCAACTATCGTTTCTCATTGTTGCCAAACGGACAAGAGCCTTGGCAAGTAATCAAAGTATCTACGTATTCGGGTTATATCCAAGATGAATACCAAGTGAAGGATAACTTGAAATTAACGGCAGGTTTGCGTGCAGATTACATCGGTATAGGCACTGAAATTGATTACGATAACAAAGCTGTAGCTGCCTTGACTTACAAGGCTCCAGATGGTTCTGATTATAAAGTAAATACGGCAAATATGCCTAAAGGTAGAGTTTATTTATCGCCAAGAATTGGTTTCAACTGGGATGTGAAAGGTGATAAGTCAACGCAAATCCGTGGTGGTTCTGGATACTTCTTGTCACGTATGCCTTATGTATTGATTTCAAATCAGTTGGGTAACAATGGTGTGAATACAGCTGTATTAACACAAAACAATACGACCGCATATCCATTCACCTTAGACCCAAGCAAATACACACCAACAACTGCTACCATTCCTGCTTTCACTGTAAATGCTAACGACGAGAATTTGAAATTCCCTCAAATTTGGAAATCAAATATTGCTGTTGACCAAAAATTGCCATTCGGTTTCGTAGGTACATTAGAGTATATCTACAACCAAAATATCAATGCGTTGAAATATGTGGATGTAAACTTGAAAGCCGCAACTACTACCTTTAGTGGAATAGATACTCGTCCACGTTATCCAAAATCGGTTGCTTCTGCAAACTCTCTTTACATCAACTCTGCAACGAACAGTGCTTATATCTTAACAAACACAGACCAAGGATATTCTTATAGCTTTACGGCTAAATTAGAAAGACCACTTATCAATGGTCTTGGTGGTATGCTTGCTTATACGTACTCAATGGCGAAAGATGTAGCTTCTGTGGGTAGTACGGTAGATGCTGCTACACCAACAACTACAGGGGTGAACTATTTAGGTTTAGATTATTCAAGCAACGACTTGCGTCATAGAATAGTAGGATATGTAAACTACCGTATTAATTATGGTGGTAAATTGGGAGGAGCTACTACTTTTACTTTAGGTATGGTATCTAGCAGTGGTTCTAAACTTTCATATACTTATTCAGGTGATATGAATGGTGATGGTCAAAACAACGACTTGATTTATATTCCTAAGAAAGGAGAGTCGTTAAACTTTATTGCCAATGGTGCATTTACTCCTGCTCAACAACAAACAGCTTTCGATGCTTGGGTTGACAACGATGCTTATTTATCTTCTCGTAGAGGTTCTTATGTAGAAAGAAATGGTCAACAATTCCCTTGGTTGACTCGTTTCGACTTCTCTGTTGAGCAAGATTTCAATTTGAAAGTAGGTAATAAAACTAACACTTTGCGTTTCAGAGCAGATATTCAAAACGTAGGTAACTTGATTTCTAGTACATCGGGTGTAGGTTACTCTGCTACTTCAGCAGTACCTTTAACTACGGGTTTAGATGCTTCTGGCAACCTTACGTATAAATTAGCTACGCAAACCGTAAATGGTAGCACCGTTTTATTGCAAGATGCTTTTGTGAAAAACTACTCTTTATCAAGTCTTTACCAAATTCAATTAGGGGTTCGTTATTTGTTTAACTAATACTTTTTGAATAAAAGATAACTGAATAAAAAAATCCCGAGTCGTAAGACTCGGGATTTTTTGTTGGAACTCAAAAACAAACGTACCTGCTAGTGTTTTTTCTCAAATTCTCTATGGTTTGCCATTTTGAAAAGCTCTTCGTGTGGCAATGATTTGAAGTATTCATAGGTAATTTTCAAACCTTCGGCACGTTTTACTTTAGGCTCCCAACCAAGGATTTCTTTGGCTTTCGTAATGTCTGGCTGACGCTGTTTAGGGTCGTCAACGGGCAAGGGCAAAGAAATTAATTTTTGTGATGTGCCTGTGAGCTTGATGATTTCTTCTCCAAATTCCTTGATGGTGATTTCATCAGGATTACCCACGTTGACAGGATATGGATAATCGCTCAACAACAAGCGGTAAATCCCTTCTACGAGGTCGTCCACATAACAGAAAGAGCGTGTTTGCGAGCCGTCGCCAAACATCGTGAGGTCTTCGCCTCTCAACGCTTGTCCGATGAATGCTGGTAACACACGGCCGTCGTTCAAACGCATTCTTGGTCCGTAGGTATTGAAAATACGCACAATACGGGTTTCTAGCCCATGATACGTATGATACGCCATCGTCATCGCTTCTTGGAAACGCTTGGCTTCGTCATATACCCCTCTCGGCCCTACAGGGTTTACATTGCCCCAGTATTCTTCGTTTTGAGGGTGTACACTTGGGTCGCCATATACCTCAGAGGTAGAGGCAATCAATACCCTTGCATTTTTTACCCTCGCCAATCCCAAACAGTTGTGAATACCCAACGAACCTACTTTCAAGGTTTGAATAGGAATTTTCAAGTAGTCAATGGGAGAGGCTGGCGAAGCAAAGTGCAAAATGTAATCCAATTCACCCGGCACGTGGATGAACTTTGATACATCGTGGTGGTAAAATTCAAAGTTGGGTAATTTGAAAAGATGCTCTATGTTTTTTATATCACCCGTAATCAAATTATCCATCGCTATCACATGATAGCCCTCTTTGATGAATCTATCGCAAAGGTGTGAGCCTAAAAAACCCGCTCCACCTGTGATTAATACTCGTTTCATGTTGTTTATATTTAGTGATTGAATGAATGAGTGATTGGTGTTTAAATCACTCATTCACTCAATCGCTCAATCACAATTATTTCACTGTTTCTCTACCAATTGAATAGTACGTATAGCCCAATTCTTTCATTTGCTCTAATTCGTACAAGTTACGGCCGTCGAAGATAACCTTGTTTTTCAACAATACTTCCATCACCTCAAACTCAGGTGTACGGAACTGAGGCCATTCGGTCATAATCAACAGGGCATCTGCTTCTTTGATAGCTTCGTAAGGACCTTTGGTATAAGTGATGGCATCGCCGATAACTCCTTTGACATTAGGCATTGCTTCGGGGTCGAATGCCTTGATGATAGCACCTTCTGCCAACAATTCTTTGATGTTGTACAAGGCTGGTGCTTCACGAATATCGTCGGTATAAGGCTTAAACGCCAAGCCCCACATAGCGAATACTTTGCCTTTCAAATCGCCACCGAAGTGCTCTTTGATGGTAGGAATAAGCTTGGTTTTTTGGTTTTCGTTTACACCCATCACCGCTTTCAAGATTTGGAAATCATAGCCCACATCTTTTGAGGTTTTTTCCAAAGCCTGCACGTCTTTAGGAAAACAGCTACCACCGTAGCCAATACCTGCAAACAAGAAGCGTTTACCAATACGAGAGTCGGTACCGATACCCTTGCGGATGTCGTCCACGTTTGCACCTACGATTTCGCAAAGGTTGGCAATTTCGTTCATGAAGGTAATTTTCGTAGCCAAGAAAGCATTGGCAGCGTATTTAGTCATTTCTGCCGAACGCTCATCCATGAAAATAATCGGATTCCCTTGGCGAACCAACGGAGCGTAAAGCTTGTTCATGACAGCTTTAGCCTTGTCGGAAGTTGTGCCAATCACCACACGGTCGGGCTTCATGAAGTCTTCTACGGCAACGCCTTCACGCAAGAACTCAGGGTTTGACACCACATCAAAAAGCTCTGTATCAGCATTTTGAGCAATGGCAGCTTTTACTTTGTCTGCCGTACCCACAGGCACAGTACTTTTGTCGATTACCACTACGTATTGGTCAAGCAAAGGACCAAGGTCGTTGGCAACTTTCAAGATGTATTTCAAGTCGGCCGAGCCATCTTCGCCGGGAGGCGTAGGAAGCGCCAAGAAAATTACTTTAGCATCTTTGATGCCCTCTGCCAAATTAGTGGTAAAACTTAATCGGCCATCGGCGGTGTTACGATTGAAAAGTACATCCAAACCGGGTTCATAAATAGGGACGACACCACTTTTCAGTTTTTCAACTTTTTTTACGTCTATATCAACGCAAGTTACTTGGTTTCCTGTTTCCGCAAAGCAAGTGCCTGTTACGAGGCCAACATAGCCAGTTCCAACTACTGCTATTTTCATAAGATTTGGGCGATTAAGTTTATGTAAGTTAAAATTTTATTTCTATAGTCTTATATTTAAAATTCTGCATTAATAATATACAAAATAATTTTAAGAGTCAAGTGTAAATCTATTTTGTAAAAAAGACTTTTATCAAAAATAAGGTTTTTTCTTTATAAAAATAAAAAGAGACCTAAAATCATTAAGTCTCTTTCTATTTTTATGGAGCAAAACTTTTATTTTACTACTTCCGTAATCACATTTCCAACACTGCCGTTGGGTTCGAGAATACTGAGCAAGTCGGCTACCGTAGGGGCGATGTCTGAAATATTGGTGCGTTGCGAAGTTTCACCATGCTTGATTTTCCAACCGTACCACAACAAAGGTACGTGCGTATCGTAACGATACACCGAGCCATGCGTAGTACCTGTACTTCTGCCCGTAAACCAACTTGGATTGAGGAAATACAAGATGTCGCCACTTCTGCGTGGATTGAAGCCGTTGCGTACATATCCTTGCTGATAAGTTGGAATACTTGATTCACTAATATGTTGTAGGTCAATTACATCGGCTACGTCGTTGCGTTGTAGCAAGGTTTCTCTGATGACTTCATATACCTGACTTACGCTTATTTTTCGTGCTTTCAATAAAGCGTGATTTAGGTAAAATTGGTTGTTTTCGTCGGCTTTGATATAATTCCCTTCGCCAAAACTAGCATTCAAGGCATTTTTTACAGCCGTTGCCATCGCTGCTCCATCGAGTGTACCTGCGGGTAACTTGTGTGCTTGCCAAAAACCTGGCACGTCGGCTACGCCGTGGTCGGCACTGAGAAATACCAATACATTTTCTTTGCCTACATAGCCATCTAAAAAGCTTAATAGCTCGGCTATATCTTTATCTAAACGCAAATAAGTATCTTCGGCTTCGATAGAATTAGGGCCAAACGCATGACCTACATAATCGGTTGAAGAAAAACTTACAGTAAGAAAATCGGTTTGTGAGCCCTTGCCAAGTTGTTCGTTTTGGATAGCCGCCAAGGCAAAATCTTTGGTAAGGCTGTTGCCATAAGGCGTAGAGCGAATCACTTCGAGCAAATTAACGCCTGCTTGTGCGGCCAATTCATGCGGAAAAACGGGCTTTTGTTCACCGCTCAGTTTGCCTTCGTGTGCTTGGTCGTCGGGCGTACTTTCGGTGTATTGTTCTATTGGGAGCAGGGTATTCCAGCCTTGGGCGATGTATTTTTGTGGAATTTTTTTACCGTTGAAATCTTTTACCCAAGTTGGCAAATCTTTCATGTAAAAGCTTGAGGTAATCCAATGCCCGTCTTTCGAGTCGAACCAATATGCTGCGTTGGCGGTATGGCCTGCGGGCAAAATCGCCCCTCGGTCTTTAAGGGCAATACCGATGGTTTTCGATTGAAAATTATTGGCTATTTTGAGTTGGTCGGTAATGGTCGATACCAATAAATTTTTCGGCGACATCAAGCCTGCCTTGGTATCTGCACCTATGGTTTTTACGGTAGAATCTTCTACACAATACACGGTTCTGCCTGCTTTTTGGTCGAACCACTCATTGCCAACAATGCCATCTACGGCTGGCACCGAACCCGTGAAAATGGCGGCATGACCTGCGGCCGTTACCGTTGGCACATAGTCGTAATGATGATTACGGCAATTGAAGCCTTCGCCCATTAGGCGTTTAAAGCCTCCATTGGTGTATTTGCTTGCGTAACGATAAAGGTAATCATAACGCATTTGGTCCACGACAATCCCAATCACTAATTTAGGCTTGTTGGGTAACTTAGGCGTTGTTTTGAGCGTAGTTTGTGCTTGCGATGTTATGCCTAGCGACAGCCCTAGCCACAACATCAAGGTTTTTTTTTGCATAATGAAGCTGTTTTTTCGACAAATATACAAAAACATCATGCCTTGCTGTGCTGTTTTGCCTATTAACATATCATGAAATATATCATTTTTTCTAGGTAAATAAAGGCAAATCAGGCAAAAAGCTAATGCCTTGGGTTTGCCAATTGGTATGGCAACAAGCATGGCTCATACCATTAGTGATACACAAATAAGGGCTTTGTAAGACCTTGTTGTATTGGGCTGCTTGGTCGAAAACTGCCTGAGAAAGAGCAATATAAGGAGCTTTACACTCAACAATCATAAAGATATTTCCTTGGCGGTCATATACTTGGATGTCGCTACGCTTTTGTCGGTGGTTGTATTGCAAACCACTTTCGAGCTTGATTAAACTTTTAGGATATTGGTAATGATTGATAAGATGATGAACAAAATGCTGACGCACCCATTCTTCGGGCGTAAGCACCAAGAACTTTTTACGAAGCTCGTCGTAGATGTATAACTTTCCAGCATTTTTTCTTAATTTGTACTCAAATGAAGGAATATTCAATTGCTCCATAGCTTTGTGAATCGGATGTTTGTACGATTGATTAGTGCAAAAATAGGAGCAAAACGAGAAATCCCCATTGTTTTGTTAAATCACTTCATCTTTATGCGTATGAAAACAAAAGAAGAAATTGTCAACAATTGGTTGCCTCGTTATACAGGTACAGCAATTGAAGAATTTGGACAGTACATTTTGCTGACAAATTTTAAAAACTACGTCGATATGTTTGCCGAACAATTTTCGGTTGCAATCAAGGGTATCGACCGACCCATGCAAACCGCTACGGCCAATAATATCACCATTATCAATTTTGGTATGGGTTCGCCGATGGCGGCTACCGTCATGGACATCCTCACGGCAATACAACCCAAAGCGGTGTTATTTTTGGGTAAATGCGGAGGCTTGAAAAAAAATTTAACCCTCGGCGACTTGATTTTACCCATTGCGGCTGTGCGAGGCGAAGGAACTTCCGACGAATATATGCCCAAAGAAGTGCCAGCGTTGCCCTCTTTCCGTTTACAACGTTCGGTTTCGTCGATGATTAAAAAACATGAAATGGACTATTGGACGGGGCTAATTTACACCACCAACCGCCGGGTATGGGAGCATGACGAGCAGTTTAAGCAATACCTGACAGACATTCGTGCGATGGCCATTGACATGGAAACGGCTACTATTTTTACCGTTGGTTTTGCCAATAAAATCCCACACGGTGCTTTGTTGCTGGTGTCTGACAACCCCATGACCCCCGATGGCGTAAAAACTGAGGAAAGCGATAAAAAAGTGACGGCTAATTATGTCGAAAAACACCTGCAAATCGGTATTGATGCCTTGATAGAGCTGGCTGTTTCGGGCGAATCTGTCAAACACCTTCGCTTTGAATAATTACTTTGCTCGATTAACCGCTATCCAGTCGGTTTGTTGTTCAGGAGTCAAGAAAGTCCAAGCCAATATTCGGCTGACTTTCTGGCCTTGTGCCATTGGCATGGTGACAACGTTTTGTGCTTGAACTTTTTGTAGTTGTTTTTCTAAAGAAAAAAGGTTTTCTTTTTTTGAAACCAACGAGGTAAACCATAAACACTGCGTTGCATAGCTTCTACTTTCTCGAATCATTTGGGCTACGAAACGAGCCTCTCCGCCTTCGCACCATAATTCATTGCTTTTTCCTCCAAAATTTAAGACAGGTTTTTCTACTAATTTTCCTGTTAAATTCCGTTGTTTTCGCAAGCTTCCTTCGTTGGCTGCTGCCGCCGAAGAATGGAAAGGTGGATTGCAGATACTTACGTCAAAAAACTCGTTGGGCTGTATGATATTTTTGAAATAATGTTGTGCCGAAGTTTGTAAGCGACAAGTCACGGCTTTACTCAATGATGGATTGTGCGTTATAATTGCTTGAGCCGAACGCAAAGAAATTGCGTCGATGTCGGAGGCAACGAAACGCCAACCATACACTTGATGCCCAATAATAGGGTACACACAATTAGCACCTACGCCAATATCTAAAACCTTGATTTTCTCGCCTGTAGGAGGTTTTTGTCCAGTATTTAGGCTCAATAAATCGGCTATATGATGAATGTAATCGGCTCGACCGGGAATGGGTGGGCATAAATATTGCGGCGGAATATCCCAAAAACGAATGCCATAATACATCGCAAGCAAGGCTTTGTTGAGCGATTTGACGGCTTGTGGCTCGGCAAAATTAATGGTTTGCTTGCCGTATTGATTCGTAAAAACCCAATCGGCTAACGTCGGACAATGTTGTATCAATGCCTCAAAATCATAAGAGCCATGATGTAGGTTTCGTGGATGTAAATTTTTTACTATCATGTAATCTTCTATTGTTGGTGGACCAACGTATCAATGCAAAATTGGGAATTAGTCAATTGTGAATGGTGAATTAGTGCATGAATATTTTGATTTTCAGTGATTTATATTTTTGTTAGTTAGGTGTAAATATTTGAAAATGAGAAAATTGCCTTGTGAATCGCTCAATCACTAAACCACTCAATCACGCAATTACTTACCGCCAAATAATCCAAGGTTGTAATGCCTCATACACTTGATGAATGGGCAGGCCCATAACCGTGAAATAGCTGCCTTCCATGCGTGGAATGCCCACCATACCAATAAAATCTTGCACGCCATAACTGCCCGCTTTGTCGAAGGGCTTACACGTATCAATGTAATAATCAATTTCTTTGTCCGTTAATGCTCTAAAAAATACATTGGCGGTATCAATAAACGTATGGGTTTGTTCTTGCGTCATGATACAAACGCCCGTGATTACTTGGTGCTGACGACCCGATAATTTTTGTAGCATTTGACGGGCTTCTTGCACATCGGCAGGTTTATTGAGAATTTCGTCGCCTATTACCACAATCGTATCGGCTGTGAGTATAATGTTGTCTTGTAGTTCATCGGTAAAAGCCTCAGCTTTTTTTCTTGCCAAAAAAGCAGGCACTTCGGCAGGAGGCATGGTAGCAGGAAAATCTTCTTCGGTGGGTTTTACTTTTACCGTAAACACAAACCCTGCATCACGCAAAAGTTGTTGTCGTCGGGGCGAATTGGAAGCCAGAATTAAGGATTTTTCTAAGAAAAGCATTATCTTAAATGTTTGAAAATATAAGGCAAAGTTCGTTAAAATAAGCCAATAAATTACGATATTTCCTTACGATAGTAGGAACGAATAACTTCTTGTAGCGATATATTAAAATACCATTACTCATAGCGTTGATATGTATAGGCTCTTTGTGCATGGGTTTAAAAGGCTTCGGACAAGCTCCCGACAGCCTCAATAAGTTGTTGCTTACCAATGCTTTACAGGTAAATAAAAATCAAAAAGATAGCGTAATTTATACAAAAATCAAAAAGCGATTTTCTAAAAATAAATGGCTCAATGAACTCTATCATTTGGTGTTTCAAGATATTTATAACACCAATGCCGTGGGGCAAGAAGTGACTTCGGTAGAAGAAAATCCCTTTCAAATGTATGAAGGACGAGTGATTAGAAATATCTATATCAAGCGTTTAAGGGTTTTTGGCGAAAGCGTCATTGATACCGTTCGGGAAGCCACCAGCAGCGAGAAGTTTTTCAGTTCGCTGCATACCAATACCAAAGAATGGGTAATTCGGAAATCGTTTCTGATGTTTCAATCGGGTGATATTCTCGATGCCGACCGCCTAAAAGACAACGAGCGTTTGATGCGTAACAGTAATATCTTGCATGATGCCCGTATTTTGGTGATACCCGATGAACTTTTTCCGAACTTGGTCGATTTGTTGGTCGTTACACAAGATATTTGGTCGTTGATTCCCGATGTAGGTATGGGAGGGCTGAGTAAATACGATGTGAGCATCAATCAAGTGAATTTTTTAGGGCTGGGACATTCGTGGCGGAATACCTTTTTTATGAATTTTTTACAAAGTCCTGCCATCGAATACGCCACCACTTACACCGTGCCGTACATCGGAAGAAGCTTTGTCACAGGACAACTCGATATGTTGCTGCGGCGACAAAACACACATTATGGATTCAAATTGTTTCGCCCTTTTCTAACGCCCGAAATGAAAATGGCTGGAGGTTTTGAGCTTCGCTACGACCTCAACCGACAAACAACCGCTAGAGGCTACGATGCCACCACACTTCGGCAAGACAGTACCTTTTTGTTCTTTCCTGTAGCACAAAATTACGTTGATGTATGGCTGGCTCGTTCTTACAAATTGCCCTTTCTTACACCCGAAAATCAAAGTAGAACCCGTTTGGTGGTAGGAGCGAGGTTTACCAATGTTATTTATACCCAACGCCCAAAGGTGTCTGCCGATACCAACCAATTGTTTCGTAACCATACCGATTATTTGTTAGGTATAGGTTTTTCTAATAGACGTTATAAAAGAGATGTCTTGATTTATGGCTTTGGTATTACCGAAGACGTGCCTTATGGGTATTTGGCAACATTTGTGACAGGGGTTGAGCATTCCGATATTTTGGGCAATAGGGCTTATGTGGGTTTTAAAGGAGCTTGGGGGCGTTATTTACCGCATAATGGCTATTTATACGCCTTGGTCAACGCAGGAGGATACTCGAATGGTACAACAGGCTTGAGCATAGAATCGAATTATTTTTCTAAACTACACACCTTTCGGAAGAGTCAACTCAGGCATTTTCTTACCTTAAAATATGCCTTTGGCAATAATCGTTATACAGGCGAATACCTCAACATCAATGGCGAAAACGGAATGCTCGGTATCAGTAGCGATAAACTTTGGGGAACAAAAAAACTCGCTTGGGGCTATCAGGCTGTACTGTTTTCACGTGTCAATCTGGTGGGATTTAGAATGGCACCTTTTTTTCAAATAGACTTCGCTTACGTTGCTCCACGGTTTCAACAACTCATCCAACACGCTCCCTTTACAGGTGTAGGTTTGGGCATTCGGTTGAGAAATGAAAACTTAACCTTCAATACTTTTCAGTTGAAATTTACGTATTACCCCAATTTACCCGATATACAAACGCTCAATGCAGCCTTTAGTGATACATACAATTTTAGACTACGAGATTTTGACATAGCTGCACCCGAAATTGTTCCCTTTCGCTAATGTCCTTTGGTGGATGGCTACAACCTTCTGTAAAAAGTGTGTGTAGCTACATTATATACAGATAACAGCTTGTTGTATATTTGTACAAATATTATGCTTTTTACAACATGAGCATAAATACTGTAAAAATACATAACGCTATTATTACCCTCAAAACGTTCTCAAAATGTCTATTGAAAAAGATATAAAACAAAAAGCTTTTGTCAATCCTTATCAGAAATTGGCAGTCAATTTGATGTTTACTAATAATTGGCTTGTGTCCGAAATGCACCAGTTTTTTAAGCCTCACGATTTGACAGAACAACAGTTTACGGTATTATGTGTGCTAAAAGAACGCTACCCCAATCCTGTAAGAGTCAATTGTATTCTGGAGAATATGCGTGACGAAATGTCGAATGTATCGAGGTTGGTTGACAAACTTTGTAAAAAAGGCTTGGCGGTGCGTTGTCAAGCCCAAAGCGATAAGCGTGCCGTTGATATTACCATTACACCCGAAGGCATAGCCTTGACACAAGTGCTTCAAAATCAATTACAAAACTGGCAAGCACAAGCACTTGTGCTAACCGACACCGAGGCGACGCAATTGCAAGTGCTGCTTAATAAAATTTATCCGAACCCTAGTGAAATTTGTAAATAAATAGACTATTAACAAAAATTAACAAATTAATGTATTGACATATAATGTTTTTACATTAATTTTGTTTCATCAAAATATGAGTATCGAACGAGACATACAGCAAAAGATGTTTAAGTCGCCTTACGCCAAAATGGTGGTCAATATTATGTACACCAACAACTGGCTATGTGGCCTTCAAAGCGATTTGTTGAAGCAATATGACATTACGCTTCAGCAGTACAACGTATTGAGGATTTTGAGGGGACAATACCCCAATCCGATTACGGTTTGTGGAATCATTGAGCGAATGCTCGACAAAATGTCTAATGCCTCAAGGCTCGTAGATAAGCTTATTTTGAAGTCGTTGGTAGTTCGTTCCGAATGCCCAAAAGACCGCAGACAAGTAGATGTAGTCATTACGCAAAAAGGTCTTGACCTGCTTGCAGAGCTTGACCAGCAGCAAAGTGTGTGGGAAAATGCCCTTCATCAACTCAGCGAAGAGGAGGCCAATTTACTAAGCAATTTGCTCGACAAAATACGTAACTCGGTCGATTGACAGCCGTAGGGAATACCGTCGGAAGATGCCTTGTGCAAGCAAAGCAACCTTATTATGATAGTACTTTCCATTCTTAACTTTACAAACAAAATTTTACCATGAAAGCAATCAAATTTATTGCAAGTCTTTTCGTAACAGTAGCAGTAGCAAGTGCAACATTGGCAGGAAACGGTGCTAAAGCTAAAAAAGCAAGCACATTGGCAGTTGATACCAAAGAAAGTAAAATCCACTGGTTGGCTAAAAAAGTAACGGGTCAGCACGAAGGATTTATCAGCATCAGCAGCGGTTCTTTGTCGGTTGACAAAAGTAAAGTTGTAGGAGGTTCTTTTACAATTGACATGAAATCTATCGTTTGTACAGACATCACAAACGAAGAATACAACAAAAAATTCATCAGCCACATCACTACTGGCGATTTCTTTGAAGTAGAAAAATTCCCAACTACTACGTTCAAAATCACTAAAGTAGCTGGTAGCAACATCACTGGCGATTTGACTTTGCACGGTGTAACAAAAACCATCACTTTCCCTGCAAAAATCACAGTAGCTGGTGGCAAAGTAACTGCTACAGCTTCTATCCCAGTTGACCGTACTGAGTTTGGCGTGAAATATGGTTCTAAGAAATTCTTTGAATCAATCGGCGACAAAGCTATCGACGATGTATTTACCTTAGACATCACTTTATCTGCAAAATAAGTAACCTAAAGCCATTGGTGGTGATTTTGGTTAGAGAAGCCGTGAAGATTTCCTTCACGGCTTTTTATTTTAACCTGAAAGGTTTGTTTGCTGTTTTTATTGTATTATATTACTTGAAAAATACAATAAAAACATTTAAACATTATAAATGTATCATCAACCAATGTTAAGAGACAACGCCTTGCAAGGCAGGACGATTGTTGTAACAGGAGGCGGAACAGGGCTTGGCAAATCAATGGCACGGTATTTTTTAATGCTCGGTGCATCGGTTGTCATAGCTTCTCGCAAACTAGAAACCCTACAAAAAACGGCCGAAGAACTTGCTGCTGAAACAGGAGGACAGGTATTGCCCTTGGCTTGCGATGCCCGAGATTATGCACAGGTAGAAAAGGTATTGACCGATGCGGTGGCTCATTTTGGGCGTGTGGATGGGCTGGTCAATAATGCGGCTGGCAATTTTATCAGCCCTACCGAAAGGCTTTCAGCAAGGGCTTTCGATACCGTTGTGGACATAGTGTTGAAGGGAACGTATAATTTTACCTTAGTTTTTGGTAAATATTGGATTGCCGAACACATCAAAGCTTCGGTATTGAATATTGTGACAACTTATGCTTGGACAGGCTCGGCGTTTGTTGTGCCTTCGGCGGCGGCTAAAGCGGGTGTATTGGCCATTACTCGTTCGTTGGCGGTAGAGTGGGGAGCAAAATACGGCATACGCACGAACGCCATTGCTCCGGGGCCATTTCCAACGCAAGGAGCTTGGGAAAGGCTATTTCCTGCTGAAATTTTAGGAGAAAAATTGGTAAACGAACACCACCCCGCCCACAGAGTACCCCTCAAGCGTGTAGGCGACCATCAAGAACTAGCTAATTTGGCGGCTTTTTTATTATCTGATTATGCTTCTTTTATCAACGGCGAAGTTGTGACCATCGATGGCGGCGAATGGCTCATGGGAGCAGGTGAATTTTCGGGCTTTCATACCTTATCTGATGAAACGTGGGATGCCATAGCCCAACAAGCGAAAAAAAAGTAAGGTGTTTTTTACTTGCGGAGGTCAGTTTTTTGATGAAATATATTGAGCTTTTTGCCCAATTCTTTCATCAAAAAGCTGACCTCCGCTATTTTTTTTCGTATAATTACTTCGTTTTAATGGTCTGAATTAGCCAGTTACCTACTTTTCTGCCTTGTTCTAAACCATTGTTGAGTGCAGGACGGAAGTGGATACCGCCATACAAACGGCTGATAGAGGCTTCTTCGGCGGCGTGTTTATAAGACGAAAACTTACGTACAGGCAAGCCATATTGCATTTCTGACGAATCGGCAAAAGCTACGTTATCGCCCAATACGTGTGTCAAAGCCACCGATGCCGCTCCCGAAATCACCGAGTGACCCGAAGTATATTCTGGGAAAGGGGGTGTTTGTAAAACAGGTTGCCAATCTTTGTCGATACTTTCGTTGATTACCGTTTCGGGTCTTACGCAAATAGAGCGGTATTTTTCATCCCAACAAGAAATAAACCCATCAAAAATAGCCATTGACGTAAGCAAATAGGCTTCGGCTGTTTTGTAAACATCGGCATGGAGTTGGCGAGAGGTTTGCGTTACAATGGCCATCCAGTGCCCCCCCGGCGATACCTTTTTGGTAGCAAACATGGCATGACCTGTAATGTTCATTTTGAATGGATTACAGTCCCAGAAGTTCGCAATAGCCCTTTGTTCTTCCGATAAATTTTTGATGGTATTATATACATCCATCACTATTTTGCGGTACTCGCTGCCTTCCGAAAGGTCGTATTTGAAAGGCGGTACAGGTTTAAACTGCGAGGCAGAATCAAGACTTACGGGTCTTATTTTCATCCAATTAGGCTCTGCTGCGTCGATGTACGCTGGAGGCGTAGGAACCCAAGTGCCTTTTTTCTGCGTAACGGTATAGCGAAAACCTCTGGTTTGCTTATAATTATCTTTTTTAGAATAATTCATGATAGAAGCCGCTACCGAGTCGCCAAAGGCAATCGAACGCTCATATACATCGTCGGGAATACCCGTGGCTTGGTAATCTTCCCAAAGTTTTTTCTCAAAATCAGCATACACTTCTTGGGCAAAAGTAAGGTTTTTTCCGATGGTCAAATAGGCTTTTACGGCTGCCAATGGGTAGCAATATTCTTTGCCTGCTTCGGGTTTGGCAACCTTCTCGAACCCATTGAGTTGCCCAACCATCGACTTATATGCTGGATTGCCCGGCACTAAACTTTCGTAGGCAGCTAAGGCCGAATACATATAAATACGACTTGATACAGGCGGTGCAAAAATATCGTGGATGATAGATTCGGTGAGTTGTAGCTGTGTGCGACGTAAAAATTCAGGATTTGCTGCTTTTTGTTGCCAATTGTTATCACTTTTTTTACAGCTCAAGCCAACAGTTAGCATAAAAAAGAAAAATACAAGTTTTCTCATGGTTGAGTTAGTTTTCTGGGTATTAAAAATGGTTAATTTACGTAAGTAATGCCTTTTATAAGTGTGATTGTTGGGGTGTTCTTACGCAGATTAGTTCTCAAAGTTACAAAAATATCTTTTGCTAATCTTTAAACATTTGTCAGCAATCGTGTTGATTTTTTATACATTTTGACTTTTTTTTTGAAATAAATACATTTTTAAGCGAAAACTACCTCTTCTTGCCAACAATCTCGTTGGTGCGTAGTTATTCTAAGCAAGAAAAAAATAGAACCATGAAAAAAAAAGTTGTGATTGTTGGGGCAGGCATGACAGGACTCACCGCCGCCAACGATTTGGCTGCCAAAGGATTTGAAGTAGTTGTACTAGACAAAGGACGAGGGGTAGGAGGAAGGTTGGCTACACGGCGTTTGGGTGCAAGCCGTGCCGACCACGGTGCCCAATATATTGCTGCCAAAACACCCGCATTTCAAGCTTTTTTGACCGATTTGCAAAAGCAAGGAATCGTACAAACGTGGCAAGTAAACGACCGACAACACCAACGATTTGTAGGAACGCAAGGCATGAGTGGCATCGCCAAAGCCATGGCTGCTAATCTTACGGTACAGCTACAAACCAAGGTGCAAAAGATTGATGAGAATATGGTTGTTACCGAAAATGGCGAACAATACGCCTTCGATTACTTGGTGCTTACGATGCCTGTGCCTCAAATACGTAGTCTTTTGGCAGACAGTGCCATTGCATTGACCGAAGCCGAACAGCAGATACTCGACGCTATTGTATATGAGCCTTGTTGGGCGGTAATGGGCGAAACACCCTATTCTTTGGCATTAGATGGGGGACTAGCCCCAGAAAATAGCCCTGTGGCTTGGCTTGTCGATAACGCCAACAAAGGCATCACCGCACAAACCACTTTTACACTGCATGCTTCGGCAGCATTTAGCAAAACCTATTTGGAGGAATCGCCTGAAAAAGTACAGGCACTTTTACTCGAAGCAGCCCAACCTTGGCTTGGCAATGGCCCTTTTACGCACTTGCAAATACATCGTTGGCGGTACAGCTTGGCGGCACAACGAGCCGAAACGCCTTGTTTGGCTTTGGAAAATAGCCCTATATGGGTTGGTGGCGATGCTTTTGGCGTAGGAAATGTGGAAGGAGCATTTTTGTCTGGAAAAGCTCTAGCGGATGCTTTGGCGACTTAGATGGAGGCGAATGGCATAAAAAAACAGGAAGCTTAGGTGCTTCCTGTTTTGATATAGTAAACGGTTGCTTAACTTTCTGTAGCCATTGATAGCTCTAAGAGTGTATTGCGATTACCGAGTGATTTTTCTTGTACTTTTTCTTTGAATCTTTTTAGCTGGACTTTCAAAGCTTCGATGGCAATGTCCATGGCTTCTTCAAATGTTGTTCCCATCTCTCTGACAAATAAAGTTGCACCGGGCAAACTTATTTTTACTTCCAACATTTTCTTTTTAATTTTTGGACTTTCGCCTTTGTCTAACTTTAAATACACCTCACCTCCTGTAATTCGGTCATAAAACGTATCCAACTTGTTCAACTTTGCTTGGATGAACTCTAGCAGCTTCTTGTCTGCGTCGAAGTGAATTGAATGCACCTGTAATTTCATACGCACTCTCTGTTTAAGGTTAAAGATTAGATTAGTTCTTTTGATGCCCTAGGTTGTTGAAAGCTATACTTTCAAGGAATCAAAAGAAGAATCTGCTCAAGTTTGAGGCTTACAAAGGCTTCCCAACACTTTTATCGGTCAAAGTCGGTTGTCAAAGCCTCAAACTTTTTGGAAATGTTACTTGTTTTACCTCTTTTGGTTAACAAAATGTAACGCTGTTGAGCGAATTCCTTAATTAAATTTAACATTAAATTTTCGTACTTCCAAACGAAATTTACACATTCTTTGAATAATTAAACTTAGTAAGCCTGATTTTGCTGTAAATAATACTACGATTCTTGAAATTGTACAATATTGTATGAAAGTCGAAAAAATAACAAAGAAAACGGGAATTTCTCTGAAAAACTTTTCTGATAAAATAATATTTGATAAGTTTAAATACTTGTAAATCCTGCGTCCTGTTCCAACTTTGCTGGCTATTTATCTCTTTTGGCTGCCACAAATTGCCCGTCTTTGTCGAAATACACATAGTACCCGTTTGTCCCAACGGCAATGTAGAGCAAGTACGATTGTACAATACCATCCTTTAAGTTAACACTCCCTTTGATAAGCGACCAACCTGTATAAACTTTTGTGAGATAATCGGTAATTACTTTGGGTAAGTCATTACTCGTAATAGCCTTATCTTCAACTTTGGGCAACGCTGTTGATGGGGCGTTGACATTGATAATCTTGCCATTACCATCAAATGTGAGTGTCGTATATTTTTCATTTTTTGAAATGGCTACAATATAATTACTCACAACCGAATCTTTCGATACAGCCAGTCCTTTTTCAAATTTCCAACCTGAATAATTACTTGAAATATAATCTTTTATCACTTGTGGTAAATCCGATTCACTCAAATATTTATCGCTCACTTGTGGTTCAAGTTTTACTTCATTGGCTTTGATTAAAACCTCGTTGTTATCGAAGGTCAATTCGTAAAAAACATTTCCCTTTTTGATAGAAACAAAATAGCTTTTGGTATTATCGGCATCTATTTTAATAACCGCCCCTATAAAACTATAGCCACTCAATTGACGCTGGATATTCGCAGGCAAATCTGCCAACGCAACCGTGTAGGTTTTGGGAGTTTTGCTAGGTTCTTGTCCTTTCGACTCCGCAAATGTTGCAATCAAAGTACCTGTAGCATCAAAAAGCAAGGTAATGCTTTGTTCTTTATACGTAATCAATACTTTGTAGGAAACAGCCCCTGTAGCGTCGTTTCCCACGGCTATTTTTTCAAATTTATAGCCCGTATAATTCGTGTTTAAATAGGCTTTGATAGCTTCTGGTAAGGTCGTTTTGGCGGTATCGTCTTTGACAGCATACGTACTTAAAATTACACCATTAGCCGAAACCGTCGCCTCATGAGCAACGCCATTGACTTTGAAATCACAGCCATATACTTTGCTAGAATCTATCGGAACAACCACAATATCGGTTGCTGTGGGATAGCCTTGTTTGATGACAGCCGAAATTTTGGCTATAGAAGGAGCGTCTGCTTGTCCTTGAATTGGTTGCTGTTCAACCTCCAAGGCTTCTTTACAACTCGTAAACACACTCACTGAAATGAGCGAATACGCCACAAAAATTAGTTTTTTCATAGAAGAATAAAGATTTAATTTAACATATCTTACTGTTGTTGTACCTAATTTATCCTAAAATTTGGCTAGTGATAAAACGGTGTTGCATAAAATTAACCTATTAAATGTGCTGATAAAACGCTCTAGTGGTCTAAAAAATTTTATTAACTAGCATAACTTTTCAATAACTAAGTGTTTAAAAATAAAACATTTACTTGATAAACAAAAAAATAAATAGGATGTTTCAAAAAACGTATTGTTTTGTGTTCAGCAGAAATACATAAGCCTAAAAATGAAGTTACACAAAAGCTATGCGGTGTTTGCCTACAAACAAATTACGCCTGTAGATGTTTTTCTTATAAAACTTCCTAAAACATGGTTCTTCGACTCATTCTAGGCGACCAACTCAACGAAAATCATGCTTGGTTTCAACAGCAAAAACATGATGTATTGTACGTCATGATGGAAATGCGACAAGAAACCGACTATGTTCGGCACCATATACAAAAGGTGTTGGGCTTTTTTACGGCTATGCGTCTTTTTGCTGAAAAACTGCAACAAAATAGTTTTGCCCTACGGTATTTATCACTCGACGACGAACAGAATAGTCAATCGCTTACCCAAAATTTAGCTTGGTTAATTGCCCAGCACGGCATTAGTCATTTTGAATACCAACAGCCCGACGAATATCGTCTTGACAAACAACTAAAGGCGTTTGCAGATAGCCTAAGTATTCCGACCAAAGTATATGACACCGAACATTTTTTAAGTAGCAGAAATGAATTAGCCGATTTCTTCAAAGGTAAAAAGACTTTTCTGATGGAAAGCTTTTACCGCATGATGCGTAAAAAACATGATATTTTGATGGATGGCAACGAGCCTCTTACAGGACAATGGAATTATGATGCAGATAATCGAAAAAAACTTCCTAAACACCATCGTCCTGTTGAACCACTGTTATTTGATAGGGATGTCTCGGATATTGAAGTACTTTTACAAAAAAATGGTATTCAAACCATTGGTTCGGTGGATGCTAAACATTTTTTTTGGCCAGTTACCCGAAGTGAATCATTGCAATTACTTCATTTTTTTGTTGAACATTGTTTGCCTCACTTTGGCACTTACGAAGATGCGATGGCAATGCAATATTGGTCGGTGTATCATGCCCGTTTGTCGTTTTCAATGAATCTTAAATTACTTTCACCTATCGAAATCGTAAGTACAGCAGTAGCACATTGGCAAGCAAACCAAGATAGTATCAGTATTGCCCAAATTGAAGGTTTTGTAAGACAAATTATTGGTTGGCGAGAATATATGCGAGGCATTTATTGGCACCAAATGCCCCATTTCAAGCAGTTAAATTTCTTTGAACACCAGCATTCGCTGCCTTCATTTTTCTGGACAGGCAAAACAAAAATGAATTGTCTCAAGCATTGTATAGGTCAATCGTTGAATAGGGCTTATGCCCATCATATTCAACGATTAATGGTGATTGGCAACTTTTGTTTGTTAGCTGGCATTCATCCTGATGAAGTGGACAAATGGTATTTGGGCATTTATATTGATGCCATTGAATGGGTAGAAATCACCAATACCCGTGGCATGAGCCAATATGCCGATGGTGGTATTGTTGGCTCAAAACCTTATACCGCTTCGGCAAACTATATTGATAAAATGAGTGATTATTGTAGCTCTTGTTTTTATGACAACAAACAAAAAACAGGAGCAAAGGCTTGTCCTTTCAATTCACTTTATTGGCATTTTTACGAACGCAACAGAAGTAAACTTCAACGGAATCCACGCATAGGTATGGCTTATGTAACGCTCGATAAAATGCCAGCGCAACAAAAAAAGGAGCTTTTACAACAAGCTGAAATGTATTTGAGCCAATTAGATGCGTTGTAATTGCCTTGAAGGTATTAATTTAAAAGAATATGAATGCGAGAGGCATGAACATTGAGCTGTCCTGTATATTTTTTATATGCTATTTGGGGGCAATAAGGCGTAAAATTTACACTTATTTCGTTCCCTTCATTATCTAACCCATAAAACCTATACGTGTCTGCGTAAGTTGCTGTGACTTCCTTATTCGACTTGTATAAATCTATTTTTCTACGGGATTCAACAGCTAGTTGGGCGTTGAATTGTAGTAATTTCATCTCAGAAATTACCCAAAGTTTACCATCAAATCGCATGGGATTTGTGCAGTTGGCATAGCTATATTTACTTTTTAGTAAGCGTTGTTGTTCAGCATCAAAAGTGATAATCTTACCTTTGGTGTGTAAAAATATAGTGGATAAACCGTTTCTTTAAGTTCATATTTTTACAAATTTGAATTTTTCAGAGATGCCATCATTATTAACGACGAGAAAATATGTGCCAGGGAGTAGTTTTGAAACATCAACAGTTTGAGGTTCATTCAAGATACAATCCATAATATGTCCTGTTAAATCAATTATATAAACTTTGCTTCTTGGTTGAATAGATGGGCATACAATAGAATTGCCAGAAGGGTTTGGGTAAATGGTAGTTTTTTCTATAACCTCTTTTTCATTTGCTAATACAACCTTAACCTCTTTGATAATGTTCCATATTGATTTCAATTCCCATGCGTGCAAATATTTAACTTTGGCTTCATTTTCACTGAATAAACTTACTTCATTTTTATCTGGCTCGTTAAAAGTTAAAAGAGAGAGTCTGGTTTTATAATCATTAGCAAAAACTTCGATAGATGCTTGATCAAGAAAAATATGTAAATCAATTTCCTTTTTCCCGTTTAAAAAAATTGGAGCAGTTGTAGTTTGAAGTCCTGAGAAACTAAATGGTAGTTGGCTTCTATTTACACTTAATAAATTAGCTTGTGGATCAAACTTGACTTCAATCTCTTGAGCTGAACCTTGGGCTAATTTAATACCAAATGAACCATTTTCTTTTGTAATCTCGAATGAAATCTTGAATTCCGCTACATTCCATGGTATTCTAAAATCGTTTATTTTTAATTCCTTTTTGAATGAAAAAGTAGTCTTATTAATCTCATTATCACTCTTCCTCAGAACTAAATATTCTTTAATAGGTTTTTGTATCAGACTATATCCCTCTTTCTCAGAATATAAAAGTTCCATTTCTCTAAATAAAGATTGAGACCCTTTCCATGGGGAAGTGGGTACATTCTGAGCATAAGTCCAATTACCCATCCAAGCCATATAAATTAATCTGCTATCATCAGCGTCATAATTTCGTAAGGATTTTCCTGCATAGTAATCGGTTCCGAAATCAATCCAGTTAGCATTTTCAAGCCTCAACTCTAGTTGTACGTCTGAAAAAATTATCTGATCAATATTAATATGCCCCCAATCTCCAGTAGCTTCATCAAAAACTTCAATTATGGCTGTTTCTCCAATATATTTACTTAAATCAATTGAACGCCACATAAACTGCTCACTATTTCTAGTATTTCTGGTTGATCCAATTTCATTTTGGTTTATTATGACACGAATTCCAACCTTTCCCGTATTTCCACCACCAACAAGTACATTTAAGAAGGGTTGATTAATTTTGACAGGAGTAGATTGTAATAATCCTACAGAAAGATCCTTACCATGATATGAGTTCAAATATTGAAATCCCATTTTTCCACTGACGACCTGCTGTTCAGGTAGTTCTGATTCGACAGGGCTATTCCCAAATGCTTGGCCAGTAATAGTCCACTTTTTTAAATCAGTTTCAAAGTCTTCAAAAACGTCACCTTGAAAATTTCTCCCAGTCAAAAGGTTATCCTTTGTGTCAAGTGTAAACCTAGTGCCGTCAAAATCTCCGACCCAATATTGCATTCGATTGGGACCCATGCCACAAGTTAAAACCCATTTTTTGTTTTTATTATCACCATTAACAGGAATTTCAAACATATCTGGTACTTCCCAAACTTCTTTTACTGCTCCTCTACCTTTAAATTCGCTCATGTACTCCCACTGTAACAGATTTTTAGAAGAGTAAAACCTAATGGTTCTTTGGTCAGATTTTGTGATAATCATAATCCATTTTTTTGTGGGGTTATGCCAAAAAACCTGAGGGTCTCTGAAATCCTTCTCGTTTGTTTGTAGAACTGGATTTTTATCTAAAAATGAAAATGATCCAGCATTCTGACTGACCGCAGCTGCCACAGACTGATTACCATTTGAATTATTATTCAGTGTAAACAAGGCGATTCTAGGCACATTACTTCCTTGACTCAAACCACTGGTATTGGCAGTATCAATGACAACACAGCCACTCCATTCTCCAAAACCTGAAGGTGTTCCATTCAGAACATCTTTGTTAATTTCTCTCCAATAAATAAGGTCATTAGAATCCATATGCCCCCACCAGTAAAATCTATATTTACCTTCATATTTTAAGGGACCGTTGGGGTCTCCCATAAATCCAGTAGTTGGAGAAACATGAATTTGAGGTCTGTATAATTCTTTATAATCTTGACCAAGTACACTTTTTGAGAAAATGAAAAACATCAAAATCAATACACCTGTAAAGGCATTGATTAGAATATTATTTCTAAAAATATTTTGCATGACCTACTAAGTTAAAATGTAGGACAAACGCATGAACAAAATTTTAAATAACAAATATTCAAATTTTAAAAATATTCATTGGTTTGGGTCTCTATGTTTCTAATTATAAAATTTTATAGAGGCCTATTTGCCAGCTTTTACAATTTGAATAATATAAGTTTTAAAAAATAAAATTTTATCAGGCATTTGCCCTGATTGAAATTATTGTGCTAAGAAATTAAGTGTATTTTTGGTTAAAATACGGATATTGTTATTTGCTGGACCTGAATTTCCAACATACCAATCGTACAATCCGCTTAAATGAGCAACTACTCTACCTTTGCCTCCTTTAGCTTCCCATAGCACAGTTTGTGCTTCATTTCCTCCACAATTTTCTTGAAGAATTATACCACCAACCATAGTTTGCCAAGCTTTTTTCCTATCTGCCAAGGGGTCTGCATCGCCATTTGGTGCCCAAGGACCAAAATTAAGGTTATACTGTGCAGAACGGTTCTTTCTTTGAGACCCACTCTCAAGCATAATGTAGAAAGGTCCAGTACAATTTGGATCTGTAGCTGTTACTACTCCATCAAAAATAGGATGTTTAGGGTCAGCGGCCCATCTTGTACCCCAGTTATCAGCAGTACAGCAAGTTTCAACACCTACACCCCCAAAAGTATTATTTGGTTGAGCATCCGCATTACTAACAACTCCAATTTCATCTACGAGCATACCTGCGTAATTACCTAGTAGTATATTACCTCCTGCATTATAGTACTTTTTAATATTGCTTGTGAATTTATTAGCTAAATCATTGCAAGGTGTATCAAATTGAATACCTTTTGATGATAGAATGCAATGCTTTTGGTTGTTTGGAAATTGGGCTACTTCGCCCCCCCACCAGCCTCCGTCAAACTGAATCCATATAGCATTATATTTACTCAAGTCAGCTCCTGCGGCAACCTCTTCAAAAGATAGATAATACGTTTCAACGGTCTCTGAAGTCATATTTTTGAAAAACCATTCAGAAGCGGCCTGGTCATCATCTAAAGTATAATCAGTACCATCCAGTGCATTCCACGCTTCAGTAGTGTTCTTAGCTGCCCATCCAATAAATGCCATTCGCTTAACTACTTTTTTTGTAACGGTTACAGTATATGTATTCTTTACAGTTCCACTTTTATCTGTCACCGTTATAGTTACTGGTTGTGAAAAATTGATTTTGGTATTTGTGGCTGGTATTGTGGTTGCTCCACTGGAAACAGATATAATCGGAACAATTGCCGTAATGTCAACACTTGGGGCAACTTCAATTGTTATTGTTTTGGCACTTTCATCAATCGTTGCATTTTGTCCATTGATTGAGAATGTAATAATAGATGCCTCTCCTGGCACCACCGTCTCGCTTTTATCACAAGAGGCAAAAAGGAATAGAATGCCCAAAAGAGACATCCATTTTGTTTTGAATAAATTTGAAAAAATCATAATAGTAAAATTTAAAATTAAAAAATTAATAACCTTGATTTTGAATATAAAGCCCTTTACTCAAATTGATCTGAATTTGTGGAATTGGAAGATATTCATGTACTCCTTTAATAAATGTGGCACTCTTTAAATGATCCCTTCTTAACTTTTCTTTAATAAAATATTCATTCATATATTCTGAAGCAATCCCCCATCTTACGAGGTCAAAAAAACGGTGTCCTTCCATTGCCAACTCTAATCGTCTTTCTCTTCTAAGTGCCACTCTTGCTTGATCTTTTGAAAGATTGCCATATAAACCGACCTTGTAGATGCTCAATGGATTCCCGTTCTTATCTTTCAGAAGATTTGTACTATTTCCAGCTCTCGCTCGTATTCTATTTATTATTTCAACTCCAGCATTGGGCTGATTTAATTCTATCAATGCCTCTGCTTTCCATAGTAAAAGGTCTGCATAGCGAACTATTATTGTGTTTTTTGAGCTTGACATAAATGGAGGAATTTTTTCAAAACATGAACATTTTGGAGATTCTACTTCTTTCAGGGAAGAGTATGGGCCATAGATACTAGGTTGTCTTGCCCAAGTATTCGTTTGGTAAATCAGGGATTGCTCATATTTGAAGGGCTTGCCAGATTGTGCGACTGTATGGTCTAATCTAGGGTCAACGTTGTCTTTTGTAAGATTCAAATCCGAATCATTAAAATTAGCTGTTGGTAATCCATTATTGTCAGTTTTGAAAGAGTTAACTAGGTTTTGCGTAGGAATATGAAACCAACAGCAACCATATTCACTACTCATCGGATAGCTTAGCATAGCCGAATAGTCAAGATTCCCTATTGATGTGCCATCATTATGAGACCTCTGAATTTGCCAGATGGCTTCTTTACCATTTTCAAAAACAAAACGGAATGGGTTAGCAAAGTCTGTTTCTAAGCCATACAAACCAGACTCTGTAACTTCATCAACTAATTTGACTACCTGCTCTAAATTTTTCGAGTCGATAGATTCTACCTGATGATTTTCATTTTGTTTATAGGCTTGGTAAAGCAATGTTTTTGCAAGCATTGTCTTTGCCGTCCACTTATTAGGTCTTCCTTTATCTCCTATAGTCCCAGGCAGGTTTTCTGAGGCAAACCTGAACTCTTCAGCTATTTTTGACCATAACTCAAAATCTGTCAATGCCCTGTTACTTAATTTTTCAATTTCCTCTACTGAAAGTTCTTCTGTAATATATGGAACGAATTTGTAGAGAATTTTCAGGTCAAAATACATATAGCCTCTCAAAAATCTTAGCTCTGCGATACGTTGAGTTTTTTCAGGATAATTCGACCCTTTGTAGTCATTAAGTCTTCTTAAAGCATTGTTTATTCTTGATATAAATATGTATTGCCTCTCCCATTTTTTATTACTGATATCCCCAAGTGTAGAGGGGGCATAAGTACTCATGTCTGACTGCAAAGTTGTAAAGATTTCCATGGCATGATAGATCGCAATATCAGCTGGTCCATCACCCCCCTTGTGTGCATCACCAGACCGTAAATCTCCATATGGCCAAAGCATGACTGGTGTTGTGTAATGGTCATTAGCAAGTGAGGCATAAGCAGCATTCACAAGCCCCTCTATACTTTCACGTGTGTTCAACGTTTCGTCTGCAAGTACTGCTTGAGGAGCTTGTTGCAAGAAATCAGTACAACCAGAAAAAAATATAGAAATCTGAATGATTAAAAGTATATACTTAGTTCTCATAAAGTTTTGTTTTTAAAATTTAATTACCTCTTCTAATACGATTGATTTTCAACTAATCTCCCGATTTGTTCTGAGAATGGTTACTGATTTTCCAGTGATATGTTTGGTGTTAATGTATTTAATATTAGAATGTTAAGTTTGTGCCAATGGCATAAACGATTGGGATTGGAAATGCAAAGTTTGGATTTTCAGGATCTGGTCCAGTGAATTGTTTACTTTTGATGGTAAATAAATTTTGCCCTTGAACATAAACTCGTACACTCTTGAAATTTAATTTTTCAACAATAGCTTTAGGCATTTGGTAAGCCAACTGTAGATTTCTAAGCTTCAAGTACGAAGCATTTTCAATAAAATAGGATGAAACTCTTCCTTCATTATTTAAATCAATGGAAGTAAGACGTGGTATGGTAGAATTTGGATTTTTTTCTGACCAAGCATTAAGCGTTCGTATGCCCCAATTTGTTCCAGGCCATAGAGAGGCAAAGTCTGTATAGGTTTTATAGCTATTATAATATTGAATACCTGTCACACCTTGAAAAAACGTTTCTAATGAAAATGATTTATACTCTAATTTTAGGTTTAAACCAAAAGCCAGAGATGGATCTGCTTTCCCTATAAAGGTCTGGTCTTTATTGTCAATTACGCCATCATTATTTAAGTCTTTATAACGAATTCTGCCAATGCCTTTACCTGACTGAGTAGCATGGACATCTACTTCAGTTTGATTCTGGAAAAGCCCATCAGCTACATATCCATAAAAGGAATTGAGTGATTGTCCTATTGTTTTTCCCCCTATCAATTCTATTTGAGCATCATTTGATACATTACTTGCCAAAGGAAGACGGATAAAAAAATCTTTCGGGATATCAATAATTCTATTTTTAATAGTAGCGAGGTTTCCGTTTATCGCATAGCTCACTGCTCCAACTTTTCCATCGTATGAACTAACAATTTCAATACCTTCATTTGATACAGAACCTCCATTTACAAACTGACTGCTCGCCTCTCCGACAGCCGATACAAGTGAACGTAGGTATAAAATATCTGAAGTGATTTTCTTAAAATAATCAATAGAAAGGCTGAATTTATTCATGTATAAATCTAGTCCATAATTTAGTTGTGTAGTCGTTTCCCATTTCAAATTAGGATTGCCCTGCTGCACATTAATATAGCCAGACGGTAAATTGCCTATATCTGTTCCCGTTATATCATAAGCCGTACCAAGTTTCGGAACAAAAACTGGTGGTCTGGGATTATCAAATAGAGCATCTTCTTTCCCATAATTAGCTAGGTAAATATTATATTGAGCCAATGGATTAACCTCTTGATTTCCGTTAATACCCCAGCTTGTTCTTAATTTAAGATCAATACCTTTATTTGTTAGATTATTCAAGAAAGGTTCTTCGGAAATTCGCCATCCCAGTGAAGCGGCTGGGAAATTACCGAATCGATTATTAGGACCAAAACGTGAACTTCCATCTCTTCTCAGAGTTACGGAAAGTAGATACTTATTTTTGAAATTGTAGTTAACTTTACTAAAGTATGACATCAATGACCATTTTAGCCCACCTCCATAATTTGTTTGGTCAGATGAACCAGAACTTAAATAAGTAAAGTTTAAATCTTCAATTAGAAAGTCTTGGCGTGTTGCACCAAAAAACTCTTGCTTATATTTAATTGCCTCCGTTCCAAACAAAAAATTAAGTTCATGATTACCGCTTTCGAGATGATAGTTTGCTGTATTAGACCATATCCAATTACCTCCTACATTTGCATTAGAACTTAAACGGTTATTGGGTTCAGTTAAGAATCCAGATGTGTATCTTTTCTGGAGTCCTCTTGAATAAAATATACTATAATCAACTCCGAAATTTGACCTTAATGTTAAATTTTTAAACGGATATATTTCTAAATAAACATTCCCAAATGGTCTTATATACGAATATTGATTTTGCTTGTTATCTTCAATAAGTCGAACGGGATTCTGCCTATCGGTCATCCCTGAAATAGGTCCTCCCCACCCCCCATTAATTGTACGAACAGGTACCAAGGGGTGTTGCACCAATGATGTAAATAGTATTTGATCTACAGGAATTTGACTTTCCTCTTGATATGAAATCTGAAAATTGTGACCAATCTTAAGTTTCTTTTTTAGCAATAAATAGTCACTATTCAATCTTACATTTATTCTTCTAAAATTAGTTTCACGGATGATTCCGTCATGATTATAGTAACCCACTGAGAAAAAGGATTTACCCAATTCACCACCTTTGCTTACCCCTAAATTATAGGACTGTATAAAGGATTGTTGCGAAATTTCGTCAAACCATCTGGTATCAGCTGGAATCATAGTTTTACTAGCATCTAGGTATTCATTGGTACTTACGCTACCCAAAATAGGATTTTTCAAATCTCCGTTCCATTGAAAATTATAAAGTGGCGAGGTGGGCTTAAAACCAGAATTAACATTCGCTTGCCAGAATACTTCACCTCGTTGCTGTGCATTCAAAGGTTGTAACCGGTTGCCGTATTGCTGCATTGACAAGTTACTATCAAATGTTATTTTAACGCCTTCGGACTTCGCATTTTTGGTGGTAATAACAATGACACCATTGCCTGCTCTTGAACCATAAATACTAGCCGATGCAGCATCTTTCAATACCTGAATAGACGCAATATCTGCCGGATTGAGTTCATGCATACCATTTTTTGTAGGTACTCCATCAATCACATAAAGTGGGTCATTATTATTCAATGTGCCTGATCCCCTGATTCGAATAGTAGCGGCAGATCCTGGTGAACCATCAGTTAATACAGAAACTCCTGCAACTCTTCCTTGAATATTTTTCATAACATTTCCTGTAGGTAAATCTTTCACCTCATCTAGTTTAACTACGGCTACGGCACCAGTTAAGTCTTTCTTTTTTTCAGTGGTATAGCCTACCACGACTACCTCTCCAAGCAGCTTTCCAGCATTTAATAGAACTATTACGTAGCTTCTACTGCTAATTGAAACTTTTTGCTCTTGATAACCAGTATATGAAGTAGCCAAGGTAGTTGTACTGTCTGGTACACGTAATTCGAAGTTCCCATTTATATCAGTCAAGGTTCCTATATTTTTCCCCAATGCCTTTATACTCGCTCCAATCAATGGTTCATTTGAATTATTGTCTTTTACAACACCTTTGATAATTTTTTGAGCCAACACTGTATTAGCAATAAGGCTGAATAAAATAATTGGTATTAATTTTTTGGCAAACATAAATTGATTAGTTAATGTTATATTATTTGTTCTTATTGTATTGTTTAAGTATCAATTCTTTAAAAGGTTTTTTATAAGCCTAGCCTCTTTGAAATTAAGGAGATTCATCCTTCATAAGTAGTTGTAAATGAATCCATAGTACAAGAAAATTCATTACACTTATCTTATAGCTAGTATGCTCAAAGAAACTGGTATTCATAAAAAGTAATACTCTTTTTTCACCTCTAGGCTTGCACACAATAGGGTTTTTGTAATAAAGTGTTTGAAGGGTTTGTCCAACCCCAGAAATAATAGCTGTATCGAAGCCAAAAAGAAAACCTCCAAGTGTAGCAGATAGCGACCAGAAAAATATTTGAAGATTTTGATTCATGTCAACCTTATTAAGTTTTTTGATGAACCAAAATTAGATCAAAGTTTTAAAAGCAGATTTTAGTAATCATTCAATTACTTGTAATTTTGATACATATTTATAAGTTTCTTATAGTCAGTCTGTTGGTTTGATGATGTGCTTGGTGTTTTAATAAATGATATAATGATTGTAATACAAAATATCAATATTGTTACATTTGTGACTTGAGGTTGCACTTACGAAGATGCGATGGCAATGCAATATTGGTCGGTGTATCATGCCCGTTTGTCGTTTTCAATGAATCTTAAATTACTTTCACCTATCGAAATCGTAAGTACAGCAGTAGCTCATTGGCAAGCAAACCAAGATAGTATCAGTATTGCCCAAATTGAAGGATTTGTAAGACAAATTATTGGTTGGCGAGAATATATGCGAGGCATTTATTGGCACCAAATGCCCCATTTCAAGCAGTTAAATTTCTTTGAACACCAGCATTCGCTGCCTTCATTTTTCTGGACAGGCAAAACAAAAATGAATTGTCTCAAGCATTGTATAGGTCAATCGTTGAATAGGGCTTATGCCCATCATATTCAACGATTAATGGTGATTGGCAACTTTTGTTTGTTAGCTGGCATTCATCCTGATGAAGTGGACAAATGGTATTTGGGCATTTATATTGATGCCATTGAATGGGTAGAAATCACCAATACCCGTGGCATGAGCCAATATGCCGATGGTGGTATTGTTGGCTCAAAACCTTATACCGCTTCGGCAAACTATATTGATAAAATGAGTGATTATTGTAGCTCTTGTTTTTATGACAACAAACAAAAAACAGGAGCAAAGGCTTGTCCTTTCAATTCACTTTATTGGCATTTTTACGAACGCAACAGAAGTAAACTTCAACGGAATCCACGCATAGGTATGGCTTATGTAACGCTCGATAAAATGCCAGCGCAACAAAAAAAGGAGCTTTTACAACAAGCTGAAATGTATTTGAGCCAATTAGATGCGTTGTAATTGCCTTGAAGGTATTAATTTAAAAGAATATGAATGCGAGAGGCATGAACATTGAGCTGTCCTGTATATTTTTTATATGCTATTTGGGGGCAATAAGGCGTAAAATTTACACTTATTTCGTTCCCTTCATTATCTAACCCATAAAACCTATACGTGTCTGCGTAAGTTGCTGTGACTTCCTTATTCGACTTGTATAAATCTATTTTTCTACGGGATTCAACAGCTAGTTGGGCGTTGAATTGTAGTAATTTCATCTCAGAAATTACCCAAAGTTTACCATCAAATCGCATGGGATTTGTGCAGTTGGCATAGCTATATTTACTTTTTAGTAAGCGTTGTTGTTCAGCATCAAAAGTGATAATCTTACCTTCGGTGTGTCCGTCTTCGGTAAACAATGAATATTCTAACAAATAAATACCTACGGAATCTTCATAAATTTGGGATATACCTTGGCAACTACTTTTGTAAATCAACTGATTATTTTTAGCATAGATACACAACAAATATGATGTTTCGTTCTTTTCAATGAGGTTTATGCTACAATCGTTAAATTTAGATACATATTTATTATGAGCATCTAGCGACGCAATATGAACCTGCTTTGTTTTTACACCAGACTTTGCTTTTAGTACCATAAATGTATTTGTTTGTGCATGACAGCAAAAGGCGTAGGCGAACAAGTAACAGCCTAGGGTAATTTTGAATAATGAGTTCATAGTAAGTAGTATTTTTGATTTAAAAAGCTTGTAATCAATATATTTATCATGCTAGTGATATTTCTCGACAAAATTTACCGCCCTCGTTGGAAAATTAAGTTTATGGCACTAACGTTTGGTTTGTTGCTGACGCATAGCTTGTTGGAGATAACTCCAACAAAGGCATCAAAAGATGGTTATTTTCTTATTGTAGCTATCCATTTCTTATGTACAAATAGTCTTTTCTCGAAAACAATTGTCAATTTCCTTATTTTAGTTGCTTATTTCTTGATTTTAGTTGGTGTTTCTTGATTTTAATTGCTCATTTTTTATTGCAATATAGTATTTCTTGATTGCAACTATCCATTTCCTAAATTTAGATGTTATTTCTTGATTGTAATTAGCTGTTTTCTCGCTGTAAATGCTTGTTTCTTAATTGTAATTACGCTTTTCTTAAATTTAGATGTTGTTTCTTGATTGTCATTAGCTGTTTTCTTACTGTAAGTGCTTGTTTCTTGATTGTAACAAGGCTTTTCTTAAATGCAGATGTTATTTCTTGATTGTAATTAGTTGTTTTCTTACTGCAAATGCTTGTTTCTTGATTGTAATTAGGGGTTTTTCCGCCCTTGTTAGAGTTATCTCCAACGAGACGTGCGTCAGCAACTTGCCACTAACTATCCTCAAGATAATGAGTTAAGAATCCAAAATCATCAATATTCATTTCACAAAAACGATAAGATGAAAACCAATATTTATCAGGACTATTTGCCAGCAGCCACTTTCCTTTTAATGGATTAGCATGAATATAGGATAGCTTTTGTTCAATGACTTTTCTTGAGTATAAGTTTATACTTAATGGATTCCTTTCCCAAAACTGGTATTGTCGGTCAGTTAGATTTACTTCAAAATAGGATAAAACAGCAGGATGATTCTTTATTAAATCAAATTTGATTTGTTGAGCGGTATATTTCAAAAAATCTCGTTGTACATCTTTCAATAAATAGTTTTCATTGATTTTCCAGACTATGTGAATATGATTTGGCATAATCACAAAGCCATATACTTTTACTCGCTTATTTTCAACCAAGAATTTCAAACTATCAATAACGATTTGCTTATACTTATCAGGTTTGAGCAAAGGCTTCCACCAAAGAATTGTAGCTGTAAAAAACTGTATATAGTGATGATTCATAGCATTAAGTTTGTAGTACTAAAATTTGATTTATTTCAGATGCTTGTCTTGTTGGAACTAACTCTAACGAGGGCGTAAAAAAATTAAGTTAATGGCACTAACGTTTGGTTTGTTGCTGACGCATAGCTTGTTGGAGATAACTCCAACAAGGGCATGAACGAGGGCGTAAAAAAATTAAGTTAATGGCACTAACGTTTGGTTTGTTGCTGACGCATGGCTTGTTGGAGATAACTCTAACAAGGGCATGAACGAGGGCGTAAAAAAATTAAGTTAATGGCACTAACGTTTGGTTTGTTGCTGACGCATGGCTTGTTGGAGATAACTCTAACAAGGGCATGAAAGTTGGGTTTGTTGCTGACGCATAGCTTGTTGGAGATAACTCCAACAAGGGCATCAAGGCATGAAGCATTTATCGCATCTTACTTGTTTGTTGTTCTCGTTACCATGGGTTCATCATTAAAAAAATATTCCTCCTCTAGTTGTCGTAACTGCTAAGACTAGAGGAGGAAGTGGATTCTTATGGCTACGCAGTGGTATTTCAGCATATACAAGAGGCGAAAATTCGCCTACAACGCCGTTGATTTCCGAATAACCAACTCTGTAGGCAGGCGAATCGTTTGGAAATTGGTAGGGGCTTTCGATTTTTTTTCAACCAAATCCAACAACAATTCGGCGGCTCTTTGTCCCATTTCAAGGGCAGGTTGTACCACTGCCGTAAAGGCTGGTTCTAGCAATGAGGCTACTTTGAGATTGGTAAAGCCCATCACGGCTATATCTTTCGGAATAGCAATATGCTTCTCTTTTAAAATGGTCAAGCACGCCATAGCGAGGCGGTCGCTTACCGTAAAAATGGCATCAGGCGGATTCGATTCTGATAGCAAATCGTCAATAATCGTTTCCATTTCTTGAATGCTAAAATTACAATACCGAATCAGGCTTTCGTCGAAAGGAATATTGTATTTTTCTAAGGCTGCCTTATAGCCTTTAATTCGCTCGGTGGTAATAGAAAGAAAAGAAGATGCTCCCAAGTGAGCAATTTTTTTACGCCCCGATAAAATCAAATGTTCTGTCCCTTCAAAAGCTCCTTTGAAATTATCTGCAATTACTTTGTGCGTAGTAATGGCATCGGTAAAGCGGTCGAAGAAAACCAATGGCACGCCTTTTTCTTGTAAGCCATGCAAATGCTCGTAGTTGTTGGTTTGTCCCGACAGCGAAATCAGTACGCCATCGACACGCCTTGCAAGCAAGTGTTGCACATTTACCAACTCACGCTCATACGACTCGTGGCTTTGAAAAATCACTACATGGTAGCCCCGATTGTAGGCAATCGCTTCGATGCCATTGATGGCCTGCGAAAAGAAGGGGTTATCTATTTCAGGTACAATCACTCCGATAGCCCTACTTCTGTTTTCTTTCAAACTCAAGGCAATGGGATTGGGTCGATAATTGAGTTTTTCGGCACATTCCAACACAATCCGTTTGGTTTCAGGATTGATTTCGTAGCTGCCTCGCAATGCCCGTGATACAGTAGAAGTTGACAGATTCAGTGCCTTTGCTATGTCTTTTATGGTTGCCGTTTCCAAAATATCGTCTTGTTTTTGTCCAATTTTCTACAAAGATATACCTCTCTTGTAAATTTATGTATGAAAGTACTACTTTCAAGATAATATACTAAATTATATAAAATAAATCAAAAATGAAAGTGTTTTGGCAACGTTGCCGACAACGATTGCATAAAAATATTCATCCTAAAATTTGCCCACGCTTTTTATCCGCTCTAATTTCGACAACACCAAACGCCTTTAGCATTGGTATATACTAAGAATAATTCTTTAAAAAAGTCAATATACATTTTAAACCTTAATTTATTACTCCATGAGTTTATCTAAATTATTTAGTCTCGAAAATAAAGTGGCACTCGTAACAGGTTGCGACAGAGGTATTGGTTTGGCAATTGCATTAGCCCTTGCCGAAGCTGGTGCCGATATTATCGGGGCTTCAGTAACAATTGAAGACAAAGACAGCTTGGTAGAAAGAGAAGTAAAAGCTTTGGGTCGCAATTTCGTAGGCTATAAAGTAGATATGAGCGATAGAACGCAATTGTACGCTTTTATCAACGATGTCAAAGCAAACCAAGCTCCAGTAGATATTCTCATTAATAACGCAGGAATGATTTTACGTAACCCTGCTGCCGAACACTCAGACGAATATTGGGATAAAGTATTGAGTGTAAACCTTGATGCTCAGTTTATTATGGCCCGTGAATTTGGTAGAGATATGGTGGCTCGTGGTTTTGGAAAAATCATTTTCACCGCTTCTCTTTTGAGTTTCCAAGGAGGTGTATTTGTACCCGGTTATGCTGCTAGTAAAGGTGCAGTGGCTAGTTTGGTGAAGGCATTCTCAAACGAGTGGGCTAGTAAAGGCGTAAACGTTAATGCCTTTGCACCAGGCTATATTGCTACAGACAACACGGCTGCTTTGCGTGCCGATGCCGAAAGAAGTAAAGCCATCCTCGACCGTATTCCAGCGGGTCGTTGGGGCGAACCCGAAGACTTCAAAGGGCCATTGGTGTTCTTGGCTTCTGCGGCAAGTAACTATGTAAACGGCACTATCTTGACCGTTGACGGTGGCTGGATGGGTCGCTAAGACTACAAATACTACAATTTTGGGATAGACCAATCATCCCAATTTTACAGCGCTTATATGTTTATAAGGATAGATAATTGAGTTTGAGCACACAGTTCTATTAATTAGTTTTTTGGGGAGCAACCTCTAAACCTTGGATGTTACCTAACCACTTGATAATTGTTGTACATGAGTTTTTTAGTGATTGAAACAGCACTTTCTTTCACTAAAGCACTCATTTTTAAACTTCTTTAGCCAATAAAAATATTATCCAATATTTAACCATAGTATAAACTTCGATGAAAAAAATTATATCCAATTGTCTCGTTTTTATAGTACTAATTTTGTGTAGTTTCAAAGCAAACGACAATAAACTTACGTTATTCCTCATTGGCGATTCTACGATGGCCAATAAACTTCCGACCGATGAGCCAGAAACTGGATGGGGCATGGTTTTACCAAAATATTTTACGGATGCCATCGAGATTCAAAATCATGCTAAAAATGGCAGAAGTACCAAAAGCTTTATCAACGAGGGGCTATGGGAAAAAGTAATTTCACAAGTGAAAAAAGGGGATTGGGTTTTCATCCAATTTGGTCATAACGACCAAAAAATCAACGATTCTACTCGTTATACCAATCCTAGTTCTACTTTTCGTCAAAATTTAGCACGCTTTGTAAAAGAAACACAGGCAAAAGGCGGCAATGCTGTATTGATTACGCCTGTGATGCGTCGTAAATTTGACGAAAATGGTAAATTCGTTGACCAACATGGCGATTATCCTGCTGCCGTTAAAGCGGTTGCCAAAGAATTGGGAGTACCTTTGATTGACCTCCATGCGAAAAGTCAGGTGGTTATCGAAAAAATGGGCGTAGAGGGTTCTAAGCGTTTGTTTATGCACTATGCTCCTAATACTTTCCGTAAATTTCCAAAAGGCGTAAACGACGACACGCATTTTTCAAAATTTGGTGCAGAAACCATGGCTAGTTTGGTGTTAGATGACGTACAAAAATTGGGCTTACCACTCAAATCTTACCTCAAACATTCGGTACATGATGGTAAATATGCGTATGAATTACCTAAAATTTACGTGCCTGTTTTCAAAAAAGATACATTCAATATTGTAAACTATGGAGCAAAAGCCGATGGGCAAACGCTCAATACCAAGGCTATCAATCAGGCAATTGATATGTGCAGTCAAGCTGGTGGAGGAACTGTTTATGTACCTGCTGGCTTATGGCTTACGGGCCCGATTATCTTCAAAAGTAATGTCAACCTGCACTTGGCGAAAGGGGCATTGGTGCAATTTAGCAGTAATTTCGACGACTATCCGCTCATCAAAACAACCTACGAAGGACTCACGGCTGTTCGCTGTCAAGCACCACTTTATGCCTTGAATATTGAGAATGTGGCTATTACAGGCTTTGGTGTACTCGATGGGGCAGGTGACGCTTGGCGACCTGTGAAAAAGGCAAAAATGACGGCTTCTGCTTGGGAAAAATTACTAAGCACAGGTGGTTTGTTGAATCCTGATAAAAGTATATGGTATCCTACCCAAAAATCATTGGCCGGCTCAACAGCCGACAAACCTGGCGTATTAGTTAATGGAAAAGACATCAAAGATTTTGAACATATCAAAGATTTCTTGCGTCCTAATATGTTTTCTTTTACGAGTTGTAAAAACATTTTATTAGAAGGCGTTACCTTCCAAAACTCACCTGCTTGGTGCTTGCATCCACTTCTTTCCGAGCATCTTACGCTCAAAAATATACGTGCCAAAAATCCTTGGCATGCCCAAAATGGCGATGGTATCGATTTAGAATCGTGCCACAATGTATTGATGGAGGATTGTCTGTTCGATGTAGGCGACGATGGCATTTGTATCAAGTCGGGGCGTGACGAAGAAGGCCGTAAAAGAGGTGCAGCAACCGAAGATGTCATTATCAATAATTGTACAGTTTATCACGCACACGGAGGCTTTGTGATTGGTAGCGAGATGTCGGGCGGTGTACGCAATATGTTTGTCAATAATTGCACTTTTATGGGAACAGACATTGGCTTGCGTTTCAAGTCGGCACGTGGTAGAGGTGGCGTAGTAGAGCAAATTTTTATCAACCAAATTCAAATGGCTGATATTCCCGGCGAAGCTATTTTATTTGATATGTATTATGCTGCCAAAGACCCCGTGTTGGCATTTGGCGAAAAGCATCCAGAACCTCCTATGAATGCCGAACCTGTAGGCGAAGGAACGCCCATTTTCAAAGATTTTGTCATCAAAAATGTGGTTTGCAAAGGGGCAGATAAAGCCATTTTTGTACGAGGTTTACCCGAAATGCCCATCAAAAATGTGTTGATAGAAAATGCTGTACTCGAAGCCGACAAAGGTATGGTGTGTATAGAAGCCGAAAACTTTACCCTGAAAAATGTAGATTTGCTGTGCAAAGACGGCAATACCATTCAGCTTCAGAACAGCCAACAAATAACTTTCGATGGCATTAGGTATAATCCTACTAAAACCGACTTATTATTAAAAATCGCAGGCGAACGCACGAAGAAAATCCGCTTGATTAATACCGATACCAAAAGTATTAAGACAGAAGCCACCTTTGGCGAAAAAGTAGCCCCAAGTGTATTGGTAAAAAAATAATAGGTTGCTTTAAATCATTACAACGATAATTTCTATAATCTTTTACTCATGAAACTAAAAGCCTCTCTTAGTGTGCTAATGATTTGCTTGGCAAGTTTTGCCTCTTTAGCACAAGTATCAACGTGGTCGGAACGCATGGCAGCTACCATGTTGCAAGTACACAAAGATTCTGTTTCGTACAGCAAAGAAAAAAAAGATGCCCACTGGGAATACGAAACTGGCTTATATTTGAAAGCCCTAGAAAGAATTTGGTACCGTACAGGCGATGCTTCTTACTTTAGATATATCAAAAAAGTAATAGACCAATACATCCAAGAAGATGGAAGTATCAAAACCTACAAATTAGAAGATTTTAATATCGACTTTATCACGCCTGGCCGATTGTTGCTGACCTTGTATCATGAAACAGGCAAAGAAAAATATCGTTTGGCAGCCGATTTATTGAAAAAACAACTCGACCAACATCCTCGTACCAAGGAAGGTGGCTTCTGGCATAAAAAACGTTATCCTAACCAAATGTGGCTGGATGGCCTTTATATGGCAGAGCCTTTTTATGCAGAATATAGTGCGATGTTTGACCAGACAGCCAATTTCGACGACATTATCAACCAGTTTGTTTGGATGGAAAAAAATGCTCGTGACGAAAAAACAGGTTTGTTGTATCATGCTTGGGACGAAAGCCGTGAGCAAAAATGGGCTGACCCTAAAACGGGTAAATCGCCTAATTTCTGGAGCCGTGCCATGGGTTGGTATGCGATGGCGTTGGTTGATGTGCTCGACTATATTCCAGCATCGCACCCTCGTCGTGGCGAATTGGTGGCTATTTTGCAACGTCTCATGCCGGCTGTCGTAAAATACCAAGACCCTAAAGAAGGAGGTTGGTACCAAGTAACCGACAAGCTCAATGGCAAAGGCAATTATATGGAAGCCTCTGCTACGGCTATGTTTGTGTATGCCCTTGCCAAGGGTGTGCGTTTGGGCTATTTGAATCCATCGTTGATGCTCAACGCCCAAAAAGGATACAAAGGAATATTGAAAAACTTCATTTCTACCGATGCTCAAGGCTTGATTCACTTAGAAAAAACTGTGAGCGTAAGCGGTTTGGGTGGCTCTCCTTATCGTGATGGTAGCTACGAATATTATTTGAGTGAGAAAATTCGCCAAGACGATTTGAAAGGCGTTGCTCCTTTTATCATGGCAAGTGTTGAAATGGAAATTGCTCCGAGCTTGTCTTTGGGTAAAGGGAAAACAGTCGTTTTCGACAACTATTTCAACCGTGAGTTTCGCAAAAGCTATACAGGCAAACAAGAACCTTATCACTATACGCTCAACGACCGTAAAGACTCTGGCTATACTTTGTGGGGACAAATCTTCAATGAATATGGGGCAAAAACAGCCATGTTGCCAGAAGCACCTACGGCTCAAAACCTTAAAAAGACAAGCGTTTATATCATTGTTGACCCCGATACGCCGAAAGAAACGGCCGCTCCAAATTATGTGCAGGAAAAAGATGTAAAAGAACTGTACAATTGGGTAAAAACGGGTGGCGTATTGGTGCTATTGGCAAACGATACAACCAATGCCGAAATCAAACATTTCAACGAATTGACGAAAGCCTTTGGGGTTGAGTTTACTGGTAAAAACCGCAACATGGTGAAAAATGATGTATTTGAGCAAGGCAAATTTGAGTTTGAAAACCATCCTATTTTCAAAGACGTAAAGAAAATTTATGTCAAAGAATTGGTGACACTTTCAGTAAAAGAACCTGCCAAATCGGTACTTTCTGAAGGAGGCGACGTAATTATGGCAGTAGCCAAAGTGGGCAAAGGCACAGTGTTTGTCTTAGGCGACCCTTGGATTTATAATGAATACCTCAACGGCAAACGTTTGCCATTGGAATATGCCAACTTCAAGGCAGCCAAAAATTTCTCTGAGTGGCTGTTGAAGCAAGTGCCTGCTAAAAAATAATCTTTTTGGGTAAACGAATAGGGTGTCGTTTACCCTTTTTTCCTGTATTTTTTTGATAATTATAGCTATTTAGCATTAGGAATAGATTCTTGTTTTTATACAATTATACGTAGTGAAAAAGAAGTATTGAGTAAAAAGGTGATTTTGCCCAAGCAAAGGTTTTTTTCCGAGAACGTTACCGAAAACGATTGCATAAAAACAATTATCCAAATAGTTGCGAAGACCTGATTTATCCTGTAACATTACAGTGAAAATCGCTATTGTTTTATAATACCTTCGATTAGTCCTAAAATGTCTGCTATATATGAGAAAAACAAAAGGTAAACTATTCGTATTACGTACATTTTAACATATCATTTATTCAGATGAATCATATATCTTCTTCAACATTACAGGCAATTCAGGCCAAGGTAAGCTTACAATTACCAACTACAGCCATGTTGGAACTTCCAGAAAAAGTACTACAATTTGGCACAGGTGTATTGTTGAGAGGCTTACCCGATTACTTCATTGACAAAGCCAACCGTCAGGGCATCTTTAACGGAAGGATTGTTGTAGTAAAATCAACTACCGCCGGCGATTCGTCGGTGTTTGAACAACAAAATAACCTCTATACTATTAGCGAACGAGGTATTCAGGACGGACAAATTATTGAAGAAAATACGGTTTGTGCAGCCATTAGTCGAGTATTGACGGCCCAAACCGAATGGGACGAAATCTTGCGTTGTGCCCACAATCCTGAGATGCAAATTATTATTTCTAATACCACCGAAGTGGGCATTCAATTGGTGCAAGACGATATTCGCAACAACAAACCGCCTGTTTCATTCCCTGGAAAAGTATTGGCTTTTTTATACGAAAGATTCAAAGCTTTTGAGGCAAGTAAAGCCCACGGCATGGTGATTGTGCCTACCGAATTGATTCCTGATAATGGGAAAAAACTAGAGTCTATCATACTCGAATTGGCGCATCTAAACAGCCTCGAAACCGACTTTATCGACTGGCTCGAATCGTCGAATACTTTTTGTAATTCGCTGGTTGATAGAATTGTACCGGGCAAACCAGAAGCTCCAATGAAAGCCAATATCGAAGCTTCTTTGGGTTATACAGATGCCCTCTTGACGGTTTCGGAGGTGTATCGTTTATGGGCAATCGAAGGCGATGCTCATGTAAAAGAAGTGCTTTCGTTTGGACAAGCCGATGAGGGGGTAATCGTCGAACCAAATATTGATTTATACCGAGAATTAAAACTTCGTTTGCTCAACGGCACACATACCTTGAGTTGTGGATTGGCATTTTTGGCAGGTTTCAAAACTGTGCGTGAAGCGATGGAAAACGAAGTCATGGACACGTTTATTACCAACCTCATGCTTGCCGAATTGTCACCTGCCATTCCTTATCACGTGTCGGCACTGACAGCCGAGCGTTTCGGACGACAAGTCTTAGACCGTTTCCGTAATCCGCATATACAACACCAATGGTTGAGCATTACGGTACAGTATAGTTCAAAGATGAAGATGCGTAACTTAGCCACTTTATTGAATTATTACGATAAAATAGCCTGTGTTCCTGCCTATTTTGCTGTGGGTTTTGCCGCTTTTCTACAATTTATGAAAGTGGAAAAAGAAGAAGATGGCAAATATTATGGAAATTTCAACGGTGAGTTTTATCCAATTCAAGATGAAAAGGCAAGTTATTTTGCAGAAAAATGGCAGAAATTAAGTCCAGAGGCCTTGGTCGATGCGGTGTTGAGCGATAAAGGTTTATGGGGAACAGACCTTACAGCGTTGGCTGGTTTTGCCGAAGCCGTCAAAACAAATCTCTCCCAAATGCTTACCCTTGGTACTTGGCAAACATTGCAGGCATTTGTGCGTAAAGGCGAATTGGTGTAGTAACCGACAACAGATTTCTATATATAAAATATGAAAAGAACAACATTAAAGGTAAATCCAAGCGATAACGTATTTGTAGCTTTAACGGATTTACAAAAAGGTGAAATAGTAGAAGGCATTACCTTAAAAACAGACGTTCCTGTTAAGCATAAATTTGCTGAGTATGATTTTGCGGAAGGAGATTTAATTAAAATGTATGGGCTAACCATTGGCAAGGCATCAAAGCCCATCCAACAAGGCGAACATATCACTACATTCAACGTGAAGCACGTAGCTGAATCGTATGGAGAAAGAACGCCCGATTTGTCGTGGAGCAAGCCCGATACCAGCAAGTTTGAAGGCCGTACCTTTATGGGCTTTCATCGTGCTGATGGTCGTGTCGGAACGGCGAATTATTGGCTTGTTGTACCCATGGTTTTCTGCGAAAATCAAAACGTAGATGTCATCAAAAATGCCTTGTTGAAAGAACTAGGCTACGGTACAACTAGCAAATACCAAGATTATACCCAAGCCTTGATTCAAGCTTATAAAAGTGGTTTAGATGTAAGTTCGTTTGTGTATGAAGAAGAAAAAACGACTGAAAATGGCAGAGGTTTGTTATTCCCACAAGTTGACGGTATCAAATTTTTGACCCATACAGGCGGATGTGGAGGCACAAGAGAAGATGCACAAGTTTTATGCCGTTTGTTGGCGGGCTACATTACCCATCCGAACGTAGCTGGAGCAACGATTTTGAGCTTGGGATGTCAAAATGCACAAGTGAAAATTTTGCAAGATGCCATTGCTGCCCTCGACCCAGCATTTTCAAAACCTTTATACATTTTCGACCAACAAGCCATTGGCAACGAAGATGCCATGCTACAACAAGCCATCAAACAAACCTTTGTTGGCTTGACCATTGCCAACCAAGCCAAGCGAGAGCCTGCGGCGTTATCGCACATCACTTTGGGCGTTGAATGTGGCGGTTCGGATGGTTTTTCAGGAATTTCTGCCAATCCATCAGTAGGATATTGTGCCGATTTACTTTCTGCTTTAGGAGGCAAAGTAATGTTGGCCGAGTTTCCAGAATTGTGTGGCGTAGAACAAGAACTCATCAACCGTTGCGTAAGCGACGACCTAGCCGATAAGTTTGTGAGCATCCAAGCTGCCTATGCCAAAAGTGCCGAGGCAGTAGGCTCGGGCTTCGATATGAACCCTTCGCCGGGCAATATCAAAGATGGGCTTATCACCGATGCCATGAAGTCGGCAGGGGCAGCCAAAAAAGGAGGCAATTCGCCTATTACCGACGTGTTGGATTATACCGAACAAGCCAAAAATGCAGGACTCAACTTGCTTTGTACACCGGGCAACGATGCCGAATGTACCACTGGCTTGGCAGGTTCGGGGGCAAATGTCATTATGTTTACCACAGGCTTGGGCAACCCCATGGGCAACCCGATTTGCCCTGTGTTAAAAATTTCGTCTAATTCTCGTTTGGCAGAACGCATGGCCGACATCATCGACATCAACGCAGGCTTGGTGATTACAGGTGAAAAAACGATTGCAGAAATGGGCGAAGAATTACTCGAATACTGTATTGCCACGGCTTCGGGTGCTTATACGCCAAAAGCCGTACAGCTCGGTCACGACGATTTTATTCCTTGGAAAAGAGGCGTGTCTTTATAAATTTTCTTCCGAAAACCTTTGGCTTGCGTTGTGTCATGACGGCCTAAAGCATGGTTTCGGAAACCCCAAAATTCAGTTAGTATATATTTTATATTATTTATCCATGAAAGCTTTTTTAGACGAAAATTTCTTGTTGCAGACCGAAACGGCTCGTATATTGTATCATCAGTATGCCAAGCAAATGCCAATTATTGACTATCATTGTCATTTGCCTCCGGACCAAATCGCAGAAAACAAATCTTTTGAAAACCTTACCCAAATCTGGTTGTATGGTGATCATTACAAATGGAGAGCGATGCGTACCAATGGTATTAACGAAAGCTATTGCACTGGAAACCAGTCTGATTACGATAAGTTTGAAAAGTGGGCTGAAACCGTTCCTTATACGCTTCGTAACCCATTGTACCACTGGACGCACCTAGAGCTACAACGCTATTTCGACGTACAAGACATCTTGAACCCTAGCACGGCAAAAGAAATTTATGAAAAATGTACGGCATTGTTGCAAACGCCTGCTTATTCGGTGCGTGGGTTATTGGATAAAATGAATGTAAAGGTTGTGTGTACAACCGACGACCCAACCGACTCGCTTGAGTACCACCAAGCCATTTTGGCGGAAGGCATCGACTTGAAAGTATTGCCTACGTTTCGTCCCGACAAAGCGATGGCGGTAGAAAATACGGCCAATTTTATCGCTTATGTAGCAAAACTAGAAAGCGTAACCAATACAAGTATCGGCGATATAGATACGTATTTGGCAGCCCTCAAGCAACGCCATGATTTCTTTGCCTCGTTGGGCGGTAAATTATCTGACCACGGCCTAGAGCAAATTTATGCCGAAGACTATACCGACGAAGAAATTGCAACCATCTTTACTAAAATCCGTGGTGGCGAAAACCTCAACTTAACCGAACAACTCAAATTTAAGTCGGCTATGTTGGTGCATTTTGCTATTTGGGACTGGGAAAAAGGCTGGACGCAACAATTTCACTTGGGTGCTTTACGCAACAACAACATCCGTGCCATGCGTGAGTTGGGCCCAGATACAGGTTGGGATTCTATTGGTGATTTTGACCAAGCCAAAGCTTTATCAAAATTTTTAGGAAAACTCGACAACAGCAACCAATTAGCCAAAACCATTTTGTATAACCTCAACCCACGTGACAACGAATTGATGGCTACTATGATTGGTAACTTCAACGATGGGTCTGTAGCTGGTAAAATCCAGTTTGGTTCGGGCTGGTGGTTCTTAGACCAAAAAGACGGCATGGAAAGGCAAATCAATGCCCTCTCGAACATGGGCTTATTGAGCCGATTTGTCGGAATGCTTACCGATTCACGTAGCTTCTTGTCGTTTCCTCGTCATGAGTATTTCCGTCGTATTCTTTGTAATATTTTAGGAAATGATATTGAAAACGGAGAATTGCCCAACGACATCGCTTGGACAGGCAAAATTGTACAAGATATATGCTACAACAATGCCAAAGAATTTTTCGGATTTTAAAACAATAGTTGGCTGTTTATCAAACTGATAAGCAGCCAACTATCAATCAAAAAAAGTATGCAAAAAGTTTGTTGTTTTGGTGAATTACTCTTGCGTTTCTCTCCGCAATTGAATGGAGAATGGATTAACAAAGCCTATATGCCTGTATTTATTGGCGGTGCCGAACTCAACGTAGCTACAGCCCTTGCCAATTGGAACGTACCTGTGCAATATACGACCATTTTACCCGAAAATGCCTTGGCCGAAGAAATCAAGCGTGATGTTGCAACCAAAGGCATCGACACCAGTCGTATTCCAGCTTTTGGCGACCGAATCGGAACGTATTACTTGCCACAAGGGGCTGATTTAAAGAATGCAGGGGTAATTTATGACAGGGCTCATTCTTCTTTTTACAACCTCGCACCGGGCAAAGTTGATTGGGACGCTATCTTAGAAGGCGTTTCTTGGTTTCATTTTAGTGCCATCAGTCCAGCCCTCAACCTCGACGTAGTAGATGCCTGCGAAGAAGTATTGAAAATAGCTCGAAGCAAGGGCATTACGATTTCTGTCGATTTGAATTACCGTGCTAAATTGTGGAAATACGGTAAAACACCTGTTGAAATCATGCCTCGTTTGGCCCAATATTGCGATGTAATTATGGGAAATATTTGGGCGGCCAATTGGCTCTTAGACATTCCGTTGAGTCCAAGCATCAATCCCGACTCTACCCAAGAAGAATACTTGGCTCATAGCATTGCTACGGCTCAAACGATTCAAGAACGCTTTCCACAATGCAAAGTGGTGGCCCATACGTTTCGTTTTGACGCTCCACCAACGGGCATTTTGTATTATACAACCTTGTTTACCCAAGGGCAACAGTATGTTTCGCCTACCTTTACTACCGATGTTGTAGTAGATAAAGTAGGTAGCGGCGACTGTTTTATGGGCGGTCTTATTTATGGTTTGTACAACCAGCATAGCCCTCAGACGGTCATTAATTATGCGGCGGCAGCAGCTTTTGGCAAATTGAATGAATATGGCGATGCCACTAAACAAGGCATTGCAGATGTAGAAAAAACTTTAGCAAAATTTACCTTATAAACTACGAGTAAATGAGTGTATCATTTACCTCAACCTATCTCATGACCAACGAAGAATTAGCTTTACCTGTAGGTATTACCCTGGACCGTTTTATTATGCGTAATCAGGAGGCGTTTCCGTTTGCTTCGGGAGAGCTTTCGCAATTACTCAGAGACATTGCCCTTGCTGGCAAAATTATCAATAGAGAAATTAACCGTGCTGGTTTGATTGATATTACTGGGCAAATGGGTTCGCAGAATGTACAAGGCGAAGTACAGCAAAAACTCGACGTGATTGCCAACATTCGCTTTATCAGGGCTTTGAAAAATGGAGGCGAAGCCTGTGCTATTATATCGGAAGAAGAAACCGAAGTAATTCTGCCGGGCAACAACCACGGTAAATATGTTGTGGCTATCGACCCGCTCGATGGCTCATCGAACATCGACACCAATGTTTCGATTGGAACAATTTTCTCTATTTATCGCCGCAAAACACCTGTGGGAACAGTACCAACAAGCATCGACTTTTTACAAAAAGGAAGAGAGCAAATTGCAGCAGGCTATATTTTGTATGGTTCTTCTACCATTTTTGTCTATACAACAGGCAAAGGAGTGAATGGTTTTACCTACGACAATTCTTTGGGCGAATACTTTTTGTCACATCCTCAAATGCAAGTAAGTAAAAGTGGTAAAATTTTCTCTTGCAACGAAGGTAATTTGTTCGATTTCCCTCAAGCCATTCAGCAATATATCGAATCTTGCAAACGGAAAAACTATGCAGGTCGCTACATTGGTTCGTTGGTAGCCGATTTTCACCGTAATTTACTCAAAGGAGGGATTTATCTGTATCCTCCAACCGAAAAAACGCCCAGTGGTAAGTTACGCTTGCTTTACGAATGCTTCCCTTTGGCATTTATCGCCGAGCAGGCAGGTGGCAAAGCAACCGATGGCGTACAGGCCATTCTCGACATCGTTCCTACCGATTTACACCAACGAGCACCTTTGTATATTGGTTCGCAAGAAATGGTGGATGAAGTAACACAATAAATTTAGTGATTGAGTGAGTTAGTGAATTGTGATTGAGTGAGTTAGTGATTAAAAAAAACTGGATATTTTGAAAAATTTAAGCAAAGAAGTTTGTATAAATCACTCATTCACTCATTCACTCATTCACTCATTCACTCATTCACTCATTCACTCATTCACTCATTCACAATTCACTCAATCACTCAATCACAATTCACTAACTCACTCAATAACATATTAAAAACAGTAGTATATAAAATTTACGTTCATGGCATTATTCAACACAGCCGCAACAGATGCGCTTATTGCACAATATCCTGTAGTACCTGTTTTTTATCACGAAGACATTGCACTTAGTCAACAAATCATCAAGGCTTGTTATGATGGTGGAATGCGTGCTTTTGAATTTACCAATCGTGGGGCAAAAGCCTTAGACGTATTTTCGGCTTTAGTCCCTTTTATCAGAGAAAACTGCCCTGATATGGCTATTGGCATTGGCACTATTTTTAAAGTAGAACAAGCCCAAATTTTTGTCGAAGCAGGTGCCGACTTTGTGGTACAGCCCGTTATTACGGCAGAAGTAGGGGCGTATTGTCAGGCCAAAAATATTGCTTGGTATCCGGGAGCAGCTACGCTCAACGAGGTTTTTCAGGCAACCGAATTGGGGGCAACAGTCGTGAAAATCTTCCCTGGCAATGTAGTTGGCCCAGGTTTTGTGAAGTCGATGAAAGGCCCTATGCCTCATGTAAAAGTAATGGTAACGGGTGGCGTTGAGCCTACAACCGAAAGCCTTACTACATGGTTTAAGGCAGGCGTAACGGCGGTAGGCATGGGCTCGCAGTTGTTTCCGAGCAACGTATTGGCTAATAAAGATTTTGAAGCTATCAAAAATACGGTAGCTGGTTTGATGCAGACTGTCGCTGGTTTGCAATAGTATTATCCCCATTTGCACTTTATAAACGTATTTATCATGGAAAAAAAAGTAGGAAGTTATCGTTGGGTCATTGTTGCCTTGTTGTTTTTTGCCACAACGATTAGTTACCTCGACCGACAAGTAATAGCTCTTTTAAAACCAACCTTAGAAAAAGAATTTGGCTGGTCGGAGTCAGATTATAGTAGGTTAGTAATGGCATTTCAGGCGGCTTATGCTGTGGGCTTGGTTATTTTTGGAGGTATTATTGATAAAATAGGTACAAAATTAGGGTATCTCATTGCCGTTGTTTGGTGGAGTACCGCAGGCGTTTTAACAGCCTTGGCAACAAGTACCATTGGTTTTGGGTTTTTCCGTTCGTTGTTGGGCTTGGGCGAAGGCGGAAACTTCCCTGCGGCTATCAAAAGTGTAGCCGAATGGTTTCCTAAAAAAGAAAGAGCTTTAGCCACAGGTATTTTCAATTCGGGTGCTAATATCGGAGCAGTAGTTGCCCCCATCATGGTGCCTTGGATTTTGGCGGTTTATGGCTGGCAAGTAGCCTTTATCGTTACGGGAGGTGTAGGCTTTTTCTGGGTGATTTTCTGGGTAATAAGTTACAATAAACCTACCGAACACAAATCGGTTACGCCCGAAGAGTTGGCACATATCCAAAGCGATGCCGAAGAAGAAAGTAGTCCTAATGAGAATAAAACCAGTTGGTTTCAGTTATTCGGGATTCGTCAGACTTGGGCTTTTGTTTTTGGAAAAATGCTCACCGACCCTATCTGGTGGTTTTTCTTGTATTGGTTGCCTTCGTATTTTGCCGAAACTTTCAAGCTCGATTTGAAAAAGCCAAGTTTAGAATTGATTATTGTTTATACAGCCACAACGATTGGGAGTATTGGCGGAGGCTATATTTCTGGACTTTTGATTAAAAAAGGCTGGCCTGTGTTCAAAGCCCGTAAGGTGGCTATGTTGAGTTTTGCCTTGGCTGTGATGCCTATTATGTTGGCACAATACTGTACCAATATTTGGCAAGCTGTATTTTTGATTAGTTTGGCAGCGGCAGCTCACCAAGCTTGGAGTGCCAATATCTTTACGACGGCATCTGATATGTTCCCTAAAAAAGCAGTGAGTTCGGTGGTAGGCATTGGCGGTATGGCTGGTTCTGTGGGCGGTATCATGTTTCCTTGGCTTGTGGGGGGCATTCTTGATGCCTACAAAGCATCGGGCAGTATCTCGGCGGGGTACAACATCATCTTTATTTTGTGTGGATGTGCCTATATTTTGGCTTGGGGCTTGATGCACTTATTTGCTCCTAAAATGGAAAAAGTAGTGATGTAAAATCATGAATAGCCTTGTGTTGCTTGTTGGTACTTAGACAACAGCCAACACAGCACGCTTATATTTTTCTGAAAAAAACATAAAAACCATGTCGCAATTAGGTAAACGTTTTGTAAATGATACGGCTATTGCTTGGGAAGTCGTTGGAGAAGGACTCAAGCGTAAAATCATGAGTTATGACGACAACGTCATGATGGTGAAAGTTGCCTTTGAAGCAGGTGCTGTAGGGGCTTTACATAGCCATTATCATACCCAAATCAGCTATGTAGAAAGTGGTGTTTTTGAAATAACCATCGACGGCATTACCCAAACGCTTCGCCAAGGCGATACCTATTATATTCCTCCGCACGTTGTGCATGGTGCTGTAGCCCTCGAAGCAGGGGTATTGATAGACGTTTTTACGCCTTTCAGAGAAGATTTCGTGGCATCATAAGCAAATTTGGTTACTGAAAAAAATGGATACTTGGTAAGTATTCAATATTTTGATTGTCAGGTTCTTATAGGTTTATTTTAAAAGAAAAATCCCTCATATACATCGCTTTTATGGCAAAAATGAGGGTTTTTTCAGCATAAATAAAAATTTATAAGTATGCAAAATCAGAATAAAATTTTGAAACTCAAAAAAAGTTTGCGTTTCGTTATTCCCAAGCGGTTATGGACGGTTTTTAACAAGTCCTCTAGGCAAGCATAGTTCTATAAATTGCTAACATAAAATCAGCTAAAAATTATCCAAAAAACATTAATCCGAAAATCCATTTACAAGTCTTGGCTTAGTCCAAATTCTTCTGCGTGTTACGCCTGTCTAAAGATAGAAGTTCTGATTTTCAAGAAGAAATACATAGCATGAAAATACTTATTGCAGCCGACAGTTTTAAAGACTCTCTCGATTCCTTTGGCGTTTGCCGGGCGATTGGCAAGGGCATACAACAGGCTTATCCTAATGCCGAATTAGTAGAGCTTCCGCTTTCGGATGGAGGGGAGGGCTTATCAGACATTGCTGGTCACTATTTTGAGTTAGAACAAGTAGTGGTGGAGGTATGTGACCCTATTTTTAGACCCATCAAAGCGACCTATGGTTATAGTGTAGGTACGCAAACCGCCTTTATTGAAATGGCAAAAGCTTCAGGACTTCAACTACTCAGTAATGAAGAACGAAACCCTTTGAAGACAAGTACCTTTGGTTTTGGACAGTTGATTCAGGATGCTATCCAAAAGGGAGCAAAGCGAATCATCATGGGTTTGGGAGGTTCTGCGACCAACGATGCGGGCATCGGCATGGCAACGGCATTGGGTTGGATTTTTCGAGGACAAGAAGGAGAAGTTTTGCAACCTATCGGTGAAAACTTAGATAAGGTTGCTACCATCGAATTTCCTCCGAATTGGTCAGAGGAAGTAGTTTTTGAAGCGATTTGCGATGTCAAAAATCCACTCTTCGGAGAGAATGGAGCAGCTCATATTTTCGCCCGCCAAAAGGGAGCTGACCAAGCAATGATTGAACAGCTTGATGCAGGTTTGGTACAGCTTGCAAAGGTAAGTAATCAACCAGAAAAAGCGGAGGCAATGGGGGCAGGAGCCGCAGGAGGCTTAGGTTTTGGATGCTTGTTTTTTCTGAATGCTCAGTTAAAACGAGGTATTGACTCGGTACTAGATTGGGCGAATTTCGACCAAGAAGTGGCTACTGCCGATTGGATTTTTACGGGAGAAGGGCGTTTAGATAGGCAAACATTACAAGGAAAATTGATTGCGGGTATTGCAGAGCGAGCAAAGGGAAAACCCATTATTGCTCTTTGCGGAGGACTCGATTTAATGCCCGACGATTTGAATGATTTAGGAATAAAGGCGGCTTTTTCGATTACACAGAAACCGTGTTTACTATCGGAAGCCTTAGTGCAAACAGCAGAAAACTTAGAAAAAACATCGTTTAATATAGCAAGACTTTTATGAAAAATTTGAAAAAACGTATCCAGCAAGGCGAAACCGTGAATGGATGTTGGTTAAATCTTGGAAGCTCGCTTACCGCTGAAATTGTGGGTTTAGCAGGATTCGATTGGGTACTTATTGATTTAGAACATGGTGCAGGCTCAGAAAAGGATATTTTATTTCAATTACAAGCCTTAGAAAGTACGCCAACTGCGACCGTCGTGCGCGTTGAAAGTGCAGAACATACTCGTATTTCAAGGGCCTTGGATATGGGAGCGGATGGAGTGATGTGTCCTAAAATCAAAACGGTAGAAGATGCTAAGGCGGTCATTAAGGGAATGTATTATCCTCCTTTTGGCAATCGTGGAGTAGCCAAAATGGTACGTGCTACAGGATTCGGAATCAAGTTCGACCAGTATTATGCCGAATCAAAAGACAATATTCTGGGAGTTATTCAAATCGAAACGGTGGAATCATTGAATCATTTAGACGAAATAGCCGCCTTAGATGGGGTGGATGTCTTGTTTATTGGTCCCGCAGACCTTTCGATGGAACTAGGCATTTTTGGACAATTTAATAATCCAATCTTCTTAGAGGCAGTAAAGAACATTGTAGCGGCTGCCGATAAAGCAGGAAAGGCAACGGGAATATTATTTTTTAATCCAGACGATTATAAGAAATACCACGACATGGGCATTCGATTTATTGCTTGTGGGGCAGATGCAACCTTCGTGGCCGATGGAGCAAGAGCAATGGCCAAAAAGCTACGGGATGCAGCCAACCAATAAAACTAGCGTGCTTGCTTATAGTTAATATTTATTCCTCTTTTTCTTTTAATCGTTTATTCTATGGACCCAATAGTTATTTTGTTGGTCGGTGTTATCATGGTTGTTGGTGGTATCATCGGACTAAAATTACATCCCTTTCTATCACTCTTAGTGGCTGCTCTTGTGGTGGGTTTCCTGACCCCCGTAGAGATGGTCGAACACTACTATTTATCAAAAGGAAATGTGGCTGAGGAAGCCTTAAAATTGGCACACAAAAGTCTAGGAGAACGCATTGCTACGGAGTTTGGGAACACTTGTGTGAAAATAGGAATTCTAATAGCGATGTCGGCTATCATTGGTAAATCCATGTTAGAAAGCGGTGCTGCCGAGCGTATCATTCGTGCAATGCTTAAAGTAACAGGGGTGAAAAAAGCTCCTATTGGCTTTTTGATTAGCAGCTTTTTCCTAACGATTCCTGTCTTTGTCGATACAGTTATTTTCTTGATGATGCCCCTCGTGAAAGCCATGGGATTGCGGTTGGGAAAAAATTACCTCTTATTAGCTCTCTCGGTTATTGCAGGAGCAGTGATGGCAAACTCCTTTGTTCCTCCTTCGCCCGGCCCTTTGTTTTTGGTAGGAGCTTTAAATGTTCCGATTGGCTTAATGATGGTTTGTGGTGCTTTGCTAGGGCTTTGTACCATCACTGTAGGTTACTTTTTTGCGGTTTGGGCAAATAAAAAATACGATATTCCATTACGAGATTCGGTAGATGCTCGATTAGAAGATATTCAGAAAAATGCCGATAAAGAAGACAAAGAACTGCCCTCTTTGGGCTGGTCGCTTTTGCCTGCGGTTTTCCCTCTGGTAACGATTTGTATTCGTTCGGGTATAGAGGCCTTTGCAAAATCGAATACATCGTTAACTTCTTCTGAAGTGGTTAATAAGTTGATTGGTGCATTGATGTTTTTTGGAGATAAAAACATTGCCTTGTTAACGGGAGGGCTGATTGCTTTATTTGTGCTTGCTCGCCAGAAAAAAAACTTGAAAGAAGGCATGACGGCTTTTGTTCAGACAGCCATCATGAGTGGCGGAGGTATTATTTTGATTACGGCTTCGGGTGGTGCTTTTGGAGGAATGTTGCAGCAAACAGGTATTAGTCACCGTATTGCAGATTTAACGAAAGATTATCAAATGGCCTTGATTCCGCTCGCTTTTTTTATTACGGCAGTGGTACGCACGGCTCAGGGATCTGCTACGGTAGCCTTGATTACAGCTTCTGGAATTTTGTCGGGATTGGCTCAAAATGCTAACCTAGGCTTTAATCCTGTGTATTTATGTTTAGCCATTGGGGCAGGCGCAAAGTTAGTGCCGTGGATGAATGATGCAGGCTTCTGGATTATGTGTAAAACAAGCAACTTGACCGAACAGGAAGCACTAAAAACCATCGCTCCCATGCAAACACTTATGGGGATTACAGGGCTGGTCTTGATTATGATTGCCGCCCAGTTTTTTCCAATGATTTAAGTACGTGATTATAAATTAAGTAAGTATGCAAAATTACTTTTACTATATAAGGACTAATGGTTGGGTTATTAAATCCAACATTTTACATCACTTCTTATGTGCCTTTTTAAACTTGAATAAAGGGCATTTAACATAATTATCTTTTAAAAATGACAAACACCATTGTAAAAATAAGCCCTACCGACAACGTAGGCATCGTTTGTAACGCCTTTGGTTTGCCCAAAGGTGCGTGTGTACAAGACGATATACTATTGGTCGAAGCTATTCCGATGGGGCATAAAGTAGCTTTGTCGGCTATTCAAAAAGGCGAAGCTGTGTTGCGTTATGGACAAATTATTGGCTACGCAATTGAACTGATTGAAAAAGGTGCATGGGTGAATGAAGATAAAATTATCTTACCCCAAGCTCCTGATTTAGATAGTATTCCGTATTCGGAAGAACCTCAACAAGAAATCTTGCCCTTGGAAGGTTACACTTTTGAAGGGTATCGAAACCCAGATGGTAGCGTAGGAACGAAAAATATGCTAGGAATTACCATCAGTGTACAGTGTGTGGCAGGTATTACAAATTATATCACCAACAAGATTAAACAGGAATTACTACCCAAATATCCCAATGTGGACGATGTAGTGGCCTTTAATCATACTTACGGCTGTGGTATTGCGATTAATGCTCCTGCTGCCATTATTCCGATTCGGACGATTAAAAACATTGCTCAAAACCCAAATTTTGGGGGAGAAATCATGGTGTTAGGCTTGGGTTGCGAGAAACTCAGACCAGAGCGTTTGTTGCCTAACGAAGAAAAAACGGACGATAATTCGGTTCTCTATCTGCAAGACGAAGCCTTTACGGGTTTTGAAGAGATGATTAACGGAATTATGGAAGTTGCGGAAAAGCATCTTAAAAAATTGAATGCTCGCCAGCGAGAAACCTGTCCTGCTTCGGCTTTGGTGGTTGGAATGCAGTGCGGAGGAAGTGACGCTTTTTCGGGTATTACGGGAAATCCTGTGGCAGGTTTTGCTTCGGACTTGATTGTGCGTGCAGGCGGAACGGTCATGTTTTCGGAAGTAACGGAGGTACGTGATGCCATTCATTTGTTAGTACCAAGAGCGGTGAATGCAGAAGTGGCTCAAAAGCTAAAAAATGAAATGCAATGGTATGACCAATACCTTGATAATGGCTTGGTAGATCGGAGTGCCAATACGACTCCGGGAAACAAAAAAGGGGGATTGAGTAATATCGTAGAAAAAGCATTGGGGTCTATCGCAAAATCAGGCACAAGTCCGATTGTCGATGTGATTGCACCAGGTGAAAAAGTGCGTAAAAATGGCTTACATTTTGCCGCAACACCTGCCAGTGATTTTGTGTGTGGAACACTCCAATTGGCAGCAGGAATGAATATGCACATCTTTATTACGGGACGTGGTACGCCTTACGGCCTGACAATGGTACCTGTCATTAAAGTAAGTTCAAATTCTAAACTGAGTAATCGTTGGTTTGATTTGATTGACTTTGATGCAGGCCCCGTAGCTTTTGGACAGAAAACCATTGAAGAAATGGGCTGGGAGTTATTTCATCTGATTTTGGAAGTAGCCAGCGGAAAGAAAAAAGTGGCTGCCGATAGACTAGGAATTCATAACGATTTGGTCTTATTTAATCCTGGACCACTGACCTAGTATTTTTATAAGAAAGATAAAGTGCTGACGTACAATTTATAGAAGTAAACTTAACTCAAAAATTAAACATGAAAACAATTGGATTTATAGGTTTAGGTATCATGGGGAAACCGATGGCACTCAATTTAATTAAAGCAGGGTATCAGGTATCGGTATTAAGTACAAGTAATGCTACAGCAGCCCTTGTGGAAGCTGGAGCAGCGACTTTTGATAATATAAAGGCATTGGCTGAAAATAGCGAAGTGGTTATTACTATGTTACCTGATTCGCCCGATGTAGAAAAGGTGGTGTTAGGTGAAAACGGTGTGTTGGAGGGTATCAAACAAGGCTCACTTTATATTGATATGTCGTCTATATCGGCAGGGACGGCTATCAAAATCTATGAAGCCATGCAGGAAAAAGGCGTTGAAGCTTTGGATGCCCCTGTTTCGGGTGGACAAGTAGGAGCAGAGGCAGCGACGCTTTCGATTATGGTCGGAGGAAATGAAAAGGCTTTTGAGGAGGCACTTCCTTTGTTTCAGGCAATGGGCAAAAACATTGTACTCATTGGGGCAGCAGGGGCAGGACAAACGACAAAAATTTGTAATCAAATGATTGTGGGAATGACCATTCAAGCTGTTGGTGAAGCCTTTTCTTTGGCTACCAAAGCAGGAGTTGACCTTGAAAAAATGAGAGAAGTACTATTAGGTGGTTTTGCTCAAAGCCGTATTTTAGACCTTCATGGAAAACGCATGATTGAGAGAAATTTCAACCCTGGGTTTAAAATTAAGCTACATAATAAAGATATGAACTTGGCACTACAAGCCGGAAAAACGTATGATATTGCCTTGAATGGAGTAGCTCAAGTAGCAAGTTTGATGGCGGCATCTATTGAGGATGGAAACGGAGAGTTAGATCACAGTGCCATTGTATTACAAATTGAAAAATAGGCTCAACCTCCCTTTAAAATGACTGTTCTATTACTGATTTATAAAAGTAATAAAACAGTCATTTTTACTATAATCGCTGTTTGATTTTTATTGCCATTTGATTTGCCCCTTGAATGGGTCTTTGAGCAAACGCACTTGTTTGCCTTTTTGCTCTACCGTAAGGTCTTGTACTTGTGTGCTGTTGGGGATAAACAGCTTGCCTGTGGCTTTTCCAGTGGTGGTATAAGCTTTGAGCGAAACGTTTGTCCAGTCAATATGTGCCGTTGATTGAGCCAAATTGACATGAGGCAACACCGTTCCATCTTTTACCAACACTACCAACGACAAACGACCGCCATCAAGTGTGTGCCAACCTTTTTCATATACCTTACCTGTTTGATAATCAAACCATTTGCCTTCTGGTAAATACACCGCACGGCTGTTTGTTCCTGTTTCAAAAATAGGAGCAACAAGGATGTCTGAGCCTAACAAATATTCATTTTCAATTTGCCATGCACCGGGGTCGTTCGGGAACTCGACAAACAAGGCCCGCATCATAGGCAAGCCTTTTTCGGTAGCGATTTTGGCTTGTGTATAAATATAAGGCATCAAGCGGTATTTGGTTTCAACGGCATTTCTGAAATCATTCAAGAAAGTTTGGCTGTATTCCCAAGGTTCTTTTGGCGGTTGTCCGTGGCAACGAGAATGCGAAGTAAACAAGCTAAAGGGTGCCCAACGGCGATAGAGGTCTTCGGGTGTGCGTGCCGCAAAGCCACCAGCATCGTGACTCCAAAACGAGAAGCCCGATAAGCCAATAGATAAGCCTCCTCGCAATTGTGCTTCCATACCCATGTCGGAGGCTTCAGCATCGCCACCCCAATGCAAGGGATAACGCTGGCTACCCGCCCAAGTACTTCTGGCCCAAATGATGTTGTCGCCCGTGATGTCTTTGGTAATATCGGCTACTGTTTTGTTATAACGCAATGGATACAAATTATGCTCATAGAAGCCCGTGCGACCATTGGCGTAAATGCCGTGAAGTGGTGCGGCTTCGCCAAAATCGACTTTAATCACTGAAACGCCTAATTTCAATAAGTTGGCAATCTTGGCTTTATACCATTCTACCGTATTAGGATTGGTAAAATCTAATACGGCATCTTCGTAAGGAAGGTTGCCTTTAGCATTTTTTACGTACAACCCTTTGGCTACAATTTCATTGAAAAGGGTGTTTTTAGGCACAAAATAAGGCAATTGCCAAAGGCAAGTTCTAAAACCTTGTTCTTTCAAATCGGCAATCATTTTGGCAGGGTCTTGGAAGCGATTCTTTGAAAATTCATAATCGCAACGCCAGTCGGTTTCAAACCAACCTGTATCGAAATGAATTACATCCGACGGAATTTTATACTCTCTCAATTGCTTGGCTACTTTTCGACCATCTTGCTCTGAAAAATATGTAATACGGCTCATCCATAACCCAAACGACCAAAGTGGCGGCATGGCAGCTTTGCCCGTAATATTGGTGTATTCGTCTAAAATATCTTTGGGCTCTCCCAAAAACACAAACAAATCTAAGCTTTCATCGCCCATCAACAGGGCATTAGATGCCCCAAAAGTAGCACCAAAGTCGCAAGTGATAGGAGAGGAGGTGTGCATAAACATCCCATAGCCTCGGCTGCTCATAAAAAACGGAATGGGTTTGTACATCCCAACCGTTTCGATGCCGTTGGGGTCGGTGGTATAAAGGTGTACTTTTTGTCCGTATTTATTGAGTTTGGTAAAAGACTCGCCACAGCCAAAGATTTTTTCATCAGGCGAAAGGGTAAATACCGCCGCTACGCTTCTCGAATAGTCGGAAGCCCTACGCACAAAAGAAAAAGGCAAGGCAGGGGTAAAAGACGTTTTGCCATCGACTTGGTGGCGTGTTTTCGTCAGGAGTTTCCCTGCGGCATCTCTGATTTCGACAGCCCAAGGATTTTCGGTAATGACTACGGTACCGAAAGCACTTTTGTATTGGTGTCCGCCTTGGATTTTGGTGTAAACCCACGAATGGTCTTGGGTGGGTTCTTTGACAAGCATCAACGATGGCTCTTGATTGGTCGCTACATCGCCCGTTTGAGCTTTAATACGTATTGTTTTGGGCGAAACAAACGTAATACTAAAGGGTAATACAGGGTCTTTGGCGTACTCAATACCTGGAAATTCGTTACCTGCCACAGGGTGAATACCCGCCATCGTGTTGTTGAAGGCGTGTTGTGGATAGTATTGGTTGCGTCGCCATTTGAGTTGCCCTTGTCCCGTACCCGGATTAAAACCTGCTAGGCTATCAGCCAAAAAATAGGTATTGGTAAAATCTCTGAAATCCTTACTTATATCGTAAGGCTCATTTTGAAGCGTAATGGTACTTTGGGCGTGTATCTGGGGCATCGCCAAGAATGTACCCAATAATACAAGGATTGTTTTTTTCATGGTAGAAAAATGAAACATAGTAAAAATGATTGAAGGGTTTTGATAAGTCGCCAAGTTACCAAAAGATAAGCTCTTTTTACTCAAGAATGATTTTTTGTGTAATAACAGACTCATTAATAAATATTTTTAAAATTAAAACGCCTTTCGTATGAGGTAAATCCAATACTGTGCTGGTTTGTTGTAGTACTCCCGTTTGTATAGTAGTTCCTTGTAAATCAACAATTTGATAGCTTGCATTGCGGGCATTGCTCACTTCTAAGACGATTTTTTGAGAAGTTGGATTAGGGTAAATGCGTACATTGTTTTCTAATTCTTTTTCGGCATCTAATACAACATTTTCGCCTTCTTCTAGCAATAAAAAGTGCGTAGAAAGTTTGGGTACATTGATTTTCAAGGTCGAATACACCAAAGCAGATTGAGCATTAATGCTTTCTAATTTGTCGATAGGTCCACCTACTTGGGTACTAGGAGCATTGCCATTGACAATCACTTTTGAAGAGAAATCGCCATTGTCGGTACCACCAGTAAGGGCGTATTGGTAAAACCGCTTGATGCCTTGCCAAGCAGGGACTTTTATTTCTACGACTTCATCCTTTCGACTGGCATTGACCAACGCCAGTCCTACTTTGCCATCGGTAAAAGTAGAAGCGTATGTAACCACATTGCTGTTGCCTTCTACTTCCGACTTGACAAGATAGTTGCCTAGAAATTTCTGTAAATAATACTGATAAAAATACGCTGGCCGTGGATTCCACTTGTAGGTTTTGCCATCGGGGTCGTCGCCACTACTAAACATCCCGTGGTCGTTGCCGTTTTCCCAGCCATTGGCAATATCCCAGCGTGTAGCCATTGCATAGCCATTTTTCATCATTTCGCCCAAAACCAATACCACGTGCATACCATTGATATAGGAAGCTGCTTGTTTAGAACCCACGGCAAAAATGTTCCATTCGGTCATGGTTGTAGGTTTTGGCCGAGTTTTCCAAATCGTTGTTTCACTCATGGCTTTGTCGGCGTATTTTTTTGTTTCGGCAAAAGGCGATTGCAAAATAGCTTCTACGGTAGAGTTTTCGTTGTAATTGGTATAATAGGTATGGTCTAAAAGCCAGTCGGGGCTATCGCCAGCACCAGCCAAAGCACCCACATCATTTTGGATACCGATAAAAATTTCGGCACCTACTTCTTTGGCGGCCTTTTTCATAGAGTCGATAAATACCTTACAATGTTGCCCGTAGAGTGCAGGCGTAAGGATTTCGGCTTGGTTATCTTTGTTTTGACTTTTAATAATCTGATAACTTCCCGACCATGAGGCGACGTTTTCGTTACCTATTTCCCAAAACTTGGTTCGTCCTTTATCGTAGCGTACCCAATCGGCTGCCAAATGTGCCGCTGTAGCCACAGGATTAGGCCCTGTACCATAGCGAGCGTAACCATAATTGACCGTAATGAGTCCTTCTGTGCCTGTTTTTTGCAAAAAATCGTAATAATCCTCTAAGGCAAAAGTCCAATATCCTTTGCCAGGCATCCAATAGCCTGCTTCTGGAATGCTTTCAACCTTACCACTTTTAATCATAGCTGGGGGTAAATCTTTGGGTAAATTTTTGTAATAGCCCCCTGTTTGTCCGCTAGGTGTTTTTAAATTCCAATCCCATTCTACATTCCAAAAGTATTCGTCACTATGCAACCCTCCCGGATACCTAATCAAATTCGGTTGCAATTGTTTGATGTATGTCACCAATTTACTTTCGTTGTTGAGTGTACCCGAATACTGATTGGCATTTGTGCCAAATAAGTATTTAGAAATCGCCTTGAGGGTATCTTTGGGGTAAATATTTACGGTAGAAGTGGCTGTTGCCGAGGGCAAGCTCACTGCTGTATAAGGCGGTATAACGGCCGTTTTGGTTGTGGCTTTGGTAAGAAAAGGACTTTGAGGCAACGATTGTGCCACTAGACCTTTGCCCAAAACCAAGGTAAAAGCGGTGAAAATAAGTATTCTCATGATTTTTATAGCATAATGTGTTATGGATGAGTGCTGTTTGTTTTTGTGTCAAATGAGCCAAATGTGTAAAATGCAGGGATTTGATAAAGAAAAACTCAGAGAAATTTCCCTGAGCTTTTCTGCTTCTGTAAGCTGTGGAAACACAGTTTGTTTATTGATAATTTAACAAGTGACAATTTTAATCTATCGTGGTAGTTTTTGTTTCGTTAGAAGGGTATCAAGGTTAAACAGTACAATTTTTATGTAAATTTCAAGAAGTTTTTTGATTATAAACTCAGGGAATACCCTGAATTTATCAAAACTACTTGATTTTTACTACTCGAATGTTGTCTATAGCTGCATTGAATGTGCCTACCGTATTTGTGCCGTCATTGACAAAAAGCAAGTGAATAGAGCCATTTCCTGAGCCTCCTACCAAGCTTACCATACTGGCTGGTGGATTGCCCGTACCGTCGATGCCATCGGCTTTTGTTTTAAATTGCGTGAGCGGTATAGTCACGGTTTGCCAACCTTGCGTTTGTACATCTACTACTTTATCGCCTATTTTCCAAGGTTCGTAGCGTGCTACGTAATTCCAAGAGTAGTCTTTGACGAGAAAGATAGAACCTGCATTCCATTTGTCTTTGACAAAAATCTCAAACTTCACAGCGTAGCTATCGAGCGAAGCATTCAACTCGCTTTGTGCCACCCATTGCACAGGATTTGTATTGATAGAACGCCCACCGTTCCACCAACCCATATCGCCTTTGCCTACATTGCTAAATTCCATTACGGCAAAAGCACCTGTATTGCCCGGGTATTTACTTGCATCACTACCCACATTGCAACCCCAAGAGAAGTTATTTTGGTCGTCGAAATTACATAAAACCGATGCTCCTTTGCGTAAGCCAAAAATGCCAATACTTTCGCTTTGACCATATTTAGTAATGACTTTCAACGTACCTGTGGTCGTGACGTTACTGGGTACAGTAAGCGAAATACTAGAGCCATCAGAAGAAGAGGTAAAATTGGTCACTTCTATATTGCCCGGAAATACGATTTTTTGTACCAAATAAAAGTTTGTACCGTAAAGCGTAAGCGTGCTTCCTCCCAAGGCATTTTCGTTGCTGATGCCGCTAATCGCTGGTGGTGGTGGAAGTAAAATAAAATCGAAGGTGGTTTCTCCATGCGTAGTAAGGAGCTTGATTTTATTGCTTACGTTTGCCTTAGTCGCTTCGGTAGGGGCATCGGCAGGAATCGTAATAATAAGATTGTTGGCTGTATTATAAACGGCATTGAAAGGAGCTTCGTAATCGTTGAAATAGGCTTTAAGTACCGATTGTAAGTTTTCGCCCTGAATAACAATCAATGTGCCCGGTAAAGCTTTAACGAAAGTACTGTCTTTTTTGTCGGGATTAATCAAGCGTACTTGCTTAATCAAAGGTGTGCCACCACCACTTAGTTCGTCGTCTTGACAAGCGGTGAGTCCAAACACACTTATGAGCACTATCCAGTAATAACGAGATAGTAAGGTGAATTGGGATGATTTTTTCATTGTATCGTGCGTATTAATAAATACAAGCAACAATAGTCTTTGCAAGAGTATAATTGCTTTGTATTTAAAGTTTTATGTCTTTTTGATTAGTTGAATACATAAGGTACAGGGGGCTTGCGTAAGTTGGGTGCTTTCGCCAATTCGGCTTCTGGATAAGGCAACCAGAAAGACGTATCGGTTACGGGATAATACGCAGGGCTGTAAGTAAACTTAAATACCCTTGGGTTGGTGCTTGGTACTACCGCTACGCTGTAAGCCCCTTTGTCTTGGCCATTGATAATGCTCTTGGCCTTCGTCGGATTGAAATAGTACAAGCGTACCAACTCATACCAATAATTTCCTTCCATGGCCAATTCAATTCTTTTTTCTTTAAAAATATCGTCAAAAGTTAAAAACGAAAGGCTTGGCATTTTGGCACGAGTTCTTACCATATTAAAATATTTGAGGGCTTCGGCATCGGTTGTACTGGCGTTGTCGCCGAGAATTGCCTCGGCATAAATCAAATACACTTCAGCCAAACGCATCATGTAAGTATAAATCTCGGTACGCATTCCATCTACTTTACCATCGTTGTCGGCGGCTGTGCCAATCACATATTTTTTTACATTAGAAATATTATTGATGGTATAAACCAGTCCTCCTTCTTTTTGTAAAATTTCGGGATATTTATCGCCCAAGAGCATAAATGTCGCTTTTCTTCGCAACGAATCTTGTGGGTCTATTGCTTTCAAGTAATCGGCCGAAGCCCCGTGGGCAGACCCCCAGCCATCCCAAGTACCTGTTACTTTGGGGTCGTAGGCCATGTAAGCCTGAAAGGTGTTTTGTGTACCCCAAGCCCCGTTGTAAACCCATTGTAAAGCAAACATAGATTCTACGTTGTTGTTGTTTTTCATAAGAAAAAGGTCGGCGTAGTTGTCCATTAGTTTATAAGGCCCATTTTTAATAACATCGCCTGCATAATATTTGGCACTGTCTAAATCAGCTTGCCGACGCTTACCGCCTGTTACGCCCACCCCTGCACGAGTCAAAAACATTTTGGCCAACATTCCTTCGGCAGCGTATTTGTTGAGGCGACCTTTCTGCACAGAGGCATTAGGTAAATTGCGGGCGGCATAAGAAAAATCTCGAATGATAAACTCCCACACGGTTTCTACGGTATTGCGTGCAATAGAGGTATCAGACATCTGCTTGATGTTGTTGTCGATGATAGGCACTGCTCCCCAGTTGCGTACCAAATAGGCGTAAGCCAAGCCACGCATATAGCGAGCTTCGGCAATGGCGTGGCGTTTCATGGCTTCGGGTACGGCTGTTGAAGTACGGTTGTTGATGTTGTAAATCACCATATTGCTTTGTGCCACAATATTGTAAAAAGACTGCCAAGCACTGCCTACTTCGCTCGATGTGGCAGAGGCTGAAAACTGATAATACGATTGCCAGCTATTAGAAATCATATTGCCTCCTCGGGCATCGCCCAAGGCAAAGGAACACTTATCGTTGTAATCGAACCACACTACGTTGTACAAAGGGGCTGTTCCCATCAGTACTTCGTCGGAAGTAGAGTAATACGTGCCATCGGTAAGGCGGTCTTGTGGCGGTATTTCTAAAAACGAATCCTTGCAACTGACTAATCCACAGGATAATATACCTAGGAGAAGTATGAATATATATGTTTTATTTTTTTTCATGACGAATAAATAAAGTGATAAAAACCTCATTAGAAATCAGCCGATAGGCTGAACGAATACATTCTGGCACTTGGATAACGCCCATAGTCCACGCCTACCATCGTAGAGCCGTTGCCCGTATAAGTTCCCACTTCGGGGTCGTAGCCAGTGTAGTTGGTAAATGTAAAGGCATTTTGTACGCCTGCTGTAAGGCGGAGGCTCTTCACGGGTATATTTTTCAGTAATTGCTTAGGTAGCGTATAAGCCAATTGGATATTTTTTACCCGTATATAAGACCCATCTTCGATATACCTGTTGGTCGGACGGTTATTACCGTTGGGGTCGGCTGGAATAATGCGAGGAACAGTAGCATCTGCATTGAGAACCCTAGGGTTGTCGGCCATCACATTGCTGCTTACACGGGCAAAATTGGCAACTTCTTTGAAGAAACCTCTCCCAGGGCCACTGCCATTCGGATTGGTATTGACGTAGCGTGTATAGTTAAAAATGCTGTTGCCATATACCCCGTTTACAAAGATGCTCAAATCGAAGTTTTTATAAGAAAAACTGTTGCTTACACCAAACGAAAACTTAGGCCAAGGGCTACCGATGAAGGTACGGTCTTTTTCGTTGATAACGCCATCGCCATTGAGGTCACTAAATTTAAAATCGCCAACCCATGTGCCTTGTTGGGCATTGATGACGTTGTTTTCGGGAATGGCCGAGTTTTTCACTTCGTCGATGGTTTTGAATAGACCTTCTTGTTGATAGGCATAAAATTGCCAAACAGGCTGCCCAATCACCGAACGAGCAATAAACTGATTCATAAACCAAGGCGAGCGGTCCACAATACTGCTTTCGATGTAAAGCTTGGTCAATTGGTTACGGTCGAGCGAAAACGTTAGCCCACTTCTCCATCCCAATGTGCCTTCTAAATTGACAGTATTGACCGTAACGCCAAAACCGTTGTTTTCCATGGCACCCAAGTTCACAATCGGCGAACTGATAGAGCCATTGCCCGATGCACCTAAATAGTTGGGGAGGGGTAATCCCAAAATAAGGTTGTCGGTATTGCGGAAATAGGCATCAAAAATAATTTCTAATCGGTTTTTGAAAGCGTGTAAATCGAAGCCAACGTTATAGGTTTTAGTTTCCTCCCATTTGAAATCAGGGTTTGAGAAATTGGCGGTAAGAAAGCCTGTTCCCCAAGGCGTTGCCCAAGGCTGCATGGCCGAATAAATGGCCAAGCCCGGACTGTTCTGGTTGCCCGTAATGCCATATTCTGCCCTGATTTTTAGGTCGTCGATAAAGTGTAATTCTTTCATAAATGACTCTTTCGATACACGCCAAGCACCCGATACCGATGGGAAATACCCCCAGCGATTGTTTGCTCCAAATACCGAAGAGCCATCGGCACGCAAGGTGGCTTGTAAGATGTATTTGTCGTTGAAACTGTAGTTTAATCGACCAAAATACGACTCCATCGCCCAAGCACTTTTGGCACTGTTGTTGGTGGCTGTTTTGGCATCACCATTGCTCAACTCTTGTACGTTGTTGCTGATAAACCCTTGACGACTGCCAGACAAGCTTTCGTAGCTCGAATGTTGTGCTTCGTGGCTTACCATCATGCCGAGGTCATGCTTGCCAAAGCGATGGTTGTAGCGTAGCAACTGGTTGAGATTGTAATAAATACTGGTAGAAGACCCTCTATTGGAGGTAGTTGTGGTATTAACAAAGCCTCCGAATTTGTAAGAAGGGTAATATTGGTAGGTATTGCCAAATTCGATATTTCCGTTGAGTTCTGTTCTGAAAACAAGGTCTTTGAGTAAATTAATTTCTGTATAAAATGTACCCAAACCCATCAAACGACGATAACGGTTGTCGTTGATAGAAGCCAAGGCCACAGGATTTGACAAACGGAATTGCGTTTGCGATGGCCCATCAAATGTGCCATCGGCGTTGCGAACTGCCACGGCTGGCGATTGGCTGAGGGCTGTATTGATGAGGTCGTCGTTGGTGATAGATAGTTTTTCGTTGCTGCCACTAAACGACAAATTGCTTCCGAGTTTCAACCAGTTGCGTACTTTATTTTCTAAATTAAGCCGAAGCCCGTAGCGTTCAAAACCCGACTGTATCGCAATGCCATCTTGCTTGAGGTATTCTGTTGAAAAATAAAAAGTAGTACGTTCGTTACCACCACTCAGCGTTATTTGGTGCTTTTGCATGGGAGCTACCTGAAATAACTCTTTCTGCCAGTTCGTTCCTTCTCCTAAAAGCGAAGGGTCGGCAAACTCCGCAATGGGGGTTTGTCCTAGTACTTGGCTAACGGTGTTTTGGTAAATGGCATAGTCTTGCAAGTTCATGGTCGATAACAACTTTGGCAATTGCTGTACGCTGTACAAGCCATTGTACGAAATTTTCGTTTCGCCTGCTTTTCCTTTTTTTGTCGTAATTACCACTACGCCATTGGCTGCTCTCGACCCATAAATCGACTGTGCCGAAGGCCCTTGCAAGATTTGTAATGACTCTACGTCGTCGGGGTTGATACCTGCCAAGGCATTTGACGATACGCTTGACGTAGAAGGAATAATCTGCACGCCATCAATTACATACATAGGTTCGGTATTACCACTGATGGTAGAAATGCCCCTGATGTTGACCGATACCCCACCGCCGGGTTTGCCCGTATTGCTGGTAACATACACGTTGGCAGCACGTCCTTGAAGAGCTTGGTCGATGGTAGTGTTTACGGTTCGCTTGATTTCGTTGGCACTAATCGACACTTGGGCACTCGATAGGTCTGTTCTTTTCATTTCACCATAACCTACCACTACTACTTCGTTGAGCGTAGCAACATCTTCTTGTAAGGTAACGACCAATTTACTGCGGCCATTTACTTTCAATTCTTGGGATTGATACCCTACTGAAGAAATCACCAAAATGGCATTGCTTGCTACATCTAGCACAAACTCGCCTTTGTCGTTGGCTGTTGTACCTGTGCTTGTTCCTTTTACGAGGACATTCGCCCCTGGAATGGCCTGATAGTCTTGTCCTGTGACTACTTTCCCTGTAATTCTCTTTTTGCTTACTTGTTGGGCATTTGCCTGCAACACCCAGCTACTTAGCAGATAGATTAGTACCAAAAGCCACCTGCCACAAACGGCCTTATAGGTCGGCATGGTGACAGCCCTCAAACTTGTCTTGTAGAGTTTTTGCATTATAATAGATTTGTTTAAAGTAAAAAAGTTAATAATTGATACACTGGCAAAGGCCAAACGAAAGGGTTCTGATGAGGCTATTGCAAAGCACTCGTTAGCTACCAAAGAAGCCACAAAACGGAAGTCTTTTCACAGTAAATGGTTGAGTTTTATGGTACAAAATTGATTTATTTTTGTACTTTTATTTTCAGGGAAATCCCTAGAAAATAAAATTCAGGGTTTACCCTGAGTTTTTGCTTCTCGACTTGCCTTTTCATTGTTATTGATTCTTTTCAATAAAATCTATGACATAAATCATAACAACTTGCACGCTCGGCTTCCATATTTGTCGTATAAAGCTGGTCGGTCGATATAAGCGTAAAGCAGGCTTTAGGGATTGATTTTTACAATAATATTTTAATTAAACTACTTCAAAACCATGAAAAAGATACTTGTGCCAACAGACTTTTCGGCCTTGTCGCTCGCTGCGTTGCATATAGCCAGCACTTTTGCCAAAGCAAGCGATGCCACGATTATATTGTTTCACAAAGAATTTATGAGCATTCCTTACATCGATTATGTAGAACCCAGTGTTTCTACTTTCGACGTAGAAGCGTACAACCAACAAAAGTCTTATGCACAGCAAGAATTAGAAAAAATTATGGCGATGCCCGCCTTTGAAGGAGTAAAAATTGTGCCTTATCAGCCCGAAGATTTTGAAGAACTGGGCGAATCTATTGGCGAAAGAAGAGATATTGACCTGATTGTGATGGGCTCAAAAGGGGCTTCTGGCTGGCAAGAATTTCTCGATGGCTCTCATGCCGAAAGTGTTATTCGCCATGCCCATTGCCCTGTGTTGGTGGTCAAACAGCCTATACAACAGTTTTATCCACAGAAAGTTATGATTGCCGTTGACTTTGAAACGCCTATCGACGACAAAGCACTCAAGCTTTTGGCGAAAGAGATTGAAGAAAAATATATTGTGTTTGTCAATGCCCCCGATGGCTTTGAAGACACCCGTAGCCTCAGTGCAAAAATGGAAGCTTTTGAAACCGAACACCAACTTACCGACCACGAGTTTATTATTTACAACGATTACAGTGTGAGTGCAGGCATTTTGCATTGTGCCGAAGACTTGCAAGTAGATTTAATCGTGATGGCAACCAAGGCAAGAAAAGGATTGAGTCATTTTTTCTTTGGTAGTGTCACAGAAACGGTCATCAATCATGGCGATTTTCCCGTATTGGCATTGGCTGCGCACGAATAAACTGGCTGTTATTTTGGGGTTGTTCAAGCAACTTGGCAACCCCAGAATAGCTGTTAAATAAAGGTTCTTGTTCCTGCAAAGTTTTCTCTAAATTCTTTGGGTGTACAATGGTTACGATTTTTAAAAATACGGTTGAAATACGATAAATTATTGAAACCCGTTTGGTACGATATTTCGGCAATAGTATGCGTCGTATCAATCAACAAGCGACAAGCATGCCCAATCCTGATTTCGTTGAGGCTGTCGATAAAGGTTTTGCCAGTTCGCTTTTTAATAAATCTACTAAACGACACCTCTGTCATTCCCACCAATTTTGCCATTTCTTCTAAGGTAATATTTTTATCGTAGTTGTTTTGCATATATTCAAATGCCTTCTCAATACGACGGCTATTATAAGACAAAGATTCGTTGGAAAAAGAGGTAAGCGAAAGCGTTCGCATATTTCTGGAAATAGACAAATCGTGTAGAATCGACATTAGTTCTAATACCGAGTCGAAGCCACTTTTGTGGTGCAAATTCATGAAACGAGGCTTTAAAGCTTGGGCTGTTTCTTGGGAAAAAAGAATCCCTTTTGCCGAGCGTTCGAGCAAGGTTCTAATAAAACTCAACTGGTTTCGTCGTAAGAGTTTTTCATCAAATAAATCTCGATGAAACTGTATCGTCACTTCATAAATCTCTTCGCTTTCACATTGGTGTGTAAACCACGCATGAGGCAGGTTACTCCCTACCAGCACCAACTCCAACTCGTCGATTACGTCGGTGTGGTCGCCAATCATACGCTTGGCATTTTTGGCATTTACGATAAAATTTAGCTCAAATTCTTCGTGGGTATGTAGGGGAAAATTAAATTCTTTTTTCACCCTTGAAAAATAAGTAAAGCAATCGCTTTGTGTAAGAGGCGTAATTTCTCGGAGAATTGTACTCATAGTCAAGTTGTTTTTGGTCTTGTATGGAAAGTCCAATGTGTGTTAAAAAAGATAAAAAAATATTATTATGTCTTTTGGATAATATGAAAGATATTTTGTCAAAATTAAATAATAATTTGTATTAAAAAGTATTTTTTGAGGTTAAAATTTAAGTTTATGTTTAAAAAATACTACATAAAAAATATAACCTGCTTAATTAATGTTATAATTAGATAAAATAGTACTATGTTTTTGGATTTATATGTATATAATTTTGTCATGTTAAAATATCAATAATTTATATACATTAAATCATGAACATGAAAAAACTACTATTCTTTTGTTTACTGTTTATGGGTAGTATCATGGCTACGCTCGGACAGGAACAACGAACAGTTACTGGTAAAGTAACCGACGAATCAGGCGATGCTTTGCCGGGCGTAACTGTAAGGGTAAAAGAGCTACCAACGGGTACTGCTACCAATGTGAAAGGAGAATATTCGCTTAAAATTCCTAAAAGTGGCAAAGTGGTCGTATTCTCGTCGGTAGGGTATAAAGCACAAGAGGTGGTGATTAACAATCGTAGTGTTATCAATGTAGCACTGGTTTCAGACACCAAAGATTTGCAAGAAGTGGTAGTGATTGGGTATGGTACAGCCAAGAAAAACGAGGTTACTTCTTCTATTTCTTCTGTAAGTGAAAAAGACATTAAAAACCTTCCTGTACCAGGGGTTGACCAAGCATTACAAGGAAAAGTAGCTGGGGTAAATGTGACCAGTAATGGTGGACAACCCGGCGGAGGTATTTCGGTGCGGGTGCGTGGTATCACGAGTGTGAATGGCAACGAGCCTTTGTATGTAATTGATGGTGTGCCCATTTTGACGGGTAGAAGTAGTATTTCACAAGACCAATTAGGCGGTATGGCAGGGCAATCGGTGCAAAGTCCTTTGGCTGCTTTAAACGCCAATGATATTGTATCAATTGATATTTTGAAAGATGCTTCGGCACAAGCGATTTATGGTGCATTAGGTGCGAATGGCGTGGTATTGGTGACAACCAAAAAAGGTAAAAGTGGCGAAGGCAAAATTAGCTATGACGTGTATTATGGGATGCAAGAAGTGCCTAGACGCTTGAAATTGATGGACTTACGCCAGTATGCCACGTATTTCAATTCGTTAGTGCCAGAAGTAAGAGCTAGTGGTGCAGGATGGCTCGATACCCTAGGGGAGTTTAAAAACCCCTTGGTATTAGGAAGAGGAACAGACTGGCAAGATGCGATTTTTCAGAGAGGCTATATCAGCAATCACCAATTGGCGTTCTCGGGTGGTGCCGACAAAACAACCTATTATTTTTCGTTCAACCACTTCAAGCAATCGGGTACGGTAATTGGCTCTAATTTCGAGCGTTTTGCTTTGCGTGCAAGCATCGACCAACAAGTGAAGTCTTGGTTGAAAGCAGGCGTTAGTGTTAACGTTTCTCGTTCAAACCAACGTATTACGTTGACCGACGGCTCCGATGCGGTAATTAGTGTGGGCTTATACAACAGCCCTGCTGCACCAGTGAAAGGTTTTGACGGACAATATGCGTCGGTGACAACCATCGGAGGCTATTCGTTCGGAAATCCGACCAACCCTGTGGCTTTGGCCGAAATGCGTAATGTAACCGCCCTGCAAACGAAGGCTTTTGGTAATATTTTTGCCGAACTCGACCTTACGAAATACCTCACTTTTAGAAATGAACTCAACTACGATTATACTACTGGACAAAACTCGGCTTTCCAGCCATACATCCGAAACGATGCGACTGGCTTAATCATTTTGTCGCCTAGTAAATTGATTGAAGACAGAAGCGTAAGCTTTTATTGGGCATTGAAAAATTACCTAACCCTCAATAAAGGTTTTGGCAAACACTGGATTAATGCCGTAGTGGGTCATGAAGTTTCAGAGTCGATGTACGACCAAGTATCGGCTTCTCGCCAAAACCTTACCCTAAACTTACAATCGCTTAATGCAGGTGAAGGCGGTACAACACAGTCGATTAGTGGGGGTAAATATCCTTGGGCTATGGAATCGTATTTTGCTCGTGTAAATTATTCGTTCAACAACCGTTATTCGTTGAGTGCTTCGATTCGTAGAGATGGAGCGGCTAGTTTTGGTCCTAACAAACGTTATGGCTATTTCCCTGCGGTATCGGTAGGCTGGACAATTTCGGAAGAAAATTTTGCTAAAAAATGGGATGCCATCAGCTACCTTAAAATCAGAGCAGGGGTAGGGGCTGTAGGTAATTCTAGCGTAGGCGGTAACAACCTTTACACAACCAATATTCGTTTGTTTAGTACTGCTCCTTATGGGGCTGGAGGTATTCCGCAAAACGTAGGAAATCCGAACCTTTCTTGGGAATCTGTTGTGACGTATAACGGAGGCGTTGATATATCTTTCTTGAAAAAACGACTTGATTTGACCGTAGATGTTTACAAGAAAGAAACAACCAATATGCTTTTACAAGCACAATTGCCTGTATCATCGGGCTTGGGAACGGCTTGGAACGATATTCAATCGCCTTGGACTAACGCTGGCCGTATGACCAACACAGGGATTGACGTAGCGTTGACGACCTACAATATCCAGTCGCAAGGATTCTCTTGGAAAACAAACTTTGTTTTCTCGCATTACAAAAATATCTTGAACGAACTCAACGATGCTGCCGCTTCTATCAGAGGATATAAAGAATATGGCGATGCCGTATTGGTGACACGTACTGTTGCTGGAGAGCCAGTGGGGTCATTTTATGGCTACGTAACAGACGGGCTGTTTCGCACACAAGAAGAATTGTTGAAAGACGGAGCAAAACAAGGCTTAGACGTAAAACCTACAGGAACTTGGTTGGGCGATGTACGTTACAAAGACTTAAACGGTGATGGCGTAGTGGACTCGAAAGATGTAACCAACATCGGCAATCCAAACCCTGATTTTACCTATGGTATTACCAACACTTTTAGCTACAAAGGCTTCGATTTGTCTATTTTCTTGAATGGTAGCCAAGGTGGAAAAATCCTTAACTACACTCGTCGCCTCACAGAAGGTTTGCAAAACCCCTATTGGAACCAGCTTGAAACAGTACTCGACCGCTACACAGAAAGCAATACCAATGGCTCGTTGCCTCGCTTCAACCAGTGGCATAACAACAACTTTAGGGTTTCTGACCGCTTCATTGAGGATGGTTCATTCTTGAGAATCCAAAACATTTCTTTTGGGTATAATTTACCTAAAAACATCATCAAGAAAGCCAAACTTAACAATGCTCGTTTGTATGTATCGGCTCAAAACCTCTATACTTTCACCAAATATACAGGCTACGACCCAGAGTTAGGTTCTTACAACAACAGTGTGAAATACATCAATGTTGACGATGGACACTACCCTAACCCTCGTACATTTACGATTGGTGGTAACTTCGAGTTTTAATCTTTGCTCAAGGCAGGCAATTGCGTAAACAGGAGTGGTGAATCATGATTCACAATCAACATCAATGTCGCTTCTATTCAATAATAGCCTGTTTTTTAGGAAATAAAATATTGAAAAAAAGGCGATTAGCAAAAAAACGGACAACTTGTACGACAGTACTTAACCGAATTTTACAAATGAAAAAATATATTTTAGCTATACTCTTGGCAGGGTCTGGTTCGCTATTCTCATGTAAAGAAGCGTTTTTGGATAGACCTTCTCAAAATGGCCCAACACTAGATACTTATTATACAACGGCGGCACAGGTAAACGCCGCAACGGGACTATTGTACAATACCATTTGGTATGAATGGCAAGACAAAGCTTACCATGCCATTGGCGAAGTACTCAGTGGCAATATGTACACTGGCGACCCCAAATACAATACTTTCCTCAACTTTACGGTGCAAAGTACCGACGAACAAGTATCTCGCTCATGGTATGCGTTTTACAAAGTGGCTGGTAATGCAACCGTTTTGATTCAAACATTTGAACAGAAAAAAGGACAAGTAAGCGACCCTAGCTTTTTGAATCAAGGCATTGCAGAAGCACGTTTTATGCGTGCGATGGCTTATTTCTATTTGGCAAGAGTATTTGGCGATGTACCTATTGTGACAGACCCCGTTGCTTTGGCTGCTTCGGGCGATTACCAAGTGCCTCGTTATGTACAAAAAGACGTGTTGCGTTTTGTTTTAGAAGATTTACAATATGCCGAGCAAAACTTGCCAGATGCTCCTTATCAGGCTGGCCGTGTGACCAAATATAGTGCTAAAGGATTGATGTCAAAAGTGTATTTGTACCAAGGTGATTATACCAATGCGAAAGCGAAGGCAGGAGAAGTAATTGCGTCAAATAAATTTAGTTTGGCCGATTATGGAACAATGTTTACAAGTTCTAAAGCTAACAACAATACCGAATCATTGATTGCCCTTCAATGGATGGCCGCTGGTGGGTACGCTGTCGGAAACCCGATTCAAGCCTATTGTGGCCCTTCTCCTTTGTTGAAACCAACTACAGGTGCAGGATGGTCGGCGGTTATTCCTTCTATCGACTTGTTGAACGCCTACGAATCGGGCGATAAAAGACGTAAGTGGTCGGTAATGGAACATGGCTTTACACGCAACGACTGGACAAACGTAAACTTCCCTAGTGGTTTCAAATACGATACAACTTGGACATCGAGCAATGACGATGCCCTGAAAATCAAAACGCCTACCCGTAGCAACGCTTTGAAATATATTGTTGGCCCTGGCTCGAATGGTGAAAACGTAAACGGTACATCAACTGATATTTGTACCTATCTGCTTCGCTATGCAGACCTCTTGTTGATATATGCCGAAGCGACCATTGGCACAGGTACTTCTACAAGCGATGCCGCAGCCGTAGAAGCATTCAATAAAGTACATACCCGTGCAGGACTTTCACCTGTGACGAGCATCACCAAAGACCAAGTATTAAAAGAACGTCGGGTTGAGCTTGCTTTTGAAGGAGATTATTGGTTTGATATTCAACGCCAAGGCTTTGAGAAAGCCAAGCAAATACTTGCCAAGCAAGAAAGAGGTACTTATACAGGCAGTGGCATTGCAAGCATGAAAACTACCATTACTTCGGCTTCGCAATTGTATTTGCCTATTCCTCAAGCCGAAACCGTTTCTAATCCAAAATTACTAGAACCTGCTGTTCCTTTTTACAAATAAGCAGTCTAATCAATGTATCATAAGGTCAAGTGCTACAACAAAGGGGAATAGCACTTGATAAGTTAAAATACGGAATACTATCATGAAAAATACCATCTATAAAATTGCTACTGCGTTGTTTGTAGCAAGCACTTGTTTGCTAAGTGCCTGTAGCGACGATGCCGCCGACGCTACTCCGGTAGCCAACAAAATTGCTCCTGATTCGGCTTCTGGCGGAACGGTATTGACACTTACGGGTTCGGGGCTTGCCGATATGCGTACCATTGCTTTCGATAATGGAAACGTTCCTGCGGGGCTCAATCCTGCATTTAATACCGACAACGCTATCGTTTTTCGTGTGCCTGATACCGCTTTAGGAGGTACGCAAAAAATTGTTTTTACCAACAAATACGGCAAGTCTGTTTCTGTACCATTCAAAGTAATTGCTCTCCCAATCGTTACAGAATTATCAAATACAGATTTCACCACAGGTACACGCATTACGCTCAAAGGCAATAACTTAAACGACGTATCGAAAGTGGTATTGACTGGTACAACAACACAAGCCACCATTATCAGCAAGGCTAAAAAAGAATTAACTATAGCAATGCCTGCGGCTACTGCGGCTCGTACTAAGCTAACCATTACCAATGCTTCGGGTACTATCACAACCCAACAAGAACTTGTAAGTGTTGATAATAACTTTGGATTCTTTAAAGACGATTTTGGTGCAGGTATTGAAAACTGGTCATGGGGAGGCAATTTTACGGCTTCTACGACCAATCCTTGGACAGGCACTAAAGCTTTGGAAGCTGCCTACAGTGGCTCATGGGGTGGTTTGGCACTGCATTCGAGCAGTGGCGTAAGTTTGGCTGGAGTAAATTACCTGACATTCTGGGCTAAGGGTGCAGATGTGGACAGACAAATTTCGATTAAAGTAAACTGGTCAACGGATAAAGTAGTCACCATTCCTGCGAATACTTGGACTTACTTTAAGATTCCTGTTGTAGGCTTCTTGACCATGCAAACCATCAATGATTTTGTGTTCCAAATTCATGATGAAGGCAAAACGATTTATTTCGATAATATCTTATTGGTAAAATAACCCTAACCCTACCACTTGAATAAAAAGCCGCAATCAGCTTGACTGATGCGGCTTTATTATTGTGATATAGGCATTGTAAAGTTTTATTAGTGAATATTTTTGGTTAAAATTATGCTATAATGAAAAATGCACTAAAGTCGAAATAAATAAGTAATAAAGTAAAGTTTATTAGATTATTTTATATATATCCTGTATAAAACTTATAAAAATAGATATTTGTAAATAGTAAAAACAGATAAGTTGTTTTGCTAGTGTTATAATTGGATAAAATAGTACTATATTTTTTGTACTTACAGTATTAATTTTGTTGAGCAATAGTCAAATAATAATAGATACAAAAAAAATGGTTAATGTGGTAATGACTGACAAGGGTTTAGGCTGCACCGCTTGGTCGAACCTTGTCTTTCATTCTTGGCATCAACGTATGGATATAGAGTCATAATTATGAAAAAAACAACCTTGTTATTGGTATTTTGTTGTACTACTTTGCCACTTTGGGCACAAAAACCCACGGATAAAAAAGCCAGTAAACAAACCCTTTTATTATATCAAAAACTGGTACGATGGCGTACCAAAGGCATCATGTTTGGTCAACAAGATGCCCTCGCTTATGGCCTCAACGCCGACCAATCTCGCTGGGTTGCCGAACCCAAGCGTTGTGATGTGCAGACGGTAACTGGCGATTATCCAGCCGTTATAGGCTACGATTTAGGTAAATTAGAGTTCGACTCAACGCATAATTTAGATGGGGTAGCATTTGCCAAAATCAAACAAGATATTCAGGATACCTACCAAAGAGGAGGCATCAATACCATCAGTTGGCATTTTAATAATCCTGTTACGCCAACCAAAAACACATGGGATAAAGCCGATTCTACCATCAAATATATGTTTGCCTCGGTTCAGGCGATGCAAACCTATACTGCTTGGCTCGACAAATTGGCTCATTTTGTGAAAAGCCTCAAAGGTAAAAACGGAGAAACCATTCCTGTGTTGTTCCGCCCCTTTCATGAGCATACTGGTTCGTGGTTTTGGTGGGGGGCTAATCATTGCTCGCCCGAAGAATACATCAAACTGTGGCGTTTTACGGTCGATTACCTCAAAAATAAAAAAGGTGTACACAACCTACTGTATGCTTATTCGACCGACCACTTCAAAGACGAAGCCCATTACCTCGAACGCTACCCTGGCGATGCGTATGTGGACCTTATCGGTTTCGATTACTACCATCGGAACGCTCCTGCGAGTAATGCCGATTTTGTGAAAGAAGCCACACGCATGGTGCAAACCTTAGAAAAACTAGGCAAGCAAAAACATAAACTAACCGCTATTACAGAAATGGGACTAGAACAAGTGACCGAGCCAACTTGGTGGACACAAATTGTATGGCCCATTGTACAATCTTCGCAACTGAGTTATTTTTTGGTATGGCGGAATGGTCGCCCCGACCATTATTACGCACCTTTTGAAGGACAAAAAAGTGCCCAAGATTTTATCAAATTTTACCGCTTACCTCAAACTTTATTTTTAAAAGATTTACAAGCACACTAAGCACTATTGCCTGTATAGGCTATTTTCATGAAATTACAACTAATAGACATCTTGATTTTGGTTGCTTATTTAGCAACGATGCTTTTTATCGGTTTTTATCTGAGAAAAAAAGCCAAAGCCAACAAAGACAGCTACCTCATGGGAGGTAAATCTTTGCCTTGGTATATGCTTGGGCTAAGTGATGCCTCTGATATGTTCGACATCAGTGGCACGATGTGGATGGTGAGCTTATGTTTTGTGTATGGTTTGAAAAGCATCTGGATTCCTTGGCTTTGGCCTTCGTTCAACCAAGTATTTATGATGATGTTTTTGAGTAAATGGCTCAGGCGAAGCAACGCCAATACAGGGGCTGAATGGCTCGGCACACGCTTTGGCTTGGAAGGCAAAGGCGTAAAAGCCTCGCAAATCATTGTTATTGCCTTTGCTTTGTTGAGTTGTTTGGGCTTTCTGGCTTATGGCTTTGTTGGCTTAGGCAAATTTGTCGAAATATTCATTCCTTGGGAAGTTGTTCAGCCTTACGTTCCTTTCGATATTTCGGCCAAATATATCCCTCACTTTTACGGCGTGGTGTTTACACTTATTGCCACTTGTTATTCGGTGTTGGGCGGTATGCACAGCATTGTACTCGGCGATGTAATCAAATACGCCATTATGACCATTGCTTGTATTGCCATTGCAATCATTGCCATGAATCATTTGCAAGGGCAAGTATTGCATTTGCCAGCAGGTTGGGATAGCCCGCTTTTTGGGTGGCAATTGGGCTTAGATTGGGATAAAATTTTACCCGAAGTAAACGCCAAAATACAATCAGATGGCTACAGTGTATTTGGTTTGTTTTTCAGTATGATGTTGCTCAAAGGAATTTTTGCGTCCTTGGCTGGCCCAGCACCCAACTACGATATGCAAAAAGTATTGAGTACCCGTAGCCCCAAAGAAGCCAGTAAAATGACTGGTTTTGTGAGCATCATTTTATTGCCTATTCGTTATTCGATGATTATTGGACTAACGGTTTTGGCACTTTTATACTACAACCAACTCAACGTAAAAACACCTGCGGGCGAGTATGACTTTGAACTGCTTTTGCCGGGTACAATCAATGCGTTTATGCCTGTAGGGATTCTAGGAATTGTGATTACAGGCTTGATGGGGGCTTTTATGGGGACGTTTAGTGGTACACTCAATGCGGCACAGGCTTATATCGTGAATGATATTTACCTCAAACACATCAATCCACAAGCGAGTACCAAAACAACCATTCGGATGAATTATTTGGTCGGAATTGTGGTAGTTATTATTGGCATTGTCTTAGGCTTTTTGGCCAATAGCGTGAATGAAATTTTACAATGGATTGTAGGCGGTTTGTATGGAGGCTATGTAGCGGCCAATTGCCTTAAATGGTACTGGTGGCGTTTCAATGCCAATGGGTTCTTTTGGGGCATGACCGCTGGTATTGTTGCCGCACTTCTGATGCCTTATTTTACTACAGGATTACCTTTGTTTTGGTGGCCTTTGTTGTTTTTGATTTCGCTTGGAGCATCTATTGCTGGTACATTGATGGCACCTCCGACCGATGCAAGGGTCTTGAAAAAGTTTTATACAACGGTGCGTCCTTGGGGTTTTTGGAAACCAGTTTTGGCTTCTGTTCAAGCGGAAAACACTGATTTTCAGCCGAATAATAATTTTGTAAAAGATATGTTCAACGTAGTGCTAGGCATTCTTTCACAACTGTGCTTGACGCTCTTACCGATGTACTTGGTGTTGGGCATGACAAAGCCTTTGCTGATAGACATTGCCCTGATGCTCGTACTTATCGTAATCTTGAAAAAGACTTGGTGGGATAAACTAGAAGACTAGCCTCCAACATGCAATATTCCCTTTTTGATAATTTAACAATATTCTGAAAAATCAACTTAATTTATTTCCAATGAATAGCATCTTTCAAACAAGACTTTCAGCTTTAAAAGCCATACAAGAAGAACTTATAGCTCGTCCGAACGAAAAACTTCCTTGTGGCAACGGGATTTACGACCGCTATAAATTTCCAATTGTGACGGCTTTACACACACCGTTGTTTTGGCGTTATGACTTCAACGAAGAAACGAATCCGTATTTGATGGAACGCTTTGGTATCAACGCCACTTTCAATGCTGGAGCTATCAAATTAGACGGAAAGTATTTGTTGGTTGTACGGGTAGAAGGAACAGACCGTAAGTCGTTTTTTGCCGTAGCTGAAAGCCCTAATGGCATTGATAATTTCCAATTTTGGGAAACGCCTATTGCCATGCCTGAAACAGAAAATCCAGATGGAAATATTTACGATATGCGTGTAGTACAACACGAAGATGGCTGGATTTATGGCTTGTTTTGTACGGAAAGAAAAGACCCTAACGCCAGAAAAGGCGACGAATCTTCGGCAGTAGCCCAATGTGGCATTGCCCGTACCAGAGATTTGAAAACATGGGAACGCCTTCCAGACCTCGTAACACCTTCGCCACAACAACGCAATGTGGTGTTGCATCCTGAGTTTGTCCATGGCAAATACGCCTTCTATACTCGTCCGCAAGATGGTTTCATTGAGGCTGGCTCTGGCGGTGGTATTGGCTTTGGCTATGCCGATACAATGGAGGGTGCTGTGATTGAAAAAGAATACATTGTGGACGAAAAACGCTACCACACGGTATATGAAGTGAAAAATGGACAAGGCCCCGCACCTATCAAAACCGACCAAGGTTGGTTGCATTTGGCACATGGTGTACGCAATACGGCTGCTGGCTTACGCTATGTATTGTATATGTTTTTGACCGACCTCAACGATTTGACCAACGTAACCCATAAACCGGGAGGGTATTTTATCGCACCAGAAGGCGAAGAAAGAGTTGGCGATGTATCGAATGTAACGTTTGCTAACGGGTGGATTGCCGACGAAGATGGCAAGGTGTTTATCTACTATGCTTCTTCCGATACACGTATGCACGTAGCCACTAGCACCATCGACCAATTGCTTGATTACGTTATCAATACGCCTGCCGATGGCTTGCGTTCGGCTACGTCTGTGGCAACTGTTCATAAAATTATAGAGGCCAATCAGGCACTGATTGAAGAAGGTATATTGGCATAATTCGTTGTAAAATTCAATCAAAATCGTATTGATTCTTATGTTTTTACAAAATTTTCGCCAAGAAATAGCCCAAGAACTTGAGCGTATTTTGCAGTTTTGGACGAGTCATGCTTTAGACGAGCAACAAGGTGGTTTTATCGGTAAAATGGATTTTGAAGGCACTATCCACGCCTCCGCAGCAAAAGGAGGCGTGTTGAATGCCCGTATTTTATGGACGTTTTCGGCAGCTTATAATTTCTCAAAAAATGAAAGCTATTTGCTATTGGCCAAACGAGCCTATCAATATTTGGTAAAACATTTTTGGGATAAACAACACGGCGGTATCTATTGGTCGGTCGATGCCCAAGGCAATCCGCTGTCCACACGCAAACAAATTTATTGTCAGGCTTTTGCTATCTATGGCTTTGCCGAGTACTATAAGGCAACCCAAGACCCCGAAGCATTGGCGTTGGCAAAACAATTGTTTACCTACATCGAAAAGTACAGTTTCGATGCCGAAACAGGAGGCTACTGGGAGGCTTTTAGCGAAAACTGGACGCAACTCGACGATTTGCGTTTGAGTGAAAAAGACCGCAATGACCCCAAAACCATGAATACGCATTTGCATATCCTGGAAGCGTATGCTTGTTTGTATGAAGTCTGGCAAGACCCACACCTCGCCCAACAATTGAGGCATTTACTTGTGATTTTTACCGATAAAATTTTAGACAAAAACGGAAAACATTTGTTGTTGTTTTTCGATAAAAATTGGGAAAGCCAGTCTGCAAGTATCTCTTTTGGGCATGATATTGAAGCCGCTTGGTTGTTGCAATGGGCGGCCGAATGCCTCCACGACCCAGCTTTGGCAAGTCAATTTCAACAATTGGCAGTAAATATTGCACAGGAAACATTAGCCGCAATGCAGCCCGACGGCAGTTTGTACCATGAATACGACCCTCTTACCCAGCATTACGATACGCATCGAGAATGGTGGGTAGAAGCCGAAGCAATGGTCGGTTTTTTAAATGCCTATCAAAACCAAGCGACAACAGCTTTCGTGGAGGCTATACAACAACTGTGGCAATTTACCCAAAAGTATTTGCTCGATAAACAAAGAGGCGAATGGGTTTGGGGCGTGTATGATGATTATACCCCGATGAAAACCGAAGACCGTATTGGCTTCTGGAAATGCCCCTACCATAATACGAGGGCTTGTATAGAACTATTGAAAAGAGTAGATTTGTTGCTTGTAAATTAGACTATACGAAAAGGAGGTTTCGGTTAATGTTTTTCAAAATGACTCAACATAAGTCATCTGGTAAAAAGTTCATCCTTCGTATAGCTCTATACAACAATCATCCTAAATTAACACTCTTAAACCCAAGACAAAAGGACTATGAAAAAAATCCTTCTTTCGGCGTGTTGTGTCGCCTTGGCTTTTGCCAGTGAAGCACAAGTACGCTTTGCAAAAATTTTTACCGACCATGTGGTGTTACAACGCCAAAAGCCCGTTCCTGTATGGGGCTGGGCCAAGCCGCACGACAAAGTAAAGGTAAGTTTAGGCACACAAACCCTTTCGGCAGAAGCCAACAACGAAGGCAAATGGTTGGTGAAATTTCCAGCACACGAAGCGGGCGGTTCTTTCCAATTGACAGCCAATGTAGGCACGGAAAAAGTAACACTCAACGACGTAGTTTTTGGTGATGTGTGGCTCTGTTCTGGTCAATCCAATATGGAATGGACGGTAAAGCAAGCGGATAATTTTGCGGTAGAAAAAAAACAGGCAAATTTCCCCCAAATTCGTCATTTTTTTGTCGAACACTTGGTTACGCCTCAACCCGAAATTGACTTAAAAAATGGTGAATGGAAGCTATGCTCGCCAGAAACCGTAGGCGACTTTACGGCGGTAGGCTACTTTTTTGCCCGTGAGGTTTATCAAAAAACACAAGTGCCTATTGGCTTGTTGCACACTTCGTGGGGTGGCTCACAACTAGAAGGCTGGCTTAGTAAAGAAGCGATGGAATCGTTTCCTGAGCTACAGTCTTACGCCAAAAACCTTCCTACCACTTGGGAAGAAGCCGACAAATTGTTGGAGTCGAATATCAAAGAAAAATTGCTAGGCAATGCCTCCGCCGTAGTAACCTTAGTCGATGAAATGAAATTTACCGAAGCTGGCTACGATTTCTCTAAATGGATTACAGGCAATGCCATTGGTCAATGGGACTGGCAAGGCATTTGGGCTTGGCGAGGCAATGGTTTTATTGCTAAAAAAATAGATATTCCTGCCGAGATGACAGCCGAAGTGACAACCTTGGCATTGGCTGAAAGCTTTTCTCATAACTTGGTGTATATCAATGGTAAATTAATTTTTAGTGGATTGACCAAGGGTTTACGCAAAATTTTGGTTCCTGCCAACACTTGGAAAGCTGGCGAAAATAGTCTTGTTGTGAAAATGGATAAAACCATCGAACCCAATTGGTATGGCATGGGCATGGCTGGCTCTAACGACGATTTGTATGTAAGTTCGGCTACCCAAAAAATTGCCCTCGGCGGAAGCAATTGGAAACTGATGCCTTCTTTTGCCGAACCTCATGCCTATGCCCATTCGAGCAACAACATAGGTACATACATTTATAATGCCATGATTGCCCCTTTGTTGCCTTTTGGTGTCAAAGGTTTCTTGTGGTACCAAGGCGAAACCAACGCTGGTCGTTCGTATCAATACCGACAAACCTTACCTTTATTGATAAAAGATTGGCGTAATAAATGGCAAGAAGAATTGCCTTTTTACCTTGTTCAGCTTTCGTCGTATGGTGGGTATCAAAATAGCAACCAAGGAAGCGGTTGGGCCGAATTACGGGAAGCTCAAACGATGGCACTGCAAGTACCGCAAACAGGCATGGCCGTAACGATAGACGTGGGTAATCCGAACGATATTCACCCAACCAACAAGCAAGATGTAGGTAAACGTTTGGCTGCCGAAGCCTTGAAAAAGACGTATAAAATCGACATGGTATCGAGTGGGCCTCTTTACAAAGCCGTTCAATTTGAGGCAGATAAAGCGACTATTTCCTTTGAATCAACAGGCACAGGGCTGATGTTAAAAGACAAATATGGCTACCTCAAAGGCTTTGAAATAGCAGGAGAAGATAAAGTTTTTTATTATGCCAAAGCCGAAATTGTAGGGAATCAGGTAGTGGTGTTTCATCCTAAAGGACAAAAACCTGCGGCTGTTCGCTATGCTTGGGCCGATGCTCCGATTGATGCCAATTTGTACAACAAAGAAGGCTTTCCCGCTTGCCCGTTCCGTACCGACCAATGGAAAGGCGTGACAGAAGGAGCGAAGTTTAAGTAGGCTCTAAGTATTGGATAATGTAAAATTGTGAGTGAGTGAATTGTGAGTTAGGGGAGGATTTTCAAAAACTTATATATTTTTTTAATCTACCTTAATTTTGCACAACTACGTTGTAATGCAGAATTAAATTTTATTAAAATAAATTATTGATAATAAAAGTGTTATTTTGAAATTTACGCAATCACTAATTCACAATTCGCTAATTCACAATTCGCTCAATCACTAACTCACTCAATTGTAGATTTACCTATATATTTCTGCTGATGCTCATGACCAATTATCATTTTTAGACCTTTCTTTTCAAACTAATTTTTTCTCAAATTATGAAGAAGCTTGCAAGTTTTTCCTTAGCAATGTGCTTGAGTATTGTCCAAATTCAAGCTCAAGTAGTCGCAGACTTTGAAACGACAGCAGGCACGCCTAGCTTCGTGTATGGCACTAATGCACAGGTTGTCAATAACCCCGACAAAGTTGGCAATAGCAGTGCTAAAGTAGCGTATTATAAAAAAGAAGCAGGTGACTGGAAGTTTGTGAGCATGGCTTTTGCTAGTCCGCTTGCCATCAAAAAAAGCAATGCCTTTTCTTTCAAATTGCGTAGTACGACCAAAGGAAGAGTGTATCTTAAATGCTGGAGTGGCAGTACGCTTTTAGTAGAAAGTTGGGTAAACGAATACGCCTTTCAGCCCAATGCCAACACTTGGACAACCTGCGTATTTGACCTATCGAAATATACCAACCAAAGTTTCGACCGCATCGAATTGGCGGCATCTGTCAATAACGAAGCCCAAGCCGATGTTTATATCGACGATTTTACCCTGTACAATACCGCATCGCCCAATGGCGATCCTATTGTGTCGTTGGCGGTATCGACAAGTAAGGTGTTGAAAAATGCAGTGGTGTCGTTCGATGCCTCGGCTTCGTATGATGTCAATGACCGTATTCAATCATGGGACTGGGACTTTGGCGATGGCACTAAGGCCACAGGCTCGAAAGTAAGTCATGCTTTCACCCAAGCAGGGATTTATAAAGTGGTGTTGCAAGTAACCAATACCTTGGGGCTTTCAACAAAGAAAACCAGTACGATTTATGTATTTGAAGAAAATCAGAAGATAAGCCAACTTCAATGGACAGCCACAACGGGGCAAGTCCATGAAAAAATGCAAGCTTCTTTTTCTCTATGGAATACCTACAAAAATCCTTACAATCCAGACGAAGTAAGTGTTGATGCCGAAATCACCTTACCCGATGGTAAAAAAATACTCGTGCCTTGTTTTTATTACATTCCTGCCAGTTACCAAAATAGCCAATGGAAAATAGACTCGACACAGCAGACTTGGATGCTCCGCTTTTCAAGCACACAAGTAGGTGAACACCAAGTAGTACTCAAATTAACCGACGCTCAAGGAAGTAGCGTTGGTACGACAAGTAAAGTAACCATACAAGCAGGAACGAGCCGAGGCATCATTGGCATAGATAGTCAAAATAAGCAATATTTTCGCCATAATACTGGCGAAACCTATTATCCTTTGGGTATCAATGTGGCTTGGGGAACTGTGAGCGACTATGGACAAATCATTACTAATCTTGCCAATGGGAAAGCCAATTTTGTACGCTACTGGCAAGTACCTTTTAATAAACAAGCATTAGAATGGAAAAACGATGGCTACACTGGTGGCTTGGGTGTATATAGCCAGCAAGCAGCCGCCATGCAAGATTCGATGATTAATTTGGCAAAAGATAAAAATATCCGCTTGCAACTAACGCTTTTACAGCATGGTATGTTTTCTGAAACCGTTAATTCCAACTGGGCCGACAACCCTTACAACGTAGCCTTGGGTGGACCTTTGAGTAAATCGGAAGAGTTTTTTTACAATACAACCGCCAAACAATATACAAAAAAACTATTACGCTATGTTGTAGCACGTTGGGGATATTCGTCCCAAGTATTTGCATGGGAATTGTTTAATGAAGTGCAGTTTACAGGAAATTTCCCTAACCAAACCAGTGCTTGGAAAACAGGCGTAATCACGTGGCACGATGAAATGAGTAAATACCTCAAAAGTATCGACCCTTTCAAGCATATTGTAACGACCAGTGCCGACGACAACCAGTGTATCGAAATGGATAAACTGTCGAGTATAGATGTGGTACAATACCATTTGTACAATACGTCTTTGTTGGCAGCACAAAATGCGGCTGACAGCAAGTTTAAAACACAGTTGAGCCGTGCAGGAGTAATCAATGGTGAATATGGCTTAGATGTAACCACAGCAGATGTCCCTTTTGAAACACAAAGAATTGCTATTTGGACAGGAGTTTTCTCGCAAGTACCTCATATCATGTGGCTTTGGGATAATTATGTGCAAAGCGATTGGGCGAATTTATTCAGCCTGCCGGGAAATTTTATGCAAAACAAAGATTTTGTCAAAGAAGGAGGTTTACAAGACTGGAATCCGACTGCTACGTACAATGGCACAAATCTGGGTACTATCGGACTCAAAACCAATAACAACCGCTATGTGATTGTGTATGATAGCCAAACACGGAGCAATTTGAGCAACGCCAAGCTTTCGTTGAGCGATTTGCCAACGGGTAGTTATAAAATCGTTAGCTATAACATTACCAACGGCAGTACTACAACGATTGCTTCGTATCATACTATTGCCAACGGCGTAAGCTTCAATTTGCCTACTTTTTCTACAGGTGTGGTACTACAAATTACTCCTGTAGAAACACTGGTGACTGGTACAACCGAAGAACCTGATTATGCTCAAACGAAGGTGTATCCGAACCCAACGCAAAAAGAATGGGTAATAGAATGGTATCCTACGCAAAATGGCAAGCAAAAGCTACAAGTACTCGACATAACAGGTAATGTATGTCACGAACAAGACCTCCAAGCTCCTGCCTATCAGCTATATAAGCAAGTAGTAAATCCCACGGTATTGGGCTTGCGTAAAGGATTTTATTTGTTGAAAATTAGTGAAGAAAAACGAGTAATTACTAAAAAACTGATTTTTGAATAAAAAAGAAGGATGTTTGATTGCGGATTTAAGCTTTTTTAGCCAAATGCCGAAATCAAACATCCCATATCTACAACGTAGTATTATTTTTTCTTTTGCTTATACAGCAACAACACTTCTACGATTTATCTCAAATCAGCAATAGCCGAGAAATCCATGTCGGTAAAGTCAAGGTTCTCGCCAGCCATACCCCAAATAAATGAATAGTTGGTTGTGCCACAGCCCGAGTGAATCGACCACGGTGGCGATACAATGGCTTGATGGTTGCCTACCAAAATATGGCGTGTCTGTTGGGGCTGTCCCATGAAATGGAATACTCGGTGTGCTTCGGGTACATCGAAGTATAAGTACGCTTCCATACGGCGGTCATGTACGTGGGCTGGCATGGTGTTCCATACGCTACCTTTGTTGAGTACTGTAAGCCCCATTACAACCTGACAACTCTGAAGACCATCACGGTGAATGTATTTATAAATGGTACGCTCATTAGACGTTTCGAGGCTACCCAACGCTACAGGAGAAGCTTCCTCTTTGCTCATTTTACGTACTGGAAACACTTGGTGTGCTGGAGCCGAAAGGATAAAAAACTGAGCAGGGTTGGCGGCATCTGCACTGCTAAATGTTACTGAAACAGCTCCTTTTCCGATATATAAACAATCGAGCTTCGACAATTCGTAGCTGGTGCCATCTACCTCAATTGCTCCTTCGCCTCCTACATTGATGATACCCGCTTCTCTTCTTTCAAAGAAAAAGTTGGCTTTGAGGTTATCATACGTTGGCAACGTAAGTGCCTCTGTCGTGGGCACTGCTCCCCCAATAATAGCACGGTCGTAGTGGGTATAAACCAAGGCTATTTCGCCTGCTACAAATACTTTTTCTACTAAAAAGTTGTCTCTTAATTCTTGTGTGTCTAATCCTTTGGCTTCTTTCGGACTAACTGCGTGATAAACTTGCATAAATGTTTAAATTAGATTTGATGTCGGTTATGATAAGGAATTTGCTACATAATGGCATTATATCAGAATAATACAACTATATATTTGCATTGGTTTTATTCTTTGGACAAAGCCTAAAGCACTTTCTCTACTTTTTTATAGTAAATGTCGATGAATCTAGCTTCATTTAGGATGAATTAAAAATAAAATGGCTGAAAAGCTTTGCTTTTTTTACGCAATCGTTACCGCAAGCGTTTGCAAACCAAATTAAATAAAAGCCAACGTTGACTTAGGTATAATTACCTTTTAGCCGAGCCGTGGGCGGATGTATCGCCTATAAACCTCCCTTAATACATCATATATCAAAAAAATACTATTATTGAGTATCCATGAAAAGTACGCAAGTCACCATAAAAGATATCGCCAGAGCGTTGAAAGTATCTGTTTCTACTGTTTCTAGGGCATTGAGAGGATTACCCGAAATCCATCCAGATACCCGCAATGCTGTATTGCGTTTGGCCGAAGAACTCGACTATCAGCCCAATCAATTGGCGAAAAGCTTGGCAAAAAGTCGTACCAAAACCATTGGCGTAATTGTCCCAAACCTGAGTTATCATTTTTTCTCTGCTGTGCTCAATAGCATAGAGGAGGCTGCCATGCAAGCGGGCTTTAGTGTGTTGGTGTGCCAGTCGCAAGAATCGTATTTGCGAGAGGCTACCAATATTCAAAACCTCCTGCGTGGACAAGTAGAAGGGCTGATTATTTCATTGGCAAGAGATACCAACGAATACGAACATATCAAACGCTTGTTGCGTAAAAACATTCCAGTGGTATTATTCGACCGCTATGCCGAAGACCTTGCCATGTCGAAGGTGATTGTCAACAACCGTGAAGCGGCTTTTATGGCAACCGAACATTTGATTGAACAGGGTTGTAAACATATTGCCTTTTTGGCTGGTCCCAGTAGTATGCTCATCAGCAACGAACGCATGAAAGGCTACAAAGATGCCCTACAGCATTATCAAATGCCTATTTGTCATGAAAAAATTGTGCATTCCGATTTTACCCAAGACAATACCGTAGTGAAAACCTTCGAGCTACTGGCTCAAGGGCCTGTCGATGGCATCGTTGCCGTAAGCGACCGCCTTGCTTACGCTGCTATGTATGCCTTGAAACAAAAAAATATTCGTATTCCCCACGACATCGCTATTGTGAGTTTCAACAATGAGCCTATTTGTACTTTATTGTCGCCTACTTTGTCGAGTATCAGCCAGCCAATACAAGAAATGGGCATAGAGGCAGTACGAATGCTTTTAACCCAAATTGAATCAGAAACAGAACTCCCTTTTGCTACGAAAATATTGCCTACAGAATTAATCGTTCGAGAGTCGTCGAAAAGAAGATAATACTATGTCCATTTGGGTAAAATAGCTTTTTCCCAAATGTCATCATTCTGTATCGGCAAAGAGAATGCCTTCACTTCGCCATGTAATGCGTAGTACCCTGGCCCGTAAGTTGATGGTTTCAAAGAATTTAAGCCAATAAAGTTGCTGATTGGAAAGGCTATCGGTAGGTGATTTTACTTCGATAAACTCATAGTCGCCATCGTCCCATACAAACAAATCTGGAAAGCCTCTGATATTTTCTCGCAGGTTTTTAGCCATTTCTAGCATCACCGCCGTGAGTTGTTCTGCTGACAATTTCTCTATCAGTGCTAAAAGTATAGGAAACAAACCGCCATACCAATCTACTAGCGGATTGGTAATGCCATATTTTTCAAAAAAAGTTTGGTGCAAATAGCGATTACACGCCTCAGCGTCGTTTAAGATTTGTAGCCTTTCTTCCATTTTTTCTTTTCTTTTTTCAAAAAAATGAGGTTTAAATAAATCCGACGGCGAGCGTTGTAAAGGATGATGAATTGCCAAGGTGGTAGTATCAAAGATAATATCCCAAAAAAGCAGGCCAAACAAACTCCGCCAAAGGTGATTTTCCGAAAAGCAAGCTTTTTTATGTTGTTGTTCGTAATAATGAATAACGCCTAGTTCTACTTGCCGTTGCCAAGCTTTGTCTAATGCAATGCTACTGGCTTGTTGTAGTTGCGTTGTCACCGATTTTTTGGCTTTCTTTTTTTCGGCTATGGCTTGTATTTTATTGGTAAAATCTAAAGCAAAAAATTGCTCATCGGCGTTTTGAGGTTCGGCAAGCATTTGCTCGCACAAAGCTAGGGCTTCGGCTGTGTTTTTTTGTTTGTGCAACAACCGCACTTGTCGCTCTCGTGAGGGTGGTACAAGACTCAAGCGATACAAACCTAGGGCTTGGTCGAGGTGCTTATTTTTTTCGAGAAAAGTAGCCACACGCAAAACCAATCGCTCATAAGAAGGCAGTGCTATTTCCGACAACTGTGCGTGGTGTTGCTCGTGCCAAGCCAAGAACCAGTGATAAATTTCGAGGGCATCAATGTGCTGTTCTTGCATCAAAAAAAAGTCTTCTTTGGCAAGGCTCACTTTGAGCTTATCTTCGGCTTCGGCCCTGCTCTGAAAATGCGGCACGAGCATATCTTCATCGAAACGCTCATACTGCATAAGTCCTAAATCTCGTACCACAAAATCAGACATATCGCCGTAGCGACTGCCGAAGAAAAGGAATTTGAGCATTTGTACTTCGGCTTCATACCCTACCTGAATCAGTTGGGGTATGGCCTCGGTTTCGGGATTGAGCCAAGGCAATATATCGTCGAAATGGCTGTTTTCTAAAAGCCAGTCGAGCAAGGCTTCTTTGTGCAACGATGCCTTGCCTTTGGTGCTAAGACCAAGCATTTGAGCCAATTGCAATAGTTCGGTTTTATTGTAAATAGCCAATATATCGCCTATCCAATGCTGGTGTTGGCTGTCTATTTTTAGTAAAAAACCTTTGTCAATCAGTTGATGAAGATTGGTAGGAATAGCGGCTATTTCAGGATATTTGAGCTTATCGGTTTTGAAAAAACGTCCTCTGCGGTTGGTAAAACGGATAAATAAGCATTGTTCGTCTTCCGAAAGCCCCTCGAAAGCCTGCAAAAAGTCCCATTCGGTGCTGATGAGAATCGTTTTGTATTTGTTTTTGACAAAATCTAACAAGTATTGAAAATAGCTCAAATAGTATTTTGGGGGCAATTCTTTTCGTTCGGAAGGTACCATGCTTTGACGTAACAGTTGTGGAAAGTTAAAATTATAATGATTCTTTGGCATAGAAAACCAAACCCCAAGAATTTTTCATCATAACTCTATCTTACATCAGGATTGCTGCCCAATGCAAGTGTTGACTTGGTAATGAGGGAGAAGAATTTTATTTGAATATTTTTATAAAAAATAAAAACATTTCTATAATAAATGACTATTAACTCGCAATTATTTGTCTTTTTTCGGGAATTATTCTCGAAAAATGTATATTTGCTTCACGAAATAGCCAATGCCTACAGATAAATTTCTTTTATAAATATTATTTTACGAAATAGGTTTTTTGCCTAATATTATTTCAAAAGAGTAATAAGTTTCGTAATTTTTTTTGGTAAAATCAAGAATCTCCCAATAAACAAACAACTATTAACAGAAGAACAAAATGAAGACTGTCAATTCCTACAATTTTGCGGGCAAACGTGCATTAATTCGTGTGGACTTTAACGTTCCGTTGAACGAGCGTTTTGAAATCACAGATGATACACGTATCAAAGCGACGATTCCGACCATCACCAAAATTCTCAACGACGGTGGTTCGGTGATTTTGATGTCGCACTTGGGAAGACCAAAAGACGGTCCAACAGAAAAATATTCTTTGAAACACTTGGTCAATCCCTTGTCGGTGGTGTTTGGTCGTTCGGTGAAATTTGCTGATGACTGCATCGGTCAATCGGCTATCGACCAAGCGACTGCCTTGCAAGCTGGAGAAATCTTGTTGTTAGAAAACCTCCGTTTCTACAAAGAAGAAGAAAAAGGAAATGTCGAGTTTGCTGAAAAGCTTTCAAAACTAGGCGATGTATGGGTAAATGATGCCTTTGGTACTGCACACCGTGCACACGCTTCGACGGCGGTTGTAGGGCAATTTTTTGAAGACCGTGTATGTGGTTTTGTGATGTTGGCCGAAATCGAAAATGCTAAAAAGGTGCTTGATAACGCCGAGCGTCCTTTCACCGCTATTATGGGTGGTTCTAAAATTTCTGACAAAATCTTGATTATCGAGCGTTTGTTGGATAAAGTAGATAACTTGATTATCGGCGGTGGTATGACTTATACTTTCTCTTTGGCCGAAGGTGGCAAAATTGGTAACTCTATCAACGAGAAAGATAAAGTGGACTTGGCTAAATCTTTGTTGGAAAAAGCAGAGGCAAAAGGCGTAAAAATTTATATGCCATTAGACAATACTTGTGCCGATAAATTCAGCAACGATGCCGCTCGCCAGATTGTTGGTCGTGGCGAAATTCCTGATGGTTGGGAAGGTTTAGACATTGGCCCAGCGTCAGTGGAGCTGTTCAGCGAAGTAATTGCTTCTTCTAAAACAGTACTTTGGAACGGCCCGATGGGCGTGTTCGAGTTCCCGAACTTTGCCATTGGTACAAATGCCGTTGCCGATGCTGTAGTAAAAGCAACCGAAGAAAACGGTGCATTCTCGCTTATCGGTGGAGGCGACTCGGCTTCTGCGGTAAACAACGCTGGTTATGGCGATAGAGTTTCTTACGTTTCTACGGGTGGAGGTGCTTTGTTGGAATACATGGAAGGTAAAGTATTGCCAGGCGTAGCTGCGTTAGAGTAAGCATAACATTGGCATTGAACTGAAATTTTAGGGTGTTTGTTGGTTATAATACAGCCAGCAAACACCCTAAAATTTTATTTAGTTTGTGGAAAAGAAAGATAAAACTCGTAAATTTAGGTGTAATACATCAACTAATGAATCGACTGGAAAATTACATATCAGACATAGAAAGACTTTGTAAAAGACACAAAGTGAGTCATTTGTATGTTTTTGGTTCTGTTTTAACAGACGATTTTAATAGTGAAAGTGATATTGATTTAATTGTCGATTTTTCAGATATGGCTGTAGAAGACTATGCTGACAACTACTTTGACTTCAAGTTTTCGTTACAAGATGTTTTAAAACGCCCTATTGATTTATTGGAAGAAAAGGCAATCAAAAATCCATATTTTAAGCAATCTGTAGTGCAGAAACGACAACTTATTTATGGACAATGATATAAAAACTTGGCTGTACGATATTTTGAATGCCATCATGGAAATAGAAAGTTTCTTCGCTGACCAAACAAAAGAATTTACAAATTATCAAACAGACTTGCGTACAAAAAGGGCTGTTGAGAGAAACATTGAAATTATTGGTGAAGCAATGAATCGGATTCTCAAAAAAGACGAAAAAATAAACATTACAAATTCACGAAAATTAGTGGATGTAAGAAATCGAATTATTCATGGCTATGACTCTGTTTCAGACGATATTATTTGGGGAATTGTCATCAAACATATTCCGATTTTACAAGCTGAGGTAGAAAAACTGTTGAATGAATAAAAGCTACTATTTGTGACAATCAGGCATGAATCTTCTCAGAAACTTAACTCAGTATTTATAAGTATTATCTATTTCTAAGGAAATATTAAAATGAGTGAAGCAATTTTTGCTTCACTTTTTTTGTTTCTATCTTTAAGAAATGAAACATCCACATTATGAATTTTCAAACAGAACCAATCGTTACCCAAGCACAATACCTGCTCAATGATAGCCGCCAATTATCTTCACCTAGTAATTCCATTTTTTTTGCCATAAAAGGTTTACACCACGACGGACATCAATTTTTAGATGATTTATACCGCAAAGGTGTGCGTGAATTTGTTGTTGAAAAAGCTGGTTGCTCGCCTGCGGTACTCAGAGATTTGCGGGCAATGACCCACGCTAAAGTATGGCAAGTAGAAAGCAGCATTGCTGCCATGCAAGATGTAGCTCGCCAACACCGCAACCAATTTGCTATTCCTGTGGTGGCTATTACGGGAAGCAACGGTAAAACGGTGGTGAAAGAATGGCTGGCTCAGTTGCTGGGCAATCGTTACCAAGTGGTCAAAAGCCCTAAAAGTTATAATTCTCAAATTGGTGTGCCTTTGTCGGTTTGGCAAATGAACCAAGCTCATTCCTTGGCAATTTTTGAAGCGGGTATTTCTTGCCCCAACGAAATGGACAAATTGGCTTATGTGATTCAGCCAACGATTGGAATTTTTACCAATATTGGTACAGCACACAACGAGTTTTTTACGGATACAACGCATAAAATTCGAGAAAAAATGAAGCTTTTTTCCGAAGCTAAAACCTTGATTTACTGTGCCGATTATGTAGAAATAGACGAATACGTCAAGCAAACATTTATTCACGAAAATCCTACTTGTAAAATTTTACCTTGGTCGAGGGTCTTGGCTTCGGGCATACGCATAGATTGGAACATTGGGTATAAAAATACCAAGGTATCGTTGATGCTCAACGACTTTGATACCGAAGACGAAGACCTACCTTTTATGGGCGGCAAAGGCATGAGCCTCGATGTGCCATTTACCGACGAAGCTTCTATCGAAAATGCCATTCATTGCATTGTTGCATTGATTCATTTGGGCTACAACGAACTCGAAATACAGGCTCGCTTGCAAGTGCTTCGCCCCGTTTCAATGCGCTTGGAACTCAAGCAAGGCATTCATGGCAATTTTTTGATAGACGATACCTACAACAACGACATTGCAGGCCTAACGATAGCCCTAAACTTTTTGAACCAACAAAAACAACGACCTCAAAAAGTTGTCATTTTAAGCGATTTATTAGAAACGGGTTTAGTGGAACGAGAGCTTTACCAACAAATCGCCCAGTTGATTGCCGAAAAGCAAATTGATATTTTTATTGGCATTGGCGAAGTACTTACCCGCAATTGTGGTACATTTACCATTCCTAGTAAAAAAGGCGTAAGAAAAGGGGCTTTGCATTTCTTTAGGAATACACAAGATTTTTTGGAAAGTTCGCTCATCAAAGAAATCAAAGACAGTGTGTTGTTGATAAAAGGAGCGAGGAAGTTCGGGTTTGAGCAAATCGTGAACCGTTTAGTCCAAAAAACACACCGCACTGTACTCGAAATCAACCTCGATGCCATTACGCATAACCTCAATTTTTACCGAGAAACCATTGGGCAACATACCAAAATTATGGTCATGGTAAAAGCTTTTGCTTATGGGTCGGGCAGTGCTGAGGTTGCCAATTTGTTGCAGTTTCACGGGGTCGATTATCTGGCGGTTGCCTACGCCGACGAAGGCGTAACTTTGCGTCAGAATGGGATTTATTTACCCATCATGGTGATGAATCCTTCGCCCAATGATTTTGAAAAAATCATGCAATACAATCTTGAACCCGAAATTTATAGCTTACGCATTTTGCACGCCTTTTCTGAGTACATAGACGAACAAAAGCTTACGGCAAAAATTCACCTAAAACTTGATACGGGTATGCACCGCTTAGGCTTTGAACCACACGAAATAGAGGCCTTACTCGAAGTGCTGACCCAAAATCCGAACTTATGGATTTCTACTATTTTTAGCCATTTGGCTGCCGCCGACGAAGCCCAATTCGACGATTTTACCTTGTTGCAAGTGTCACGTTATACCCAAATGGCCAACCAAATTTCAGAGGCTATTGGTTATCATCCGTCAAGGCATTTGGCCAATTCGGCAGGTATCGCACGTTTCAAAGAAGCACGCCTCGACATGGTGCGTTTGGGGGTTGGTTTGTACGGAGTAGCAGCTACGCCTCAAGACCAAGTACAATTGCAAACAGTAGGTACACTGAAAACTGTCATTTCACAAATTAAAAATATACCTGTAGAAGAAACCGTTGGCTATGGCCGCAAAGGCGTGCTGAATCGACCTTCTCGCATTGCCACCATTGCGATTGGTTATGCCGATGGCTTTGATAGAGGATTTAGCAGGGGCGTTGGCGAAGTGCTAGTGCATGGCGTGCGTTGCAAAGTTGTAGGGAATGTGTGCATGGACATGACCATGATAGACGTAACCGACGTACCCGAAGTACAGGAAGGCGATGAGGTGATTATTTTTGGGAAAGACCTTAGTATCTTGGAATTGGCTCAAAAAATTGATAGTATTCCTTATGAAATTTTAACCAACGTAAGCGAGCGTGTCAAACGAGTTTTTTATCAATTATAAACCAAAAAAAACGGTGACAGTTAAAAACCGTCACCGTTCTTGCAATAACCCTTCAGAACATTATTCTTACTATCCAATTATTAATACTAAATTGTGCATTAAAGATATAAAAATGGTTAATGTATTACAAGACAAATGTACAAAAACTTTTCGCATACTTGCAAATGTTTTTGCAAGTTTTTGCAAATAATAAAAAGTTTAATTTCAATACTTAGCAAAAAAAATGCACATATATAGTATCATTATCAGAAATAATTGTAATTTTGAGCAAAAAACAAGCTCATTCTACTATTAAATGCAAATCTATGCAAATTGCACATTTCTAAGCCTTCTATAGGTGCTAATGGCAAAATTTATTGGTAAAAACAATCCTGATGCTCTCGTTGCTTGAAAAAGCAAGCACGGTTTTTGTACTTTACCGCTAATGCACTCAGTCTCAACCATGTTATATAGATTGCAGTCATAACGTATTTTATCATGTTAAAAGAAGAACGCCAGCAATTGATTCTCGAAAAACTGAGTACTGATAAAAAAGTGACTCTAGTTGAATTAGGGCAATTATTAAAAGTATCTTACGATAGCGTAAGACGAGACGTAATCGAATTAGAAGATAGAGGATTACTCAAAAAAGTTCATGGAGGAGCGATAGCCAATTCTTACTTGTCGATGAAGGCAAGTAGAGGCTTGGGCATTGCCAACAACGAGTTTGGGGTTATTTCTAAAAAAGCCCAAAAACTCATTGAAAATCACTCTATTATCTTGATGGATGGCGGTACAACGAACTTTTATTTAGCCGAACAGTTACCTAAAAATCTCGAAATTACGGTTGTGACGAACAACCCGCATTTGGCAACAGCCCTTGCCGAACACCCTAAGATTGAAGTAATTTTGCTGGGTGGTTCGTTTTACAAAAGATACCAAATCACGCTTGGCAGCAAAACCATGCAAGACCTTGAGCATATCAATGCCGATTTGTATTTTATGGGTATCAATAGTGTGCATCCGCAAAAAGGCTTGGCGATTCGCCAATATGAGGAATCGTTGCTTAAACGCAAAATGATGAGCGTATCACGTAAAACGGTAGCTTGTGTGATTGAAGAAAAATTGAATAGAATTGAAAACTACAAGGTTTGCGATTTGAACGACCTCGATTACCTTGTCACCAGCTTGCACCCCACCGACAAAACCTTGGCTCAGTTTCACCAAAGTCGGGTTGAAATTCTTTGACAGGTGTGGAAGAAAATGACAGATTGCTACAAAGAAAAAAGGTACGAAAGCTTTCTTTCATACCTTTTTTCTTTGTAGCAATTCAGATGCTTATACCTTATTTCAACGCAAGTGCCACTTGTGTATGTGCAGTAAGCACGATACTTACGACCAACAATAAAATACCTAAAACAAAAAACAAACTTGGTTTTGTGCCTGGCACATTGCTCGAACCGATAGTCGAATCGTAGGGATTTTCAGGATTAAAACGCACTTCCATTTTCTCGCCTACACTCGTAATTTTAGGCATACCCGTGTCGGCTTCTATTTTAAAAGTACGACCATTGACGGTAAATGAAACCACAGGAAAATAGATGGGGGCTTGTCCCAACTTATCGCTACGCTCGTAACGTTTGCTCACTTCAACAACCTCACCGAAGGTTGTTTGAGAATGTTGTAACCAATATGCACGTTTTTTAACCAAAACAACTCCTAAAACAATCAACACAACAGCCACAATCATAAAAATGACCATTACGGCTGTGGGTACGCCTGTAAACGGTTGTGTAGGACGACCCGAAATTAATAAAATTGATGTTAAGACACTTTCCATACTCTGCTATACTTTATAGTGATTAAATCTTACCTAGAGCGTTATTACGCCGAACTAATAATCAAATGTACAGGTAAAGTGTCAGAAAATCAAGTAGTTAATGATTTGTTCACATTGAAGCCTAAGTTTATAATAAAACATGAAAAAACAAAAAAATATACTTTTTTTTTGAGATGCTTCATTTTTAAAACCTATTTTGTACAAAAAGTATTTTTTTTCAGAAAATAAGGCGTGTTTTTAAACCTGTTTTTCATAAAAAAATATTTTTGCAATTTTGTAATTATTTTTTGTACTTTTTTTAGTCTTAATCTTTGGTCTTATACCTGTTTTTTAGAAAAAAAGTAAAAAAAAATCAACATACGTTATTTTTTTAACTATGATTTATGAAAATCAGTATTTTTACTTAAAAATGCCTGCAAAATTGTACATAATATGGCAAAAAATGGCAAAATTACTTTTATTATTACGTATAAATCACTAGCACAAATTATTTTTCTTATAGCCATCCCTTACGCTTAAAAAGCCACGCCATCCCCAACACCAACGCAAGCATAATTCCCCAAACCGCAGGATACCCATAATGCCAATGAAGCTCAGGCATCTCGTCGAAGTTCATGCCGTAAATGCCCGCAATAAAAGTAAGGGGCATAAAAATGACCGAAATCACCGTAAGAAACTGCATGATGTTGTTCATTTTGTTGCTTACCTGCGACAAGTGCAAGTCCATCAATGAAGCCACTAATTCTCGGTACGAGTCGATGTTTTCGATGATTTGAGAAATATGGTCTTGAACATCACGCATATACAAACTGGTGTTGTCACTGAGCATTGGGTACTCTTCTCGGAGTAGCACCGAAATCATTTCTCGGAGTGGAAAAACCACTTTTTTCATTTGCAAAATCTCTCGTTTGATACCATACAACTGGTGCATGGCTTGGGGTTCTTTGGCGTTGATAATGGCTTCTTCTAGCCGCTCGATATGCTCTGAAATACAATCTAAAATGCTAAAATAATGGTCAACCACCAAGTCGATGAGGGCATAAAAAAGGTAATCCGCTCCGTTTTTGCGGGTTTTTCCTGCCGATGCCAGCAGCCTTGCAATAATCGGCTCGAAGATGTCTCTTTTGCGTTCTTCTTGGAAAGAAATAACACAATTTTGGGCTAAAATGATGTTGAGATGCTCTATTTCTAGGCTTTGCGTTTGCTTGTTGTATTCAATCATTTTGAACGTAAAAAACAATTGCTTGCCTGTATCGAAATACTCAAATTTTGGCTTTTGATGGGTGTTCATCACATCTTCGAGCAAGAGCGGATGCAACTGGAATACCTCGCCGACCGTTGCCACTACCTCTGGCTCGTGGATGCCATCTACATTGAGCCAATACATTTTTTGTGGGTCAAAGCTAAGGTCACGTAATTGCTGTGAGGCTGGAATTTGGCTGATATTCACCTCGGCAGCATTGTATTCGATGAGCTTGATTTGGGTGGCAAAAGATACCGCTCTGCCTACATACGTAAGTGTACCTGGCGATGCCCCTAAAAGGCGACGATGGGTGTTATGGGCTTGCTTGTGTTTAGACATGCACGTGAGGGTTTTATAAAATTCCTGCTAAGTTGGCATAGCTACGGGTTTGTAAGCTAAATTCTTTTCAGATATTTGTATCAGCAAAATAACAAAAGAATCCTATAAGGCAAAGCACCTTGTGTATTCATTTGTGTATTTATCTGACTCAAAACAAAACCATAAGATGCAACACGTAGAACATATCGGTATTGCGGTAAAAAGCTTGGCAGTATCGAATCTTTTATTTGAAAAATTATTGGGCGTTGCCCCTTACAAAGAAGAAGGCGTTGCCTCGGAAGGTGTGCTTACGTCTTTTTTTCAAACAGGGCAAACCAAAATAGAACTGCTCGAAGCCAGCAATCCTGACAGTCCAATTGCTAAATTTATTGAGAAAAAAGGGGAGGGGATACACCATATCGCTTTTGAGGTGCAAGATATAACAGCCGAGATGCAAAGACTCAAGGCAGAGGGTTTTATCTTACTCAACGAAACACCCAAACGAGGTGCTGATAACAAATGGGTATGTTTTTTACATCCTAAATCCACTAATTCGGTCTTGGTAGAGCTTTGTCAAACGATTGAAGCATAAAAAACGCTATTCGGTAAAATTTTACCGAATAGCGTTTTTTATATGAGTTAATGAGTTGTTTTTCAGTAATTCACAACTCACAATTTACTCATTCATAATTAACCATTAGTAGCGTTCAACTTTCAAATCTTGTAAACCACCTTCAAAGTTGATTTGGATTTTCTTAGCAGCTTTTTCATAGCCGGGCGTTTCCCAGTAGCTACCATTTTTGATAAAGCCTTCAAAGTTTTTGGCATTCAAACCACCATCGACTTTGATGCGGCATCCCGACGCTGTGGGAATGGCAAATTCAATGGAAGTCAAGCCCGATTCAACCTCAACGTTGAGGTTTTCAGAGCGGTCGCCTAGCTTGATGTCGGTTTCGGTTACGCCAGTTTTGATGCTAAGGTTTTTGATTTGATAAGGACTCAAATCGAAGTCGGCTTTACCTGCACCAAATTCAAACTTCATGTCCCAAATGACCTTGTCGTTGAGTTTAAGGTTTACTTTATTGTGGCGGTCGCTATCGAAATTGATGCCATCTTTTTTACCTTTCAAGGCAAAATTGAGGGTAGGGTTGGCATCTTCGCCTGATTTTTTGAGTGAAATTTTACCAAAATCTAAATCTGCATCGGCTTCTACCAATTCTTTAGTGGTCGATTCAATCACAAACTCGGCTGCACCGCCATTCAGTTCAAATGTGGCTTGTTTGGTAGCGTTGTTCATGGGCTCGGTCAATTGCTGCTTGCTTCCTGCAAACGAATTATCCTCGTTGTCCTCTTTTTTTTCATCGTCATCGTCGTCCCAATCAATATGAATATCACGGTCATGGTGCTTGAAAATACCAGTCGATTCTATTTTTTCTTTACAACTGTGGGCAATGGTCAAAGGAATAAAAATGCAAAGCATGATAAGTGAAACAACCAACCCAGAACGGCTCGATTTGCCAAAAAACGACATCAAACCGATGTAAATAAGCAAGAGTGGCCACATACGGGCAATATCGTGCCAATGAATATCAAACCATCCGTATTCTTTACCTAAGAAAACGAGTCCGATGAAAATGAGTATTCCACCTGAGAAAATATTTTTTGAGTTCATATTACAAAAGAGATAAGTGGGAAAAAGAGGTTTGGGTAACACCGAGGAGTCATAAAACTACCTAGAAATCGTTGTTTGTTGGCGTGCCATTGATGCGGTCTTTGAAAAGAATATATACGCCTATGCCAATGAGAACAAAGGGCCATACTTTGCCAAAATCAAAAGCAGGAACAAATTCATTGATAAAGAAAATAACGCCTAATCCAATCAATATAGCACCCCAAAATTTGTTAGGTTCTTTCTTGCGACTCATGTTTGTGAAGGTTTGTGTGTTAGATAAATTTTCGTTTGTGTCCCATGTTTGTTTAACGGGCAGGGCTATCCATAAGCCTATATATACCCACAGCAAAACGCTGTGTGAAAAAATAGCACCGAATACAAAAATAAGCTGAATGATAAAAGTTTCAACGCCAAAGCGTTCAGATAGTCCTGCACATACGCCCCCTAAAGCTGCTTTGGAGGGAATACGATATAGTTTTTCGTTCATGTTCTCGTCTGTTTAAATCGAAGATGGGTTTGTTTATGAGCAAATTGCCTTGCTTGATGAATCGAAGTTAGAAGGAGGAGCGAGATTCTCCACGAGAATTTGAATAGACGGTATTTTTAACGGATAAAGTGGAACTTTGCTAGGATGGTGAATCTGAGCAATTTCATTTACACATGGCATGACTCAATTTACTCATGGCATGACTCAAAGTCATGCCATGAGTTGAGGTGTCTAAAATATTTTTTCCAAAATACTTTCATCAATAACGCTGTAAGCGTCTTCATAAAACTGTTGCTTATCATCCGAAATATTGATAAACGTATTTGCTAACGCACGATTTATCAGCTTGCCTTTCCGTAAACCTATGTAGTCTTTAAAAGATGAAAACTCCCAATCTTCCATTTTTTGTACTAACCCAGCTTTCACAGGGTTTTGATGGATATAATGAAAACAAGTAGTTGTGTAGCTGTTTGCTTGTACAGAGTCATCCACTAACGCTTTGGAGTGGGTGTTTTGGGTAAATAATGAGCCTGTTCTATCTTTTTGTTTGTTAATAGCTCTTGTGTAAGAGCGTAAAATGATTTGAATACCTCTACTTAAATCTTTACTGTCTTTTTCTGAAGGTATGTATAGCAAAAAATGGAAGTGATTTGGCATTAAACACCAAGCTAAGATTTCGGCATGAGGTGTAATGAATTCTTTCACTTTTTCTAAGAAATAAAGGTAGTTGTCTCTATCAAAGAATAAGGTTTGTCTATTATTTCCTCTGTTGTAGATATGAAATAAGGCATTAGGGTAGAGTTTCATTTTTGAAAAAGGTTTTTACTGATGGCATGACTCAAAGTCATGCCATCAGTTGGGAGTTGGAAGCGTTGCAATAATATAGTTTACTTTTCGTCGTCGAGTTTTACGTGACCCCAGTTTTCTCCCGAACGAATACGGTTGAGTTGGGTATGCGTAATACCAAATTGTTTAGCAATCATTTTCAAACGGTTCTTATCTGAACGTAACATCTTTTTAATCATGATTACCTTACTTTCGGTAAGCTTATAATTCTTGGTACGACGAGGAATGACTTTGTCCCGAACGGCAGGGTTATCACGGTTATGAATGGTCATTTCATCACGTGTGACCCATTTGAGGTTTTCCCAGTGGTTGTTCAGTTTGTCATGGTCGAGGTGAACCACAAACTTTTTGTCTTCAGAATCTTTTTTAACAAAAAACTCTGCCACTAATTTGTGTACATAACGGTTGATAGATTTATTGCCTTTTACCCTAATATTCAAAGATTTATATCCTTGTATTTTAGAGCCAGCAATAACTTCGCCATGAACGGGGTCTCCTTGGAAACTTTTGATTCGTCCGTAATTAGAAACCTGATAGCGTGGTGGAGCTTCGACACCTTCAAAGGGAATATCAACCCATTTTTCATTCCAGAAGCTACTAATTTTGTTTATTTTCAAAGCTGGTTTTTTATCGTTCATGGGTGTAACAGGTTAATGGTCGAAATACGTTGCATTTTAGTTTGGCTTTAAAAAAATTAAGTTGATACTGGGTTCTCATGTGATTTACTTGTTTATACTTGTACGCTAAAATAATCTAGTTAATCGTTGATTCAACGTAGGTTTTACGCTTCCATTTACATAAAAATGGCTGGACACATCTACTATGGTATTTCCTCTATTTTTGTTATTTCAAATTCTATACCGCAGTCATAGTCAATATGACTGCTTTTTGAGATACCACTGAATCGTATTTTTAAACCATCCTGTTTGAAACATGTAGGTAAATTATAGGGTGTAAATCCTCCTCTACTAGGTGATTCTAAGCAATAGAAGGTTATACCAGCCTGATAATTTTTTTTTACATAACCCACTTCATTTTCGATTATTTGACTGGTTTTTCTCACAAGCGTATCTCGACTATCGTTGCATTTTATCAACCTTACAGGGTCGCAATAAGTCCAATCTACTTTTTCGAGTACAATATTTGTACAAGTAGGGTTGAAGATAACATCATTTGACTTACAAGAAATTAGTACTCCCACTAATGTAATTGCGAATAGTAACTTTTTCATACCACTATTTTTCAAGAATAATTGATTGTTTTTTTATTGTTCCATCAGTGTACAGTAAATGAACAAAATATTTACCTTTAGGCAGGTTCTGTAAATCAATTTTAACTTGATGCTCTTCAACTAAATTTTCAATATTCTGAGAAAAGACAAATCCCTGTTCATTATAAACTTGAATTTGATTAGGTAGTTCTTCTTCTTCGTTCTCAAACTTGACAGATAAAATATTATTTGTAGGGTTTGGGTACATTGTTAACATTCCAGCAGATGTCGTGGCAATGAAAGGAATGGATCTATAGAATGTCCCACAGGTGTTGGTATATTGGATGGTAAAAGTAAAATGAGGCGCACCATTGGGTTGTAAAAAAGTTGGATTAGCCCCTTGATTGTACATAACAAGACTATTATTGGCAGAGTAAAAAAATGTATTATTATTGATATAGTTATCATTACTTACTACGGTCAAATATCTACCATTCGAGGCAATATAAGTGGGGGTAGAATTAATGATGACATTGTTTAATTTAACTTGAATTAAAGGTGTTCTAATCCCAAGTGAAATATTTGTTAAAAAAGCCATTATTATATTTCTAGAATCAAGAGAAAAAGTAGATGTTTTATTGTCTCCTTGACACATGATGTATTTAGGGTTACAGTTCATATCATGTCCACCGTGTCCTAAATTATGTGCTATTTCATGGGAAGCACATGATTCCCAATCTGTACTCGAAGCACCAGCATCAGACATCGAATAGGAGTTCGACCCAGAACCTACATTCACTAGATTGGCTTCTCCGTTAGCGAACGTACCATTGGGTGCCGTAAGATTTTTTCCTGTGAACATGTGCGTACAATCTCTAGTTACATACCCCATTTGAGCATTCCAATGCCCCCAAAACTCTGCTGAAACGGTAGTAAAATTAGTGGTGTTAGTGTAAGGATAGTTTGTATTTGCCCAGTTTCTTATCCAACAAACATTAACTCGAATTTGCAAATCTCGAAAGTATATTCTGTCAACCTCTTGCATGATAGCTAATGCTTTACTTGCCCCACCAAGACCGTCAAATTCATTGTCAAATTCAACTGCAATATTCAAAATCTTACAAGCTGCTGGTAAAGATGCGATTCTACCATTTTTATATATACTATTATAGTTTTTCCCTTCTTTCGCACCACAATATGATTCTTTTGTAATAACATCAGATTCTTTATAAAGTATCCAAGTATCGTCAGATACATATTTTTTCTCAATATTCCAATTTAATGGCTCTAAACGTATAGCATCATCATTCGTATAAACTTTTCCATAAAGTGTATGTTCGTCAATAAAAAAGAGTGCATCATTCCTATTTACTTTTCCTGCATACGTAGGGCATAGCAAATCTCTATTTTCTGCTTTCTTCTTTTCTTCTTCTAATAAATTAGTAGTTCTAATTTCATTTTCGGCTAAGTCTATATTCCAAATGTCATGTGGTAATTGAATTTGAAATTGTAGGTTTTGGGCTTGCTTGGGAATAAAAGAAAGCTTTACCAATTGATAATTAGCTATTTTAGAATCTAACTGCTTTCGTAATCCTTGGTCTATATCTACAATGCTAGTTGTAATAATTGTTTGTGTATAGCCTAAAGTAATAAAACCTAGGGAAATAGCGAAAAATAGGTATGTTTTTTTCATTGTTGTAGTTGTTTTAAAAATGGTCTTATATTTATCAGTTGCTACTATAAAAGGTATAAACGCTATTAAAGTCGGTATGTGTTTTGGTCGTAACCTACTTTGATAAGTGGCTGATAACCAATACAAAAAAGACCTCAATTGCTATTGAGTGCTTGTTGCATCAACATACTTTAATTAGGCTCAATAACCTAACAATTGAGTTGCAAAAAAGTTATCAAATATGCTTTATACCTGAAAAATCAAACAGGCTGCTGGTGCAATTTCTTCTAATACAAATATATCATTTTGTCGGAATAAATCAAGCGATTCTGATGCCTCATCCTTAAAAATATTGTGTAAAACTTCGTATTTTTCAAGTTTAGCAAGAGAAATAGTCTTTGCAGTGTTTTCGAGGTCGAGGTTTACTACAAATACATACTGAGGATTGTTTGCCTGAGTCCAAGCAATTACTTTTTGTTCCGCAGTAGCATCTGGAGCGATAATCCATTGTATAGGATTGTCGAGTATATGAGGTAGAATGGCATCGGCTTGTTGTTTTATCGCCGTTAGGTTGCGGAATAGCGTTATATTCCTGCCCCAAATATAAGGAGTTTTTGTGGCTTTTTCACCTTCACTGAGTTGAAAAACGTATAATTTGGTATAATGTTCGTTGGGTGCAGGTGTCGGATGAGGGTCACGTTGCTCAAAACCTAGCCCCATATAAGAAGGCATATCGGTCAGAAACATAGCCATAAAGAAACGTACTTCGTTGCCTTTGAGGTAAAAAGCATCGAAACGGGGGTCGTCTTTATCGGCGGTCATGATGGTAAAATTCGGACTAAAACTGCGGGTGTAAATCAATTGATGGTAGCGTGCAAAATGACCGATAAACTCATTTGTTCCAACCACCATCGACTGCAAATCGCCGAGCGTAGTGTCGGTGTCTGAGCCTTCTAAATGGGCTTCTTCTTCGCCAAAGGCCATTTCGTTGGGAGGGGCTAAAAAGCTTTCGGCAAAATACCCAAACCAAGGCTTATATTGGCGGACGTACCGCTTGATGTATTTATGAATATCGTAGTATTTATCAGGATTGACTGGTGTGCCGTTGGGCTGCATTTGCACGTGCGACATATCGCCACGCATAAAATCGAAGCTATATGATTGGGCAAAAAACAGGAATTTATCAGCCACATATTTCCATACTTCAGGGCGGGGCTTATCGAAATCTATTTCCCAATCTTGGTTGTTGTTTTTGGCTTCGTAAAGCTTATAACGGCTCAATGGACCAAAAACCCTCGACATTTTTTGAGGTTTGGTAATCACAAAATCACGCCAAACCCTGCCGTCTTCGTCAACCGTTTTGGCCTCTTCTCGGGTATCAACCGCCAAGCCTCTGTAAGGTGGTGCCATTGTAGCTGGCACGGTTTCGTAGCCTTCGGCAAAGAGATAGTTGATTAATTCGTTGCGTCGTTTGTTGCGAGCCCAAAGGTCGTGTTTTTCTCCGAAAAGTACTTTTAATCTTTTTTCTTCTGGAAAAGCGGTATTACTAAAAAAGGTAGGTACATCGCTCGGATACGCCATCGCTACGGCTGGACCAACTTCTTGCAAAAAAGCCATGATGCGTTGCTGTACGGCTTCGTGCAAATGGGCATCGTGGTTGATAATGCTAAACTCTCGGCGTTGAAGCCACTCGTAGTACGAAGGATTCGCCAAGGCAACCTCGGCGTAGCGGTCGGTATGAGGGATTACGTCCATGCCAATGCTTTTGCCCATGGCATGAATGAGGTTTACCACTACTTTGAGTTGCTTTTCTACCGTATCTAAATGCGACAAGTGCCCTGCCAATTCGGCATCGAAAAACTCTGGATTGACATTCCAACTTGCCATGCCATACAAACTCGCCACCACACCGCATTCCCAAATGGGCAATAGGTGAATAGACGACTGCGAAGCAGGCAAGGTAAGTGTATATTTTACCACATTCCAAAACGATTGAATGGTGCGTACATTAATGCCCACCATGTTTACTTGCTTGAGCCAAGTGCCATCGGCATGGTGTTGTACAGGACTATCAATGGTATTATTCGGATTGAGGGCTTGGTACAAGGTGGCTTGTCCTAAGCGTTTTTCTAAAATATACAACACTTGCATAGTGGGCATTTGCACCGCTACGGCTGGGAGTAAATCAGGGATAAAATGGGTACGTCCTTCTGTGTAGGACATAATAGCCTGTTGCTGACTACCGCCCCACGAAAGGCAATAATCATCATAGGTATTCGTCATAGTCATAATTTGTATTAATATAAAAATGGTAATGGGTTTCTACAATATTTTTCTCGAATCGAAATGAATATTGCTGGAAAATTGCTTAAAAATAAAATAATTTCTTGAAATAACTATACTAAACTTAGCTGAAATTTTACAAAATAAGTTGGTTTCCTTCAATAAAACACAGTAGAGGGAAGATTTTTTACGTAAACGATGAAATTTTGATAAGCCTAGTAAAATAATCCTATCACAACGATTAATTGACGTTGCTCGGAAGCAAGAAAAGCGAAGGATGTATGCGGCATTGACGCTTGGAGGTTGTTAGAAGGGGGGTACGTCGGATAGCCGTTGTGTCAATCATAGTACAAACGGCTTGTTTGAAGAATTGTAATTCTGTGTTACTTAGGAGTTTCATGATAATATGGTATTTGATGAGTTATGAAAAAACGTATGGCAGACTAACACAAAACGTAGTGCCTTGTTGAAGCGTACTTTCAAACGATACATTGCCTCCGTTGAGTTCGATGAAATTCTTGACAATCACCAAGCCTAGCCCTGTTCCTTTGATATGCCCTACATTATTGGCCCGGAAAAAAGAAGTAAACAGTTTTTCTTGTTCTTCTATCGGAATCCCAATGCCAAAATCTTGAATCAGTATTTTTACCTCTGCGGGTTCAAATTGTACTGTCACGATAGGGTTTGGCTTACCTAGCGAGTATTTAAAGGCGTTAGAAAGTAGGTTATCTATCGACAAATCAAGCTGTTGTGCGTCTATATAAATGGCTGAGGCGGAGGCTTGTCCTTCTATCACCAATTGGACTGTGCGACCGTCTTTTTGTAAGGCATTTTGGCGATAAATCACTTTTGAGAGAACATCTAATAGATAAACGGGTTCTTTTTTAGCAACCAATTGTTCAGAATCAATTTTACCAATCAGCAAAATTTCATCAATCAGCCGAGTAATGCGGTCGATTTCGGCATGAATCAAGTGCGTATGCCTATGTACTCGTTGTGGTTGAGCTATATTTTGGGTATAAGCCTCGATGATTTCTGTACTAGATTGAATGGTAGCCAAGGGCGTTCTAAATTCGTGCGAAGCAAAATTGACAAATTTAGCCATCAGTTCGTTGAGTTCTTTTTCTCGGAGCAAAGCCTTCATCATGCTTTCTTCGGCCCGTTTGCGGGCTTCTACCTCACGAGAGGAACTAATCACACGATAAGCAATATCGTATTCGTCGAAAAACACACGTGCGTTGGCTTCTAGCCAAACGTAGCTTCCATCTTTTTTTCTAAAGCGGTAATCTACATGATTGAAACTATTGATGGTACTTCGTATTTCGGCGTGTTTTTCGGCAATTCTGGACAAATCGTCGGGATGAATAAAATCGTAGGGCGTTTGTCCAACCAATTCTTTGGGTTCAAACCCAGTGAGGTGTTTGATAGAAGGCGAAACGTACAAATATTTGCCTTCTAAATCATGAATACAGACCAAATCTTTGACATTATTTGAGAGCAACTCATAAATATGGGCATTTTTCATCTCGTTGGTCAAGTCTTTGAGCGTTCCTGCTGTACCCACAATTTGGTCGTTTTCGTCGAGCGAGAGCGTTGCAAACACTTCTATCCATTTGATTTCACCTGCTTTGTTGAGGTAGCGAATCACGTGTTTGCAATAGCTTTTTTTTCTATTGACCAAAGGCTCGAATAGCAACTGGTTTTTTTCTACATCTTCTGGATGTAAAAAGTTGAAAAAAGGCTTTCCAATCGACTCTTCAAGTGCGTATTGCATGACGGTCGTCCAAGCTTTGTTCAGAAATATCCAATTGCCCGTAGCATCTGTTTGAAACAGAATATCGTGTACATTATCTATTACATACTGGTAGCGTTCTTGCTGTGCCGAAACGGCTGCTTTTAATTGGTAAGATTGTGTTACTTCTTTTAGCTGAATTACCAAAGCTTCAACAGCTTTTTTCGTATCGGTAAAAATAGGTTTGAAAAGCAATTCTATTCTTTTACCATCATGAAGAATCATTTCCGAAAATTTTTCTCCAGCCAAACCCCTAGCATACCACAGCGAAAGCTTGGCATCATCGCAGGCATCGGCATATACCGACTTGGCATGGTCATACAACTGAGGTGGCTCATGATAACAACCTTGGTAGAGGTCAACAAATGCCTGATTAAACATAAGCAATTGCTCCTGTGCATTAATCACATAGACACAATCTTCGAGTGTATCAAATATTTGATAGTGAATTTTATCCGATATGGGTATTTGTGTATGAGGCATTTATCAAAGCTATTTTAATCGATGCTACTATTAAATTTCAAGAAACGCTAGATTTCTGTTAGGTGATGGCACAATTTATGTACATAAAATTACAAAAGAGTTTGGAGGCACGATACATTAGCCCTGTCTATTTTTATAAATATTATATCACTGATATTTTGATTTAAAGTCTATTTTTCGCCTTTGTTAATTTAATCGTAATCAATTACTGTCTTAAAGTAGTATCTGTAAAAAAATATTCAGTATAATTGCTTAAAAGAATGCTGATACCAATAGCCTTTTCTGTATAAATAATTGATAATAAAAACTTAACGCACAATTCAATACGCATATTTAGCCCTACTTACTTTTATATGAGCATACTAACACAACCCGAAATTAGCCAATTTAAGCGCACTGTTGTGCAGCACATCAATCAACAACTCAACGAAGAAAAACAAACACAGGCTATGCCTAATCGTTCTTCGTCTTCGGCACAAGGCACAGCGCCAGTTACGTTTGTAACAACCACCGCTTTTGCTGTAGCACATACCAACGAAACGCTACGTATGTAGTTACAAAAAAAAGCTTAGAAATACAATATCTCTAAGCTTTCTGATTCCACCCTTAACTTTTTGAAAGTTAACTCTTTAAACCTCTGTTATTTCTTTATGATAGTTATAGCTAGTAAATAAAAAATATTTGTTACAACTAGGCTACGCTATTTACTTGATGGCTACGTACAAGGGTAATGACCAGACCAATTTACAATACTACATCAGTGTTTCTTTTGCTCTTCTTGTAATCTTTTCTTGGATTACTCTACAAAAGTCTATAATAAGTCATAGGAAAAAAATAACGATTCGGCTAACAAACAAACCGATTAGCTAAATTTTGACTTTATGGATGAATTTACGCAAGTATGTAATGTGAAAAGATTATAAAAAACACCATCACAGCTCTCTTTACGGGTAGAAATCATCTTTTTTTGAAAAGATTGTAAGGTTTTTTAATAGATTCTTATGAAGTAAGAAGAAAAATTATTACTTATGGCAAACTATTTGTGTTATGCTTGGGAATATTCGCTTTTATAGCCTAACACGACCCAAAAGACAATCAAGACGATTTGATGCAGGATTTTATGATGGACAGCTTTACGCAACTCGAATTTTTGATAGACTTACTCCCAAGTGCCGATTCGACACAAGTAGCAACTATTGCCAACCAACTCAAAGAAGAATTAGCCCAACTCAAGCAACATCATGCTACTCCTAGCGATACTACCCAAGAAACCCGCTGGCTACAACAAACCGAACTATTTGCCAATGACCTGCTGGGTAGTATTTCTGATGGCTTTACCGTGCTGAACGAGCATTGGGAATTTACCTATGCCAATCAGCAAATAGCTCGCTCGTTACGCACCAATGTAGAAGACCTCATTGGCAAAAACGTATGGGCGATTTTTCCGGGCTTTGCCAACGGCCCTTTTCAGCGTACTTGCGAACAAGTCATGCAAGAACGTACCATGCAAGTAATCATCAGCCATTACGAGCCTTGGAATACGTGGTTTCAAAACCGAATATTTCCTACGGGAAAAGGTATTTCTATTTTTTCGACCGACCTAACGCATCAAAAAAGACTAGAAATTTCGTTGAAAAAAAGCGAAGCTTCGCTCAAAACGTTAATCGAAAATTTACCCTACATCATTTTTGCCTTAGACGTACAAGGCAATTTGGTCAAATACAATACCGCCTTCGAGCAATTTGGGTATTATTTTACAAATCAAAAGCCCGAAATGGGTCAGCATTTGGCAAGTTATGTACAAAGTTTGCCTTCGGTGTGGCTCGATGCCCTGCAAGAAGCCCTCCAAGGTGCTAGTGCTTTGTTTGAAATGCCTATAGCCGATAAAGTGTATGAAGTGCATTTCAACCCTAGTTACGATGCCGAAACGCAGGTGGGCGTAGCAGGTTTTATGGCAGATATTACCAGTCGTAAACAAACCGAAAAAACCTTGCAAGAAAGCGAGCAACGCTATAAGTCGCTTTTTGAGCATAATTCCGATGGCGTGTTTTCGGTAGATATGCACGGCAATTTTACGTCGCATAACCAAGCTCTTTTACAAATCATCGAAGAACCTTTGCAAGGGAAACTTTTCCAAGACATCGCCCTGATGGTTTCGCCCAAAGATAAAGCCACGTTGCTGAATGCTTATGTGGCCGTAAAACAGGGTGTTTCTGGCACTTTTGAAATAGACATCACTACGCCCAAAGGACACCAAAAACGCATCCATTCAACCAATTTTCCTATTATTATCAATGGCACTATCGAAGGAGTTTACGGTGTAGTAAAAGATATTACCGAAAAAAAGAAAAACGACCAAAACCTTTTATTGTTCAAGCACGTGATGGACAATATGTTCGATTTGGTGAGCATCTCGCTACCGACGGGCGAACAAATCTATCAGAACAAAGCCTTTGGCATTGTAACGGGCCTCACACCCGAACAAAGCTGGCGAGCCCCACGCTTTTTTGCACCGTTTGTGGACCGAACCTTGGCCTCAACCATCCACAAGCAAATTGTACAAGGCGAGTATTGGAAAAGAGATGTGCAACTCTACAACCAGCACCTCGATGCCGTGGATTACCATTTGAGTGCTGGCCCAATTATTGACGACAGCAACGAAGTAATAGCCCTTTTTGGCATTTTTACCGACATCAGTGAGCGTAAAAAATACGAACGAGAACTAGAGCAATACAACCGACGCATCACCACCATTTTAGAAAGTATTACCGAAGGTTTCTTTGCCGTTGACCACAACTATACCGTAACCTACATGAATGCCGAAGCCGAAAGGCTACTAGGCATGAGCAGGCATTTTATGCTCAACGAAAACCTGTGGGATAAATTTGGATACGGCGCTCCGCTCAATTTTTATGCCGAATACGCCCATGCTATCAAAGAAAACGTAAGCGTATCGTTCGATGATTATTACGAGCCTGCACATCGTTGGTTTCATGTAAATGCCTATCCGTCAGAGAATAGCCTTTCTATTTTCTTTAGAGATGTAACCGAACAAAAACTCATCGAAGAACTCGAACGCATCGAAAAAGAAACCCTCGAATACAATACCCGACCCGATAGCACGCTGTCGCAAGTATTACAATTTTACCTCAACAAAGTAGAACCGCTCATACAAAACTGTGTATGTTCGGTTTGGCAATTGGCCGAAGATAAGCTAGAACCCATCGCTTGCCAGAATTTATCTCCTGTTTTGAGCGACCTAGTACAGCAAAAATACGCCCTTGCGCATCGCAATTTCGACCTTTTAGAGAAAACCTATTTTACCGATAAACAAATAGAAGAGGACATTTACGCCTCGTCTTTTTGGAAAAACGATGCTGCTTTACTGAAAAAACATTACATCAAATCGTTTTGGTCGTATCCTATCAAAGGCTCAACCAATAAGCATATTGGCGTATTTGCCCTGTTTTTCAACAGCGTCAGAACACCTTCTAAAGAAGAAGAAAACAGCATTGAGAATATCAAAAGGGTTATTTCTTTGATTTTTGAAAACAAACTAGCCGAACAAACCATCCGTGAAAGCAACAACCGCTACGACCTTGTTGCCAAAGCTACCAACGATGTTATTTGGGACTTTAACCTCGACACGGGCAAAATCGAATGGAACGAAGCGGTGTATCATACTTTTGGCTACGAAGATGCCCTCCAGGGCAGTAATTATGCGTGGTGGTGCGAAAAGGTTCATCCCGACGACTTGGAGCGAGTAAAGCAAAGTTTGCGAGAACACCTGCAAGAGAAAAAGACCCACTGGGAAGACGAGTATCGTTTCGTTTGTAAAAATGGCGAATTGAAATATGTATATGACCGAGGCTTTACAATTTATGACGAAAACCTGCGGCCCATTCGGATGATAGGGGCGATGCAAGATGTGTCTGTCATTAAACAAACTGAACTCAAGCTAAACGAGCTAAACACCGAGCTTGAACGCCGAGCTCAAGAACTCGTTACGTCGAACGAAGAACTAGAAAAATTTGCGTATGTTGCCTCGCACGATTTGCAAGAACCGCTCAGAATGGTGAGTAGCTTTTTGCAATTGCTCAAGAAAAAATACGAAAGCCAACTCGACGAACAAGCCCTCAAATACATTGGTTTTGCCGTAAACGGTGCCGAACGCATGAAGCAACTCATTATGGACTTGCTCGAATACTCACGTGTGGGAACAAATAAAGACGCTTTTGCAGAAGTGGACCTCAATGAGGTTTTAGCCGAAATACTGCATATATTTGATGATAAAATCAAAAAAGCCGATGGTCTCGTGCATACCATGCCTTTGCCAAAAGTACTGGGCAATCGCATACAGTTGTCGCAATTGTTGCAAAACCTTGTAGGCAACGCCCTCAAATACCGCAAGGCACAAGCCCCCGAAGTATATATCAGTGTTGAGGCACAAGACAACCAGTGGGTTTTTGCGATTAAAGATAACGGCATAGGCATTGACCCTGCTTATTACCAACGTATTTTTATTATTTTTCAACGCCTGCATAGTAAAACAGAATATTCGGGAACGGGCATTGGGCTGGCAATATGTAAGAAAATTATAGAACGCCACAAAGGTCAAATTTGGGTAGAAAGCCAACCCAACGAAGGTAGTACGTTTTACTTTAGTCTTCCGATGATGGAGTAAAATTTACAGAAATACTACCAAAAAACCATATTTTACCATAAATTAGCGTAGCCTTCTGAGGCTACAGAAATGATTTGCCAGCGACTTGTAAACATGATCAATTTAACCCCCCAACTTAGAATTTTAGTGGTTGAAGACAACCTCGGCGATTATGTTTTATTGGAAGAATACCTACACGAAACAGGCCTCGACATCAAAGAAGTTGAGAATGTGATTTCGGTAGCCGAAGCCAAACAAATATTGATTGAACGAGAGTTTGATTTAATTTTCTTGGATTTGTCGTTGCCTGACAGCTTCGGCTTACAGTCGCTTACAGATTTGCACCAAATCACTACTCATATTCCGATTGTAGTGCTATCGGGTATGGGCGAAACGCAAATTACTACAGAAGCTATTGTCAAAGGAGCACAAGATTACCTTATCAAAGGCGAGCTTGATGCCAAATTGCTTTCCAAAACCATTCGCTACAGTATTGAACGCAAACGGAATTTAGAAAAAATTAAGCAAAGCAACGAACGCTATACCTTGGTATCTAATGCAACAGTGGGGGTTGTATGGGATATTAATTTTGTTTCGTCGGAAGTGTTACGTTCGGGCGATGCCTTTTGGCGTAGCCATGGCTACAACGAACAAGACTTTACCTTGGCTTTTGACTTTTGGCAACAAAGGGTGCATCCCGATGATTTAGAGGCGGTTCAGCAAAAAATCACTTCGCATCTGGTAAAAAAAGAGCGTAAATTTTGGGAACACGAATACCGTTTTAGAAAAGAAAACGGCGAGTATTTTTATGTACACGACCGTGGTTCTATCATTTATAACAACGACGAACAGCCCATTCGGATGATTGGAACGATGATGGACATTACGGAAAGAAAGATTTCGGAAGAACTGGTGCGTAAATCGGAACATAATTACCGCCAAATTTTCTTGAATAATCCTAATCCGATGTGGATTCACGATGCCGAATCGGGAGCTTTTTTGGAAGTCAATCCAGCCGCTATGGAGCATTATGGCTATGGCAAGGAAGAATTTTTGGCACTTACTTTAGCAGATGTACGCCTCGACGAACTCAGCGGAGGTACCGTATTACACCAAAAGAAAAATAAAGAGAAAATCATGGTCGAAATTATCAGCTATCCTATCAATTATGCTGGAAAACAGGCCATGCAAACGCTCATCAACGATGTAACAGAAAAACTCCGAACACAACAGGAAAAGCAGGTGGTACAACAAACCATCGAGCGGTTTAGAAACGCCTCCTCGCTCAACCAAGGGCTTACCGATAGCCTCAAGTGTGTTCGTGAATACATTGGCTGGGAATACGCCGAAATCTGGATTCCCGACTATGCCCACAACAACATCCATTTGCAGGCTAGTCAATACGCTCATGGCATTGCTCAAGCCAAAACCTTACCCATTGCCTCAACCATTTTCCAAAAAGATAACCACGAAGCTTACACGTGGCATACCATAGCCTTGGCTTCTTCGCCTGCTTTTTGTGTACAATTGCCGAGCAATCAAATTCAAACGGTGGTTTCTTTGCCTATTTTGTACAACAACAAAATAGTGAGTTGGCTGATGTTGGCGACCGAACAGTTGAGCGAAGTTGATTTCAAAATCATCAATTTTATGGAAGGGCTATGCAAACAACTGGGTTCTGAAATAGAAAAACGCAATGCCGACGAGCAGCTCAACCACTTCTTTATGCTCAGTAGCGATTTGTTGGGTATAGCTACTTTAGATGGTCATTTTGTGCGGGTCAATAATGCCTTTTCTCGGGTATTGGGCTACGAACCACAAGAAATCTATAGCCGCCCTTTGATTGATTTTGTGTATGAAGAAGACCTGTTTGCCACACAGAAGGTTATCCAAGAACTTTCTACCAAACAAACCATGTCGTACATGGAAAACCGCTTTGTAGCCAAAGATGGCAGCATCAAATGGCTCTCGTGGTCAACTACTTTTTTACCTGATGAAAAACTGGTTTTTGCTTCGGGAAGGGACGTAACCCGACAAAAAGAGGAGGAATTGCAACTTCGCTTGCTCGAATCGGTGATTATCAATAGCAACGATGCGATTGTGATTACAGAGCCAACCCTCGATGCTGCTCCCAAAGTAGTGTATTTTAACCCTGCGTTTTTGTCCCTCACGGGTTACGAACAACACGAAGTCGTGGGCAATCCGGCACGGCTTTTACAAGGGGAAAATACCAGCCTAGCCGAGCTAGAAAAAATAGACCTCGCATTGGCAACTTGGACAGAGCAAGAAGTAGAATTGATTAGTTATCGTAAAAATGGCGAAGAGTTTTGGGCTAGTCTTGCGGTGATTCCTGTACCCGACAAAACAGGTGCATTTACGCACTGGATTTCTATTTTTAGGGATGTGACATTACGTAAGAAAAACGAAGCCGAGCGAGAAATGTTGATTAAAGAACTCACCGATAACAATACTGACCTCAAGCAATTTACGTTTATTACATCGCATAATTTACGAGCCCCTTTGTCGAACTTATTGGGTATTTTAGAACTGATAGACACCAGCAGTATTCCCGACGAAATGACCCGATTTTTGTTTGATAAATTCAGAGAATCGTCCAACCAACTCAACCAAACCGTGAGCGATTTGCTGAATGTATTGGTGATTAAAAATAAGGTCAATTTAGAAAAGAAAACCTTATGTATTTCCAAAGAATTTGAGAGCGTTGTGAGTTCGATACGTTACCAAATCAGGGAAGCGAATGCGTCGCTCGACCTCAATTTTAATGCCATCGACGAAGTAAGCTTCGATGCTTCGTATTTACAAAGCATTTTACTCAATTTGCTTACCAACGCCATCAAATATCGTTCGCCCAAGCGGCCTTTGCAGATTTCGGTATTCACCCAAGAAACACCCGATTACATAGAATTACACTTTAGCGACAATGGCATTGGCATTGATATGAAGCGTCATCACAGCAAAATATTTGGCTTGTACCAACGTTTTCACGACTATCCCGATAGCAAAGGATTAGGCCTGTATATTGTCAGTTCACAAATTCGGGCATTGGGAGGCAAAATTGAAGTTCGCAGTGAAGTCGATTTGGGAACAACCTTTATTGCTTATTTTGCTAAATAGAAAGCTAGTAGGAGGGAAGCCTTACATGACCTACAGTAAGGCTTTTCTACGAAAAATCACCTTAAATTCTTCCCCTTCAACATCATTAATAAACTCCGTTGCTGGGTGGGTTTTCAACGTCCTTCTAATGCCAGAACCAATGCCTCGGTAAGGTAAAATTTTTCCTCCTAAAGACGTAAGTGTACTGTTTCTGATAACCGAATTTCCATTTTTAATTCGCTCAATCGTTAGGTGATTGGGCAAAACGCCTGGACTAATCAGCTCGACTCTATCTTTAAAAACCAATAGTCTAATAGCTGCATTTTTGGAATAATCTCTATGAAAAAGAGCATTTTGCAAACATTCCACTAAAGCATCCTCTGCAATTTCAAGTTTTCCAACAGAGTTAAAGTTTTGTCCGCTTTGAATAAAATCTAAATTATTTTTCAGAAAATTCAAAGCCGTTTCAAATTGTACTTCCAATTTTCCCGTAATATCAATACTTGATTTATAAGTAGTATCGGTAATCTCTGTTCCATAAAAACTCACGGCTTTGATGATAAAAGCAGGTCGAAAACGTTCTGGTTTTTGGGCAAAAAGCATTAATCCAGCTAAATTCAGCGTACCATTTTCAGCAATGCCGATATTGGCAAGTAATTGTTCAAAAGGAATGGTTTGTTCTGATACTAATGAACCATATTGTTTTTCAAAAAAAGAATAAAAATAAGACAAATCCATATCTTGCCGACAGTCTGCCCCATGCACAAGGAGTTCGTCCATCATAATTGAACCACTTTCTTGAAACAACCGCAGTAATTCTTCTCTCGAAAGTTTGCGTTTATCCGAACCAACTTTTGTCCAATAAACGCCTTTGTTGGTACAATATGGCTTGGCTATTCCTTTGGGAATGTTGATAGCAAAAATGTTTTTACCTTCAATTTCCCAAATCGTTACTTGCGGATAAATCACAGGTTGAATTTTTTGACTGGCAATATTGGCAACCGCCTGATTCAAGCTTCTGATTTCTTGGTCAGAAATACCTACAATCGTACTTTTATCGGAAACACCCACCAAAATAATTCCTCCTAAAGTATTAGAAAAGGCTGTCATTTCAGCAGCCAAAGAATCTAAATCGGTGATTTTTGCTTTGAACTGCACCCGACTTTCTTCTCCCAGTCGGATAAGTTTTTTGATATATTCGTCACTTAATTCTTGCATCATTTTAGTTTGAAATAGATGTTTTTAACTTTTCCCACATTTCTACTATTTTAGGAATCTTCTCCCCAATTTCAATGCCAACCCCTGCAATGTCTTTTATACTTGTAAGTTTCTTGAAAATTCTCTCTAAAATACTTATAGATGTTTTCTGACTGGCTTTATCCGAAGCCTCTTCTAATTGATGAAATTCATTGATGGCTTTTCGTAAGGCATCTTCGCCTAAAACACGAATTAACTCTTTTTGCCAAACTTTATTTTGAGTTGCTAAATCATCTAAATCTAATAAGTATTCTTTCAATTCATCCAACTGCGTATTATTTGACAAATCTACTTTTACTGTATTTGAATTACTATTTGTAACCGTCTGGTTAGCTGAATTATTTATGTTTAATGTGAATGGGATTCTCTCTTCCATCGCTTGCAAGAATGCTAATTGTTTTTGTGTCTTTTCACCTGTTTCAATACTTGAAAGTAAAGCTTTTACAGAAAAATATTCTCTGGTTTTAGCATGATAATACTCATCTTTCTTATCTAATTCATGGTTTATCAATTCTTCATAATCCACGCTTTGTTCTTCTAACTTTGCTGACGGAATCGGTATTCTTTCTTCCACTCTCATTTTAGGGAAAAGTTGATTCAGTTCTACAATCTGGCTTCTCAATTGTTGGAAAAACTCCCTGCGGCGTTCTCCATTTACATAAATATAAATCCGTTTTTTATCTTTATCTTCTCGGACAAGAGCGTGGCTTTGGGTATCTGTATCAAACAATTCTATCCCTGTTCGCCAAACGGCATCGCCTTTGCGTTTGGAATAGAGCCTTACAAGAAAGCGACTAAAAATAGCAGGAGGTAAAAAATCTAAGTATTGAAAATAAAATTTCAGGCTATTTTCTTGAATAGAAAAATTCGTCTTATAACTCATTTTGATAGCCGAAGGAATGATAATTTGCTGATTATCTGTCGTATAGCACAAATTATATTCTTTCATCATTTCCAATAAAAAACCTGAATCTCTGGGTTCATACCGATAATGCTTACGGCTTTTTAGGGTATTTTCTTGTGGAATTTCTCTTAAAATTTCCTCAAAATCACTCACTTTTAAAGTTCCATTTTGCTGAACCGCTTTTTCGGATAAAATGATTTTATAAACGGCATAGGTCAGCCATTCTGGATTTAAAATATAGAAATGCTTGGTATTGAGATTTCTTTGGTAATAACTAATCCTTCCCATGTTTCGCAACCAAGTAAGAATGGTTTCTTCTGAACGTTCATCGACTATTGCTTGGCAATAAGCATGATAGGCTTCTGAGGTAAGGTAATTTTTCCCTAAAACGGTTTCTTTTTCGATATACGCTTTGATGTCAATCCAACTTTTGCCAAAAACTGGAAAAATTTGCGTTTTGATTAGTTCGACCAAGGCTTTTTTCAAATAATCAACATTATTGCCATCAATAGCCGATACTTTATGAAAACCATGGATAAAAGGGTATTTTTCTTTTAAATAAACAGCGTCAAATTTATCAATGCTATGGGCTGTATTGTCTATTTTATTAGAAACAATAATTACAGGAGAATTACCGCCCAAACTTTTTACATATTCCAACCAGTACGCTGGCTGTTCTTCTCGGCGATTGTCTAAAACCAATAGATAAATACTATTTTCAGTTAAGAAAAACTGATGCGTATTGTGTTGGATTTCTTGTCCGCCAAAATCCCAATAATTTATTTGTATATCGTCAATTAAATCTTTTTCAATCGTAATGCCTTGGGTTTCTTTTTCATCCTTGTTTACAGCATCACCCAATAACCTTTTCATCAAAGTAGTTTTCCCTGCACCACCATCACCCAACAATAATATTTTGATTTCTTTGGCTTGTTGTGAACCATTTTTTAAAGCTTCATAATAGGCTATAGTTGCCTGATGACCTTGTTTTAAAATGGATAAAAAAGAATTATTTATGTTACCTATATGCTCTCTGATGTACTGTTGTATTAGAAAATCTACTTGGTTATCTAGCTCTAATTGAGGGGTATATGGTTCAGATGGATAGTGATAAGTGGAAAATAAAAGCAAGCTAATTCTAACAAAAGTTAGCCCAGACTTATATTGTTCGCCAAGATTAATTTTATGTTCATGGATAACTATTTTATTATTTTCTAGTCCTTTCTTTAATCTCTCTCTTGTACTGATATAGAAAGAATAAGGTATCTCTTTAATCTCATTTCCAAGTAAATCCAGCCAAACCAAGGCATCGCTAAAGTCTTGGTTTTCAACGAAAGATAAGTCTTTGATTTGGTTATGACTTAAATTTAAAAATTCAAGCTCTCTCAGGCTAGTTAAAGCTTCAAAAGAACTTATTTGATTATTCGCCAAATGCAGTTCTTTTAAATGAATATATTTTATTAAAAATGTTATATCTCTTAAATTCCTATTACTCAAATCCAATAAAACCAACTTCCCATTTTCATCAAATGTAAAATGGTTTTCCTCCAATGTTCCGCCAATAATTTCTTCTATCTCAAGTATTTCTTTGGGCTTTTTCATATTAATTTATGATTTGTGTAAAATTAACCATTTTTACCTAGATTCATCAAAAAACCACAACACTAACAAGCATTTGCAGTAGTACTGAGGTTGTAGCCTCAACATACTGCTTAGGAATGATAAAGAGCATTTCGTTCGCTGTTTAAAGCCTTCATTTGATTCTTAGCTTCAATAGTCCAAAGCCATTATCTGTACGATTATTTTACAAAAATACTCTTTCGTATTTCTGTGCTATTCTTCCGCTAAAATGGGTTAGTCGTCTGTGGTAGAGGTGGAGTAACTTTGTCATATCAAAATAAACAAAAAACGAACAACATCATGAGCAAGACAATTTTTATAACTGGCGCATCAAGAGGATTTGGTAAACTTTGGACAGAAGCATTTTTGAAACGTGGCGACAAAGTAGCTGCAACCTCACGCAACATCAGCGGATTGCAATACTTGGTAGAACAATACGGAGAACAGTTTTTACCGATTGAATTAGACATTACAAACAGAAACGCCAGCTTTGAAGCGGTAAACAAGGCCAAAACATATTTTGGAGGACTTGATGTAGTTATTAACAATGCAGGTTACGGCGTATTTGGAGCAATCGAAGAAGTAGCAGAAGATGATGTGAAGGATGTTTTTAATACCAATGTCTTTGGTACTCTTTGGATTACTCAGGCAGCTTTGCCCATTTTTAGAGAACAAGGACACGGGCATATCATTCAGCTTTCGAGTGTATTAGGCGTTTGGACATTACCAACTTTGGGTATTTATAATGCAACCAAATTTGCAGTAGAGGGTCTTACAGAGTCGTTGGCTGATGAAGTAAAAGACTTGGATATTCATGTAACCTTGATAGAGCCAAACGGCTATGCGACTGATTTTGGTGGAAGTTCGGCAGTGCAGAGTAAGGCTATCGAAGCTTATGATTCAGTGAGAGCTGGATTGGCGACTACAGAAGGCTTATTACCAGAAGACTATGGCAAACCCGAAGCTACAGTTCCTGCTATTTTGAAATTGATTGATAGTCAAAATCCTCCATTACGCCTTTTCCTTGGAAAAGTGGGTTATCAGAAAACCCAAAGAGTATATGCCGAAAAACTCCAAACTTGGAAAGAATGGAATGATGTTTCGGTAGAGGCTCATGGCTAAGTATTTATTAACGATTACACTCCATCATTACAGTCAAAATTTTTAAATTAAACTCACATGAAATCGATTCAAGTTCCTGCCACTGAGGCATGAAGCAAATTTTAACACAGGTCGAGAAAAAAATGGGTAAAGTCCCCAATCTATATGCCACCATCGGGTATTTGGGTGACTCAATTGCATGGTAATACTTTAGCCTTCATTCCCAAACTATTATCAGTTTGAAGAATGAAGGCTGTTATCTTGAATGGATATTAGTTTAGTTGGTGCAACACCATACGCTTTTTTAAAGGCAAAAGAGAAATGGGATAAATCTTCAAAGCCTAAATCGAGGTAAATGTCTGAGGCTATTTTTCCCTTTTCATGGATAAGATAATAGGCTTCTTTGAGGCGTTTTTGTTGTAACCAATGCCTTGGAGAAACACCAAATACTTTCTCAAAATCCCTTTTGAAAGTTGCCAGACTTCTACCAGTAAGATAGGCAAAACGCTCTAAATGAACATTGAAATGATAATTTTTATTCATGAATGACTCCAAATCAATTTTGTGTGGGTCATTAAAATCAAACAAAATATCCTTTAAGGCAGGATTGGTTTGTAATAGTAGCAAAATCCCTTCATATAGCTTTATATCAACCATTTGGGCGTTTTCCAAAATGGTACTTTGTCGATAAGTCAGCAAGGAATTGGCATAACTTTGGAGTAAAGAATTTGTTTGTAGGCTAAATATAAACTGCTCGTGTGGCTTTTGTTCAGAGAGTACTTCGTAGGCTAAACTAAAACTTTTTAAAGTTTCTTGTGTAAAGAAAATACTCAGTGATTGGTATTCACCATTAGCAGGTGGATGTTTGCTAAATTTTAGAAGTTGATTGCGTCTGATAAAACGAAAAGTTCCTTCACCCGATTCATACTGGCTGTTTCCGTCGCTGAGAATCGAAGTGCCTGTAATTTGGTAACTCAATACATGGTCAGGCACAAACTGCTCACCTTCTCTGCTTTGTTTGTAGTAGCAAGAATAGGTAATACTCGCACGTTTTTGATTTTCGTTTTCAGCTTTCATATTAGGTTCAAATTAATCAGTTTTCAGTATTAATACAATTTTCACAAGCTTTGAATTTTCAATCAACGAGCGAATCAATTCGCTCGTTGATTGAAATACAAGAAATTATGCTTTTTCAATAATTCCTTTACTGCTCAAAAACTTCCTGCCCTCTTCTGTTTCAAAGATACTCTCTGCTTCGTCGTGGTCGGTAGAGTTACTTACGGCAAGCCATTTTTCAAACTCTGCTTTTCGGTTTTCGTCAGCACTTCTCAAAATAGCCGTTGCCTCGCTTCCCAATACCAAATGCACAGGTGGCTCTGGATGCGATGCCAGTTCAAACATTACTTTAGCAGCTTTGGCTGGGTCTCCCACAGGCACATATTTCCCTGATAAAATATATCCTTTCATACCACCGACAGTAGTTTCATAACCCTCGATATCTTCGGCAAAGCTCATAGATGCACCAGCCCAGTCGGTACGAAAACCGCCTGGTTCAATGGATGTTACTTTGATGCCCAAAGGTGCTACTTCTTTGCTTAGTGCTTCGGTAAAACCAGCCAAACCAAATTTAGCGGCTTGATACATAGTTAAGCCAGGGTTGCCAACACGTCCACCAACAGAACTGATTTGAAGGATACGTCCAGAACGTTGTTTACGCATAATAGGTAAAACAACACGAGTGATTTCGATAGGAGCGTATAAGTTCACTTCTAACTGACTACGAACTTGTTCATCAGTAAATGCCTCGGCAGCACCCGTAATACCAAATCCTGCATTATTGACCAATACGTCAATTTTACCAAAATGATTTACTGCTTCTGCAACAGCAGTATCAATCTGAGCCTTATTGCTTACATCCAGCGGAAGAGCCAATACCTGATTTGGGAATTGAGCTACCAAATCGTTTAATTGTGAAACATTTCTTGCGGTGGCAACTACCTTATCACCGTTTGTTAGTGCTTCTAAAGCAAGGCTTTTGCCTAAACCTTTTGAGCTACCTGTAATAAACCAAACCTTTGTCATTTTTCTTAAATTTTGTTTCTGCAAAGTTCATCTGAAAATCATGGGACTTCTTTGTTAGAAAGCTCAATATAGCTTTGTTGAAAAGCTCATGTATCAGTTTTTTTTGTAGCACAAATCAACAGTTCTATCACAAATCTCCCTCTTTCGTATTTCTGTGCTATTCTTCCGCTGAAATGGGTTAGTCGTTTGGCAAGGGGCTGGAGTAACTTTGTCATATCAAAATAAACAAAAAACAAACGACATCATGAGCAAGACAATTTTTATTACAGGAGCATCAAGAGGATTTGGAAAACTTTGGGCAGAAGCATTTTTGAAACGTGGCGACAAAGTAGCCGCAACAGCCCGCAACATCGCTGCTTTAGACGACCTTGTAAGTACCTATGGCGATAACATTTTACCCGTACAATTAGATGTAAACAATCGTCAAGAAGTAATCAACGCTGTGAGTCAAGTAGCTACACATTTTGGAGGCATTGATATTTTAATTAACAATGCTGGTTATGGTTTATTCGGTACAGTAGAAGAAACGACCGAGCAGCAAGCCAGAGACCAAATGGAAACGAATTTCTTTGGACTTTTGTGGGTGACTCAAGCAGTTCTGCCCATTATGCGTCAACAAAAAAGTGGGCATATTATTCAAGTATCAAGCTTTTTGGGACTTACGACTTTGCCTATGTTGGGATTGTACAATGCTTCGAAATTTGCTGTAGAAGGACTTAGCGAAACCATTGCCTCGGAAGTAGCTCACTTAGGAATCAAATTTACACTCATTGAACCAAACGGTTTTGCCACAGAATGGGCAGGTGCTTCGGCTATCCAAACTACCGACAGCATCGAAGACTACGCACCAGTACGTGCAGCCTTTGCAGCCTCTGGCGAAAATCCAGCGACTTGGGGGAAACCAGAAGCTACCGTAGAAGCCATTTTGAAAGTAGTCAACAGTGAAAATCCACCACAAAGATTACTGTTAGGAAAAATCGCCTACCATGTGGTGAATCAAGTATATAAAAATCGCCTTGAAGAAATTGAAGCATGGAAAGAGGTAAGTATTGCCGCTCACGGACATTAATATTGATTCACTCAACCTGTCAAATCATTTAACAATTTAGAAAATAACTCAGATGAAAAATACACAAGAATTACCCGAAAAAGAATCTTTAGCCTTAACCGCAGCAACTCAATTTGCCATAATTGATGGTAAAAAAAGAGCATATCGTCAGTTTGGTACTGGTGAACACCTTGTTTTAGTGAATAGATTTAGAGGTGTTTTAGACACTTGGGACCCACTTTTTTTAGACGGATTAGCGGCTCAAAATACAGTTACGATTTTCGACTATTCGGGTATTGGTCTTTCGGAAGGCGAACTTCCTTTAAATACCATTGACGTAGCCAAAGAAATTATCCAACTCCTTGACTATTTAGGTATTCAACAGTTTAACGTATTGGGTTGGTCGTATGGAGGTTTAGTTACTCAAAGTCTTATGTTCCAGTATCCAGACCGAGTGTTGAAAACGGTTTTGGTGGGTACTAACCCTCCAGGAAATACTGAAATTCCAATTCAGCCTATCTTTTTTGAAAAAGCCTTGAAGCCTACCAACGATTTAGAAGACGAATATGTATTGTTCTTTGAACCATCTTCTGAAAAAAGCAAACAATTGGCTCAAGCCTCGCACGAACGTATTGCCCAACGCTTAGACCGCAGTCTTATCCCTGCCACTCAGGACATTCTACAACAATACTTTGCCGGTTCGATAGCTTTTAGAGAAGATAAACTTAATTTAAGAGAACGTTATAAAACCTTACAAACACCAGTCTTTGTGGTTTCGGGTGATAATGATATAAGTTTTGCTGTTGAAAACTGGTTTCCATTATTGAAAAATGCACCAACCATCCAACATCTTATTTTGCACGAAACTGGACATGGTCCTCAACATCAATATCCAACTTTGGTGAGTGCTTACATCAATTTATTTCTTCGGCAAGCTTAAAAAAAGAGGGATATTTCGTATAATTGAATGAGTTATAAGTTTTCTTTCAAAAAAATCATGAAACATTACAAGACACTTAGCGAATTACATCGTGGTAATGGCTGGGCAATGCCCGAACATCCACTTTTCAGTGTGGTTGGTTGCCAGTCGAATTGTCCATTGGGCGACCGAGAGTTTACAAGCGATTGTTATATGATTGGTTTTAAAAAACTAAAATCAGGCGTAATTCTCTATGGTCGCACTCCTTACGACCATACCAATGGCTCGATGATATTTGTAAAACCTCGGCAGATTATCGAAATGAAAAACTTGCAGTTTGAAGAAAAAGGGTTTATGTTATTGATTCATGAGGATTATTTGAATGGACACGAATTGCATAAAAGCATTGAAAAATATAGCTATTTCGACTACGAAGTAAACGAAGCCTTGCATCTTTCGCCAAAGGAAGAGTTTACTATGTGGGAACTGCATGATAAAATCAAATCAGAGTACGACAATAATCCCGACGAATATAGCCGTGAAATTATCATCAGTCATTTGGCTTCGATACTCATGTATGCTCAACGGTATTACAAAAGGCAATTTATCAATAGGGCAGAAGTAACGGGTAAAACTGTTACAAGATTTAATGAGCTTCTCAAAACATATTTCGATAAGGGAGCTTTAAAGCAAAATGGCTTACCATCGGTAAATAAATTAGCCGAAGATATGTTTCTTTCGCCCCGCTATCTCAGTGATTTGCTGAAGCAGGAAACAGGTAAAACTGCAATGGATTTAATACATATTTCTTTGGTGTCATCAGCGAAACATCTCTTGCAAATGCAAGAACAAGGCATTGCTGAAATAGCGTATGAATTAGGTTTTGAAAGTCCATCTTATTTTACCCGATTATTCAAAAAGCAGACAGGAATGACTCCTGTTGAATTTAGAAAAATGAGCTTGAATTAATTAAAATGAGCGGTAATTAAGTATAAGTGAATTGCGTCATAATTTTGAATTTTATTGATAATCAACGTAAAAAGCTGAATGAAAGTAGTAATTTCATTCAGCTTTTTTATGCAGGCAATGCGAGATATTCATTCTTTTATTCTCTCATTTCTACCAATACTTTTCTAAGGATATTCTCTTTATCGGTCAAAAATACGCAACGTTTGGTAGCACCTTGACAAAAATATACCTTATTGTGAGTCTATTACCTTCTAACTATCAAAGGTTTATTATCTCTACGCTGGTATCAATACTCAGTAAGTAAAAAATATTTTAGAAAAAACAGACAGGTCTGTATGTTTTTTCTAAAATACTGCTATCTTTGTTGTGTTAATAAACGATAACAATGGATACGAAGAAAAATATTGAAAGTACAGCCGCAAGGTTATTTTACGAACAAGGCTATAATTCAACAGGAATCAACCAAATTATTGCTGAAGCAGGTGTTGCCAAAGCTAGTTTGTATGCACACTTTCCATCGAAAATAGATATGCTGAAAAAGTATTTACAAAATGCCTCCGAAAGTGCCATGGTGGGTTTGCGGAATGTGGTCGAACAAAAACAAACGCCTCCAGAAAAAGTATTGAGCATTTTTGATTCTTTGTTTACTTTTTCAACTGAAACAAACTTTAATGGTTGTCAATTTCTAAATATTGCGGCTGAGATTCCACAATCCAATGAAGATGTACTTGCCATTATTCAAGCCCATAAAAATAAGATTCGTCAATTATTCATCGAAATTCTTGAACCAATCAAGAAAGAAAATGTGGCGGATGAATTATATATTCTCTTTGAAGGAGCGTTGGCAAGCAGTAAAGTATTCAAAGACAAATGGACGATTAAAACTACCCGTAGGATTGTTGAGCGATTAATTTAATTTTTTTATAATTTTTAAAACAGACCAGTCTGTCTTAAAAGAGCATAATCATTCAAACCAAATAATTTAAAAAACTAAAGTCATGGAAACGAAAGAAACAACATTCCAAAAATTAGATTTGGCCACTTTATTAGCCATACAGCCCAAGCAAGTTCAGCTCAATGAAGAAAACGAAGTGGTGATTCCAGACGAGTGTGGCGATACCTTATGGGATAAAGTTTTGGCTCAATATGAAACCGAAAAAACCAGTAAATAACAGCAATCATGGCAAAGAACTTCGCAGCAATTGGGTTTAGCTCGGCAGCTAAAAAACTACAAGAAAAAATGGGTAGCCGTGCGACGTATGCTCGTATGGAAGCACAAACGACCTACGACGGTATGGGTAAATTTGAGCAGCGTTTTATAGCTCAACGAGATAGTTTTTATATGGCTACTGCTGGCGAAAATGGGTTTCCCTATATCCAACACCGAGGAGGGTCTAAAGGCTTTCTCAAAGTTTTGGATGCCAATAGGCTTGGTTTCATCGACTTCAAAGGTAATATGCAGTATATTACGGTAGGTAATCTGGCTACGAATAATAAAGTATCGCTATTTTTGGTTGATTATCCCAACAAAAGACGTTTGAAAATATATGCCACTGCCGAAGTTGTAAAGTTGAAAGATAACCCCGATTTATACCATTTGCTTGATTTGGAAGGATATAAATTTCATCCCGAACGGATGATGGTGCTTCATGTTGAAGCCTTCGACTGGAACTGTCCACAGCATATCACACCACGCTATACCGTTGAAGAAATGGAGGAAGTATTAAAACCTCAATACGAACATATTAAAAACTTGGAAGCCGAGATTGCGGAGTTAAAAGCAAAGCTGGGGTTGTTACCTACCCAAAAAGGATGAAATTGATGCTACCAAGGTTGTATCCTGATAGGACGTAGCCTTCGTACTGCTTCGTAAGCATAAAATCTTTGTAGAAAGCTATCTTAGCAATAGCAATAGGACTTTTTTACAGCAATGCCCTTTACATCTATAAGCTACACCTAAGTCAATGGAGATAAATGTAGGTTGTTCGTAAAAAAATAGGATAACCTGCAAAGTAACTATTAGCTCCTGCACCGACGAAATAAGCACCCGCAAAGTAACTATTAGCTCCTGCACTGACGAGATGAGTTCCTGTAAAGTAACTATTAGCTCCTGCACCGACGGGATGAGTTCCTGTAAAGTAACTATTAGCTCCTGCACCGACGGGATGAGTTCCTGCAAAATAACTATTAGCTTCTGCACCGACGGGATGAGTTCCTACAAAGTAACTATTAGCTTCTGCACCGACGGTATAAGTTCCTGCAAAATAAATATAACCTCTTGCATTGGTGGTACAAGTAACCAATCATCTTTTAACACAACTTTATAATCTTCGTTTTTTAAGCAAAAGCATAAAAGCTTTATTTGTGAAAATGGAAAGCTATTTCGTGATTTTAGGGTAAGGGAAAACTAATAAAAATACAAGCAATTGATTTATAATAAGTAATTTAGGTGTTTTTAAAATAGCGATTGCTTTATTGACATCAATAGATTTTTTTTAATTAAAAAACGTAAAAGTTCGTATATTTATAAGTTGGCAGCAACTCTAAAAAGGCACAATAATAAAAAACAACAAGATTAAAAAATGTAATACTAATAGGAGTATCAACAAGTTGAGGACTTGAAACAGCAGTATTATTGGCAAAAGTAACAAAATTTTTGTGGGACAAAAACTCAAGCTGACTCAGGCGAGACAATTTTATTAGTCACAGTGATAAAAAGATTTTTGTAGGGTAACAATTTTTAAACTCCACTATTATTTATGCAACTCAAGACTAATCAATTTTATATTGCAATTGGACTTTTTTTACTTTTAATTTCTTGTAATAAAGATAATACAGGTATTGATCAATCTCTAAATTCAACTGTTTCTAATCCCATAACTTCATCTTGGCTAGGGTTTGGCTATAATCAAGACCCTCTTGACCGTGATAATGATGGACATGATATTGGTGTATGGGACAATGCTCGATGGAATTTAACTATGGAGCGGGTAAATTATATAAAACCATCTTTTGTAAGAATAGTTTTATACCGTTTTTGGTTTAATCCATCTGGAGTTGTAGGTAATTATGATTGGGACTCTCCTTTTATGCTTTCTCTTTATAAGGTTCTCGATTATTATAAAGAAAAGAAAATTCCTGTAATGACTGGACTTTGGCAATCCACTTTAGATCACAATGATAATGTTCCCTTTTACTCTACAGAGGGAGATAATAGTTTTCAGAAACTTCAAGTTGATATGTTTCAACAATTATTTAGTGTTAAAGGATATTCTAATATTAGATGGTACACACCCACGAATGAACCCAAAGGAATGGGTATGGACTTTCAAAAATGGTCTTTCATGATGAGAAATACTTACAATGGCTTTTCTGCTGCCAACTTGCCATTAGATCTTTTTTGTGGTGCAGATTCTTGGGATGAATGGACATCATCTGCTGCCAGATTTAATAAATATGAATTGAGTGGTTATGACCATCATTATTATCTTAATTCAGGTATTAACCAAGTTATTAATGGTAGTCTGGAGCAACAATTTAAAGACGAAGTAGCTACAATTAAAAATATTGACATTTCAAATAAACCTGTTTTTTTGAGTGAAGTAGGTTTCTCTTCTTCCGTTGATTATTGGTTTGTACTAGATCCTGTGCCGATAATAAACCCAACCTCCCCCAAATATGGATTATTGGCATTTGATTATGGTATTCAAGTAGCTCGTTCTGGGGAGTCTGGTGCATTGGCATGGTCACTTGACGGGTATGACTATGGAAAAGACCCTGGGATGTGGAATATAGCTGGAAATAATGGAGGAATAAAATTAAGACCTTGGTATTATTCATGGTCATTACTCTGCCGTTATTTTCCTGCTGGAGGCATTATTTACCCTATCAATTTTAAGCTATCCTCAGTGAGAGGTGTTGCGATAGAACAAACATTCTCAGACAAATCACATTGGAGTTTCGCTTTTGTTAACTGGGGAGATACCGACATTGAAACTAATTTTTCAATACCAAATTTCAAAGGAGGAGATTTTGCAAAATTCCAATTGACAGAGTTATCATCTGGAGATGGAACTTCTTTGAGTTTACCCAAAGAAAATATTAATATCAACTCTTTAAAAGATGGTTTTTTAATAAAAATACCAGCACAAGGAGGTTTAATTATTACATCAATGGAAAATATGCCTATTAGTAAACTTTAGTTTACGCTATATACGCAAGCCAAGACAACGCAATTAACGTTAAAAATATACTTATTCTGTAAATTGTGTTAGACATTCCCTTAACTGTGTTAATCTATCTTGATTCTCAAAATTACTTTTGTGGTGTAAATCATTGATAACATTTAAAATTTAAAAAAATGAAAAAAGTAATTTTAATCACAGGAGCAAGTTCAGGAATGGGTAAAGAATCAGCCAAAGAGCTTATTAATCAAGGACACAACGTTTACACGGTTGCAAGACGCATTGAACAAATGCAAGACCTAAAACAATTGGGCGGCCACCCGATAGCAATGGATGTAACAAACGAAACCGACATTCAGAAAGTAGTTGATACCATTATTCAAAAGGAAGGTAAAATTGATGTGCTTTGGAACAATGCTGGTTATGGACTTTTTGGGTCGGTGGAAGATGTACCTATGGAAGAAGCCAGAAAACAATTTGAAGTGAATGTGTTTGGCTTGGCAGCTATCACACAAAAGGTAGTGCCTTATATGCGAAAAGCTAATGCAGGAACTATCATCAACACTTCTTCGATGGGTGGAAAATTATACACACCAATGGGAGCATGGTACCATGCAAGTAAACACGCTGTAGAAGGCTTTAGTGATTGTTTGAGAATTGAACTGAAAGAGTTTAATATCAATGTTGTAGTGCTTGAACCAGGCATTATCAAAACAGAATGGTCAGATATTATGCTACAAAACATCAGCAAGTTTTCCTTGAAGGGTGCTTACGCTACCTTAACCAATAAACTCATTGCATCAACAAAGAAAATATATGAAAAAGGGCAAGGCTCTAACCCTGATGTTATTGCGAAAACGGTGCTTAAAATTGTAAATTCAAATAAACCTAAAACTAGATATTTGGTAGGTTACATGGCTAAACCTTTGGTTTGGATGAGATTGAATTTGGGCGACAGAATGTTTGATAAAATCTTAATGAGCCAATTCTAAACAATTCAAAAAATATTAAGATGAAACAGTATCATACATCAATCCTTATCAATGCTTCTGTTGATACGGTCTGGAATGAGCTTGTAAATTTTAAAGACTATCCAGCTTGGAATCCTATTGTAGGTAAATTAGAGGGTGCAATGGAAGTCGGCTCAAAAATTTCTACGTATATAGTACCTTTAAAAAATACTTATTCGCCGGTTTTGACAAGCTATAAAGTAAATCATGAAATGGTTTGGAAAGGAATGCAGGTAGCCAATTTTTTGTTGGCGGCAGAACATTACTACAGGCTAAAAGAAATTTCAGAAAACCAAGTTGAATTATTGCACGGAGAGTATTTTACAGGCGTATTTTCATACTTTCTGTCTGATAAGCTAATGAAAAAAATGCACAATGCTTTTAAACAACATAATATTCTCTTGAAACAACGCATTGAAAATAGCAAGTGAAATGAAACAGGAGATTCAGAATATAAAATCAATCAGCCAATTGCATCAGGTTTTTGGTTTTGAAAAACCTACTCATCCTTTGATTAGCATTATTGATGTTTCAAAGTGGCAAATCCCAGAACAATATGTTGGGGTAAAATACACCTCAGAATTATATGTGGTTGGGTTAAAGGACAAGAGTTGTGGCTTGCAATATGGAAGAAACACGTATGATTTTGACGAAGGTATATTATTTTTTACTGCACCCAATCAAGTACAGTCTGTATCCAAAACACAGGAATTGGATGAAATACGGGGATGGATGTTATTTTTCCATCCCGATTTAATTCGTAATACTTCTTTGGGACATAAAATTGAAAATTATGGCTTTTTTTCTTATGATATATACGAAGCCCTTCATTTGTCGGATGCAGAAGAAAAGACCATTACAAATTGTAAGGCGATGATTCAAAATGAAATTTCAGAACGGATAGATAATCATAGCCAAACCGTCATTTCATCGTCTTTAGAGTTGTTATTGAATTTATCAAGAAGATATTATGAAAGGCAATTCAACACCCGGTCAACACAAAATTCTGATATTGTTAGCAAATTTCATACCCTACTAAATAGCTATTATAAAAATGGAGAATTTGCGGAAACAGGCATCCCGTCAGTAGAATATTTTTCCGAGAAAATACATCTTTCTGGAAATTATTTAAGCGATTTGCTGAAAAAAGAAACAGGATTAGCCATCAAAGACCATGTAAATAATTTTATTGTAGAAAAAGCCAAAACATTACTGCTTCGTGAAAATGAACCAGTAAGTGGCATTGCTTATCATTTAGGGTTTAACTATCCCCACTATTTTGGTCGCTTATTTAAGAATAAAACAGGTTTGACACCCCAAGAATACAGACAATCAACGACAAAAAAGTATGATATTAGCACAGATGTATAGTTCAAATTATGCTTTGTCGGATGGAGAGATTTCATGAAAAAACCACAGCATTACCAAGCGTTCGCAGTAATACTGTGGTTTTTAAGTCTTGAAACGTTCTTTCTTTACAACAAAGCCGCACCAAACACGCCTGCACTGTCGCCCAACAAAGGCTTGACAATCGGCGTAGTGATTTTTTTATCGTTAAATATGTATTTCTTGATACGTTCGTAGCCTTCTGTATAAAGCAAGTCGATATTGCCAACGCCACCGCCAATCACAATCAAATTGGGGTCTAATACATTGATAATGGTAGAAATAGCTCTGCCGTAATTTTCTAATAGGCGTTCAATCGTAGCCGTGGCATGAGGGTCGGCTTGGGCAAGATGCAAGTCGAGAATTTCTTTCAACTTGCGAGGTGTGCCCGAAATGCTGGCATAGTATTTTTCGAGGGCTGGGCCTGCAATCACTTTTTCTACGCAACCCGATTTACCACAGTAACAAGGCTCGCCGTTTTCTTCCAAAATGTTGTGTCCCCATTCGCCACCAATGCCGTGCTGTCCATTGATGATTTTACCATGAACTACCAAGCCGCCGCCTACGCCTGTACCCATAATTACCCCAAACACCAACTCGGCATTAGCATAATCCTTGCCAGCACCCATCAAAGCCTCCGCCAATGCAAAGCAATTGGCATCGTTTGCCAACTTGACAGGAATACCCAAAATGGCTTCCAAATCTTGGTTCATGGGTTTGCCATTCATGCAAACGGTATTGCAGTTTTTCATGGTTTGGGTGCTTGGGTCGAGTACACCCGGCGTAGCAAATCCTATGTTGGTGGGATATTCGCCCAATTCTTCTGCTACCAAATCAATCAATTTCTTGATTTGAGCTAAAATATGCTCGTAGCCTTTATCGGCTTCGGTAGGTAAGCGTTTTCTGGTTAAGACCGAAAAACTATCGTGTGCCAATACTGCACATTCAATTTTGGTACCGCCTAAGTCGATGCCCCAGATATTCATATTTTATATTTTGTATTAATAATTGAACAATCTATTAAAAACTCGCAATCAAATTATTACAATGTTTTTGAACAAAATAAAACCCTTCGTACAGCCTCACATTACTAATTAGCGTATTGATTTTCAGTGACCTACAATTTTAGTCAATTCTAAATTTATTTATAAGTACTTGAAAATAAAATATTTAATTCACAAATCGCTCAATCACTCATTCACTCAATACACTTACCTACGGTTATCGTCGTTGTCCATCATACTGAGATAGCTCATGTAGCGACTCTCGGCAATTTCGCCTGTGGCTACCGCCTCTAACACTGCACAATGGGGTTCGTTGAGATGTTTGCAATTATGAAATTTACAATCGCCCAGCTTGGCACGCATTTCTGGAAAAAAGTGCGATAATTCGCTTGGCTCTATGTCGATAAGTCCTAGCTCTTTGATGCCCGGCGTGTCAATAATATAGCTATCTTCTGCTATTTCAAACATCGTAGCAAAGGTAGTGGTATGCACACCTTTGTTGGCAAAATCGGAAATGGCAGAGGTTTTTAGGTCTAAATCGGGGGCAATTACATTGACCAACGACGATTTCCCTACGCCCGAATGACCAGAAAGCAACGTGATTTTTCCCGAAAGTAAATGACTAAATTCTGCTATACCAATATTTTGCACAGCAGAAGTAAAAACGCAAGGATAACCAATTGCTTCGTACATCGCCGCCAAATCGGCAAGGTAATCTTTTTCTTCTTCCGAAAGTAAATCTACTTTATTAAACACAATCGTGACGGGAATCCTGAACGATTCGGCGGAAACCAAAAACCTATCCAAAAATCCCAAGGAAGTACGAGGATAATTGAGCGTAACGATAATAACGGCTTGGTCGAGGTTGGCTGCTAAAATATGCCCATGCCCTGTTTTATGAACTGATTTACGAATGATATAATTTTCACGAGGTTCTATTTCAAAAATAATCCCTGTATTTTCTATGACATCTTCTACCTCAAATTTTACCTTATCGCCTACGGCAATAGGATTGGAGGTTTTCAGCCCTTTTATTTTAAATTTTCCTTTGAGGCGGCATTGCCAAATATGCTTATCCGTTGTAAGCACTTCGTACCATGAGCCTGTTGACCGTACCACTAAACCTGTATTATACATCGAATGATTTTGCCGTAAAAGATTGAACAAAGTTGATGATTTGTTGAGTTGCTCCTAAGTTTTTCCCTACAAATTGCTGAATCGCCTGCGATTTTTGTTGGTAAAAAGCCTCATTTTGGTACAAAGGTAGAAACTTCGCTGTAAATTCGGCAGTATCGGCAATCGGGAAAGCTCCTTCGAGGGCAATCAATTGCATGGCTTCTTGGAATTTGGTATAGGTTTTGTTCCCAAAGAAAATGGGCAAGCCAAACGTAGCGGCTTCGAGGGTATTGTGCAAACCTTTGTGGTACGCTCCGCCTATCCAAGCGTACTCGGCGTATTGGTACAAAGACGAAAGCATTCCGATATTATCAATGATTAATACTTCTGTATGAGTCAATTGTGCTGGGTCTGCAAGGGCTTCCGAATACAAGAGGCTAGGTTTGGTAAGCATTTGTTGCCAAGTAGCTATTGCTGTAGGGTTAATTTCGTGCGGAGCAATGATGATTTTTAGCGGTTGTTCAAAAGTATTGATAAACGGACAAAGCACCTCAAAATCTTCTTTCCAACAAGAACCTACAATCAAAACTTTAGTATCGCCTTTAAAGATTTTGGCTGGAAGAATCTCTTTTTTGGCATCTGCAATTTGTTTTACTCTGTCGAAACGAGTATCGCCACCGATGCTAATTTGGCTCAAACCAATGTGTTGCAATAGTTTGAGAGAAATTTCATTTTGTACGAAGATATGGGTAAAATACCCCAAAGTACGCCGATTGAATCCGCCATACCAACGAAAGAAAATTTGCTGTGGCCTGAATATAGCCGAAAATGAAATACTGATAGCTCCCGATTGGGCTAAGGCATTTAAGTAATTATGCCAAAATTCGTATTTCACAAAAAAGGCAACTTTGGGCTGAAACAAGGCAACAAATCGTTGGGCATTGGCTGGAGTATCGACGGGCAAGTAAAAAATAAAATCGGCTTGGTCGTAGTTTTTGCGTACTTCGTAGCCCGAAGGAGAAAAAAAGGTGAGCAAAATCTGGTAGTCGGGAAAAGCTTTTTTGAAGCCCTCTATCACAGGGCGACCCTGCTCAAATTCGCCCAAACTGGCACAGTGAAACCATGCTACAGGAGCTTTGCCTTTGGCTAAAACGGCTTTTTGCATGAGTTGATACCAGTCTTTACGACCATCGACCCACAATTTTGCCTTTGGATGAAACGCAGCTACCAGCCTCATCAATGCTTGATACAAATAAATAGAAATGTTATAGAATACTTTCGCCAAGAGAATAAAATTGATTGGTTAATTTTGAATCAAATTTAACAGGATTTCGTTTCTCTATAAAATAAAAAAGTATATTGTACCGATGAATTGGACAAAACTAACAGATAGCCAACAACTTAATGATATTGTTGAGGAATCGCAGCAACATCCTGTATTGATTTTCAAGCATAGTACCCGTTGTTCTATTTCGGCTACTTCCTTATCACGAGTAGAGCGTCAATGGAAAGACGAATTGGCAGGAGATTTAAAACCTTATTATTTAGACCTGATAGCGTACCGCCCGATTTCTAGTCAAATTGCTACACAATTTGGCGTAGCACACGAATCACCGCAAGTGTTGGTCATTCAAAACGGCGTTTGTACGTATCATGCCTCGCATTTCGACATCAATTTTGCCGACATAGCGGCAGCTTCGGTTGCTTCTTAGTAGGTATTATTGTATCTGTTATCTGTCAATTGTATGAAAACAAGGCTTTCAATAATGCACAGATAACAGATAAGACTTAGCGATGAATGCGACGAAAAACGAAGCTCAAATATTTACATCTTTGTTGTTAGGTTTCGCAGAAAGCTATTTAAACTTTCTGGGGTTGAAGCGTAATTCGTAAATATACTTAGTGCTCTTTTATGGTTAATTGCTCCGTCAAATGGGTAGTTGATTTTACTTTTTACATACTGTTGCTCTTTTTTTGAGTCATCTATGATTAGTTGTAATAGCGTTATAAAAAATTCTAATTGATATTTACCTCTAAAAACTAATGCTGCATTACACGTTTCAAATTCCCTGACTTTCTTCCTTATGGCTTCCTCATCAACGTATATGGCCTCTGGAAAAGATTGTTTAAGCTTAACTAAATCATAGTCCTCACTCACATATTGCAAGGAAATATGGACAAAACCCTTGGGCAATTTCTCGTCTAATTGAACGCCTGTATTTTTTCCTGTTTGATTTCTCACGTCGATTAAACAAGCATACCAGGCGTTAAAGAGAACGGCCGAAGCGTTAAATTCTTTGAATCTATCGTTAAACAATGAAAGGCATACCCCAAAACTTGCATCGTTTCTTGAAAACTGGAAATCGTGAATCAGTATGTCTTCAAATACACTTTGATTTACATACAGGTTTTCAATAGCGTAACAAGGGGTTTCAAATATTATATCCCTGTTATCTTGGCGTGTGCTGTTAAAGTCCCTATCAATAAAAAAAGCCTTGGCATACTTATGGTAAACTTCTTGATTTGATATGAGTTCATATACTTTTAAAACTTTATCTCGCCCTCCACAATTAATAGGATACACTTTATCCGTAAAGTTTTTTATGCGAGGAACATAATAAGGATTATCATTTCCTTCAAAGAAACAAAATAAATGCTTATCGAAAGTTTTTGTTGAAAGGGCAAATTCTTGGTATGCAACTGTAGCTTTATCTTTACTTTGCCTTAATTGTTGGATATATGAACTCATACCTTGCTTTTAATTCTCTATGCTTAAAGTTTCTGATGATTCTGTAACATATTCACTTAAACCAACTGCATATTGGTCTAATTCATTGTCGAAAATAAAAGGAGAGTGTGTAACAGCAAGTAAAAAATTACATTTTTTAGACGCTAAAATATCAGGCAATAATTGCTTTTGCCAAATCATACTCAAGGATAATTCAGGTTCATCAAATAGAACAACAAACCTTTTATCTTTTTCCGAAAGATAAACTTTGGAAAATATTGAAACAATTTGCTTTTCTCCAGAAGAGAGTTTACTCAGCTTTATTTCTTCTCCTGTAAAATGTGATTTAATGAAAATTTTAATGGCACTTTCATCGTAAAAAACTTCTTTATTGATAAGGTATTTGTTGCAAACATCTCTGAATACTTTAACGGAGTTATCTAATTCTTTTTGGTTTTCGTAAATATCGACAAGCTTCTGTAACAAGTATCCCGATAATGGATTTTTGTATTGTTTATTTACAACAGCACTTTTAACGGAATCTTTTTGATTTGGTGTTAAAAGACTTCCTACTCTTGATAATATAATATCAATATCTTCTTCGTTGATTTTTTCAAAGATATTCATTCGTGGTTGAACGTCTTCAACAACAACATTTAAAATATCCTTTGTAAATTGAGCAAAACCTTCTTTAGACAACTTATCGATGGTATTCTGAATAAAATTAAATCTTCTCTGAACGTCATCCATCCCAAACTGAATCAGTGCTTTGTCTTCGTCAAAGTTGATATTATCCTCATCATAACCCAAACTGTGTAAATCTTCTTCAACACGTCTATAAGTTGGGAAATACATAATGTCATACCCATTCATTGCACCGTTGATGATGTATTCACAGTTTTTTATTTGGTAATTAAAAATGGTAGAATTGGGGTTAGATTCTAATTTGTCAAAAATTCTAAATATTCGATGTAACGGGTATTTTCTATACTTACTGTAGCTATTATTTAATTCCCTTTCAAACTGAAAACGATTTCCTTTTAATTGAATATATTTGTTTTTTAGAAATTCAAAATGCGAGTATCCAAATTCTTCAATGAAGTCTTGAACTGAAAGGTCGCTAAACACTTCCTTTACTAATTCGTCGATTTGTTTCTTAGAAACTTCTACCGTTTCCGTTTCAAATTCAAGGATTATTTTATTAAAATTAAACTCCCCTAGTCTAAAGAAGTTTCTTTCAAGCATGTAATAAAACAGATTTAATACTTGAGTCTTACCAAGTCCATTTTCTCCAATTAAAATTTTAGTACGTTCTTTAAATGGTATAGTCACGTCATTAGTCCCAAAAAGACCAAGAATAGTAAAACTTTTTATATTATTTAGATTCATTTTATTTCAATGTTAAAATGCACTTTTCCAAACAAAGATACTATTTTCATCTATTGCTTTTGATAGGAAATTCGTTCTATAATCTCGCATAGCAGTCATTTTCTCCCCTTCTCAATGCAACCATGCTTAATTTCTGAGATTCGTCAATTTCCTTTCGTCAACTATTGTAATTTCACTGCCGTTGATTTCGATTAACTTGTCAGCTTTAAATTCGCTGAGGGTTCTAATCAGCGATTCGGTGGCTGTGCCTACAATAGAAGCGAGGTCGTCACGAGAGATTTTCATGGTAAAACGCTGGCTGGCTTCTTGCTTGTATTTTTTCTGCAATAGCAACAAGCCGTCGGCTACACGTTTACGCAAGGAATTGTAGGCCATACCCAACAAATAATTTTCTTTGTCGGCAATATTATTGGCAAGAAGTTTAATGAACTTATTGGCTACGTGTTGGTTCTTATAAACCAATTCCATAAAGTCATGTTTCGGAATCCCAATCACTTGCGAATCTTCTAATGCCTCCGCCGTTTCTTGATAATCTGTATTTTCAATAATGGCTATATGCCCAAAAAAATCACCTTCGTTGTACAAACCCGTCACAAATTCCTTGCCGTCGGTATTGGTTTTATAGGTTTTGATTTTACCCGATTTCAAGAAATAAAACTTAATTGGCTCGTCGCCTTCCGAGTACACAATTTGCTTTTTCTTGACGTTAGAAATCTTGCGGTCGAGCGACAGCGACGCTAAATCTTTGTGTTGTTGGGCTTCTTGGTAAAAAGCGTCGATATGCTCGGCGGTTGTTTTGCCTGCTCCTTGGATAATTTGTTCTACTTTTTTCAGGCGGCTTTCAATGGCATTGAGCAATTCTATTTCGTGGAAAGGTTTGGTCAGGTAGTCGTCTGCCCCCATTTCCATGCCTTTTCTGAAATCGCTTCGTTCGGTTTTAGCCGTAAGAAAAATGAAGGGTGTTCCCTGCAAATCGGGATTTTGATTAAAAATATGCAACACGCCATAGCCGTCTAAAATAGGCATCATAATATCGCAAATTACTAAATCGGGTCGTTTGGCTATTGCTTTTTCTACGCCTTCTTTGCCATTGGCGGCTGTTACAACATCGTAATTTGCCAATTCCAAGATTTCGGCAGTGGTTTCTCTGATGTCGTCGCTATCTTCTATCAACAAAATGGTTTTCATGATTCTTACGTGTTATGAATAAACGATGGAGCTTGTTTGTACCAAACTATTAAATTGCGTGCAATATACTAACGATTTTTATACATTTTCTAGCGTTCGTCGCTTAATAGGGGAAATTCTACAATTACGGTAGTTCCAAGGTTCAACTGACTGTTGATTTGTACTTTTCCGCCCAAAATTTCGGTATATTTCGCTACAATATGAAGCCCCAAACCCGTGCCTTGGATATTGGTCACGTTTACGCCCCTGAAAAATCTATCGAACAAATGCTTTTGGTCTTCTTCCGAAATGCCAATGCCTTGGTCACTTACAGCCAAACTAAAGCCATCTGCGTGCGAAGCCGTTTGGATAGTAATGCTACTTTCGTCGCCCGAAAATTTGATGGCATTAGAACACAAGTTGATGAGGATTTTGCGGAGTAAAGATTTATCTGAGTAAATCTGCTCGCAATTTTGGTTGATATACACAATTTTTTGCCCCGTTTTGGTGAGGTTTCTTAAATCAGATAATACGTCGTTGATGAGGTCTTCGATGTTGAAACTTGCCCATTTGGCTTCTATTTTGCCTTCTTCGAGCTTGCCAACGGATAAAAATTCCTCCAAAATATCGGTCAAATTACTGACCGCCGACTTGATGCGGTGAATGTGTTTTTCCCGTTTTTCTTGGTCTTCTGATTTAGGATATTTGGCAATCAAAGAAGCCGACGATAAAATTGCCGTAAGCGGTGTACGAAACTCATGCGATGCCATAGCCACAAAACGAGATTTGAGTTCGCCTAATTCTTTTTCCTTGCTGAGTGCAATTTCAAGCTCTGTTTTCGACTGCTCTAAATCTTTGAGGGTTTCTACCAAGGCATTGGTGCGGTTCATAACTTCTTGCTCTAGGCTTTCGTTGAGCTTCTTGATTTCTTGATTCTTGAGAATCATTTCCATCTCAATTTTTTTCTTGTACGTAATGTCATTGATAAAAGAGATGAAATATTGGTTATTGTTTTGAACAAAATAACTCAAACTGATTTCTACCGAAAAAAGCGTTCCATCTTTTTTGCGGGCCTTCAAATCCATACCAATGCCCATCGGCCGAATCTGAGGCTTTTCTAAATACTTTGCCGTATGACTCCGATGAGCCGCCGACAAAGTGCTAGGCAATAGGATTTCAATAGGTTTGCCTAATAGTTCGTCTGGTGCATAACCAAACAAGCCATTGGCAAAGCGATTGGTGAGGACAATTTTACTTTCTTTGTCAATCATCACAATGCCAATGGCAGCGTGCATAAACATGGCTTCAAAACGGGCTTCCCCTTCTGAAAACTTTTCTAAAGAAGACTTTTCCGACTGAATATCAGCAATATTGATGAGCCATTTGCCCGATTCGTCGAGTTGTTTGACGAAGATTCTTCCCCAGAAAAAGCGGCCATTGGGCTTGCCAAAAAGCAAATCCTCCGTCCATGTTTTGCCCTGACTCATAGCCATTTGCATTTCTTTTTCTTTGTCAGCCACAGCAATTCCCACGTAAATGCCTTTGTGGTACCAATGGTTGAAACTATCTATGGCATTTACATCAAACATCTCTAAGCCTTTTTGATTGATGAAAATAAAAGCTTGCTGTGTGGGTTCGTAAATACCAATAAAAAGCGGACTATTCTCTAGGGCTGTTTGACATAAACTTTGCGCCAGTTCTTTAGCACTTGACATACGATACAAAATATATTTTAAACGATATGCAAATCTTGATTGCATCTCAAAGTTAAGGAAAAAACCATTCAATCACTTTTTTTTATCCAACCGCAAAGACTGATAATAGTCATTGTTGGGTCAATTACGTATTGAACCCGAATTGTTGAATTATTTTAAGAAAAACCCCTTTTCACTTTATGCCATAAGTACCAATTTTATCGCCAATATACCCTCCTCTTGTTTTCTGTTTAAGCATTCTTAACAAAACGCTACCGAATCTTCACATAGCCTTAATAATTGAATTATTTTAAGCTAAAAGTCCAAAGGTACTTTTGTGGGTACAAATCATATACGAATTTTCATGAAAAAACTAATCCTATCTCTTGCTCTTGCCTGTACATTTTTGAGTTGCCAAAACAACGACAGCGAGCCTGAATTTTTTGTCAACGAAGACCCCGCTACTTTTGCAGAACTAGGTACAATTGACATCGGCGACGTAGGTGCTGCCGAAATTTCGGCATACGACCCACGTACCAAACGTTTGTTTGTAGTAAATAACGGAACGGTCAACAAAATTGATGTTATCGACTTTGCCGACCCTAGCAACATGAAAGTAACAGGGGCTATCAGCATGGCACCTTATGGCGGTGCAGTGAATAGTGTGAGTGTTGCTAACGAAAAATTAGCCGCCGCTATCGAATCGACCGACAAGCAAGCCACTGGTAAAGTAGCCGTGTTTAGAACAACCGATTTGGCAGAATTGAAGGTGATTTCGGTAGGGGCATTGCCCGATATGGTGACGTTTTCGCCCGATGGCAAATACATCATTACCGCCAACGAAGGCGAACCCAACGATGCCTATACCAACGACCCTGTAGGAAGTATTTCTATCATTTCGGTAGAAGACAACTACGCTGTAACAACCGTTGATTTTAACACTTTTGCTTCGCAGGCTACTGCACTCAAAGCCAAAGGTTTGCGTATTTTTGGAGCGAACGCTTCGTTTGCTCAAGACATAGAGCCAGAGTATATCACCGTATCGAGCGACTCGAAAACGGCTTGGGTTACGTTACAAGAAAACAATGCTATTGCCAAAATAGACCTTGCCAGCAAAAGCATTACACAAATTTTTCCTTTAGGATTTAAAAACTACAATACCGACGAAAACGTCATTGACCCAAGCGACAGAGATAATGCCATCACTTTTGCCAAATGGAATGTAAAAGGCATATATATGCCCGATGCCATTGCGGTGTATGAAGAAGGAGGCATTCCGTATTTGTTTACTGCCAACGAAGGCGATGCACGTGAATATGCGGGCTACTCGGAAATAGCAAGAGCTAGTACCTTGAATTTCGACGCTACTGCTTTTCCTACGGCAAGTACGCTCAAAGGAACAGCACAATTGGGGCGTTTGAACTTGACCAAAACCCTTGGCGATACCGACGGCGATGGCGATTACGACGAATTGTACTCTTTCGGGGCTCGTTCGTTTAGTGTGTGGAACGGCAACGATGGCAGTTTGCTTTTTGATAGCAAAAGTGAATTAGATAAAAAATGTGCCGAAGCGAGTCTGTATGACGATACTCGAAGCGATGATAAAGGCGTTGAACCAGAAGGTATTACGATTGGAAAAGTTGGTACAAAACCAGTGGCTTTTGTAGGCATGGAGCGTGCCGATGCCGTAGCAGTTTATGATATTAGCAATCCTAAAGCTCCTGTGTTTTTACAACTCTTGAAATGTGGCGATGCTCCAGAAGGCGTTTTGTATATTCCTGCTAAAAATAGCCCGACTAAGAAAAGTTTGTTGGTGGTGAGCAGCGAAAACGATGGCGTTGTTAAGGTTTATCAGCCTAAAACGATTCAGTAGTGAAAATAGGTAAACCAATCTTTTCATGCTTTTGGGGAAAGTTTCCGACAACTAAGCAGTCGAAAATTTTCCCCAAAAGCATTGAGTTTTGTATAAATATTTTGCTATTGACTTGCGATGATAGATTCAAGAAATCCATCAAACGTGTTCTTTATGTTTTCTACTTTTGGGCTAGTTTTTTCAACAGTTCCGCCATTCTTTCTACTTGACTTTCTTCTTTTTTTACCGCCAATACCCAATCAATATATTTTTGCTGTTGATTTACTTCAAGTATATGAAAAGAACGTTCGGCATCGGGGTCTGTTGCCAAACTATGGTGTATCCAGTCGGGAAAAACGCCTTTGCTGTCATCAGTATATAGTACTACGTGTACAAAATCGCCCGCTTCTTTCTTGATTTTTTTACGAATTTCGGCTCTTATGGGTAAAAATAATTGTCCGTTGCCCATAGGCATCAGTTTATAACGATGCAGGGCAAAGGAGTCTATTGTGCCTTGTACCTGTACCCATCCGAATGGATTTTGAGGATTGGGGGCAATGGCTTCGATGCGTGCGTAAGTCCAGCCGCCTTTGCCTGGAAATTTTTCTAAAAGTACGTCGGCTTGGTAGAGCAGGTCAGACATAGTGGCTTAGGGCAAACGGAGTTGTTGTATCAAGGCAAAATATTTTTTGAAACATTCATACGTCATGAGGGCATCTTCGAGGGCATCGTGGGTATCTTCGCTGCGATGAATACCAAAAAAGTCGGCTACGGCATTGAGGCTGTATGATTTAGGACGAGCCTTTCCGCTGTTGTCGAATACCTGATACATGACCATCGAAATACTGAGTAAGTCGATGAGTTTATAGGCAAATGGCCAATCAATATGAAATTCATCGAATTTGGCTTTCAAAAAATTGATGTCGTTGATGACGCTTTGTCCGCACAAAACCACATCTTTAAGCGATTGGGTATCGCTCTTTCTGAGGGTTTTTCTTACCCACGCTTCCAAGTCTTCTAGTACATCAAACGAAGAGGGAGCTTCTTCGAGGTCTTCGATGGCTATGCCATGAATTTCTTCTGCTTCCGACGAAAATACTTCTTCGTTGTCGGGATAGACCAAGCTCTCGAAGGTGGCTAGTTTTTTCCAATTATCATCGGCTAATACGGCTCCAATTTGGATGATGTCGTGAAACCCGACGAGGTTGCCCGACATTTCTAAGTCAATAATTAAATAAGGCATTATTTTTAACGGTTATTGGCACAAATATCGACAAGTTTCGTTAAAAATAGATGGGGCAAAGAGAAAAAAAGCAGGTGGTAAGCCAATACCCAGCGATGGCTTATCACCTGCTTTTGAAGAATAATTTAGGCAAAAACACTTTGTAAAAATGTCTGGAGGTCGATAGGTTTACGACCAAGCCATGTTTCTAAAGAAGCATCTGTTTCTTCAAAATCTGTGTTTTTAACACCTGCGGCAAACAAAACCGACATCAATACAATACCCTCGGGCAAACCGATTTGTCGGAGAAAACCTTCAAATTCACTGCTCTCGGGGCTGTGGTATCCTACTGTTTTACCAGCGATAGCCGATAGCACTTGGGCTACCTCGGCGAACGAATACGCCGTTGCTCCTGTCAATGGATAAATCTTGTTTTCGTGTCCGTCGCTAACCAAAATATTGGCTGTGGCTTCTGCCAACTCTTGACGTAAAGCAAAAGCTACTTTGCCTTCTCCTGCGGCAAAATAAACGCCTGTTTCCAGCACCTGAGCCCCTAAAAACATAGGCACGACCTCGAAATACAAGCTGTTGCGTAGGAAAGTGTAGTGAAGACCACTAGCTTCGATGTAAGCTTCGGTCAGAAAATGGTCTTCCAACAAGGGTTTAAGGGGCGAGGTTTGGATGTCTTTCAGTGCTACACCCGTATAAAGGAGGTGTTTTACCCCAGCAGCTTTGGCAGCATCTACCACATTTTTGTGTTGCCCGATACGGTTGTTGAAATCGTTGGAAGAAATCAATAATACTTTGTCGATGCCATCAAAAGCGGTTTGCAAAGATGCCACATCGTGGTAATCGCCTGTGCGTACCGAAACGCCTTTGGCTTGTAAAGCTGCCACTTTTTGGGCATCTCTGACCAACACAGCGATTTCATTGGCGGGAATTTTTGTTAATAAATGCTCAACTATGCCTGCACCTAATTGTCCTGAAGCTCCTGTTACTAAAATCATGGGAATAAATTTTTAGGTTATTTGTTTTTTGTTGACACAAAGTTATAGTAACTTTACTATAGAAAATATATCAGTATATAAAAGTATAGTAGTATTGAAAAGTATAGTCATTTGATAATCAAGTATATGATAGCCATAGAAAAACTGAATACCATCAAGAAATGTCCTGTTTCTTATGTTTTAGCCATTCAAGATACGCTCAATGCGTTTCAGGGGAAATGGAAAATGCCTATTATTGGGGCATTGATGTTTGGGAAAAAGCGTTTTAAAGAAATTGAACGAGAGATTCCGAAAATTACGCCTCGGATGCTTTCGCAGGAATTGAAGGATTTGGAAATGAACGGTATTGTAAGCCGCACGGTATTGCATACTACGCCTGTGACGGTAGAATATGCCCTTACCGATTCGGGCGAGCAATTGCATCAAGTATTAGAAGCCATGATTGCTTGGGGCTTGCAACACCGTGAGCAAAATATGGTAAAATTATTGCCTGTTTTACAAGAAGAAGTGGCATAGCTGATAACTCGGTATTAAATTTGTGGGATGGATGTAAAAACAAATAAATCAACGTATAAACCTATATTTTTAATTTATTCCTTGTGTTCATGAAAACAAAAATTGCTTTCTGCCTATTGTTACTTGTGGTATTTTCGGCTTTGATAGACATAAAACCTGCCAAACAATCGTTTGGTTTTTATGCTTGTGAGTGTGTTGATACCTGTGCGGTTGTATATGAGGTAACACCCAATCAACTAACGCTTGAGTACCCAACAAATTTTTGTTCGTTTACCGAAAATCAAGCAGTATCTATGCCACCAAAAACGATAAACAATAACGATGCAGGTCAATTTTTGATAAATATCCCCTTACTGATGTTTTTTGAACCAAGAGGTTCGTTTGGATACCCAGACAGTGCAGACCAAGGCGGATATTATTTTTCATTCGAGTTTTTAGGCTTGACACGTTCTTTTATATTTGATTCAAATGAAGGATACGAACCGTTTTACAGTAAAAATATTTTGGAAAAAATAAAACAAAGTAAAAACGAAATAGCACAGAAGTTTCCTTAGTCCCTCCAACAAATACAATTTTACCTTTGCAAAACAATATTATTTTTTTTTATATTTGTTGCATGGTAGAACTAAACCTACATACTTCTTCTTCAAGTGCCGAAGACAAATCGGCACAGGAACGTGCCTTGTGGCGTGCTTTTAAAGCAGGCAATGAACAAGCTTTTGAAGCCCTCTACCACACGTTTTTTGATGCCTTGGTCAATTATGGCTCTCGTTTGAGTGCCGATACGGCTTTGTTGGAAGATGCCATCCAAGATGTGTTTATTGATTTGTGGCGACGACGCAGCTTTTTAGCCGACGTTGAAACGCCTAAGTTTTATCTTTTCAAGGCTTTACGCAACCAACTTTCCCGTAACCTTCGGCATGATGTTTTTGAACATTCAGAAGATATTGACAATTTTTTAGATTTATTGTCGAGCATTTCTGCCGAACAAGAAACAATACACCAAGACCAAACCGTTGACCAACAACAGGTACTTGCCCATGCCCTCGAAAAGCTGACCAATCGGCAACGAGAAGCCATCAACCTGCGTTTTTATCATGGCTTGAGTATTGACGAAATTGCTCAGTTGATGAGCGTATCGAAACAGTCGGTCAATAACCTTCTTTCCAAAGCGTATGCACTGCTCCGCATTTCGCTTAGAGATTTCATTAGTTTGGTAGGACTGCTGTTATACCGCATCATCGAATTTTGAGTTAAATTTTTTCTTCTATCTCCAACAAATCCATTATAGCTCCATACTGGCATGGTGTTGTTTGAATCGCTTGAATGCCTCTTCTTCTAGCCAATCTCTGTGGTCGGGATGAGCCACTTTGATAAGCTCGTTGGCTCTTTCTACCAAGGTTTTGCCGTAGAGATAGGCAATGCCAAATTCGGTCACAACATAATGCACGTGGGCCCGTGTCGTCACTACGCCAGCTCCTTCTTGTAGGTGCGGTACAATTTTAGAAGCCCCATTTTTGGTCGTAGCCGCCAAAGCAATGATAGGCTTACCTCCTTCCGACAAGGCTGCTCCTCGCATAAAATCCATTTGACCACCTACGCCCGAATACATCTGATAACCAATACTATCGGCACAGATTTGCCCCGTAAGGTCTATTTCAATGGCACTGTTGATGGCTGTCACTTTAGGATTTTGACGAATCACCGAGGTATCGTTTACGTAGTCAACGGCAAGCATATTGACCAAAGGGTTATCGTCAACAAAATCGTAGAGTCGTTGGCTGCCACATAAAAACGTAGAAACAATTTTACCTTGATGCTTACGTTTGTACTTGCCCGTAATGATACCTTTTTCTACCAAAGGAATAATGCCATCGGAAAACATTTCGGTATGAATGCCCAAATCTTTGTGGTGGGTAAGCGATGCCAACACCGCATTGGGAATAGTACCAATGCCCATTTGTAGGGTTGCTCCATCTTCTACCAATGAAGCCACATTTTGCCCGATTTGTTGCTCAATAGCCGTAGGCTCGCCCCAAGAAACTTGGTGCAGGGGCATATCGAAAGGGACAAGGTAATTGATTTTGCTGATATGAATTTGGCTGTCGCCCAAGGTACGAGGCACAAAACGATTGACCTGAGCAATCACAATTTTTGCCGATGCTAAGGCTGCCAAGGTGGCATCGACCGACGTACCCAAGGAACAAAAGCCGTTTTTGTCGGGCGGAGAAACCGAAATTAAAGCCACGTCTAGTTCGATGATGCGTTGGCGAAACAAGCGAGGTATTTCGGATAAAAACACTGGAATATAACTTCCTCTGCCTTCGGCAATTGCTTTCCGAACATTTTTACCAATAAAAAAAGCATTTGTATGAAAAATACCAGCGTATTCGGGGCGTGTATAGGGAGCGTCGCCTTCGGTATGCAAATGATACAACGATACATTTTGCAAATGATTTGCCTTGGCTACAAGGTTGTCTAGTAAATGTAAAGGAGCAGCTACTACGCTATGAACATAAATTTTATCGCCTGACTTCACTACCGAAAGGGCTTCTTGTGCGGGTACAATTGTCATTGTTATGAAAGTTTGATGAGAATAGATTTATTTTGCAAGTGCAATTTCTCAGCTTATTTGTTGTACAAAAATGAGAGAAATCAAACATTTGGCTATTTAAACTCAGTTCAACCATGACAAGCAGCAATCTCGAAACACACGAATATATGCCTTTGTTGGTAACAAAATTATGGAAAAGTATAGCAGGACAAGGCTCTAGGCGTAAACGCAACCGCTTTAGAGAAATGTACAAAGCCCATTTAGGGATTACTTCCGACGAATATTTTTACCAAATTATGCGAGGAGAAGTAAAAATATCGGTACATGATATTCGGTATGGCGAAAACCTCATTCGGAATATCAAACAACAACGTTAAAACCCTGCCACTGGCTCAATGGCAGGGTTTTGGAAAACTTATTTTTCTGGCGTTTTCATCGACTGCAACAACCCTTTTTCTATCAGTTTGTTGTTTTTCCACGCTTTGCGTTGGGCTTTGAGTGCACTTTCAAAATCGGGGCTGGTGGTAGTCAAATCTGATAAATCGGGGCGACCTGCATTGACCCAAGCCGTAAACCAAAAATCGGCGGTGCAACGGGCTGCTTGCAACATTCGTTCATTGACCGAATCGCCCAAATGTTCGGCATACGCTTTCACAAAAGCAGGACTAAAAGTTTTGCGATTTCCGAATTTTTCCGAACGCTGAAACTTGGTAGCATCTGTAAAGCCTTCCGAAGCTTTGATTTCTTCACCAAACACCTGTGGCAACATGGCATTAGAAGCCCTCAGCACCTGAAATATTTCAGCTTGAGGGTTTTTGAGGTAACGAGCCTTACTTTTTTGAAATAAATGATAGGCCTTGATATTGGTTTCTGGCACGGCACTTTCCCAAAGGCTATGCAAACCTTTTTGGTTAGTCAATTGTCCGTCGTAATTATAGCTCGTATGCAAAGGAACGTGTGCATCTGAAATATAATGCCCCAAATCGGCTGCATAAAACAAAATACTGTCTTTGAGTTTATGCCGAAAAGCATTGGTCAATTTCGCCTGAATCAGCAGCACTTCCCAAGGTACAGTACCGTATTTGCGGAGGGTATCTTCCGAATATTTCTTTACGGCATCTTGCCAGTTTTCGGGAATGTTATCAAAACCCGCTTTGCCAAAAGGAGGAGCATCGGCATCAATAAAATGCTTGGTATCTTCTTTGGGGTCTTCTCTTCTACGCAAATCGGGACGAATAGAGTTGGCAACGAGGTAGTCGAGGTTGCTTGCCATAAAACGTTGCAACGACGACGGAAGACCATAAATAGCTAATTGATGAATGGTTTTATGAGAAAAAAATCCCCATGAACCCAAGACAACCATTATACCGCAGGCTGCCAGTAACAAACTTGTTTTTTTCATGTATAATATAATTGAAGAGTTTAGGATGAATGTTGTATGCGTATTTACAAAAGTTTACGTTCAAAATATAAAACTTCATCCAGCGGGTTGAATACATACGGAGCGGTGGGTTCAAAACCCAAAGAGCGATACAGCCGAATAGCCGACGTAAGCGTGTGGAGCGTATCGAGCTTCATGCTTGTATAGCCACATTGGCGTGCAAAAGCAATCAGTTCTTCTACGAGTATTTTGCCTAATGCTATTCCTCTGTAGGCAGGCCTCACGTACAATCGTTTCATTTCGCATACGGTGGGTTCGATGGGCTTTAGGGCAACACAGCCCGCCACGGCTGTACCTTGATACGCCAAAATAATACAACCACGAGGAGGAGCATAAACGCTTGATAACTGTTGCAACTCTTGCTCGAAGCCCTGAAAGCACAGGTCAACGTTGAGTTGCTGGGCATATTCTGTAAATATATCTTTTACAGCTTTTAGTTCGTCAGAAGTGTACTGCACATAAGATAATTGCATAACTTTGGTTGTTTTTTGGATGAAGTGTAATCATTCATTACATCGTTAATTCAATTTGGATATGAAATTACAAGAAATTTTAAGAAATGTTATCTCCGACAATGCGGTTCATGCTCGATTTTTGAACACCTTGTCATTGATGGAAAATACGGGAGCTCGTAAGATTTCGGCATCCGAACATAAAAGCAAGGTGAGTTTTATTGTACTCAAGCACGCCGCCGAAGAAGCCCGTCATGCGTATTATTTGAAAAAACAAATTCAAAAAGTTGGCGACATCGAAGCGTACCCAACCTACGAAAATGGGTATTTATTAGCTCCTTTTGCCAGCTATTCGTACTTGAATTTTCTTGATATACACGTGTGCCGTTACCTCAAAGATACGCTTGGTTTGACTGGCTTCGAGTTGAAATTTGCGGCCTATTTGTTGGTAACGTATGCCATCGAAGTAAGGGCCGACGAGTTGTATCCCGTGTATCAGGAATTGCTAGACGAAGCCAAATCGAAAGTAAATGTAAAGTCGATTATTTTGGAAGAAGAAGGACACCTCGCCGAAATGATTCACCAGTTACAGCTTTTTTCTCCCGATTGGGAAGTACACGCCCAACAAGCTTGTGCTTTTGAAAGTGCTTTGTTTGAGCAATGGCTTCATGCAATAGAAGCGACGTTTGTAGGTGCGTAACGTAAATATCATATAATTTAACTGGTTGCATACAATGGCTTATTTCATAGATTTAAAAGAACTTGCAATACGAGAAAGCGAAAAGGTAGAATGGAAAGAAAATGGAGACGACAAGGATATTGTCAAAAGTATTGTAAGAACAATTACTGCATTTGCCAATGATATTTCAAATGTTGGCGGTGGCTATGTTGTATGTGGTGCAAAAGAAACAAAAGATGAATATGGATTTCCTAAATTAGAGTACAAGGGGTTGTCAGCCAATAAGTTGAAAGAGATAGAAGGACGGATTCTTATGCATTGTAGAGAATATATTAGTCCTTCTGTAGTTCCTATTGTGCAAGAAATGGAAAACCCTGAAAATAAAGATACCAGAGTGCTGGTTTTTATTGTAGTGGCAACATCAGAAGCTCATTCATACAGAGATGGAGAGAGTAGTACTTATTATGTCAGAATTAGTCGAGAAACAAGAGAAGCCCGAAATGGGATTTTGGCTCAATTATTAGTCAAAAAACAAAAAGTTGAGTATTTCGACAAAAGAATGCATCCTAATGCCACTGATGGCGATATTGATATTCTTCTATTTAGAGATAGTATGCAAGAAATGAACTTGCTTTTTGCGGATAAATCTTTGGAAGATTATTTCTCAGACAGGGAGCAAATAGCCGAGCTAGTTCCTCCTTTATTTGTGCGTAGCACACTTGATGGAGTATTACGCCCAAGAAATTTTACCCTTTTATTATTTGGAAAAAAATCATCTATAACGGTCAATTTTCCAGATGCTCATATCGTTCTTTCTGTTTATAGTGGCATCGATAGAAGTGTGCCTACTGCTGAAAGACATATTCTTACGGGTTCAATTATTGAGCAAGCCAAAAAATCAGTAGAGCTTTTAAATACACAAGCTTATACTACTTTTGATAAAACAAATGCTAAACCTAATCAAGTCAAGTACCCTATTAGGGCTTTACAAGAAGCAGTTATCAACGCAATTGTGCATAGAAACTATGAAATACCCGAACCCATTAGAATTACAGTATTTTCCGACAGAATTGAAATCATGTCGCCTGGTGAACTTCATTGGGGGGTTGACAAAGAAAGATTTTTGAATGGAAAGGCAAGTCCTAAATGGAGGAATCAAAGTTTTGCTTATCTTTTTAATAAATTACAACTTGCTCAATCTGAAGGACAAGGCATTCCTACTATTTTCCGAACCATGAGGGAAGAAGGTTGCCCCAATCCGACTTTTGAAATCGGAACAGATAGTATTACTTGTATCTTACCAGCACATCCAAGGCATCGAATTGTAAGAGAGCTACAAGAGATTCAAGATAAAATCATACTTGGCAAGTTGGACGAGGCTAAAAAACAAGCTTTGAATTTATTAGAATCAGACTTGTATAATTTCAGAACAATTGATTTGTATTGTGAAATTATAGCAAAACAAAAAAGACCGCAAGAACTATATCATTTTATATTATCTAAAAATGTAGATTTTTATGCACTTAATTCTAATACGCTTATCAATATTGCCGATATATTAACTTCTCAAAGAGAAGATAAAGACTATGAAGTGTTAGCTAATAGAATCCTTTCAATAGCGTTGTCAGGAAAAATAGAGGAAAGCCAAGTGGTAAAAGCGGTGATTAATCTAAAGAAAGTAGGTGAGCCAGAGTCTGTTATTAAGTTTATAGGAGAGGTATTTTCAAAGTACCCTTCCTTAAATCTTAATCCTACACTGTATGAAAAAAGAGCTACTACAAAAATGGATTTAGCCAAAAAGTGTATTAGTACAGGTAGAGATACGAAAAGTAATCCTAAAACAAGAGCAAGAGCATGGGAACTTTGTCGTCAACTATTGAGTGAAGCAGAAAAAGACCTCTCAAGAGCTTTAAGCCTGACTGATAATCCAAGTGAAAAGTCTTTTATAGAAAAGCATATCAAATTTTTAGAAGTAATGAAAAAAAATGCACAAAAACCTCGCTAATGAATAATTGTGCCCAATACTACAGCCTGTTCAAGTCATTAATCTTGGACAGGCGATGTTTTTTGACCGTTTACTCATTAAACTAAAAAATTATTGCTTCGCAACAGCTTATTTTTTACTATTGCTTCCAGATTATTGCCGTTTTACCTCTTTCTTTGTTTTGCTTCCAAAATAAAGAATGGTATTTCTTTGCGTATAGTAAAGAGAGTTAGTGTATTTCGTTGGCGTATGTGGTCTTGTAAGAGAGGCATCATCGTTGTTGGAGGCATTTTATTAGTAAACAAATGCTTTACAAGGCATTTGGAAATATTTTGCATAGATAGTTATATTTGAATGTAATGTAGTTTTGTTGAAGAATATGTTTTTTCATAAAATAAAACGATACTTTTTACGTTAATAGTCAGTACATCGCACAAGTCATTTACCTGTTACCACATTTACCTACAATCAAGACCTAAAAATGATGCAAACGCTACCCAAAAAAAATCCTCAATGGTATGTTTTGACGACTAGACCTAAACAAGAGAAGCAAATAAGCAAACGTTTGAGTGCCAATGCCATAGAACATTTTTTACCCTTGCAGCGACAGCTTCGTTGTTGGCACGACAGGAAAAAATGGGTAGAGATACCCTTGTTCAATAGCTATATTTTTGTAAAAACAGAAGAAAAATACCGAGGCAAAGTCTTTCAAGTAGAAGGACTGGTAAAATACGTATCTATTGCGGGTAAAATATGTGTATTGACAGAAGATGAAATCGAACGAGTGAGGAGGCTATGCAGCTATATAGAACCCGTAAACATAGAGCAGGGCGATTTTTACAGCGGTGAAGAAGTAGAAATCATGGAAGGGCATTTTATCGGCATGAAAGGCCGTTTGTTGTCGAATGCCGATAGACCTCAATTAAAATTAGCAATTGAGAGTTTGGGTTGTTTTGCAACAGTATTTATTGATAAAAAATTTGTACGAAAACTACCAAGTTGAGTATTTAGACAAATTTAAACATGATTAAAAAAATGTAACTTCATGAAAATCAAAATACTAATTTATAGCTGACCATTCACAATTTTACATTAGTATCGACAACGTTGAAATACTAAAGTACATAAAACAGTGCAGGAATACTTGATACAATCGCAAAAAAGCGTAACTTCAAAGAGAATAACAAACAAAACATAACTATGGCAAAAAAAACATCCGCAGCATTTATTGGAGCTTCTTGGGTAGCATTAGGTGCTGGCATTTTAGGATATTTGATTGGACTTTGGAGGGCAGAGATGCAACTCAACGAAAAAGGCTTTTATTTCACCGTATTGATGTTTGGGCTATTTTCGGTTATTTCGCTTCAAAAAAGTGTGAGAGATAAACTAGAAGGCATCAAAATAACCGACATTTACTATGGTCTTTGTTGGTTTTGTACAATTTTATCTATTTTACTACTGACAGTCGGCTTGTGGAACGCCACTTTGTTGCCAAGCGAAAAAGGGTTTTACGCCTTTGCTTTTTTATTATCGCTTTTTGCTGCCATCACGGTACAAAAAAATACCCGAGACAATTTAGAGTCTGAGTAAACTAGCAACTGTCTGTGTATTTAGATTTGACAAATAACGAAAAGGAATCGAAAAACGAACAAGCGTATATACTTATTCGTTTTTTGATTCCTTTTTTTCTAAAAAAATATGCTTAAAAGCTTCAAAATAGTCTAATAAAACTTCCTTGATTTGTAAAGGCTAATGTAGAATGGTGATTAGTGCTTTGATTTTCATATAATTATATTTTTTTCATAAATCAAAAAAATAAATTTAGCTGATTGATTTATACATATTTGAAGATTAAAAAAATTCACTCATAATTCAACTCAGCCACCAAAATAGCCTTAAAAAAGCCCCAACGAAAATTTGGATATATGAAGGTGTTTAGATATTTTTGGATATTCGTTGTTTTTCTTGTGAAAGCAAAAGCAAAGTATTTGCCTAAACAATTAAAGGTCGTTATTGAGGTCTGCAACAGCAATACTGTTACTGACGGCGGCGAAGCCGTATAAAAAAATGGCTATTGGCGATATATGCAACGATTGTAGTTCTCATCTGCACACCGAGATTCTCCTTTACCACTACCATAACATATCGTGAGAGCTCATTAGAAAAACCTACTATTGAACTCAAAAGACATTAACAAGCTTAAAAGCATATAAAATGAAAACGGATTTTGACATAGAAAAATTAGTTGAAAGTGGTTCAATCACAAATGAATTGGACTATGAAAGAGCTTTGATAGCCGACAGAAAACTAAGATTGCTATCAAAAGAAAATGCTCATTTTAAAAGTTTAAGATTAAAGCTTCGAGACTTAGTAGAAGAGTACGAAAAGTCTGAATGGAGTAATGTAGAAAAAATTTCAAACGAAAAAGTTTTGGAGAGTGATAACGCTGAACGCACAGCAGAAGCAGAGCGATTGTTCATTGACCAAAGAAAACGAGAAATACGGGCGAAACTTAAAGCATTAGATTTAACTCAGGAAGATTTGGCGTTACTTTTAGGTCATAGAAGCAAAACGCATATATCAGAACTAATGAATGGAATTAAACCTTTTACATTGAAAGATTTGGTCATTATCAACCGTGTATTTAAGATAGAATTAACAAAGTTAGTTCCTGTTTACCTATCTAAAGAAGACCAAATAAAAGTAAAAAAAGCGTTAAAACAATTGGGTAAATCAGAAATTAGTTTTACGGGTGATGATTTAGTGCTTGCATAGATTAAACCTAACGCCAGCACCAGCAGTATGTTGTTTCTGTTAGCGTTGGCTTGCAAAATAGAAACACAGGATTGCTAATTAATTCTTAAAACCACTCAACCTTTCAGTTATTTTATACAAAAAACGTGACAAAAGCCTAAAACAATCGTCCTATAGTATAGTAGTTTTAGAGAGTTCGATTACACTTTTTATCATTTGTTCAACACTTACACCTTATGAAAAGCCTCAACAAAGTAACCCTTATCGGTAATTTAGGAAAAGACCCCGATGTTCAACGCTTGCAGGGCGATTGGATTGTGGCAAAACTTACACTTGCTACCACCGAAACATACCGTGATAGTCAAGGAAATAAACATAGCAAAACAGAATGGCACAACGTAGTATTGTGGAGAGTTTTGGCAGAACTTGCCGAAAAATATCTCCGCAAAGGAATGGCGATTTATCTTGAAGGTAAATTACAATATCGAACCTACGACGATGCAAATGGACAAAAAAAATATGTAACTGAAATTATTGGCGAGAGTTTTATCATGCTTGACAAAGCGTCCAAAAAAGACGAGTGAAATTATACATTGGTGCTATTTTATATACGAATGTACATTATTCAACTCAATAAGGATGTATAACCGCCATTTATCAGTATAACATGAAAGTTTCATTAATTACACACCTAGACGAAGCACGCATTATGGTTGATTTTCCTTATAATCAAGTTATTGCGGCACAAATAAAAGAAATTCCCGATGCACGATGGAGTAAAAGACTTAGGGCTTGGCATTTGCCTCAAACCGAAACAAGTTTTCAGAAGCTCAAAATTCTTTACCCCAATTTATCGAAAGAAATAGACCAATTAAAACGACCAACGGCGGCACAACCGACAGTAGAATCAGTCGTACCTGTTCAGAAATATAACAAAAACAAGATATACCTTGAGGTAGTTGGACGAGCTATCATTTTGAGACTTCCGTCAAATGAGGCTGATACCAAGTTTTTGAAGCAATTAAGATATAGTAAATGGGAAAAACATCAACGGTGTTGGCGGATACCCAATTATCCGGGAAATGTAGAAATTTTAAAGAATTACTTCGGTGCAAGACTTGAAAAGATAGAAATGCACGAAGCTATAGACATTCAGCCTAAAGTTTCGATAAACCATAAAAAAATAGAAAAAAATGAAGTTTTTGTACAGAAAACCCAAGCCAAACGTTTGAAAATTATATTTGGCTATATCCCAACTCTGGCAAATTTCATTAAAAAACTACCTTATAATTTTTGGGATAGCAAAAATAAATGGTGGACAGTAGCCTATTCTGAGCAAACCTTAGCAACGCTCAAGCAACAAATTGAGGCTTTGTCGCTTACGATGGTTTTTGAGGAAGAAGAACCAAGTACACAAAAAAGGATTGAAAGGGCGAATCCACACACGATGGCGAACTTTCGTTATTGTCCAGACGAATATAAATTGAAACTAATTGAGTTACGGTACAGCGAGCGAACCCTCAAGCTATATGTAGGATTATTTGAAGAATTTATCAATTATTATCCAACGCACGATATTGATAAAATCGACGAAACCATGATTGTCAAGTTTTTAAGGTTTTTGGTCATCGAGCGAAAAGTGTCCAGTTCGTATCAAAATCAATCCATCAATGCCATCAAATTTTATTACGAGCGAGTACTTGGGGGACAGCGAAAGTTTTATTTTATCGAAAGACCCAACAAAGAAAAGACCCTTCCCAGCGTACTCAGCACGGAAGAAGTAGGGCGATTGCTTAGGAGCGTTGACAACCTAAAACATCGAGCTATTTTGATGGTCATATACTCGGCAGGTTTGAGAATAGGAGAAGTTGTATCGTTGAAAATCAAGGATATAGACTCTAAAAGAATGCAGATTCGAGTAGAGCAATCGAAAGGAAAGAAAGACCGATATACTCTTTTGTCGCAAAAGACCTTAGACATTTTACGGCTGTATTTTAAGGAATACCGGCCCAAAGAATGGTTGTTTGAAGGACAAACAGGAGAGCAATATGCGGCGAGGAGCATCCAGAACGTATTTAAGGCAGCCGTTTTGAAAGCAGGGATTCAGAAAAACGTAAGCGTACACACTTTACGACACAGTTTTGCTACCCATTTGTTGGAAAACGGCACAGATTTGCGTTACATTCAGCATTTACTAGGGCATGAAAGTTCAAAAACTACGGAGATTTATACACATATTACCACCAGAGGCATAGACCAAATAAAAAGTCCGATTGAAAATTTGGATATTTAGCAGTGTTTAGATACATACATTGTCGTCATCAATTTTAAAAAACAAACAAGGGAAAATTATGAAAACAACCCTTTTTCATTGTAGTTTTATGTTGCTTTTAGCAAATATTACAACGGTGTAAAAAACTCTTAGACAAATGATTAACTTTGTGAAAAAACTAATCGTATGATACTTGCCCGTTTAGACAACGAAGTTTTTTTCAAAAAAGTCTTTACAGACGAAATCGTTTTTAAGGCTTTTGTGAAAGACATTATTGGTATCGAGGTTGAACCAGCAAAAATAGAAACTGAAAAGGCTTTTCAGCCCAAATTGGGCAATATTGCTTTCAAATATGATATTTTTGCAGAAGACATAAAACGTAGGATTGTGATAGAAATCCAAAAGGTGGAGTATGACCATAACTTTGATAGATTTCTACACTATCATTTACAAGCCATTACAGAACAGCAAAGAAGTTCAGAGGATTATTCTGTGGAAAAAACGGTTTATACAATCGTTGTGATGACAGCCCCCTACAAAGTTCACGTAAAAACCAAAGAACTTTATAAAGATGAAGTGCTAATTTCTAACCTTAACCCCAAAAATTTGAAGGGTATAGAACGAAGTATTTTCAATCATCAACTCATTTATCTCAACCCCAACTATAAAGGACAAGATACACCTAACAATTATAGAGATTGGTTAGATTTAATTTATGAAAGTATCCATAATCCCGAAAATCCAAAAATCAATACCCAAAATGAAGGTGTAAAACGTGCTACGGAAATAGTGAGTTATGAAAATATTAGCCCTGATGAGTGGGAGCAAGCCAAAATTGAGGCTTCTAAACGTAAAGTTATTATCCTTGAACGTGAAGAAGAACGAACGGAGATTGCAAAAAGAATGATTTTGGCAGGTTCAACCAATGCTTTTATTATGCAGATGACAGAATTAGCGTTTGAGCACATAGAACAATTACGCAACGAAATAAAGAAAAACTGATGACAACATTATGTTTGCAAAAAGCGGGCTAATGTGCTGATTTTGGGCTTTTGTGTTTTCTATAAACATTGTGCGTAGGGCAAGGAAAGTGCTATTAAATCCCGCCTTACGCAAATATTTTTCCGTTGGTAGCAATAGCAGTAAACCTCAAAATAAAACCGACAAAAAAATCGAGAAATAGTTTTATATTATTACTTAATTAGATATCTTTGTTTTGATAAAAGTTCTATATGAATGCAAGAAAATTTTATTTTGAAGACTATTTTTGAGCTTTTACGAAGGACTCAAATCAGAAGTAAAAAAGAAGTTCAATTGGACATTGCAATTAATAGCGACACTTGAAAGAATCCCTGAAAAATATTTCAAGCATATTACAGGTTCAACAGGACTGTATGACGTTCGTGTAGAAGTTGGTTCAGAGATTTATAGAGTATTCAGTTTTTTTGACAAAAGAAAACTTGTGATGCCTGTAAATGGTTTTCAAAAGAAAACTCAAAAGACACCAAAACAAGAAATTGAACTTGTATTTCAAGAATTGAAAATAATGTTTCGGACATTCGACGCTCATGAGAATAATTCAAGTTGGTTTGGGCGGACATTTAAACTTGAGCATAACACTTTAAAAACGCACTACCATAAGCGTTGGTGTACGAATAAAATCTAAAAATACAAACCGACAAAGGCGATATATCCGCCATAATTCAGGTATATCTCTGTATTTTGGCGGTTGCACAATCGTTATGTGCAAGCTTGTGAGAAACCTGACGGACGAAAGAAAATTTGCTACAAGAAACGAAGTTGGTTTTTGATTTGACATGGAGGGAAGTGTAGCAAAACTGGCGAATTGATACAAACTTGTAGCAAAAGCATTTTCTCGCAGGACACGAAAAGTGGTTTTCTCAGGCATTTGGAGATGGAGTGCAATCGGAAGCGATTTTTGGGAAAGTGATGTTGCAAATTGTTGGGGAAATTACGTTTTTTGGAGTTGGACACGAATTTTAGCAAAGGAATTTTCTTA